>NZ_JBBIFZ010000021.1:0-1093 GCF_037572755.1 Yoonia sp. 2307UL14-13 | reverse complement strand
GATGACCGAGGACGATTGCCTCTACGACTACGAGCTGGTCACGGACGCGGACCTGCGCCGGATCAAGCGGCGCGCGATGCGGGTCTTGGAACGTGTGCATTCCTCAACCGGCATGTACCACCTGACCGAAGAGACCCGCGCACGGCTGACTCCACTGCGGGGCGGCCTCCCCGTTGCTCGGGTCGCCACCGAGCACGAGGCCGACGAGATTGCCGCCGCGCTTCACGCAGAGATGCCGTGGATGGCGCCTGTCACGGAGGTGGTCTGGCAGGGCTTGCGGGCTTCTGCCCGCGACGAGCTGCCGGGCGCGCGGTTCACGCCGCTCGTGCTGGTCGGCTCGCCGGGCGTCGGGAAATCCTACTGGGCGCGGCGTTTGGCGCATCACTTGTCGGTTCCTACCACACAGATCGATGCGACGGGCGAGCCTGCGACCTTCGCGCTTGTGGGCTCCCAACGCGGTTGGAGTAGCGCTCATCCTGGCAAGGTGATGAAGACCATCTTGCAAGAGCGGCATGGCGGGCCACTCGTCATTCTGGATGAGATCGAGAAAGCGGGTGATACCTATTCCACGCGAGGGAGCCGTCATACCCTGACCGACGCACTGCTTCCGCTGCTGGAACGGATGACGGCGGCCAGCTGGGAGTGCCCCTTCTTCCAAGTCAAATTCGACATGTCCTGGGTCAACTGGGTGATGACCGCCAATGGCCGCGAAGGATTGCCGGAGCCGCTTCAAAGCCGGTGCGTGGTGCTGGACCTGCCGGATCTCACCATAGAGCAATTAAGCGTCTTTGCCCTCACCGAAGGCAGGCGACGTGGACTACCAGAACCTGCATTAGCGGCTCTGCTCGACGTCTTCGAGGGCGATGCCCTCGCCAACGCCTGCCTCAGCCTGCGGACAGTCAGCCGGATGCTGGACCGGGCCGAGACGCTTGCCCAACAACCGATGTTGAACTGAGGAGATCACGATGGACACGCTTACCATCCCATTTGACACCGGCCGCGTGGTGATCCTCGGAGACCTGCATTTGGACAGCTTCTATCGGCTCGCTGTCGACCCGATCGCGCTCCTGAACCGTGAATACGCGCTCCAAAC
>NZ_JBBIFZ010000020.1:0-1142 GCF_037572755.1 Yoonia sp. 2307UL14-13 | reverse complement strand
ACAGTCCGGCCACCTTCACGGATGGCGAAGCGCAGGCCGTCTTCCATCGCGATCGGCGCGATCAGTTCGACGTTGAACTTCAGGTTGTCGCCCGGCATCACCATTTCGGTGCCTGCGGGCAGCTCAACCGTGCCGGTCACGTCTGTCGTGCGGAAGTAGAACTGCGGACGGTAGTTCGCAAAGAACGGTGTGTGACGGCCGCCCTCTTCCTTCGTCAGGATATAGGCCTCGGCCTCGAACTTTGTGTGTGGCTGGACAGAGCCCGGCTTGCACAGGACCTGCCCACGCTCCACACCTTCACGGTCGATACCGCGCAGCAGGGCGCCGATGTTGTCGCCGGCTTCACCGCTGTCCAGCAGCTTGCGGAACATCTCGACACCTGTGCAGGTCGTCTTCTGCGTGTCGCGGATGCCGACGATCTCGATCTCGTCACCCACATTGATCACACCACGCTCCACACGGCCGGTCACGACCGTCCCGCGGCCAGAGATCGAGAACACGTCCTCGACCGGCATCAGGAACGGCTGGTCCACCGCACGGGCAGGCGTCGGGATGTACTCATCCACAGCCGCCATCAGTTCGGCGATCTTTTCCTTACCGATATTGTCGTCACGATCCTCCAGTGCGGCCAGGGCAGAACCCGCGATGATTGGAATGTCATCACCTGGATATTCGTAAGAGCTTAACAATTCGCGAATTTCCATCTCGACCAGTTCGAGCAGCTCTTCATCGTCGACCTGATCGACCTTGTTCATGAAGACAACCATATATGGGATGCCAACCTGGCGACCCAACAAGATATGCTCGCGCGTTTGCGGCATCGGGCCGTCAGCGGCGTTCACCACCAGGATCGCGCCGTCCATCTGGGCGGCACCGGTGATCATGTTCTTGACATAGTCGGCGTGGCCGGGGCAGTCGACGTGGGCATAGTGGCGCGCGTCGGTTTCGTATTCCACGTGGGCCGTCGAGATCGTGATCCCGCGGGCCTTCTCTTCAGGCGCGCCGTCAATCTCGTCATACGCCTTGAAGTCGCCGAACTGCTTCGTGATCGCCGCCGTCAGCGTTGTCTTCCCGTGGTCAACATGGCCAATCGTGCCGATGTTCACATGCGGTTTGTTTCTCTCGAACTTTTCCTTAGCCAT
>NZ_JBBIFZ010000019.1:0-1154 GCF_037572755.1 Yoonia sp. 2307UL14-13 | reverse complement strand
AAAAAAGGCCGTCCACGTTGCGGTGGACGACCTTTCTTGGTGACAGAGGGGTGTCTTAATTCACATCGAACGCTTTCTGCGCGGCGATCTGGCCGTCGATGTTGACGACGGCGATGACGTCGCGGTTGACGGGCAGGCCGGTGTTGATGCGCACGTTGGTGTTGGCGCCGGCGCTCAGCCGTTCGGTGCCCAAGAGGCGGCCCTGTTCACCGGTGTGGAAGTCGTAGATTTCGACAACGCCCGCACCTTCGGCGGTGATCAGACCCAGTTCCAGAACGTCGCCGCTGTCCAGCGTGCGGCCCTGCTCAAAATACGTGTCGGCGGCGCCTGCGGTGGCGGTGACGGCAACGGCGGCGGCGAGTGCGATTGATTTCATCATGGTATTCATCCTTTGTTCAGAGAAGTGTGTGAGAGTTTTCATCAGAAAGAGAAGGGTGCCCCCGCACCGACCCGTGGGCCGATGCGGAAGCGGGGGGACTTATTGCACGTCGAAGGATTTCGACGCGGCGATCTGGCCGTCGATGTTGACGACGGCGATGACGTCACGGTTCACAGGCAGCCCTGTGTTCACGCGGACATTGGTGTTGGCACCGGCTTTCAGACGCTCGGTGCCCAGCAGACGACCCTGCTGGCCGGTGTGGAAGTCATAGATTTCCAGCACGCCTGCACCGTCAGCGGTGATCAGGCCCAGTTCCAGAACGTCGCCGCTATCCAGCGTGCGGCCCTGTTCAAAGTATGTGTCGGCGGCGCCGGCTGTGGCTGTGATGGCGGCGGCTGCGGCGGCGAAGGCGAAAGTCTTGAAGGTCATGATATGGCTCCTAGCGTGTGTTTGGTGCGGTGCAGAGCGTGTCTGCTTGCGTTTCGATGAGACTAAGATTGTCGCTGGAGGGGCGTTCGGGAAGGTGTGGGGCGATCACGAAAAAGGTGATGAAAGTGATGGGCGCATGTGCTTGACATGAGGGTCGTACTGCCTACCGACCCCGGCTTTCGCATTTTTGCACAGAACCGGATGTGGATATGTGCAAAAACCCGCCGAACCGCCGCTTGCCCCTGCGTCACATCGTTTCAACCGATCACAGGTTTCACCCCCACGCAATTCCGTGAACCAACAATGTTTCCAAACACAAACGCCCACGTGATGAATCTGAAAGGAA
>NZ_JBBIFZ010000018.1:0-6147 GCF_037572755.1 Yoonia sp. 2307UL14-13 | reverse complement strand
CACGCTTACCATCCCATTTGACACCGGCCGCGTGGTGATCCTCGGAGACCTGCATTTGGACAGCTTCTATCGGCTCGCTGTCGACCCGATCGCGCTCCTGAACCGTGAATACGCGCTCCAAACAGCAGGCGCGCTCATCCTCGCTGGCTATCAGCCGGACGGCTGGTTCGTCGGGCATTCTCACAGACGGTTACGCGCCAATGTCAGTCAAACGGACATCCGCAACGTCTCGCGCGGCTATGCCGAGGAGCTTGTGGCTGCATCGACATCCTATCTGCGCGCGGCTTGTATTTGGGAGAGCCATCGTGGACCCGAATGACAACGATAGCGCGCTCCTTCAGCAGCTGAAATCCATCGCGCCGGTCCGGGTCGATGGATACGAGGGAGGGACCCTGGTTCGATGGGACGACATCTCCCCCGACCTGATCGCGCTGATCCTGGAGGTGGCTCCCAAAATCGAACCGTTCCGGAGTGGGAGCGCGAGATACGTCCTGCCGCTCGAATGGGTGCTTGCGGTGGAGGATGCATGGCGCCTCGTCGCCGCCCGGATGCGCCTGCGATCGCTCGAACTGGCCGTCGTCGGGCCCAGCAAGTCTGACCTCGAGCATGCACCCATCCTGTTCGGTTGGGTGCCGATCAGGTCGGAGTACGGCACTCAGGCACATCTCGTCGGTAAGGTGGACAGTCATCCCGCACCGATCGGCCCGATGATCCGGACATCCCCGCTCTGCGGTCTTGACCGTGAGTTCAGATGGGCAAGGACGGTCTCACGATGGTACTGGCTCAGGGGCCAGTCGACCCCAGAAGACTTCCATCGAAAGTGGGGCAGGAAAGCCGACGGCATCGGCGCGATGGCAATTGAGGTCTGGGAAGCGCAAGCAATCTGCGCCGCAGACCAGATCAGCGAAGGGGTCAGGGAAGAATAAGATGTGCAGGACGTCAGTGGTGAAGCTCTGGCAACCGTTTCATTCTGACGCTACCCGACTCTTGCATTGCTATAAGAAAGCCCAATGCGAGGCAAAGTAGCGAACAAGCGGATGAACTGGTCTCGGCTCAGAAGGCGGTCATTCGCTACTGGCGGCTTGAAACTCCATATGCGGACTTTCCAGACGTTGCTAGGACTAGCTCGAATGGCCACCTTGAGTTTTACTCCCAAGATAAACCAAAGAGGTAGAAGAAATGCACGGCGAAGCCTTTGTTGTAACTGGAGCTGGGGGAGGTATCGGTCGCAGGATTTCTGAGCGCCTGTCGAAACGCGGCCTAGTAATCGCTCTCGATACGAACAAAGAGGCGTTGAGATGGACTGACATGTCCTCTACCTCATCGCACCTGGTTGCGATCGCAGGAGACGCCGCGGACGACACAATACTCGAAAGCGTTTTGGAACGAGTTTCTGACGCGAGCACCCTGCGTGGCTGGGTAAACAATGCGTCGGTTTTTCGGGATATCGACCTGCATACCTCCTCAAGCACAGACATGTACCAGCTTGTCCAAACCAACCTGGCCCCAGCAATCGCTGGATGTCGATGTGCGGTTCGGTCTTTCTTGAAAGCTGGCGTACCGGGCGCAATCGTCAACATTTCCTCTCATCAGGCACAACGACCGGTCCCGGGAGCCTTAGCCTACGCAACTTCGAAGTCGGCTATTGAGGGGCTGACCCGCGCGGTGGCAGTCGACTACGGTCCCGCAGGCATCCGCTGCAATGCGCTTGCCCTTGGCTCTATCGAAACCGACCGGTCAAGCGAGCATTTGTCGAACATGTCAGAAAAGGACCGAGATGCAGTCCTTTCGAGCCTGGCACGCATTCAGCCTCTGATGCCTTTTGGATCTACAGATGATGTCGCCGATGCCGTTGAGTTTCTTGTTTCGGATTCTTCGCGTTTCCTGTCTGGCACGGTTATTTCGCTGGATGGAGCTCGGGCAGCACACGGTGATGATCCTGAATCGCGGAATGTCCTAGAATAGCGCGACGATCCCAGATCAGTCATTCGCTGCGGCCCGTCGAAAGCGTAATGTGGGCTCTCAGCCGCCCTTCGTCTTTGCAGAGATATGGCGCGTGACGCCTGATGCGCAAACCTGCGGTTACACACAGCCTGAGCTGGTCAAAAGCGGCCCAAAACTGCGCCGCCGTCACCGGAAGTTCCTAGCGGGCCGAGTCGCCGATCCCACGAGGCGCAGGAACGCGGACAGAATCCACCGTTATTGCCGCGCAGATTTTGGCACGAGACTAATGTCGGAAGTGCAGGACTTTTGGTAAGCTTAGCTGCAGCTCATTCCAAATCGGAGAGTGTGGACATGATCGGCTTGAAGCACCCCATGATGAGACGCTTTTGGTCGAAAGGTATTTCCAAGGGCGGATTAAATCTCGGGTCTTCAGACATGGCTTTCTCAACAGCGTCGACGCTCGCCTTGTCCGGCCATTTTTGCCATGAGAACACTATCTTTTCATCGGGCTTTGCATCGACAGCACGCCGGAAATCTGTGTGCGTCCCGATGGGGACGTTGTCTTCCCAGGCCTCAACGATCTCCAGGCACCCATATTCGGTCAGGAGTTCTGCGGTACGTGCGGACCAATCACGATAGGCTTCAAGTTTGCCCTAGGGCACAGGGATTACAAAGCCAACAACATACATATCCAATCCTCCCGGATATCACCGCTCTTCTCCGCAAACCATATAATGCGACAGGTTCTCATCGAAAACACTACATGCAATTTGGGATGCGAAGTGGCCATCGGATGCCGCGCGTCATATCCGATCAGCCCGTGGTATTCCGCCGGCAGATTAGGCCGTATTTGTCCAGTGAGTTAGCTTCCTTCAACCTGACGAGACAGAAACCACTGCGTCCCGTCCGGTGAGCGCACGCCACCACGCCGGTCGCCATCACCCTTTTCTGCCATTGGCTGGATCACTTCTGCTCCAGCTGCAATTGCGCGTTCCATGGCGTCGTCAGGGTCCGGAAGATAAAGGTGAAGCATGGCAGATGGCCCATCTGCCTCGCCCATCATCAACACAGTGTCTCCGATGCGGCACTCTGCGTGCATGATGCCAACATCATCGCCCGCGATCACACGAAGCCGGGTTGCATTGAATACCGCCTCACAAAAGGCAATCACCGCCTCGGCATCCTTCACCAGAAGGTAAGGGGCAAGGTCCGTATATCCATCGGGTTTCCATGACATACGGCGATATTAACATGGTAACGGTGTTTCGCGAAACGGACCGCTTTTGGCGCTCGAAGATCAATTCACTTGGAACAGCCGCTCGAACTCTTTGATCCCGCTTGGCGAGAATGAAACCACCCTCGTCTTTTGATCGCGTTTGGCCCACCTCTTTTCTTCAAAGCGCGTGAGGAACGCCCGACCTAGGCTGCCTGCCAGATGCGATCTGCGTTCGCTCCAGTCCAGACATTCGCGGCACAGCGGCGCGCGGGCTTTGCGGAGCGCATCAAGGTCGATCTCGAATTTGGCTGCGAAAAGCGCGCCCGTGTCCGTCAGGGTCAGGTCGTCTCCGTCCAGCGTAATGTGCCCTTCGGCCATCATACTGTCGAACATCTGCGTACCCATGTCGCCGGCCAGATGATTGTAGCAAACACGCGCCTGCCGCAGCTCGGCATCCTTCGGCCCGGTGCGTTTGCGTAGATGGCCCGCGCCCGCCGCAAGACCCATCAAACCCTCTAGAACATGCGCCACCTCGTCGCCTGCCAGCGAGAAATACTTGTGCCGCCCCTGCTTGCGCGGGCGCAACAGCCCCCCACCATCCAATTTGGACAGATGCGAGCTGGCAGTCTGGATCGTCACACCGGCTTCTTCCGCGAGCTCGCTGACGGTCAGAGCTTTCCCGCTCATCAGCGCGGTCAACATATTTGCGCGTGCGGGATCACCGATAAGAGCGGCGATATGAGCGATGTCTGGACCTTCTTTCATGGTTCGACCTTAATCGAAGCATCAGCGGGAGGCAAATGTCTATGCTTGGCAAAACAAGCAAGAGGACTTTGCCATGCTGACCTGCGTGATCCGCTACCACATTGACCCGACGAAGAAGGCCCAGTTTGAACAATACGCTCGCAACTGGGGTCAGGCGATCCCACGCTGCGGTGCCGACCTGATCGGCTACTACGCGCCGCATGAGGGGTCATCGACGCTAGCCTATGGCATTTACAACGTGGCGAGCCTTGCCGACTATGAAGCCTACCGTGCACGGCTTTCGGCTGACCCGCTCGGGCGAGAAAACTATGAATTTGCCCAGAAAGAGAAGTTTCTGCTGCGCGAGGATCGGACGTGGCTCAAACTTGCCTCCGCGCCGCATGGGGACAAGGCATGATCGCGGTGATCTTCGAGGTCGAACCGGCTGAGGGGCGCAAGCAGGAATATCTCGATATCGCCGCCGAGATGCGCCCGATGCTGGATGAGGTCGAGGGATTCATCTCGGTCGAGCGGTTCCAGAGCCTGACCGATCCGCGCAAGATACTGTCACTGTCCTTCTTCGAGGATGAAGTGGCCATCGCCCGCTGGCGCAATCTCAGCGCCCATAGGGGCGCGCAGTCCAAGGGGCGCGGCGGCGTGTTTGACGACTACCGCCTGCGGATTGCCAGCGTGATCCGAGACTATGGCATGTTCGACCGCGCGCAAGCCCCTTCCGACAGCCGGAAGGCGCACGACGAATGAGTTCCGCCAATCTACGGACAGAATTGCCGCTGCTGGCGCTTCTCGCCCTGCTCTGGGGGTCGTCCTATCTGTTCATCAAACTTGCCGTGGCCGAGATACCGCCAGTCACGTTGATCGCGCTTCGGGTATTTGGCGCTGCCTTGTTCCTGATGCTGGTCATGAGCGCGCGGGCCGAAAGATTGCCGCGCGACGGACGGACATGGCGGATGCTTCTGCTTCAAGCGGTGTTCAACAGCATCGGTGCCTGGACGGTGCTGGCCTGGGGGCAGCAATATGTGGAGTCCGGCCTCGCGAGCGTGCTTAACTCGACATCGCCCATATTCGTCTTTCTGATCACCGCGCTCGTGACGCGCCATGAAGTCGTTGGCGGTCGCAAGCTGATCGGGGCAGCTCTCGGCGTGCTGGGGGTGGTGCTGATCGTCGGTGTCGATGCCCTGCGCGGTCTGGGCGATCAGGTCGCAGGACAACTTGCCTGCCTCGTCGGTGCCGTTCTTTATGCCGGGGCCGCGATCTACGGCAAACGCTTCGGCCATATCAGCGCGGTCGCGACCGCTACCGGCACGATGATCTGGGCCTCGGCCGTTCTGGTGCCGCTTGCCTTGGTGCTGGACCAACCGTGGACCCTCGCCCCGAGTGCTGTGGCAATCGCGGCGACGGCCGTGCTGTCAATTCTCTGCACGGGCGTCGCGCTGCTGGTATATTTCCGGCTGGTCCGCACACTTGGCTCAATGGGTGTTGCCAGCCAGAGTTATCTTCGGGCGGGCATCGGCGTTATCCTCGGCCTCGTGTTCCTCGGCGAGACGTTCACGCTGCCGGTTGCCTTTGGTCTGTTTGCCGCAATTGCCGGTGTCGCGCTAATCAATTGGCCTGCCAGAAAGAACACGAAGCAACGGTGATCCCTGATACGGCAACTGCTTAAGACGTCAGCTTGCAGCTACCAAGTTTACCTCGTCTTCTGTGAATCCGAACTTCGCAACCATCTCCCTGTGGGCTTCCGTTCCGAGAAATCCGGAAAGCATGCTGTCCACATCCTTGCGAAACTGTGTGTCGGCAAGGCTGAAGGCGAACGACCCGAATGCGGGCGGCTTTTCCTCCACGGACACAAGAACCAATTCCAAAGGCCAATCAGGATGCTGCTCGATGAACCCCGCATGTGCCCTACCGACGCTGGCGTAGGCATCGGCCTTGCCATTCCGCACGGCCTCAGCCGCCTCAGTATAGCGTTCGAATATGATGATCCGATCCTCGCTGACGCCAAACTCGACCGCAGACCGGTGCTGGAATTGGTCACGGATGACGGCCAGCCTGGCCTCGTTGTTCTCTGCAATAGACCCGTAGCCTTTGAGGCCCAGAGGATTTCTGAGGTGCCCCTAGATTTGTAGACGCTTTGCCCCCTAACTTTGAGGCGAGGAGGCCGACATGGGGACAAGCAATTACAGCGACGATTTCAAGCGGGATGCGGTGCATCAGATCACGGTGCG
>NZ_JBBIFZ010000017.1:0-8222 GCF_037572755.1 Yoonia sp. 2307UL14-13 | reverse complement strand
AGGTGGTACATGCCGGTTGAGGAATGCACACGTTCCAAGACCCGCATCGCGCGCCGCTTGATCCGGCGCAGGTCCGCGTCCGTGACCAGCTCGTAGTCGTAGAGGCAATCGTCCTCGGTCATCCTCCCCTCGGCGACGGCCCGTTCCTGACCAGCCTTGCGGGTCCTCTTCAGGAACTTCCGAAACCGCTCTTCGACGCTTCGGAGCGATGGGACATCATCGAGAAACTTGAGATCATGGAATCGGATCGTGGAGTGCGAACGCGACATGGCGGAGTCCTTTCATGGCGCGGAAACATCCTCCGCGCGCTTCGCCCGGCCAAAAGGTGGCGGGCTGACTGATATGAAAGGTTCCGGAACCTGTGGAACGAACAGTGAACGACGTGCCCTTGGTGAGTCAATGCGCCCTCATCGCCATCCTCAGTTGAAAGGCCCCGAACCGGCAATGACCCGGAAAAGCGGCGTAAAACCCTGAAGACATGAGTAGAAATGCGATACGGCGTCTAGGTTCTTCAACAAAACCCGTCTTTTGTCGCAAAAACGGACTTTGGATGTCGAACGTCACGAGGAACAATCTTGGCGATCCGGGAAGGACTCGAACCCTCAGCCTGCTGATTAGAAGTCAGCTGCTCTATCCAGTTGAGCTACCGGACCGCTGGGGTTCATATCGCGTGCTGTGTGCGTGTTTGGCAAGTCTCATTTTTCGCGGTCTTTCAGCGCGCGTTCGATCGCCTCGAGCCGTCCGATGATCTCGGACCGGTATTCGTCTGTTGCCGCGTTCGTTTCCTCGGCATGGGCGTCCTGCATGGAGTTCACGATCAGACCGACGAGCAGGTTTACCACGGCGAAGGTCGTGACCATAATGAAGGGCACGAAGAAGAGCCAGGCGTAGGGGTAGATCTCCATCACTGGCCGGACGATGCCCATGGACCAGCTTTCCAGAGTCATGATCTGGAAGAGCGTGTAGCCCGATTGTCCGAGGCTGCCGAACCATTCGGGGAAGCTGTTGCCAAAGAGTTTCGTGGCCATGACCGCGCCGATATAGAAGATGATGGCCATTAGCACGAAGACCGAGCCCATGCCGGGCAGGGCGGACACGAAACCCTCGACCACACGCCGCAGCCGGGGCGCGACGGAGATGAGGCGCAGGACGCGGAGAATGCGGAGTGCCCGCAACACGGAGAGCCCGGCTGATGCGGGGACGAGCGAAATGCCGACGATCGCCAGGTCAAACAGGTTCCAGCCGTTGCGGAAGAAGCGCCCGCCATAGGCAAAGAGTTTCAGCAGTATTTCGACGACGAAGAAGGTCAGGCAGGCCCTGTCGAGCGCGAGGATCAGTGGCCCGGCCTGCGTCATCAGCCCCTTTGATGTTTCCATGCCGAGGATGACGGCATTGAATAGGATCACGCCGATGATCAGCGCATTGATCTGGCGGCTTTCGAGAAATGTCGTGACGCGGGCGCGCAGGCCGGGTTCGGACGGCTGGTCAGCTTTGGTCAATGGGTCCAGGCACCACGGCGGTTGGTGGCAAAATTTTCACCATAGCCGCCGGGGCGGATGTTGGCCTTGCGCGGTTTGGGTTCCTGCACGATGGCGTCGATGCCTTTATCGCGGGCGTAATCCAGCGCCTCTTCCTTGGTGTCGAAGGTCAGATGGACCTGGGCCTGTGTGTCGCTGGAGGAGGTCCATCCCATCAGCGGATCAACCTCGCGCGCAGTATCGTTTGTGTAATCCAGCACCCATTGCTTTGTCTTGGCCGTGCCTGAGGACATGGCGGTTCTTGCGGGGCGATAGATTCGTGCGCGCATGGGCGGTCTCCTGCGTTTGGCTTTATATGTGGGATTGGCGGGGTTTGCGCAAGAGATCGTGGCGTGGGTTGCTTCGCGGTTTGTGCGGCTGCATCATCCGGTTACTGCGGATGACATTATCCAGAGGTTCAAAATCATGCGACGCTTTGCGCGTTTTGTCGCTGTCTGTTTGGTTGTCATTTTGGTTGGCGCGTATCTGCTTTTGTTCCCGCCGTTCCCGCGTGTCCCGGAATTTGGGCGTGGTTTGCCAAGCCAGACAGCAACCGCGGCCTTTCAAGAGCGTTTGCGTGTGGCATTTCCCTTGCCGATGACCCGGAACGAAATCGCATCAGGTCTTATTGCCCAAGGGTTTGATGTCAGTAAAGACGTCGCGACCTTCGAAAAAACGCGATTTCCCTGCACGCTAATCTGGCGGATTTGGTGGGAAACGGAAGGCGAGGCCGTCACCGACATATCGGCCATGCATGGTAGCCGATGCCTTTGATTTTGATGGTTCAGTGATCCGATATCTTTCCGATCACGCCCATTCCCCGCCGCGCATCACGGGCACCCTTTCGCCCGTTTTCGTGATCCCGTCGATATCGACCGCATCCGAGCCCATCATCCAGTCCACGTGGACGATGCTTTGGTTGCCGCCTTTTTGCTTGAGCTCTTCGGGTGACAACTCTGATCCACCCTCTATCGTGTCCGCATAACACTGACCCACGGCGATGTGGCACGAGGCGTTTTCGTCGAAGAGGGTGTTGTAGAACAGGATCCCCGACTGGCTGATCGGGCTGGAATGTGGGACGAGGGCGACCTCGCCGATCCGACTGGCGCCGTCATCGGTGTTGAGCAGCGATTTCAGCACGTCTTCGCCCTTGGATGCCGTTGCCTCGACGATCCGCCCGGCCTCGAACCGGACGGCGATGTCTTCGATCACGTTGCCCTGATGGGCGAGCGGTTTGGTGGCGGCGACCGTCCCTTTGACCTTGTAGGCGTGCGGGCAGGTGAAGACCTCTTCGGTGGGGATGTTGGGTTGGCAGACAATGCCGTTCAGCGCGGGTGAGGCGCCGCCTTTCCAGATATGCCCGTCGGCGAGTCCAAGGTGCAAATCGGTGCCGGGGCCGGCATAGTGGAGTGCGCTGAAGTTCATGTCGTTCAGCCAATCGACCCGCTTTTGCAGGCGGGCCGAATGCGCCTCCCAATCCGCCACGGGATCGTCGCCGTCGATGCGTGACGCGGCGAATATCGCGTCCATCAGCTTGCCCTGCGCCTGTTCCACGGGCAGCTCGGGGTAAACCTTGGCCGCCCAGCCCGCGCTGGGATAGGCCACGATGTTCCAGTTCACTTCGAACCCCACGATCGGGTCCATGGCGGGTTTGGCGGCGAGCGAATTCGCTTTGGCCAAACGCGCGATCTTGGCGGGATCCTGTTCGGCCAGCATCATAGGGTCGTCACCCGTGATCGCCAGCCGGGCGGCACCAGATTTGTAGGCGGCGGCCATACCTTCGAAGAGCCAGTTCGGGGCACGGTCAAAACTTTCGTCCTGTGCGTGTTCATACCGGGCCAATGTGATGGCATCATCGTTGAAGAACGGTGTGACGATCCCGGCCCCGGCCTTGTAGGCGTGTACCGCGATCCGGCGCACCAGCGGCGCGGCCTCCATCGGCGCCGTAATGACGATGTCTTGCCCTTTTTGCAGGTTCAGCCCGATCCGCACCGCGACTTCGGCCAGTTTGTCCAGTTTGTCGGGGTCGATGTGGGATGACATGGGCAGCTCCTGTATGTTTGGCTTTGTCGAAACCTACGCGCCAGCAAAGGCGCGTCAATGGGATTTGAAGCCCGTGGTCCGATGCGGTAGGTCGACGAAACGGCCAGTTCCGGGCCGGAAGCCAACGATAGTCCTCGTAAAAAGGCGAGCTGATGACATCCGAAAACACTGCGATGGACGTGTGGGCAGAGCGGGTGGCGCGCCGTTGGAACCTGGAGCTGCAACAGACGATTCTCGACGGAGGTGATCGTGCGGTCTTTCGGGTCGATACGCCTCGGGGGCCGGGGGGGTTAAAGCTGAATCGGAAACTTGGATCTGAGGGAGGTGCCGTTCCCTTTCTTCGTGGTCTGCCCGACGGGATCGCGGTGAAACTTTGGCGCGTCAGTCCGTTGCGCCGCGCGATCCTGATGGAATGGCTGGATGGTCCGACGCTGGAGGACTTGTATCATAGCGGTCGACAGCAAGAGGCAGAAAAGCATTTGGTGGCGACGGCCGCGGCCCTAAAGAAAGTGCCATTTCGCCATGCCTTTATGTTCCCGCGTCTGGCCAAACAGATGCAAAATAAGCTTGATCGCGCGAAACGCGCCACATGCGAAGGGCCCAATGCCGATCTTTTTCTGCGGACCCAGCGATTGTTGCACCGCCTCATGGTGACGACGAGGTCCGAAACCGTCATTCACGGCGATCTGAGCTATCGCAATATCATCCTGACGCCGGATGGCCCGCGGTTTATCGATCCGAAAGGATATCGTGCAGATCCGGCGATGGATATGGCTTTGGCTTTGCCCGATCCGGGCAAGCAGACCGATCCGGCGCACTTTGCCGATCAAATAACCCGTCGTGCCGATGTGTTCGCTCCGGAAATCGGGGAATCGGCAGAGCGTCTGATCCAATGGGCCGCCGTGACCCGCGCAGTTCGCCAATTCTTTCGATCGTCCCGTGGTCAGCAACCTGTTGCTGCCGATCAATACATCAAGATACTTCTTGATCTTGCCGGGGCATGAATTTTCAACATTTTGGTACGCTAGTTCTCCTTATGTTGTTCGCATCGCTGTCGGGAGTGTATTGAACCGGAAGAGAAGGTGCGGGCACCAATGAGATTGAAAGAAAACCCCGATCAGATGACAGCACGCGCCATCGCGGCGCGATGGGGGCTGGAAATACATTGTAAAGTTGCAGAAACCAAACGCGCCGATATTTACAAAACAACTTCACCTCAGGGCAGTGCCGCGCTTAAACTTTACAAAAAGATCGGCGCTTCGGGTGAAGGAGCTGCCATCCAGTTTATGCGCGATCTCCCACCAAATGTTGGCCCGCGCATCTACCGTATCAATTTCCTGAGAACTGCCGTGCTTATGGAATGGTTGGAGGGGCACACTATCGAAAACCTGGTTGCGTCCAATGACGATTGTGGGGCCATGAAGCACCTTGCCACAACCGCCAATGCGATTGGCGCGGCAAACTTCAAATATCAATTCATTTATAAACGAGTGATCCCGAAACTGCAGCGAAAATTCGCCACATATTTGGCCCGGTCAAATGAAACAATGTCGGTCGAATTAAAACAGGCAATGCGACATCTGGACCATCTTGTCAAAACAACGACCAAAGAGCGTGTTGTCCACGGCGACCTACATTTCGGCAACATCATATTGACGCCCGAAGGTCCGCGTATGATTGATCCAAAAGGTTTACGTTGTGATCCCGCCTTTGAATTCGCCAAAAGCATATGCCGGCCTTTTGGTGAAATACCCCCAGATGACTTTGCCGCCCGTACAAAGAAAAGAGCAGAAATCTGCGCGGCAGATAACGATTTCGATCCATCACGCATTATTCAATGGGCGGTCGTGAGGTTTGCCCCGAGAACATTTCATCAACCCGACAAAAACACGAACAGCCATGCACTGCGGCCATACCTCAAGACGCTGCTCGACCTGACGGAAGGTGCCTTGAGCTGATGTTGAATTGCTGACGCCAACTGTCAGTAGCGCCTCTTGAACATCGCACCCAACGAGACAAGTATCAGAGCGAGCAAAGGAGCGTCCTGATGGCCCACGCAGACACCCATATGTACCTGTCGAATCCGGCCCCGGATGTGAAAACCCGCGAAAAGCTGGAGGGCGGAAAGCGGTTCGTGTTGCAGACCGAATTCGCGCCTGCTGGCGATCAACCCACCGCCATCAAGGAGCTGGCTGAAGGGATCGATGCCGGTGAGCAATCGCAAGTCCTGCTGGGGGCCACTGGCACCGGCAAGACCTTTACCATGGCCAAGATCATCGAGGAAACGCAGCGCCCCGCGATCATCCTTGCCCCGAACAAGACGCTTGCTGCCCAGCTTTATGGAGAGTTCAAAGGGTTCTTTCCGGAAAACGCGGTCGAGTATTTCGTCAGTTATTACGATTATTACCAGCCTGAGGCCTATGTTGCCCGTTCCGACACCTATATAGAGAAAGAATCCCAGATCAACGAACAGATCGACCGCATGCGTCATTCGGCGACGCGGGCGCTGCTTGAGCGGGATGATGTGATCATCGTGGCCTCAGTCTCTTGCATCTATGGTATCGGCTCGGTCGAGACTTATGGCGCCATGACGCAGGATCTGTATGCGGGTCGTGAATATGATCAGCGCAAGGTGATGGCTGACCTGATTGCCCAGCAATATCGCCGTAACGATCAGGCCTTTCAGCGGGGGACGTTCCGGGTGCGTGGGGACTCGCTCGAAATCTGGCCCGCCCACCTGGATGACCGCGCGTGGAAGCTGTCATTCTTTGGCGAAGAACTGGAGGGGATCACCGAATTCGATCCGCTGACCGGTGAAAAGACCGATACGTTCGAGAAGATCAGGATTTATGCCAACAGCCACTATGTCACGCCGCGCCCCACCATGCAGCAGGCAATGCAGAGCATCAAAAAGGAACTGCGGATCAGGCTCGACCAACTGGTCAGCGAAGGCAAGCTGCTAGAGGCGCAGCGGCTGGAGCAGCGCACGAATTTCGACCTTGAAATGCTGGAGGCGACCGGTGTCTGCAACGGCATCGAAAACTATTCACGTTATCTGACGGGCCGTGCGCCCGGCGAACCGCCCCCCACTTTGTTCGAATTCATTCCTGACCATGCCATTGTTTTCGCGGATGAGAGCCATGTGAGCGTTCCCCAGATCGGCGGCATGTACAAAGGCGACTATCGGCGCAAGTTTACGTTGGCCGAGCACGGGTTCCGCCTGCCATCCTGTATGGACAACAGGCCATTGAAATTCGAGGAATGGGACGCGATGCGCCCGCAATCCGTCTTTGTTTCCGCGACCCCAGCGGCGTGGGAGTTGGAACAGGCAGGCGGTGTTTTTACCGAACAGATCATCCGTCCGACCGGCCTGATCGACCCCGAGATTGAAATCCGTCCCGTTGAAATGCAGGTCGACGACCTGCTGGACGAGGTCCGCAAAGTGGCTGCTGAGGGCTATCGCACGCTGGTCACGACACTGACGAAACGCATGGCCGAGGACCTGACCGAATACATGCATGAGCAGGGGATCAAGGTCCGCTACATGCATTCCGACATCGACACGATCGAACGGATCGAGATCCTGCGGGATCTGCGGCTTGGCGCTTTTGATGTGCTGATTGGGATCAACCTCTTGCGCGAGGGGCTCGACATCCCTGAATGCGGGCTGGTGGCCATTCTTGATGCGGACAAGGAAGGCTTTTTGCGATCGGAAACTTCGCTGGTGCAGACGGTTGGCCGAGCTGCGCGGAACGCCGATGGCAGGGTAATCATGTATGCGGACAAGATCACCGGTTCGATGGATCGGGCAATGAAGGAAACCAACCGGCGGCGGGCCAAGCAGGTGGCCTATAATGAAGAGCACGGTATTACGCCGCAGACGGTGAAGAAGAATGTCGAGGACATTCTGGCGGGTCTTTATAAAGGTGATGTGGACATGAACCGGGTCACCGCAAAGGTCGACAAACCGATGGCAGGTGGGAACCTGCAGGCCGTGCTTGATGGGCTGCGGGACGACATGCGGAAGGCGGCGGAGAACCTTGAGTTCGAAGAGGCCGCGCGGTTGCGGGATGAGGTCAAACGGCTGGAGACGGTTGATCTGGTGGTGAGTGATGATCCGCTGGCAAGGCAGCAGGCGGTGGAGAAGGCTGTTGGTGATGCGCAGAAGGCCGCAGGGCGGAGTACGGCCGGGCGACCGGGGCAAAGGGGTGGGAATGTGAAGCGGCGGAAGAGATAACCAATATGCTAGCGATACTCGAGTATGATTAGCCAGAGTTTCAAGTCTACCTTTGATAGCAAAATCCGGCCAACACTGTTCGGAGTTTTACCAATCATTCTCTTTGGCTGGTTTTCTCTGCAGTTGTTTTTCTCCCACGAACCGGACTGGTTTGCGCGGCTGGGATCAGCTATGGTTGCTTATGCGATCTTGCAGTTTTCTGTGCGGCGAGAGCAGCACGGCAAGTCAGCACAGCATTGGGACCGCTATCGAGTCGTCGCACACCTGAATCAAATACGCGAGTTGGTGAAACTTCAGCAGGATGAGGTGCCCCTAGATTTGTAGACGCTTTGCCCCCTAACTTTGAGGCGAGGAGGCCGACATGGGGACAAGCAATTACAGCGACGATTTCAAGCGGGATGCGGTGCATCAGATCACGGTGCGGG
>NZ_JBBIFZ010000016.1:0-13368 GCF_037572755.1 Yoonia sp. 2307UL14-13 | reverse complement strand
CGAGATGTTCTACAATCCGAAACGCAAGCACACAAACAACGGCATGCTGTCGCCCGTTGACTTCGAAGAAAGACAGCTCAAACTAAAACAGGCGGGTGTCTAGGAAACTAGGGGCACCTCACTCTGGATCCCAAAGCTCACGCAAAGAGTTGAGGTTCTCAACCACTGAGCCCTCTATCGCCGCGCCTAACGGCGTGTTCAGTGTAAATAAGTCGGTTGCATTGATGCCCGCGATCCGAAGGGACGTCATAAATCAGCATGGAGAGCATCCAGTACCCGGTCGTACAGCTTCCTATGGACCCACTCATGGTCGGGACCTCCAGTACGGGTCGGTCGCGGAGCGGTAACCGTCATGAAATGGCTCGCATATTCGAACGTTGCTTTTCCAACAGCAGTCTTTTGCGGGCCCCTTCGTAAAATGTCGGGTTCAGTTCAGCGGCGAACGCCCTACGATCATTTCTTACGGCAGCAATGGTTGCAGACATTAGTCCTCCGAAGGGTTCCCATATCACGTCGCCGGGGTCGGACGCCGCAATGATCTGACGTTCCATTAAAGCGACGGGCTTCTGGTTGGCGTGCAAGTAGCCTTTACCCCTTGGATTCCTAACCCGTTCACCACCATGAACTGGCGGCGCGCGCCAGACATTTGTCATCGCGTGCGTATGTGTCCATTTTGCGCGAAGGGCATCCCATTCATCGGCTTCCGGCCGGTTAATGCCATCAAGAGTGAAATATGGTCGTGACGTGGGCTTTCCATGCTTTGTGCACCAAGCCGACATTGAGACTATCGCGTCGCCCGGTGGGAAATACCATAAATGGCACTGCGTCAGGTACTTACGAGTCGCAGCATTCTTGACCCCGCAGGCCTCATTATTTTGCGAAAGTGGCAAACCGGAACGTTGCCACTCATGCCTTAACCACTCCTTCAAAGGAAGTTCGTATCCATTCTCATCTGCAAGTGTCAGCTTTCTTGTGTAGCGAACAGCTATCTCTGTCACAACCGGAAGACCTCGGATGGTCCGCGAGTTTACGTTACCAGCTATATGTGCCACCCCTTTGTCCCAAACGACTGTCTCTTCATACTGCCAGCCGTTCATCTCCAGAGCAGAATGCGACTTTGCCCAGCCGATTTCGCTATTCCAAAACCATAGTGTAGTGAACGGGTTTGAGAACTTCGCCCAAGCAGCAGCATGCGGGGCATACCAGTCGGCCAATCCATCCGTACTGTGCGGTTCACCAGGAAATTTGCCAAGACCGTAAGGCCCATCGCTAACAATTAGCGTGGGGCTGTCCCACTTGGCGTACTGTTTCATCGCGTCACCGCAGACGATACTTGCTTTGTCCGTCTTCAAAGCGCGCAGATTGGTGTTTGAGACCGTTATCTTGTCTTGATGCATAAGCCATCCGCTATATTTTGTACACTTATAGGCGGCGCAACTTATTCAGTGAAGGCATGTTGGCCGCACCTTGGTGATTTTCTCACAAAGTTCCGGAAAGTTCGGTTAATCTCAAGGATGTTTCAGAACTCTCTATGCGAGCTTTCACCCTTCCTTAACCTTCCCCACCGCACGCACCATTAACCCGCCCACAGCCGCACAAACGTGCGCACGCTGTGTGTACGCCTGCTGCACGCATTCTGCATCGCCCAAACCCCAGCAAAACCTGGCCATTAAGCCCTTTCACGCCCCAACTGCCAAAACCCACGCCAACCGTTGCGCGCCCGCGCCGTTAACCAACAAAAAACCGGGCCGCGAACGCGACCCGGTGAACCCGCTCAATTCGGATCAAGCCGATGGATTTCCCCCTCATCCACCGCCGCATAAAGCGCACCGTCCGGTCCTTGAACCAGCGACCGAAAACGGCCGGGCTGCATCGGCAGCGTCATCTCGGTCACGTCGACGACGGATCGCCCGTCCTCGTCCAGTTCGATCACGTCGATCCGTTGCCCGATCGGCGTGCCGCCAAAGCCGATGCCCATGACACCAACGACCATATTACCGTCCCAGGCACCCCATGCCTCACCGGTAAGGAACTCCGCAGAGGACGTGCCTTGGGATAACCCATTGTTGTTCCAGATCGGCGGCATGGCCTCCGGGTAGGTGCCCGTATCGGTCATCGGCATGAACGACGCACGTTCAAATACGTTCATCCCGTCCATCTGGTTGGGCATATAACCACAATAATCATCCGGGCAGTCACCCCGATCGGCGATGTTCGGACGCGGGTCCCAGCCCCCGTTGCCACCGGGCTCCAAAACAGTGATTTCGTCGGAATGCCAAGGCCCATGTTCGGCGACGATCGGCGTGCCCGTTTCCGGATGAAACGCAATGCCCTGAATATTGCGATGGCCATAAGTGTAGATACGGGGATCAAAGCCATCGGCGGCGTTGTTTCCCTCTGCCGCGTTGCCGTCGCTATCGACGCGCAGCACCTTGCCACCCAAAAGCGTCGGGCTTTGCGGCACTTCACCGTTATGGGTGTCGCCGGTCGTCACATAGAGGAACCCATCGGCGGGGCTAAACCGGACCCGCCCGCCGTTATGTGCACCGGGGCCACCAAAAGGATGATCCGTCGCAAATTCCTTGTACGGGATATCGTCGATGATATCGGTACGATCCGAAACCGAGGTGAAATCATCGCTTAACATCATCCGCATGACACGATTGGTCGGCGGCGATGACAGGCTGGACGTCGAATAGACATAAATAAGGCGATTTTCATCGAACGCCGGATCGAAAGCGACGCCGTTCATACCCGCCTGCCCCTCGCAGAACAGATCATCGGCGGTTTCGGGATATCCCTCGCTTTCGGTCATGCCCAACAGGGCGTTGACCGTCCCGTCGGGCAAACGCACGGACAGGCCCTGGCACTTTTCGGTAAACAGCATCGTGCCGTCCGGCAGAAAGGCCATATCCCACGGGTCCGACAGACCTTCCAGCACGATCGCGTGCTGCAGGCTGCTGATATTGGGGCTCGTATCTGCGGTGACCGCAGCGGCGTAGGTCGTGACAGAGGCTGTGGCCGCAAAAAACAATGCGGCATGTCCTCTGGATAAACACATACTCATAATAGCTCCTCCCTTGGATATTTGACTGGCTGCTCGTGGTTTTCCTGTTTTTCTCCTCCATCAACGCCACCCGCAAAACGCGAGAGGCACCCGCCTCAATACCGCGCAGCTTACGCGGAAGCCGTTGTATTCGCTATGGCCTATCCGTAATATGCCGAAGAACGCTCGCTACATATGCGTCTCACGTTTTTGCGAAGGCATCAAAGATGGGTGCTGATGCGGACTTTGCTGCTGTGCTTTGCGCCCTTTCGAACGGCAGCTTTGTCGTACGAAATATGTTCCGGCTCACCTGAGATATTGTGCATGTCGACAGCAGCGACGATGCTGCAGAAATGGCGACCGAAATCGCGTTCTCTTTCGCAGCACTGAACCCGTCAGCGCGACGGCACATTCACGTGTTTCAGATACACCAGTTCCTTGACCGTTTTGCGATGGGACTGACAGTCGCCGTGGTCGCTCTGGCATTGACCGACCGTGGTATGGACCTCTTTCAAATCTCGCTTCTCTTCGGGGTCTATTCGCTCACGACGATGGCGATGGAACTGCCGTTTGGTGGCCTTGCCGACAGCACCGGCCGCAAGCCGGTCTTTTTGACGGCGGTCGTCGCCAGCCTGATTTCACTCGGGCTGTTTCTCTCCACCAGTGATTTCTATGTTCTGGCGCTTTCATTTGCATTCATCGGTTTTGGACGCGCGCTCAGATCGGGCACGCTTGATGCGTGGTTTGTCGAAACTTTCAGGGCCGCAGCACCCAACGTGGATGTCCAGCCTGCACTGGCCAAAGCGCAATGGGCCAATGCCGTAGGCTTGGCCATTGGCGCAATCGTGGGAGGTTTGCTGCCCGATATTCTGGGCGAGGTCGCGCAAAGCCTTGGGTCCAGTATCTATGATGTGTCCTATGTGGCAAGTTTCGGCGTGATGTTGGGCGTGTTTGTTTTCACGATGGTGGCCATTGTCGAAAAACCACGCCCCAGAGATGCCACTGCTCTCATGCACGGCTTCGCGAATGTCCCAACGGTGATAAAGGATGCGAGTGTTTTGGCGCTGAGACATCCCACGCTGTCGATCCTTCTGGCAGCATTGGCGTTCTTTCTGATGGCAACCAATCCGGTTGAGGTGCTCTGGCCGACCCATGCAAAGCCGATGTTGGACGAGGATTATGCGAACACCGTCATCGGTGTCGTGACGGCGACCTATTTCTTCTCCATCGCTTTCGGCGCATCTCTGTCGCCGCATATCAGCCGGATCTTCAAGCGGCGGCACGCCATGACGCTGGCGGCGAGTTTTGCGTGCTTGGCAGGTGTGCAGATCGCATTGGCGTTGCAGGGCAGTATCATCGGTTTCGTGACGGTATTCATCCTGTATTCCGTGATCCTTGGTGTCAGCGAAACGCCAGCCAGCAGCATTCTGCATCGCTGTGTAAAAGACCATCAGCGGTCGACCATGCTATCTCTGAGATCGCTGATACAACAGTTGGGGGCCGCATTGGGTCTGGTTTTGGCCGGAACTGTCGCTGAAATTTACGCGACGCCTGTCGCATGGATTGTCGGTGCGGTGTTTCTGTTCATTGCAGTGATACTGATCTTGGTTTTGATCAGACGACTGGCCGTAGAAACCGACAACTGACATTCGTGCGCGGTGCAGCATCGGTGACAGTGGCCTCGAACCAGACACGCCTTCTCCAAACACACGAACCATTAATCTTCCCCACCGCACGCCCCGTTAACCCCGTCCCAGCCGCACAAACGTACGCACGCTGTGTGTACACCTGCTGCACGCATTCTGCATCGCTCAAACCCCAGCAAAACATGGCCATTAAGCCCTGTCACGTCCCCGCGGCCCAAATCCCCGCAAACCGTTGCGCGCCCGCCCTGTTAACAAACAAAAAACCGGGCCGCTCACGCGACCCGGTTCCCATCGATCAAATCGATCCGGCTTAGGCCAGTTCGACCTCGGCGCCAGCTGCTTCCAGCTTGCCCTTGATCTCTTCGGCTTCTTCCTTGGAAGCGCCCTCTTTGATCTTGCCGCCAGCTTCGACCAGGTCCTTGGCTTCTTTCAGACCCAGGCCTGTGATCCCGCGGACTTCTTTGATGACGTTGATTTTCGACGCACCTGCGTTCTTCAGAACGACGTCGAATTCTGTCTTTTCTTCAGCCGCTTCGCCGCCGGCGTCGCCGCCAGGGCCAGCCATCATAACAGCGCCGCCTGCAGCAGGCTCGATGCCGTACTCGTCCTTCAGGATTGTTTTCAGTTCTTGTGCTTCGAGAAGGGTCAGACCAACGATCTCTTCAGCCAGTTTTTTCAGATCAGCCATTTGCTTTTTCCGTTTCCAATAGTTGTGTTCCAACGTGAGGGCCGCGCCCCCAAGTCAATTCAGATGCTTTACGCAGCCTTCTCTTCGATGGTCGAAAGAATGCCCGCGATGTTCGAAGCAGGCGCGCCAATGGCCCCGGCGATGTTGGATGCAGGCGCCCCGATGCAACCGGCGATGGAGGCAATAAGCTCCTCGCGCGATGGCATCCCGGCAACTGTTTTCACACCAGCAGGGTCAAGTGCTTGATCGCCCATCGCACCACCCAGGATCACGAGCTTGTCGTTTTCCTTGGCGTACTTATCCACGACCTTGGCCGCAGCCACAGGATCTTCGGAATAGGCAAGCACAGTCATGCCTGTCAGGTATTCAGCGATGCTGGCGCATGGCTTTCCTTCCAAGGCAATCTTGGCGAGCTTGTTCTTGGCAACGCGCACAGACCCACCCGCTTCACGCATGTTCGCGCGCAGGTCCTGCATTTCAGCAACTGTCATGCCTTCGTAGTGGGCCACCACTACGACGCCAGAGCTTTCAAAGACTTGGCCGAGATCTTCGACCAGTTGTTCTTTTTGTGCTCTATCCACAGTTTCACTCCAAGTTTGGCACCGAAAAGGTCCGGCACCGGCTCTACTTTTGTCGACCGGCTGATGCCGCCCAACAGTCTACAGTCCATGCAAACGGGGCGTGCCAGCCAAGACATCAGGAGCCTTGGAAGATCTGGTCTATCCCGTCTCAGGCAGGAATTACAGGCTGATGCCAACCCACCGTCTCGGACGAATAAAGTTCCGGTCGAATCAATCGCCAGAACTTCTGCGCTGGGATACTTTCCGGTGCATCAAATGTGAAGCCGCAAAATCGCATCCGCTGCGGTATCTCGGCGACACACCTTCCAGAACGAAAATTATTGCGGGAAAACCATCCACTTTTTGAAGCCACTGCGGTATCAGGCCACGGTTTCGTAGAGGCCCAGAGCTTATGGCAGCATCAGATATCGACACCGAGATGACAGTGAGAACGTCAGGCAAAACGCGCTTTGGCGCTAGTCTTGTCATGAACTTTGCACTGGCATTGATCATTTCGTGGGGCCATCGGATCGCCGCTGCGCTGATCTATTATGGCAACAGCAGCTATGCTTGGCACTTTCAGAGCATCGATGGCCTCAATCCTTTTCAGAGCTTTTTCAATGACCATGCAACGTCGATCTTGCTTGGCTTGAAAACCGATGCGCTCTTCGCCGCAGCTCTTGCAGTACCTATGACGCTGCTGGGGCGCGTCGGGCGATATGTGGGCCTGTTGATCATATGCTTCTTTTACGCTGCCAATCTTGAACACATCAAATATAACGAAGCGAATATCGACCTGTCGCTGCTGGGTTTGGCAACCGATCCGACGTTCATCGCCGGTCAGTTTACCGTTGACCTCATCATTTATTTCATCGGGTTATTGGCCGTGTCAGGGCTTGTCATCTGGTATGCAAGGCACCGGGCGGTTCGCAAGCTCATTGGTGTATTCGCCGTTGTCGCGGCGCTTGTAGCAATACTCGCCCCGGTCACTGCAAGATACGACAGGCCGATCTGGCTACAGACCCATTCGATGATGCCCCGCATCGGCATTCCCGAGTTACCCGAAGATGCACGCCAATTTGCTGTCAGCACACTTCAGCAGTCAGCGGAGTCGCTGACCGATTTCTCCGGACAATATAATGTTTTGCTCGTCTTTCTCGAAGGTCTATCCGAGTACAGTCTGACCAAGTACCAGATGCAAAACGTCCAGACGCTCGCTGATGAAAACATTCACTTTCGCCAGTACATTGGTCATCAGCTCTTGACCGCAAATGGCATCTATTCGACCCATACCGGTCGCATGCCCTATTTCACCAACGTACCTATGCGCTGGTACGAACTGAACGGATCAGCGCCAGAAACGACTGACTCTCTGCCGTTTTTATTGGGCAATCGCGGATACCAGACGGCATTTGTTCAAGCCGCACCTTTAAGTTTCATGCAGAAGGACGAAAAACTTCCACTGCTTGGATATGAAACGATCATCGGATCGGGTCAGATCACGGCAGCCAGACAACGCAATGGCTGGGGCGTCGATGATCTAAGTTTGTTTGACGCGACACTTGCCCAGATCGACCAGTTCAGCCCCGAACGGCCATGGTTTGCGTCGGTTCTGACGACCGGCACACATAGCCCGTATAACGTGCCACCCGACTTTCAAGCCTCTGCGAGCACGGACCGACACCTTGCCAGCATCTATGCGGATTATGCCGTCGGGGAGCTCATGAAGGGCCTTGAGGCGCGAGGCTTGATTGAAAACACCGTTGTCATCATCACGTCTGATGAGTCGCGGGAGTACTCTCGCGGGACACCTCTGGAAATAGAGGCGCATCGGAACTGGTTACCATTCGTGATGATACATCCAAGCGAAGCGGATTATTCTATCGACACGCCATTTGCTATGATGGACGCCCGCGACATGATTTTGGCTGCAACCGGCGATGTCAGCAAAGAAGAGCTAGAGCGGATCGCGGCACGGCGCGACACGATCATCTTCGGCAATGTTCGCCTTGGTCAGTTGTTCTACTATGATCGACCGAACGAGACATTTTTTTCGTGTGATACCGCGGATTTCATCTGCTTCGAATATGGCGGCGTCACGGATATCCGATCACTTGAGAATATTGAGCTCAGAAAGCTGGCGCGTTTTTCGGGGATGGAGCGGATGTTTCGGCAACGAGAAGGTGACACCATCTATTGTGAAGATGACATCGCCATCTGTGAAGAGGCGTCACGTTGATTGCTAGGTAACCGACTATCACGCGAAACACGTTGGCAAAAAATAGCGGGCCAATCGGCCCGCTATCGTAATGTGATTTGCTTATGACAATCAGGCGTTGCCTGTCGCAGACGCCACATCAATCGTCACGCCCGGCCCCATGGTGGAGCTGACGGCGATCTTTTTCATGTAGGTCCCTTTGGCACCTGTCGGCTTGGCCTTGCTGACCGCATCGACGAAGGCCAGCATGTTTTCCTTGATTTGCTCGGCACTGAAAGATGCTTTGCCAATCCCGGCATGCACAACACCGGCTTTCTCTGCCTTGAACTGGACCTGACCACCCTTGGCGTCTTCGACAGCTTGCTTGACGTCCATCGTTACCGTGCCGACACGTGGGTTCGGCATCAGGTTACGTGGGCCAAGAACCTTACCCAGACGTCCGACGATCGCCATCATGTCTGGTGTCGCGATGCAGCGATCAAACTCGATCGTGCCGCCCTGGACGGTTTCCATCAAATCCTCAGCGCCGACGATATCGGCACCGGCTGCCTTGGCCTCGTCCGCCTTTTCACCGCGAGCAAAGACAGCGACGCGAACGGTTTTACCTGTGCCATGCGGCAATGACACCGTACCACGGACCATCTGGTCGGCATGGCGTGGGTCGACGCCCAACTGCATGGCGATTTCGATGGTTTCGTCGAACTTCGCCTTGGCGTTGTCCTTGACCAATGCGGCGGCCTCTTCGACCGTCACATTGTGCTTGCCGTCGAACGCTTCGCGGGCGGCGGTCGTGCGTTTACCGTATTTTGCCATTACTTGACCTCCACACCCATAGAGCGGGCAGAGCCCATGATGATCTGCATCGCACCTTCGATCGAGGTCGCGTTCAGGTCTTTCATTTTCGCTTCGGCGATCTCGCGAACCTGCTTGGCGGTGATCGACCCGGCGACAGCCTTACCAGGCGTTTGCGAACCGGATTTCAGCTTGGCAGCCTTCTTGATGTAGTACGACGCTGGCGGCGTCTTGATGTCCATCGTGAAGGACTTGTCCTGGTAATACGTGATCACGGTCGGGCATGGCGCGCCGGGCTCAAGATCGCCAGACTTTGCGTTGAACGCCTTGCAGAATTCCATGATGTTGATACCGCGCTGACCCAATGCGGGACCGACGGGAGGGGATGGGTTTGCCTGTCCGGCAGGAACCTGAAGTTTCAGGGTCCCCATTACTTTCTTGGCCATGTGGCCTCTCCTTTTTCAGCGGTGGGTCAGACCCACCCTACATGTGCCCCGAAGGGCGGTTATGCCGTGGTTCGCGTTGCCGCTCCCACGTCTGAACACGCATGGTTACTGCTTGGTGACCTGCGTGTATTCCAGCTCGACCGGGGTCGCCCGGCCAAAGATCGAGACCGTCACCTTCAGGCGCTGGTTCTCTTCGTCCACTTCCTCGACCATACCATCGAAATCCTCGAACGGACCGTCGTTGACTTTGACCTTCTCACCGATTTCGAAATTGATCAGCGTGCGTGGCGCCTCTTCACCCTCCTGCACGCGGTTCAGGATCGCGTTCACCTCGGCATCGCGCATCGGCATCGGCTTGCCCTGCGGGCCTAGGAACCCGGTGACGCGGTTGATCGAGTTGATCAGGTGATACCCCTCATCCGACATCTCCATATGCACCAACACGTAACCGGGCATAAAGCGACGTTCGGCAGTCACCTTCTTGTTGCGGCGAATCTCGATCACCTCTTCGGTCGGCACCAGCACTTCGTCGATCTGTTCAGACAGACCACGTTCTTCTGCTTTGGTCCGGATTTCTTCCGCGATCTTCTTTTCGAAGTTCGAAAGAACGCTTACCGAATACCACCGTTTGGCCATCTGTCCGTGTACCTTAGCTGTATGGACCGCAGTGGTCCGTGATTTACGAGTCCCGGAAATAAAAGCGGCGTGCAACATCGCCGCACGCCAGTTCCGGATTTTCAGCGCTCTTACCCCTGTCGCCCAAGGTTTTCAAGGGGCCGTCGTCGGTTTAGCTGCCGAAATAGCTCAGCACACCCTGCAGCCCGGTACGGATCAAAAGATCGACCAGCGAAAAGAACACAGCCGTCAGCGCCGCCATGATGAACACCATGATCGTGGTCATCACGACCTCGCGGCGGGTGGGCCAAACCACCTTTGCGATTTCGGCGCGCACTTCCTGAATGAACTTCACGGGGTTGGCGATGGCCATCAGCGGGTATCCTCTTTCACGGTCATGAGGCGACATACGGGGTCGTCTTGTTGTTTTCAAGATCAAACGGTGGGTCGCAGGAACCTGACCTTGGGAAGAGAAGCGATCTGCGCACATTGATCCGCATAGGCCAAGGTGACCCTGTCATGCGTTGCGGCGTCAAAGTGATCAAAGGCCGGATGCGCATCGCCGATCGGATATTTCGCACGGTACCGACCGGCAAGGCCATCACCATTGCGCCCGTCATAGGCGGCATGCACTGCGGTGACGGCGTCAAACGAAAGCCCAGCATGTGATCGCCGCCCGAAAGGGGTGATAAAATCGGCGGCGGCCGCACCCACCAAAGCCGTACAAATATCGCGAAACAGCGGGCGGTAATCCTCATACCGCCAGACGGTGATCCGGCGGACCGTCCTCACCGCCGATAACTGCACAACCAGATCGCTCCAATCTACCCCTTCAAGAGGATGGGCGGCCAGATAATCCGCCGATGATACAACCCGTCCACCCAGCAGATGTTGCCCATAGGCAGAGTTGAGAAAGGTCGCCGGATGACGAATGGCCAGACACAGATCGATCCCGGGCAGACCCGTCGCCGCAACCAGTTTTTCGATCCGTGCGCCCGCGTCGGGATATCGATCGATCACCTGCCCCGGTCGTGACACGTTCAAGGCGCCTGCGTAGTTTTCCTCACTGAACAAAAGACGATTCGCACCCTTGCGCATCAGCGCCAACTGATCCGCCGCGCTGCGGCGATTTTCCTTGGCGAATCTTGGCTTGAGGCTGAATAACCTGTTGATCGTGCGACCCGGCAACCGAAAGTAATCGGGCCCATAATAGCGTACACCTGCATCGACCAGGTCATCAGCCGCATGCTCCAACGACCGCTGCAGATGCGTCGTGGCGGTCTTGTGCGCGCCGATATGAAAGGTCAGCGTGAAATCTTCGGCGGATGTCATGGGGTCTGATGATCCTCCGAAAGACGGCGATCGGGTCTGGCAGGGGCACCAGGACTTGAACCCGGGACCTACGGTTTTGGAGACCGCCGCTCTACCAACTGAGCTATACCCCTATGACCGGATGCCGGGGTAGTCCGAAATGCACGAGGGATCAAGAGAGACTTGTCTTTCCCACGGGAAATGTCGCAACAAAGGGCCATGTGCCCGCGAACTGCAGTGATGATCCGTGTCTTTTCGTAAACGCCTCGAAAACTCGAAAGCGCTGGCCTGGGTTTTGGGTTTTGTCGCGCGGCTTTACTTCGGCTTCTGCTTCAGAACGACACGCTGGAAAATCGAAGGCCTTGAGGACCTGAAGGCAGCCCTCGCCGACGGTCCCGTCATTCTCGTCGTTTGGCACAGTCGCCTACTTCTGGGTCCCTATCACTGGCCGTTGCGTCATGGTCAGCTTTCGACGATCCACACGCGATCGCCGATCGGGCGGGTCGTTGGTGCGCTGCAGCGGCAACTGGGGCTGGAACCCTTCGAGATGAGCGAAAAACTATCCAATGTCGCCACATCTCGGCAGATCATGAAACGGGTGAAAGATGGGATCAGCATCGGGATCACCGCCGACGGGCCAGAGGGACCGGCGCTGGTGCTGAAAGACCCGCCACTGGATTGGGCACGGGCCACCGGACGGCCCGTCTTCAGCTACGCCTTCGCAACCCGGCGGGCGCGGCGGGTGAGCAGCTGGGACAGGATGCTGGTCCCCTGCCCTTTCACCGTTGGTTCCTGTGTCTTTGCCAGATTTCCCCAAGATATCCCCCGCAAGATGACGCCCGAGGACGGCGCTGAGCTACGGGATGATCTTCAGCAGTTTCTCAAGAATACAAAGGATCGCGCGGATGAACTGTCGGGCGTCGCCGCCGGACCTTAAACCGCTCGTAGCCGCGAGATATCGGCACCGGTTATTGCCTCCTCGTTTGCCAGGATTTTATCAATGCCCCAATCCCACCATGCGATCTGATTAAGGGCCGCGATCGTATCATGATTGAAGCGCATGTGATGGATCGTCGCCCGATTGCCCATGATGACGGCATAGTCGGGGATCACGCCGCTGACCACAGCACCTGCACCAATGATCACACCGTTGCCGATTTGGCTGCCCGCAAGGATACGTGCCCCTGTGCCGATCCAGACATCATGCCCAAGGACAATATCACGGCCGGGTCGAAGCGTGCTGGCATATGCGCCAAAGCGTTCAGGCTGGTGGATCGCAAAGGGGAAAGTCGAAAAGCCTTCTCGTGCGTGATTGGCCCCATCGGTGATGAATCGCACGTCATGAGCGATCTGGCCAAATTTGCCGATGATGATTTTATCATTGGCTAAGGCAAACAGGTAAGGGGCAAGGCGTTCAGCCCAGTCGGCCGGGTTCTCGGGTGGATCAAAGTCGTTTGCATACGTGTAGTCACCGATGACCCAGTTCGGGTGCTTGATGGCGGCCTTCAGAAAGACATTGCCCTTATGAACGGTGCCGTCGGGTAGCGTGACGGGGTGGAGTGTGTCTGGGGATGGGAAGCGTGTCGACATTCCGCGAATTGTCTCCCTCGCATTGGTTTACGAGCTTGGCGAAGTAGGATGGGTGCTTGCACTCATTCTTTGAGCAAACCGAGGATGGCATCAAGACGCTCGCCCTATGCTCAAACACGCAAAGGCCGCCTCTTTCGAAGCGGCCTTTGTTCATTTCGCGGTGCGGTGGGTTCTACCCACCCTACGTAGGGTGGATGCAACCCACGCTGCCAGTTTGGCACCTTGGTGAGTTCTCGGTAATTACTTCGTATTCACCTGCCACCCGCTAGTTGTGTTTCGGCTGACGCCCAAGCCACACCTTACTCCACGATTTTCGACACAACCCCAGCCCCAACAGTCCGGCCACCTTCACGGATGGCGAAGCGCAGGCCGTCTTCCATCGCGATCGGCGCGATCAGTTCGACGTTGAACTTCAGGTTGTCGCCCGGCATCACCATTTCGGTGCCTGCGGGCAGC
>NZ_JBBIFZ010000015.1:0-16887 GCF_037572755.1 Yoonia sp. 2307UL14-13 | reverse complement strand
CGCCTTGAAGTCGCCGAACTGCTTCGTGATCGCCGCCGTCAGCGTTGTCTTCCCGTGGTCAACATGGCCAATCGTGCCGATGTTCACATGCGGTTTGTTTCTCTCGAACTTTTCCTTAGCCATCATGGCCTCCTTAAAACTTTAATGTGACAGGGCCCCGGATCGGGTCCGAGGCGCTCAAGCCCGAGGGCTTAGGCGTATTTCGCCTGGATCTCTTCCGAGATGTTGTTTGGCACCGGATCATAATGGTCGAACTGCATCGAGAATTGCGCACGGCCCGAAGACATCGACCGCAGCGTGTTGATATAGCCGAACATGTTCGCCAGCGGCACCATTGCGTCGATGGCGATCGCGTTGCCGCGGGTGTCCTGACCCTGCACCTGACCCCGACGTGATGTCAGGTCACCGATGATGCCACCGGTATATTCTTCGGGTGTGATCACCTCGACCTTCATGATCGGTTCGAGCAGTTTCGCACCAGCCTTGCGCATACCCTCGCGCATACACATCCGGGCTGCGATCTCAAACGCGAGGATGGACGAGTCAACGTCGTGGAATTTACCGTCAAGCAGTTCCACCTTGAAGTCGATCACGGGGAAGCCAGCCAGCGGGCCGCTATCCATCACGGACTTGATGCCTTTTTCGACACCGGGAATATATTCCTTGGGCACCGCACCACCGACGATCTTGGACTCGAACGAATATCCCTCGCCCGGTTCCGTCGGCATGATGTTCAGCTTGACCTCACCAAATTGACCAGAACCACCGGACTGTTTCTTGTGAGTGTAAGTATGCTCAACCGCATGTCCGATGGTTTCACGATAGGCCACCTGTGGTGCACCGATATTCGCCTCGACCTTGAATTCGCGCTTCATCCGATCGACCAGGATGTCGAGGTGCAGTTCGCCCATGCCCTTCATGATGGTTTGACCGCTTTCAAGGTCAGTTTCCACACGGAAGGACGGGTCTTCTGCAGACAGACGCTGCAGCGCGATGCCCATCTTTTCCTGGTCGCCTTTGGTCTTTGGCTCGACCGCAATCTCGATCACCGGATCGGGGAACGTCATCGTTTCCAGAACCACAGGATCCTGCTGATCACACAGCGTGTCGCCGGTTGTCGTGTCTTTCAAACCACCCAGCGCGATGATGTCACCGGCAAACGCCTCTTCGATCTCTTCGCGGTTGTTGGAGTGCATCATCATCATGCGGCCCACACGCTCTTTCTTCCCCTTGGTGGAGTTGAGCATGTTGTCGCCCTTTTTCAGCACACCGGAATAGATCCGGGTAAAGGTCAGGGAACCGACGAACGGGTCGTTCATGATTTTGAAGGCCAGGCCAGAGAAGGCCATGTCATCATCCGCACGACGCGGGATGTTACGGATTTCTTCTTCGTCGCCGGGCTTGAAGCCCATGTAATCGACAACGTCCAGCGGGCTGGGCAGATAGTCGATCACGGCGTTCAGCAGCGGCTGCACACCTTTGTTCTTGAAGGCGGACCCGCCCAGAACAGGCACGAATGCCATGGCCAATGTCCCTTTGCGCAGCAATTTGCGCAGCGTCGGAACGTCAGGCTCATTGCCTTCAAGGTATTCCATCATCGCGTCGTCGTCCATTTCGACGGCGGCTTCGACCATTTTGCCACGCCATTCGTCAGCCATGTCCTTCAGGCTGTCCCGAATGGGGGCTTTGACCCAGGATGCGCCCAGATCTTCGCCCTGCCACAACCATTCTTCCATCGTGACAAGGTCGATCAGACCTTCAAGCTCGGTTTCGGCACCAATCGGAATACCGACAGGCACAGCTTTCGCCCCGGTACGGTCTTCAATCATGTGAACGCAGTTGAAAAAGTCGGCACCGATCTTGTCCATCTTGTTGACGAAGACCATGCGCGGCACCTTGTAGCGGTCGGCCTGACGCCAAACCGTTTCGGTCTGGGGCTCGACACCGGCGTTCGCGTCCAGAACACACACGGCACCGTCAAGCACGGCCAGGGACCGCTCGACCTCGATGGTAAAGTCAACGTGGCCGGGGGTGTCGATGATATTCAGGCGGTGCTTTTCTGAGTCAGGCTCGGTGCCGTTTTCGGTCCGTTCCCAGAACGTGGTCGTTGCAGCGGACGTGATCGTGATCCCACGTTCCTGCTCCTGTTCCATCCAGTCCATCGTCGCGGCGCCATCATGCACTTCGCCGATATTGTGCGATTTGCCTGTGTAATAAAGGATACGCTCCGAACAGGTGGTCTTACCTGCATCGATATGTGCCATGATGCCGAAATTGCGGTATCTTTCGAGGGGATAGTCACGTGCCATCTGGATGTTTCCCTATTACCAGCGGTAGTGGCTGAACGCTTTGTTGGCGTCGGCCATTTTGTGGGTGTCTTCGCGTTTCTTCACCGCAGTGCCACGGTTGTTGACGGCATCAAGCAGTTCACCGGCAAGACGCTCTTCCATGGTGTTTTCATTGCGCTTTTTCGCGGCGGCGATCAGCCAGCGGATCGCCAGTGCTTCGCGACGCTCAGGGCGAACATCGACGGGCACCTGATACGTGGCACCACCGACCCGGCGCGAACGCACTTCGACGGATGGTTTGATGTTTTCAAGCGCTTCATGGAAGACTTCCACCGGCGCCTTCTTCAGCTTGTCTTCAACGCGGTCAAAGGCGTTATAGACGATGCGTTCAGCGACGGCTTTCTTGCCGTCGACCATCAGGTTGTTCATGAACTTGGTCAGAATGATATCGCCAAACTTGGCGTCTGGCAGAACTTCGCGTTTTTCAGCGGCGTGACGACGTGACATGTGTCGGGCTCTCTTTTGTTTCTCTGGCACGCCCCGGACCTGATCCGGGGTCTCAATGGGCCGGGAAATCCCGGATCAAGTCCGGGATGATCCCGTTGTAATCACTTGGGCCGTTTCGCGCCGTACTTCGAACGACGTTGCTTACGATCTTTGACACCTTGCGTATCGAGCACACCGCGCAGGATGTGGTAACGCACACCGGGAAGGTCTTTCACACGGCCGCCACGGATCAGAACGACCGAGTGCTCTTGCAGGTTGTGGCTTTCACCGGGAATGTAGCTGATGACCTCATACCCGTTGGTCAGGCGTACCTTGGCGACCTTCCGCATGGCAGAGTTCGGCTTTTTCGGCGTCGTTGTATAGACACGTGTGCACACGCCCCGCTTCTGCGGGCAGGATTCCAGGTGCATCGACTTGGATTTATTGACTTTTGGCTGGCGCGGTTTGCGGATCAGCTGCTGAATCGTTGGCATCGTTTGATGTTCCCATCTCTTCACTTTGTGCGTTATTCAAACGCGAGGTTTCAAAAAATGCCCTTCGCATTCGAAAAGCACAAAAGTTCCGCAGTCGACCCCTTACCGGGTAGGTCGGTGCGGCGGGTATCCAGAGGAACAAGGCGATAGCGGCCCGGTTCGTGACTACTCAACTATGATATCGGGACGCGCGAGGATGGTCCTCTGCCCGGATGAGCGGCGTATAGGGGGAGTCGGATAGGGTGTCAACATCCCGCCGATGCACGGCCGTTTCCTGCAAGAAACAAAGGTAAATGAACGTGGTTATTGCATAACAAGACCCCCTGCCCCCACCTGTTCCAAAAGGGTGAAAAGCCTACGACCGCAATTTCGCTGAACCGAAAACCGGGGCACTTGGAGAGTACGTTCAATGCAACGCAGTATTTGCACTTTGGCCGCCTTGGCGGCCCTGTCGGCTTGCGCAAGCACGCCAAACGAACCATCGGTATCGATCCGCGACGTCGATCGCGCGTTCGCCGAGGCCGAGCGCATCTCGCGCCTGCCGATCACCCCACGTGACGACGTACCCACCGGATCGGTCACATATGACGGTCAGGTCGGGGCAAACATCCGCGGTGACGTCAATGGCAGTATCCTTGGCGACATGACCATGCGCGTCGATTTCACCGACAACGACATCGACGGCAACGTTCGCAACATCAACCTTATCGATCCGGCCGGCGTGCCGGACCAACGTCTGGATGGCAGCCTTGATATCGCTGGTTTCGAAAACCGGGGTGATCTGGACGCAGGGGCGCAAGGTGATCTGACGCTTGTCGACGCCGACGGTTTCGAACAGACGTCGGAATTCAATCTCGACCTCGAAGGTGCGGTCTACAATGATCGCGGGATCGGAGACGCTGTCTATGGCACCGTGGACGGCAGTGCCTCGGGCGATTTCGACGTCGATGTCGACGGGCGTTTTTTCGGCACGGACTAACGGATGCGGTCCGGCACGCCCTTGTGCCGGACCCGCAACTTTGCCTCGCGATAAAGGGTGAACAAACCAGTGGCGATGACGATGGCCGCACCGCAAAGTGCCAGAACGTTGGGAAGTTCATCAAAGATGAAAAACCCGATGATCAGCGCAACCAGCAGACTGGTGTAACGAAACGGCGCGACGAAGCTGATATCACCATGTTTCATCGCCGTGACGGAAAAGATGTAGCCGAAGATCAGGCAGGTCATCGCGCCCATCAGCTTGAGCCCCGCAGCAACCGTCAGCGGCACGAACGACGTGAATGCCGACCCAACGGCCCCCAGCAATGTCACCCCTACAGCAGCGACCAGCGCCACCAGAACCGGCGGGACATCGGCGGACATCTGTCGCACGACGATATCGCGCAGCGTGACGCACGCAACCGCGATCAGTGCATAGATGCTGTACCCGTTGAAATCGGTACCCCCCGGTTGGATGACCATCAAAACACCAAGGAAACCGACCATAATCGCCAATAGCCGCCGCCACCCCAAAGCCGCGCCCAAAAGCAAGGCAGCGGCAAGACTGACGGACAATGGCAGCACCTGAAGGATCGCCGTGATATTCGCGATCGGCATGTTCAACAGGGCAGTGAGAAAGAAATACGTGCCGCCCACTTCGCACAGCCCGCGTAAAACGATCAGCGACCAGTCCTTACGCGGCAGGTCAAAGCGTAACTGACCCAGCAATCGACACATGATCGTCAAACAGATCACCGCCCCGATCCCGCGGATCAGGATCGCCTGAAACAGCGGCACATCCGCTGCGGCAGACTTCATGAAGGCATCGTTGATCGTGTAGCCACACATGGCACCCACCATCAAAAACGCACCGCGAAGATTGTCGGAAAGCTGGGGCATGACGCACCGTTACCAGCGCACCCAACAGGTGACCAGCGATGTATCGCGGATGAATGCCTTGGTTCTTCGGCGCAAACCGGCAACGCGACGGCCGCGGCGCGCGATCACTGCTAATCCGGTGATATTCAGCAGACCGAGTGTTATAGTTGACCTTACGTCAACTTATGCCGCAACCTGACGTTATGGCAGATGACGCACAATCTAACGAATACGGTCAGGCCGACATTGATCAATATCTGGAACATGTGCTGCGCGCCGGTGTGTTCGAACAGGACAGCCGCCTTCACAAACTGCTGGTGCACGTGCTGGAACAGGAAATGGCCGGCGACGGCGCAAGCCTGAAAGCCTATGCGATCGGGCTGGACGTTTTCGACAAAACGCCCGATTTCGATCCATCAACCGATAGCGGCGTCCGGGTGGCGGCTGGCCGGTTACGCACCGCGCTCAAACTGTTCGAGAATTCCGAACACGCGAATACGCGCCTGCAGGTCGCGCTTCCGGTCGGAACATACCGTCCGTCGATCACGGTTCGCGCCGCCGGCGGCGACCGATCCTCTTCAGACATGACGATTGTGCCTTCCGACACCAAGCCACCCAAAAACCGTCGAACCACGCTGATCCTTTCCGCGATCCTGATCATAGGCACGATGGCCGCCATCTTGGGCTATCAGCGATTTGCGACCGGCGATGCACCGAAACGATCGGTCGATCTGAACGTCGCCTCCTTTGGCGGCGACCCCGAACTCGCCAGCACCGCCAACACGGCACTGCGCCGGGCCTTGTCACGCAGCCGGGCGATCGCGGTCCTCCCGTCGAATGCCGATCGGGGCGCCGTCGCGAACGCCGATTTCCGTATCGACGGCACGGCCAACCGGCTCGCGAATGACCGGGCGCGCCTGACCATCGAGCTGACGTCGCAAAACGGCAATCGTGTCGTCTGGGCGACATCCATGGACGTCGACATCAGCGAACAGCTGCAGGAAAGCGTGGCACAGACGCTTGGCAGCGAACTCCGCGTCCGCGTATTCGGCGCATCCAAAGAAGAGCTCGCAGGCCAGGATCCCGAGACCCTGACGGCCGAACAGCTGTTCATCATGGCCACATGGGTGCCGGGGCCGGCCATAAACTCGGTCGATTGGGAACTTGAACGTATTCGACTGATGCAGATCGCCCTGGAGAAAGATCCGGCATTCGGGGCCGCGCACTCGGTGATGGCGGATAAACTGTCATACCTCGCCAACGTGTATGGGCCATCGAACTCCCAAGAGAAAAGCGATGCCGCCGTTGCCCACGCCCGCACTGCAATGGAACTCGCCCCGCTGAACGCTGACGTCATGTTCAACGTCGCGCAAGCCTTCTGGCATTCCGGCATGGTCGGGGAAAGCACCGCCGCCATGCGCCGCGTCGTCGAACTCGATCCCAGCCACGACCTCGCCCGGTTTCTGGCGCGGGTCGTGCCATATACCTGCGCCGAACCGCCCGACACCACCATCGCATGGGCCGAAAACTTCGACAGCCGGCTTTCCGCCGACAACCCGATCCGTTGGCTGACCCTCACATGGGTTGCCTGGTTACATGCAAATCAGGGCGATTATGAAGAAGCGCTGCAATGGGAAGAAAGGGCAGCACTGGTCTTTGAAATTCCCTACACATTCATGCGACATGCGATGATCCTGAACGAACTGGGGCGCACCCAGGATGCCGCCAACCTCATACAGGCCCAAAGACGCAACTGGCCCGACATCGAACCGCAGCATTTTGCCGATGTGACCTATCCGCGACTCTGCTCCGAAGCGGCGCAACCCGGCGATTTCGTCGCCCGCTATGAAAGACTGGCGACCGAACTGAGTGACGAACTCTAACCTAAGCATCTGAAAACATTGAATGTAACATGTAACTAACCCGCAGATGCCTGACGTATAGGTCAAGCACACCCTAAATCAGCTTCATCACTTACTCGGCGTAAGCTGTCTGACGACGCGACAGTCCACGCCCCAGATATTGGAGAATGAGATGACCACAGATTATTTGACCATCCGCGAAATGTGCGAACTGTTTGACGTCACACCCCGCGCCCTGCGCTTTTACGAAGCCAAAGAACTGCTGTCCCCTGTCCGCCAAGGCACACGGCGGCTGTTCACCCGCACCTGTCGCGCCCGCTTGCGGCTGATCCTGCGCGGCAAACGCTTTGGGTTCAGCCTCGAAGAAATGCGGCAACTACTCGATCTCTATAACGAAGAAAACGGTCAGCTGCGCCAGCTGAAAGAAACCTACGAACTCGCGCAGACACACCTCGCCGACCTGCAGGCCAGACGCGACGAGTTGGAAGAAACGATTACCGAGATGCGGGACGAACTCGCTTTTGCCGCCGATCGCCTTGCGACGATGCAGCAGGACGGTTCGCACGACTTTCGCAACGACACGGAAACCACGATAGCTGCCTAAGCTGACCGGCGCGCGATGCCCACTCACACTCTCCTGCAATCAGGATGATGGTGCATCGATCTGTTCGGTTCTTTTGGTGACCCAACCCACCAAAGAAAAAGGCCCTCGCGCAGCGAGGGCCTTTTGCATGTCATACGGGTTGATCACTCACCCGCACTCTCCGGTGTTTCGACGACCAGATCATCGAACGTATCCTCACCAGACACCTCGTTCGCCATCTCCATCGGGGCCGCCAGGCGTGCGGCCTCTTCGGCCTCTTCCCGACGCGCTTCGATGACGACGTTATCGCGCTCGGCTGCGATCCGCGCCACACGCTGGGTTGCCCCACCCGTGCCGGCCGGAATCAGACGACCGACGATCACGTTCTCTTTCAGACCGATCAGCTTGTCCTTCTTGCCTTGGACTGACGCCTCGGTCAGCACGCGGGTCGTTTCCTGGAAGGATGCGGCCGAGATGAACGACCGTGTCTGCAAGGACGCCTTGGTGATCCCAAGCAGGATCGGCTCACCCTGGGCGGGACGATCACCACGGGCCAATGCCTTTTCATTGGCCTCGTCAAACTCGGCCTTGTCGACATTTTCACCCTTCAGCAGAACCGTGTCACCGCTGTCCTGAATCTCCCATTTCTGGAGCATCTGGCGAACGATAACCTCGATATGCTTGTCGTTGATCTTCACACCCTGCAGGCGATAGACATCCTGCACCTCGTCGATCATGTAATCGGCCAAGGCTTCGACACCCATGACCGCAAGAATGTCGTGCGGGGCCGGGTTGCCGTCCATGATGTAATCACCCTTCTGGACAAAATCACCTTCCGCAACCGGAATGTGCTTACCCTTGGGTACCATGTATTCGACCTTGATATCCGGGTCTTCGGCGCTTTCGATCGCGATACGGCGCTTGTTCTTGTAGTCCTTGCCAAAGCGCACGTAACCATCGATTTCGGCGATGATCGCGTGATCCTTTGGACGGCGGGCTTCGAACAATTCGGCCACACGGGGCAGACCACCGGTGATGTCCTTTGTCTTCGCACCTTCACGCGGGATACGGGCCACGACATCACCGGCTTTGACGTCCTGCCCGTCTTCAACAGACAGAACCGCGTCAACCGACATGCCGTAGGACACAGGGTTACCATCGTCTTTCAAGGCAGGTTCCCCATCAGCACCAACGATGATGATTTTCGGGGCCAGTTCATTGCCTTTCGGTGCCGCGCGCCAGTCAGACACGATGCGCTGGGTCATGCCCGTTGCGTCATCGGTATCCTCACGGACCGCGATCCCGTTGACCAGATCGACATATTTGGCCGTACCGGATTTCTCGGCGATAATCGGCAGGGTGTATGGGTCCCATTCGAACAGCTTGTCGCCGCGCAGCACGTCGGCGCCTTCCTTGACGAACACCTTGGAGCCATAGCCGACCTTGTGATTAGACCGCTCTTCCCCATTGTCACCGACAATCGCCAGAACCATGTTGCGGCCCATGACGATCATCTCACCGGCTGCGTTCTCCAATAGCTGCGCGTTGCGGAATTCGATCTTCCCAGGCTGCGACGCCTCGAGGAACGATTGCTGTCCACCCTGCGCAACACCACCGATGTGGAACGTCCGCATCGTCAGCTGGGTACCGGGTTCACCGATGGACTGGGCGGCGATGATGCCGACGGCCTCACCGATATTCACCCGCGTACCACGTGCAAGGTCACGACCGTAACACATCGCGCAGACGCCATCCTCCGACTCGCAGGTCAACGGACTGCGAATCCGCATTTTGGTGATACCTGCAACTTCGATCATGTCGGCCTTGCGTTCGTCGATCAGTTCGCCAAGCTCGACGATCACCTCGTCGGTGCCTGGCTTAATGACGTCGTCGGCCGCCACACGGCCCAGCACACGCTCGGCCAGCGAAGCAACGACCTCACCGTCGTTCACGGCCGCTTCGGCCGTGATCGCCATTTCCGTCCCGCAATCCAGTTCACGCACGATGCAATCCTGCGCCACGTCGACCAGGCGACGGGTCAGATAGCCCGAGTTCGCCGTCTTCAACGCCGTATCCGACAGACCCTTCCGGGCGCCGTGAGTCGAGTTAAAGTATTCAAGAACGGTCAGACCTTCCTTAAAGTTCGAGATGATCGGCGTTTCGATGATTTCGCCGTTCGGCTTGGCCATCAGGCCGCGCATCCCGCCCAGCTGCTTCATCTGCGTCACCGAGCCACGGGCGCCCGAATGGGCCATCATGTAGACGCTGTTTGGTTCCGCCTCGGCCCCGTCATCGGTTTTCCCCGATGTCGAGATCGTGGTCATCATCGCATCCGTCACCTTGTCATTTGCTTTCGACCAGGCATCGACGACCTTATTGTACTTCTCGCCCTGGGTGATCAGGCCGTCCATATATTGCTGTTCGAAATCCTTCACCTGGTCACGGGTCTCTTCGACCAGTTCCCATTTGGTGTCGGGCACGACCATATCGTCCTTGCCAAAGGAAATCCCGGCCTTGAACGCCTCGCGGAAGCCCATCGTCATGATCTGGTCACAGAAGATGACAGACTCTTTCTGACCGCAATAGCGGTAGACGGTATCGATGACCTGCTGCACCTCTTTCTTGCGCAAAAGGCGGTTGACCAGTTCGAACGGCGCCTTCGCGTTCAGCGGCAGAAGCGCGCCCAGACGCAGACGGCCCGGAGTCGTCTCATAGCGCTTGAGCACTTCGTTGCCTTCTTCGTCGATCTGCGGAATCCGCGCCGTGATCTTGGCGTGCAAATGCACATGGCCCGCAGTCAGGGCATGTTCGACCTCTTCGATATTGGCAAACGACATCCCCTCGCCCACCATGCCATCACGCATGATGGTGGTGTAATAGAGGCCCAGGATCATATCCTGCGATGGCACGATGATCGGGCTGCCGTTTGCAGGCGACAGCACGTTGTTCGTGGACATCATCAGCACGCGGGCTTCCAACTGCGCTTCCAGCGACAGCGGCACGTGAACAGCCATCTGGTCACCGTCAAAGTCAGCGTTAAAGGCCGAACAGACAAGCGGGTGCAACTGAATCGCCTTGCCTTCGATCAGCACGGGCTCGAACGCCTGAATGCCGAGACGGTGCAAGGTTGGCGCACGGTTCAGCATGACGGGGTGTTCGCGGATGACCTCATCAAGGATATCCCACACCTCGGGGCGCTCTTTTTCGACCAGTTTCTTGGCTTGTTTGACGGTCGAGGACAGACCCTTCGCCTCAAGCCGCGAGTAGATGAACGGCTTGAACAGTTCCAGCGCCATCTTTTTCGGCAGACCACACTGATGCAATTTCAGTTCAGGGCCGGTCACGATGACCGAACGGCCCGAGAAGTCGACCCGCTTACCCAGAAGGTTCTGACGGAAACGACCCTGCTTACCTTTCAGCATGTCCGACAGCGATTTCAGCGGCCGCTTGTTGGCACCCGTAATGACGCGACCACGACGGCCGTTATCGAACAGCGCATCGACAGATTCCTGCAGCATCCGCTTTTCGTTACGGACGATGATATCAGGCGCGCGCAGCTCGATCAGGCGCTTCAAACGGTTGTTCCGGTTAATGACCCGGCGATACAGATCGTTCAGGTCAGACGTCGCAAAGCGACCGCCATCCAGCGGCACCAGCGGGCGCAGCTCTGGCGGGATCACGGGGATCACGGTCAGCACCATCCATTCCGGGCGGTTGCCGGATTCGATAAAGCTCTCGACGATCTTCAGCCGCTTGATGATCTTCTTCGGCTTCAGTTCACCTGTCGCCTCTTTCAGATCGGCGCGCAGCTGCTCGGCCTCGGATTCCAGATCGATCTGGGACAACATCTCGCGGATCGCCTCGGCGCCGATATTGGCCTGGAACGCATCCATGCCGTACAGATCCTGCGCGTCGTTGAACTCTTCCTCGGTCATCAGCTGACCATAGGTGAGGTCTGTCAGGCCGGGTTCGATCACGACGTAGTTCTCGAAGTACAGGATCCGCTCCAGATCGCGCAGCGTCATATCCAGCATCAGGCCGATGCGGGACGGCAGCGATTTCAGGAACCAGATATGGGCAACAGGTGCAGCCAGTTCGATATGGCCCATCCGCTCACGGCGGACCTTTTGCAGCGTGACCTCCACACCGCATTTCTCGCAGACAACGCCGCGATACTTCATGCGCTTATATTTACCGCACAGGCATTCGTAATCTTTGATCGGGCCAAAGATACGCGCGCAGAACAAACCGTCACGCTCTGGCTTGAACGTGCGGTAGTTGATGGTTTCGGGCTTTTTGATCTCACCGAACGACCACGACAGGATCCGTTCGGGCGAGGCCAGAGAGACCTTGATTTCGTCAAACGTTTTTGCCGGGGTGAGCGGGTTAAACGGGTTGTTTGTTAGTTCCTGGTTCATCTTCAATTCCTTGAATTGTGGTGCATCGGATGGGGTGCGAAAAGTCTTCGAAAGGAAGACTTTTCAGTGCGTAAGAGTTTTCGTGACGAAAACTCTTATTCCTCATCCTCCGCATCCAGGAGTTCCATGTTGAGGCCGAGGCCCCGGACTTCTTTCACGAGCACGTTGAACGATTCCGGCACGCCGGCTTCGAAATTGTCTTCGCCCTTCACGATGGACTCGTACACTTTCGTCCGGCCCGCCACGTCGTCCGACTTCACCGTCAGCATCTCCTGCAGGGTGTAGGCGGCGCCATAGGCTTCCAGTGCCCAGACCTCCATCTCCCCGAAACGCTGGCCGCCGAACTGGGCCTTACCGCCCAGAGGCTGCTGCGTGACAAGGCTGTAAGGCCCGGTGGAACGCGCGTGAATCTTGTCGTCAACGAGGTGATGCAGCTTCAAGAGGTACTTCACACCAACCGTGACAGGGCGGCTGAATTGTTCACCCGTGCGGCCATCATAAAGGACCGACTGACCCGATGTGCTGAACCCAGCACGGACCAGCGCATCATTTACGTCAGCCTCTTTCGCACCGTCAAAGACCGGCGTTGCAATCGGCACACCACGTGTGACGTTGCCCGCAGCCTCGATCAGCTGATCCTCGTCCATATCGGCGACGCCCTCTTCATAGACGTCATCACCATAGACGATTTTCATTGCATCACGGACCGGGGTCAGATCGCCAGAACGGCGATATTCACCCAAAGCCTCGTCAATCTGGATGCCCAAACCGCGCGCGGCCCAACCCATATGGGTCTCGAGGATCTGACCGACGTTCATCCGCGACGGCACGCCCAACGGGTTCAGACAGAAGTCAACCGGCGTCCCGTCAGCGAGGAACGGCATGTCTTCCATCGGCACGACCTTGGAAATCACACCCTTGTTCCCGTGACGACCGGCCATCTTGTCGCCAGGCTGCAGCTTGCGCTTCACCGCCACGAAGACCTTGACCATCTTCATCACGCCCGGAGGCAAGTCGTCGCCGCGGCGCACCTTTTCGACCTTGTCCTCGAACCGTGCGTCCATGGCCCGCTTCTGGATTTCATACTGTTCGTTCAGGGCTTCGACGACCTGTGCGTCAGCTTCATCCTTCAACGCAATCTGCCACCACTGACCACGGCTGAGCTCTTCCAAGGCTTCCTCGGTCACGACAGAGTTCGACTTGAACCCTTTCGGACCTTTCACAGCCTCTTTGCCCAACAGCATATCTTTCAGACGGGCATAGATGTTCCGATCAAGGATCACCAATTCGTCGTCGCGGTCACGGGCCAGGCGTTCGACCTCTTCCCGCTCGATCTGCAGCGCACGTTCGTCTTTTTCCACGCCATGACGGTTAAAGACGCGCACTTCGACGATTGTGCCGAAATCACCGGGCGGCAGGCGCAGCGACGTGTCACGCACATCAGACGCCTTCTCACCAAAGATGGCGCGGAGCAATTTCTCTTCCGGCGTCATCGGGCTTTCGCCCTTTGGTGTGATCTTCCCGACAAGGATATCCGCAGGTCCAACCTCAGCCCCGATATAGACGATGCCTGCCTCATCGAGGTTGCGCAGGGCCTCCTCGCCGACGTTTGGAATGTCGCGGGTAATTTCCTCTGGCCCCAGCTTCGTGTCACGGGCAGCGACTTCGAATTCCTCGATATGGACCGAGGTAAAGACGTCATCACGCACGATCCGCTCCGAAATCAGGATCGAGTCTTCATAGTTGTAGCCATTCCACGGCATGAACGCGACGACCACGTTCTTGCCCAGCGCCAGTTCACCCAGATCGGTGGACGGCCCATCGGCAATGACCTGACCCTTCTGGACCAGATCACCCACCTTCACCAGCGGACGCTGGTTGATGCAGGTATTCTGGTTCGAACGCTGGAATTTCCGCATCCGGTAGATGTCCACACCCGCATCGCCCAATTCCAGATCTTCGGTCGCACGGATCACAATCCGCTGCGCATCGACCTGGTCGATGATACCTGCGCGTTTCGCCATGATCGACGCACCCGAGTCGCGGGCGACGACCTCTTCGATCCCCGTACCGACCAACGGCGCTTCTGCCTGCAACAGTGGCACGGCCTGCCGCTGCATGTTCGACCCCATCAACGCGCGGTTCGCGTCGTCATTTTCCAGGAACGGAATGAGCGAGGCCGCAACCGACACCAGCTGCTTGGGCGACACGTCGATCAGGTCGACGCTATCTGTCTGCGCCAACGTGTATTCCCCGTTCTGACGGGTCGATACCATATCGTTGACGAAATTGCCGGCATCATCCAGCTTTGCGTTCGCCTGCGCCACAGTGTGCCGCATTTCTTCGGTCGCGGACATGTACTGGACCTCATCGGTCACCTTGCCGCCTTCAACCTTGCGATAGGGGGTTTCGATAAACCCGTACTTGTTCACGCGGGCGAACGTCGCCAGAGAGTTGATCAGACCGATATTCGGCCCTTCCGGCGTCTCGATCGGGCACATGCGACCGTAATGGGTCGGATGCACGTCGCGCACCTCAAAGCCCGCGCGCTCACGTGTCAGACCGCCTGGCCCAAGGGCCGACAGACGCCGCTTGTGCGTCACTTCGGACAGCGGATTCGTCTGGTCCATGAACTGCGACAGCTGGCTTGAGCCAAAGAATTCACGCACAGCGGCGGCGGCAGGCTTCGCGTTGATCAGGTCCTGCGGCATCACCGTGTCGATCTCGACCGACGACATGCGTTCCTTGATCGCACGTTCCATGCGCAGCAGACCCACGCGATACTGGTTCTCCATCAACTCACCGACAGAGCGCACACGACGGTTTCCAAGGTGGTCGATATCGTCCACGTCACCCTTGCCGTCACGCAGCTCGACCAGCGCCTTGATACAGGCGACGATGTCTTCCTTGCGCAGCGTGCGCATCGTGTCCTCGGCGTCGAGGTCCAGGCGCATGTTCATTTTGACCCGACCGACAGCCGACAGGTCATAACGCTCGGCGTCAAAGAACAGCGTGTCGAACAGGGCAGACGCTGAATCAACGGTGGGCGGCTCACCCGGACGCATCACGCGGTAAATATCCATGAGCGCGGTTTCGCGGTTCATGTTCTTGTCCGACGCCATCGTGTTGCGCATGTATGCGCCCACGGTCACGTTATCGATGTCCAGAACCGGAATCGTCTTGACCCCCGCATCGACAAGGTCCTTCAGCGTCCCGCCGATGACCTCACCTTCCTTGTCCATCTCAAGCGTCAGTTCATCCCCGGCCTCGACATAGATCGCGCCGTTTTCTTCGTTGATCATGTCCTGCGCGACGAACTTGCCCACAATATTCTCGTAAGGGACCAGCAAATCGGTGACTTCGCCCGCATCGATCAGCTTTTTGACCGAACGTGGGGTGACCTTTTCGCCAGCCTTCGCAATGACTTCGCCGGTTTTCGCATCGACCAGATCGAATGTCGGACGGGTGCCGCGGACACGTTCCGGGAAGAACTTGGTCGTCCACGCCTTTCCCTTCTTGTCCAGCTTATACTCGACCGTGTCATAATAGGCATTCATGATGCCTTCCTGGTCAAAGCCCAGCGCATAAAGCAGCGTCGTCACCGGCAGCTTGCGGCGGCGGTCAATCCGCGCAAAGACCAGATCCTTGGCGTCGAATTCGAAATCGAGCCACGATCCACGATAAGGAATGATCCGGCAGGCAAAGAGCAGTTTACCCGACGAATGCGTCTTGCCCTTGTCGTGATCAAAGAACACGCCGGGCGAGCGGTGCATCTGGGATACAATCACACGCTCGGTGCCGTTCACGACGAACGTGCCGTTCGGCGTCATCAAGGGCATATCGCCCATGAACACGTCTTGTTCCTTGATATCCTTGACGGATTTCGCGCCTGTGTCTTCATCGACATCAAACACGATCAGACGCAGGGTGACCTTCAGCGGCGCGCTGTAGGTCATGTCACGCTGCTGACATTCCTCAACATCGTATTTGGGCTTTTCCAGCTCATACTTGACGAATTCAAGCACAGCCGTTTCGTTGAAATCCTTGATCGGGAACACCGACTGGAACACACCTTTGATCCCCTCGCCGTCAAGCGGGGTGTCGCTGTCGCCGGACCGCAGGAACAGATCGTAGGATGATTTCTGAACCTCGATGAGGTTCGGCATTTCAAGGACTTCGCGGATTTTGCCGTAATATTTGCGTAGACGTTTCTGACCAAGGAACGTAGATGCCATAAGAGCCGGGTCTCCAATAATGTCGCAGACGCGCGCTTTGGTCGGGCCACCAAAACACACGTCCGATTGAGGCAGGATCGTCTCAATGCCCGAGGTGCAACCCAAACACCTCTCCCGAAACGATCAACTTACCTGTCAAAACGCAAAGAGAGAGCGCTTTGAAAGATAAGTTTCAAATGAACCAGATTGTCGATTTTCCGAATGCTGCGCGGGTCTGAGAGGCACCAACTAAGAGAGATTCGGGCGAAGATCAAGGGTGATGGGGAAAATCAATAGGTTTTTATGGGTGGGGCGGACGGTGGTGGGCGTGTGCCGCTCGGCTCATTCCAATCATTCGCCTAAATGTGATGAACCATCAGATGTCGGCGAGCCAAATCTTGGGAACAAAACCTCAATTTGTTAGTGCGATAAAAGATCGCGCAGGCCTCTTTCAATTTGATCGAATGCATCCAGAGATTCCTGAGATAGCCCCTGTTTTTCTGCATCCCTCCTCATCCTCTGAAGTCTCGTCTCCACTTTCTCATCTGGAATGCCTTCAGAGTGAGGTGCCCCTAGATTTGTAGACGCTTTGCCCCCTAACTTTGAGGCGAGGAGGCCGACATGGGGACAAGCAATTACAGCGACGATTTCAAGCGGGATGCGGTGCATCAGATCACGGTGCGGG
>NZ_JBBIFZ010000014.1:0-21058 GCF_037572755.1 Yoonia sp. 2307UL14-13 | reverse complement strand
ATTCGCGATTGCGCCGACCAACCAACGACACGTCGCGAGAACAGGTCGATGACGACACACAAATACAGCCAGCCCTCGTGGGTCTTGATGTAGGTGATGTCTGTCACCCAGACCTCATCGGGCTGAGACGCATCGAAGCATGTTCTCAGCCACAATCGCGGGTTGCCGCCGATGGTCTGAACGCTGGTATGTACCGGGCATTTGTTTGGCTGCATTCCGCTCCTCCGAAAGAAACTGAGCACTGTCAAAAATGTCAGTACTTGTTCCAATGTGCCTTTCGCCGCCATCGTGACCAAAGGAACAGCCGACGTCAAAGCCTTCGGGTGACGCATTAACGCTCGATCACTGGGCGAGCTAGCGGTACGAGTTTTGGCTGTGTGCGAGAATTTCTACGGGAGATTGCGATGGCAAACTACATTGTACTGGGCGCCGGACGGCTTGGCGGCACGTTGGCCCGGCGGCTTGCGGAACTTGGGCATGATGTCCACGTCATCGTGCCGAAACCTGATGACGCAAAATATCAAGAGCTTGCCTCGCTTGAGCACATAACGTTAGCGTCGTCCGGATCGCCGAACAGGACCAGCGATGCGATGTTCGTCGCGACACCGTGGGAAGCAACAGAGTCGGCCCTGAGTGACCTCGATTTGGCGGTCGGACAGATCGTCGTCGATTGCACAAACCCGGTCAGCTACGGGGCAACGGGCATGACCTTAGCAATCGATGCAAATACATCTGCCGCCGAACTCATGCAGGGATGGTTGCCTGCTGCAAAGGTCGTGAAGACGCTCAATCAGGTGGGATCTGATATTCTCGGCGATCCGGCAGCACTCTCGCCACCTCCGATGATGGGGCTGGCCTCTGATGATGATGACGCGAAATCAGCAGTTTCAGCGTTGCTAAACGACTTGGGTTTCGACGCATTCGATGCTGGCGGCCTTCAGAACGCGCACCTCCTTGAAGCCTTTGCCCTGCTCTGGATGTCCCAAGCGTTTTCGACAGGAGACCCCGGAGGATTTGCGTTTGGCAAAGCGGCTCGAAGATGAGAGAAGCCACCAAAACGACCTTAACTCCGGGGTATCAGTTTGATTATCAAGCCTAGCAACGCCTAACGGCCCATACCTGCCATCCACGCTGCCGGGCTTTGCTGCGATGCGGCTTTCCGGAAAGAGGACTTTTGGAGAAGCCGCTGATCGCGATACACCTATGCATCCTTGACCAAGACGATCACTTTGTCAGTGACTTTCGCGGTTTGACCTTCTGGTCCATGGGCCGTTCGGGCGACCGCATCCACAAAAGCGACCTGCCCGTCAGACGCGGCATACCCCAACGCGGCCAGATCCTCCTCTGGTGACGGATATCGGTGCCCTTCTTTGGTCCATGACCACGGCGCGGAAGACCCATGTGTGACTATGAGCAACAGGCCATTTTTCGTTAGCTTTTCATATGCCCGCGCAAAGACATGTCGCCTTGGGAAGTCGAACGGAGTTTGAAGAAACATCGCCGAAATCAGGTCGAATGGCCCCTCCGGAAACGAGGTCGCCAGATCGTGCTGTGCGAAGGTGATCCGGTCGGCCATGCCCCTCTCAGCGGCGTTAGCCGTTGCGATATCCAAAGCCGTCTGGGCCATGTCAACAGCGACAACATCCCAACCTTGTTTCGCAAGCCAAATTGCATCTTCGCCTTTGCCACACCCAAATCTAGCACGCGACCGGGCGGGCGATCCTTTGCAAACCGTTCAAGAACGGCCGAGGGGAGACAGCAGGTCTGTGGGCTGGCACCGCGATAAACGCCGTTTCAGAAGTCTTGCTGGGATTGCCCGGGTTTTGGCTCCATCACGTTTCCCTTTTCGTGTGAGTGATTGCGCCCCGCCTGCACAGCAGGCTGGCCGCCGCGAATGCCGCGCCCCGAAAGAGCAGAGCGGCGGCTACGGCCTCGCTGGTCGCGCTTGACGTATGTGCAAAATAGAGACCGCCAAAGATGGCGATGCTGAGCGTGATGCCGATCTGTTGCCCGGTCTGCAGCAAGCTGGACGCGGCACCGACGATGCCATTCGAGACAAGCGCAAGCGCGTTCGACATCAGCGCGACGTTGCTCAGCCCCATGCCCAGACCAACCAGTGCGAGGGATGCCGACAGACCCAGCGCCGTGATGTCGTCACCGGCGCGCGTGAAGGTAAGACCTATCAGCGCGATGCCTATGAAAGTCGAAAGCGAGCCAAGGCCCGGCCGGCATCGTCCAAGGGTTTGCCGGGCTCCACCGGCCCGCGATGGCCGCACCGGCCACGGCGAAGACTGAGTGCGGGGCAAGGGCCATACCAACCTCGCCCGGCGATAAAGCATTTCGACTTGAACTTGGATCGCGAGGATTCCCTTGAGACATCAGATGTGCTTCATCCTGTTCGGGAGGATGGATCATGTCAGCACCTTCGCCATTGGCGCTTCGGGCGCGGTTTCAGCAGTACATTGAAGAAGGGTTAGGGCCAAGTGAGCGTCAGAAGCCATGCTGAACCGGCTCCCCAATGCCCTCCGCGCGGCAGGGGAAGGCTCGCCCCGCATCAGGCTTTCTTTGAGGAGTTGATCGGCAGGACCCCGACATCACGCTCTTCGAGTTGCACGACGCGCTGACTGATGCAGAGGGTGTGCAGGTGCATCATTCGCCAATCGCCAATCTTCCACCCCCAGCGAACGGTCAAAGCGACTCTTTGTGGAATTGAAATAATCCGAACTATCAACCACGGCCACATCAATTAATGCAATAGCCCCTCTTGATTAGCAAGATCACACACTTGCACCGTTCAAGGTAATAGAGCCCGTTATTCGTCCTTAATTGCCTCAGTTTCGATATTGATTGTGACCTCATCACCCACGAGCCCGTTTTCAACGGCATACATCATGCCGAACGCACTGCGCTGGATTGTCGTGGTCATCGACAGACCAAGCACTTCCTTTTGATGCCCGAAGGGATAATCCGCGACCTTGTTCAGCGTGATGTCCAGGGTCACGGGGTGCGTCTGGCCCAAGATGGTCAGATCGCCGGTTACAGTTCCGGTTGTCTCACTTGCAGGCGTGCCGCCGGTGGCGACAAAGGTAATCTCTGGATAGTTCGACACATCCAGAAAATCGGCATTGCGCACGTGCCCGTCCCGCGCCTCGTTGAATGTGTTTACGGAAGCCGCTTGGATCTTCACAGCGACATCCTCGAGCGCTTGCGTATCGAGGTCATAAGCAAAGCTGCCCTCGATATTGGTGAAAATGCCCAGCGTTTTGGCATACCCAAGATGATCAATCGTGAAATATACCACCGTATGGGTCGGATCGAGTTCGTATCGCGCCATATCGGCATAGGTGGCTGTCGCGAACGAGGCCACGAGGGCAGTAGCGGCAAGAAATCGTGCTGTCATGTTTTTCGTCCTTCCTTGGCATTTATTGGTCTCGCGTGGGATGCCGGATCGACATCTGATCCGCGCAGTCTAACTATCCTTGTTGATTATAGAGCCCTTGGAGCAGAATGCAGCCCGGTAGCAAGACTGACCGACACCTACGGTGTGCGACATGGAATGTGCATCGCGCGAAGGGGACCGATGGCAAACGCGATCCGGATCGCGTCATGGACGCGATTGGAACGGCGCTGGCACCTTTGGACCTGCATGTGCTGGCCTTGCAGGAGGCGGATGAAGAAATCCGACCGCATGCACGCATATTTGACGTGAGGGCCATCGAAGAAAAGACGGGGCTGATCTATGCCCATGATCCGACCCTTCGCTGGGGATCAGAAAGCGACGGTTTTCTCGGCACCATCCTGTTCCTCTCGCCACAGATCAACCGCACCCATGCCGACATCCTTGATCTTCCGGGGCATTGCCACCGCGGTGCGGTGTCCATCGAGGGGATGTTTCAGGACCGTCCACTGCGCCTGATCTCAACGCATTTATCGCTGTCTCAGCCTCTGCGGATGATGCAAATGCGGATCATCGGTCAGTATCTGCGCCGCAGACCCGCGATGCAGACCATTCTGCTGGGTGATCTGAACGAATGGCGGCCATGGGGCGGGGCAATGTTTCGTGAGCGCCTTGTCGGAACCAAACTGCATGGCCCGGCCCGGCCCACTTTTCCAAGCGGCAGACCGTTTCTGCCGCTGGATCGCATCCTGACCGATGCGCCGGGTGAAGTGCAGGAGATCGAGGCGATCTCGACCCCGCAAGTGGCCTTGGCGTCCGATCACCTGCCTTTGCGTGCTGTTGTCACGGTCCCGTGAAGCGAGCGAATAAATGCTGAGGTACGCGCGTAATGCAGTGTGCAAGCCGATAATTCGCGTTAGGTTGACGCGTGCAGGAAAGTGAACCGGTACATGTTTCAAAGCACGTCACATCTGAATACCACGCCGTTGAACGGCCCGCCGCCGCTAACGCGTTTCCTGGGGTTGGCGGTGCTTTATGGGGTGTTTTTGGCCTTTGCGAGTGTCCATGTCCTGGGATCTCTGGCTGTGCCGCTCACAGTCTTTGCCGCGGTCGCTTGTTTGGCCGGACACGGCCTGAGACACAGCTACCCCCACCAAATGCTGGGATTGTGCAATGCGGTCACGCTGGCACGTGCGGCAATGGTTGCGTTTCTGGCCGGGGCGGTTGTGTCGGGCATTGCGTCGTCATGGTGGGTTTTCGGTGTTGCCCTGTTCGCATTCACGTTGGACGGCGTCGACGGCTGGCTTGCCCGAAAGGCGGGCCTCGCCTCTGATTTCGGGGCGCGTTTTGACATGGAAACCGATGCGGGCCTCGCAGCAATCGTTTCTCTCTGGCTCTGGACCAGCGGCATCACAGGCCCTGAAATCCTCGTTCTGGGGTTCATGCGATATGCGTTCGTTCTGGCTTCGCTTGTCTGGACCCGGCTCCAGGCGCACTTGCCGCCATCCTTCCGGCGCAAGGCCATCTGCGCCGTTCAAATCGGGACTCTGATCCTGTTGACCTTTCCTTGGACACCAGACGGTTTGATCGGGCCGGCCGCTGTCCTGGCGGCGCTGCTGCTGTCGTGGTCCTTTCTGACAGATATACTGTGGCTGGCGCGGCAGACGGGATGAAGCGCATTGCAAGTCTGTCTTTGGCGGCGGCGCTGATCTTTGCCGTTCTGGTGCTGCCCAATCATCCCGGCACGATGAAATGGAGCGCGCTGAACCGTTGGCCGCTTGAACTGCCCGTTCTTCTCTTGCTCATGGTTGCACTTGGCCGACACATGTTCGTTAGTGCGGCCCTCGCCGCTGTGCTGACCGTTGCTGTCGTGATCAAGGGTGCCGACTACGGCATGTTCACGGCGTTCAACCGGACTTTCGATCCGATCCTTGATACGTTCCTGATCGGTGCTGGTTTCTCTCTCTTGCAGGATAGTATCGGGGTGCCGCTTGCTGCTTTGGCTGCCATCGGCACGGTTCTGGCGCTTGGGGTCTTGTTGGTTGCGCTCTATTTCAGCTTGCGATGCTGGGGACGCTTTCAAGCCAGTCGCCCCATCAGGGCAGGCGCGGCGGTTGCGGCGACCTGCTGTGCGGGATGGGCGGCGGCTGATGTGGGGCATCACCTGAAATACTGGCGGTTTGACACAAGCCCACCGGGCACCGCGTGGACAACGCGGTTGACGCTGAAGCGCGGCATCGCAATGCAGCAGACGGCCAGCGACCTCATCGCCTTTGCCGAAGAGGCGCAAAACGACCCCTATGCCGACACCCCCGGTCTTCTCGACGGATTGGAGGGCAGGGACGTCGTGCTGATCTGGATAGAGAGCTACGGCCGCGCCAGCTTTGACAATCCTCTTTATGCACCCACGCATCTTGACACGCTGCGTCGTGCCGAGGCGCAAATTCGCGGCACGGGCAAAGCGATGAAAAGCGGATGGCTGACCTCACCCACGGCGGGCGGGCAAAGCTGGCTGGCGCATGGAAGCCTCGCCAGCGGGTTGTGGACGTCGGATAACGGACGCTACCGCGCGATGCTGACGAGCGGTCACAAATGGCTGTTCCACTTCGCGCAAGAGGCGGGCTATCGCACTGCCGCCATCATGCCTGCCATCACGGTCGGTTGGCCGGAAAGTGCGGCGATGGGGTTTGATCTGGTTATTCCAGCGGCGGATATGGGCTATGCAGGGGACCGTTTTCGATGGGTGACCATGCCCGACCAGTTTACGCTCTCAGCTTACCAGGCGCTTTTGCCCCCTGATCCGCGACCGGATTTCGTTCAGATTGCGCTGATCTCATCCCATGCGCCTTGGACACCGATTGCCGATGTCATCCCGTGGGAAGACGTAAAGGATGGCACGGTCTTCAACGAGATGGCAGCGCGCGGCCCCTCGCCGAAAGAGCTGTGGCGCGACCGTGATGCTGTTCGCGATGCTTATCGCCAGTCGGTCGATTACGCCTTGCAAGTGACGTTTGAACACGTGGCGCGCTTGGGCGATTACGCGCCGCTTGTCATCGTGGCAGGTGACCATCAGGCTGCAGGCTTCGTTGCGGGGAGCGACAATAAGGACGTCGCCGTTCACATGATCGGTTCGCCCGACATGTTGCAACGGATCGCGCATTGGGGCTGGACCGATGGTTTGATCCCGGCGGCTGAGGCGCCGGTGCGCAGAATGGACACATTCCGCAATGATTTTCTTGCCGCATTCACAAGCGTGCAAATTTCGGAAAGCATCGCGCAATGAGGTCTTTCTGGATCAAATTCGCCTGCTCCGCCGCGTGCCTGGCCGTATTGTTCTGGTGGACGGATACAACCGAGGTCTGGACGCGATTGCGTGGCCTCGATCTGGGCTGGATCGCCCTGGCATTGGCGGGCATGACCGCTGCAACCGTCTCAATGGCCTATCGCTGGGCGCACATTGCGCAGGCCTTCGGGGTGCAGATCGGGTTCGGCACTGCGCTGCGGGAATACTACCTTGGTCAGTTGATCAACACCGCGCTGCCCGGCGGCGTTGCCGGTGATGTGACCCGCGCCGTCCGCGCCCGGCATGCAGGCGATCTGAAAAGTGCCGCGCAATCGGTGGTGGCGGACAGGTTGATCGGCCAAACAATCATGCTGACAATGATGTTCACCGGCTTCGCAGCGGCACGCGCACTCCCGGGCGGTGTGAGATGGGACATGATGCACGAGGCGGTTCTGATCACTTTGATCCTGTGCGCCGTGGTTGGTTTTGGCCTGTCGCGCTTAAAAAATGCCCTGGCGCGTTTTCTTATCATCGCGGCGGGTCTGTTGGCCTCTCCCGCGATCCTGATCCAGGGCCTTATCGCCTCACTCTGCCTGATCTTCAGCTTCTACGCCTGCGCCCGCGCCGTCGGGCTCGCCATTCCGCCAGAGGGGTGGGCCACGCTGATCCCGCTCACGCTTTGCGCCATGCTCATCCCGTTCTCTATCGGGGGATGGGGCTGGCGTGAAGGCGCGGCAGCGGCGCTTTTCCCCTTTGTCGGCATGTCCGCAAGCGGCGGTATTGCGACTGGCATCGCCTACGGCGTCGTCCTGCTGGTCGCCGCCCTGCCAGGTGTGTTCCTCCTTTTCTCGAAACGCCCCGCCAAACCATTATCAACACAAGGATCACACACATCATGACCATACCTGCACATTTGAACCGTCGTTTCTTCCTGCAAACCTGCGGCGCCAGCGCGATGACCGCTGCAGCCGGTATCCCGACATTCGCGCGCGCAGCCACAGCCGTGAATTTTCAACTCTCCTGGTTGCACTCGGTCCAGTTCGGCGGCAGCTATATCGCCGCGCAAAAAGGCTATTGGAGCAATCAGGGCCTGGACGTATCGCTCAGTCAGGGCGGCCCGAACGCACCGGTGGAGCCACCCGTTGTCTCGGGCACAGCGCTGGTGGGGATCTCGGCTGCGGATTACACCGCCGCCGCGGTGGCCCAAGGCGCACCCTTCAAGATCATTGCGGTCGCGATGCAAAAGAACCCATTTGCCATCACCTCACTCTCGGACAATCCCGTCAACGAACCGGCAGACCTTCTTGGCAAGAAAATAGGCATGGCCGTCGCGAACACACCCGTTCTGCAGGCCCTTTGCAAGCTCAATGACATCGACATCAACGAGATCGAGATCGTGCCAACGCAATACGACCCCGCGCCTCTGGTCAGCAGGCAAGTGGATTGCTTGTTGTCCTGGGAAACCGATCTGCCGGTCGCGATGACAGTACAAGGCGTCGAAAACACAACAATGCTCATGGCCGATCACGGATATGCGCTTCACTCCCAGACATATATCGCCACCGAAGACGCGCTTGCGAACCGCCGCGCCGATCTGATTGCGCTGCTCAAGGGTGAGGTCATGGGTTGGAACGACTACCTTGCCAATACAAATTTGGCGGCTGAACTGACCGTCAAGATGTTCCCCGATGCGGGTCTCGACCTTGAGGCGCAAAAACTGCAGGCCGCGCGTCAAGTGCCGCTGATGTTCACCGATCTGACCGAAGAAAACGGGTTTGGCTGGTTCACCGACGAAACAATCGCGGCGAATGTCGAGACACTCGCGCTGCTTGGGCAAGACGTCAGCACCGATCTCTGGGACCGGTCGCTGCTTGAGGAGATCCACGGCTGATCTCCTCCCGTCGGATCGGACGATGACAAATCTCGACATCGCGTGCGACCAGATCACCAAGGCTTTTGGCCCGGTTGATGTGGTTGACCCCTTTACCGTGACATTTGCTGCGGGGCAGACGACGGCGCTTGTGGGGCCATCCGGCTGCGGAAAATCGACCATTCTGCGGATGATTGCGGGGCTTGAGACGCCGGACAGCGGCACGGTCCGCCTGGGGGTCGATCCACCCGCCGCGGTTGCCAAGCGCGGCGGGCTCGCCATGGCATTTCAAGACCCGTCGCTGCTGCCTTGGCGCAGCGTACACGCCAATATCGCGCTTGGGGCGGAACTTGCCCGCAAGCCCGCCAACAAGGTCGACGACTTGATCTCACTTGTCGGGCTCGACGGGTTCGGCGACCACCGTCCGGCTGAACTTTCCGGCGGCATGCGGCAGCGCGCCACGATTGCGCGCAGCCTGATCTCAGAACCAGAGGTTTTGCTGTTGGACGAACCGTTTGGCGCGGTGGATGCGATGACCCGAAGACGGCTGAACGTGGAGTTGCCGCGGCTTTGGCGGGATCGCGGAACGACCGTCGTTCTGATCACCCATTCGGTGGAAGAGGCGGTCTTGCTGTCGGACCGCGTGCTTGTCCTATCAGCGCGTCCCACGCATGTGGTTGCTGACATCCCGATTTCGTTCACCGCGCCACGGGACGCAAAACTGCTGGAAGAGGCCGTATTCCAGGACGCATCCCGCAAAATCTTCGCGGCCTTGGAAGACACATCGAACGCATGATGGTGCTTCGCCGGGTCATAGGAATATCAGCGGCCCTGCTGTTCTGGGAACTCGGCGCACGCGCATTTCTGGACAATGTGCTGATCAGCAGCCCAAGCGATATGCTGACCCACCTGTCGCAAAACCTGTCGCTTTACAGCCGCGCCAGCGCCGAAACGACGATGAATGCAGCTTGGGGATTCCTGTGGGGCAATCTGGCCGCCATATTCCTCGCCGCCCTCATGATCACGCTCCCTCGCAGCGAGCGATTATTGGCGGCCCTCGCGCTGTTGGTGTTCTGCGTGCCTCTCATCGCGACTGGCCCGATCTTGCGTGTCCTTTATGGACCGGGGGCCGGGCCGCAGATCACCCTGTCTGCGCTTGCGGTCTATTACACAACGCTTCTGGCCTTGCTTGTCGGTCTCCGAGCTGTGTCGGAAAGCTGGACCGATATCATGCGCATCTACGGGCGCGGTGCGCTTTCAACACTTTACTATGTCCGCGCGCGGGCGAGCGTGCCTTATCTGTTCGTCGGATTGCAGATCTCTGCACCCGCCGCGTTCCTCGGTGCGATGATTGGCGAATTCACTGGGGCCGAGCGGGGCCTGGGCGTTCTGACCCTGCGCGCGATGCGCGGGCTTGAAACGGACGCGACCTGGACGCTGGCCGTCCTCTCGGCCAGCATTGCCATGGCGGTCTACGGCCTTTTGGGCCTGATGGGGCAGCGGCTGGTTGGATATGCGCCGACGATATTGCTGTCTCCGCCAAGCGGGAAAACGCAACGGAATCTGTGGACGAGGGCGGCAGAGGTCGCCCTGATCACCGGTGTGGTTCTGGCCATCTGGCAGATCTCGATGGATGGGTTCGGTTTGAACAGGTTCTTTGCAAAACGTCCTTGGGATGTGGCGTCTTTCCTCGCCGTGCCGGACAATCGTGCCACCCTGCTCGCCGCACTTACCGAAACCCTGAAGAGCACCGTTCCCGGATACCTGGCCGGGCTGATCCTCGGCGCGGGCCTTGCGGCGGCACTAACGCTCTCACCGGGCTTTGGGCGCATTGTCCTGCCGACATCCATCGCGCTGCGCTCCATCCCGATCATCACGACAGCACCTCTTCTCGTACTCGCCTTCGGACGGGGACTGTTTGGCACCGCAATCGTCGTCGCCGTCATGATCTTTTTCCCGACGCTCGTTGCCTGCATTCAGGGCCAGCGCCAGACACCGGGTCAAATCGTTGATCTCTTCAAATCGTATGGTGCCACACCACTGCGCATCTTGCTCAAGGCACGATTGCCGGCCATGCTGCCAGCCCTCTTTGCCTCGGCCCGTATGGCCATACCCGCCGCATTGCTGGCCGTGACCACGGTGGAATGGCTGGCGACCGGGCGCGGTATCGGCGTTTTGATGGCGATGACGGCCAGTACGTCAGATTACAACATGCTCTGGTCATGTGTCTTTGCGCTTGCCGTGGCCGCGAGTGCCGCTTACGCCGCTATCGCCGCGCTCGAACGGGCGGTTCTCAAGGTCTATGCAAATGAGCAAGTCACATGACCCGCGCTGTTTTTGCCATCCCCGGTGACAAGGATCGCAGAACCGGCGGCTTCATCTATGAAGCTCGCGTTTTGAGGGCGCTCAATGACATCGGGTGCAAGACGGCGCATCTGGAACTGCCCGACAGCTTTCCCGACCCAACGCCCGATGACATGGTCAGCACGCTCGCCGCCCTCCGCGCCGTCCCGGCGGACCAGCCCATCATCCTCGACGGGTTGGTCTTTGGGGCGATTGACCCCGACGGTTTGGCGAAGGTCCACGCTCCCGTCATCGCGATGATCCACCATCCGCTGGGGCTCGAGACCGGCCTGCCCGCCGACAGGGCCGCTTTCCTGCGCCGGAACGAGGCCGCAGCCATCGCGCATGCTGCGCATATCATCGTGCCAAGTTCCGAGACCGCCGATGTCTTGACCCGCCAGTTCGGTGCGGCCCCCGATCAGATCACATGCGCCCCGCCCGGCTTTGACCGGCCACACGTGGATCGTCAGCCCAGCGATCCGCCGCTGATCCTGTCGGTCGGCCTGCTGGCCCCCCGCAAGGGACATGACGTTCTGCTGTCGGCGCTTGCCCGGATCAAGGACCTCGACTGGCAGGCCGAGATCGTCGGCAAGACACACGATCCCCTTTACGCTGCCGCACTGCACGCGCAACGCACCGATCTCGGGTTGCAATCCCGCGTAGGCTTTTCCGGAGAAATCGACGGCCCGGCACTGGAACAGCGCATGAACGCAGCCTCCGTCTTCGCGCTGGCTACCCGTTATGAAGGCTACGGCATGGTGCTGAGCGAGGCGATGTTCTACGGGCTGCCCATCGTGACATGCGACGGCGGAGCGGTGTCGAAAACGGTCGGTAATGCTGCGGTGGTGGTCGCCAAAGACGACCCCGAAGCCTTCGCTACAGCGCTATCACGGTTGCTGACAGATTCCGCACACGCCAAAACCTACTCTGATTGCGCATTTGAAATGTCAACCCGACTCGCCAGTTGGACGGACACCGCCCGGATTTTCGAAGAGGTTGTCTACAGGATCGGAGCCTAGGAACGCTACTCTCTGCGGCAGGTCCAGGATATCCGACGTATACTGGTTGGCACGAAGTCTACCCAAAGCAGCTTTCCCGCCAGAGTTGTTCCGGAGCAAGCTGCTGAACAGAGCGACGTAGGTGCGAGTCTCCGGCCCTTTGCGGCCCTCTGAGATATGATCTAAAAGCTGCGGTGCGGCTCGCCAACCAGCCGTTCGCTGCATCCGCAAGATCCTAGGCAGACTCCCTAGGCTCAGGACCCATTGATTTTCATCGTGCAGCATGATTCACGGCTCAAAAACGAGCGGTGAACATGTCTGATCTTTTCTGGCTGAGCGATGCGCAAATGGCGCGTCTTGAGCCCTTCTTTCCCAAATCCCACGGTCGACCACGTGTTGATGGTAAGCGGGTTCTGAGCGGCATTATCTTCATCAATCGCAATGGGTTACGTTGGCGCGACGCGCCCAAGGAATATGGTCCACATAAGACCCTGTACAACCGCTGGAAGCGGTGGAGCGACAAAGGTATTTTCGCGCAGATGATGATCGGTTTGGCTGCTGATCACGGCGAAGAAAAGACTGTGATGATCGACGCGACTTATTTGAAGGCTCACCGCACCGCGACCAGCATGGGCGTCAAAAAGGGGGGCGTGGACGCCTGATCGGACGGACCAAAGGCGGCATGAACACCAAGCTGCACGCCATCTGCGACAGCCAGGGCCGACCTCTTAATCTGTTCGTCACTGCTGGGCAGGTCAGTGATTACATCGGCGCCCGCGCTTTATTGGGCAGCCTGCCGGATGTCGACTGGCTGCTCGGCGACCGTGGCTACGATGCAGACTGGTTCAGAGAAGCGTTGAAAGACAAAGGCATACGGCCCTGTAGGCAAAGAGCTCGTCGGCATGATCAATACGTGAGGCGGGATCAATGATCGGCTCGGGTTTGATGTAGTAATGTTCGGGCAAGCCTTCGATCTGGCAGGCGTTGAAGACGGAATAGCCTTTCATGAACGGGATTTTCTGTTCCTGCTCTGATCCGTCTTCCTGTTCTTCCGTCTTGGTGATGGTGTTTGCATAGACCACCAGATTACCGCGCTCGCCTTTTTTGATATGTGCGCCAAGGTCTTTGGCTTGGCGATAGGTCATCCAGAATGGTGAGACATATCCTGCTTCCACGGACGCGCCCCAGAGCATCAGGATGTTGATGCCATTATAGGGCACGCCATTATGGCGTAGTGGTTTGGTGATCTTGCCCTCAAGATTGCCAATGCTCCATGGCTTTAGCCATGACAATTTGCCTTGCTCCAAATCTTCAATGATCTTGTTGGTCACTTTTTGATAAATATCTTCTCTCACTGGCTTTTTTCCTTTCTTTGGTAGTCGGTTGCGCATGCAACCGGACTAGGCACGCGCCAATGAGCGGGGGATGGCCGTTCAGATCGAACGTCATGAAATTGATGCGGGCGCAGTTCCGGCGAAGCGCTGCGAAGACGAACGAGCCACGGTCATGACGTTCGCCCGAAGGGCTTGATCTTGACGGAGGACGGGCCTGCAAGGCCCCAAAACACGAGAAAAGGATCAGCCGTTCACGGCTGGCCATAGATGCGCAAGGGATGGATGCCGACTGGCGGAGACAGCGTTAAGCGGCTCCGTTCACGACAGCCCGACCCGCAAGGGTGCGCCTAAAATTCATAGGACTTACGGATAAGATGTTTAATGCGAAATCGCCGCAACTACTCAAAATACATCAACCGTCCGATTGTGTTACCTGACCCATTAGGCCCAGAACAGTTCATCTCACACAAGTTGTTATTCTGTAGCAATTCCGCGCCATCGACAAAGACACTCGTCTTATTAGATTGCGGGCGACACCACCCTTGATTGACGCCTGATTTGACACCGCCCAGCTTTCCGGGTTCATCGCCCGTCACCTTGTTTGTCCGCGCATCCATATTGAAGGCTTCAAGCCCCGTCAGTTTTGTGCTGCTAACGGTTTTGTCAGACCAATCCAGCTTGGAAATGATCATGTAGGGGATCGGCACAACGGCGCTGCCCACTTGCGTCTTGCAAACGTCCGGGGCCAGACAGGTGATAACGGCATCTTTGCCGGAATGGCGGGCGGCAGATTGCATGATGTTATCCCCTGATAATTTCAGCGTTAGTATAGAGACTACGATCCGGCACAATGATCCGCCACAGCAAAACAATATCTATTTGGTCATCGTCAATCCGCTCCACATCAATGTCCACGGTGTCCAAAGCCATAGCAACCGCTGGCTCGGATGGACTTGATAGAGATTTCAGAGCCAGTTTTGCGCCCGGCAAACGCAAGCTGACAGTTTCACGCCGATGCGACACGCCCGAAATTTCGATATTCTCATTGCCCACCATGTGCGGTGCGATCTGCAAACGGAGTGGCGCGGCATTCCAGAAGGCCAGATCATAATCCAGCGGCATGCGCGGATGACGGTCACGCTCCCAATCCTTATCAAAAGTCCCGGCTTTCGCACGGCGTGGCAACCATGCTTTTGCCAGTGGCATGGTTCCATGAACGGCCATCGGCTCAAAAGGTCGAGCATCCAAGAATTCCGCCAATAGGCCAATCTGCGGTGCAGGCCAGCCATCAACCGCATCTGCCGCCGTTTCAGTCATAAACCCCAGACCCGCAGGATTCTGCTCGAAATACTCTGTTGTTTCGCCCTCCTGACAATGACCGCCATAAGCGAGCGTATAGGTGAGCGGGACCTCGGTCACTTCATCCGCCTGAGACAACTCCCACCCTCGCCGCATCTTGATCCAACGAGATGGCCCCCTGACGTGAAAGCCGTAGTGCAACTGATCTGGAATGGTGACAGTGACCGCCCAATCGCGGCGTGGCTTTGCCTCAAAGCTGCGGGCTGCTCCGCGCAAAATCAGGTCGGTCTTTGGCTTGAACGGTGCGATATCCTGTTCGTGCAGCAGTGGTGAGTTCTCGGGCGCATCCATAAATTCATCTGCCAAAACGAATTCCGGTGGCGGTGTCACGGGCGATGTGCCGTCCTTGGTCAATGAAAAAGCCACTTTAGCGATAACAACACCAACTTCGGTGTCGTCCGTGTGCCAGTGTGCAAAGGCCGTATGTGAAAGTGGGAGTTTGGATGAAAGTTTCATGTTGGTCCGGCAATGATTTGTTTGGCACATGACATTGACTGAGATTTGGACCACCAAGAGGATCGGAGCGGTCTCAGAGAAACTTTCAAAGTCCCTACTCTGCAGTATCCAGCTTGAATTGCCGGAGCGGCCCTTGCTTCAACTCTGAACCTATAATCGCAACAGGCCAGACCGGAACAACATCACTTTCACCATCATTATCCATCTCGAGAAACACCTCTCTAACACCTGCCAGATTCAGGGCTGCAACCACCTTTGATTTTACATCATCTAAAACATCATCCTCTGATGGCACGGAAACAAGAATATCATGATACCAGCCCTCTTCGAAAAGCACGCCTTCCACCGTTATACCGACGTCGTTCGGAAGATGCCTGTAGGTCGCATATCCCGTGATCGAATCCAGCTTTGTGAAATATGGAGCGAAGAAGACCCTTTCATATAACGACTCAACACGTAAATTCTCTTGCGGCACATAAAACCTGATATCTATGGGGCGTTCCGCCGGAGTATTTATCTCCAATGACAAAAGAAATTCTCTCGTTGGATTTAATTCAATGTCTTCACGCCCCTGAACCTTCTCATGCTGAAATATCGTATCAAATCTTGCATTTTCTGTCGCGAGGAATGCAGAAAGAGGAATGCCGTTTTCCAATGCACTCGGCGGAATATCTGGATCGGTCGAGACGATCACTGTTTCACCATCGTCATTCTCAATTTGTATGACGCTTGGCCCTGCCTGAAAAATCAGTGATATAAGGGCTTTGATCTGAACGGGGGCAGCATCAAAAATATCGAGGATAACCTGACCATCCTCTCGAGAGACGAGTTCGATCTCGACGGTTTTGGAGAACTGCCACTGGCCCGGACCACGTTTTTCAACTCGCGTCTCACGCGGAGCATCTACTTTCGCAGCTTGGTCCAACACTTCGGTTGGATCGGGATGATCTTCCACATCAACAAGCAGGTTATAGTACGTCATTATCTAGCCCTTTCATTGAGTATAACATTTAAGGGGCTGTGATCGCATCTTCGGGCAATCGCCAGTGCTCAGAGTTGCGATGGGAATGACACGCTGCTCCAACAACATTGCGGCCCATCAATCGATGAAAAAATTCGCGTGCAACATCTTCCGAGCAAATCATAAGAAATTTTGTGTATGGTATCTCTCTGCTCGCACAAGCACCGAGATATGCGCCAAGCTGTGCCGTTTCTTGACCTCTGACAAGATGATAGCGGGCCATCGCGGCACGCCTCGCCCATCTTCTTGCTTTTGGATATACAATTACCCGCGTGCGCTGTCGCAATTTCTGCCTATATCTGCTCGCACGCTGATAAACCGTTGTGTCGGTGTTGTAGACATATTTGGCATCCAAAATACAGCAGCCCCATTTGAAGCCTGTTTTGGCGCGACGTGGCGGCATCCATGCCAAGCCATCCGCTTGTGGTCGGCGGGCTCGGTACGATGCGTCAGTTCTTAGAGAAAACTCCCGATAACCGCATTTGCGGCGCTGATACATAAAGTGCGGTGCGCTGGAGCGACGCACAATGTGATAGTAGCCGGAGGCTTTCGCAATACAGTTAAACTTAAATGTGCGTGCATCGGCAGGGACGCACACGAATGGCGTTGTCACATCACCCAAAATGATCGTGCCGGAGCCTGTTTGCGCCTCGATAGGTTCGGGTGGAAGCTCGGCTGGATTACTATGAATGGCTGCAAGTTCTCTGATCTTTGCAACAATTTCCATCCGCTCCTTCGAACTAAACGCTGAAAGATTTTGCTGAACGCCGTTGAGCGTCGCATAGCTGGTCAAAAAGGAATACAGATCATCCGTTCCGGGCCACTGCCAACCCCAGAGCTGATCGATGTGCTCAACCGAAAGAACAGTGTTGGTGCCGACCCATTGCCCCAAAAGATGCGCCTCTGGTTCGTCACAGAGCGTAATTCCAAAGAATTCAGAAAACGCGATAACAGTATCAATGTAAAGATTTTCATCAAGTGAGCCTGAAAGGCCTGTTGGGTCAACTTCATGGATGACACCATTGAAGATGCCTGGACGATACGGCGGGATATTCTCTTCGCACTCTGCCATTGGGCTAGTTGATCTCTACAACATCACTTTGGATATTAATCCGTGTATCAGCCACAATGTTGATTTTCACGCCGTTCAAGAAAATCGTACCGTCCCGCTTCATTGTCAGGACAGATCGGCCGCAATGCAGATTGATTTCCTTTCCGGCGGACATATTAATTACTTCGCCGACAGAGATATTTAGCTTCTTTCCAACATTTAGATGGTCCTGTTCACCCACACTTGTCGCGCGCGATGATCCGACAGCCCGTGTTTCATGTTGCTCAACTGTCGTTGTGAGGCCACCTTCACTACCGCGAAGGGTATCAACAGCTTTCAGGCCGATCGGCGTTGACGCAAGACCTTGTTCGGCAGATTTCTGATTAGGAGTGATGTTCGTTCCGACACCATTCCGTCCAACATAAACAGAGCGATGTTTGGCGACGACCGTGAATTCGTTTTCGTCAACTTCGGTAATCGAATTCGCACCCACGGACTGGACGTAGTGATGATCTACGCGCTCAGTATGATTGTTGAGCGTCTTTTCGTTGCGGTCCTTTTGGGCATGAACAAATATTTCTTCCTTGCCGTTTTGATCTTCGAACCGCAGTTCATTGTAACCATCGCCCTGATGCGTATCAGTGCGAAACGTTGACCGCGTTTTGTGATCGGGCAACGAATACGGCGCATCGTTTTTGCCGTTATAGACGCAGCCAGTAACCAGCGGCTTATCTGGGTCACCCTCCAAAAACTCCACCACCACTTCCATCCCGATGCGCGGAATAACCATGCCGCCCCACCCTTGAGATGCCCAGTTTTGGCTAACACGGCAGCGCATGGAGTAAGACTTGTCTAGGTCCCAGTGGAAATGCACGAGAATGCGACCGTATTCATCGCAGTCAATCTCGCCTTCGCCGACAACAACGCCCGTTTGTGGGCCTTGCACCACTGGCATGCGGGTTTTGCGCTCAGGTGCGAGCGGTGCTTCTTTCGGCATCAGCACGTACTCACCTGAATAGGCATAGCCGTCGCTATCCGCTCCACCTGATCCATAAGCGTCAGAGACATAAGAATGGTTTGCTACGAGGCACAGGTAATCCGCGCCCTTGACCCCGTTCACTTGATCGCCTGTCAGCGTCAGTACCATCCCCGCACCCAGCGAGGTGCAATCGCCGACTGCCCGGTGACGTGCATCCTGGCCGCGCTCTTGAAGAGTCCGCAGCCCAACCACGCCTTTACCCGCACCTTGTTCAAGATACTCGCCGGGATAGTCGTAGCTTTCGATCTGACCCTCGGCATGGGCCGCGTCGCCGATCCGATCAACTTCCATCGCTGCTTGCGGGGTTTTGAAGTTATAATCCGTCAGCCGCACCGCACCCGTGGTCAGCCGCCGCTCCGGGTGCCATTCCCAGAAGTACTCAGCTCCCGCCTGCTGCGCGCCATCGACAGGTTTATAGTCCCGTTTCCCGCCCGGGACCGCATCATGCTGATCGATGGCATCGGTCAGCACCAGGGTATGATTCCCGACGCTATGGACAAAATGATAAGAAATCCCAAACCGCTCCATCAGGCGGGTCGCGAAATCCAGATCGCTCTCGCGGTATTGCACCGTGTATTCTAACACCGGATAGTCACCCGACAGCTTCACCTGAAGTGCAGGATCGCCCAGCCCTGAGTAGGGTTTAAGCAGTTCTTCAATGATCTGTACGACGGTTTTGTTGTGAAAAATTCGCTGGTTGCGCCGCCGCCCGGCCAGCCAGAACCAGGGCCGCAAGGTTAGAGCATACTTGTTGCCGTTCTCGCCGACGCCAGCCCATTTTGCCTCTGTAGCGATCCCATCATAAGCGCGAGCACCATCATTCTGACTCTCGATTTCAACGCTGGCATGGGTGCCAAGCAGGCCATCAAAATCCAGGTTCGGCGACGTGGACAAAGCCTCTACCCGGTATTCAAACAACCCATTCACATAGTCCGCCCCATCAAAGCGCAGCAAGACCAGAACATCCGTGCCTAGAGCCGTGGTCAATCGACCCAAACGGGCATCCTGTTTGAAAGGGGCGTTCATGACAAAAAAACCTCGCGAAATAGAACCGAGTTTCGGATGGGCAAACCATAGATGATTATTACGCAGTATCAATCGCCGGTTGAAGCTGACCTGCCTAGAGTATGACCGACAGGGCCACGCATGAGTTTAGTAAGTGCGCTGCAAGAGCAAACACGCCAGATGAACGCTCGCACCTTGGAGTCATACGGTTTCCAACATGAGCTCACTTCGCCTCTGACATGAAAGCATTGACGAATGCGTTAGCCCCGAATTCGAACTGTGTCAGGCGTTCAGCGACCCTTGTGGCATTCTTTCCAACGTCGGGGTCGGCTATCTGATCGGCAAATGCCCGCAGGTTTGTCTTCAACTTTTCAAGGCGGTCGGCATCCATGACACGCATCCCCGTCAAAACACTGGCACCTTGACCCAATGTTCGAGATGGATGAATCATCATGGGTATTGATGGTGATGACGGATAGCGACCTTCAAACCAGGCTATCGATTGCCCTAGCTGCGCCGCATCATCCTTTGAAATGCCGCCTTCAGAAACAACGCCGTTCTTGCATTCAATGACCAAAAACGTTCCGTTTGGCATCGCCCACAGATTGTCAGGTCCCTCATTAAACTCTTTTTCGGGCCGATGGCTGCTAATCCCGATAAACCAAGCAAGATCCTTGACCGCCGCTTCGAATCTGGGGGCAGTGTTCGGCTGAAATTTAAGGTCTGAGCATAGAGCACTTACAAATAAGTGCATGTCCGTCGCTTCCACAAAGCGCGCGGAATGGTTGGATATAAGCACGTTAGCCTGCTGATCAGCCGTTGCGGACAGCTTTTTATACGCCATCCCTTGAAAAGGTTTCAGGACGTTGCGCTCAAGGCTATGCGCCACAACAAGCGTCTTTTGTGCTGCCGCCGTATCAATACGATGCTGAAAAGCTGACTTCTTTGCGAGCAGCCACGCCTTAAGTTGGTCATCTTCGGCTTGACTGATCGCCTCATCTAAAGCAGCGATGGCCTTTTGAGGTTGATCATTCCGTGCAAAGTCGAATGCCTGACGAAGGGTAACCTTTGCGCTGTCAATACGAAGAGCGCTGTCAGCCTCAATGTTTACCAAAGCTCCCTTGCTGACCTTGATCCATGAAGCGTCGCGCCCGATGCATTGCATAATAGCGCCTTCGATAGCGTCAAGCGATGCCGACTCAAGCTGTGCCGCCATTTTTCGCGTTAAATTCAGTTGAGCGCGTGTGGCGGGCGTTAACAGCGCCTCGCCTTCGGGTGAGCGAAGCCGTCCCGTCAATTTTGTGCCTAGCAATAAGACTGCGCAATAGTCGTCATTTGATCGAACACCACGGCCCATACCTTGTTCAATGCGTTCGATTTGGCGGCGAAGATTTATCGGAGAGTCGCTTAAAACTTCGCTGTCAAGAAGGTCGGAGAACGATTTCACTTCTGGCAGGCCCGCAATAACGAGAATACGGCAAGCGTCACGGGGCAGATCGATACCGTCATAACGATTGATCAGAACTGTCAATCCAACATGCTCTGTCCGCAATCGTTCAACACCGCCGACAACCTCATCACCGCTGAGAACTTGATTTGCGCAGGACGACCAGTCTCTGGAGGCCTCTTTCGATGGTACAATGACAACTACATTTGCTTTGGCCGCAAGACGGGTAAGCATTTCGCGGATCTCATTGGTCGCCAAGCTGGTGTTCCATTCTTGCGGCATAAGTATCATGCGCTCACCCATGGACTGCGATGATTGAGGCACGATTGGCTGTTTGAGGTGCCCCTAGATTTGTAGACGCTTTGCCCCCTAACTTTGAGGCGAGGAGGCCGACATGGGGACAAGCAATTACAGCGACGATTTCAAGCGGGATGCGGTGCATCAGATCACGGTGC
>NZ_JBBIFZ010000013.1:0-21222 GCF_037572755.1 Yoonia sp. 2307UL14-13 | reverse complement strand
AGATGTTCTACAATCCGAAACGCAAGCACACAAACAACGGCATGCTGTCGCCCGTTGACTTCGAAGAAAGACAGCTCAAACTAAAACAGGCGGGTGTCTAGGAAACTAGGGGCACCTCAACCAAGGCCAAGATCCAAGGCTCCACCGATGCTGTCATATTGGCGGATTGCCTCAACCGTTGCATCGTAGTTCGACAGCAGATCAAGCGTCGCCTGTAGATTTTCACGGTTCGCCTGGTCAATCGCGAACCGCGGATTGTAATCACGCCCGGCTTCGGCGAGACGCGCGTTGTGAACAGTTGTCGGGCTATGATAACCCCACCGCTCGAACCCAAGCGGCGTGCCACCGCATACAGTCGCGCCGCGGCTTTCTGCAGCGCAAAGAGCGTCAGCGACATAGGCGCGACAGAGTGGACTGGTGGGATCAGCGTCACAGGCCGCTTGGAGTTCTCTGTCGGTAAATGCGTCAAGGCCCTCAAAATAGGCAATTCGTTCGGTCAGAAACTGTATTTCGGCAGCGCTGCAATCGCCATTTTCCTCGCACGCGGCAAGGTTGGCCCGTGCCGTCTCGAGCTTGTCAGACTGATCGTGCCAAAGGTAGTTATTCACGACCCCTGATTTGGCGATATTTGCAGCATTGCTGACATTAACAGCCTGTCCGCCCGAGGTCGTATACCCAACAGCGGCACCCAGCAGATTTGCCTGCGCCGTAACATCACGCTCCCATGCTGCATAGATCGTAGCGTAATCTTCATCGGTCTGCCCTCGCAGCCGTTCAGGCGCGCCTTCTTGCAGCCCTGCAAAGACGGATTGCGCTATCCCGGCCGCCGCTCCCGACGCGCAGTTGCCGCCAAGCCCTTCTGCCGCCGCACAACCCACGGCCCCATGCAGCAGCGCATGGGGCAGGCTACCCTCGGCGTACGTTCCCGCGCTGACACCATCCCCGATCCCCTCCTGCAGGTCGGCCATGGCGAGGTTGATCGTGGCTGCGGCGGGAGCGCAGATGGTCAGAAACCACAAGACGCACTGCGCAAGAAGAAATCTGGCCAAGATCATACTGTCAGATTGGCACGGCCAAGCGTTTATGACCATCCTCGCAGGCTTCATCGGCAATCCAAATTTCGGCAAAAGCTATGCCGTCAATCTCAACCATGCCCACGAAGAACTCCAAGATTTGGTTGAGCGGGTGACCATCGAACTGGAGCAGCAGAGCGTAGCAAAATAGTTGGAACGTTGACTGCCGCTCAATCAGGTTTTGCGTACTTCTTGTTGAGTTTGTCGAAGGAAATTTCACCGCTTCGCAGCGCAATAAACTCTTTCTTCGTCATCTCAGCGTTGACAAATTTGGTCATATAGTGCCCGCTGTCGAACTGGAAAAAGTAAGCGCCATCTGAGCAAAAAGCCTTGCAGTGCATCCCCAAAAGTTCGGTCTCACTCCCTTTTGCATTACAAAAATAATACTCTCCGTCCCTCAACTCTAAGTGGCGGTCTCTTTTTTCGGTATCAATCTTCAAAGGCTTCAGCTTCACAACGACCTCCACTAAAACTCTATTTCAATGAGTGGTGCATTTCTTAGGTCAACAACGGCTTCGGCTGTGCCACCCGATGTAAATCCACCCGGCAACCATTGAGTATTGGCTCCGCCTTCGTTCCCACTTGGTATCCTAATTCCACTAAGGTTTTCCGGCGGAACATAAAGGGCCACTGAATCGCCATTTGAAAGCGTACCTGCGTCAAGCCCCAATTTTTGCTCCACTACTCTCATGTTGCCACCAGCATCCGACACGATCTGATCAAACTCGGATTTGGGCATGACGAATGCATCCGGTCCACCCGCAGTTCCATAAGTTTCGAGGTTCTCAAGTGTCGTAAACCTAACAGCACCATCATCAAAACGGCCTAAGTGAGCATCAATTTCAGCTTGCGACATATAAGTCGAAGGTTCAGGTCGTTGGCCACGTGCCGTGCCAGTAATTTCGTCAATTTGGCTCTGCGAGAGATTTGGCCCTGCATTATTTGCAGTACCATCCCCGATGCGCACTGCCTGAACACCATCGCCAACATCGTCGATGCGCCCAATCACCCGACCGCCGCGCAGGATTGCAAAGCCGCCGGCGCCCAGTTCGACCAACGCAGCACCGGTATCCAGCAGGGCCTCGACCTGTGTGGCATCCTCTTTGGAAAGGCCCGCCATCTGCCCGATCGTGACATAGGGATTCTCGACCGGTTCTCCCGTGGCGACCGAACTGACGCCATCCACAAGTTCATCCGCGCTGCCGACGACCGCTGCGGCACCGGCAAGATAGCAGGTCGCCCCGAGACTGTAGACGCAGGTGACGCCGACACCCGCCGTGGCAAGACTGCCAACACCGACATTCATCCAGCCATCATAGCGCGCAATCCGCGCGGTGATTTCCGCCTGAGCCGCCTCAACAGTTGCAATCTCACCATCCATGAGGCGCTCGTAAACATCGACCGCCAGCACATCGAAATTGCGTTCCCAGTCTATGTCGCCTGCCGCGATACCGGCACCAACATCAAAACGCCCACTGTTGTTCCAGCCGTCATAACGCCACTCCAGGAACTCCTTTGCAGCACTGATATGTGCCCGGCACTCTGCAACGCGCCCACCTTCACAGGCCGCAATCATGTCGCGTGTGTTTTGAGTTGACGTTGCCGTAAGTTCGCGAAGTTTCTCTTGTATCTCCAATGAGCGTTCGCCGCGCAGGCAGGCCACGGCATCTCCGAACGGGCTGCAGATTTGCTCAAGTTCAGCCAGCAGATCCTGTGCAACCGCGATTTCGTCATGTTTCAGGTAGTTGTTAAGGAACCCGGACTGCGAAATCGACGCAGCATTCGAGACATTCACGGCCTTGCCGCCCGACGTCAGATAGCCGGTCAGAGCACCAAGCATCTCGGCTTGATCGGCAAGCTGGTTTCTCCAAGCGTTGTTGGCCGATGCAAACGCCTCATCAGAGGTAAAATCCCCCCGTTCCGGCGCATCTTCCTGCAGCCCTGCAAAGACCGACTGCGCGATCCCGGCTGTCGCCCCAGATGCGCAGTTGCCGTCCAGCGCCTCGGCTGCCGCACATCCTACTGCTCCGTGGAGCAGCGCGTGGGGCAGGCTGCCCTCGGCGTACGTTCCCGCGCTGACACCATCCCCGATCCCCTCCTGCAGGTCGGCCATGGCGAGGTTGATCGCCGCGCTTTCCACGCCGCCGCCGAACGCCTCGAGGAAGTCGATATCATCGTAGACGGCTGTCGTGAGCCCCGCGGTTAGCGTGGCGTCGATCCCTGCGTCCACAAGCCCCGCGACGGTCAGGTGGCTGCCGAACCCGGCTACGTCGAACGCCGACGTGTTGGCCCAATCCATGCCGTCGAACGAGCCGCCAAAGGTCTCAATATCCACCCCCGCCGTCAGCCCTGCGGAGAGGCCTGAGAAGCTGGCGGCGCCGACGATGGCGCTCACATTGACGTCGCCTGCGACGACGCCAGCGGGGGTTTCGACGGTTATTGCAGGGTGGAGTTGCTCAGGGAGTACAGAAGTGCTTCCTCCCAGCGTAAGCGCAAATAGCAGAGTGCGGATGATGATCACAACACTCAGGAGAAATGCTCCAATGACACTTTTCCGGTTTCCCAGAATTCCTTGAAGTACTTGAAGACATAAGAGAAATCGGTGCAGACACTGGCTTCACTCCAAAGATCGCCCAGCACGTCTGTTAGTTTATGTGGATCACCGCAGGAGTTTGGCTCTATGAAATCGTAGACCTCCTCATCGTCCTCGGTGTTTAACAAGTGTGACAAGACGTAGCGTGTGCCATCATATCTGACCTGCAGAGTGTCAATTCCATATGGGTTGCCTTCCAAAAGATCCAAACCAACGCAACCGTGTGACTTTTTGAGGATGGTCAGTTTCTCAAATACTTGTTGCCAGGTTGGCTGCTGCCATGAACCGTTGTGCTTGCTTACGTCAGAAGACAAACAGAACTTCATTGTTCTTCCACCATTCTCCTACCCATTGTTCCATCAGCGTTCCGCGTCCACGTAAGAGTACGACCGGTTGCGACCTCATGTATTGTGAGGCGATTCAAACCTGCCCGATCTGCCATATGACGCATATCGCTGAGACAATGGTCGCAAACTCGCTGTCCCGATACAGTCATTTTCATTGATGCCCCCTGCGTTAGACCCCTGTCATACGCCTGCTGAATGGCCCCAATCTCGGCATGCGCAGTTGCCATGTTGCCGTTCGGTAAGTCTCTACCACGTCGTGCCTCCTTGGCAGCGACAAGATCCGAGATCAGCGTTGGCGCTGCCGGGTCAGCTTGATTGGCAGGCCTTGCAGTTTGATTGTGATCGACGATGCGTTGGCCATTTATTTCTGCGGTTGCCGTAACGGTGGGTTGACCACGCAATTCTCCGGTTGTCGTCGTAGGAGCCGGTCGCGTCGCGCCGAACCCACCGGCGACCACAAGAACGCCTTCCAGCATGTTCATTGTCGCCTGTAGACGCCCCGCTGACAGGTAAACGTCGCTATGCTCATCAAGCAACACGAGCGTTGATTGGTACTCTTCCAATTTCCAGCGCTCTGTCTCAGCGAGGTCATCCCAAAATGGATCGCCGGTCAGTTCTTCGCCATATTCAGCATAACGTGCCAATGCTTCCGAGAAACTTCCCGAAAAATCTGCGTGGGCATATGCCTCCATCGGGTTGCGCGGGAAAAGACCAACCGCTTGCGCCGCCTGCAGGACGAGATCGCGACAGAGCGACCCTCCGCGGTCTGCCTCACATTCCTCCCGGATTCTTGCGTCGCGCCCCTCGTCAAGCGCCGTCCAATAATCGATGGTATCCTCAAGCGCGGCGATTTCGGCTTGCGTGCATTGCCCCGTTGCATTGCACTCCTCCAATGCGCGACGGGCCTTGATCCGCTCGCTCTCTTCCATATGGCTGAGGTAGTTGTTGAGTGACCCGGACCGCGCAATACTCGCTGCGTTGCTAACATTAATAGCAGCGCCTCCAGATGTGGCATAACCAACAGCGGCGCCCAACAGGTTTGCCTGACCCGCAACGTCGTTTTTCCATGCTGCATAGATCGTAGCGTAATCTTCATCGGTCTGCCCTCGCAGCCGTTCAGGCGCGCCTTCCTGCAGCCCTGCAAATACCGATTGCGCAATGCCTGCAGCCGCGCCTGATGCACAATCGCCGCCAAGCCCTTCCGCAGCAGCACACCCGACAGCGCCATGCAGCAGCGCGTGCGGCAGGCTGCCCTCGGCGTACGTTCCTGCGCTGACACCATCCCCGATCCCCTGTTGCAGGTCCGCCATGGCAAGGTTGATCGCAGCACTTTCCACGCTGCCGCCGAATGCTTCGAGGAAGTCGATATCATCGTGGACAGCCGTATTCAGCCCCGCCGTCAACGTGGCGTCGATCCCTGCGTCCACAAGCCCCGCGACGGTCAGGTGGCTGCCGAACCCGGCTACGTCGAACGCCGACGTGTTGGCCCAATCCATGCCGTCGAACGAGCCACCAAAGGTCTCAATATCCACCCCCGCCGTCAGCCCTGCGGAGAGGCCCGAGAAGCTGGCGGCGCCGACGATGGCGTTGATATCCACGTCGCCTGCGACGACACCGGCGGTTGTTTCGACCGTGAGCGGGGTGTGTGCAGAGGCAGGCGCGCCGAACGTGTTAAGCCAGAGGCACAGCTGAATGACAAAAAGGCGGGCTGCAGTCATGAAGTCAGACTGGCACACTCGGACACGCACGGCCATACTCGCCAGATTCATCGGCAATCCGCATTTGGGCAAATCCTACGCCGTCAATCTCAACCATGCCCACGAAGAGCCGCAAGATTTGGTTGAGCGGGTGACTATCGAATTGGAGCTGATCAACTTCGCTAAAGAGTTGGATTCGTGATCTACTATTTTAGTCTCCGCTAAGCATCATCCGTTTCATAGGGAAAATCGGGTTCAATGCGGTACCGAATACCAACGCTGGCCAACAAAGATACCGCAGATTGTACAGTTCTAGCTCTATCTTTGATAACTTCAGCTGCGGCTTCTTGCAACATATTGCGAGCCTGCAAAAAATTCACGTTTGATACACTAGAGATTGCCTTCACGTGCTCCGTGTTTCTGAAGTCACCGCCTACCAGTATGACTCGATATTCTTGTGTATCCGAGTCGATAGGTGGAATGAAAGTAGCTGCTACAAGCCACTTTTGACACTTGGAACAATACAAACCTTGCGTACTACCCTCTACTTTCGCCTCAGCTTCGCAATCCGGGTATTCGCATTCTAACGCCTTAGTCCGCAACATTTCCTCCAGGTACAAACGTATTGAACTGTCCTTGATTGGACAAATCAGGCAATCCATTGGCGCCACGTGGAGCAACAACCATTTGCCCATTTGGATAGGCCCAGAGAATATCACTTGGTGCCTCAACTGTGACATTGAGTGAATTCGCCAAGTTTTGAGTGAAACCAGTATCGCACTGACCAGTAGAACATGAAAGCAACCTAATACTCTGACCGTTGTAGCCTGGTTGTTGCTGGATCAAACGAGCCGCTGTCCGATGATCAACTAGCACGTTTCCATTGGGTGTATTGATTTGAATTTGATTGGAGTTGCCATGTGCAACAACATCAAAATACTCGTTGGGATCAACATCAGTTCGGTTTCTAGCATTCAAAAAGAAACCATCTACGTCATCCATAAAGTTTACTGCACCAGCTGACGGCAGTCCATTATTTGTGGCAATAGATCGTTACATTTTCATGTCTCTCTCCTTTTAAATACCACTCTGGTGTCATCTGTGAAATTGCTTGCAAGCGGCTCTGCGCCAATTCTGATTTTGCCGACTATTTTCTGATATGAGCAAGACGAAAGCTGTTGTTTCACGTCTTCGATGAATATTGAGAACTCATCGACCGAATCAAAAAACTCATCGCTATCCTGTTGATTTTCTTCGAGCAACCAAGCTTCTACAACCCAATGATCCCCCGCAAACTCAAGTGTCACTACTCTAAAGTTGCCTGAGATCACCCCAAGCAATGCCTGGACAAGCATCAGAACGTACCAATTCCAATCAGATAGCGAAGGCATCACGGTGTCCAGTTTGGATTTACAGGAACAATGCTTGGGCTAGCAGTCCCCTTTACGATGAATACGTTCGTTTGCTGGTTAGTTATACCAGCACCTACATTGTTGTTGATACCCGTTACTCCATTGAAACGTACGACGGGGAACCCTTGTGATGTCTGCCCCAAAATCACTGCATCACCACTATGATATGCATCGAGCACTCTTTGCGCATCTGCTTGGCTAGAAAGTGTTCCGCCACCGCGATATTCAGGTCGGCCATCTATGTGCCGATTTTGCTTTTGACTTACAGTTGTTCTTACTTGTGGGAAGTCAGCGGTAGTCAATCCTGTAGTATTTGTAGCACCACCATCCCCGATGCGAACTACCGGTGCACTGCTACCGGCATCATCAATGCGTCCGATCACCCGACCGCCGCGCAGGATTGCAAAGCCGCCGGCGCCCAGTTCGACCAACGCAGCACCGGTATCCAGCAGGGCCTCGACCTGTGTGGCATCCTCTTTGGAAAGGCCCGCCATCTGCCCGATCGTGACATAGGGATTCTCGACCGGTTCTCCCGTGGCGACCGAACTGACGCCATCCACAAGTTCATCCGCGCTGCCGACGACCGCTGCGGCACCGGCAAGATAGCAGGTCGCCCCGAGACTGTAGACGCAGGTGACGCCGACACCCGCCGTGGCAAGACTGCCAACACCGACATTCATCCAGCCATCATAGCGCGCAATCCGCGCGGTGATTTCCGCCTGAGCCGCCTCAACAGTTGCAATCTCACCATCCATGAGGCGCTCGTAAACATCGACCGCCAGCACATCGAAATTGCGTTCCCAGTCTAGGTCGCCTGCTGCGATACCGGCACCAACATCAAAACGCCCACTGTTGTTCCAGCCGTCATACCGCCATTCGAGGAACTCCTTTGCAGCACTGATATGTGCCCGGCACTCTGCAACGCGCCCACCTTCACAGGCCGCAATCATGTCGCGTGTGTTTTGAGTTGACGTTGCCGTAAGTTCGCGAAGTTTCTCTTGTATCTCCAATGAGCGTTCGCCGCGCAGGCAGGCCACGGCATCTCCGAACGGGCTGCAGATTTGCTCAAGTTCAGCCAGCAGATCCTGTGCAACCGCGATTTCGTCATGTTTCAGGTAGTTGTTAAGGAACCCGGACTGCGAAATCGACGCAGCATTCGAGACATTTACGGCCTTGCCGCCCGACGTCAGATAGCCGGTCAGAGCACCAAGCATCTCGGCTTGATCGGCAAGCTGGTTTCTCCAAGCGTTGTTGGCCGATGCAAACGCCTCATCAGAGGTAAAATCCCCCCGTTCCGGCGCATCTTCCTGCAGCCCTGCAAAGACCGACTGCGCGATCCCGGCTGTCGCCCCAGATGCGCAGTTGCCGTCCAGCGCCTCGGCTGCCGCACATCCTACTGCTCCGTGGAGCAGCGCGTGGGGCAGGCTGCCCTCGGCGTACGTTCCCGCGCTGACACCATCTCCGATCCCGGTCTGCAGGTCGGCCATGGCGAGGTTGACGGCAGACGCTTCCAGATTGTCTGCAAAACTGTCGAGGAAGTCGGTGTCATGAACGGCCGTGTTCAGCCCGGCGGTCAGCGTGGCGTCGATCCCGCTTTCGACCAGATTTGCAAACGTCAGGCCATCGCCGAAGCCATAGGCCGTCTCAGCCCATGCCATCCCTTCAAAGGAACCACCGAATGTATCGAGATTGATCCCACTGGTCAGCCCTGCGGAGAGGCCCGAGAAGCTGGCGGCGCCGACGATGGCGTTGATATCCACGTCGCCTGCCACCACGCCAGCGGTCGTTTCGACCACGAGGGTCGCGGCGAAGCTGGTGGATGCTGCGTTGATGCCTGTGGCCAGGGCGGTGTTCGCTGCGGCCCCCAGCGTTTCTGCAATCTGCAGCACTTCCAGACCACCCAGCCCCTGCGTGACGGCAATGGTCAGCAGCGCCTTGAAGGCCGGGTTGAGCGCCCGTTGCCGGTCATAGAAATGGTAGCTGACGAGTTCAATGGGCTCGTTGATTGTGTCGTCACGCCCCAACACGCCGTCGAGATAGGCGTATTCGGCCCCGTTTGCGCCTGTGGGCAGGGCGACCTGCCGGACGCGGAATTCACCTTCCTCGGTCCATTCGCCACCCTCGCGCCAGTGCCGGTTATCTTCTTCCTCTTCTGTTGCCTGCTCGGCGAGGCTGCGCAGGAAGTTCTTGCCATCATCGCCCGATCCTTGGTCTTTCGCGGGTGAGTCGATGCCCAGATAGGCGTTGGCCAGCATGGACCGGCCGTTTTCGGCCTCGGTCGTCCATGTCGCGGGGTGCGCGCTGTCAAAGAGCGGGTCGCGGATGGCGGACAGGACGATCTGGGAGTCCGGATCGAGGTTGACCCCGCCTGCGGCCGTGATCCGGTTGAAGGTGACGCTTTCGGAGATGTCCTCGACCGTGGTGTCGGTCATGATGACGCCGTTGTCGCGGTGGGTGAAGGTGAACTGGTAATCCTGATTGATCGCGGCCAGCAGGTAGGTCGTGCCGCTGACCTTGGTGACGAACTGCCCGCCTGCGTTGAAGTCCACCGCCGTGAGCGTCAGGTCACCGCCCGAGTTCAGCGCGATGTCACCGGCGGTGTCGGCAAAGACGCCACGCGCGATGGAATGGGCGTTATTGTCGGTGGATGAGTTGTTGATCAGACCCCAGGCCGTGCTGTTCTTGCGGTAGCTGGTTTCGGCGAAGAGATCGAACGGTGCTGCGAAGACGGAACTGCCATTGACCGACACCATCGACAACTGGCCGGGCGCCACATCCGCCCCGGCGACACCGGGGATCACAAAGCGGCTGCCTTCGACATAGATGTTATTGTCGGCGACGCCGGTGATGGCGGCCGCCTCGATCTCCACCACCTCGTTGGTGATGCGGGTCGTCATCCGCTCGCGAACCTTGGTGTTGAAGCCAAAGGCCCCGGACTTCTTGCGCCGGTAGTCGCGGAAATAGAAGTCCTGGACCGCGGCCAGTATCAGATCACCGTCCTGCGCGATCATGCCCACATTGCCACCAGCGGTCAGATTGGCCCCTTCGAGGACGATGTTGTTCCGGCCCGAAGCATTGCCCGACGACAGGAGCATGATGTCCCCATCCGCCGTCAGGCTGGTCGTGAGGTGATCGACCCGTTCGACATAGTCCCGGTTGGAGCCGCGCCGATCCCCCTTGGCCGAGGCGAGGCGCAATGCGCCAATCGTGATATCGCCGCCCGCGAGAAGCGTGATGTTGTCGCCGGCCTCAATCCGCGCCCCGGTGGCGGTGATCGCATCGCGGGCGGTCAGGACAATCGTGCTGCCCGCAACCAGAGAGGCCGCAGGGACCGCGATGTCCTCACGATCGGTATCACCGCTACGCTGGAAGAACGTCACACCCTGTTCCGTCACCAGCGTCTGCGCACCCGTCACGATCTCGATATTGTTGCCGACGACGGCGATGTTCTCGGCAGAGATCGTGCCACCGGTGGAGCGAAACGTGTCGCTGACGGCGATGCTCAGGTTGTTCGTCGCCCGGATGTTCCCGGAATTGTCAAAATTGCGGGTGCGCACGTCCACATTGCGCCCGGTGATCATCGCGCCGCTCAGACCCGCAAACCGGATTTCGGGGTTCGCCAGGTAGACCTTGGGGGCCAGCACCCGCTCACCGTCGATGACCGTCTCTTCCAGCCAGATGATGTCGCTGGTCAGCGCCCCGATCTGATCGGGGGTCAGGGCCACGCCGGGGGTCAGGTCGAGGTTTTCCAACTCGTTGATGGCGTTATTGTACATCGCCTCGATCTGGGCGCGCTCGTCAAGACCCGTCGTCAGGATCAGCTGGCCCAGCAGCTCCTGTAGCTGCTTGCGGATCAGAAGAGCTTCGGCATAGGCGTCGCCAAACCGGCGCAGTTCGGGATCGTATTCGATGGCTTGCAGGAAGTAATCCGAGGACACAAACTGATCGAGATCGACAAATTCGGGGCGGGTTTCGACGAGGAATTCCGCATCCGGGTCACGGTTGACGACCACAAGATCGGGGTTGCCGATGGAATCGATGCTGATATCGCTCAGATCGGTGTTGGATGGCCCTGCGCGGTTATTGGTGATCGCCGTCTGCGCGCCATTCTGGATATAGCCTTCAATCTCGGTCAGATCGAGGTTGCCACCGGCCTCGATCACGCCGAAGTCTGCGCCGATAAACTCCGCCGTGCCATTGTCGTTGCGGAAATAGTTCCGGCCGATGTTATTGAGCGTGTCGGCGGCGATGGTGATGTCACCAAAGGCCGAGATGCTGCTGTAGGCGTTGGTGACGTCATCCGCGGTGATCGTGATGTTGCCCGCCGACAGGATTTGCGACCGATCGCTGTCATAGTCAAAGCTGTCAGACGTTTGAATCTCTTCATAACAGGTCTGCCGGTCGCATTCCTCACCGGGGGCGATGGTGCCATCCGTCGTGATGTCGTTGTCCACGATGACGGGGGCCGCACGGGTGTTGTTGAAGGTGAGCGCGGCAATGTTGATATCGCCGCCGATGGTTTCCACGACACCGCCGAACTGGTTGGTGAACGCATTCGCCCGGGCGTTGCCGTCGCCCCGGATCGTGATGCCATTGTTCGAGATGATCGTGCCGCCGTTATTGGTGATGTCGGCATCACTGCGCAGGCTCAGCCCGGCATCGCCGAACATCAGCCCTTCATTCGTCAGATCGAGGCTGGTGGTGACCAGAAGGCCGCCATCTGTCGATGCCAGCGTGCCCATGTTGATCAGGCTGCCCGCATCGACATCCAGCGTCTCAACCGAGGTCACATCCGCGTCACTGCCAATGCGGAACGCGCCCGCAATATCCAGATCAAACCGCGTGGCGGTGATCTCTCCATTCGCGCCGACATCCAGATCGCCACCCACATTCAGCAACGCAGCGCTGTCCGCAACCAATCTGGCATTCGCTTCCAGCACCAGATCTTCGGCGCTGGTCACATCCACCTGTTGGGCCGCAACATCACCTTGCACCACAACCCGTTCGGTGCTGCGCACGGTCATGTTCTGGCTGGCGCTGGCATTGTTCATCACCAGACGGCCATCGGCGGTGATGGTCATGCCACCCGCATTGGCTGCCATGTCGCGCGGGGCGCGCACGCCTACGCCGTCTTCGGTGGAGGTGATGGTGATCGCATCGGCAAACATGCCGCCAACCACGGTCGAGTCGATCGCAAGTCCCGTAATCGGGTCGCCTTCGCCACTCTTTTCTGTCACGACGCCGGTGGCGTAGACGACATCATTGCGCCCGGCGACAAGGCGGATCTCACGCCCCTGCACAACGCCACCAACCCGGATCTGTCGCGACAGAATGTCAAAGGTCGTGGTGTCAGACGCATCAAGACCACCGGCACCGATTGCCACCAGACCGTTTTCGACAGAAAAGCCGGTGAATTGATCGCCCGTATATGCTGGTTCACCCGTGGTAATCGTCAACTGGTTCGTGTTGATGAACCCGCAACCGTCACAGGTGATCCCGTTCGGGTTGGCGACAATCACATCCGCCCGCTGGCCGCCGACCTCCAGAAAGCCGTTCAGCACCGATGGGTTGGTCGAGGTCACCTCGTTGAGGATGATCCCCGCCGCCCCGCCGCGCAGATTGCTGTTGCCCTGGATGCGCCCGCCCAGTTGCGTGAGGGCCGTATCCGTATCGGCATTGTTCAGGATCGCGCCGCCCGGCCCGACGCCAAAATCCGTATAGGTATTGTGCGACACGCCATTGGCGTCGGGCGTGTTGATCATCACCATCGGCGTGCCGTTATGGCTGTCGATCACCTGCGGCCCGTTCTCGTCGGCCACGATCTGCTGCGCCAACAGCGGCTGCGTGGTGATCAGACCGATGCAGAGCGCTGACACGGCATTGTTAAAAGAGGTTCTGATCTTGCCTGTCATCGCACATACTTTCCTTAAAAACGGGCCGAGAGAGAAGCCACAAAAATACCATCCGGTGGCGTCGCATCATTGGGCATCCGCAACACCTCCTGATAGCCCACATCAAACGACACGGTCCCCCCGACCGTGCGCAGACCAATGGCCGACCCGATCAGCGGACGCGCCCGGTCGCTGCCATCCACTTCGACAGCGCCCGCATCCAGCGCCGCATAGGTCTGGAAACTGCCGAACCAATCGGTGCGCCCCGCATTCAGCGTCCAGGCCACATCATTGCGCCAGACAGCCCCCGTGCTGCCCGCAAACAGCCCTGCCTCATCCCCATCAAAATCCAGCGTCTTGGCCCCGCGCACCGACGACAGACCACCTACGGTCAGCTGATAGGCTCCATACAGATCATCCTCGCTGTACTGGCCGCGCAGCACACCGGTATAGCTCAACTGGCCGCTCGCGACCTGCCAGGGCCGGTAATAGCTCAGCTCAAAATCACCCAGCTGGAATTGCGGGTTCGGACCAACCAGCGGATCAGCGGCCTCTTCGGCGTCAAAGGCCTCGAGCCCTTGCTCATAGCCGACACGCGCCGTCAGCGAGCCGCCCCACAGGCTGCGTTCCTGTTCCAGATCGATCCGGGCGCTCGACAGGATGCGGCTCGACGCATCGATCTTGATCTCCGCGATCCGGTTGACATTCTCGCGATAGGCAATCGTGCCTGACAATGTCGTCTTGCTGGTCTGGTTGCGGTGCATGACCCGGCTCAGCCCGATATCGGCCGTATGGGTCCAGCCATCCGTGCCAATCGTCGTGATCGGCCCCAGCGTATCGGTCTCGTAATAAGAGTATCGGTAATTGCCCGTCAGCGCCCAACGGCCATAGGGAAAGCGGACCGAGCCGCCGATATTCTCGGACAAGGCGCCACCGGTATCCGAAGAGAACGGATGTGTTTCCACCCCACGGGAATAGTTCAACGCCCAGCTTTCGTTCAGGCCCAAGAGATGATCCCAGGTCACATCCAAGGTGCTCTGGAACTCGCCACGTCCTTCCGTGCCCTGGTTGTTCGCACCAATCCGCAGGGTCCAGGGCTTCTCTGCCGTCGCTGTCACCTCCAGCACCGACTGACCTTCTTCTTCGCCTGCGCTGATCTCCATCGTCGCATCATAGGCGGGCATGCCGCGGATGATTTCGAGGCCCTGTTCGATCTCGCGCAGGTTCGCGGATTTGCCAACAAGGCTGGGGAAGACAATCGCTTGCCAGACCGGGCGGTTCTCGCCGTTGAAGCGGACGGCGGACAATTCGCCCTCGACCACGGTGATATCGAGCGACCGATCCGCGATGTTCTGTTCCGGCAGATAGGCCCGCGCCGTCACATAGCCGCGATCCACATAGAGAAAGGTGATCGCCTCCAACGCACCGTTGATCCCCTCGATATCGAGGCACTGCCCGCGAAACGGGGCCAGCGCATCATCGACCGCCCTGTCGGACAGCAAGGTGATCCCGGTGACGTCGATCATGTCAATCGGAATGCAGGTCACCTGCGCTTGCAGAGCACTTGCCGAAAGGATCAATGCGCCAGCAGACAGTGCTGGCCTGAACACACACATCACGGAAAATCTCAGTTCGCGGTGTTGTCGGCCAGAATGCGGGCTTCGGTCCATTCACGCGCCAGTGCCTGACCTTCGGCGATTTGCGCGGCCGTCAACTGCGCCTCGATCTCGTCGCGCAGCACACCGGCATCGGCCAGACCGCGCACCACCGCCAGATTGGCGTAGGAATAGGCCGTGACCGGATCAGGCGATGCCCCAACCATCAACAGCTTGGCATATTCGTACATGCCGCCAGCATTGCCCAGATCGGCCGATTGCTTCAGATAGGTCGCCGCCTGCTCCACATTGCCCGCATCCAGCGCCGTCTGCCCCAGCACGTTCATCGCCAGGATATTACCCTGATCTGCGGCCTTCTGCCAATAGGACAGGGCGAGGACGTCATTCGTTTCAACGCCGCGCCCCGCGCGATAAGCCAGACCGCAGTTCAACTGCCCATCGGCATCACCCGCATCCGCCGCTTCACACAAGAGCCGCGTGCCTTCCACATAATCCCGCAGCAGCACGCGCCCCTCGTGATACATCAGGCCCAGCCGCACCTGCGCCTTGGTCGCACCACCTTCAGCAGCGGCCGAATACAGGTTCGCCGCTCGCATCTCGTCCTGCTCGGTCCCAAGGCCCAGCTCAAAGAGACGACCCAGATAAAACGCACCCTTCGCATCACCTGCCTCATAAGCGGCCGCAAATTCCGTGGCCGCACCCGACACATCCCCCGCGTTGAGCAGTTCAACACCCTCGGCAACATCGGCCGACGCCGAAACCGTCCACAAGGACGCAACAAAACATAGAGAAGAGGCAGAAAAGTAACGCATATCAGGACCAATCGAGAGAGGGACAGGAGGGGGTGGATAGAACAACCAAAAGACGAATCGTCAACTCCAAATTAACTATCCGTCAACCACGGCCAAGATGCGGCACAAAAATGCGAAAAGTCAGCCGCAACTCTGCAGCCCGGATCAGATCAGCCAGCGTGAACTCAGCTATACTGATCCGAGGTTTCAAGCCCTGACATTCCCTTCTCTAACCAGGCTCTTGGCAGCTCACCCCGATTTGCGGCAATCAATCCGTTCACCATCGCGGCACCCCAATTCGGACTATCACTATTGCCTGTCGGAAACGCCCTGTACTCCATGAATGCGGGAAGGCCCGCCTCGTGTTCATTGTCCGGCTCTCGCGCGACCGGCTGCATACGCCGCGCCACGGGTATATACGCGAACGCAGCTAAATCCTCATCATCTTCGCAAGTGACCGACATGCCGAGGTAAAATCCGCCTTTCATGGAAAACCCGGCATCGTTCATCTCAGCAACAAATTCCGGCAGCCAACCATCATCACCAAGCGAAATATCCGCACGATCGACAACCAACGCGAATTTTTGGATGACATTAGTGGTCATACTTCTCCTCAAAGGTTCTAATCGCTAATCTTAACCAATAACCATGGCCTGAAACAATCAAAGTGGGTCCTCGACAAGTTTGATCGTTGATCTGCCATGCCGGTCTTCGTCGAGACACGCCTCAATAGGGCTACCAGCCCAGGCGACGGCAGTGTGAGCTTGCGGTTTGAAACCCGCCCGGAAGTCATTTCAGCCCCTCGAATGCGCCGAACCCGGGACCGCACTCCCCACCCGCCTCAAGAGCCTCATATGTTGACACCTCGAACCGCCCACACTGGATACCGTCACCTCCCCAGCGACACTGAAAGCAAGGCAGATAGTCGTTGTCGTAGAATTCCGGCTCATTATGTTCCGGGTGGGCTTTGGCATGGCAATCGCGGCATAGCGCTACCAACTGGAACAGGAGCTCATCGCCAACATTGGCATAGGTTGTATGATGCACCACAGTTGCCGGCGCGTCGAGGCACCCTTCGCATACTACGTTAGCGCGCCGCATGACCTTCGACCTCTTGGATTGCCATGCCCGTGTCCGCCGATATGCCTCATATTCGGCCCGCCAGTCGTTGGACTTTACCGCAAGCTCATCGTCTTTTTGCACCTGAAGCCGGATAAATTTGCGCTGAATCTTGCTACGCGCTTCTTTGCGCACCGCAAGGTATGCAGGCTGCAGCTCGTGATCCCAGTTCGGCAAATCGGGTTGCTTGGGCACCGCATTCCCGACAGGCGCGCCGCAATCGAGGCACTGGGCCTTGCACATTGGACCGCCACTGGCTGTCATCTTGACCCGCAACTCAGTTCTCTCACACCCACAGACCGCAGCGTCATGCATGTCGATCTCCGATTGATAGCGGACTGCAAGATCACCAAAAAGCTGCATCATGCCACCGTCCGGGCTTGAGATAATCTTTCGCTCAATCTGCCCCATGCTGAACCTCTTTGGTTGATCGCTTAGTGAAGGGACCAAGCCGGAGGGCAAAATCCAGCCGCGTGCCGAATTTACTTGTTTCTGATGGCCAAAGCTGCGCGCGATAATCAAGATCGTGCGCCAGGGCGAGACTCTGCACCTCATCCACATCCGCGTCATTCGGCCAAGGGCCTAGATGCGCCTTGAGATCCTTAAACCGGAACGTTCCTTTCTCTCGCAGCTTGTCACGGATGACGGATTTCAGTGTGTCGGCCACCGCAACCTTGCGGATCTCGTCACAGCCATCACCATTCCTGTCCACGAGACAGTAACCGACACCCCGCTTGCCAAGATAATCCGTGGCAGCATCAGCCTTGAGTTGAACCTCACGATCCGCAAGCATGGGCCGCGCCTTGATTTCAACGACGAAGACCAGGCCTTCGGTGGTCTTCAGCAGCAAATCCGGGAAATAGCTGCGCGCACCATATTCAGGATCGGCATAAGGTATTTCGAGGGCCTGTGCCACAAACTGATCGACGATCGTGCATTGATCCAAAGCACGGATCAGACGGCGCTCGCCATCGCTTTCGAAGGCAATCATACGCTGCAGACAGGACACAAAGATCTCGCGCTCCCCCTTGCATGAGCGCAATGCTGGCAAGTCAGCATTAACTGGGATTTGGCTAGCGGCCGTGTGTCCACCGAAGGTGGCCTGTTTGAGAACACCCAGGACCAAGGCATCCGCCCGCGATATCCTTTGATCTCTTTTCAACGCCACCTCATGCGTGCGCTCATGTCGTTTTCGCGCACGAGGGAGTTGCACCACGGCCTCTGCATATCTGCCCCTGAGCAATTTGCTTTGTTCGGATGGTAATCCGAGCACAGTTCCTGCAACGCGTAAGACAAGACATCCAAAATCATGGGACACATGCGCTTCGAGAAGAAGGCGTACCAGCCATATCTGGGCGCTGTCATCCTCATCATCCGCATAGCGCGCCACTAGCGTTGCTAGAACCTGCTGACAGGCACGCGGTCTTGTCGTTGAACGGGTTGCCAGCATCCTTTCGGCTTTTTCCTGTATCTGACGGACACGCTCGCGTGTGATGCCGTATGTCTGGCTCAGGTCTTCCAGCCTGACTGCGGCTTGCAGGGCCGATCCAGGATCGAAGCGCTTGAGCGCGATATCCTGGTTGCGCATGCGCATCGCTTCATCATGGCCATGCGGTGAAACAACATGCTGGATGTCGTGCTGAACTGCTTCCCAGATCAGAGAGATCGGATCATCATCCGGGTTAAATTCAAAATCGGGGATTTGTTCTTTAGCTGCCTTTGACGTTGTCTTCTTCGCCTTGGGCGGACGTGTCTTCCGTGCCAGATCAGGCATCATACTTTGACGCTCGGCCTTGGCAAAATGCTGCAGTGGCGGCAGCGGGTCGATCAGGTTACCGGATTTCCTGTCCCGCAGCTGCATGCGCCGCTGACGCGCCCTGATGCCGCCAACGGTGCGCCCGTGGCGGGCGGCTATGTCGGCGGTTGCCATCCCCGCAGCCGTCGCATCGTAAAGCAGGACTTCTTCTTCCCGGCTCCAGAGGCCGCCAGCACCAATGAATTTGATCTCGCCATCATCGCTCAACTGTCGGGCTCACTCCCGCATTCGCAGGATTATGCCGCATCAGCTGCGCCATCAGGCGTCAGAAGTTCGAGATGACTGACCTCAAGTGCCTGCGATAATTCATAAAGCGTGATCACTGTAGGGTTTCGCTGCCCGCGCTCCAAGCCACTCAGGTATTGCTGGCTGAACCCGGAACGTGCCTCAACATCCTCTTGGGTGAGCCCTTTCTGTTTTCTGAGCCTGGCAAAATTCCGGCCGACGAGTTTGCGCACATCCATGAGCCAAACTATTGCGAAGTACATACTATAATGTTATCAACTATAGTATGTATACCACTCTATATTCTGTGATCCATTTCCGTAGCAACTTCGGCTGCCTGAAGGAGCTGTGCCGCATCAGCTTCCAAAGCACGCGCGAGGACGATCAGTTCTATCACGTCGATGCGCCGCTCACCGCTTTCGACACGCGCAACGAAAGACTGATGACAACGCAGGCGAGCTGCCAGTTCGGCTTGGGTCAGGCTGGCGGTCTTGCGCGCAGCTATCAGCGCTTCACAGAGCGCTTCATGGCCTTTGCTTCTGATTGTTTTTGCCATGCTGACGCGAACTCACTTTCGCATCAGCGCTAATCCAGTTATCAGATTATCTAAAAAATGGATATTGCTATCGTCATTGAACCAGACACAGAGAGGTCAGCCATGCACACCATCACCTTCTTCGCCAACAAGGGCGGCTCTGGCCGCACCATCGCCACGATGGCGCTTGCGTCGGGTTTCTTGTCGCAAGGCAAGCGGGTTGCGGTGATGGACTGCATCGATCTGGCGGGCGGTAGTGCGGATGGCCGCTTTCGTTCGACCTTGCAAAACTGGATGGTGCATATGGCGGCGTGCAGGTTTCGCCCGCCCCAGCTGGAATTGATCGAATGCAAAACGCGCGATGGGGTCGAGGACAGCGCCGCCGCTGCTGACGCGCGCGGCATCGATATCCTCTTGGTCGATACAAAGGCTCGACTGGAAGAACCGCAGCTCGCCGCCCTCGGCCTCGCCGATCTGATCATTGCCCCCGCCATCAGTCCCGTTGAAGCCAAGTGCATCGTTGAGGGAGTCAGCGATTACCTTGGATGTCCAGAACATTTGCTCGGTTTGATCACCGGATGCCGGAATGGCGCACTTGAGGCTGCTGAAACCCGCAAGGCGTTCCGTTACCATCCGGTCCTGCAATCCGAACTGCCTTGGTCCGAAGCTATCTCTGATCAGCTGCTGAATGGTGACATCGCACACTTCGTCTCATCGCTCGCTTGCAAGCCCGACAAACCCGGCTTTGCCCGTTATCGCGATGCGCTGAAGGCATGGGTGGCAGTTCAAAAATTCACATTCGAGGTCGCATGGGCCTTGGAAGGTCAGCGTCTGGAACCGTTTACAGGCGACCAATCCCCGTTCGCTTACAAAAGAAAGGCCGTCGCATGATCCGTTTATCGCTGACCCGTGCCCTTGGTCTGACCTGGCTGGCCGTGCCTGCCCTCGCCGAAAACGCGCTGACGCCCATTATGCGCCTGAGCCCCGCCCCTACCCATACGAGATCCTCGGCCTGCAACCGGGCGATCCACTTGATGATGTTCTAGCCGTCTACGCAGAACGCAGCGACGCTGCTCCAACAAGCGAGAGCGAAGTTCTGCGTGTCCAGTCGCCGGATGGGAATGTGTTTGAGTTCACCTATCAGAAGTTCACGCGCATCGGTGATATCGGCATCAATGGACGTCTCGCCAAAGCGGATCAGGATCAGGTCACGGCGATCCTATCGTCGGATGTGATGGAACGGCGCCCTATGGCCATCCATCGCTCGATCCGTCAGCCAAGTGATCAACTGCCAGAACCACTGGAGCTGAAAGCGCAAATCGAGGAAACTGACCCAGCCCCCTGATCCGGGCGGTTCAGGTGTAGAATCCGTTCCTGTTTCTTTCTGTTGATTTGGTTGCGGTCAAGGCCTGCTGAGCGGATCCTTTGCGGAGCTCAAGCGAGGCAGGCCGGGTGGCACGGTTGAGATTGGCGTAGACTGCCGGGGCCAGCCCGCCGAGTGATGTGTGTGGTCTTTGTGTGTTATAATCGATCCTCCAGTTTTCGATGATCTTTCGGGCTTCGGCGAGATTGCCAAAGATGTGTTCGTTCAAGCATTCATCTCGTAGTCGACCGTTGAAGCTTTCCACGAACGCGTTTTGCGTTGGCTTGCCTGGTGCGATGTAGTGCCAGCCAACTCCAGTGTCCTGACACCACCGCAGCACAGCGTGGGAAGTCATTTCGGTTCCATTGTCTGAGACAATCATGTCGGGTTGGCCGCGCCTGCGGATCAACTCATCCAGTTCACGGGTCATCCGCGCGCCTGACAACGAACGATCCACGACGGTTGCCAGCGCCTCGCGCGTACAATCATCCACGATGCACAGCACGCGGAACCGCTGGCCGTCTGCGAAGGCGTCAGACACGAAGTCCAAAGACCAGCGCTGATTGGCTCGATCCGGCACAAGGATGGGCCTGCGCGTGCCCAAAGCCCTTTTGCGCGACCTTCTGCGACGCACAGCAAGACCTTCTTCACGATACAGCCGGAACAGCTTCTTGTGGTTCACTTCAAACCCCTCTCTAGCAAGCAAGATGCCCAAACGGCGATATCCGAACCGGCGACGTTCAT
>NZ_JBBIFZ010000012.1:0-21328 GCF_037572755.1 Yoonia sp. 2307UL14-13 | reverse complement strand
GGCTTCATGGTCGACGTCGGACTTCTTGGGAGCCGGATCCCCGAACAGCTTCATCCACTTGTACAGAGAGTGAGTGCTCACACCCAAGCGTCGGGAAACTTCCCGAACCGGATAGCCCCGCACAGTGATCTGATGCACCGCATCCCGCTTGAAATCGTCGCTGTAATTGCTTGTCCCCATGTCGGCCTCCTCGCCTCAAAGTTAGGGGGCAAAGCGTCTACAAATCTAGGGGCACCTCATTGGTCTGCCCTTGCAGGGACAGAATGGCTTGGAGGATGTGGCCCCGGTTCATCATGTTTTGTGCGACCTTGGCACCGCCGCTCAGGGCCTTTGCAATGTCCGCAGCGGGCAGTGGGCCGACATCTGTTGTCACCAACCGCTCACCCAAGTCGCTGTCTGGGCTGAGGGCGCTGGCAGGTTGGCGAGATACCGCGGGATGGCCGGGCACATCCACCGCATTGGCGATCAGGGTTGCGGCGACATCGGCGGTGGCGGCGGTGCGGGCCAACACGGTGACGGCATCTGCGATCCCCAATGAATGACTCCGCCCGCGCCAGCCAGATGTGGCGATACCGCGCGCCGATTCTTCGGCGGTGATGGTGATGTCGGCGGTCGGACTGCGGGCGTTAAAGCTGCGCTGCCCGCTCAAGTGCAGCGCAATATCACCGCCGTTGTTGACATAGGCCTTTGGTGGGACGTGATCTGTGATCATCGCGGCCAAAACCTCATCCGCGACGGCACCTGCGACGGCCGCCATCGGGGTGACAAAGACGCCGCCGTGCGGTGCGACCGCCTGCGCCATCCGCCGCGCAATGGGGTCGCTGAAACGGGTGTTTTGCAAAGGTTGACGCAAATCGGACAGTTCAGCCACCAATCCCTGCAGGACTGTTGCGAACCGTTCACAGGCCGCGCGGTAACATGCGTTGCGTTTTGAGCCTTCGACGCCGATGATCAGGTCAATCGGCCCGTGGTGCAGATGCAACCGGCAATCCGGCAAAAGCGCGTGTTGCGGGGCTGTCATCGCTCTGCCGTCCCCACAATCCGCGCGTCGGCCCCATATTCGCCGCCAGTTTCGAGGACATCTGAAAGAGTGCGAATGACCGTGCTGTGCCCGCCAAGTGCCTCGTAAGCCGCACGGTCAACCGTGAATTCCAATGGTGCCACCAGCGCGGGCGTCGGGACATAACCAAATGCGCCATCGGGCACATCGGTGACATCCACCATCACGGTGATACCCCCGCCCGGCCAACGATAGACCGGCGCACCACCGATCGTGACCTTGGTTTGTGCGGCCTTGACGGAGTTGGTGAGCTTGACCGGGTTTTCGGTCACCCCAGACCGCAACGAGCCGCCGGCGCCACCCATAAACAGCACTGTACAAAGTGCCGGTTCACAGTTTTGCGCGATGAGATCGACAGAAGGCTGCAGGGCTTGTGGCATTGGTGCTGCGTCAGGTTCCAAAGCGTCATTAAGCACGAAATACGCCGCATGATCGCCAGTCGTCGACACCATTAGCAGCCTCAAACCCGGTTTGGCCCCTTTGTCCGCGCGCCATTCACCTAAGATAGTCAACGGGTCTTCGATATTTGTGCCGCCCCAGCCTTGGCCGGGTTCTGCAACCTTGAAGTAGCGCCCCGGGGTCGACCGATGCCCCTTGATGCGAATGCCGGTGTCGGGCCAGTCGATGACCTTGCCAGCCTGATGTTCAGACACCACGCCGGTGATGTGGTCATCGACGACCACGACCTCATCCACCAGCCCCTTCCATTGTGACGCGAACATTCCGATTGTGGCTGAGCCACAACCGACGCGCATCCGGTCTTCGCGAACCCCATCAACAATCGGCGCTTGGCCTGCTTGCACCACAACAGTCGAGCCGCCATCCACGGTGAGTTCTACCGCTTCCTTGTTGCAGAGCTGCAGCAGGGCATCACAGGTCGTGCGCCCTTCGGCCTTGGACCCACCCGTCAGATGATCAACCCCGCCCAGCGACAGCATTTGTGACCCGTATTCAGAGGTCATCACATGGCCGATTGCCTCACCCTCCGCCCGTACGGTTGCGGCCTCTGCCCCTAAATGGCGGTCGGTGTCGATTTTTACCTTGACCCCGCAGTAGGAAAAAATCGCCTCGGTCACGACGGTCACGCAATCAACCCCCGCAATTTCGCGGCTGACGATGAAGGGGGCGGGTTTATAGTCGGGATAGGTCGTTCCGGCGCCGATGGCCGAGACGGTCACATCGTCGCCTGTCGCAGTGTATCCATCCCAGTTCGCGGCCAAAAACGGTTTGATCTCGTCACCTTTGGCGATGCGCCGATCAAGGATGGTCAGCGGGTCGCAGCGAATGATCTGCCCACCCGCATTGGCGTAGCGGTCACAAGCCCCTGTCTTGCCGTCTGCGATATAGCACATGACAGGACAGGCATCGCAGCGGATTTTCGCAGGCCTGGTCATTGCGCGTCTTTCATCGCGGCCAGAACGCGGTGGGGGAGTGCGGGCAATTTAGTAATCTTCGCGCCACAGGCATCCCGGATCGCGTTCAGAATAGCAGGGGCCGTGGGGATCAAGACGTGTTCACCCAGACCCTTCGCACCCATCGGCCCCTCTGGATCGGGTTTTTCGATCAGGATGGAGGTGACGGGCGGCATATCCCCGATCGTGGGAATCAGGTAATTGTGCAAGTCTTCGGTCTGGCCCGGCAGGTATTCCTCCATCAGGGCCAGCCCCAAACCCTGGGCGATCCCGCCCTCTATCTGCCCTTCGGCCAAGCGCGGGTTGATGACACGGCCCACATCATGTGCTGCCGTGATATGCAGCACCTTGGTGGTGCCCAGCTTTAGGTCGACCTCGACCTCTGCGATCTGCGCGCCGTAACCGTAAACCGCATAGGGCGTGCCTTGGCCGTTTTCATCCAACGTGCTGGTCGGTGGATCGTAGGTTTCCTCGGCGGACAGCACATAGCCGTGGGCGTCGCGTGGCAGGGTGGCCAGCACAATGGTGCGTTCTTCACTGCCTTGCTGAACCGTGAGCGTTCCATCACCCAATTTCAGCGCCGTTGTATCGCTCAGGTTCGTTTGCCGCAGGATCGCCGCCTTCAGCGCCCGCCCTGCGGCCTCAGCCGCGCGACCTGTGATGAACGTCTGGCGCGAGGCGGATGTTTTGCCGCAATCGGGTGTCAGGGCGGTGTCGGGGCCAACCAATTCAATCGTCGCGATGTCGATACCCAACGCATCAGCCGCGATCTGCGTGATCACGGTGTTCGCGCCTTGCCCGATATCGGTCGCCCCTTGATGCAGCCGTAGCCGCCCCTCAGCCGTGATCCCAAAACGGATGGTCGATGGGTTCGGCAATGCGGTATTGCCACAGCCATACCAGCAGGATGCGATGCCGATGCCCCGCTTTCGGGTGGTGGCGGTCGCATTGAAACCCGCCGCATCCGCCTTGGCCCGATCCCAATGTACGGCAAGGGCATCAAGGCATTCTTCCATCCCCACCGCTTGCAACACCTGTCCCGATGGCGTTTTGTCACCGTCGCACAGCACATTGCGGCGGCGGAATGCAAGCCGGTCCAACCCGCATTTCATGGCGAGTTCGTCATAAAGTAGTTCTTGCGCAATCGCGGCCTGCGGCACGCCAAATCCGCGAAACGCGCCTGCCGTCGGGCCATTGCTATGCACGGCCCGGCTGGTCGCGCGATAGTTGGGCGTCAGATACGGGCCAGATGCATGAACCGGGACTCTTGTTGCGACGGTCGGTCCCCAGCTTGCATAGGCACCGGTGTTGAAATCACCGTGAAAGATCATCCCGGTGATGCGCCCATCTGCATCCGCGCCAATGGTCGCCTCCATCGTGCCGGGGTGCCGTTTGGTGGTCGTGCGCATGGACTCCGTGCGGCTGAAGACCATCGTGCAGGGTTGGCTAGATTTGAGTACGGCAAGGCCCAGAAGTGGCTGCAAGCTGACGTCCAGTTTTGCACCAAAACCGCCTCCGGCCGCTGACGGAATGATGCGGACCTTGTCCACTGACAGGCCCAACACCTTGGCAGTGTCTTCCTGATCCATCACCGGTGCCTGGGTGCAGGCTTGAATGACGATGGTGTCGCCATCCATCCAGGCCGAACCAGCTTCGGGTTCGATATAGGCGTGCTCGACATAAGACGTCTCAAAGCGCCCGGTCGCGGTAAAGGCAGCCTTGGCCAGTGCATCGTCAGGCGTGCCGCAACTCACGTTGCCCCGGATAAGCGTGTTTTCTGGTCGGTCGTGGTGGAGTTGAGCGGCGTTTTTGGCAGCCCCCTCTGCCGCCGTCAGGCTATGGGGTTTCGGTGTCCATGTGACAGGAAAATCGGAGAGATCCAACGCTTCGATTATGGCGGGCAGGCCTAAGACAAGTGCAACAGGTTCGCCCAGATAGCGTGTATGCGTTTCAGCCAATGCAGGCTGATCGGCCAGTGGCGGGATGACCCCATAGCGGTTTTGTCCGTTGATATCGGCGGCGGTGACAACGTGCGCGACGTCGTTTGTCTTGGCCCAGGATTCTACATCGCCCAAAGCAAATGCTGCATGATAATGCGGCGATCGCACCGCCCGCACCAAGAGCGCGCCGTCAGGGACGTAATCAGCCCCGAAAACTTCCGTGCCATCGACCTTGGGCCGCCCATCGAGGCGCCGGATCGGTTGACCAACAGATGCGCCCGGCAGTGGAGTTACGGTAGCAGACGGCGCATTTGCCGCCATAACTGCCGCGATGATCTTGCGGTACCCGGTGCAGCGACACAGAACTCCCGCCAAGGCTTCTTGCACTTGATCCTCAGAAGGCGCGGGCACCACCCGCAGCAATTCCATCGCGGCCATCATCACGCCCGGTGTGCAGATGCCACATTGCGCCGCGCCGTGATCCAAAAACGCTTCTTGCAAACGTTGCGACAGTCCAGCATCAGCCGTTTCCAACGTTTCGATCTGCCGCCCATCGGCCTGCACAACGGGGGTCAGGCAGGCGCAATGTTGTGCGCCGTCAATCAGCACGGTGCAAGCGCCACAATCCCCTGCGTCACACCCGACTTTGACACTTTTGAGGTTCAGGTCTTCACGCAAGACCTCTGACAGGCGACGCGCCGGATGTGCCACGATCTGGCGGATCTTGCCATCTATCCGGAGCGTGATTTCAGTCATGCCAGCGCCGCCACCGTGCGCCGCAGCAATTCCGCCGCGCTGATGTGGCGATAGCCGGCATCGGCGCGGACATCGTCGATGGGAGCAATCGCAGCGGCGACCATGTCGTCAGTGATCAACTCCGCACTAGGCGGCTTGCCCAGGATAGCCGCTTCTGCCAGCGGTACGCGGGTCGCGACCGGTCCACAAGAACCAATGGCGAGGGCCGCTTGCGTGACCAGTCCATCCGTAACGGTGATCCGTGCTGCGGTCATCGCGACCGAAATGATCAAATAGGTGCGCGCGCCAAGTTTCGAGAAGTTCCCGACACCGGCCAGAGACGCCTTTGGAATAAGAATGGCGGTCACCATCTCCCCGCTCTGCAAGGTAGTTTGTCGCGGCCCGACGACGAAGGTATTCAACGCAACAACCCGCATACCGGTAGCGCCACGCACTTCGATTTGCGCATCAAGCGTCAACAAAGGCGGCACACCGTCCGCGGCGGGCGATGCATTGCACAGATTGCCTGCAATCGTGCCGCGGTTTTGAATTTGCATCGCACCAACCTCACGCGCAGCGAGCTTTAGCCCATTCATGGCAGGCGGAAGATCGGCACGGATGATATCTGTCCAGGTGGTCGCTGCCCCTATACGCAACCCATCCTTGCCGCCCGTCACACCGCGCAGTTCAGCGATGCTGGTAATGTCCAACATGGGGCCTTCCAACTGCTTGCGTTTTGTCGCAGGAAACAGATCGGTGCAACCCGCAGCGATCTGCCAGCCGCCTGTTGCAAGTATATCAAGAGCACCCTGCAAACTGTCGGGGCGTTGATACGAATGGCTGTCCATCGGTGCCTTACAGGTTGTTGGTATACAAGCAGATGTTGCGGGAGGCCGTGCAAACTGTCAATGCTTTGAAGATGAGCGATGACGTACTCAAGACTGACGCATATGACCTGTCCGATCAGGTCGGTTTTAATCTGCGTCGGGTGAACCAGCGTCATGTGGCGATCTTTGCCAAACATGTCGATGGGTTGACGCCAATGCAGTTTGCAGCGCTGGCCCGGCTCTCAGAATGTGGCGCGGTGTCCCAGAATAAACTGGGGCGACTGACAGCAATGGACTCAGCAACAATCAAAGGCGTCGTCGAGCGGTTGCGGATCAAGGGGCTGGTGACATCGCGCCCTGATCAGGTTGATCAGCGGCTGCACCTGATTGATCTGACACCGGATGGCAAAAATGCTTTTGTTATCGCACGTGCACAGGCGCTCGCCGCCAGAGCCGAAACGGTCGCACCATTGACCGCAGATGAAACCCGCACGCTTGAGGCATTGCTGGCCAAACTGGTTTAGACTCCAACGTATTTCTGTAAAAGACCTTCATCGTCACGCAAGGCTTGCGCCGTGACGACCTCGCGCCCTAGCCCATTTTCGATGAATGCCACCCGGTCTGCCAACGTCAGTACCGCCTCGATCCGTTGTTCCACCAGGATCACAGCCTTACCTTCATCGCGCATGCTGCGTACTGTGTCCGCGATCAATGCAATCATCGATGGTTGCAGGCCCTCGGTCGGCTCGTCCAGCATCAGCACAGATGGTTCCAGACAAAGCGCGCGCGCGGTGGCCAGCATCTGTTGTTCGCCGCCCGACAGGGTTTCAGCCCGCTGATCCAATCTTTCGCGCAAGCGTGGGAACATATCCAATACACGCTCTCTTGTGGCTTGGCCCTTGCCGCGCGTCATCAGGCCAACCTGAATATTTTCCGCCACGGTTAGTTCCTTGAACAGCCGCCGTCCCTGCGGGACATAGGCCATGCCTGCTTTGGGGACCTGATGTGCGGGCAGCGTGCTGATCGGCGTGCCGTCCAGCGTGATTGTGCCAGAACTCAGCGGCAACAGCCCCATGATCGCTTTGAGTGTCGTTGTCTTGCCGGCCCCGTTGCGCCCCAGCAGGCATAGGATTTCACCCGGTCTCGCCTCGAGCGACAAGTCATAGAGAACCTGAACCGGGCCATAGCCCGTGCTTACACCATCCAATTTCAGCGTCATGATGTCCCCAGATAGGCGTTTTGCACGTCGCGGTTTGCTTGGATGTCTGCTGGGGTGCCGGTCGCAAGGACACGGCCCATATCCAATACCGTAATCCTGTCTGCCAGTGCCATCACGACGCTCATGTTATGTTCGATCAGCAGGATGGTCGTCTCCCCCGCCAACCTCTTGATCAGGTCGTTGAAGTCCGCGATTTCACTTTCAGCCAGCCCCTGCGTCGGTTCATCCAGGATCAGTAAGCGTGGGGACTGGGCAACGCCCATCGCGATTTCCAGCAGGCGCTGATGGCCATAGGACTGGTCACCCGCGATCTGCCCGGCGCGATCTGCCAACCCGACACGGTCAAGAGCCATCAGAATACCAGCCTGATCCTGCGACCCCATCGCCATCGCGATGTTTTGCGCAAGGCTCAGTTTTGCATAGATCGCCGTGATCTGGAAAGTATAGGCCATGCCCGCGCGAATACGTTGATGCGCAGGGGCGGCGGTGATGTTGCGACCATCAAACCAGACCTCACCAGAACTGGCGGGAATACGACCCGAAACCATACCGACAAAGGTGCTTTTTCCGGCACCATTGGGGCCGATAAGCGCATGCACCTCGCCTGTGTTTAGTGCAAAGTCCACCCCATCGACTGCATGCAGACCGCCGAAGATGCGGGTCAGTGATTTGGTTTCAAGCAGGGTCATGGCAACCATGGCACCCAGCGTTTGCGAATTTCACCGACGATTCCTGCACGTGCAAATAGGGTCAACAAGACCAGTGTCGCGCCCGCCACCAGCATGTAGGCACTGGTGATCCCGCTGGCATAGTCGATCAGGTAGAACATGAAGGCCACGCCAATCAGCGGCCCGATCGTCGTGCCCATACCGCCCAAAAGTACCCAAAGCAGCGGCAGGATTGAATATTGCACGGTCGCAAAGGTTGATCCGACATACCCGAACAAGACCGCGTAAGCAGCACCCGCAGCGCCCGAGATGACACCCGATATCACGACCGCTGCCAATTTGTGCTGGAACACGTCATAGCCCAGCATCGTGGTGCGTTCCTCATTCTCGCGCACACCGATCAGGACCCGCCCAAAGCGGCGCTGCATCATCCATGCCGTCAAAAGCAAAGCTGTACCAAAAAGGGTCAGCGCCACAAAGAACCGTGTCGTAGGCTCGGTAAGGGGATACCCGGCGATCTGGCGGCTGGCTTGCGAGATGACGAACCCTTCGTCCCCACCTGTCCATGCGCCAAAGTAGAGCGAGGTCAGATAGACCGTCTGCGCGAACATCAGCGTCACGATCATGAAAGCGACGCCAATCGTGCGCAGCGCCAACAGGCCCACAACAATCGATAACATCGCTGCTACGACCAAACCCAACACAAAGGCAGGAATGACGGACCAGCCAGCCAAATGCATGATCATCCCGCAGCCATACATACCAGCGGCAAAGAACATCGCATGCCCCAGGCTCAATAGGCCCGTATAGCCGAACAGCACGTTATATCCGACAGCATAGGTCGCCAGTACCAGAATGCGGGATAGATTGCCCTGATGATAAGTCGGTAGCATCAGCCCCAATACAATCAGGATGGCGATCAGCCCCAAATGCAGGGCGACGGATCGGGCACCAAGGCTCATGCCATCTTCTTTCCGAACAGCCCCTGCGGGCGGAAGACCAACACAAGGGCCACAAGAAGTGTCGCGATGATCTTTGATAGGGTTGGACTGAAAAACACCGAAATGATGCCGTCTGACATGCCTACCAGCAACGCGGCTACAATGGTGCCGCGCACCGATCCAAGCCCGCCGATGATCACGACAATGAAGCTCAGCAGTAACGGATCGCCACCCATCAGATAATGTGCCTGCTGGATCGGCACGATCAGGACAGCCGCCAGAGCGGCCAGCGCCGCGCCAAAGCCAAAGACGATGGAATAAACACGTTGCACCGGAATACCAAAGGCCTGCGCAGTCTCGCGGTCCATCTGCGTGGCACGCATGATCAGCCCGGCCTTTGTCCGCGACATGACCAGCCAGAAGGCTAGCAAAATGCCGATGGCTGCAACAATCACAAACAGCTTATAGCTGGTGATGCTCAGCCCCCACGGATAGAAAAACGCCAACCCGTTTTCGCCCCATTCCAGCCACGGCAATGCGATGCGATGGTTAAAAGGCGGCTCGACCGGACGCGCCTCTGGCCCATAGATCATCAGTGCGGATTGTTGCAGGATATAGAGGACGCCGATCGTGCCGACGATCGTCGCCTCGGGGTCATATTCGACCTGTTTCAGTATCAGCCGGTCCACCACGATTGCGATACCACCGGCCACAAGGGGCGCGATCACCAAAGCAGCCAGAAAACCAATGGCTGGATGCCCTGCAACGGATGTGGCGACAAACCAAGCCACAACCGCGCCCACCATGAAAAACTCGCCATGGGCGACATTGACAACACGCATGACCCCAAAGACCAAAGACAGCCCAAGGGCCGTCAATGCCAATACAGAAGCGCCAACTGCGCCTTCCAAAACGGCGAGAAGGAGATGGGGTCCGAAATCCATTGAGGCCTGCGAGCAGACAGGTCGGGCAAATCAGGGCCCGACCTGCGCGTTAAGTTCAGAACGATTGTGTCGTGTAATCGACCGCGTCAGGATAGAACGTGTCTTCAATCGATGTGGTGTGCACCTTGACCAGGCGCCCGCTTTCGACACGGCTAATGTATTGCTGACCGAATACCTGGTGGGTCTTGCCGTTGAACAGTTTTGGCCCCTGGGGGTGCAGATCGCTTTCAGGCATATCCGTCATTGCTTCGACCGCTTCGATCAATTTTTGACGGTCTGCAGTGCTTTGATAATCAGCGGCTTCCATGCCGGCCTTGATAATATGCAGCGTTTCCCAGCACCCAAACATATGGGCATAGGTCGATACATCGCTTGGGTCAGAGAGTGACGCACCATTATCATCCACGCCAACGGCAGCACGGAAATTTTTGTCATATGATGTCTGATCGGCCTGTGCGTAACGTGGATTGCCTTCCCAGAAATATGTGCCTTCAAGGAATTCCAGACCTGGTGCAGCCATATCAACAGCTTCGAGCGAGTCAATGAACCCAAAGATTGCAGGGCTAGAGGCCCCAAAAAATTCGCCTAGCTCTTTTGCGAAGGTCAGCACCGCGGGGCCGACCATTACATGATACAAAACCTCGGTGTCACGTGGGATTTTGGGGAAGTATTTGGTGAACGACGTTTCGGCAGGTGATATCGGGATCAACTCAAGCACCTCACCACCCTGCGCCTCGATCGCGGCTGAGAAGTAATCGCGGTGATCATGACCGAAAGCAAAATCTGGATAGATCATCGTGATCTTCTTTCCCAGATTTTTTGCCACATATGGCGCCATAGCCTGCACCTGGCTGCGCACATCCGTGATGCCCGGCTGCAAGGTATAGCGGTTCAGTGCCCCTGACGCCACATGATGTCCTTCGGACACGACGAAATAGGGCAGCTTTTGTTCGCCTGCTGCCGGGGCTGATCCGATCACCACATTACTGAACAGCGTACCGAATGCCACGTCGCAGTTGTGCTGATTGGCGAATTTTTCAACAACTTCGGCCCCGCGCCGGGCATCGGTACCATCATCTTCGGCGATGATTTCGATCGGGCGGCCATTGATGCCACCAGCGTCGTTGATCATCTTGACGGCCGCATCAGTGGTGCGCCCATACCAGCGTCCGTAGGCAGCCCCGATGCCGGTGGAATGTTGCTGAAAGCCGATCTTGATCGGCTCGGACGATTGCGCACCTGCGAAACGGCCCAGCAAAGGGGATGCTGCCAAAAGGCACCCGGCGCTTGCGGATTTCAACAAGTTCCGACGTGTGGTTTTCATTTGATTGTTCATTGCAACTCTCCCTAGCGGTGGGGCTTTAGCACGTAACCGGGCTCAATTACGTATACATTTTGTTTGTATGCATGTGTTTGTCCAGCGATTTCTCCGAAACATTGGGTCAAGCGCCGCGTGGTGCGGCTAAAAGCCAAAGCCCGAGGAATGTATAGGCGATCATAAAAACTGATAGCGGAAGTGTGGCAATGGCAGCACGGCGGTGACCGCCAAAGAGATCCGTGGCGAGCCGATGCGCCAGCAGGACCGACCAGACGTGGCCCAACACCACAAGCCCCGCCTGCGTTATCCAGATCAGCCGTACGGTGTCGATGCGGTTAAAGAAACCCGTCGTCACGCGAAATGGCTCAAGCCCCAGCCAATCGTCCCCGCGCGCAAAAGGATCACTAAGCGCCGCGACCGTATATTGGATGCTGACCAGGAACGACGGTAAATAATGTGCGATGTGATAGACCAACGCGATGGGCAGGACACTCAGGCCCAGGGTGCTGAATGCCTTGCTGAATGGCACTTTCGCGCGGATCAGAACCACACCCAGCCAAACTACCAGCGCAAAAACAGCGATCAGGCCAATGATTGAGCCCAGCAACCCCATGACCGTCACGCCGATCACGGCAGAGCGACCGGGAAATTCCAAAGGGTTTACACCAATAGTGCCCAGCCACCAGAAGGTCTCATTCAGCCCGTCAAAGCTGCCGACACCCAGGAAGGTCAATGCGAACAGGCCCGCCGCTGGCAAAGGGGCCATCTTAACGATCTGCCAGCCCGGTCCCCCAATTCCCGCTGGCATGTGCGATCGGACGGCAGACAGACTTGCCAATGCCGCAAACAAGGCATGACCCAGTTCGACACTTCGTAACCACGGTCGGCCAAATACGCTCATCCCGAGAAAGATGATCGTCCAGTAGCCCAGTACGATTTGGGCCAGCCGTATTGGATCATCTGGTGCTGGATCGGCAAGCAAAAAGGCCGCAAAAGCGATCAACATGCCCGTTGCAGGCCAAAGGCCCAACCAATCTGGTAACCGAAAAACCGGTTTTGTCAGGCCAAGCACCGCTGCGAGGCCCGTCCAGGGGTTGATCCAGTGCCACAAGTTGCCAAAGATCGCCGAAAGACTGATCAGCGCGACCCAACCCAGCGTCCAGAATGATAGCGGCATCAAATTCGAAAGCGGGCTGCGCGGGCCGAACAGCCCAAGATACACCACGAAAATCATCGTCCCAAGTGACAGCAGGCTCGTCACCGTGGGTGCCAGACCGAATTTGCGCGGGGTCATCGTTCGCATGCCAAACATGCCATTCACGACCCGCTCTGGCACCGCAAACAGCGCCACAACGGTCAACGCCACAGCGGCAACACCAGCTGCCGTATAGGCGCCCGTAGGCAGCAAAAGCACGAACCCCTGCGCAGAGGCATGTGCGTTTGCGGCGACGGGCCAAAGCAATGCCAAGTTGACGGCAATTAGAAAGTTCCGCATCTTCATCCGGTGGGTTCTAATTGGAAAAAACAGATATGAAAGCAGGAATCCTTGCAGTTGCAGTTGCAACCCTTGGTGTTGCACTTTGGTTGGGCGATTTTTTGACGCCACCTGCGGGCGACATGCGGATCGGTGATGCCGTGGTCCATCCGGGAATGGGTGGGCAGGTCAACGCTGTGCTGACGATACAAAACGACGGCGCACCTGACGAACTCCTCTCGGTTGCCAGCCCCGACGCCCGTGTCGCCTTGCAAAATGCTGACGAAGGCCTGCCAATCCAGACGGGAGGATCATCACTTTCGATGGATGGCGCCTATATCAGCGTTTCCAGCAACGCCCCACTTGAAGATGGCGCGCTGCTTCCACTGACGCTGAGCTTTGCCAAAGCGGGCGACGTCAACATCAGTGCGCGTTACATGACACCCGAACCCGGCAGCATGGAAGCACATATGGCCATGGGCCACGCGATGATGCTGGAACCGGCCGCAGGCGAACCGATCCCCGCGATTGCGCTGACGGTCACCCCGTCCGACGCAGGCTGGACCGCGCAGATCGAAACAGAAAATTTCACCTTTGCCGAAGAATTGCAGGATAGCGGCCATGTACCGGGCACAGGCCACGGCCACATCTATGCCGGCAGCGTCAAGCTGGGGCGGGTGTTTGGCAATACCTATCGCATTGGCGCCCTGCCAAAAGGCGAACACACGATCCGCGTCAGCCTCAACACCAACAACCACCGCAGCTACGCGGTTGACGGCCAGCCTGTTGAGGCAACGGCCACCATAACGGTTGACTAGTAATACCCCTTTGCGACTTTATTAGCATACAAGTGAGTTTGCAGGGGACGAGGCCGCGTGACAAAGGGCAAGATCATCGGCGTCGACGTTGGCGGCACCTTCACCGATCTGGTGATGGTCGATACCGACAGTGGTGCGATCCGTGTTGCTAAAACGCCCACGACACTGGACAATCAGGCCTATGGGGTGCTCAACACGCTGGACGCCGCAGATATTGCCCTACCGGATGTGGGTTTAGTCGTACATGGAACGACAACCACCACCAATGCCGTCCTAGAACGCAAACTTTCCAAAACCGGGCTGATCACCACAGCGGGGTTCCGTGACGTGCTGGAACTGGGCCGTCGCACCCGCCCGCAACCCTATGGGATGACCGGGCAATTCATCCCGATCATCCCGCGCGACCTACGCCGGGAAGTACCCGAGCGGATGGATGCTGGTGGCAACGTACTGATACCGCTCGATGAAGATGCGCTGCGTATGACTGTCAGGCAACTTGCGGATCAAGGCTGTGAGGCGCTGGTCATCCACTTCCTGCACGCCTACGCCAACCCTGCACATGAAAGACGCGCCGCTGAAATTGCCGCTGAAATCTGGCCCAACAGCTACATCACCGCAGGCCACGCGCTTTTGTCCGAAACGCGCGAGTTCGAACGGGGTGTGACCGCTGCCGTGAACGCATCTGTTCAACCGCTGTTGGAACGCTATGTCGCGCGACTGCGTGATGAGTTGAAGGCAAAAGGCTATGCTGGCGATTTGCTTGTCATGAACGGCAATGGTGGCATGGTTTCATCGCATGCGGTTGCGCATGAAGCCGCGAAAACCGTGATGTCCGGCCCGGCATCCGGCGTCATGGCTGCCGCTTATACTGGTAAACGCGCGGGTGAATCAAACTTACTGACCTATGACATGGGCGGCACCTCGACCGACGTGGCATTGGTTCGCAACGGAATGCCGCCCGCGTCCAACGAGATCGAGGTCGAATACGCCATGCCCATTCATGTGCCGATGGTAGACGTGAGGACGGTAGGTGCGGGCGGCGGATCGATTGCCACGATCAACACTGCCGGATTGTTGGAGGTCGGGCCGCACAGTGCCGGTGCCGACCCCGGCCCGATCTGCTATGGTAAGGGCGGGACCGCACCAACCATTTCCGACGCGAATTTGCTGCTGGGTCGCTTGAATTCTGGTAAGCTGAACGCGGTCGCCGGTGGCGTAGGCGTCAATGATATCGCGGCAATCTTTGCTGAAAAACTGGGTAAACCCTTGGGTGTTGATGCTGCGCAGGCGGCAGAGGCTGTGATCCGCATCGCCAATGCCAAAATGGCAGGGGCAATCCGCATGGTATCTTTGTCACTTGGGGCAGACCCACGCGATTTTGCGCTTTTTGCGTTCGGAGGGGCAGGTCCACTGCATGCGGCAGCCCTTGCGCGCGAGCTTGGTGTGCCGCGTGTACTGGTCCCGGCACGCCCCGGTATGACGAACGCGCTCGGCTGCGTCGTGGCGGACCTGCGCCATGACTACGCGCAAACCGTCAATACCGCCTTGGGATCTGATGATATCAGCGTGATACACGACGCTTTCGCGCGCCAGATCGCGGCGGGTGAGGCGGCGCTTGCGCGCGAAACCATCGCGATCAAAGAGACGCGGTATGACTTTAGCGCTGACATGCAGTTCGTCGGCCAAAGCCATGTCGTACGTGTGCCATTGGACAGCCCCACACCCTCGGACGCGCTGCTGCGCGAAAGGTTCGAGGCCGTCTATTGGGATCGTTTCAAGGTTGATCTGCCCGAAATCCGGGCGCGGATCGTGACCGTGAACACCTCTGTCATTGGAGTCCGTGACCCTGTGGATTTGTCGCAACTGATCGACCCTGCGGGCCGAAACGGAACCCCTGCACCAAGCGGCCGGCGCAAAGTGATCTTTGATGGCAAGACGCACGATACGCCCGTTTATTGGCGCGACCACTTACCCATAGATGCAACACTCACCGGTCCTGCGATCGTCGAGCAGCTTGATACCACCGTCCTGATCCCGCCCGGTGACCGGGTGGAGGGCGGGGTCGATGGCAACCTCACCATCCATATCGGGGCTGCGGCATGAGCATTGATCCCATCACCCTTTCGGTCATCCAGGCCGGGCTGCAACAGGTCTGTGATGAGATGGACCTGAGCTTTTCGCGCGCCGCATTCTCGCCCGTTATCGCAGAGGCGAACGACCGCTCCGACGGTATCTATGCCGCTGACGATGGCGCACTGATCGCGCAAGGCGCAGGCGGTTTACCGGTTTTCGTCGGCACCATGCAGTATTCCACGCGCACCCTGATCGAGATGATTGCCGCAGGCACTGTGGCCGCGCCCCAGCCCGACGACGTCTATATCGTCAATGATCCCTATTTGGGCGGGACACATCTGATGGATGTGCGTTTTGCGCGACCCTTCTATCGCAATGGGGAAATCTTCTGCTGGCTGTCCAATACCGGGCATTGGCCGGATACCGGTGGCGCTGTACCGGGGGGGTTCTCGGCCTCTGCCACATCCGTAGAACAAGAAGGACTGCGCCTGCCGCCTGTGCGTCTGTTCAAACAAGGCGTGATGGATCCCGAGATCTACGCCATCATATGTTCCAACATTCGTGTCGCCGACCAGCGGATTGGCGATGTAAAGGCGCAAGCCGCGGCGTTGAAAGTGGGTGAAGAGCGGTTGAACGCGCTTCTTGATCGCTATGGCGACGATATGGTGCGGGAAGCAATCGCAGAACTGCGCATCCGGGCCGAGGCGCAGATGCGGCAACTGATCGACGAAATCCCCGATGGGGCCTACACCTCGACCGCCTGGATCGACAGCGACGGGGTGGTCAACGAGCCATTGGCTATCCGGTTGCAGATCAGCAAAACGCCTGGTCACCTGCAGTTTGATTTTGCCGGCAGCAGCCCACCTTGCATGGGACCAATGAACTCGGTTCTGGCGACAACGCTGTCTTCGGTCTACTTGGCCATGCGCCATATCTTTCCCGAAGTACCGATCAGTGCCGGGGCGTTTGTACCGCTCGAGGTGATCCGGCCGACGGGCACCTTCCTTGACGCGCAATATCCTCGCCCCGTTTCGGGCTGTGCTGCCGAAGTCTCACAACGCATCGCAGAGGCGGTGTTTGCCGCACTTGTCGAGGTCCTTCCAACCCGCGTCACGGCCGCACCGGCAGGGACGAGCGGGAACTTTTCGCTTGGCGGGCATGACCCCGAAACCGGGCGGGACTTTGTGATGTATCAGCTATCCGGCGGCGGTTACGGCGGTAATTTCGATCACGACGGGCTGGCGAACGGATGTTCGACAATCGGTATCTCCAAGGCGCCACCTGTGGAAATCATGGAACAGAACTTTCCTGTCCTCTACCATCGCTACGTCCTGCGCGAAGGCTCTGGCGGGGCAGGAAAGCATCGCGGTGGGCTGGGTCTGGAATACGAGGTCGAACTGCGCCGCGGGACCGCGCGCGCAAGCTTTGTGATGGATCACGGACGGTTTGGGCCGCAGGGCGCCTTGGGTGGCGAGGATGGCGCCGTCAATGAGGTTGAAATCTTGCGTGGCGGTGAAACCTACATTCCTGAACATCTTTCCAAGGAACAGGATATCACCCTGCAACCGGGCGATCGCGTGCGCGTTCGAACACCGGGTGGGGGCGGCTACGGCGACCCTGCGGAGAGAGACGCGAAACTCTTGGAAACAGACAAACGTTTGGGACGTATTTGATGCGGCACTGTTGGAGTGACGACCCGCATCTCACCTGGCTAAACACGAAAGAGAGTGGCTCAGATATACCTGCACCTATCTGGCACGACCCGTCTTTTGCTTCAGCACTTCATTCTCTTCACGCAACCTGTCCAGGCCAGACTTGTTCTGTTCAGAGTACTTCCGCCAGAATTCCACTTCCGCTTCTGCCGCCTTTTTCATCTTCACTCTGCCAAAGCTGGACACTAACCAGCCAAGCGCAGTCCCCAGAACAAAGGTACATGCCATGAAAATGAGGACCTGGATCATAGTATTTTCCATTGATGATTAACCGCCTCTAGTCGTTCGCTACTATTGCCACTCAAATGTGATGCGCCGGTTTTCGGCACGACCTTCGATGGTGCCGTTGGATGCAATCGGGTCTTCCTCGCCATAACCCACCCCCTGCAGTGCGCTGCCGGGTATTCCGCGTGCAATCAGGAACTCAGCAACGGCATCTGCGCGAGACTGTGACAGGGTCAGATTACTTTGTGATGAACCCTTGCTGTCTGTGTGGCTACCGATCAAAAGCGAATGCCCAGAGCGCGTGCACCGTTGGACGATATCGGTGAAGCCTTCCAACGCTGCGCTTGCGTCGACGGTCATCGTTGCAGTGTCGTTTTCAAATTCCAGCTTTTGACCTGCAAAGGCAGTCAAAGACCGTTCATTGCAGAACGCCAGCGTTTGGGTCGGGGCTGCTGAGCCCACAGCTGTTTCGGCAGGTTGTGCGGCTTCGGAATCCACCGCAGCCGGTGCGACCGGCTGTGCGTTTGCGGACGCCGTCGCAATCGCCGCCGCAGCTTCGCTTTCTGCAAGGGCCAGTGCTTCAGTCGCAGCGCGCACCTCTGCGGTACGTGTTTCAAGTTCTGTTGAAAGCTGCGCAATTTGACCATTCAAAGTTGCGATTTCGGCTTCCGAACCTTCAGCCCGCGCTGTCAATTCAGATACCATACCAGCCTTTTCGTCCGCTTCTGTGATGAGCGAGGCAACACGTTGCTTTGACACGTCCAGTTCATCCTTCAGCGCGTCGACTTCGGCACGCAAAGCGATGGTTTGATCCGTTGAGTTCTGGGAAAGTGCCACTGTTTCACTTTCCAATTCTGCAATGCGGGTCGTCAGCGCTTCGACGTCAGTATTGGCCAAAGCGAGTTGTTCTTCGATTGCTTGCTTGCTTTCGCGCGCCGCAACGATCTCTTCAGTCAGAGATGCGATCATTTGGTCACTTTCGGCGACATCGCTTGCGGCAAATGCCATCTCTGCCTCGAGACTTTCGATTCGTGCCGTCAGCACGGCATTCGTTTCGCTCAGCGCACCAAGCTCGTCGGCGCTGCCCACGGCATTTGCCATCTCCGCTTGGAGATCTGCAACTTGTGCCGACAGCGTGGCATTCGTCTGGGTCAGATTGTCGATCTGACTTTTTCCGTTTTCGTTTGCAGCCTCCAGCTCAGCAAGCTGCGATTTGAGTCTTTCCGTCTCTTGCGTTTCAACGACGGACAACAACTGACCTTCGCGATCCAAGTCATCCGAGAGCGACCAAGTGGCAAACAGGAAGGTTAAGCCTGTCAGAACCACCACGCATGCAACCAAACCAATTCTGACCATTATTCTACTCTTTCTTATAGGAGCAAAGGTTTTGTGTAACTCAAGTCCTGTGCCGTTGGGGTTGTGCCTGCGTGAGGCAAAAGTGACCTATCGGGCGTATCAGCAGAACTTAAAGGACTTCGACTTTTGTTTCAGGTGATCGGTATGCCACGCACCGCCTTGCGATCGTGGCAGCATCGCACGGCATACCGTCTCTTTTGATTATTTGCGCACCCAGACTTCCACGCGGCGGTTGATCGCACGGTTATTCGCATCGGAATTGCAGACCAATGGGGCCAATTCGCTGTAAGCGCGTGTTTCGATCGAGACATTGTCGAGACGTGAACCCGCCAGTTCCGTGATCTGCTGCGTGACGGATTGCGCGCGCCGTTCTGACAGACGAAGATTGCTGCCAAAGTCACCGACATCATCTGCAAAGCCGACGATTGCGATGCTCGCGCCTTCTGGCAGGCCCTCAAGGTATTCGATCAAGCGTGCGATATCGTTCAGCTCTTTGTTACCGATTGCGGAAACACCTGTTGGGAAGCGAACGGTAGTTGAAAGTCTGTCCCACTGAGCCTTGTCGCCAGAAAGCTGATCGGCAAGACCCGATTCTGCAGCGCTCGGGTTGCGGCCAAATGCACGATCAAGCGGCGACGCAGCTTGTGGCTGCCTTTCGACCGCAAAGTTCACGAGGCCGGACCGATCGATGGCGTCGTCTACTGCGGGTGACAAGGCATATTCAAGAAAGTCTTGCGCCTCTGTCGAGAGGCTTTCAGCACGGTTGTACAGGTACAAGCGGCGTACCAGCGGATACTGCTCAGTCTTGATGTCGAACGTGTTTGCAGTCGACGTGATCCCACAAGAGCTTGAGATCCCCACACTCTTTAGGTCTTTGGCGAAAACGAGGCTGACGTATCCGATCGCGTTTGGATCGTTACGCACGCGATCGGACACGTCGACATTGGCAGCCATGTCCACATTGGCAGTTTCGACAAAGGTTACATTTGCACCAAGATCGGCACCCTCGCCGGAAAAGATCACGTTTTCAAAAGTTTCTTTTTCGACCCCGGCGGCGCGAGACAGCACGGTGATCGGGGCATCATTGCCACCAACCTGCGACCAATTCGTGATTTCACCGGCGTAAATGGCGCGTAGCTGTTCAAGCGAAAGCGCCTGGATCGGGTTGTCCGGATGCAACACCGCAGCCAGACTGTCGATGCCGATGACGGTTTCATTGTCGCTGCCGCGCAAATCGCCATTGCCGACGATACGCCGGTTTTCAGCGTTGTCTGGGCGGCGGGATGTCATGCCAAAGTCAACGGCCGAATCTGCAAGTTCGGCAAAGCCTTTTGCATCGCCACCTGAGTCGACGAACATGGTGGTGATCTCGTTAGCGTCAACGTCGACATAACGGACAAACGTCTGAAGGTCGGGCAGAACACTGTTTTGGATATCGGCGTCCAGGACAGCTGCGTAGTCTTCCAACATGGAGGGCATCAGGACAAGCCCAACTGTGTCAGATCCGGTAAAGCGCAAAGCTGCGTTCGCTTTAAGGGCCGCGACATCCACTATTTCTTCTTCCGGGGTTTCTACAGTCTCTTCTGCCGAAGCTGGGGCAACGGCCCATGTCGTTCCCTGAGGGCAGTCCGCGCCTTTGCAGATGACGTCATCGACAGGCACGCGCACGATATCCCCAGCTTCCGTAAACAAGGTGAAGAACCCGTTATCCAGGCTGAGCAGCTTCCCCGTCAAAGAGGCTGAACCATCTTTTTGGACAAGAGACGTTTCTCTTAGTTCGAGCACATTGCCAAGAGTGGCGTCATCAACGATGCTTTGTGCATAAGCCGGCATGGCCACCAGCAATGACATCGCACTGGTTAAAAACAGCGTTCGCTTACGCGGTGATATTTGGGTCATGGATTTTGCTCCAGCATAACGGGATAGCACAATTTTACGTCATGACCGCTATTAACCCAAAATCCGGCAACAATTTGTCGTCTTTGAGGTAAAAAGACTATGGAGAGATTCATCGATGTCAGCGTTAACGAAGTGGTCAGGCTTGTGAATGTTTTGTTAGGCGACCCATGAGCGCTGACCTTAGGCAGGTCCTAGACGATGTCTGTCAGCCAAAGGTTGTGAATATTGCAGTTCCGCAAACCCCATCAGAGTGATGGACGCGGTGCCCGTCCGGGATGACGCGCTGATGACAGAGCATACACGCCACGTCCGCGTGACGAACAATCTGGCGATCAGAGCCGACCCGGAATATCAAGAGCAATTCAGGGTCTTTGTCCCGTATACTCGGAAATAGCGTATGTTGGCGCTCAGTACCCTTGCCACTGCGTCCAGAGATTCACAATTTTATCCCATGCTTACCAATATAAATAGCGGTAGTGACTGCACCTAAACAACAAAAGGGGTCTGAGGTTAAATGGTGGACCTAAATGTAGATGAATTGAACCAGCTATTCAAGATTTTCGAGGAATGGGAAGCACATCTCGCTGAGGTGCCCCTAGTTTCCTAGACACCCGCCTGTTTTAGTTTGAGCTGTCTTTCTTCGAAGTCAACGGGCGACAGCATGCCGTTGTTTGTGTGCTTGCGTTTCGGATTGTAGAACATCTCGA
>NZ_JBBIFZ010000011.1:0-116415 GCF_037572755.1 Yoonia sp. 2307UL14-13 | reverse complement strand
AGGTGGTACATGCCGGTTGAGGAATGCACACGTTCCAAGACCCGCATCGCGCGCCGCTTGATCCGGCGCAGGTCCGCGTCCGTGACCAGCTCGTAGTCGTAGAGGCAATCGTCCTCGGTCATCTGTCCTTGGGCGACCGCCCGCTCCTGGGCGGCCTTCCGGGTCCTTTTCAAAAACTTCCGAAACCTTTCTTCGACGCTTCTGAGTGATGGGACATCATCGAGAAACTTGAGATCATGGAATGGAATTGTGGAGTGCGAACGAGACATGGCGGAGTCCTTTCATGGCGCAGAAACATCCTCCGCGCGCTTTACCCGGCCAAAAGGTGGCGGGCTGACTGATATGAAAGGTTCCGGAACCTGTGACTTACCAAGATCGAACAAAGCGCGAACTGTCAAATCAGGGGCGACCGAGGGTTTTGGGAGGCTCTCGATAGCATCAAGCCGGACCCAAATTAAGAATTTTGAATCAATAGGTTGCTTAGGTAATGGCATGGCCTCCAAACCACGGCCATATAAATTTGCGCGCACTTATTCTTTCTTTTGAGCGCACTTCCGGTTTTTCTGGCACATCTTGAGGAAATGGCGACCCCGGCAGGATTCGAACCTGCAACCTGCCCCTTAGGAGGGGGCTGCTCTATCCAGTTGAGCCACGGGGTCGTTCTGTGGTGTATGCGGCATTCGTCTTGGGCTGTAAACGCAGGGATCAGGTGTAGGCGATCCAGAGCAGAACCAGCCCGAGCGCGATCCGGTACATGACGTAGGGCGTGTAGCTGACCGCGCGCAGCAGCCGCATCATGAGCGTCAGTGCCAGTAGCGCGGCGGCGAAGGACATGGCGATGACGATGCCGATGTCCCGGAGGTGTTCGGCGTTGGCCGTGCCGATCACGTCGAGGCTGAGGAGCGCGGCGGAGGCGATGATTGTCGGGATCGACATCAGCATCGACAGTTTGGCGGCGTCGGTGCGGGTGTAGCCCAGCATGCGGCCGGCGGTGATCGTGATGCCGGAGCGCGAGGTGCCGGGGATCAGCGCGATGGCTTGAAAAACGCCCATCTGCAGCGCGTCTTTCAGGCTCCACTTTTCCGCTGTCTTTTCGTTGGGTCCGGTCTGGTCGGCCCAGTAGAGGAGGATGCCGAAGATGATCATTGTCCAGCCGATCAGGGCGATACCGCGCATGGCCTCGGACAGGCCGGTGAGCTTGAGGAAGAGGCCGAACAGGATGACGGGGATCGTCGCGATGAGGAGGCAGAGGGCGAGGAAGGCGCCTTGCGTATCGACTTTCCCACGGACAAGGCGGAGGGTGCCTGCAAGGGCCAGCCGGACGTCCGGCCAGAAGTAGAGGATCACGGCGGCGAGCGTACCGACATGGGCTGCCACGTCGATGATTTGGCCTTGATCGTCGAGGCCTGTCAGGGACGGCAGCAGGATCAGATGGCCGGAGGAGGAGACGGGGAGAAACTCGGTCAGGCCCTGGATCAGGGCTATGAGGAGCAGGTTGAAGGTGGTCATTTTGTCCAGCGGCTTGATTCGGTTGCGCCAACGTAACCCGTTAGGAATCAGGGGAAAGAGTCTATATAGGTCGCAATCCGGACCTAAATTTTCTGATCCTTTTGAAAGTTCAGCGTTGAGTTGTGGCAAGAAATGGATGATAGGTCAGTAATACTGTCTTTTTATCTGAAAAAACCTGATCTAAAAGGCGGCTCGCCTTGGGAAATGGGAGAATGTGCCATGGCTGGTCAAAAGATGCTCACATTTACGGCTATCGGGCGGGATATGCCGGAGAAGCGTCCTCCTAATCTACGGAAGGCGGACTTCGATGAGATTTATGCGCAGTACGCTGCCGAGAAGGCGGAAGAGCAAGCCAGCCGCTGCAGCCAGTGCGGTGTGCCTTACTGCCAGACCCATTGCCCGCTGCACAACAACATCCCGGATTGGCTGCGCCTGACAGCGGAGGGCCGCCTGCAGGAGGCCTATGAGATTTCGCAGGCGACCAATACCTTCCCCGAGATTTGTGGCCGCATTTGCCCGCAGGACCGCCTGTGCGAGGGCAACTGCGTGATCGAGCAATCGGGCCACGGCACCGTGACCATTGGCTCGGTCGAGAAATACATCACCGACACCGCGTTCGAGGAAGGCTGGGTCAAACCCATCCGCCCGCATGCGGAGCGCGGTGAAAGCGTTGGCATTATCGGCGCCGGTCCGGGTGGTTTGGCGGCGGCGGATATGCTGCGGCGTCAGGGAGTGCAGGTGACGGTCTATGACCGCTATGATCGCGGTGGCGGCCTGCTGACCTATGGCATCCCCGGCTTCAAGCTGGAGAAGGATGTCGTTATGAAGCGCATGGACCAGCTTGCGGATGGTGGCGTGCAGTTCGTGCTGAATTGCAACGTGGGCGAGGACCTGTCGTTCGACGCGATCCGGGGTAAGCATGACGCGATCCTGATCGCAACGGGTGTCTATAAAACAAGGGATTTGCCGAATTCCGACGCAGATGGGATTGTGAATGCAATCGACTATCTGACCGCCAGTAACCGCAAGTCATTCGGCGATGATGTGCCGGAATTCGACAGCGGTGAATTGAATGCGGATGGCAAACGCGTTGTCGTGATCGGCGGTGGTGACACGGCAATGGATTGCGTGCGTACTGCTGTCCGGCAGGGTGCTGAAAGCGTGAAGTGTCTGTATCGGCGCGACAGGGCGAATATGCCGGGTTCGCAGCGCGAAGTGCAGAATGCGGAGGAAGAGGGCGTGGAATTCGTCTGGCTGTCTGCGCCGAAAGGTTTCGCCGGTGATCCGAGCGTGACCGATGTGTCTGATCCTGGGGCCTTTACCGGGTCGGTGCGAGGTGTTGTCGTGGACAAGATGCGTCTGGGCGCGCCCGATGCGACGGGCCGTCAGACGCCCGAGTTGATCGACGGGGCCGATTATGTCGAGGACGCCAATCTGGTGATCAAGGCGCTGGGGTTCGAGCCCGAGGATCTGCCTGCGCTGTGGGGTGTCGAGGGGCTGGAAGTGACCCGTTGGGGCACAATCAAGGCCGATTTCGGAACGGGTGCCACCAGCCTTGAAGGGGTCTATGCCGCAGGTGACATCGTGCGCGGTGCATCGCTGGTTGTGTGGGCCATTCGGGACGGTCGGGATGCGGCGACGGCAATTTTGGACTACCTTGGTCAAGCGGCGGATGTGGCCGCTGAATAGCGAAAAACTGGTGTCGGAAAATCATCGGACTTTTATCGGAATTCCATCGGACCTTTCGTCAGACACCAAGATGTAGTTAGGTCAGTGATGCTGACTTGGAGGATGAAAAAATGATGAAGACGTTGATGGCTGCCACGCTGTGTCTGGCCGGAATGCCAGTGGTTGCTCAGCAGAGTTTTGCGGCGCCCGAAGGCTGCGAAGGCAAGCTGACCGTGCAGCAAAAGGGCTGTGTCATGGTCAATGTCTGGACGTGCGAGGCGGATGAGCCGGGTGATCAGTGGATCGCCTTGATTAGTCAGAATGGTGTCTTCAGCGTTCAGAAGGTCGACGACGAATTCCAGTGGGTCGAAAGCTATAAACTGGATGGCCGCGAAGAATTGCGCCAACCGGCGGACGACCCCGCGTCGCTGACCGAATTGTTCTCTAGCCAGATCGACACCTGGGATTTCGTGATCGAGACCGAGGAAGGGATCGAGCGTAATGTCGGCTATGACCAGCTGACCGGTGAGGAAACGGTGATCGACGGCGAGGTTCTGTTGAATACCGAATTTCAGGGTCGCACCCTGGATGGTGAGGGCAACGAGATTGAGGCGAGCAGTGGCCGCCAGTTCGTCAGCGAAGAACATCGGTTGTTTTTCTTTGGTGAGGCCTGGGATCAGGCGACGCCGGGCGACGTGATCGACATGTCGCCGGTCGAGTTTATCTATCCCGATGAGCCGGGCTTTTTCTCGGCCACCCCGAAGTTTGAGTGCAATGTGAATGAGGCCAGTTTCCAGCCATGAGATTTGTCGCTGCCCTGATCCTGCTTGCCGGCCCGGTCGCCGCCCAGCAATCGACCTTTGAACTGCCCACCGGCTGCGAGGCGTATCTGACCGTGCAGGCCAATAGCTGTAAGGTCGAACACCATTTCACCTGCAGTTTCGACCCCGAGGGTCATCAGCGCCGTGTCAGTCTTGATGAAAACGGGATGACCTATGCCGGGCGGATCGATGCGGAAACGCAGTGGATCGAGAGCATTCATGTTCTCAGCGGCCATTCGGAGCGGCTGGAGGACAGCCCGACCGAACCAGCGTCATTGTCGGACCTGATCGCGAATGGCGTAGACGATTATGACTTTCGCACGTTGTCCGAGCAGATCGGCGAAACCCGCTTTGTCGGGCAGGATACATTGACCGGCCGTCAGGTGACCATCGACGGGATCACGCTGGATGAGACGACCTATGACATCACCGCCTATGACGATGCGGGCGAGGTCATGTGGTCGAGCAAGGGCAATGAGTTCATCAACCGCGAATGGCGGATGTTTTTGTCGGGGACCGGGACGACGACCATTGGTGACGACTCCTTTGACCGTGACGAAAGCCCGGTCGAGTTCATCTTTCCGGGCGAGCCGGGGTTCCTGAGCGCCCGCCCCAAGCATGAATGCGGGGTCGCGATTTCGTGACGCAGGCGGCTGCCATATCCGGGCATTGTCTATGCGGCGCGGTGGACGTGGACGTTGCCCGGTTGGGCGACGGGATGAGCGCGTGTCATTGCGACATGTGCAGGCGTTGGACGGGCGCGGCCTTTGTTGCGGTTCATGCAAGGGGTCACGACGTGACCTTGAATGGTCCGGTCAAGACGCGCCAGACGTCGGAATGGGCAGAACGCGGGTGGTGCGATGCCTGCGGGTCGACCCTGTTTTACCGGGTGAAGCATGACGGGTCTTATGGTCTGTCGGCCGGGCTGTTCGACGATGCGGCGGGCCGCAGCCTGACCCAGGAATATTACGTAGACAAGAAACCGGAAGGCTGGGCCTTTGCCGGCGATCACAAGCGGATGGACACGGGCGAAACGCTCGCGTTTTTCGGCGTATCTGAAGGGGATCAACCATGACAACCTATGATCAATCCTGGGTCGCGGCTGAGGAAGCCAAGCGTCAGTGGATGGCCGAGAATTCGCTGTATACCGAAGCGGATGAGCATGCGTCTTGCGGTGTGGGTCTCGTGGTTGCGATCGACGGCGCGCCGTCGCGTGGCGTGGTCGAAAAGGGGATCAACGCGCTGAAGGCCGTCTGGCACCGTGGTGCCGTGGATGCCGATGGCAAGACGGGGGATGGCGCGGGCATTCACGTGCAGATCCCCGTTGCGTTCTTTGAGGATCAGATCCGCCGCACGGGGCACGAGCCGGTTGATGGCAAGCTGATCGCCGTCGGTCAGGTGTTTCTGCCCCGCACGGATTTCGGCGCGCAGGAGCGGTGCCGGACGATTGTGGAATCCGAAGTGCTGCGCATGGGTCACTATATTTACGGCTGGCGTCATGTGCCGGTGAACAATGACGTGCTGGGTGAAAAGGCGAATGCGACCCGCCCGGAGATCGAACAGATCCTGATCCGCTGTGAGAAGGATATAGATGACGAAACGTTCGAGCGTGAGCTTTATATCATCCGTCGCCGGATCGAAAAGGCCGCCGCCGCCGCGCAGATCGGTCAGATGTATCTGTGCTCTCTGTCGTGCCGGTCGGTCATCTATAAAGGCATGATGCTGGCCGAGCAGGTGGCGGAGTTTTATCCGGACCTGATGGATGCGCGGTTTGAGTCCGCCTTTGCGATCTATCACCAGCGGTATTCGACGAATACCTTCCCTCAGTGGGCGTTGGCGCAGCCGTTCCGCATGTTGGCCCATAATGGTGAGATCAACACGCTGAAGGGCAATGTGAACTGGATGCGGTCGCATGAAATTCGCATGGCGTCGTCGGCTTTTGGTGAGAAAGCGGAGGATATCAAGCCGATCATTCCGTCCGGGGCGTCGGATTCATCGGCGTTGGATTCGGTGTTCGAGGTGTTGGTCCGCGCGGGCCGCAACGCGCCGATGGCCAAGACCATGATGGTGCCGGAATCCTGGTCCAAGCAGGCGGTCGAGATGCCGCAGGCGTGGCAGGACATGTATTCCTATTGCAACGCGGTGATGGAGCCGTGGGATGGTCCGGCTGCCCTCGCCATGACGGATGGCCGTTGGGTCTGTGGTGGTCTGGATCGGAACGGGTTGCGTCCGCTGCGTTATGTTGTGACCGGTGATGGTTTGCTGGTTGCGGGGTCCGAGGTGGGCATGGTTCCTGTTGATGAAGCGACCGTAGTCGAGAAGGGCGCGCTGGGTCCGGGTCAGATGATCGCCGTGGATATGCAAGAGGGCAAGCTGTTCCACGATACCGAGATCAAGGACGTCTTGGCCGCGTCGCAACCGTTTGGTGAATGGGTCGGCAAGGTTGTCGCCCTGAATGACCATCTGCGGGATATCCCCGAGGTACCGCTGTTCGAAGGTGATGAGCTGCGCAAGCGGCAGGTCGCGGCGGGCTATTCGATTGAAGAGCTGGAGCAGGTCCTTGCACCCATGGCTGAGGATGGGAAGGAAATGATCGCGTCAATGGGGGACGATACGCCGTCGGCTGTGCTGTCGAAGACATATCGCCCGCTGTCGCATTTCTTCCGTCAGAACTTTAGCCAGGTGACCAATCCGCCGATTGATTCGTTGCGCGAAAGCCGGGTGATGTCGCTGAAGACCCGGTTCGGGAACCTCAAGAACGTGCTGGATGAGGATTCATCGCAGACCGAAATTCTGGTGCTGGAAAGCCCGTTTGTCGGCAATGCCGAGTTCGATGAAATGGTGCGCCAGTTCGGCGAAAGCGTCGCGTTCATCAACTGTACGTTCGAGCCGGGGCGCGGGGCGCTTTCCGCCGGGTTGCAGCGGATCAGGGATGAAGCCGAGGATGCCGTGCGCTCTGGCGCTGGCCATCTGGTGCTGACGGATGAGCATCAATCGCCTTATCAGGTGCCGATGCCGATGATTTTGGCGACAAGCGCCGTGCATTCGGGCCTGACCAAGCAGGGTCTGCGTACCTTCTGTTCGATGAATGTGCGGTCGGCGGAATGCATCGATCCGCATTACTTTGCCGTGCTGATCGGCTGCGGTGCGACCACGGTGAATGCCTACTTGGCGCAGGATTCCGTGGCGGATAGGGTCGAGCGTGGCTTGATCGAGGGCAACCTGACCGATGCGATGCGCCGCTATCGCGCGGCTGTCGATGCGGGCCTTTTGAAGATCATGTCAAAGATGGGGATTTCGGTTCTGTCATCCTATCGCGGTGGTCTGAATTTTGAGGCTGTGGGCCTTAGCCGCGCTATGGTGGCTGAGTATTTCCCCGGCATGCCATCTCGGATTTCCGGGATTGGCACGAATGGCATTCAGGCCAAGCTGGAAGAGGTCCATGCGCGCGGCTGGAAGGGCGGATCGGACGTGCTGCCGATTGGCGGTTTCTACAAGGCGCGCCGGTCGGGTGAAAAGCACGCTTGGGAAGCGCAGACGATGCATATGTTGCAGGCGGCCTGCAACAATGCGTCCTATGCGATGTGGCAGCAATATTCCAAGTCGATGCAGTCGAACCCGCCGATCCATTTGCGCGATTTGCTGGCGATGAAGCCGTTGGGCAAGCCGGTTCCGATTGAAGAGGTCGAGTCGATCACCGCGATCCGCAAGCGGTTCGTGACGCCGGGCATGTCGCTGGGGGCGCTGTCGCCCGAGGCGCATAAGACGCTGAACGTGGCGATGAACCGGATTGGCGCGAAGTCGGATTCGGGTGAGGGTGGCGAAGACCCGGCGCATTTTGTGCCGGAGCCCAACGGTGATAATCCGTCGGCGAAGATCAAGCAGGTGGCCTCTGGCCGCTTTGGTGTGACGGCTGAGTACCTGAACCATTGCGAGGAGTTGGAGATAAAGGTCGCCCAAGGGGCCAAGCCCGGTGAGGGTGGTCAGTTGCCGGGGATGAAGGTCACTGACCTGATTGCGCGGTTGCGTCATTCGACGAAGGGCGTGACGCTGATTTCACCCCCGCCGCACCACGATATCTATTCGATCGAGGATCTGGCGCAGCTGATCTATGACCTCAAGCAGATCAATCCGCGCTGTAAGGTGACGGTCAAGCTGGTCGCCAGTTCAGGTGTTGGAACGATCGCTGCGGGGGTCGCGAAGGCGAAAGCAGATGTTATTTTGATCTCTGGCCATAATGGCGGGACGGGTGCCAGCCCGGCGACCTCGATCAAATATGCCGGTCTGCCGTGGGAGATGGGCCTGACCGAGGCGCATCAGGTTCTGGCGATGAACAACCTGCGTGAGCGGATTACTTTGCGCACCGATGGTGGTCTGCGCACGGGCCGTGACATTGTCATGGCCGCCATGATGGGGGCGGAGGAGTACGGGATCGGGACCGCCGCCCTGATCGCCATGGGCTGCATCATGGTGCGCCAGTGCCAGTCGAATACCTGCCCGGTTGGGGTTTGTACGCAGGACGAAAGTCTGCGCGCGAAGTTCACCGGCAATGCCGACAAGGTGGTGAACCTGATCACGTTCTATGCGACGGAAGTGCGCGAGATTTTGGCGTCGATTGGTGCCCGGTCATTGGATGATGTCATTGGTCGTGCGGACCTGCTGACGCAGGTGTCGCGTGGGTCGGCGCATCTGGATGATCTGGATCTGAATCCGCTGCTGATCACGGTCGATGGCGCGCATAAGATTTCGTATGATCGTGAGCGGCCAAGGAATGCCGTCGATGACACGCTGGACGCGCAGATCGTGCAGGATGCGGCGCGTTTCCTGAACGATGGCGAGAAGATGCAGCTGGATTATGCGGTGCAGAACACGCTGCGGACGATTGGGACGCGGACGTCGAGCCATATCGTGCAGAAGTTCGGCATGCGGAATAGCTTGCAGCCGGATCATCTGACGGTGAAGCTGCGCGGCTCGGCTGGGCAATCGCTGGGCGCGTTTGCGGCGCCTGGGCTGAAGCTGGAAGTGTCAGGCGATGCCAACGATTATGTCGGTAAGGGCCTGTCGGGCGGCACGATTGTCGTGCGTCCGCCGATGGTCAGCCCGCTGGTTGCTGCTGACAATATGATCATCGGCAATACGGTCCTTTATGGCGCCACGGATGGTTATCTGTTTGCCGCGGGTCGTGCCGGTGAGCGGTTTGCCGTGCGGAACTCTGGCGCGAAGGTCGTGATCGAGGGCTGCGGCACGAATGGCTGTGAGTATATGACCGGTGGTGTGGCTGTGATCCTTGGGTCGGTCGGTGCCAATTTTGGTGCCGGGATGACGGGTGGTATGGCGTATCTGTACGACCCGGATGGTGCCTCGGCTCCGCTGATGAATATGGAAACGCTGGTGACTAATCCGGTCATGGTTGACCATTGGCATGATCAGCTGAAAGGGCTGATCGAGCGGCATCTGGAAGAGACGGGCAGCCGAAAGGCGGCGGATATCCTACAGCATTGGGAAACGGAGCGCGATCATTTCGTGCAGGTCTGCCCGAAAGAGATGTTGGTCCATCTGCCGCATCCGCTGACGGTCGAACCGGCTGCGATGCCTGCGGAATAGAAACAAAACGCCCGGCCGCATGATGCGATCGGGCGTTTTCGTTGCGAGTGGTGGGTGGTTAGTTGATCCCGGCCTTGCTTTCTTCGACATAAAGCGGAACGAGCGCGTCGAACGCGGTTGCGATGCTGGACATCCGGTCGTGGATGTCCGACGCCACCTGCACGTCGCCTGGCCCGCCGATTTGGTCGATCATAGTCTGGACGCGGTTCCAGTCGCCTTGAACCGCTGTCAGCCCGTCACGGATGGCCGCCGTTGGGGCGGGCACGACACCGGCGCCGGGGAAGCCGTTGATCAGCGCGTTCAAAGAGACATCGAACCGTTGTGACGCCTTGGCAAGCCGCGCCTGTTTGCCCAGAACGGTGTTGCCGGTGATGACGCCGCACGCCTCTTTCGCGATCTGGAAAGCGAGCGAACGTTGCCGCGCGACGATATCCAGCGTGAACGCATCGGTGGAGAGCAGCGCGGGCGGGACCGAGTAGCGGTTGATCACTTCGCTAACCAGATATTTGCCGGAATGCATCACGTTGAGGTTCTGACGCGAGATATAGTCGAGCCCGGATGGATCGGCGGTGCCGTTGATCCGCGCATCGATGGCGGGTTTGTAGTTGTCCCAGAGCGTCTGCACCCGGCTGAGGGCCACGTTCATCTTGCGGTCTTCCTCGGGCTGGTCGATGCCGCGTGTGGCGTCACCTTCGCTGAGCGCTGCGAAAAGCGCGTCATATTCGCCGATGGCGTTGGTGAGTGTCGCCATATGCGTTGCGGTGTCCACACCAGCGTCAGCCAGACAGGCGGCCGCGGCGATTTCCTGGCTGAGCCTGCGGATGTCGTCGCTGGCGGCGATCCGTTCAGCCCCGGCGCGGTACACACCTTCGGTTTGCGCGATGGCGGTGCCGCCGAGCGACACGGCCAATATGGCGACGAGGCAGGGCAATGTGCCTTTCATGCTGCGCGCCCCGCTCATTGTGTTTTGATCCATGTTTCGACCCGTCTGTTGATCGCCCGGCCTGCATCGTTAGTGTTGCAGGCGGCTGGGTCGATTTCACCATAGCCGGCGGTCTTTATTGTGACGTTGTTAAGGCGATCTCCGGCCAGGGCGAGGAGTGCGCTGCGGACTTGTTCGGCGCGGCCTTCCGAGAGGATCACATTGGGTTCGAACGCACCCACGCTGTCGGCGAAACCGGCAAACGTGATCTCGGCCCCGTCGGGCAGGTCTGCCAGATAATCGGCAAGCCGCTGCAGATCGTCGATGCCGCGCGGGTCAAGCTCGGTCGAACCGGTGCGGAAGCGGAAGGTGGAGGACAAACGCCCGTGACTCGCCATTTCGCCGATCAGGCGGTCAACGACGCTTTTCTCGAAAGAGCCTTGTCCGGTGCCGCGCACACGGGCGGCGCGGGGGCTGTCGGTGCCCAAGGGCACCTGTTCCACGGACAGATCGATAAAGCCCGACTGCAGGATCACCAGATTGGCGGCTGGCGATGTCGCGTAGCGGACGAAATCATCGGTCAGCGTGTTATCCGTATCGGCGCGGGTATAAAGGTACAGCCTGCGGAACAGGGTGTATTCTTCGGTCTTGACCGAGAAGGCGTCGGGCGACGTGCCGATCCCGCATTCGCTGACGAGGTTCAGTGGCTTCTGACCGCGTTTGAAGGCAAAGCCGACATAAGCGATCGCACCCGGGTTTTCGTCGACATAGATCGCAGCGTCGACGTTGTCCGTGGCGGTGTAATTGCCAACAAGGCGCGTTCCGCTTTGATCACCGAAAATCCCCGCGCGCAGGACGTCGTTGGTGCCTGCATCTTGCGTGGTGACCACAGTGATCGGAAGGTCGGGGCCGCCGACTTGCGCCCAGTTGGTGATTTGACCGGCAAAAATCCCGGCAAGGTCAGCGACCGACAGCGCGTCGGTCGGGTTCGATTGGTTGACGACGATCACCAGGCTGTCGATCGCGACGATATGTTCCTGATCCGGGGCGATCATGGTCCCGGCGCCGTCGGCGGCCAGCGCCTGCGCCTCTGCGGGTGTGATGCGCCGGGCGGAGAGGCCCATCTGGAACGAACGATCGAGAAGACCGCCGAACGCATCGTCGGACGTGCCGGATTGCACGGCGACGGCACCGATTTGCGCTCCGAAACCATCCTGTCCGACAAATGTGGTCACGATGCGACCCTCACCCTGACCAGTTTGTGTCTGCGCCTCGGCGCCCAGGTCGGTTGCGAAACCCGCCAGCAAGAGCGGCATGAGGCCTTCGGCGACCGTATCGGAACCACCCGCGATCGTATCCGCCGATACCGTTTCCACGGTGGGGCAGCCGGCTCCGTCGCAGGTGACGCGGTCGGCGGCGACGCGCAAGTCACCCAGTTCCGTGTTCAGCAGATAGTATTCGCCATCAAAGCCGATCAGATCACCGTTCAGATTGGTCGTGCCGTCGGTCGATCGCAGGATCACCGGATCGGCGGCGAGGCTGGTCGCCAGCGCCGTCGCGCCAAGCAATGCCATCCCTGCACGGGGCAAATGTTTGAGGTGGTGTAGGCAGTTCAATGCAGTCTCTCCCTCGTACTGACAAGTGGCGCTGGACGCCGGAAACGCTAAAGCCCCTTGTCATGGCCTTCATTCAAACGGCCGTGACGAAAGACTGTTACCACTGTTTCTAAATCGATTTCGGTAACGACATAAACTTACGTAAACGATTGTGGTGCGAATATGGCGTTTTGTGAAACTTCTGGATGTAGATTTCAATGTATGCGTTTACATCGGCAATTTAGGTTGAATGTTGCCCTTTGGTCACTTTGATCATGTGTGCTTGACGATTTTGATCCGGAGATGGCTTATGGGAGCGATGGCACAGGCGCGGAAATCGACAAAGAAAACGCAGACGAAGAAACCGGCAACCAGGAAACGGTCACGTCAGAAAAAGCAGCCCGGTTTGATCGCACGGGCGGTTCATTTTCTGCGCCGGGTGGTTTGGGGCGCGCTTTTCGCGGCGTTGGGCATGGTACTGATTGCGACGCTGATCTATGCGCTTATCGCGCCGCCGACGACACCGTATATGTTTTCTGAATCGCGCCGGGTCGGTGGCGTGAAATACGAATGGGTGCCGATGGAGCGGATCGCCCCTGTCATGGCCCGGTCGGCCGTCGCCGCCGAAGATGCGAATTTTTGCCTGCATTGGGGTCTGGACGTCAAGGCCATCAGGCAGGCGGTGGATCGGGGGCGCGGGGGCGCATCGACCATATCACAGCAGGTAATCAAGAATGTCTATCTCTGGCATGGTCGGTCCTGGACGCGCAAGGCGATCGAGGCCTTGTGGACCCCGCTGGCCGAGGCCGTCTGGTCCAAGCGTCGGATCCTGGAATTGTATCTGAACGTCGCGGAGTTCGATGAAGGTGTGTTTGGCGTGCAGGCGGCGGCGCGCCATTACTTTGGCGTGGATGCGGCCGATCTGTCGGCCACGCAGGCGGCACGTTTGGCGGCGATCCTGCCTGCGCCCAAGAACCGGTCGGCCTCGAACCCCAGCCAGTTCACCCGCAATCGAACCCGCCAGATCATTGCAGGGGCCGAGACGATCCGCGCGGATGGCCGCGCGGATTGTTTCGAGAGGTGAAACAGCCATTGATCGTCACGGTGTCCTATTGCATGACGTTATAAACATGGGTTTGGGTGCTTTATGAACACGTTGTATCACTATCCGCTGTCGCCGTTTTCCCGGAAGGTTCGTCTGACCCTGTCCGAGAAGAAGATCGAAGTCGAGCTGGTCGAAGAGCGTTATTGGGAAGAAGACCCGGATTTCATGCGCCGCAACCCGGCGGGCAAGGTGCCGGTGCTGAAGATGGGCTCGCGCACGTTGTCGGACAGCAACGCGATCTGCGAGTATCTTGAGGAAACGCATGTCACGCCCGCTTTGCTGCCCCGCAATGCCGAGGATCGGTGCGAGGCGCGTCGTTTGGTCGGTTGGTTCGACGACAAGTTCTACCATGACGTCACCAAGAAACTGACAGGAGAGCGGGTATTTCGGAAAGTGATGAATACCGGTTACCCGGACAGCACGAATGTGAAAGAGGGCGCGCGCGCGATCAAGTATCATCTGGATTACATGGCGTATCTGCTGGATCAGCGTCGCTGGCTGGCGGGCAATGAGATGACGTTTGCCGATTTCGCCGCTGCTGCGCATTTGTCCTGTCTGGACTATACCAGTGACGTGGACTGGAACCGTCATGAGGTGGTCAAGGATTGGTATGCCAAGATCAAGTCGCGCCCTGCCTTTCGGTCGATCCTGGCGGATGAGGTGCCGGGATTTCAGCCGTCGGCGCAATATGCTGATCTGGACTTTTAGGGGCTGGCGTCGCAGGGGGCTTTGCCCCCGTCCCTTCGGGACTCCCCCAAGGTATTTGGGAACAAAAGAAGGATGAAGGACCGGCTGGAAGCGTTTGCGCTTGAGACGGGCTTTGCCAAGGTGGGTGTGTGCCGTCCGGATGCAGTGCCCGAGATGGCGGGGCGGTTGGCCGATTTTGTCGATGCGGGAATGCATGGTCAGATGGCGTGGATGGCCGAGCGGATGCATTGGCGCGGTGATCCGTCGGCACTGTGGCCGGAGGCGCGGTCTGTTGTGATGTTGGCGGAACCCTATACGCCGGAGCACGATCCGTTGGATGTTTTGAAGCAGTCCGATCGCGCGGCGATTTCGGTTTATGCCCAAGGCCGCGATTATCATGATGTGGTGAAGAAGCGGCTCAAGCGGGTGGGCCGCTGGCTGATTGATCAGGTGCCGGGGGCAGAGATCAAGGTGTTTGTCGATACCGCACCAGTGATGGAGAAGCCATTGGCGCAGGCTGCCGGGTTGGGCTGGCAGGGCAAGCATACGAACCTGTTGGGCCGCGATCTGGGGTCGTGGTTCTTTTTGGGGGCTATCTTCACGACGGTGGAACTGGAGCCCGATGGGGCAGAGGTCAGCCATTGCGGTTCGTGCACCGCGTGTCTGGAGGTGTGTCCGACGGATGCGTTCCCCACACCCTATCAGCTGGATGCGCGGTTGTGCATTTCGTACCTGACGATCGAACATAAGGGGCCAGTGGATGAGGACCTGCGTCCGAAGATGGGGAACCGGATTTATGGCTGTGATGATTGTCTGGCCGTATGCCCGTGGAACAAGTTTGCCAATGATGCGCGCGATATCCGGTATGCGGCGCGGGGTGACATGGCGCCGCCTTTGGCAGAATTGGCTGGACTGGATGATGCGGCGTTCCGTGCGCGGTTTTCGGGGTCGCCGATCAAACGGATCGGGCGGGACCGGTTTGTGCGCAATGTCCTGTATGCCATTGGGAATGCGGGGGACCAGTCATTGATCCCGGCGGCTGAAAATCTTGTGAACGATGCCGATCCGGCTGTGGCCGATGCGGCGCGCTGGGCTATGTCGCGACTAAAGGAGATGGATTCATGATGAGACGTTTTGTTTTGCCGCTTTTGCTTGCGCCCGCGATGGCGTTGGCCGAGGTGCCGCAAGGGCCGCCTGCCAGCAGCTTTCAACCGGCCTTTCCCGAACAGACGCGGGCCAAGCAACTGGCGACGACCCGTGTGACGGTCGAGACCTTCGCGGGCGGTCTGCAGAACCCCTGGGGTATCGCGCCCCTGGGCAATGGACAGTTTCTGGTGACCGAACGTCCAGGGCGGATGCGGGTGATTGATGCGGATGGGTCCGTTTCGGGTCCGATTTCGGGGCTGCCGGACGTCGACAATCGCGGGCAGGGCGGCCTTCTGGATGTGGCCGTCAGCCCGGATTTCGCCAGCGACCGGACGGTATTCTGGACCTATGCCCAACCGGCGGGTGGCGAAATGGTCCGGACGGCGGCGGCCAAGGGCGTGCTGACGGCTGATGGCCGCATGACCGAGGTGCAGGATATTTTCCAGCAGGAACCACCCTGGTGGGGTGCTGCCCATTACGGCAGCCGCATCATCCCGATGTCCGACGGGACGGTATGGATTACGACCGGGGAACACAACGCGACGGAAAATGCACAGGATAACAGCACCACGTTCGGCAAGGTCATTCGTGTGACCCGTGACGGGGCGGTGCCGTCGAACAATCCGTTTGTAGGGCGCGACGGGATCGACACGATCTGGTCTTATGGCCACCGCAATGTCCAGGGTGCCGCCATCGCGCCTGATGGAGATCTGTGGACGATCGAGCATGGTCCGCGTGGCGGGGATGAGCTGAACAAGCCACGCGCCGGGCGGAATTACGGCTGGCCGGTGATTTCCTACGGCGTAGAGTATGGCAGCCTTGCTCCGGTCGGGTCGGGACGCGCGGTGATGGAGGGGATGGAGCAGCCTGTCTATTATTGGGACCCGGTCATCGCCCCGAGCGGGATGGATTTTTACGACGGTGATTACGACCGTTGGCAAGGTGATCTGTTGATCGCTTCGCTGAGCCCAGGTGGACTTGTCCGGTTGAAGCTGTCCGGCGACAAAGTCGTCGGTGAGGAGCGCATGCTGACCGATCGCGGCCGCATCCGCGATGTCGAAGTGTTGGATGACGGATCGGTCCTGGTACTGGCGGATTCCGAAGGAGCCGTGCTGCGCATCACGCCGCGATGAAGCTGTTTCTGGCCCGGATCGCTGTGCGCATCGAGCGGTTGTTCGGGTTCGGGTGCAGGCCGCGTGAGGCTGGCGCGATCGTGCCTTATGTCGGATATGCGACGCCGGAGCATTTGATTGTGCGCGGAAGGGTGCTCGCCCGCGTTCGGCGGCGGGAAACTCGCGCCGATCAGGGCATGTGGCGCAATTTCCGCCAGATGATCGGGCTGTTTCGCACCGCCGAAGTGGGTGGCGTGACCGTCAAAGCACAAGGCGTCAGCGCCGTCGCGGATGAGGAAGGGTATTTTACCCTGCTTTTGCCGCGTGGCGATGCGCATGGCTGGTGTGACATCCCAGTCAGTGTCGGTGCCGTTACCTTAGCTTGCCCGGTCATGATCCCCGATCCGCGGGCAGCTTTTGGCGTCATATCCGATATCGATGATACGATGATGCACACGGGCGCCTATTCGCTGTGGCGTAATTTGTGGACCTCACTGACGGGCAATGCGCAGACCCGGATCGTGTTTTCAGATGCGGTGCGCCTGATGCGTGCCTTGTCCGATGGCGGGCGCAATCCGGTGCATTTCGTCAGCTCATCGCCGTGGAATTTCCATGGATTTCTGACTGAGGTGTTCGACCGCCATGATCTGCCGCGTGGGCCGATGTTTCTGCGTGATTACGGGATCAGTGAAACGCAGTTCATCACGGGTACGCATGGGGATCATAAGGGGTCGGCTATTGATGTGATCTTGGGGGCCGAGCCGGATTGGCCGTTCATCCTGATCGGCGATACGGGGCAGCATGATGCGCAGGTCTATCTGGCGGCGGTCGAGCGGCATCCGGGCCGGATTGGTCGCGTGATCTTGCGCGCGCCGGGTAAGGGCGCGGATGCAGAAGATCTGGCTTATGTGGAAAAGATCAGGGCGCTGGGCGTACCGGTTCACGTGGGTGCCGACTACACGCAGGCGCTAGAGGCGCTTGCACCTGTCGCCGAATAACGCTTTGCATGGGCTGAACCATCTAAGGACATTCCCGTGCAGCCGCTGCGTGGCATTCTGCTAAAAGTACTGTCCGTCTGCACCTTCATGGCGATGGCGAGCCTGATCAAGGCGGCCTCGGATGCGGTGCCGCCGGGGCAGGCGGTGTTTTTCCGGTCGTTTTTTGCGATCCCGATCATTCTGGGCTGGCTCGCCATGCGGGGCGAATTGCGCGATGGGTGGAAGACCAGTAACCCGATGGGCCACTTATGGCGTGGGTTGATCGGAACCTCGGCGATGGGGTTGGGGTTCACCGGGCTGGGCCTTTTGCCGCTGCCCGAGGTGACGGCGATCGGCTATGCCGCGCCCTTGTTGGTCGTCATCTTTGCCGCGATGTTCCTGAACGAAGAGGTCCGCGCCTTTCGCCTGACGGCGGTGGGGCTGGGGATGATCGGGGTGTTGATCGTAATCTCGCCGCGCTTGTCGGTAGGGGCGGCGTTAGATGTGTCCGAGACGCTGGGCGCTGTCGTTGTGCTGATGGGGGCCGTGCTGGCGGCGTTGGCGCAGGTTTTCGTGCGCAAGCTGGTGATGACCGAGGATACGGCCGCGATCGTGTTCTGGTTCACGATCACGTCGTCGGTGATGTCATTGCTGACCTTGCCATGGGGCTGGGCGGTGCCGTCTTTTTCGGTGGCCCTGATGCTGATCGCCGCCGGGTTGCTGGGTGGAATCGGGCAGATTTTGCTGACCTCCAGCTATCGGTTCGCGGATGCGTCGCTGGTGGCGCCGTTCGATTATACGTCGATGATCCTCGCGCTGGCGATCGGGTACCTTGTGTTCGATGAGGTGCCGACGGGCACGATGCTGGTGGGTGCGGGCATCGTGATCTTGGCGGGTGTATTGATCATCTGGCGCGAACGGCAGCTGGGGTTGAAGCGGGCGCGCCAGCGAAAGGCGACCGGCAATGTCGGCGGTTAACGCCGGGCGCTTTGGAAATTGATCCGGCCAAGCGCCTTGCCCACCCGCGCGAAACGACGTGGCAAGCCGGGCGCGCTCCGCCTGACGCGCAGACCAAGCGTGCGATAGAGTTGCCACAGATGCCGCGCCTCGTTCGGATCCAGATGTGTGGGCAGATCGATCGGCGCCCCGCCGGTCAGGTCGAGGAACTTGGGTGGGACGTGGAATGGCAGCGCGCCGCGTGGCCAGGCCAGCAGCTTTTGATTGACCCGCCGGATCAGGCGCGGATCGACGTCCTGATCATTCAGTCCCAGCCGGTGGTTGCGATAGAAACCCGTATCCCAATTCCGCAAGATCGTCGCGAAATGCTGCGTTGTATCGGGCCGCTGCGGCAATGGCAGCGGATCTGTCAGGTGGCTGACTGGGTCGCTATGGTAAAAGGCGTGCACGGCAACGGCGAAATCGCATTCGGTCCGGTTGAGCATCCAGTGGATGAGGTCCGCATGTCGCGTCATATCCGCCCGTCGGATCGTGTCGAGCCACAGATCTTGTGGCGCGGTCCGCAGAATACGGCGCAGCGCCGCATCGGCATCGCCGATCCGCGTCGTGTCATCAGGGGCTTGGTTCGATTGTTTGGTCATTGTGATTGTCTGCTCGCGTGGCCTGGTGTTTTGCCAAGCGAAGCTGACGGAAAAGGGGCTGAGATTTGTCAAAGCTCGGGCGTTTCGTGAAACGACCTGTCCTTTGGTTCAGGTTCGGCGGATGACCGCACGTCACGAGACGAATCCTGTGGGTTGTGTTAAGGTTACCCATCAGCACGAAGGAGGACCGGATGAGAAAGCATGTTCTGGACAGACCGAAAACAGTGACTGGTGAAATGGTACGGCGTGTCGTGACGATGCAGCGCAAGCAACTGCCACAGCAGCAAAGCCTGAAACTGCAGCGACGCAAGCGGGCCATGAACGCCCTGCGCTTGCGCCATTATTTGCAGTTGGAACGCGGCCAGATGCTGTGACGATCCAGTGGATGCGGTCGGAGAACCGTGCCGCGCCTAAACACGATATTTGAGGCTGCCATCGAATGTGTCCGGGGTGGACCAGTCGAACATGCAGGCATCGGTGCGCCGGATCAGCGGGTTCAGTTCCAGCAGGGTGCAGGTCGAACTACCGGACTCTGCGGGATGAACGTAGACGTCGGCGACCACGTTTTTTGTATGGGTGACCCTCGAGAACGTCGTCAGAAAAACCGAAATCGCCCGCGATATCGCGTCGATCTTCGGGCGCATACCGGGAAAAACGGTATCGGTGTGATACTGGGACGCCCCGATCAAGGCACCGTCACGCAGAAAAATCCGGAACTCGCTGTCCTTCGGAATGTCGCGCCATCGGGTGCAGAACAGCGCCGTATCATGGTCGGATGTCTCATAAGCGTGCAGGATCGCGGCCAGCCGCGAATTGCACCGGCTGATGACATCGACAAAATCACCAGCGGACCGAAAGCGCGGCGGGATCGGCCCGGTTTTGAGGCTGCCCAGCCCAAAGCGTAAATGGGCACCATCATCATGTTGCGTCAAAACCGAGTCGATGTCGGCCAACAATTCGGGGCGAAGCGGCACCGGCACGCCCTTTGCGCAAGACAGGCAGGCCGCCCGGTCCTCTGCCGTCAGGTCGATCCGGTCATGCGGAAAGGCCAGATCGGCCACGGCATCCGGCCAGTTTTCCGTGGCAGTGGCCCAAACATGCGGCCCCTCCGCTGCGTCAGAGCTCATCACGGGCGCTGAGGCTGTTCATGAATTCGGTGAAAGTGTTCCCAGCAAGGCCGAGGCCTTTGGTGTTGTTGCCTTGCATCCAGGCATCCATGCTGTCGGGCCAGGCGTAGACTTTTCCGAAATCTGCGTTGTTTTCGTCAACGCCAAGCAAAACTTTGAAGTCGTTTTCCGTCGCTCCGATGACGATGAAACCCGGCGGAATCGCTGGCCCGGATCGGTCGATAAAGGTCGCCATTCGAAAATTCGTGCCGCGAATGACGTTTTCCATTTCAGATAAGTATTCTAAAGGTAAGATCACTGGTCCCTCCGTGAATTGAGAAATGAACCAACCATCTCGTTGCCGGGTGCCAAGACCATCGGAAAAGAGCATGAATTCAAGATAGTCTTTTGGCAGCGTTACAATCCCGGCCTCTTTTTTGAAGTCGATTTTTCCACCGGGCAGCACGTGGAATTCGCCGGGGATGTCGGTTTGCCATTTGGGATTAATCCTGATCTCCATATCAAAACTCCGGTGAAGTATTTAAAGATGCCGCGCCCTCATGCGCCAAAGCACCATGAACGTCCTTATCAACATATGTCATCGTAACGCCGTCGGGTTCATGGTGCCATTGCCCAAATTCAGGATCACGACCAGCATCTGGATAGTCTTCTCGCCATTGCCCCCAAGAAGCATCAAGATCGGCTGATCGGTTTGCAGATTTGTTTGTACCGAGGCTTTGTTCGATTTCGACTTGATAGGCGCTGCCATCAGGCGCTCTATTGGTTCTCCCCAAGGGTGGAAAACTAGTCAGATCCGGCTTGCCGTCGGTGTAAGGTATGCCCCTGACAGGGTCTTGATGATCTGACAGTGCCCGATGCATCGGTGTCCCCTCTTTCGGCTTGAACAACCCCTGACCGGCGGGCACCCGGTTGCCGTTTTCGTCGACCCAATCGCCTTTGTCCTTGGCGGGTAGACGGGATTGCTGCCTTAGTAGATCATCGCGCTCGTCGGCGCAGGAAGCCGTGCGGCAGTTGCGGTAGCGGTCGATGATTTCGTCACGCCGTCGCTTGATCCCGGCCCATTGTTGTGCCGCGGCCATCCGCCGCCGGGCGAAAGTTTGTGCGCGGGACACACCCGTGCGGGCCGCGGCCAAGGCATCGTTGATCCGCTCCATTCTGTTTTTGATGCTGTTTCCGCGCACCAGGGCTTTGATTCCATCCCCTGCAATGGGGACAAACCCGATCGCATTGACAAGCGCAGCACCATAGTTGCCCGCATCGAAATTCGTCGCGAATGATATCCCATCAACGACTTGTCCGCCCGCCGGGTGGCTTGACGCGACAAGCAGCCCTGCCTCTTTCCCGATCTCGACCCATTGGGATGACACGCTATCCAGATGCGCCTGCGCGCGCGACACCGGCGTCGCCCGCGATATCAGCATTGCGAACATTACTTCCCAAAACGCGCCCTCACTCCCAATCCGGGTCGTCTTCGAGCCCCAGAATATTGCTTTCAACCAACCAAGGAAACCAGTAGGTGTCGTTCGCGGCGACCATCGCCGCGCCGCCTTCTTCATCAGAAACGCGATAGAGCGCGTCGATCTTTTGGCCTTCGGTCAGTGATCCATCGGTCAGGATTTTGCCGAATGGATGGCTTTCAAAGAAATTCGGGCCCAGTGCCTACATCAGTGTAAGAAATTGCCCCTGAATGTCGGGGCGGCGCAGTCCAAAATGTTCGGCATAGTGCAGCGCGTTTCTGGATTGCTGCGTGCATTGGGCCGGGCCGAGGTCGCGCAGAAAGTCGGGGAATTCCGTCGGCATGAATTCGGCCACATACCATTTCGCCACATCCCAGGGTGGCATTGGTGCCATCATCTGCGCGGACGTCATTTTGAATGTCATGGCATATCTCGCGACTTGCGGTGCGTCGGGTGAAAGTGAGTATGCTTTGACGCTGACTTGCAAGCTGTTTGGTGTGCGCTTGCGGTACATCCCCACCCCTGTGCCAAAACGCACTGATGCCGCTTTGTCCTTTCGTTAACGTAAGGTCACCCGTCCTATTTTTCGGGCGGTGCAGAACCATTTTTTCAAGGAGTTAACGATGAATATGATTACAGCTATCGCCCCGCATGCGCAGGTTGCCATCGCGTCCAAGGAAAGCGCCAACACCTATAAGGTGACCCAAAAGCGGGGTGCGATCATGGGTGTGGGCGCCAGTGTGTCGGGCGCGGGCGCATGGGTGAAACTGAGCGGCGGTATGGATTTCGAAATCCAGTCGCTGGAATCCTCCAAGACCTACAAAGAGATGCGCAAATCCTACAATATCAGCGGTGGTGTCAGCGGCTTTTTCAGCTGGATCACCGGCCAAGCCAGTGCCGATACCCAAAAGTCCGAGATCCAGACGGCCCTGAAAGAAATCAGCCAAAGCCAAAAAGTCGGTGGCCATGTCGATATCGAAATGATGGTGACAGGCGCCGTACCGAACATGCAGGTGGATGCTTCGGCCTATATTCTGGTTTTGCAGGTCGAGGATAGCCAAGGCAACACGTTCAACATCGCGTCGAATGGCGATCCTGCGGCTGATACCGGTGCGCAGGACAGCAACGGCAACGCCCTGCCGAATAACGACAACAACAGCACGATCACGCTGTAAATAGCACCACGGAACGGGCAGGGGCCACGGGTGCCTGCCCGGTCTTGTCATGAAAAAAGAAGACCTCAATCTTATTGAATTGTCGCCCGACCTGATCGCGCAGAACCACGCGATCATGACGGGCAAGGACTTTGCCGCCCCGCGTCAGCAGGTCAGTGGTGTGGTCCATCGGGGCCATTGCGCCGTCTGGGCGTCAATCGGGCAGGGCGCAAAGGGCTGGATCGACGTGTCGTTCGAGATGTCCGTGCCAAGCGTGACCGCCGAAGCTTTCGCCCAACTCCGGCAGGCGTTGGTCAGCGTTCTACGCAAAGATGTGCGCGAAAAGGATATCGCCATGCAGGCCGGTCTGCTGCCCGACCCGCCGCCAAACCCGCAAAGCCGGATGGCGCGCTATGCCGCATGCCTTTATGCCGATCTGTTTTTTGGCGGAGCAATCGCCGAGGACGGCGAAAATCCCTTTGATGCGAATGATGGTCAGCGGGCCACGGAAACGCAGGCCGTGTTTGCCGTGCGCGCCGCCCGGATCGCGGTGGTAGAGCTATCCGGGACTTTGCATGTCGAAGCCACGCTCGAAGGTGATCAAACGCAGGTCTATGTTCCGGTGACGGTTGTTGAATACGACGATGGCGTCATGATCCCATTCGCGGGTTATGCCGAAACGGCGTTGGTCGATACCGGAACCGCGTTGTCACAGGTAACGATGGCGGCGGATCTTTGGGTCTAATCCGGGATCGATGTCACGATAACCTCGACCCGCCGGTTCGCGTCGCGCCCTTCATCGGTCGCGTTGCTGTCGATCGGGGCGAGGTATCCCATGCCTTCGGCGGCCAGTCGTGTGCGGGTGATCCCGTATTCGCTGACGAGCCTTTCCAGCACTGTCGCCGCCCGACGTTTTGACAGGGCGATATTGGCGTCGAGCGAACCCGACGCGTCGGTGTGCCCCACCAGCGCGACGGTCAGGTCTGGTGTCGCGGCCAGATGATCGGCAAGCGCATCGAGCGAGGCGAAGGGCCCTTCGCCCAGTTGCGACGACCCGGTCTCGAATTGCAGATCGTCGAGGACCGCGTGGCCAACCGCTTCCAGCTTTTGCACCAGACCGCTGGCGTCTGTGGTCACGCCGCCCCGCAAGGCCGGGGCTGTGGTGGTGACCAGCGGGGCGGCGTCCTCTTCCGGCGGGCCGACGCGGGTGACCTGTACGAAACCGGCCTGCGCGGTCTTGCTGACGAACAGGCTGACGTATTCGGTGCCGCCTTCGACGATCCTGCGCGCGGCGAGGAAACGGAAATCGCCCAGATTGATCTGCATTTCGGGCGGGGGCAGCGTTTTAGTGCCAAAGCGGAAGTCGAACCCGCCGCAGGCCTCGGTCTGGCATTCGAAAATCACGCGGAACCGGTCATTGCGAAGCTGTTCCCGCAGGGGGCGCAGCATTTGCAGGGTGGTCAGCGATTGCGCGCCGATGCGCCAGGCCTGTCGGGTCATCTGGCCCTCGACCACCTCGGTCGGCATTACGCCTTTGTCCCAGATCCCGATGGGCAAGGCATAGCTGTCAAGGTCGCCCGTCACCTCGCGCTGCAGGCTCGCGTTACTAGGAAAGTTAAGCGTCATGGCCTCGGCGTTTGAGGCCCACAAAAAATAGCCGATGATCAGCAGCAGGATCATCTGGCCTGCGCGTGGTATTCGGCGTTGGGCCGCATATCGGTGGCCGAGGCGATGCGGTTGCTCATGTTGTAGAAGCCTGTCACGGCGGCGATGTCCCAGATATCGCGGTCGCTGAAACCGACCTGACGCAGCGCATCGCGGTCTTGCTCTATGACCTTGGCGCTTTCGGTGGTCACCTTCTCGGCAAAGGTCAGCATGGCGGTTTGGCGGGCGTCCAGGTCGGCCACGCGCCAGTTCATTACCAGCATTTCTCCCAGTTCCGGGTTGCCCGACAGCGCGCGGACGGCAGCGCCGTGGGCGGTCAGGCAGTAATAGCATTTGTTGATCGACGACACGGTGACCGCGATCATCTCGCGTTCCAGTTTCGACAACCCTGAGTCGGCGAGCATCGTGTCGTTGTAAAGCGCGGTGAAGGCGTTCAGCTTGTCGATATCGAACGCATAGGCCTGCAGGACATTGGGGATCAGCCCCAGCTTTTCCTGGCAGATGTCAAAATATTTCTGCGTGTCATCGGGCAGCGGATCGACCATCGGCAGGTCGAGCGCGGTGGGCTGTTTGGTCAATGGATCACTCCGGCAGGCTGCGATAGTGGTACTCTCCCACAATGGTCATGCCGAGTGAAGTGTAGAGCGCGTTGGCCGCCGTGTTCTCTTTCGTTGTCACCAATGTGAGAAACTTTGCCCCCTGATCAAGGGCCCAGAAGGCTGCGGCGTGTGTCAGGTGTTTGGCCAGCCCGGCCCGCCGATGTTCGCTGCGGATTTCAAGCGCATGGATCATCGCGCAATCGGCTGCGATGCCGACATAAACGGTGCCCGCCGGTTTGTCGTCCATCCGTCCAAGAAACGTCGTCTTGGGCGGGCGCGCGCGGTCCATGATGTCCATCCGCCCCATGCTCAGCCCGCCATCGGCCCAGATTTCGTTTTGCACGGTCAGGGGTGGCCAGCTTTGAAAGGCCGTCACGGGGGGCGGTTTTTGCGTCGCGATGTCCGCCAGCGGGGCAGCGAACATGTTGACCGGGTCTTTGATAACATAGCCAAGGTCGGCCAGATGCGCATCCAACGCCTCTTCCCCTTCGCGGATCATGAAAAGGGGCGCTTGCCCCGCTTCGCGCATGGCCTCTTCGGCCATGGGAATATCTGCGCTGGTGATCGGAAGCTCTGCCGTGGCCGAACTGACCCGGCTGCTGCCGCTGTCGTCCAATCGAATGGTCCAGGGTCCCAGCGCCTGTTTGGCTGAGGCGGGCCATGTTCCGTCGATTACGGCGTACAGTTTTTGCGCACTTGGTAAATTCACGCAGCAAATATGCCGCGCAGGTCCTTCATCGCAAGCTCTAATCGCGCAGGGTCTGTGCCGCGCACCACAACGTTGGCGCCGAACCGCCCATCCTTCTGGAACGGATAGCAGCCGACGGACAGGTCGGGATAGGTTTCGGCGAAGGCGCCGAGGGGACCCGCGATATCGCCCTCGCCGCGGTCGACGCGCAGGGTTTCCGACAAAAGGGGTGCGCCTCCGGTCAGTTTGGGCAGAACGCTGGCGACCATGGCCTGAAAGATGGACGGCACGCCAGCCATGACGTGGACGTTGCACAGGGTAAAACCGGGCGCAGTGCTGACGGGGTTGTCGATCAGCGTGGCGCTGTTAGGGATGCGGGCCATGCGCAGACGCGCCGCATTCAGGTCTTGCCCGGATTTGTCGTAATGTGCTTGGAGCAGGGCGCGTGCGTCTTCACGCACGTCAATCGGGTCGTTGAAGGCCGCGGCGATGCAATCGGCGGTGATGTCGTCGTGGGTCGGGCCGATCCCGCCGCTGGTGAAAACAGTGTCATAGGCCGCTGAAAGCGCCTTTGCCGCGTCGATGATCGCCTGTCGGTCGTCACTGACCACCCGCACCTCTTTCAGGTCGATGCCCGCTTTGGTCAGTTCACCGGCCAGATAATGCATATTCGCGTCGCGTGTGCGGCCTGACAGGATTTCATCACCGATGACCAGCATCGCGGCTGTGGGGTTGGGCATGCCGGGTTCTCCTTTGTGTTCGGTTTGGTTATAGGCGCGCCCATGCGCTTTGCCACACCTCTTGTCCCTGCACGTTTGATCCGCCGCTACAAACGCTTCCTCGCCGATGCGCGGCTAGAGGATGGGAGGGAAGTGACCGCCCATTGCGCCAATCCGGGCTCGATGATGGGGCTGGCCGAACCGGGCGCGAAGATTTGGCTGGAGCCCAATGACGATCCGAAGAAGAAGCTGAAATATGGCTGGCGGCTGGTCGATCATGAAAATGGACATTTCACCGGGGTGGATACATCGGTGCCGAACAAGGCGCTGAAGGCCGCATTGATGACGCATGACGTGTCGGGTCTGCCCGACTACGCACTGGTGCGGCCCGAGGTGAAATATGGTCAGAACAGCCGGATCGACTTCCTGCTGAGCGGGGATGGCCTCGATACCTATGTCGAGGTCAAAAGCGTGACCTTGTCGCGCCAGCCCGGCTTGGCGGAGTTTCCCGATAGCGTGACGGCGCGCGGAGCAAAGCATATGGCGGAACTGGCCGAGATGGTGGCGCTGGGCCACCGTGCGGTGATGTTCTATCTGGTGCAGCGTACGGATTGCGAGGCGGTGACTGTGGCGGCGGATATCGACCCGACCTATGCAGCAGCCGTCGCCAAGGCAACGGCCACGGGGGTGCAATGTCTGGCCATGACCTGCCGGATCAGCCCGGAGGCGATTACGTTGGGAGATGTGATCCCGGTGCGGTTTTAGGACGCAGACTTTTCGTCACGAAAAGTCTGCCGGGGCATAAGTCCTCGTGACGACGACTTATCGGCGCGCCCTAGCATCCCGGCCCCATTTGTCCTATGTGCAGGGCCAGATCGAAAGGACAGGCGACGTGAAAACCAACGACGGTCATATCACCAAGGATGGCATTCGGATTTACGAACCCGGCGACTTTGCGGGCATGCATAAGGCCGGGCGGCTGGCGGCACAGCTTTTGGATGATATCGCCGATCACGTTTTTCCGGGTCAGACGACGGGCGAGCTGGATCGGCTGATCACCCAATGGGTCGAAGATGCGGGTGCGACATCTGCCACGATTGGATACAAAGGGTATCAGCACGCAAGCTGCATTTCGATCAACCATGTCGTTTGTCACGGCATCCCCGGCGACAAAAAGCTGAAGGATGGCGATATTCTGAACATCGACGTCACGGTGATCGTCGATGGTTGGTATGGCGACAACAGCCGCATGTACGTCGCCGGAAAACTGTCGCGCAAGGCCGAGCGTTTGATCCAGGTGACGCATGATGCGTTGATGAAGGGGATCGAGGCCGCGAAGCCCGGCAATACGTTCGGAGACATCGGCCATGCCATCCAGGTCTATGCCGAAAGCCACCGCATGTCGGTCGTCCGCGATTTCTGCGGGCATGGGCTGGGCCGTGTGTTCCATGCGCCGCCGAATGTCGTCCATTACGGGCGTGCGGGCACCGGGCCGGTGCTGGAAGAGGGCATGTTCTTTACCATCGAGCCGATGATCAATCTGGGCCGCCCCGAGACCAAGGTGCTCGCCGATGATTGGACGGCGGTGACACGGGACAAATCGCTTTCGGCGCAGTTCGAACACTCCATAGGGATCACCGCGGATGGGTGCGAGATTTTCACCCTCTCCCCCGGTAATCGTTATCACCCCACCTGGAAGGCCGCGTGAGCGAAAACCGCGCGCTGATCCCGACCCTCAGCGCGGCAAATTTCATCATCGGCATGGGCGCATTCGTCCTGATCGGAATGTTGACCCCGATCAGTGAGGGCTTGGGAATCAGCCCCGCCCGGACCGGATGGATCATGACGACCTATGCGTTGGCCTATGCGGTTTTGTCTCCGGTGCTGGTGTCGTTGACAGGGAAGGTCGGGCGACGACGATTGCTGACATTCGCCCTGGGCATCTTCGCCGCGGCGAACCTGCTGTCGGCCTTGGCGGTGAATGAGGCCATGTTGCACACCGCCCGTATTCTGGCGGCGGCGGGTGCAGGTGTGTTGACGCCGGTCACGGCGGCCGTGGCATCGGGGCTCAGCAATGAGGAAGAACGGGGTAGGGTCCTTGCCGCCGTCTTCTTTGGCCTGACATTGGCGCAAGTGCTGGGTGTGCCTTTGGGCAGTTGGATCGCTTATACGTTCGGGTGGCGCGCGGCCTTTGCGATGGTCTTTTTGCTCGCGCTGCCGGTGGTTGCGTTGCTCTGGCAGGTCGTGCCAGCCGGGTTGGCCTTTCAGGTCGTCAGCCTGCGTGATCTGGGCCAGACCTTGCGGAACGGGCGCACGATGCTGGCCGTGCTGTTCACCACGACGTTTCTGGGCGGCATTTACGTGGTCTATACCTACCTGGCCCCGCTTCTGGAAGACACAATGGGCTATGGCCGGGATGGCGTGACGCTTGTGTTGATCGTGTTCGGGATCGGGGCGGTGGGCGGCAATATCCTTGGCGGCTGGTTGGCCGACCGGATCGGGCCGTTCCGGACCTTGCTGTTTCTGGCCTGCATGCAGGCATTGATCATGCCCACGATGTCCTTGCTGCCGTTGCCCGATCTTTGGCTGTTCATGATCGGCGGTACATGGTCGATCTTCGGCTGGTCGTTCATGGCGGCGCAGCAGGTCCGCATCATTGGGATGTCGCCGCAAAGCGCGCCGGTCGTTCTGGCGTTGAACGCTGCGGCGATTTACGTGGGTGCCGCCATCGGATCGGCCATCGGCAGTGCGGTGATCAGTGCGTATGGCCTGAAGGCGCTGGGTGTTGCCGGTGGATTGGTGGCGTTGTGTGCAGTGGTGCATATTGCGGTCTCCGAAGCGTGGAACCGGCAAGGGGGAAAAGCCGCGGCCAATTCCCCCTGAGCGGATCGCTTGTTAATCGGGACAGTGGCGCTGACCTATCTTGTGTCGTGAGTGGCGACATCCCTTTCCGTAAAATTCACAGAAGCCGCAGCGCAGGCGACCGTTGGGAACAATATCAACCCTGAATGCGTTGTTCGTTGTGTGAGTGGGTAATGATTTCCGCGCCCGGCCTATCGTGGCCGGGCGTTTTCGTCTGATCCATCAAGCCTGCGCCACAGGAGGCTGAGGATGGTTTCGCCCCCCAAAGGGCTGGTGCAGTCCGAGATCAGGATTGGTGTGGAGAACAGGACTGGCGCGGGAAGGGTGACCTGCGCGGGCTTTTCGCGTAGGACGGTAGGGATGTGGGTGATGTCCGTGATGTCGGTCATGTGGGGAGTTTAGGATGGTTATGGCCAGAATAATAGCAACGCCGTCACGGAAAAGGTCCGGGGGACCTTTTAAGCCGAAAACGGGCGGAGCCCCGGACGGGCGCTGCCCGGCGTTGCCGCCGGGCGGGAGTTTCGTTTGACGCCGGAGTGTATTGATCACCGATGATCTACGACGATAGTTTCGTAGACATGAAACGAAAGTCGCCGCGTCAATGACCAGATTGGAAGACTTCGACGTCCTGTTGATGCTTGATCCCCGCAGCGGGGATTTGTTTCCATTTTCTTCTCACGGTTTTAAGGTAGGGACCGGAAGGCTCAGTAGAATTTCATCGCGGTCGAGAGGCTTACTATTTCTCGATCAAAACGGAAGATTGCTCGAATTGACGTCCGTAAACGATATTCGGCCAGATCTCTGGGGTCGTTTACATCGCTTTTTCGGAGGAGCATATTCTATCTCGGTTTCGTTGATCGAGAAACCTACCGATCTCGATCAATTAAAGGAAATGATCTTGACCGGTATCATCCGATACAAAGAGTATCTCGACGGCGATGATAGTTGGTCATTTGTTCTGTTGCCCATCGACCATATCAAGAAAGCCATCCGGGACGCGAAAGACACTAAGTCACTTTTTGAAAGATTGGACCTACCCGATGCCGTCGACTGCTTGGATTTGCTTTAGCCAAGCCCCTTGCAGTCATTGTTGCATAACCCCCTTGCCACATCCCCCCAACCCCCCTATACGGCCCACTTCTACACCCACTCCACCGGGAATCGGGTCACGCTTGCGTAGCGGCCTGCCGGTGATGTTGAAAGGACAAGGCAATGAATGCCAATGAACTGCGGGAGAAAACTCCCGATCAGCTCCGTGAAGAGCTGACAAATCTGAAGAAAGAAGCCTTTAACCTGCGGTTCCAGCAGGCCACCGGCCAGCTTGAGAACACCGCCGCGATGCGCGCTGCCCGCCGCAACGCCGCCAAGGTCAAAACCATTCTGAACGAAAAAGCTGCCGCAGCAGCCGAGGAGGCTTGAGAATATGCCTAAGCGTATCCTGCAAGGGGTTGTCACAAGCAACCAGAACGCCCAGACCGTCACTGTTTCGGTCGAGCGCCGCTTCAAGCACCCGCTGCTGCAAAAGACCGTCCGTAAGTCCAAAAAGTACCGGGCCCACGACGAAAACAACGCATTCAACGTTGGTGACCAGGTCCGTATCCAGGAATGTGCGCCAAAGTCGAAGACCAAACGCTGGGAGGTGATCGCCTCTTAAAGGTGCTCACATCCAGTTTAATCGAAACCCTGGGGACAAGGCACGCATCGCCCCCCAAAGGTCGGGAGAAACCAAATGATCCAGATGCAAACCAATCTGGATGTTGCTGACAATAGCGGCGCCCGCCGCGTTCAGTGCATCAAGGTTCTGGGTGGGTCCCATCGCCGTTACGCCAGTGTTGGAGACATCATTGTCGTATCGGTCAAGGAAGCCATTCCACGTGGCCGTGTGAAAAAGGGTGACGTCCGCAAGGCCGTCGTCGTGCGCACCGCAAAGGAAGTCCGTCGCGAAGACGGCACCTCCATCCGTTTCGACAGCAACGCCGCTGTCATACTCAACAACAATGGTGAGCCGATCGGCACACGTATCTTTGGACCAGTCGTTCGCGAACTGCGTGCCAAGAACTTCATGAAGATCATCTCACTCGCTCCGGAGGTGCTGTAATCATGGCTGCCAAACTCCGCAAAGGTGACAAGGTCATCGTGTTGGCCGGCAAGGACAAGGGCAAGACGGGCGAGATTTCGTCTGTGGACCCAAAGGCCGGCAAGGCCGTTGTTGACGGCGTCAACATCGCCATCCGCCACCAGAAACAATCCGCCAACTCGCAGGGTGGTCGCACGCCAAAGGCGATGCCGATCGACCTGTCGAACCTGGCCATTGTTGATGCAAACGGCAAAGCGTCCCGCGTCGGCTTCCGCATGGAAGACGACAAGAAGGTCCGTTTCGCCAAGACAACAGGGGATGCGATCTGATGCTTGATGCTGCAAACTACACCCCCCGCCTGAAGGCCCAGTATGCGAAGACCATTCGCGCGGCCATGAAGGAAGAGTTCGGTTACAAGAACGACATGCAGATCCCGAAGCTGGACAAGATTGTCCTGAATATCGGCTGCGGTGCTGAAGCTGTCCGTGACAGCAAGAAGGCCAAATCGGCACAGGAAGATCTGACAACCATCGCCGGTCAGAAGGCCATGACGACGAAGGCCAAGAAATCCATCGCGGGTTTCCGTGTCCGTGAGGACATGCCTTTGGGTGCCAAGGTGACCCTGCGTGGTGACCGCATGTATGAATTCCTGGATCGTCTGATCACCGTGGCGATGCCCCGCATCCGCGACTTCCGCGGTGTGTCCGGCAAATCGTTCGACGGTCGCGGCAACTATGCCACCGGCCTGAAGGAACACATCGTGTTTCCCGAAATCAACTTCGACAAGGTCGATGAGATGTGGGGAATGGACATCGTCATCTGCACGACAGCGCAAACCGACGCTGAAGCCAAGAGCCTGTTGAAGCACTTCAACATGCCCTTCAACAGCTAAGCGTCAGGGAGAGATAGATATGGCTAAGAAATCCATGATTGAGCGCGAAAAGAAGCGCGAAAAACTGGTCGCCCAATACGCTGAGAAACGTGCAGCGCTGAAGGCAATCATCAACGACCGTGACAAGCCCGTGGAAGAGCGGTTCAAGGCTTCGCTGGAACTGGCGAAACTGCCCCGCAACTCTTCTGCGACCCGTTTGCACAACCGTTGCCAGCTCACCGGGCGTCCACACGCCTATTACCGTAAACTGAAGATCAGCCGGATCGCGCTGCGGGACCTTGGGTCCAACGGCGAAATCCCCGGCATGGTCAAGTCGAGCTGGTAAGGAGAGACGTTTATGAATGATCCTATCGGTGATATGCTGACCCGTATCCGCAACGGCCAGATGCGCGGCAAATCGACGGTGGAAACACCAGCGTCGAAACTGCGCGCCCGGGTTCTGGATGTGATGTCTGACGAAGGCTACATCCGCGGTTACGAAAAGAAGGATGGCAAGGATGGCCACCCTGCTTTTGAAATCAGCCTGAAATACTACGAGGGCACACCAGTCATTCGCGAAGTCAAGCGGGTCTCAAAACCCGGTCGTCGCGTTTACTTGGGTGCAAATGACATTCCACAGGTCCGTCAGGGTCTGGGCGTGTCGATTGTCTCCACCTCCAAGGGTGTGATGACGGATGCCAGCGCACGAGACGCCAAAGTCGGCGGCGAAGTGCTCTGCACCGTATTCTAAGGAGATCACGATGTCTCGTATTGGGAAAAAACCGGTTGAGCTGCCATCGGGTGTGACCGCATCCGTGTCCGGCCAGACCATCGAGGTAAAAGGCCCCAAGGGGTCCCGCACCTTCAAAGCAACCGACGATGTCAGCATCAGCGTTGAGGACAATGTCATCAGCGTTGAACCCCGCGGCAAATCCAAGCGCGCCCGCCAGCAATGGGGCATGAGCCGCACACAGGTGGCCAACCTTGTTGAAGGCGTCACCAACGGCTTCAAGAAAGAGCTTGAGCTGTCCGGTGTTGGTTATCGTGCGCAGATGCAGGGTAACGTGCTGAAACTGTCGCTGGGTTACAGCCACGACGTGAACTTCGAAGTGCCGGAGGGTGTGACCGTCACGGCCCCGAAGCCGACGGATGTGATCATCGAAGGCATCGACCAGCAGCTTGTGGGCCAGGTCGCGGCAAACATCCGCGAATGGCGCAAACCCGAGCCCTACAAGGGCAAAGGCATCAAGTACAAAGGCGAATACATCTTCCGCAAGGAAGGGAAGAAGAAGTAAGGAACGCAAAAATGGCAAATACGAAGAGACAGCTGTTTCTGAAGCGCCGCATGCGCGTTCGGAACAGCCTGCGGTCGGTCAAGGCCAACGAGGGACGCGCGCGTCTGTCGGTCCACCGGTCGAACAAGAACATCAGCGCCCAGTTGATCGACGATGTGAACGGCGTGACGATCGCGTCGGCCTCATCGCTGGAAAAAGATCTGGGCGTGGTCGGCAAGAACAACGTCGAAGCCGCTTCCAAGGTTGGCGCTGCAATCGCAGAGCGCGCCAAGAAAGCCGGTGTCGAGGTTGCCTATTTCGACCGTGGTGGTTTCCTCTTTCACGGCAAGATCAAGGCCTTGGCCGATGCGGCCCGTGAAGGTGGCTTGAAGATCTAAAAGATCGGGATGGGTGAAATCACCCATCCTACCAACACCTGAAGGATGGGTGCTTGCACCCATTCTCGATGATCCGGGAGCGTCGCGCTCACTTGGATTGGACAACGCCCGGCAAGGGGCACACATAAAGGACGCCATCAATGGCAGAACGTGAAAATCGCGGCCGTGGCCGCAACCGTGAAGACCAGAACCCCGAATTCGCCGACCGTCTGGTCGCGATCAACCGGGTCTCAAAAACCACCAAAGGCGGCAAAAATTTCGGTTTTGCAGCGCTCGTCGTTGTGGGTGACCAGAAAGGCCGCGTCGGCTTTGGCAAAGGGAAAGCCAAGGAAGTGCCCGAGGCGATCCGTAAGGCGACGGAGCAGGCCAAGCGTCAGATGATCCGCGTGCCTTTGCGCGACGGCCGCACCCTGCACCACGACATGAACGGGCGTCACGGTGCCGGTAAGGTCGTCATGCGCACGGCCCCGGAAGGAACCGGGATCATCGCGGGTGGTCCAATGCGTGCCGTGTTCGAAATGCTGGGCGTGAAGGACGTCGTGTCGAAATCCATCGGCTCTCAGAACCCATACAACATGATCCGCGCCACGATGAACGGCCTGCAGAAAGAGCAGTCACCGCGCAACGTGGCCCAGCGGCGCGGCAAAAAGGTCGCCGACATCCTGCCCAAGCGGGACGAAGCGCCAGCCGCCTCCGCCCAAGTCGCCGAGGAGGCCTAAACCATGGCAAAGACAATCGTCGTCAAACAAATCGGCTCTCCCATCCGCCGCCCTGCGAAACAGCGGGCGACGCTGGTGGGGCTTGGCCTGAACAAGATGAACCGGATACGCGAGTTGGAAGATACACCCAGCGTGCGCGGGATGGTCAACAGCATCCCGCATCTGGTGGAGATCGTGGAAGAGAAGGGCTGAGGCCCTGCGCTGACGCCGTCCCTGACGTGATCCGGGACCTCTAAGTTAAAAAACGCCCTCGGGAAATCGGGGGCGTTTTTGTCAAATGGAGCAAATAAGTTATGCAGATCGATACTCGACGTTTCCCACCCGAAGTCAAAGAAGCAATCAAAGAATATGTGTACCGCTTGATTGATCCGCGGAGCGGCGAAACCTTTTATGTCGGAAAGGGAAGGGAGACCGTGTATTCGAGCATGCACGAGGCATTCCTGATGTTGATGACGTTCAGGATGAACAATCGGAAAAAATTCAGCGAATACTTGAGATAATCAGTGCCGGCTTTGAGGTGCAGCACGTAATTCATCGACACGGCTTGGACAGTGAAACGGCCTTTGAAGTCGAAGCGGCGCTGATGGATGCGTATCCAGGCATCTCAAATATTGCCGGTGGCCATGGGAGCCGCGATCGTGGGGCGGCACATTCGAAAGAGATCATCGAAAGGTACTCTGCCGAAGAAGCACAGATCACTGATCCCGCGATTGAGATTATCGTATCTCGAACAGCGATAGAAAAGAACCTCTATGACGCTACCCGATATGCTTCGAAGGTAAACGAGTCGCGAGCGAGAAAAGCAAAGCTGGCCTTTGCAGTTTTGAATGGTCTGATTGTCGAAATTTACGAGATAAATCGTTGGAAACCAGCAACCGAGAAGAATTTTCCGGGCCTTCACGATGATCGAGTGAACTCGGATCGATTTGGCTTCATTGGCAAGAAAGCCAGTGACCTGATCAGAAAGAGATACATCCGCAAAAAAGTTCCTGCGCGACCGCGCGGCGCGGCAAACCCAATTCGGTATCACAATATCTGATATCTTATCCCCGCCCGGCATCGCCGGGCAGCGCCCTCGACAGGACTCCGCCCGTTTGAACCTGAAATGATCCCCCGGATCATTTCCGAGGCGGTTCAAACCCTTCCCCCAGGGGAGGGCGCTTTTGCGGCGTTTCGATCAGCGTTGTCGTTGGATGTTTTTGACATACTTTGCTAAGCGGAACCGCTTCAAGCGCCCACCCCGAGGTCCGGGCGCTACCCTCTGTTTCGCGTCACAGCGACGCCGGACATAAGCTAGCCGTTTTTCACCCAACCCCTTCCTTGACCCACCCCCACCCATTGTCTATACGCCGCTGGTCGGCAGACCACCTGTCCGACTCAGATGAAACGCCGTGTTTGCCCGCTCCCGTCGCTGGGGGGTAGTTCCGGCATAAGGAGAAGCGACATGAAACTGCATGAACTGCACGACAACGAAGGCGCCACACAGCGCAAGAAACGTGTCGGCCGCGGGCCGGGTTCCGGCATGGGTAAGACCGGTGGCCGTGGTATCAAGGGTCAGAAATCCCGTTCGGGTGTGGCGATCAAGGGCTATGAAGGCGGTCAGATGCCGCTTTACCAGCGTCTGCCAAAGCGTGGCTTTAACAAGCCGAACCGCAAGGCGTTTGCCGTCATCAACCTGGGCCTGATCCAGAAATTCATCGATGACGGCAAGATCGACGTCAAGGCCGACATCACCGAAGATGCTTTGGTCGCCTCCGGTCTCGTCCGTCGCAAAAAGGACGGGATCCGCGTCCTCGCCAAGGGTGAATTTACCGCGAAGGCGACGATCACCGTCACGGGCGCATCGAAAGGCGCCGTTGCGGCAGTCGAGAAGGCTGGCGGCTCACTGACCGTCACAACACCGGCAGCGGCTGAGTAAACCCTTGTGAGCGGCGCGGGCGTCGCTTACATAACCTCGAGTTTTCCCAAACGCCGCTGATCGGGGAACCGTTCGGCGGCGTTCACACGAAAAGAGACCCATATGGCTTCTGCAGCAGAGCAAATGGCGGCCAATGTCAGTTGGAGCGCCTTCGGCAAAGCAACTGAACTCCGCCAACGTATCCTTTTCACCATCGGTCTACTGATCGTCTATCGGTTGGGGACCTATATCCCCATTCCCGGTATCGACGGTCTGGCCCTGCGTCAGTTCATGGAGGATGCGCAGGCTGGCATCGGTGGTATCCTGTCGATGTTCACAGGTGGTGCGCTGTCACGGATGGGGATCTTTGCGCTGGGGATCATGCCGTACATCTCGGCCTCGATCGTCGTGCAGCTGTTGGGGGCGATGTACGAGCCGCTCAAGCAGCTGAAGAAAGAGGGCGAACAGGGGCGGCGGAAGCTGAACCAATATACGCGCTACGGCACGGTCGCGCTCGCCACCGCGCAGGCATATGGATTGGCCGTCAGTCTCGAGGCTGGCAGTCTTGCCGCTGATCCCGGCTGGTTCTTCCGCCTGTCCTGCGTCGTGACCATCGTCGGCGGCACCATGTTCCTGATGTGGCTGGGCGAACAGATCACCGCCCGCGGCATCGGCAACGGTATCTCGCTGATCATCTTCGTCGGCATCATCGCCGAAATCCCCGCCGCCATGGCGCAGTTCCTGTCGCAAGGGCGGTCGGGCGCGATCAGCCCTGCGGTGATCGTCGGTATCCTTGTCATGGTGATCGTCATCCTGACCTTCGTCGTCTTCATGGAGCGGTCACTGCGCAAGATCCACATCCAGTATCCGCGCCAACAGCGGGGGATGAAGGTCTATGACGGCTCGACCAGCCACCTGCCGATCAAGGTGAACCCGGCCGGTGTGATCCCGGCGATCTTTGCCTCGGCCCTGCTGCTCTTGCCGACCACGATCAGCACGTTCAGCGGTGGCTCATCCGGTCCGGTCATGTCAACGATCCTGGCGCTCTTCGGCCCGGGCCAGCCGCTTTACCTGATCTTCTTCGGCGGCATGATCATCTTTTTCACCTACTTCTATACCCGTGAAGTCGCATTCAAGACCGAGGACGTGGCCGAAAACCTCAAGAACCAGAACGGGTTCGTCCCCGGTATCCGTCCGGGTAAGAAAACGCAGGAATACCTGGATTACGTGCTGACCCGGGTCCTGGTTCTTGGCTCTGGCTACCTCGCCCTTGTCGCGCTTTTGCCGGAAATCATCCGGGCGGAGCTTGCAATTCCCTTCTATTTCGGCGGAACATCGGTGCTGATCATCGTGTCGGTCGGGATGGACACCATCCAGCAGATCCAGTCGCATCTGGTGGCACATCAATACGAAGGTCTGATTGAGAAGTCGCAACTGCGTGGTAGGCGTGGTGCAAATAAACGCAAAGGGCCGTCGCGTAAATGAACATCATATTGCTGGGCCCGCCAGGGGCGGGGAAGGGGACACAAGCGCGTAGGCTCGTGGACGAACGAAACATGGTGCAGCTCAGCACTGGTGACATGCTGCGCGAGGCGCGCCGCAAAGGCACCGAGATGGGCAAAAAGGCCGGGGTGATCATGGACCGCGGTGACCTTGTCCCGGATGAGGTCGTGATCGGCATTATCGGTGAGGTGCTGGAAGCGGGCGATGCCGGTGGCGGCTACATCTTCGATGGCTTTCCGCGGACCCTCGCGCAGGCGGACGCACTGGGTGAGTTGCTGGAGAAGGTGGGCCAGACGCTGGATGCCGTCATCGAGATGCGCGTCGATGACGAAGCACTGGTCGAACGGATCACGGCGCGGGCGACCTGCAAGGATTGCGGCGAGGTCTACAACGACAATACCAAACCGATCCCCGCAGATGGAAAATGCACGAATTGCGGCAGCACTGATATCCAACGGCGGCCCGACGACAATGAGGAAAGCCTCAGAACCCGCCTGCTCGCCTACTACAAGGAAACCAGTCCGCTGATCGGCTATTACTATGCCAAGGGTGACCTGCAGACGATCGACGGTCTGGCCAGCATGGATGACGTCGCCACCAGCATCGCCAGCGCGCTGCGGTAGGGCCGGAATTTTCGATGAAAAGTCCATCGCGCCATGAATTATGGCTAAAATTCATGTCTGCCGGCATGGTCCCTTGACCCTCACCCGCAAGGCTCCTAAACAGCGCCATCCCGAACGGGAATCACTTTGTGGTGCAGGGTCGCGCCTTGCACTGCGGACTACCTGAGATGACACAAGCCCGGTGCCAGATTGGTCCGGGCTTCGGTTGTGAAAAAAGGGTCTGGAACGACGGACCCGCAACGAAAAGGAATTGCACACGTGGCACGTATCGCCGGCGTCAACATACCCACTGGAAAGCGGGTTCCCATCGCCCTGACCTATATCACCGGTATTGGTAACACCAAGGCCGAAGAAATCTGTGAAGCCGTTGGCATTGACCGCGCCCGTCGCGTCAATGACCTGTCGGATGCCGAAGTTCTGAAAGTGCGCGAATATATCGACGCCAACCTGACTGTCGAAGGCGACCTGCGCCGCGAAGTCACGATGAACGTCAAGCGCCTGATGGATCTGGGCTGCTATCGTGGTTTGCGTCACCGCCGCAACCTGCCGGTACGCGGTCAGCGTACCCACACCAACGCACGCACCCGCAAAGGCCCTGCAAAGGCCATTGCCGGCAAGAAGAAATAAGGAGGCTGACCCATGGCACGTGAAGTACGGCGCACCAAGCGCAAGGCCTCCAAGAATATCGCAGCGGGCGTGGCCCATGTGAATTCATCGTTCAACAACACCAAGATCCTGATTTCCGATGTGCAGGGCAACGCCATTTCGTGGTCGTCCGCCGGTACGATGGGTTTCAAAGGATCGCGGAAATCCACACCTTACGCCGCCCAGATGGCGGCAGAAGATGCGGGCCGCAAAGCACAGGAACACGGCGTCAAAACGCTCGAGGTTGAAGTGCAGGGCCCCGGTTCCGGCCGCGAAAGCGCGCTGCGTGCGCTGGCTGCTGTCGGGTTCAACATCACCTCGATCCGCGACGTGACGCCGATGGCGCATAACGGTTGCCGCCCACCAAAGCGCCGCCGCGTCTAATACTATTCTAACGCCTTGGGGTCGTGCCTTTTCGCACGGCCCCAATCCGTCATTTTAACCTCGGGCGTTTGCCTTTCGATCATGGGGCAAACAGGAATGGAGGGACTATGATCCACAAGAACTGGGCAGAGTTGATCAAGCCAACTCAACTAGAGGTCAAACCGGGCAACGACCCCATGCGGCAGGCAACGGTCGTTGCCGAACCGCTGGAGCGTGGCTTTGGCCTGACATTGGGCAACGCGCTGCGCCGCATCCTGATGTCGTCGCTGCAAGGCGCGGCGATCACCGCCGTGCAGATCGACAACGTGCTGCACGAGTTTTCATCCGTGTCCGGTGTGCGTGAAGACGTCACCGACATTGTTTTGAACCTCAAGGGCGTCGCCATCCGCATGGAAGTCGAAGGACCCAAGCGCCTGAGCGTTCAGGCGAAGGGCCCGGGCGTTGTCACCGCTGCCGATATCAGCGAAACGGCTGGCATCGACATCCTGAACAAGGACCACGTGATCTGTCACCTCGATGACGGTGCCGACCTCTACATGGAACTGACCGTCAACACCGGCAAAGGTTATGTCGCCGCTGACAAGAACAAGCCCGAGGATGCGCCCATCGGCATGATCTCGATCGATGCGATCTATTCGCCGGTCAAAAAGGTCAGCTATGACGTGCAGCCCACCCGTGAGGGCCAGGTCCTGGACTATGACAAGCTGACGATGAAGCTGGAAACAGACGGCTCGCTCACGCCCGACGATGCCGTGGCCTATGCCGCGCGTATCCTGCAGGATCAGCTGTCGATCTTCGTGAACTTTGATGAGCCTGAATCCGCACAGCAGGGCTCGGACGATGATGGTCTGGAATTCAACCCGCTGCTTCTGAAAAAAGTGGACGAGTTGGAACTGTCGGTCCGGTCTGCAAACTGCCTAAAGAACGACAATATCGTCTATATCGGCGATCTGATCCAGAAAACCGAAGCCGAGATGCTGCGCACCCCGAACTTTGGCCGCAAATCCCTGAACGAGATCAAGGAAGTGCTGTCAGGCATGGGTCTGCATCTGGGCATGGATGTCGAAGACTGGCCGCCGGACAATATCGAGGATCTGGCGAAGAAATTCGAGGATCAGTTTTAAGAGATACCCGTCCCGGGCCTGACCCGGGACCTCGACCGTGAGGCCCCGGATCAAGTCCGGGGCGGGACGGTGACAGACTGGGCAATACCGCCCCAATAATACGGCTGGCACGCATCAGACCGTTGGACAAAGTATAAAACCGTAGGAGACATAAAATGCGTCACGCAAGAGGCTACCGCCGCCTGAACCGCACCCATGAACACCGCAAGGCGCTGTTCGCGAACATGGCCGGCGCGCTCATCGAACATGAGCAAATCAAAACCACATTGCCCAAGGCCAAGGAATTGCGCCGGGTCGTCGAAAAGCTGGTCACGCTGGGCAAGCGCGGCGATCTGCACGCCCGCCGTCAGGCGGCCGCACAGCTGAAACAGGACGGCCACGTGTCGAAACTGTTCGACGTGCTGGGCCCCCGTTACGCCGAACGTCAGGGCGGCTATATCCGCGTCATGAAGGCGGGCTTCCGCTATGGCGACATGGCCCCGATGGCGATCATCGAATTCGTGGACCGCGACGTGGACGCCAAAGGCGCCGCCGACAAGGCCCGCGAAGAAGAAGCGGTGGACGCCGCCGAAGAATAAGGCCCAAACACAACGAGATTCCCAAGCCCCGCCATATGCGGGGCTTTTTTCGTCGCGCATGTCGCGATTCGCCCGGATACGGACCGTCATTGTGGCGCGCCAACGTACGATTGCCGAAACCGCCGATGCAATTTTGACACAATTCCGCCGGGTTTTTTTGCGGCATTCAGGTCGTCGGTAACAGAGTTGCACGGCGATTGACCTGTCGCACAACTTTTTCTACGCTCAAATGGGGAAAAGGGTAATTTCGTGTTGGTTTTCAGTGTTTTGTGACAGGTGCGCACAGAAGCTGTCATGCGATGACCATGACGTTGGGTCAGCCAAATGACATCCGATGGGCATTCTTACAGGCACGCGCTGCGGGTGAACCGATCGCCCTTATCCCCAAAAGGATGTGCCGCCAAAAACGAAAAAAGGGAGGACAGCGCCTCAATTTCCGCACAAGTGATAGGCAGAAAATGAACATTGCGCAGTTTTAGGCGCACGACGTCCAGAAAGTCTGGCGGTGACGAGTAATTACAGCGGTCGCGCACATGCGGGACCATACTTTAAATGGAGAGAAATATGACTTTGAACGTCCTTGGAAAAACCCGAAATTGGGTTTCTGCAATGGCCCTGGTTGTGGGGGCCGCATTGCCCGCCACATCCTTTGCTGCAGAGGTAACCCTGAAATCTTCAGATGGGACGGTAAATCTGACGGGCGAATTCGTCGAATTCACCGACAATAACTATGTGATCCGCACCGGTCTGGGCGACCTGCGCATCTCGGCCTCGCGCGTCCGCTGCGAAGGTGACGCCTGCCCGAATTTCGATGCGATCGATGCCGATGTGGTCATCGCCGGGTCGGATACGGTGGGTATCGGGATCATGCCGTTGCTTCTGTCCGGTTATGCCGGTTTTCTGGGGGCCGAGGCGACCGTGACCGCGACGGAAACCGAAGGTGAAATCATCGCCGAACTGGTCGGCGACGAAGGCTTTGGCGATCCGATCGGATCGCTCTTGGTGAATTCCACCGGGTCCAGCGACGCTTTCCGCAAGCTGCTCGACCAGACGGCACAGATCGGCATGGCCTCGCGCCGTATCCGCCCCGCCGAGGCGCGGGCGCTGCGCGACGATGGCGCGGGCAACATGATCGACCCGGCCAATGAACATATCATTGCGGTCGACAGCCTTGTGGTGATCACCCATCCCGATAATCCGGTGCAGTCGATGACGATGGACCAGCTGCGCGGGATCTATAGCGGGGCGATCGGCAACTGGTCCGAGGTCGGCGGAAATGACGCGCCGATCACGGTGCATGGCCGTCCTGACGGTTCGGGGACACGCGACGTTTTCGAAGCGCGTGTTTTTGGCGAGGATGTTCCCGCATCGCCCGCAGGTCTGGTGGTCGCCGGTGACAACAACGAAATGGCCGCGATGGTCAATGCCGACGAAAACGCCATCGGCTTTGTCGGCTACGCCTTCCAGCGCGGCGCAAGTCCCGTGACGTTGATCAACGAATGCGGTCTGAGCATGGAACCCACCGCGTTTGGCGCGCGCACCGGCGCATATGCGCTGCAGCGGAACCTGTATCTGTATAATCGCGGCGATACCGACAACGCCACCGCCACCGATTTCGTCAACTTCGCCATGTCGGACGAGGCGGACGACCTGATCGCCAAGGCGGGCTTTATCGACCTTGGCATCGACACGCGCCCGCAACCGCTGGACGGTGACCGTGCCCGCCAGCTGCTCGACCCGTCGGCAGATGCCTATGAAGGCGGCATCATGCGCGAAATGCTGTCGCAGATGGTCGATTATGAACAGCTGTCCAGTACCTTCCGCTTCCGCACCGGCTCTTCCAAGCTGGGCCCACGGGAACTGGCGACCATGAACCGCCTGATCGAGTATCTGGAAACCCTGCCAGAAGAGACCGAGGTGGTGCTGGTCGGTTTCACCGATGATGTCGGTGCATTTGACAGTAACCGCGACCTGTCCATCGGTCGGGCCGAGCAAGTGCTGCTGACCTTGCAAGAACAGGGCGGTGACCGGGTGTCGGGCCTGCAGATGGGCGTCGCCGGTTACGGTGAGATCGCGCCGGTCGCCTGCAACACGTCAGAGCTTGGGCGCGGCATCAATCGCCGGGTCGAGGTCTGGGTTCAGGCCAGCGAAGGCTGATCCGCGCCGATCACCACACTTGACCGGGGGTTTTCCCCCGGTCGCAATACCCCACCTGTGATGCGGTTCGCCATGGACGGCCAGTCGCCCAACCTGCGGCCAAAGACCCATCGCGCCCTTTTACAAGTAACCGGATTACCCAGGCCCTGCAGATGACGCACTTTTCCAAGACAACAACCGCGCCCCACCATCGCCCCTGCCGCATGGTCATGTACCTGCGCAACAGCGTTGTGATGGTCGCGACCTGCGGCACCGCACGGGCCGGAAAGAGAAATCATGACACCCCAAAGCAATACCAAGACCCCTCGGCGGTATGACGTCCTTCGTCGCCGCATCGCAGGGTACGATCACACATTAAGCGACGCTGGCCAGTACAAGGAGAGTGTAATGCGACGCAAAGACCATATGATCACCAATCCCCTTTCAACCCTCGTCCTCATCACTGCCGCCTGTCTGTGTTGGGCCGCGCCGTCCAACGCGCAATCCCATTCCGAGCCGCCGATTTACGACGCACAATTCCTCGAAGATATCGGCGCAGGCGCTCGGATCGACTTTTCGGGCAAGCTGCGGATGCTGTCGCAGCGCATCCCTGCCGCCGCCTGTTACTATGAGGAAGGCATTCTGACCGATGCGAGCGGTGCAATGCTGACCGCCGCCAAGGAAGAGTTCGGTCAAATCGTCAATGCGTTGGAGTTCGGCGATGAATCACTCGGCATCATCGGTGAAGAAAAGCGACGCAAGACCTTGGTCGGTATCGCGAAGCTGCGCGAGCAATGGGAGCCGATGCTGGCCGTTGCCGAAAGCATCAGATTCAATGGTGGATCGCCGGATGAAATCATGGCCGTTGCCGATGCCAGCGCCGAGGTGCTTGAGATTGCCAAGCTGCTGGTCACGGTCATTTCGGCGCAATACTCCAACCCGACAGAGTTGTTGCAGGTCGATGCGCTGACGATTGATCTTGCGGGTCGCCAGCGCATGCTGTCGCAACGCATGTCCAAGAATATCTGCCTGATCACGGCAGGAGTGAATGTCGAAACAGCCATGGGTGAGCTGGCGACCACGGCAGAGATGTTCGACTCTACGCTGACCGCATTGACCAACGGCATGCAGGACGTCGGGATCAATCCGCCCAAAACACCGGAAATCGCCGCCGCGCTCGAGGTCGTCGCCAAGGATTGGGCCGTGCTCCAACCCATCGTCGCTCAGGTCCTCGCTGGCGAAGAACTTGATGATGAAACCCTCGGGATTGCCTTTGCCGGGGCCAATACGATGACCGCAGACATGAACACAGCTGTCGGTTTGTATTCCGAGGCGTCCAAAACCGGTCTCTGATCGCTTGTGACACCCCGGATGGCCGCGCGGGTCTTCTCCATTCCCGCGCGGCCTCTTGCCGTTTTCCAAGGCCTGCGCAAGGGTAGGGCATGACCAATTCCCTTGCGCTATTGGGCGTCAAAGGTGGCCCCGCGATCCGCCCCGGCTCTCACATGCCCACATCTAGCCTGCTGCGACTGGGCGGCAAGGTGATCCTGATCGATGCTGGCCTCGGCGTGACCCGCGCCATCTGCGATCAGGGCGTGCCGCTGATCGGGATCGACATGATCTTTGTCACCCACCTGCATTCCGATCACTATCTGGAACTCGGCCCGCTCTTGCACACGGCATGGACCGCCGGCCTGACCCGGCCGATCCCGATAATCGGCCCCGTCGGGCTTGACGGGTATTGGCAGGCCTTTCGACAGGCCATGGCCTTCGACATCGATTTACGCATGCGCGACGAAGGGCGCTGCGATTTCGCGGGTCTGGCGCAGATCAGCACCTTGGACGAGGCGCCGACGGAATACGGCGACATCACCGTCACCGCCATGCGCAACGTGCACCCGCCGATCACCGACAGCTATGCCCTGCGCTTTGTGGCGGATGGGGTCACGGTGGTGCTGTCCGGCGACACTGCGTACATGCCTGAGATGGCGGATTTCGCCCGTGGCGCGGACCTGCTGGTGCATGAGGCGATGCTGCGCGACGGGGTCGACGCGCTTTGCAACCGGATGACGAACGGCGACGCGCGTCTGCGCGCGCATATCCTGAACAGCCACACCGATGCCGCAGATGTGGGGCGCATCGCTCGGGATGCAGGCGTCAAACAACTGGCCCTGCACCATTTCGTCCCCGACGGAGACCCGGACTTTACCGATGAGGATTGGGAAAATGCGGTCCGCCAGCATTGGTCCGGCCCGCTGTTTCTGGGCAAGGACGGCAAGGTGATCGAGCTTTAGGCGCGCCGGTCATCCCGGCGCGCCCTTTGTCCTAGTGCTTGTGCTTGACGATCTCGCCCGATTTCAGACGACCGATATAGCTGTTCAGCTCCCGCTTCACGATCGGCATCAGCACATAAAGCGCGATGATGTTGACGATCGCCATCGAGAACAGCATCGCGTCCGAAAAGTCGATGACCGGACCCAGGCTCGCCGCCGCACCGATCACGATGAACAGGCAGAAGATGACCTTGAAGATCAGTTCTTTCACATGGCCTTCGCCGAACAGATAGGTCCAGGCCTTCAGGCCGTAATAGGACCAGCTGATCATCGTCGAAAAGGCGAACAGCACCACGGCGACCATCAGCAGAACCGGGAACCATGAAAACGCCTTGGCATAGGCCGCCGATGTCAGGGCCACACCGCCCACGTCACCTTCGGTCGCGATCCGGCCCGCCTCGGCGTTCCAGACATACAGGCTGGTTTCGGGGTCGATGGTCAGCACACCGCTGATCACGATGACCAAGGCGGTCATGGTGCAAATCACCACCGTGTCGATGAACGGCTCGAGCAGGGCGACATAGCCTTCTGTCACCGGCTCTTTCGTCCGCACAGCCGAGTGGGCGATGGCGGCAGAACCAATCCCCGCCTCGTTCGAAAACGCCGCACGACGAAAGCCCTGGATCAATGCGCCCGTGAACCCGCCGACCACACCAAGGCCGGTAAAGGCACCCAGGAAGATCTGGCCGAATGCCCAGGCGATCTGATCATAGTTGATGATCAGGATCAGGACCGACACCAGCACATAGAACACGCCCATGAACGGCACGACCTTTTCCGTGACCCGTGCGATGGATTTCAGACCGCCCGCGATGACGGCAAAGGTGATCAGCGCCAGCGCGATCCCGGTCCACAGGCCCGAGAAATCACCAAAGACACTGGTGATCTGCGCGTGCGCCTGATTGGCCTGGAACATGTTCCCGCCACCCAGCGCGCCCAGAATGGTGAAGATCGAGAACAGGATCGCCATGATCCCGCCCAGCGGTAGACCACGTTCCTCGAACCCTTTGGTGATGTAATACATCGGCCCGCCCGACACGCTGCCATCGGGATATTCGTTGCGATACTTCACGCCCAGCGTACATTCCGTGAACTTCGTCGCCATGCCAAACAGGCCCGCGACGACCATCCAGAACGTTGCACCCGGGCCGCCGATGCTGACGGCCACCGCCACGCCGGCGATGTTGCCCAGGCCCACCGTCCCTGAAAGCGCCGTGGCCAGCGCCTGAAAGTGGCTGACCTCACCGGCATCGTTGGGGTCGGAATAATCGCCTTTCACCAGACTGATCGAATGCCAGAACCCACGCAGCTGGATGAACCCGAAATAGACGGTGAACACCAGCGCACCGACGACAAGCCACAGTGCGATCCACGAAAACGACGTGCCCGGCAGCGGGGCAAAGATAAAGGACACATACCAACCGGTATAATCCGCAAAGATCTGGTTGATCCGTTGATCGAGGCTTACGGCCTCTTGCGCGGCCGCAAACCCCGGCAACAGGGTGGCCATCACGGCCAGAAACAAGGTCGAAAGTCTATGCATGATATTCCCCTCTGCTTTACGGAATGATCGTGACAGGGACAGAAGCGGTGGCGACCAATCGGCCCGCCACACCGCCAAAGACACGTTCGCGCAGCCCGCGCGCGCCAACACGGCCGACGATGATCTGTGCCGCGCCGTGTTTCTTGGCCAGATCGTCAAGGATCTCGGCGGCATCGCCGTGCTTGACGACCCCTTCCACAGTGAACCCCTCGGATGCGGCAGCCTTGCTGGCCGGTTCTATCACGCGGCTAAGCGCCATGCTGATCTCTTCCTCGCGGCGTTTATGGCGCTGTTCGTTTTCTTCCGCTGTCTGGAATGAAAAGGGCGACCATTCGATGACATAACAGATGATGATTTCACAATTTCCGTCCGCTTTCGCGCGCGCCTTGGCGAAATCCAGTGCGCGTTCTCCCGCGTCAGAGCCGTCAAGCCCGACGACATATACCGTCTTGGACATATCTTCGTCCCCGTTGCTGTTACCGTTTGTCAGTCCGGACCATGTTCCGGTTGTTTCGGCTGCTTCTGGCGGCAACCATTGAATCAGCATAGGCGAAACAGGGTTGAACGGCGAAAAATCTTTTCATACGCCGTAATTTCAGACGGATTGGCTGGCTGATTACGGCTTTCGAGGTAGAATGAACTGCACATGACTGCGATACAGGCCATCTGATTTCGTAGTGAATTTCAGAATCACTGCAGATGTGACGCTGCGACACAGCCGCAAACAGTCAAAATCGCCCAGCGATCGCCTAAAAATTGCACCAAGTTTTGTGAACTTTCCTTTGCGATGATTGTCGTGGTGCAAGGGTTTCTGCACCATTTTTTCGTTCAGTGGCGTCGAAGGATAATGTTGATGAGTGCGCGATAATGTCGGCCATGCTGCCACTGGGGATTGCCTGTTCTTGCGCCGTGCTTGCGGTTGCATACGGCATCTATCTGCGTGACGGATTGCGTCGGGCCGATGCGGCACGGCGACAGGCCGAAAACCTGCTCGCTCTTGAACGGCAAGAGGCCGAGTTTCACCGTATTTCCTCTGAAAACGCCGATACAGGTCTGCTCATCCAGGAATTGGACGGCTGCGTGCGCTGGGTCAACGACGCTTACCTGCGGATCACACGGCGCAAGGCCGAGGATGTGATCGGCAATGATCCGATGCGCTTTGCCTTTGCGCCGGACAGCCAGCCGACCGAGGAAGAGATCGAAAATTTCTGCTTTGATCCGGACAATTTCGCGGATGAAACCAATGTGATCCGCGAGAATATTCGCGGTGACGGCACGCCGGTCTGGCTGCATATCAACACCAGCTTTTACACCCGCCGGACGGGTGAAACACTTGCCATTCTGGCCTGCCGGGACGTCACCGAAAACATTGCACAGGAACAGGCGCTGCAGGCCTCGACCGCGAAACTGGCCTATGCCGCCGAACATGATGAGCTGACGGGCGCGGGCAGCCGCGGAAAACTGGCGACATTTCTGGATCAGACGCTTGCCGCCAGTCACGATAGCGGCACGCATGTCGGTGTTCTGCAGATCGATCTGGATAAATTCAAACAGACGAATGACACGCATGGCCATGCGGCGGGCGACGCTGTCTTGAAGGCCGTCGTCAAACGGATGCGGCGCAAACTGCGTGAAAGCGATCTGATCGCGCGGTCCGGCGGGGATGAATTCGTCGTCGTCTGCCCCGATCTGCGCGGCATGACCGACCTGAAAAAGATCGCGACCGCCTTGCAGGGCGCAGCGAACCATCCCGTCGTATGGGGCAATGTACGGTTGGATTGCCAGATCAGCGTGGGCGCGGCCCTGTCCGGGCCTGATGTCCTGACGGCTGACGATATGCTCGCCCGATCCGATTTCGCGCTTTACGAGGTCAAACGCAGCGGGCGCGGGCGCGTCGCCACCTACAGCCCGGCCCTGCATCGGCGGCATACCCGCACCACGCAGATGGCCGCCGATTTGCGTCAGGCGATCACCGACGATGCGCTGATGTTCCACTATCAACCCGTTGTCGGCACGGCGCCGGGCGACGTGCGCGGATTCGAAACGCTGGTGCGCTGGGACCACCCCGAACAGAGCCTGATCCCACCCAGGGATTTCCTGCCGTTCGCGCAATCGCTGGGGCTGATGGCCGAGCTGGATTTCATGGCGATGAACGCCGCCATGGACCTCAAGCAAAGGATGAATGCGCTGGGTTTCGGCGCGCAGCGTATGTCGTTCAATACCTCGCCCGAGGTTCTGTCGCATCCCGAATTCATGGCACGGTTTACCGACGGTCTCGCGGCGCGCGGCCTCAGCCCACCCGACGTCATCGTCGAGGTGTTGGAAACCGTTGTCTTTGGTCATTGCGCGGGGACGAAGCATCATGAACAAACCATCCAGGATTTGGACGCGGCCGGGATAACCGCCGTGCTGGATGATTTTGGCAGCGGCCATGCGGGCCTTGCCCATCTGGCCAAGCTGCCGATCAAGGGCGTCAAGGTCGACCATTCCCTGACCCGCGACCTGCTGACCGATCCCACGACGGACAAGATCATCGGCACCCTGATTGCGCTTTGCAACGATCTGGGCCTGCGCGTCGCAGCCGAGGGGGTGGAATGCGCGGCGCAGGCGGAACGGCTGGATGCGCTTGGCACCTCCTCGATACAGGGCTACTGGATCGCCCGTCCCATGCCCGAGGACGAGGCGCTGATCTGGCTTGCCGCCAACACCGATTGCCCCGCCCAGCCGGTTCCGCTAACGAAAGGCAAACGTATCGCATAGCGGAGCAACCCCATGGCAGCCAATCAATTCGTTTATTTCATGGATGGCGTGTCCAAAACCTATCCCGGCGGCAAGAAGGTGTTCGAAAACATCCGCCTGAATTTCCTGCCCGGCGTGAAAATCGGTGTCGTCGGCGTCAACGGCACCGGCAAATCCACGCTCATGCGGATCATGGCCGGGCAGGACAAGGAATTCCAGGGCGAGGCATGGGCGGCAGAAGGTGCCCGCGTCGGCTACCTGCCACAGGAACCCGAACTCGACGCCAACCTCACCGTCCGCGAAAACGTCATGTTGGGCGTCGCCGACAAAAAGGCCATCCTCGACCGCTATAACGAAGTCGCCATGAACTATTCCGAGGAAACCGCGGATGAGATGGCCCAGTTGCAGGATGAGATCGACAGCAAGAACCTCTGGGATCTCGACGCGCAGATCGACATTTCTATGGAGGCGCTGCGCTGCCCCCCCGACGACGCCAATGTCGAAACGCTCTCTGGCGGGGAAAAGCGCCGGGTCGCGCTCTGCAAACTGCTGCTCGAAGCGCCCGACATGCTGCTCCTCGACGAGCCGACCAACCACCTTGACGCCGAAACCATCGCCTGGCTGCAACAGCACCTGATCGACTACAAAGGCACCTGCCTGATCGTCACCCACGACCGTTACTTCCTTGACGCAATCACCGGCTGGATTCTCGAACTCGACCGTGGATCGGGCATCCCGCATGAAGGCAACTATTCGTCGTGGCTGGAGGCGAAGGCCAAGCGGCTCGAACGCGAAGCCAAGGAAGACAAATCCAAACAGCGCACCCTTGCCCGCGAACTCGAATGGATGCGGCAGGGCGCAAAGGCACGGCAAGCGAAATCCAAGGCACGGATTGCGTCCTACAACGAACTCGCTAACCAGTCCGAAAAGGAAAAGGTCGGGCGCGCTCAGATCATCATCCCCAACGGGCCGCGGCTCGGGTCCAAGGTGATCGAGGTCGAAAACCTCAAGAAACACATGGGCGACAAGCAGTTGATCGAAAACCTGTCCTTCGACCTGCCGCCGGGTGGGATCGTCGGGGTCATCGGCCCGAACGGCGCGGGTAAATCCACGCTTTTCGGGATGCTGACGGGCCAGATCGAGCCCGATGAGGGCAGCGTCACCTACGGCGACACAGTCAAGCTCGCCTATGTCGATCAATCCCGCGACGCGCTCAGCGCCGACGCAACCGTGTGGGAGGAAATCAGCGGCGGGGCCGAGATCATCGAACTCGGCGACGCAAGCATGAACTCCCGCGCCTATTGCTCCGCCTTCAACTTCAAAGGCGGCGACCAGCAGAAAAAGGTCGGTCTGCTATCCGGCGGTGAACGCAACCGGGTCCACATGGCCAAACTGCTGAAATCCGGCGGCAACGTCCTCCTCCTCGACGAACCGACCAACGACCTCGACGTCGAAACGCTGCGCGCGTTGGAAGACGCGCTGGTCAGCTTTGCGGGCTGCGCCGTGGTCATCAGCCACGACCGCTTCTTCCTCGACCGGATCTGCACCCACATCCTCGCTTTCGAAGGCGACGCGCATGTTGAATGGTTCCAGGGTGCGTTTACGGATTACGAGGAAGACAAAAAGCGCAGGCTCGGGGCCGATGCGCTGGAACCAAAGCGGATGAAGCATAAGAAGTTTGTGCGGTAAAATTTACAGTTTAGAAACCAACCGAAGCTAGATTCCGCCCGATGCGGCAGTTTCTGGACAAAATATGCGACTAGTAGCTTCGGCAATCATTCTATCCGGTCTGATCGTTGGTGGATCGGTTTTGTATGTTGGTGGTGTCTTCGACCAACTGTTCGTTCCGGAATGGAAGCAAGAGGTCGTCAATCGGTTACGCGACCCCCAATCGGCCACTTTCAGAAATATAACAATAGGTCAGCGGACAGGTTGGGTTTGTGGAGAGGTCAGTGGGGAAAACGCATTCGGGGCGCGGGGCGGTTGGGTCGAATTTATGGCGAGGCCGCCCAGCGACCTAAAGGGCTTTGAACGAGAGGCCTGGGATATCACGTTCGAGACGGACTATGCCGCGGTCGTGGGAATGTGCAGCTAAGGCGATGATTAACACGCCATCTGCGCGCATTACCGATTCTAGCGCGACGGGCTATCAAAGCGCGCCAACGTCAACCAAAACTCCACATTTCCGCCATTTTCACAGCGTTCCGTAGCGTTAGATGAACAGCTGTTTATCATATCTGCGCGAAAACTGCGCAAATTCCCCTCATTTCTGCCCCGTTTCAGCAGCTAACTTAAGTACAGGACATCAGAGGGATGATGATATGGCTATTGTAGCAATGATCTTGGGAAGCATGGTTGCACTGCTCACCGCGACGTTGAGCTATGGTTTGCTGGGTTTCACGTTTTCCGAAACGATCTTGATCTATTTCGGGACCGGTATTCTGACCATGATCCTGACATTCGCCCGCCTGCGCATGTCGTTCAGCGCAGCCCGTCCTGCCCCGATGTTCAAGTAATCAATCACGACCATCGGGCTATTGCCCCTCGTCGGGCAATCCAGCCTCATTCAGCATCTTCAAGTGATCCGTCACCGCCTTTTCCGCCTGAAGCGCATCGGCAATCTTCATTTGTGCCCATAGGGCAAGAATGCGGTTGATACGGGCCTGATAGCCCTTTCCCATCCCTCGATAGAAACGGGCGACGCTTTGATCCAAAAGCAAAGAAACCTTTACCTTGGGTTCTTCCACATCCATATCATGCTCAAGCGTGTGCCATGATGCGGGCACTTTATCCCTAAGTGCGAGCGATATGTCCTCCGGCGTCATCAGCTCTTGATGAAGAAAGCGGGCGATGCGGTTTCTGGCAATACGCTGCGCTTTGGTCGATCGGGGCATGGGCATCTCCTTTGTGACGACCATGCATCTTATTCGTTAACTCTGTGGCAACGATACGTACGCAGAGGTCCGACGGAATTCCGATCGCTGATTTCAGAGCATATGCAGCCGGTTCTGGCGCAGCAGATTGATCAGCATATCCTTCGCCGCGGCCCGGTGTTCGGCATGGATCTGGCGCGCGCGCGCAGCATCGCCCGACTTGATCGCCTCGACCACCTGTTGATGATCGCGGTTCGATTGCAGGGGCAGGGGCCGCATATGCAGCGTCACCGATTTGGCCCGCCGCACCTGATCGACCATCCGCGCCACGATGGCCATCACGCGGCTGTTGCCGCCTAGCCGGACGAGTTCGGTGTGAAACCGATCATCGGCATCCGCCCAGGCCTCGCGATTTTCGGCGGCCAGTCCAGCCTCCATATCCGTGATGGTTTTTTCAAGTTCTTTCAAATCGTTAGCGCCGTACCCCTGACCAGCGGCGTTGGCGGCCGCCATGCTTTCCAGCGCGGACAGGACGTCGTAAATCTCTTCCATGTCCTTGATCGAGATCGGCAAAATCCGCACGCCCTTGCGGGCACGGACCTGCAGCAATCCTTGACCTTCCAGCGTCAGCGCGGCCTCTCGGACAGGCGTCCGCGACATGCCCAGACGGGTGGCCAATTCGCTTTCCAGATGGTCGGACCCCGCAGGTAACTCCCCGGAAAATATCAGTTCTCTCAGGCGTTCCACAGCGATGACCGAATTGCTTTTCGTCTTCCCGCCTGTCGTCGCCATTGCTAAACCCTCACCTTCGCCCGTGTCATATGTGACCTGTAAATTGCCTCCTTTGTTCTGATGACACGCAGATATTCAGAGGCCGTGTTTTCAAACCCTTGTCCCTCTATCAGGCCCGAAACGACATGTAATTGCAAGGCGTTAGCGCAGTCACCGCCAAATCCCTGGTGTTGATCGGGGGCGAGGGCCTGTCGTTTTTCCAGAGTGCCGAAGGCCCTGAACGTAACAGAACCATCGCCCGAAAGGGTCAGTGTCCCCCCCGTTCCTTCGATCAAACCCTCACCCATCGTGCGCCGCAGATTGTCGGCATCGTGGTCGGCGTTGCGGTTTCCGTCCAGCAGCGCGCGGGCACCGGACGGATAATCGAATATGACATAGCCCGCATCCTCACCCGCGATGACGGGGTTGATCCGGCGCAGGTCGGCATAGACATGGCTGGGTTCGCCCAGAAGGTAACGGAAGACGTCCACATAGTGGATACCGGTTTCGTGGATCAGGAATTCCGGCATCGACCGAAAAGAGGGTTGCCGGTCCAGATAGGCATCCGGGCCCTGGCCGTCACCGGGGCGGAGGCGGAATGTGACTTGCAAGATGTCACCCAGATGACCGTCGGCGATAAAGGACCGGATGAACCGGAACCACGGCTGAAACCGGAAATTTTCGTGGATGATCAGAGGGATACCGGCGGCTTCGGCCGCGCCGGCGATCTCTTCTGCCTCGGCCAGGCTGGTGCAGAACGGCTTTTGACAGATGATCGCCTTTGGTCCCGCCTTAAGCGCCGTTTTGATCGTTGCGGCGTGCCCGGGCGGCGGAAGGATGATGTCGAGGATATCGGGCCGGGTCTGGTCCAGCATTCGTTGCAGGTCGTCGAATGCCGGTGCTCCGGTCGCTTGTGCCTTGCGTCCATCGAGATCGCAGACCCCGACAAGTGCGACATGGTCCATCCTTTGCCAGCTGTCGATATGGAACTGGCTGAAATAGCCCGCACCGGCACAGGCGACCCTTAACGTCATGTTGCCAGCGCGGCACTGACGGCTTGGGCGACCTGGCCGGTCGTCGCGATGCCGCCAAAGTCGGGCGTGATCGTCTTACATTCGGCCATGATGTTTTCGACGGCGCCACGCAGCCGGGTGCCATCGGTGGTCATGGCGCGGATGTCGTGACGCAGACCAAGCCATTCCAGCATCATCGCAGCAGATAGAATCATTGCCATTGGGTTCGCCTTTTCCAGCCCGGCGATGTCGGGGGCAGAACCGTGGCAGGGCTGAAAGACCGCGTGGTTCATGCCGATGTCGGCAGAGGGCGCAAGGCCAAGCCCGCCCATCAGCCCTGCCCCAAGGTCGGACAGGATGTCGCCGAACATGTTTTCCGTCACCATGACATCAAAATCCCATGGTTTTTGAACCATCCATAGTGCGGTCGCGTCAACATAGGCATGATCAGCGTGAAGATCGGGGAAATCCTTTGCGATTTCATCGAAGATCCCCCGAAAGAACGCGAAGGCACGGAAGACATTGGCTTTGTCCACGCAGGTCACACGCCCCTTGCCCTGTCCCATACCCTTGCGATCGCGGGCGAGTTGAAAGGCGAAGTGGAACAGTTTTTCGGATACATCGCGCGTGATGCGCATCGTTTCCTCTGCCTTGTCCGTCGTGACGGTGCCCTTGCCCTGAGAATGAAACAGCCCCTCGGTGCTTTCGCGTATCAGGACAAAATCGATCGCGTGCCCGTTCGGTATTTTCATTGGACTGTGCTGCCCATGTGCGATGCGCACCGGGCGGACCCCTGCAAACAGCTGGAACGTCTTCCGCAAGTCGATCTGGGGTGAAATCTCGGTACCGTCTTCATAGCGGACATCGGGCAGGCCCATCGCAGATAGCAAGATCGCATCCGCTTTACCTGCGGCCTCTAACGAAGCGGCAGGCAGGCTTTCCCCGGTTACCGCATAATGGGCGGCGCCGGCGGGCAAGGTTTCGAACGACAGGTCATAGGCATCACTTGCATTCGCCAGATCGCGGAGGATATCGACCGTCGGTTTCATGATCTCGGGGCCGATTCCGTCACCTTCGAAAACCGCAATCTTAAACATTCGTGCCATGATCCATTCCATTCTTGATTCACGGCATTAATGCATGCATTATTACATGCAGTAAAGCACTCGTATATATAAAAGCATAGTCACGGCCGCCGAGATCGCACAATGAAAATCAACCTTCATCGGTCCCGTGATGCGTTATTGGGTGGGTCCGAAAATCAGGTCGGCAATGACGCCTTGATTACCGTATGCAAAGCGCTTTGGGGCAAGTCTTGGAAATATAGGGAAAATTTCCGCGGCATTGGCTTGTCTCTTGATGATTTTTCGGGTCTTCTGCCCAAATCGAAATTAAAGCAGACAGCGCCAGGGGACGGCGCTTTGACTAAATTCGACCATACAAAAAAACCAAGTAAACAAGACTGGGGAGACATTCATGTTTGCGGTTTGTGTGATTATGCGATTGCGGCCTGGCGCACGGGAGAGCTTCATGCCGCTGATGACGAGTAATGCCAAAGCCTCGCTCGAGGTGGAGCCGGGCTGTCATAGATTTGATGTGGCAACCGATAGCGCGGATCCGGATGCTGTTTTTCTTTATGAACTTTACGACGACAAGGGGGCGTTTGATGCCCACCTTGAGACCGACCACTATCAGGCGTTTGATGCTGCCACAGCGGACATGGTCGCCGAAAAGACGGTGGTAACCTGGGATACCGTCGTGGAATGACAACCTGGCAGGTGCATGCCGTCAAATACGCCGACCGCAATGCGCGCGTTCGTGGTGACAGTTTCATCTTTGACGATAACCACGATGTTCCGCATCCCATAGATTATTTCATGTGGGTGCTGCGCCGTGGGGATGAGGTGATACTGGTCGATACGGGCTATGACGATGCCGAGGCCGCGGCGCGTGATCGGCCCATTCGGCTGGCACCTGACGTGGCGCTGGCGCCGCTTGGTCTGCGGGCTGCTGATATCACGACCTTGATCGTGACCCATCTGCATTACGATCATGCGGGTGGATTGCATCTGTTTCCCAACGCCACCCTGCATATGCAGGCGGCCGAGATGGCCTATGCCACCGGCCCCTGCATGTGCCGCGACACGCTGCGCATGCCGTTTACTGCGGGCCATATCTGCGAGGCTGTGCAGCGGCTTTATGCGGGTCAGGTGGTTTTTCACGATGGCGATGCGCAGGTCGCGGACGGCGTGACTGTCCATTGTATCGGCGGCCATTCCCGCGGTCTGCAGGCCGTGCGCGTGCGGACAGATGCGGGCTGGTTGGTTCTGGCGTCCGATGCCGCGCATTTTTATGAAAACGTGTTTGCCCGGAAACCCTTTCCGATCGTCGTCGATCTGCAGAACATGCTTGACGGGTTCGACACACTCGAACGGCTGGCATCCGCACGCGACCTCATCGTGCCGGGGCACGATCCGCTGGTCCGTGAGATATTCCCGCAGGATATTGCGCCGCACATTTTTCGCCTTGATCAGGGTCCGACAAAGCCGCTGCCAGACGACTGAGTCTGATCACGGAATGGTGAGAATCTGCGTCTGTTCATGTTCCCGATTGGATGACGTTGGCGCATCGGTCAATGGCAGACATCAAACATTCAATAATAAAAACAGTTACTTAAGGGAAATAATTTTATTACTAAGATTTTAGTTTGACAAAGTGCCGCAAACCGACCCAAGGTAAGGCAGTCGGCAAAAACCGGCTTACATAATCTCAAGGGAGGAGACGAGATGCGTAAGTATCTGCTCTCCGCGGCAGCCGTAACAGCGGTGCTTGCGGGGTCCAATGCTGCATTGGCTGATGAGGCCGCGGCGCAGCGCTGGATTGATCAGGAATTCCAGCCATCCACGCTTTCGAAGGACGAACAGCTTGCTGAAATGCAATGGTTCATCCAGGCGGCAGAGCCGTATGCGGGCATGGAAATCAATGTACTTTCCGAAGGTATTCCAACCCATTCATATGAATCCGAGGTCCTGACGAAAGCCTTCGAGGAAATCACCGGTATCACGGTGAACCACCAGATTCTGGGCGAAGGAGAGGTCGTTCAGGCGGTGCAGACCCAGATGCAGACGAACCGGAACCTGTATGACGGATACGTCAATGACAGTGATCTGATCGGCACCCATTCGCGGTTGCAGCAGGCCTATAACCTGACCGAAATGATGGCGGGGGAATGGGCCGACGCGACGTCGCCCACGCTTGATCTGGATGACTTCATGGGGATCCAGTTCACGACCGGCCCGGATGGCAACCTGTATCAGTTGCCCGATCAGCAATTCGCGAACCTGTATTGGTTCCGTAAGGATTGGTTCGACAACGAAGAACTGCAGGCGCAGTTCAAGGAAAAGTACGGCTATGATCTGGGCGTGCCGGTCAACTGGTCCGCGTACGAGGATATCGCAGAGTTCTTTACCGAGGACGTCCAGGAAATCGACGGTGTCCGCATTTATGGCCACATGGATTACGGCAAACGCGCGCCCGACCTTGGCTGGCGGATGACCGATGCTTGGCTGTCGATGGCCGGTGCCGGGTCTGTGGGTGAGCCGAACGGTGTGCCCATCGATGAATGGGGCATCCGGATGGAGGAAGGCACCTGCAACCCGGTCGGTGCATCCGTGTCTCGCGGTGGTGCCGCGAACGGTCCTGCTGCGGTTTACGCGATCCGCAAGTGGGATGAGTGGCTGCGGAAATATGCACCCCCGGGTGCGGCGAGCTATGATTTCTATCAGTCGCTGCCCGCGTTGGCGCAAGGCAACGTGGCCCAGCAGATTTTCTGGTACACCGCCTTTACCGCCGACATGGTGGCCCCGCGTTCCGCCGGGAACAATACGGTGGACGAAGACGGCAACCCGCTATGGCGTATGGCCCCAAGCCCGCACGGTCCCTATTGGGAAGAGGGCCAGAAGGTCGGCTACCAGGATGTGGGGTCTTGGACCTTCCTGAAATCCACACCGGCCGATCGCGCGCAGGCTGCATGGCTCTATGCCCAGTTTGTGACTTCGAAGACGGTCGATGTGAAGAAATCGCATGTTGGTTTGACCTTCATCCGGGACAGTTCCGTCAATCATGAATCGTTTTCGGAACGTGCGCCGCAGCTTGGTGGTCTGGTGGAGTTCTATCGTTCACCCGACCGCGTGGCGTGGTCGCCAACCGGTATCAACGTGCCTGATTATCCCAAACTGGCCCAAATCTGGTGGCAGCAGATCGGCGACGTGAATTCCGGTGCGTTCACGCCGCAGGAAGCCATGGATCGTCTGGCCGAAGAGATGGACATCACGATGGCCCGGATGCAGCAGGCGGATGAGGCGGCCAACGTCTATGGTGGCTGTGGTCCGCGCCTGAACGAACCACAGGATGCGGAGTTCTGGTATGCCAATGGCGGTGCCAAGCCCCCGCTGGAGAATGAGAAGCCGCAGGGTGAGACCGTCAACTATGACGACCTCGTCGCGCGCTGGGCGTCTCAGTAACCTCCCTGTCGGGTGCCGCTTTAGGGTGGCGCCGACTCCGGTCGGGGCGTTCGCGCCCCGACCACTACCAAGGGGCAGACCATGACCATCACACTCAACAAAATCACCAAAGTGGTCGCCGGGCAGACCCATATCAAACCCGTATCGCTGACGTTCGAGACCGGCCATTTCAACGTGTTGTTGGGTGAGACGGGAGCGGGCAAGACATCACTGATCAAGATGATGGCTGGGCTGGATCCGATTGCATCTGGCAGCATCGCGATCAATGGCAAGGACGTCACCAAACAGAGCACGCAAAAGCGCAATATCAGCCTCGTCCACCAGTTTTTCGTCAATTACCCGCATATGAGCGTTTTCGACAATATCGCCTCCCCGCTGAAGGTTGCAGGCATGCCGAAATCCGAAATTCAGGGCCGCGTGGAAGAAGCGGCGGATATTCTGCAGCTGCGCCCGATGCTGCATCGTCGCCCGCATGAATTGTCAGGCGGGCAGCAGCAGCGCACCGCGCTGGCGCGGGCGATTGCCAAGGAAAGTCAGGCGGTGTTTCTGGACGAGCCTCTGGCGAACCTTGATTACAAGCTGCGCGAGGAATTGCGCGAGCAGTTGCCGGAATTGTTTGCCGGTCGCGGGGCGGTCGTTGTCTATGCCACGTCGGAACCGGAAGAGGCGTTGCTGTTGGGCGGATCGACGGCCCTGATGAATGATGGCCACGTCGTGCAGTTCGGCCCGACCGCGCAGATTTATCGCCAGCCACAGACGCTGATGGCGGCGAAGGTGTTTTCCGATCCGCCGATCAACGTGGCGAAGGTGACGAAACAGGGCAGTACCCTGATCATGGGCGAAAGTGCCCGGTGGGATTCAGCCAAGATGAAGGATGTGGCCGATGGCGATTACCATGTCGCGATCCGTCCCCATCACGTGACGCCGATCCCCACCCCCGCCAATACTGTCAAGCTGAACGGCAAGGTGCTGGTGACCGAGCTGAGCGGGTCGGAAAGCAGCGCGCATTTTGCCATGGCGGACGCTGATTGGGTCTCACTGGCCCATGGCGTGCATCCTTATGAGGTGGGCGAGGACCATCCGTTTTACCTTGATCCGTCTGCCTGTCTTTTGTTCGCCGAAGACGGTCGGATCGTTGCCGGAGGAGGTGCCTGATGGCCAAGATCACGCTTTCCGACCTCAAGCACAGTTACTACCGCAACCCGAAAGGGCCCGAGGATTACGCCCTGAAAGAGATCGATCTGGAATGGTCCGATGGCGGTGCCTATGCATTGCTGGGCCCGTCCGGGTGCGGGAAATCGACGCTTTTGAACATCATTTCGGGGCTACTGACGCCGTCGGACGGGAAGATCCTGTTTGATGGTCAGGATGTGACCGGCCTGCCGCCGAACCAGCGCAACATCGCGCAAGTGTTCCAGTTTCCGGTTATCTACGACACGATGACCGTGTTCGATAACCTTGCCTTTCCGCTGCGCAATCGTGGGGTGGACGAGGCCAAGGTGAACCAGCGGGTCATGGCCATCGCCGAGATGTTGGAAGTGACCGACATGATGGACCGCAAGGCTGCGGGCCTGTCGCCGGACAACAAGCAGAAGATTTCCATGGGGCGCGGTCTTGTCCGTGACGATGTGAACGTCGTCATGTTCGATGAGCCACTGACGGTCATCGACCCGCACCTGAAGTGGAAGCTGCGTAGCAAGCTGAAAGAACTGCATCAGAAGGTGCGGGCGACGATGATCTACGTCACCCACGACCAGACCGAGGCACTGACCTTTGCCGATCAGGTCGTCGTCATGCAAGAGGGCGAGGTCGTGCAGATCGGCACGCCGGTCGAATTGTTCGAGCGGCCCGCGCATACGTTTGTCGGGCATTTCATCGGGTCGCCGGGCATGAATGTGCTGCCTTGCGAGGTGCGCGACGGGGCGGCGTTTTTCGAGAACACGCTGATCACGCTTGAGGGTGAGATTGAGCAGGGCGTCGGCGCTGTGACCCAGATCGGTGTGCGTCCGGAATTCGTGTCGTTGGGCGACAAGGGCCTGCCTGCGGTCGTGCACAAGGTGTCTGATGTGGGGCGCCACGCGGTGGTCGAGGCGAAGGTCGGCCATGCGTCGGTCAAGGCGGTGATCGAGGGCGAGGCGCCCTTGCAGGGGGCGGCGACGCATGTGGCGTTCGAGCCCAGCAAGACGCGGCTTTACCGTGATGGGTGGCTGGCCACGCGGGCCGGACAATGAGGTGTAACGCAGTCCCGGACTTGATCCGGGATCTGAACGTAGATCGCACAGGAGGTCCCAGATCACGTCGGGGACTGCGACAGGAGAGAGACGAATGAAAACCGAAAACCAGAAGGCGTGGTTCTTTGTCCTGCCGGTCCTGCTGCTGGTCGCCTTCAACGCGCTGATCCCGATGATGACGGTGGTCAATTATTCGGTGCAGGAAACCTTCGGCAACAATGTGTTCTTCTGGGAGGGGCTGGGCTGGTTCGAACAGCTTTTGAACTCTGAACGGTTTCACGCGGCACTGGGCCGTCAGTTTCTGTTCACCGGGATCATCCTGCTGATCGAAATCCCCTTGGGCATCGTCATCGCCCTGTCCATGCCGCGCAAGGGGCCGTGGGTGCCGGTCTGCCTTGTCCTGATGGCGCTGCCCATGCTGATCCCGTGGAACGTGGTCGGGTCGATGTGGAACATCTTTGCCCTGCCCAAGATCGGGATGCTGGGCTATTTCATGAACGACGTGCTGGGCGTGCCTTATGACATGACCCAACAGCCGCTTGCGGCCTGGATCACGATCGTCGCCATGGATGTCTGGCATTGGACGTCGCTCGTGGTGTTGCTGGCTTATGCGGGGTTGGTGTCGATTCCGGATGCCTATTACCAGGCCGCCAAGATCGACGGAGCGAGCCCGTGGAAAGTGTTCCGCTATATCCAGCTGCCCAAGATGAAGACGGTGCTGACCATCGCGATCCTGCTGCGGTTCATGGACAGCTTCAACATCTACACAGAGCCTTTCGTGTTGACCGGTGGTGGCCCCGGCAACTCCACGACGTTGCTGTCGATCGATCTGGTCAAGATCGCCCTGGGTCAGTTCGATCTGGGCCCGGCGGCAGCGATGAGCCTGATCTATTTCGCGATCACGCTGCTGGTGTCTTGGCTGTTCTACACGTTGATGACGAAGGATGACGGGAAATGAAAAAGCGCAGCCTGATCCCGATCGCTTACATCCTGTTCCTGATGTTGCCGATCTATTGGCTTATCTCGATGAGCTTCAAGACGACGAACGAAATCCTCGCCGGGTTCACTCTGTTCCCGCAGACGTTCACGTTGGAGAATTACCAGACGATCTTTACCGATCCGACATGGTATTGGGGCTATATCAATTCGATCCTTTACGTGTCGATCAACACGGTGATCTCGCTCGCCGTGGCGCTTCCTGCGGCCTACGCATTCTCGCGCTATCGCTTTCTGGGCGACAAGCAGTTGTTTTTCTGGCTCCTGACCAACCGGATGGCCCCGGCGGCGGTGTTCGCTTTGCCGTTCTTTCAGCTTTATTCGGCGGTTGGCCTTTTCGACACGCATATCGCCGTGGCCTTGGCACATTGCCTGTTCAACATTCCGCTGGCGGTGTGGATTTTGGAAGGATTCATGAGCGGAGTGCCCAAGGAGTTGGACGAGACCGCCTATGTTGACGGCTATTCCTTCCCGCGCTTTTTCGTGACGATTTTCCTGCCGTCGATCAAGGCGGGGGTCGGGGTGGCAGCGTTCTTTTGCTTCATGTTCTCGTGGGTCGAATTGCTGCTGGCTAAGACGCTGACGGCGGTGGACGCAAAACCCATCGCGGCGACGATGACCAAGACGGCGTCGTCTGCGGGGTACGAGCTTGGGCTGCTTGCCGCCGCGGGCACGCTGACAATCGTGCCGGGGGCTATCGTGATCTATTTCGTGCGGAACTACATCGCCAAGGGCTTTGCCCTGGGCCGGGTTTAGGGAGGTGCCGATGAAACGCCTGATCTTCATCCTTGCCATGTTGCCGGGCGCGGCATTGGCGCAGGGTTGGGGCAATGTCGCCGCCAATCAAGAAGAAGAGCCGTTTTCGTGGACTGCGCCGCTATGGCCAAGTTTCTGGATGGCCTGGACCCCAGCCACATTCGCGTTCTTCTGCGCGCTTTTCGCTGCCATCGCCCTGATCGGTGTTCTGGAAGGGTTCCGGTACAAGGATGGGCTGGAACGCAGGGGCGTGCTGGGTCTGACCACGACGCTTGGGGACAGGCTTTTCATCTCGCTCCTGGGGTCGGCATATATCTTTCTTGCCTGGCTTGGCTTTTTCGGCATGCCGCTTTGGGCTCCGCTGGGGCTTGCCATGGCCTGGCTGATCTTTTGCTTTTGGAAAGTGTGAGATGCTTGGAGATAATACACCTTTCGTATTTACTGCTTTGTGGGGGGAACGAGCAGACCAACACGTGACAGGACGATAGATGCGGCAGAAAAAGCGGAACGAGTTTTTGACGGAAGTCGAGCTGGAATTCATGACAGAGCTTTGGGCGATGGGTGAGGGCAGCGTGCGCGACGTGCTGGCCCGGCTGAATCCTGACCGCAATCTGGCCTACACATCTGCCGCGACCATCCTGCGCATCATGGAGCAGAAGGGTTTCGTCACCAGCACCAAGCGGGGCAAGACGTTTATCTACGTGCCTGTGCTGGCCAAGGATGCCTATCAGGCCAAGACACTGCGCGATCTGTCGAACAAGTTGTTCGATGGCACACCGGCCACGATGGTCGCCCGTCTGGTCGATGATGACGGATTGTCCGAAGAATCCCTCAAGGAAATACAGGCGTTGCTGCGGCGGAGACTGGAAAATGATGCCCCTTGAGACGATTCTGCACGCCTATATCGATGCCAATATCATTCTTGCGCTCGGGGCGCTGATCTGGTTTGCGGCCCAGACGATCCTGATCAGGACAAGGTTGCGATCTGCCCATAACGTGCAGCTGCAACTGATCTACGGGCTGCTTGTCGCGATCGCGATCGCCCCGTTTCTTGCGATGTTCTGGGCACCCAATGCCGTCGGTTTGAACCTGTCTGACCTTGTGGTCGCAGGCTATCTGGATGGCCACTTTGCCATGGCACCGACCGCGTTCGAGGCGCTGCTGGCCACACGGGACACGATCGTGCTGGAGGTCGCGACGATGTCGACGACTGCAGGACAGATCGTGGCGGCGATGGGTCTGGCGGGCATCTGTTTTGCCACGTTGCGGATGATCCGCAATCTCACGCAGGTCCGGCAGGTGGTGCAGCACAGTTATCTTTGGCGGTCCGCCGGGCGGGTGCAGGTTCGCCTGACACAGTCGGCATCGGTACCGTTTTCGACCCGAGGTTTGCGAAATCACTACATCATCCTTCCGGCCGAGATGTTGGAAAATCCTGTCGATCTGCACATCGCGCTGGCCCATGAATTTCAGCATGTCAGGCAAGGCGATCTGACATGGGAATGCCTGCTGGAAATCCTGCGTCCGCTTTTCGTGTTCAATCCGGCGATGCGATATTGGAAAGGCCAGGTCGAACGACAGCGCGAACTGGCATGCGATCAGCAGGTCATGCAGCGGAAGGGATTGTGCGTGCAGGACTATGCGAATTGCCTTTTGCAGGTATGTGCCAAGGCTGTCCAACGACGCGATGGGATGAAAATGCCTGTCGTGGCCCTTTTGCAGGCGCGTGGGCGGGGGCATGCGCGTTTCCTGCGTCACAGGATCGTTCAGATGATCGAGGTCGGTGGTGTCCCCGGTCAAAGATGGTGCGTGCCGGTTCTTTTGGTTCCGTTGGTCGTCGCGGTTGGCCTTGGCGCGCTTTCGATCCAGCGATCAGGTGATTGGTCACAGGACCGGCTGATGTTGTCGACCATCGTCAACCTCGAACGGTTGAACCAGCGGAACGGAACGTACTAGGCTTTGTCTTGTCCGGGCCCATGGCCTTCAAAAACAGGACGGATGACCGCCCGATGACAGCGTCGCATTTTCCCGAATACTGCCCGCTTGGCGTCGATGGCGTGCTTGTGCGTTTCGCCCGTGTGTTGAACGATGAGGCCAATGTAAAGGCCCTGGCTTTTCGCGATGCGGTGCGATCGGCTGGTCTGAAGGGGGTGATCGAGGTCGCCACATCCCTGACGTCGGTCCGTGTGGCGTTCGACCCTGATGTAACCGACCGCGTGACGGTGACGGCGGCTTTGCGCGAGGTCGTGCCGCAGATCGATGTGGCGGCTGCAAAGCCACGGGGTCGCCACTGGACGATACCGGTGTCCTTTGCCCCCGAACATGCGCCGCAACTGACCGAGGCCGCCGCTTTGGCCGGCCTGACCGCCGATCAGGCGATTGACCAGATCACCGCGGCCGAGCTGCGCGTGATCGCCATCGGTTTTGCCCCCGGTCAGGCCTATATGGGGATGCTGCCCGCGCAGTGGGAACTGCCGCGGCAAGACAGTCTGACTGAAAGCCTGCCGCGCGGTGCACTGATCACTGCCGTGCGTCAGTTGATCATCTGGGCCGCCGATGCACCCACGGGGTGGCGGCATATCGGCCAGACCGCATTCGAAGTTTATCGCCCCGACGCGGCAAAGCCGTTCGCCTTCGCGCCCGGCGATACCGTGACGTTCGAGATTGCGTCGGGCGATGAAATCGATGCGTTGCGTGCTGAAGGCGACCCCGACGGCGGCGCCCGATGTCGGGATGGGTCATCATGATGCTGCGGGTCCACGGCGTTGCGCCCGGTGTTTCGGTGCAGGATCTTGGCCGCCCGGGCTGGACCGCTCAGGGGCTTTCGCGTGGCGGCGCGGCTGACAGGCTCGCGCTTTTGGAGGCCGCGGCCTTGTTGGAGACGGGACCTGACAATGCCGTACTCGAAATGATGGGGGCAGGTGGCACATTCAGTACCGGCAGTGACACGCGGATCGCATTGACCGGAGCAGTAATGCAGGCCGACATTGACGGCGCGCCGGTCGCTTTGAACGTGACGCACCCGTTGCGCGCAGGCCAGCGTTTGCGTGTCGGCGGTGCACGGCAGGGGGTGTTCGGTTATCTGGCGTTCAAGGGCGGCGTTCTGACGCCGAAAGTCATGGACAGCCGGGCGGCCCATCTGACGGCGGGGATCGGGGCGCCGCTGAAAGAGGGCGATACGATCCCGATTGGTTCGGACGACGATCCTTTGGGCGGGCCACGGCATTTGCCCGTTGTCGACCGGCTTGGCGGTGGTACGATCCGTCTGATGCCGGGACCACAGACGGATTTTTTTGCGCAAGACACCCTGGAAAGGTTTGCGGGTACATCCTTTGTCCGCAGCCCACGGGGCAACCGGCAAGGTGTCCGCATGGACCACGACGGCGCACCGTTCGGGATGGACGGCAAGCCCAACATCGCGTCGGATCTTATCGTACCCGGCGACGTGCAAATGACGGGCGATGGTGTGCCCTACGTGCTGTTGTCCGAGGGTCAGACGACCGGGGGATACCCCCGGATCGGGACGGTGATTCCGGATGACCTGCCCAAGGTGGCGCAGGCCATGCCGGGCGCGCCAGTGCGGTTCCAATGGCTGAATGTGGCCGAGGCAGAAGCGACCTATCGCAGCGAGCAGCGCATCTTGCGTGACCTTCGTGCCGCATGCGGGCCGCTGACCCGTGATCCGCATGACATCGCCGATCTGCTGGGCTACCAACTGATTGGCGGAGTGACCCGCGGGGATGATCTGGAGAGGTCCTAAATAGATGCGCAAAGTCGATTTGAACGCGGATATGGGCGAAGGTTTTGGCCGTTGGAAAATGGGTGATGATGCGGCGCTGCTGGACATCATCACCTCGGCCAATATCGCTTGCGGCTTTCATGCGGGCGACCCGGATGTGATGGATCGCACGATGCGCACCGCAGTCGAAAAAGGCGTCGGGATCGGGGCGCATCCGGGTTTTGCCGACCTCAAGGGTTTCGGGCGGCGGCGTTTGCCGCTGAGCCATGAGGAAATCGCGAATGCCGTTGTTTATCAACTCGGAGCGGCCCAGGCGGTCGCGCGCCGGGCCGGGGGTAGCGTGCGGCATCTCAAGCTGCATGGCGCGCTGGGGAACATGACGTCGGAGGATGTCACTTTGGCGCGTGCCTGCTATGCGGCGGCCTTGGAGGTCGCCCCTGATATCGTCATCATGGTTTTGGCCGAAACAGCGCAGCAGCAGGCCGTGCGCGATCTGAACTGCAACTGGGCGGGCGAGATTTTTGCGGACCGCGCCTATAATGACGATGCGACCCTCGTTGATCGCAGCAAACCGGGCGCGGTTTTGCATGACGCGAAGGAGGCCGCCGCGCGCATCCTGCGCATGCTGGATGCCGGTGCGATCATCGCGGAAAGCGGCAAGCAGATTCCCTGCCGTATCGATACGATCTGCATGCATGGCGACACACCGGATGCGGTGAATATGGCGCGCGCCGTGCGGGCAGAGCTTAGCGCGGCTGGGGTCGAACTCGTGAAACTCTAGGTCAAAACCCGCTGGTTTCTGCGTGTTTTCGGCAACCCACTTGGTTTTCTCGGCGCCCGGGCTGACAATACATGTATGCAGATTACACGGCGGGAATTGCATAAAGGCCTGCTTTCGCTGCTTGTTCTCAGCGGCACCAAGCTGGCTGCAGCCACCCCATCCCCTGATATCGCCGCGCTTAACCGCCTGACATATGGCGCGACGCCCGAAGGCCGCGATCGGTTCGTCGCGCTGGGGCTTCGGGGATGGCTGGACGCCGAATTGGCGAAGCCTGCCAATGATCCGGCAGTGCAGGGCATGCTGGACACTGCAGAGCTTCATATCAAATTTGATGCGGGCGAAAATGACCAAGGCGCGACATGGGAGGCCGTCGATGAGATGCGCCCGCTTTCTGCGCTGAAAGCTGAACCCGCAGACCTCGTGCCCCTTCTTGATTTCGAACAGCCTTATGCCTGGCCCGAACGAATCCGCCCCGCGAAAGAGGTCGTTGCAGCATCGCTTATCCGCGCAGTGCATGCCGATGCGCAGCTGCGCGAGGTGATGACGGGGTTCTGGCACGAGCATTTCAGCGTCAATGCGCTGACCAATGCCAAAACTGCCGTGTTCTTCCCGGCTTATGATCGGGCGATCCGAGCACAAGCCTTTGGCAATTTCCGCACGCTTCTGGGCGAAGTCACACGCGCCCCGTCGATGCTGCGCTATCTCAACAACGACGAAAGCCGCGCGAGCCCGGCGAACGAGAACTTTGCCCGCGAATTGTTGGAACTGCACACGCTGGGGATCGGGGCCTATTACAACGACCTTTATGATAACTGGCGCGATGTGCCGGGTGCTTTGGATGGTCGTGCCGAAGGTTATATCGATCAGGATGTCTATGAGGTCGCGCGCGCCTTTACCGGGTGGAGCATCGGTGACGGGCGTTGGGTGTCAGAGGGTGTGAACGCGCCGGAAACCGGCAAATTCCACTATATCGAAGCATGGCACGACCCCTATCAAAAGCGTGTGCTTGGCGTTGAATTCCAGCCCAATCGCGGGCCGATGGCGGATGGGGAACAGGTGCTTGACATGCTCGCGGCGCATCCGGCGACGGCGCGGCACGTGACCCGTAAGCTGTTGATCCGGCTGGGGATCGAGGCGCCTTCGGATGACTACCACGATGCGGTTACGCAAAGTTTCCGCGATCACGCAGCGGCAGATGACCAGATTGCACACGTCCTGCGGACCGCGATCCTGCATCCCGAATTCAGCGCGACACAACCCGCGAAATTGCGCCGTCCCTTCGAATATCTCGCCGCGATTTATCGGGCGAGTGGCGCGCAGGTCATTAGCCCTAGTACCGATTTCGATTGGCACCTGACCCGTGCGGGCTGGACCCAGCATCAGGTGAAACCGCCGACGGGGCATTCCGATCTGACCGTGGACTGGGCGAATACGCGCACGCTGAATGGTATGGTCGGGTTGGCGCTTTATGCCCATGAGGATTGGATGAACGCGCAAGAGCGCGATAGCGGGTCGCTGGGCGATTTTGGCTCATTGAACGCCCTGATTGCGCATGTCGAAACGCGCTTTGGTGCCGTGACAGGAACGGTTCGCAAGGCGCTGGCGACCTTGGAGGTCAACGGCCTGCCCGAAGATCGCGAAGACCGTGTCTGGGTCACGGGCGTCGCAAATGCCGCTGCCGCCCTGCAACCGCAATTCATGTTGAGGTAAGCGATGGCCGATCCGATCCTTGTCGTGATCTTTCTGCGGGGCGGGGCCGATGGGCTGAACCTCATCTCGCCAAGTGGCGATACTGATTTGATAGCGGCGCGCCGACCGGAATTGCGTGTAGCCCGGAAGGGTGATGATGCCGGGTTTATCCTGAAAGATCAGGCCGATGACGTGGATTTCCGGTTTCACCATCGGGCCAAAGGGCTGTCCGAGCTGTTTGCGGCTGATGAACTGGCCGTCATTCACGCGGCGGGTCTGACAGACGGTACCCGCAGCCATTTCGACGCCGAAGACAGGATGGAACGGGCGAGTACGGCCAGCACCGCTGGTGGCTGGTTGGGCCGGTGGCTGGCCATGATGAGCCCGGAGGGCCCGTTGCCCGCGCTTGCCGTGGGCGGCAGCGCGCCGGAAAGCCTGCGTGGTGGCGGTGGCGTGCCGGTGGCTGATGCGCTGGAGGACCTGATCCTGCCCACCGGTCACGATCTTGCCCACCAAATCGGTCAGCAGATGCTGGACGGCTTTGCCGGGCATCCGCTGATCGGGCCGCAGGTTGGACAACTGATGGGGCTGTCGACCTTGCTGACTGACAGGCTGATCTCATCAGAGACTGGTGAGCGGGAGGGCTACAAGACAGATATCGACTACCCGAATGGCCCGCTTGCCGGGGCGCTGCGCACGATTGCTCATGCGATCAAGACGGATCTGGGCATGCGGGTCGCCACCGCTGATTACGGCGGCTGGGATACGCATGTGGATCAGGCCGGAGAATTTGCGAACCATGTCAATCACTTGTCGGAATCCGTCACCGCATTCTGGCGAGATTTAGGTGCAGTGCAGGAACATGTGACCGTTGTCGTGATGAGCGAATTTGGTCGTCGATTGCGCGGCAATACGGCCGGTGGCACCGACCACGGCTATGGCAACGCGATGATGGTCCTGGGTGGCGATATCCGTGGCGGGCGAATGTTGGGAGACTGGCCGGGGCTTGCGAATGAAGCGTTGGATATGGGCGCTGATCTCGCGATCACGACGGACTACCGGAATGTCCTGTCCGAAGTGCTGACCCGGCACATGCAAACATCTGATCTGACGGGCGTTTTTCCCGATTTCGCGCCTGCGCCGATGGGGCTTTTCGCCTGATCTGCGGTTGGTCTGCGCCCGCCCGGATTAACGGAGTGTTACGTGACCGACCGGACCCCCCGGTGGGCTGCCGCCACAGACTGAATTGCTGACCGGGTGCGCGGCATTCACCGATATCGTGACCGGCAACTTGTCCCGCCTTACGAGGATGTGAACCGGCATATGGCGCTGTGACATGTGTACAGCGGGCGTACACACAGCGTGCACACGCTGTACACACACTGTCCGTACGGATGGGTTTCACCCTGTTAACGGATCGCTTAGACAGGGGGGCAGGTTAAGGACGAGGGTGAGCATGGCACGCGGCGCAGGTGGGTCCGACGGGGGCACGGGCAGTTTTCTGATCGGGCTGATCATGATGATCGGGGGCGGCTATCTGCTGCTGAACAGCATCGTCGTGCGGCCGAATTTCGGGCTGGGCGCGGTGGCGTTCCGGTTCGGCGGGTTCCCCATCACCAGCGGCATGATTCTGATCCCGTTCATGTTCGGGGTGGGGATGATTTTCTATAACTCGAAGAACTGGATCGGATGGCTCTTGGCCGGAGGATCACTGATCGGCCTGATCTTCGGCGTCATCGCGAATATGGAACTGCAACTGACACGGATGAGCGCATTTGATCTGATCGTGATTCTGGTGCTGCTTGTGGGTGGGATCGGGTTGTTTTTGCGGTCGTTGCGGGCGGGGTAGGTCAAAATTGAGCAATAAGGAACCGCTACCGCTAATTCATGTAATTGAGCAAATGGTCATGCAGCAGCTGACCTTTGGCGAGCATTCAATGGATCAGCTAACGATCAAGTTTGCGGATGATCCTATGTTGTTGGGTTACTTATTTGGCATCGCCGATATGGCTTACTTTCAAACGGAAAACCAGCAACCCGAAGGCGTTAGCGCACTTGACTACATAGCCGCATTTTTTGACTCGCTAATGGGCCTACAGTCGGAAAATGTGATGAGTTTTGCGATGTCGGCACGGGTCGTTCCGGCATTCGATCAAGGACGACGGCTAGGAGCTGATGAACTGGCAAACTGGATCAAGACGCAGGGCCAGTTTATTCCGATGGGATTGGCAAATAGACTCATGTAATTGAGCGCACCTTTTCAATCTTATCCGCCCGGTGGGCACCACCGGGCAGCGCCCGACCACCCCCATGGGCGGGCGCTTCACACCCACCCGCGGTCGAGCACTGCCCTCTGCGCTTAATACCCCACCGCACACCCATCCTTCCGCGGATCGCTCCCTCCTTCCAGTACCCCGTCCTCATGCAACAGGATCGCCTGTGATCCGCCGATTGCCGTCGCTGGTGTTTGCACGTTGTGCCCGAGGTCGCTGAGGGCGCTGCGCACGGTGTCGGAATAGCCGGTTTCGACGTTCAGGATGTCTCCTTCCGCGAAGCTGCGGGGGGCGTCCATGGCCGCTTGGGGGGATAGCCCGAAGTCGGTGATGTTCGTCACGAACCGCGCGTGCCCGGTGGATTGGTATTGTCCGCCCATGACGCCGAAGGGCATGTGGACCTTGCCACCCTTCTTTAGCATCGCGGGAATGATCGTGTGCATGGGGCGTTTGCCGGGGCCGGCCTCGTTTGGGTGACCCTGTTCCAGCGTGAAGCCCGCGCCGCGGTTCTGGAACAGGATGCCGTATTTGTCGGACGCGATGCCCGCGCCGAAGGAGTGGAAGACCGAATAGATCAGCGAGACGCACATGCGGTCCTTGTCCACGACGGTGATGTAGATCGTGTCTTTGTGCACCGCTTCGGCCCCCGGCACTGCGCCGGGCATGGCTTTGTTCGGGTCGATCAACGCCGCCAGTTTCGCGGCTGTCTCGGGTGACGTCATATGGTCGAGCCGCGTCATGTGATCCGGGTCCGACAGGAACCGGTTACGGGCGTCGTAGGCGAGCTTGGTCGCCTCGGCCTCTATATGTGCGCGCTCGGTCCCCCAAGGATCCATGCTCGCAATGTCGAAATGTTTGAGGATGTTGAGGAGCAGGATCGCGGTGGCGCCCTGGCCGTTGGGCGGATGTTCGTAGAGGTCGAGCCCGCCGTAATCGCCCATGATGGGGGTGGTGTAGTCGCAGGTAGTGTTGGCGAAGTCGTCCAGCGTGTGGGTGCCGCCTTGGGCGCGGAGGGTGTTTACCATATCTTCGGCGATTTCGCCTTCGTAGAATGCTTCGCGCCCGTGCATCGCGATTTCGCGCAGGACCTTGGCCTGGCCCGGTGCGCGGAAGATCTGGCCGGGGGTGGGGGCCGCGCCGTTCATCAGGAACAGGTCGCGGGCGTGGCCGGAGAGGTTGTCGACCGCCTGCGCCCAGTCCGACGCGACACGCTCAGCGACCGGCACTCCGGCCTCGGCATAGTGGATGGCGGGGGCGAGCGTGGCTTTGAGCCCGATCTTGCCCCAATCCTTGGACAGACGGCAAAAGGCATCGACCGCGCCGGGGATGGTCACGGCGTCGGCAGCGTAGGGGGCGATGACATCGCCTTTGGCGCGCAGGGCATCCGCTTCGATCCCGGCGGGCGCTCGGCCTGAACCGTTGAGCGCCTTGATCTCGTCCGAGCCGGGCGGGTTGAACAGCACAAAGCAATCGCCGCCGATCCCGGTCATCTGCGGTTCGCAAAAGCCCAGCAGGACGGCCCCGGCGATGGTGGCATCCATCGCGTTACCGCCTGATTCCATGATCTGCACCGCGACCTTGGCCGCCAAGGGATGCGACGTCGCGCACATGCCGTTGGTTGCATAGACGGCCGAGCGTCCGGGTTGGTGAAAATCGCGCATGATGTCCTCCGGGTTTTGTCGCCACGTTAAGCGTGTCCCGGGCGGGTGCAATGTGATTTTGGGGAGGATTGTCCCGACGCTGCCTGCATGGGTGGGGGCTATGAACAGACAGCGCCGGGGAAAGCCCTTCGGCTATGAAAACAAGATGCCGTTTGATCAGGGCGCGAGCGTGATCGGAATGGGGCGGTTTCGGGGCTTTTCCTTTGCCGATTGTGGCCATAGCTTTGAAAGGTATGGATGGAGGTCTGGACATGGAAAAGGTTGTCATTACCGGGGCGGCCCGCACGCCGATGGGAGGGTTCCAGGGTGTGTTCGCCGATGTGGATGCGGCGCATTTGGGTGGTGCCGCGATCCGGGCCGCGATGCATGGTGCGGGGGTGTCGACTGTGGATGAGGTGCTGATGGGTTGTGTGCTGCCCGCTGGGCAGGGACAGGCCCCGGCGCGGCAGGCGGGATTTATCGCCGGGCTGGGCGAGGATGTGCCCGCGACCACACTGAACAAGATGTGTGGGTCGGGGATGAAAACGGCGATGATGGCCTTTGACCAGATCGCGCTGGGCGGGGCTGATGTGATGGTAGCTGGCGGGATGGAGAGCATGACCAACGCCCCCTACCTGATGCCCAAGATGCGGGCGGGTGCCCGGATCGGCCATCAGGAGGTGCAGGATTCGATGTTTCTGGACGGGTTGGAGGATGCCTATGACAAAGGGCGCCTGATGGGGACCTTTGCCGAGGATTGTGCCGAGAAGTATCAGTTCACGCGCGAGGCTCAGGACCATTATGCGCTGGCGTCGCTGTCGAATGCGCTGGATGCAGAGAGGTCCGGCGCGTTCGATGATGAGATCACGCCGGTCACCGTGCATGCGCGCACCGGCGAAGAGGTGATTACGCGGGATGAGCAGCCGGGGAAGGCGCGGCCCGAGAAAATTCCGACGTTGAAACCCGCGTTTCGCAAGGATGGGACGGTGACGGCGGCGAATGCCTCGAGCATCTCGGACGGGGCGGCGGCGCTGGTTTTGGCGAAAGAAGGCGCGGCAGGCGCGCGGGCGCGGATACTTGGCCATGCCAGCCACGCGCAAGCGCCGGGCTGGTTCACGACCGCGCCGGTGCCTGCGGCGCAAAAGCTGTTGGCCAAGATCGGCTGGTCGGTCGAGGACGTCGACCTGTGGGAAGTGAACGAGGCCTTCGCGGTCGTGCCCATGGCCTTCATGCACGAAATGGGCGTCCCGCGCGACAAGATGAACGTAAATGGCGGGGCGTGTGCCTTGGGCCATCCGATCGGCGCGTCGGGGACTCGGATTATCGTGACCTTGTTGAATGCGCTGGAAAAGCGCGACCTGAAACGCGGTATTGCCGCGATTTGTATCGGCGGCGGAGAGGGGACGGCGATTGCGATTGAACGGGTTTAGCGCGGCTCTGGCGGGTGTCTTCTGGGCGGGCGCTGTTGCGGCGACGCCTTTGCCAACATGCCCAGTTGAGGACGACGTTTATTCACAACGTTTCGCTCCGTTCCTCGCAGACGGGGCCGAAAGCAGATGTCAGCTGAGTTGGATCCAAAACAACCGACTTTTTGAGGTCATCTGGGAGCCGCACCCGAATGATTTCGAGGTGGAATTTGAACATCGTCGCGGCTTTCCACCAGTTTTGCGGGCTCAGCGTCCACCCCATCTGGTTGATGTCGACCGGGACGGCTGGGCCGACCTCGGTGTGTTCACCCTGATTGGGATGGTTAACGGTGACTACGACACCTTTCGGTATGATCCGCAGGCAGAGCGATTTGGTTATGTTGGGACGATGAATGGTCGGCTTTTCATAAGGCACTTCGGCCATCTGATTGCCATCGGCCGCAGTAGCGCCGCGGCAAGTGCCGTAAATGCGTATCAGTTCACAGACGACGTACTGACGCTCGCCTTCGATCTATACGTTGATGCAGGTCTGTCTGTCGGTCCAGAAGAACGTGCAAGTTGTGAGATCACCGTGGCCGGGACGACATATCAAAATCCCACTGACGACGACTTTGTAGAGATTTACCCAATATCACCAGGTCTCGTGTTCAGTTATTGCAATCTTTACGATGATGAGGGGGCAGGCGCCGTGAACCTTATCGATGAGAGACTCAACGCACAAATCGTACCGACCGGTACGGTCTTTCACTGTATCCTCGAAGGCAGCACCCATGCGGTGACGATCACCCAGGAAGATGGCAATTACATCTACAGTTATGGCCCGGTTGATGGTGCACCCGAACTTGTTATGGAGCGGGCGACAGATGATATGGTGATCCTAGCCGACAAAGGTGCCGGTCCGACAAAACTACGCGAGATTACCTTTCATAATGGGGCGTATGAATACACGGCTTATCACAGCTACAACGTGGCGAGTGCCGCGCGGGCGGGCTCACCCTTTGCCAGCGAGACGTTCGAGCGCGGTCTCCATGTCGTCCGGGAAGACAATCAGGGCGAGGTCGTCTTTCAAAAAACATGCATTCTTGCCACGTCGTTTGACAAGATTAGCGAACTTTGATCGACGCCTATCGCCGCGACGAAATGTCCGCTATAGGACAGGCCGTTAGTCAGGAGGGCATTGATGAAAAACGGGTTTCAGTATGGCGTATTGATGGTCGCCGGATTTTTGGGTGCCTGCACCGAATTGCAGAATGAACTGGCCGGGCGTGACCCGTCATTGCTGCGCACGGTGCCTGAAGGGGTCATATCGATCGCCGCACCGAACCAGAATCTCGATGAGGTGCGGATCAACCCTGCAGATGGCTGCTATGAGTACCTTTATCGCGGTCCGGTCGAGACGACGTTCCTGCCGCTGCGGACGCCCGATGGGCGACCAATCTGCAATCCCAAGGAAGAATCGCCGACTGAGGCTGCCTAAAGCCCAAAAAAGCCCCGGATCAGGTCCGGGGCTGCGATAGTTTGATACTGTGTGACATTGTCCCGGACGTGGTTCGGGACCTCTGCCCCTAGCTTCGCGCCGTCACGACGTTATCTGCCGGATACAGATGCGCCGTCACGCCGGTTTGCACATTGTCATACAGCCCATTGATATGCGCCATCACCATCCGCACGCAGCCCGAACTTGCGCGGCCACCGATGGAGCGGGGGCTGGGTGTGCCGTGGATCCGCAGATAGGTGTCGCGCCGACCGACAAACAGATAAAGCGCACGCGATCCCAACGGATTGCGTGGGCCGCCATCCATCCCGTCTTCGTGACGTTCATAAAGATGCGGGTCACGTTCGATCATGGCCTTCGTCGGTGTCCATGTGGGCCATTTCGCCTTGCGCCGGATCGTGTACGTACCCGGTTCGTAGAGGTTGCCGCGCGCGATGGCGACGCCATAACGCATGGCCGTTCCGTCACCGCGGATGTGGTACAGATATCGTGCCACGGCATCGACGTGGACATCCCCGGCCGAAAGCCCGTCATTCGCCTGCACCAGTTGTGGCAAGAACCGCGGGTGCAATCCCCACGGGTTCGATGTCGCTGGATCATAATTCGCGGGCGTGATCCGGCGATCCCAGGTGTTCCACATCGCACGGTTCGAGACCGGGCGACGCGCGGGCGCTTCTTCGATGAGTGCTGCGGCCTCTTCATTCGCGACAGCGGCAATGGGCGTCGAGAACATGGCGGCGGAAGTCATGACAAAATGACGGCGAGTTAACATTGTGAACGCTCCCCAGCGTGGCAAACTTATGATTCAATGAACGATTATGCGCGGAATAGGTTGCTTTTGGTCTAATCACAAACGTGTTGGGCGCATGGGGCGTTGGAATCGTTGCGAAAATACCATGGGGTCGTTTCATGGATGAAAAGTGAAAAGGCCCCACAATGCGCAGGGCCTTTTTGTTTGTTTTTCAATGGCTTACTGCGGAATTTCGGCAGTCAGTCCTTCGACGTAGAAGTCCATACCGGCCAAAGTGCCGTCATCGGCGACTTCGCCTTCTGCCAGCCATACGCTGCCGTCCTGTTTGTTGATCGGTCCCGTGAACGGGTGATATTCGCCCGACCGCATAGATTCGATCATCGCTTCGGCGCTCGCTTTGACCTCGGCTGGTACGGCATCCGTGATCTCACCGATCTTGACCATGCCCGGGGCGATCCCGTCCCATGTGTCGGTGCTTTCCCATGTGCCGTCGATCACCGCCTGCGTGCGCGCGATGTAGTAGGGGGCCCAATCGTCGATGATGGACGAGACGCGGGGGAACGGCCCGAACTCTGCCATGTCAGAGGCTTGCCCGAAGGTGATCACGTTCCCTGCCTGCTGCGCGGCGGCCTGTGGCGCGGTGGAGTCCGTATGCTGGAGCACCACATCGGCGCCTTGTTCGATCAGTACGGTCGCTGCCTCGGCCTCTTTTGCGGGGTCGAACCATGTATAGGCCCAGACGATCTTGAACTCGACATCGGGGTTCACTTCCTTGGCGTGCAGATAAGCCGCGTTGATACCCCGGATCACCTCGGGGATCGGGAAGGACGCGATGTAGCCGATGATGTTGCTTTCGGTCATGTGACCCGCGATATGCCCCTGCACGGCGCGGCCTTCGTAGAACCGGGCAGAGTAGGTCGAGACATTGTCGGCCCGCTTGTACCCGGTCGCATGTTCGAATTTCACATCCGGGAACTGCTCGGCCACGTTGATCGTCTGATCCATGTAACCGAACGAGGTCGTAAAGATCAGGTCGGCCCCTTGCAGCGCCATCTGGGTCATCACCCGCTCGGCGTCAGGGCCTTCGGGTACGCTTTCCACAAAGACCGTTTCAACGGCGTCGCCGAAATGTTCCTCGACCGCGAGCCGCCCTTGATCATGTTCATAGGTCCAGCCGCCATCGCCGACCGGTCCGACATAGACAAAGCCCACGGTCGTCGGTTCGTGCCCGTCAGCGAAGGCCCCTGTCGCCAGGCCAAGCGCAATAGTGGCGCCAGCCAATAGTTTCTTGATTGTCATTATTCATCCCCTTGGTAATTGCTTCAACGTGAAGCATGAAACGATTGGCCAAGTGACCCCGGCGCCCGTCCCGCCCGCATAATAACCAGAACGACGATGGTTGCCAGATAGGGGGTCATGGAAAGGTATTCGACCGGAATGGCGACGCCGGCGGCCTGCAAATTAAGCTGCAGGACGGTGACGCCGCCGAACAAATAGGCACCGATCAAAAGCCGCCATGGGCGCCAAGAGGCGAAGACGACGATGGCCAGCGCGATCCAGCCTGCGCCCGCCGTCATCCCTTCGGTCCATTGCGGGACGCGGACGAGGCTCAGGTAGGCGCCGCCGAGCCCGGCGCAGGCCCCGCCGAACATGATGGCAAGCAGGCGAACGCGGATGACGTGATAGCCGAGCGCATGTGCGGCCTCGTGGTTTTCTCCGACAGCGCGCAGGATCAGGCCGCCGCGCGAATAGGTGAGGAAGGCCCATGTGGCTGCTACGATCAGAAGGCCGACATAGACCATAGGGTCGTGTTGGAAGACGATGGGGCCGATGACGGGGATGTCCCCTAGCAGAGGGATGTGCCAATCTGGGAAGGCCGGAGCTTTGATGCCGATATAGCCTTGGCCCAGTAGTGCGCTGAGGCCGAGGCCGAAGAGGGTCAGGGCGAGGCCGGTCGCGACCTGGTTGGACAGCAGGAACTGGGTGAGGATGCCGAAGACAAGGGACAGGATGGCACCGCCGAATGCCGCGCCGATGAATCCTAGCCAAGGCGAGCCGGAATTGACCGCAACGATAAACCCGCAGACAGCGCCGGCGATCATCATCCCCTCGACGCCGAGGTTCAGAACGCCGGACCGCTCGACCACGAGTTCCCCGATAGCCGCCAGCAGGATGGGGGTCGCGGCGACCATGAGGGAGGCGAGCAGGAGGATGGGGTTGATCGCGGTGAGGTCCATTTAGAGGATGTCCAATCTCAGACCTGCGGTGACGAACGTCACAATGAAACCGACCACAAGTCCAATGAGTAGTGCGTACTGTCGATACCATGCTTTTGGCACTGGATGGGTTCGCCGACTTTCATCAATTTTCTGCCTTTGCTCGAACAAATTGCTGATCAGCGCGAAAGCTATGTTGGACAGAACGAAAGCGGCGATGAACCAGCCGAAGATGTTTTCCTCCACCAATAACATGAGCACGATCAACGCGGGTATCGAGCCGATGCAAAAGGCCATACTGGCGAGTAGTACTGCGACGGCAACGTCTCGTTTAGCGCTTTGCCAAGCTGTATTCACGCCATCTGCCTCCGCCCGAACCGCACCCGATAGTTCGTCAGCACATCTACCGCCAGCAGGAAGAACAACAGCATCCCCTGCATCAGCTGGATCGCCGCAAGCGGCAGCCCGAGGTTTGATTGCGCGATTTCGCCGCCGATATAGGTCAGTGCCATCAACCCGCCCGCCAGCAGGATGCCCACCGGATGCAGCCGCCCTAGGAAGGCCACGATGATCGCCGTGAACCCGTAACCCACATTGAAGTCGATGCTGATCTGGCCCGCTGGCCCCGCCACCTCGAACAATCCGGCCAGCCCTGCCAATCCCCCGGACAGCCCCATGCAGATCAGCACGAGCAACCCGGGGTTCACCCCGGCGAAGCGCGCGGCGCGGGGGCTTTGCCCGGCGAGCCTTACCTGAAACCCGAAAATGTGCCGCGAGAGTGCGATGTAGGCGAAAATCACCGCGATCAGCGCCGCGACGACACCCCAATGCATGCCGGTCCCTTCGATCAATTCGAGGTTTGCCGCCGATGGATACCGCGCAAGGTTGCGGCTGCCCGGGAAGCCCTGCCCATCGGGGTTACGTAATGCACCGAGCGCCATGGAGGCCAGTAATTGCTCGGCCACGTAAACTAGCATCAGGGAGACGAGGATTTCGTTGGTGCCGAACTTGACCCGCAGAAAACCCGGGATCATGGCCCAGAGGCATCCGCCGATGGCCCCTGCCAGCACCATCAGCGGGAAGATGATGAAGGACTCCGTCGGAAAAAATGCGAGGCCAACAGCCGCCCCGCAGATCGCACCGACGATGTATTGTCCCTCCGCGCCGATATTCCAGATGCCAGCGCGAAAGCCGAAAGACAGGCCGATCGCGATCAGAACCAGTGGAGCGCCCTTGATCAAGAGTTGTGGGCGGTAGAACCAAGCGAATTCGGAGAACAGCGGATCGAGAAAGATCGTGCGGATCGTCTCGAACGGGTTTTTGCCAAGCGCCGCAAACAGCAGCCCACCGCAGATCATGGTCAGCAGCACGGCCAGGACCGGCGTGGCAAAGGTCCAAACACGTGATGGCTGCGGGCGCTTCTCAAGGGTGATCATCCGGGCACCCCTACCTTCTTTTGGACAAAAGGGCTCCGCCCGTTCGTGGCTGAAACGATCCCCCAGATCGTTTCCAAGACGCCACTCACCCCGCCGGAGGCATACTCACGCATCCACATGCGCCACCTCCATATCATGCGCACCACCTAGCATCAGGCCAATCTGTTCGACGGTCAGCCCCTGCGCGGGACGCGGAGCGGAAAGCCGCCCTTCGTTCAGTGCGGCAAACCGATCCGAGATTTCCATCAGTTCATCGAGGTCCTGCGAAATCACAATCACCGCCGCCCCCTTCGCCGCCAAATCCAGTAGAGCCTGCCGGATCGCCGCCGCGGCCGAGGCGTCAACACCCCATGTCGGTTGATTCACGACGAACACATCTGGTGCTTGCATGATCTCGCGCCCGATGACGAATTTCTGCAGGTTGCCGCCGGAAAGGGAGCGAGCCGTGTTCGCAGGACCCGGCGTGCGGACATCGAAGGTCTTGATGACGCCTTCCGCAAAGCCGCGCGCCTTGGCCCACCGCACAAATCCGCGCTGCGTCAGGTTTTCGCGGGTCGTGGCGGTCATCACCGCGTTCTCGATCAGCGACATATCGGGGGCAGCCGCATGGCCCATCCGTTCTTCAGGTGCCGCAAGCAATCCGACACGTCTGCGCGCATTCGGCGACATCTGCCCGATATCCTTGTCCTGATAGCGGATCATCTGCGGGGCCACGCGCATCTCGCCAGAGAGCGCCGCGACCAGTTCATCCTGACCGTTCCCGGCAACGCCGCCGATGCCCAGGACTTCGCCATTGCGGACCTCTAGCGAGATACCTTTCAGCGTTGTGCCAAAGCGATGCGGTGCTTTCACGCTGAGGTCCTTCAATTCGAGAATAACATCACCCGCGGGCCGTGCCGCCTTTTCCGGCACGTGCAGCTTGGTGCCCACCATCAGCTCCGCCATGTCCCGCGCCGAGGTTTCGCGCGGATCGCAGGTGCCGACGACTTCGCCCAACCGCAAAACCGTCGCGTTGTCGCAAAGCGCGCGAATTTCCTCGAGCTTGTGCGAGATATAGAGGATCGCTGTCCCCTCGGCGCTCAGCTTGCGCAAGGTCTCAAACAGGATCGCAACCTCTTGCGGGGTGAGAACCGAGGTCGGCTCATCCATGATCAGCAACTTCGGATCCTGCAGCAGGCAGCGAATGATCTCGACCCGTTGCCGCTCGCCCGCCGATAACTCGCCAACGATCCTGTCGGGGTCGAGCGGCAGGCCGTATTGGTCCGAAACCTCACGCACCCGCGCCTTGATCGCCCGCTGGGGTGGCGGGTTCTCCATACCAAGCGCGATGTTTTCGGCCACGTTCAGAGCGTCGAAAAGCGAGAAATGCTGAAATACCATGGCCACGCCTGCCGCGCGGGCGGCACGCGGTTCGGCTGGTTCAAACGCAGCGCCGTTGAGCAGCATCGACCCGTTATCAGGCTTAACCAGCCCATAGATGGTCTTGACCAGCGTGGATTTCCCCGCCCCGTTTTCGCCCAGCAGCGCGTGGACCTCACCGGGCAGGATATCGAACGACACATCCTTGTTGGCGATCACGCCGGGATAGGCTTTGGTCAGGCCGCGCAGTTGCAGCAAAGGGGTCGTCATCCAGCGCGGTCCTTCAAGGCGTTCCGACCCGAGATCATGCTGGTTGCGACGCCAAGTGCAATGGCTGCGGGATGTTTTCCAAGGGTTGGATCGCCGATCGGGCAGGCTATGCGCGCGATTTGGGCAGGGCTGTGCCCCAATGCGGCGAGCCGGGATTTGAAGCGCGCCCATTTGGTTGCAGAGCCGATCAGACCCGCGCTGTGGAAGTCGTGATTGAGGAGGGCATGGCAGATGACGAGGTCGATCTCGTGGCTGTAGGTGAGGATCAGGTGGTCGGCGTTGGCGGGCGCATGCCTGACCGCCTGCGCGGGGTCCTTGGCGACCAATGTCGTCACTGTGGTGTCAGGAAAGCGGTCGGGCCTCGTATCCACCCATGTGATGTCGAAATCGGGCAGGGGCGCCATGACGTGGGTGATCGCCCGCCCCACATGGCCCGCGCCATAAATCCAGAGCGGGCGTGTTGATGGTTGGGACAACGTCTCGGCCTGCTCCCATGACAGTGTCACCGATCCGCCGCAGCATTGGCCGAGTGCCGGACCAAGCGGGATCGTTCGGGTGAACGCCTCACGTCCATCGGCCAACATCGCCCGGGCCTCCGCCATCGCGTCCCATTCCAATGCGCCGCCGCCGATCGTTCCTTCGATACGGTCCGCCCAAACCAGCATCTGTGTTCCCGCCTCGCGTGGCACCGATCCAGCGGTCTTGGTCACTGTGATGCGGATGCAGGTCATCCGCGTGCCCTTCCAACCGCGTTCAACACCTCTTCTGCAGTCGCGGGTGCCTGCAGGTCGGGGTAATTTGGACCGCAAGCACTCACCGCGTCCGACAGCGCAAGAAACGCCGAAATGCCAAGCATAAAGGGCGGCTCGCCGACGGCCTTGGAGCGATAGATGGTCTGCGCCGGGTTTGGGGCATCCCACAGCGCCACGTTGAAGATGTCCGGCCGGTCCGAACAGGCCGGAATCTTGTAAGTCGCAGGCGCGTGGGTGCGCAGCCGCCCCTTGTCATCCCAGACCAGTTCCTCGGTCGTCAGCCAGCCCGCGCCCTGCACATAGCCGCCTTCGATCTGGCCGATATCCAGCGCCGGGTTCAGCGATGCGCCTGCATCGTGTACAATATCGGTGCGTAAGATGCGGTTCTCCCCCGTGAGCGTGTCGATGACGACCTCGGTGACGGCGGCCCCTTGCGCAAAGTAGAAGAACGGCGTGCCTTCGCCCTTGATCCGGTCCCAGTTGAGGCCGGGTGTTTTGTAGAAACCCGTCGCCGACAGACTGACGCGGTTCTGATAGGCGGTCATGGCGGCCTGCGCGAAAGTCATGCGGTCGCCGCCGATATCCACATGACCATCGGCAAAGCTGACGTTTTCGGTGCTGGTCTGGTGCAGTTCCGCCAGACAGGCGGCCATCCGGTCGCGGATGATGTCGCAGGCATTGGCGACGGCCATCCCGTTCAGATCCGACCCGGACGAGGCCGCGGTGGCTGACGTATTCGGGACCTTGCCCGTGTCGGTCGCGGTGATCTTCACCGCGCTGACGTCGATCCCGAACCGATGCGCTGCGACCTGCGCGACCTTTTGAAACAGGCCCTGTCCCATTTCCGTTCCGCCATGGTTCATGTGAACGGAACCGTCCTGATATACATGCACCAGCGCACCGGCCTGGTTGAGGTGCGAAAGGGTAAATGAAATCCCGAACTTCACCGGGCTGAGCGCAATCCCTTTCTTCAGGATGGGCTGAGCAGCGTTCCAGTCTGCTATGGCGGCGCGGCGTGCGCGATAGTCGGACCGCTTTATCAGTGCTTCGGTTATCTCGTGCAGGATGAAATCCGTGACCGGCATCTTATATGGCGTTGTCTGCACCGTGGGTGGATCAAGATCCACCTTACGCCCTTGCGCCGTCTCATCCAGATCCGACCTAACCGCCCCGCGCGAGGTCGCGTCGAGCCCCTGCTTCTTTTGTTCGAAAATACCTTCGAGGGGGCGCGCAGCGCGGGGGGCAGACAGCCCCCCTCCCTCCATCGCCGCATAGTAACTACGCTGCCGCACGACCAACGGGTCCATGTCCAACTCAGCGGCGATGTGGTCCATCACCCGCTCGATCCCCAACACCCCTTGCGGACCACCAAATCCGCGAAAGGCGGTGGCGGATTGGGTATTGGTCTTCAGTCGATGCGACGTGATCCGCGCGGCGGGCAGGTGATAGGCGTTGTCGGCATGCAGCATCGCGCGGTCGGCCACGGGCAGGGACAGGTCCTGGGCCCAACCGCAGCGGGTCATCTGCGTGAAATCAACGCCGCGCAATAGGCCACTATTGTCAAACCCAGCCACGTAGTCGATGCGGAAATCGTGCCTCTTGCCGGTGATCATCATGTCATCGTCGCGGTCATAGCGCATCTTGCACGGGCGCCCGGTCAGCCGCGCGGCAACGGCGCAGGCGACGGCCAGAGCATTGCCCTGACTTTCCTTCCCGCCAAAGCCTCCACCCATGCGGCGGACTTCGCAGCGTACGGCGTGCATCGGTAGGCCCAAAGCCTCGGCCACCTTGTGCTGAATCTCGGTGGGGTGCTGGGTCGAGGAATGCACGACCATATCGCCGCCTTCCTGCGGCAGGGCGAGCGCGGCTTGCCCTTCGAGATAAAAGTGCTCTTGCCCGCCCATCGTGATGCTGCCCCGCACCTGATGCGGGGCCTCTGACAGGGCAAGATCCACATGGCCCTTGGTCCAGATACGTGGGCCATCCTCGAAACGACTGTTGGCGGTAAGGGCTTCTTCAATCGTCAGGATCGGCGTTTCTTCGGCATAAGCGACCTGTGCCAACCGCGCTGCCTTACGCGCCTGCAGATGCGTTTCGGCCACGACCAGAAAGATCGGTTGGCCAAGATAGTGTATGTCGCCCGTCGCGAGCATCGGTTCATCGTGGATCGAGGGTGAGACATCATTGGCAAAGGGCAGATCGTCGGCGGTCAAGACAGCGACGACACCCGGCGTCGCCCGCACCGGATCAAGGTCCATCGTCGTAATCGCGCCTTTCGCGATCTCGGCCATACCAAAGGCCAGATGCAGCGCGTTTGCCGGTACCGGCAGGTCATCGACATATCGCGCACTGCCGGTGACATGCAGCTTCGCGGCATCATGAGGGAGAGGCTTTGCGATGCTCATGCATTCACCTCCAGCACCGATGTGTTTTCACCGATACTTTCCAGGTAATACCGGACAAGAAGATTGCGGGCGACCTTCAAACGATACTCGGCTGAGGCGCGCATGTCGCTCATTGGTCGGAAGTCCTGCCTCCACGCTGGCCACGTATCGTAGACGGCTGGAATCGCATCATGTTCCCACTCTTGCCCGATCAAGGCCGCTTCGACATGCGTGGCCCGCTTGGGAATACCTGCCATGCCACCAAATACGATGCGCGCAGTGGTGACCCGATTGTTCTCGACCGTCACATTGAAACATCCGCACACAGCCGAGATATCCTGATCGAACCTTTTTGAAATCTTGTAGCAACGCAGGGCAGGGGCCTCTTTCGGGATCGTCACACCCGTCACCAACTCGCCCGGCTTCCGGTCCTGTTTGCCGTATTCCAGAAAGAAGTCCTCCAGCGGCATCTCGCGCACTGCATCTCCGTGGCGCAGATGCAGGGTCGCGCCCAGCGCAATCAGTGCAGGCGGATTGTCCCCGATGGGCGAGCCATTTGCGATGTTTCCGCCGATGGTCGCCGCATTGCGCACCTGGTCAGACCCGTAACGTCGGATCATTTCGGCGTAGGATGGGTGATACTCACCCATCACGGCCATGACCTCGCTCATCGTCGCCCCAGCACCGATATGGATGTCATCCCCGACGGTGATCTTTCGCAACTCTGCGCAGCGGCCCAGAAAGGCGACCTGCGGCAGGTCCTGCAACTGCTTGGTCACCCACAGGCCGACATCCGTCGCCCCCGCGATCAGGGTCGCATCAGGGTGCGCAGCGTACCATGCGGCCAACTCATCCAGCGTCTCTGGTGCATAGGTTGGCGCAGCCACATCCGGCGCTTGATCCGCCAGCCAGTCCGGCGCGGGTGCGGTGGAAGCTGTCTTTGCCGCCCGCACGATCGGCGCGTAACCCGTGCAGCGGCACAGGTTTCCCGCCAGCAGATCATCGAAATCCGTTCGTCCCGCCATATGCCCGGCCACCATCGTCGCCACGAAACCCGGCGTGCAGAACCCGCATTGCGAGCCATGGTGATCCACCATTGCCTGCTGCACAGGGTGCAGCGTGCCATCCGGGCCGCTGATCCCCTCGACCGTGCGCACGGCTTTCCCATGCAGCTGCGGCAGAAACAGGATGCAGGCATTCAACGCCTTCGCACCCCCACCGTCATCCACGATGACGGTGCATGCTCCGCAATCGCCCTCGTTACAGCCTTCCTTCGTGCCACACAGCCCGCGATCTTCGCGCAGCCAATCCAGCAATGTGCGTGTCGGGGTGGTCTCGACATGCTGAGTTTCCCCATTCAGAAGAAACGTCACATCCATGATGTCAACCTGCCGCCTTACCAAGGTCTCTGGGTGTCAGGCGCTGTCGATGCGGCGTAGATAGCGGCCTCCCATGCTTTGTCTAGCAAACCGCTAGCGGCCGCGATTGGCAAGCCCCTTGGGAGCAACCGCGACGTCGGGTTGGGCAGATGATGAGTTTTCAGGCATCCTCGACCTCGATCACCCCGCCGAGGCTGCGCAACGCGCCTTTGATCTGTGGGTTGACCGGGAAGTCCTGACCGAGGTCCAGTTCGACCTCGCCGGGCAGGTCGGGGTTCATCAGGCAGAAATAGATCGGTCCCTTGGCCGCGCGCACGCCATCCCGCGCGGCATTTTCGAGGATCGAGGCAACCGAATGGATCGCATCCGGCGCGTCGATGAAGACCCGCAGACCGGCCCCGCCTGCATCGGCGACGATATTGTCGATGGGCGCGACCGAGCGGCCCAGCAGTTTCAGCTGATCCGCCTCCATGGTCGCCTCGCAGGTCATGACGACCTGTGATCCGCTGTCGAGGAATTCGCGCGCCTGCTCCAGTGTGTCCGAGAACATCGTGACCTCGTATTGCCCGGTCGGATCGGAGAGTTGCACAAAGGCAAACCGGTTCCCCCGCGCCGATTTCCGTTCCTGTCGACCGGAAACCGTGCCGGCCATCTTGACGATGGCCGCACCGCGTTCGGCGCGCTGGGTTACATCGTCCAGTGTCATGATCCCTTGCCGTTTCAGCGGGCCCATATAATCATCAAGCGGATGTCCCGAGAGGTAGAAACCGATCGCCTTGAATTCCTCGGCCAAACGTTCGGCAGGCAGCCAGTCATCGCCACCGGGCAGGCGCGGTTCGGGCAGGTCCTCGCCCGCATCGCCGAAGAGGGATACCTGGTTGGACGACTTCTGATCATGGATCGCGGCGGAGTAGGCGGTAAGAGCGTCGAGGCTGTGGAAAACCCGCCGTCGGTTGGGGTCGAGCACGTCGAAAGCCCCGGCGCGTGCCAGCATTTCGAGGGACCGCTTGCCGACACGCTTGAGGTCTACGCGACGGGCGAAGTCGAACACATTGACAAACGGTTTGTGCGTCGCCGCTCCTGACCCCGCTCCGGGGTCTGCACCTTGGTGTCCCGGATCACGTCCGGGACTGCGTTGCTCTGTGATGCCATCACGCGCCTCGACAATCAGCTTCATCGCCTCGACACCGACGTTTTTCAACGCGCCCAGCCCATAAACCAGCTTGCCGTCCTTCACATCAAACGTCGCCATGGACCGGTTCACACAGGGTGGGACATAATCCAGCCCCAGCCCCTTTTTCACCTCCTGGAAATAGACGCCCAGCTTATCGGTCAGGTGGATATCGCAGTTCATGACCCCGGCCATGAATTCGACCGGGTGGTTCGCCTTAAGCCAGGCCGTCTGATAGCTGACGACCGCATAGGCGGCGGCGTGGGATTTGTTGAAACCGTAATTGGCGAATTTTTCGAGCAGGTCGAAAACCTCGCGGGCCTTTTTTGCGTCGACGCCGTTCTTTTTCGCCCCGGCCTCGAATTTCGGGCGCTCGGCGTCCATTGCCTCTTTGATCTTTTTACCCATTGCGCGGCGGAGCATGTCGGCCCCGCCGAGGCTGTAACCCGCCATTTCCTGCGCGATCTGCATCACCTGTTCCTGATACACGATGATGCCCTGTGTTTCGTCGAGGATATGGTCGATTGACGGATGCAGCTTATCACGGTCGCTGAGCCCGTTCTTGACCTCGCAGAATTTGGGGATGTTTTCCATCGGGCCGGGGCGGTAGAGCGCGACAAGCGCGATGATGTCCTCGATACAATCGGGCTTCATCCGCTTGAGCGCATCCATCATGCCCGAGCTTTCCACCTGGAACACCGCGATGGTTTTGGCGGAGGAATAAAGCGCATAGGACTTTTCGTCGTCCAGCGGGATGGCCCCGATATCGTATTCGAAACCTTCGGGCGCGTCATAAAGCTGCGTGCCGTCAATCGCCTGCGTCAATGGGCGACCGGCCTTTCGGATCAGATCGACGGCATTCTGGATGACGGTCAGCGTCTTCAGGCCCAGAAAGTCGAATTTCACCAGCCCTGCCTGTTCGACCCACTTCATGTTGAACTGGGTCGCGGGCATGTCAGAGCGCGGGTCCTGATAGAGCGGCACCAGCGCGTCCAATGGCCGGTCACCGATGACGACCCCGGCGGCGTGAGTGGAGGCGTTGCGCAAAAGCCCCTCGACCTGTTGCGCATATTTCAGCAGGCGGTCCACGACCTCTTCGGCCCGCGCCTCTTCCCGTAAACGCGGTTCGTCGGCGAGCGCTTTTTCGATGCTGACGGGTTTGACGCCTTCGACAGGGATCATCTTGGATAGCCGGTCTACTTGGCCGTAGGGCATCTGAAGGACCCGTCCGACATCGCGTACCGCGGCCTTGGACAGAAGCGCACCGAAGGTGATGATCTGCCCTACCTTGTCGCGTCCGTACTTTTCCTGAACATATCGGATGACTTCTTCACGCCGGTCCATGCAGAAATCGATATCGAAGTCGGGCATGGAGACCCGTTCAGGGTTCAGGAAACGTTCGAACAGCAGCGAATAGCGCAGCGGATCAAGGTCGGTGATCAGCAGGGCATATGCGACGAGTGACCCGGCGCCGGAGCCACGTCCGGGGCCGACGGGAATATCACGTTCCTTCGCCCATTTGATAAAGTCGGCGACGATCAGGAAATAGCCGGGAAACCCCATCCCTTCAATGATCCCCAGCTCGAATTCGAGCCGCTTTTCATACTCATCAACGGGGGCGGCATGGGGAATGACTGCAAGGCGGTCCTTGAGGCCCTGTTCCGCCTGACGGCGTAATTCGGCGACCTCGTCATCCGCGAATTTCGGCAGGATCGGGTCGCGTTTGTAGGCTTTGAACGCGCAGCGCTTGGCGATCTCGACGGTATTTTCGATCGCCTCGGGCAGATCGGCGAACAGCGTCGTCATTTCCTGCGGGCTTTTGAAGTAGTGCTGTGGCGTCAGACGACGGCGCGGTTCCTGTTGATCGACATAGGCGCCTTCGGCGATGCAGATCAGGGCATCGTGGGCCTCGAACAGGTCTGTCTTGGGGAAATACACATCGTTGGTGGCGACCAAGGGTATGTTTTTGGCATAGGCCATTTCGACATGGCCCCGCTCTACCCCCGGATGATCGGCGCCGGGGTGGCGTTGCAATTCGACGTAAAGGCGATCGGGATAGATCGTCGCCAGCCGATCCATCAGCGCCTCGGCCTTGGGCCGTTGCCCTTGCTGCAAAAGCCGCCCTACCGGGCCGTCAGGGCCACCAGACAGACAGATCAGACCCTCATGATATTGTGCCAGTTCCTCGACCGTGACCTGCGGCAGCTGACCCCCGGCATCGAGATAGGCGCAGGAGTTCAGCTTCATCAGGTTTTCGTAACCACGCTCGTTCTGCGCCAGCAGGACAATAGGGGCAGGGTCATCGGGCCGCTTGCCTGGCTCTGGCGTGGCATAGCCGACGTCGACCTGACAGCCGATGATTGGTTGTACACCTGCCGCTGCCGCACCTTCGGAAAACTCCAAAGCACAGAACATGTTGTTGGTGTCGGTCACGGCAACGGCCGGCATGTTCATGCTTGCGGCGAGGCCGGGCAGTTTCTTGACGGAAACGGCACCTTCCAGCAACGAGTATTCGGTGTGGACGCGCAGGTGGATGAATCGGGGGGATGTGGTCATAGCGCTACCCTATCGGATGGCCCGCGACGCACAAGATGAGCGTGCATTTCAAAACAGTCCCGCATAGGCTGATGCCATGCGTTTATTGATTTTGTTATTTCTGCTTTTCGTCCGGCCCGCATTTGCCGATCACGCCTTCCCGGTGCAGCGCTGCGTCAACCTTGATCAGGCGCTCGAGGCCCCGAACGAAGGTGATTGGGGCTATACGATCACGCGCCCCGACATCGAATGGATCGCCGCGCAGGGTTTCGACACGATCCGGCTGCCCGTGCGGTTCGACGCGCATTGGGACGGGCAGATCGCCCCCAGTTTCCTTGTCCGGGTCGATGCGGTCATCGGCTGGGCGATGGCGGTTGATCTGAATGTCATCCTGGATCTGCATCATTTCGAAGGGATCATGTCCGACCCCGCCGCGCATGCCAAAACCTTCACGGCGATCTGGAGCCAGCTGGCCGGTCATTACGCCGATCACGACGACCGTCTGATCTTTGAGCTTCTCAACGAGCCGCAGGAAGAGTTGACGACCGAAATGGCGGTGGCGCTATTCGCCGATATCCTGCCGGTGATCCGGGCCCAAAATCCAACGCGATGGGTGGTGATCGAAGGCGGATATTGGTCAAACATCACGCAGTTGTCTGCATTGCCGCGGCTTGATGAACATACGGCACTGTCGTTTCATTATTACGGGCCGTGGGAATTCACGCATCAGCAGGCCACATGGCTTGATGAACCGCCACCTCCTACCGGTTGGGGAAGCACGGCCGAGCGGGATCGGGTCAAAGGTCACATTGCGGAGGCCGGCCGGTATGGACTGCCGATGCTGCTGGGTGAGTTCGGGGTGACGGCTGAAACCGAAGCGGGTGCGCGCGCGGACTGGATCAAGACGGTGCGGCAAGAAGCCGAGGCGCATGGCATGGGGTGGTGTCATTGGGGATTTGCCGGGGGGTTTCCGATTTTCGATGCTGGCAGGCGCGATTGGTTGCCGGGGATCGCGGCCGCATTGATGGGTGATGAAAATTAAGGCAGCGCGCGTTGCCGGTTTTCCGCCGGTTCCGGGGCCAAGTGTCTCAGTTTATTGACCTTATCCGTCTCGCGACCCTATCCAATGGTCAATGACCAAGCATCTCGATTCCTTTTTCTCAGCCATGGCCGACCCGACCCGGCGTGCTGTGATCGAACAGCTGGCCAAGGGTCCTGCCAGCGTCAGCGCGTTGCACGAACCGCATGCGATGGCGTTGCCAACCTTTATGCGCCATCTCAAGGTGCTTGAAAAATCGGGTATCGTCAGATCGGTCAAGCGGGGGCGGGTGCGGACATGCCATATCGACCCCGAACCGTTGGTGAAGGTGCAGGGTTGGCTGGCCTGGCAGCGCGAGATTTGGGAAAACCAGCAGGCATCCGATGGCCCCGCAGAGGGCTGTCCCGGGATCACGCCCGTCGGTGGTTGACCAGCCGCTGGTGTAACACGTCGGTCCGGTCATCGCCGGCTTCGAGGGCAAAGACGTAGGCTTGCGTAAGAAAGAAACAGGCTGCGTCTATATCGCCTGTGTGTTCGTGTCGGTCGGCAGCGTTCGTGTAGAGCCCGATCAGGCGGGCGGGATCCCGCAAATCATGGGCGCAAAGGATCGCGGTGTTCAGGTCGGCATCGTTCACCCGCGGTTCGCCATCTGGCGCGCCACCCAATCATGGAAGTTGTGGGTCGGCCCGTCCATGACAGGTGAAAAACGCCCACCATCGAACTTGATTCCGTGCCGCCCCCGCTGCATGCCTTCAACGACGAAGAGGTCTTCTTCGAAGACGCCGCGCCACAGATCGGCGTTCTTGTCCTTTAGATCGTTGTCAGCCGCATCGTCCGCATAAAACAGTGCGACATGTTCGACCGTCTGATCGCAGCTTTTGGGTTCCAGCACTATGGCGAAGGTGTGATCGCGTTGCACGCCCAGTAAGACGTTGGGATAGACGGCGATGTATTCGGCGCCCTCGTTCCATTTGTCGGGTAGCCCCGCGAAATCGGAAAATATCTTTCCGTCATCGCAGAGCTGTCGGTAGACCAGCGTGCCTTGGCCCGAAAACTTGCCGGGTGCGGTGATATTGTAGTGATCCTCTAGCCGCGAATAGGTGTTCAGGCCGGGATGAATCCACGGCAGGTGATAGCTTTCACAATAATTTTCGACGGCGAGTTTCCAGTTGGTCGCGACATCCAGCGCGAAATAAGATGTTTCTCCGCCAAAATGCAGCGGTTGATCGAATTCCCGCCATCGGGTCAGCAGGTCGGCATGCACTTTGGTGAAGGGCGGTGCGCTACCGTCGATATTTGCGAAAACGACGCCCTGCCAGACATAGCTGGCGATTTCGATCAGGCCCAGCGTAGACATGTCGATGTCTTCATGTCGGTTATGTCCGGGCCCGCCCACATGCGGCGTGGACTTCAGCGTGCCATCCAGGTCATAGCACCACGAATGGTAAGGGCAACGGATCGCGCCGCGGATTTTGCCGGGTGTGTCGACCAGGATCATGCCGCGGTGCCGACAGGTATTCTGGAAAACCCGGACGACACCGGCCCGGTCGCGCAGGATCAAAAGCGGCATGCCGAGGAAATCGACCGGTTTCGCATCACTGGGTTCCGCCACATCATGTGCAAAGCCGATCCCGGCCCAGTTGGCGAAAAGCAGACGGCGTTTTTCCGCGTCGAATACGGCTTGGTCGATATAGTGCGCGTTTGGAAGGCCCCGCGCCCTGTTGATGGGTTGCATGACGGGGCCAAGTGGATCGTGGCTGTTCATCAACGGACCTCCCACAACTTTCGCTTCCGCATCGATTATGGGTGGGTTTGCCCCGATCCGTTTTGCGGAAAGCGACCTTTGGCCGGTTTGTGATGTCGGGGTCAGGCCAGTGCGGTCATGATCCCGCGCAATTCAGCCAGCCCGCGCATGCGCCCGATCAGCGGATAGCCGGGTTGGGTATTATCGCCGACATCGCCCAGAAGTTCATGGCCGTGATCCGGACGCATCGGGATTTGCGCGTCGGCGCGACCTGCCGTGGCACGCCTGCGCTCTTCCGCCAGAAGGGCCCGAATGACGGCGACCATATCGGTGTCGCCTTCCAGATGCGCGGCCTCTACAAAGCTGTGGCGCCCACCGATCATCGGCCCCTCTCGGCGCGTGTTCCGCAGATGTGCAAAGTGGATGCGATGACCCCAATCGTGGATGAATGCGGGGAAATCCACGTTTTCGGTCACACCCATAGAGCCGGTGCATAGGGTGATGCCGTTGTCGGGGCTGTCGACGGCGCGCATGATCCGGATGTAATCATCCGTGGTCGACGCGATGCGCGGCAGGCCAAGCAGCGGGAAGGGCGGGTCGTCCGGGTGGCAACAGAGGCGCAGACCCAGACGTTCCGCCACCGGGACAACGGCTTGCAGGAAAGTGATCAGGTTCCCGCGTAGTCGGTCGCTGTCGATATCCGCATAGCGGGCCAGGTGTTTGCGGATATCCGCAAGTGTCCAGCTGTCATTCGCCCCCGGCAGCCCGGCGATGATGTTGTGTTGCAAGCGTGCGGCGTCGTCGGTGGTCATGGCCGCATGTCGGGTATCGGCTGCAGCGATCACGCCGTCAGGATAGTCCGCGGTCGCAGCGGCCCGACGTAAAATATGCAGATCGAAAGTGGCGAAATCGACGAGATCAAAGCGCATCGCCGTCCCGCCTGTGGGCAGCGGGGCACGCAGGTCAGTTCGTGTCCAATCCAGGACCGGCATGAAGTTATAGCAGACCACCCGCAATCCGGCAGCGGCGAGGTTTTGCAGACTGGTGACGTAGTTGCCGATATGTTCATACCTGTCCGGGTCGCCGGACTTGATCGCCTCGGACACGGGCAGGCTTTCCACGACCTCCCACGCCAGATCGGTTGGTTTGCCATCGGGCAGGATCGTGATCTCTTGCTGCCGCTTCGCAATTTCATCGACGGTCCAGATGTCACCGGTTGGCAGATGGTGAAGGGCTGAGACGATGCCCTCTACGCCGACTTGCCGGATATCACCGATCGTGATCTGGTCTTTGGGCCCGAACCAGCGCCAGGTTTGTCGCATCCTCGATCTCCGTTATGTAGGCGGCACGAAACACCGAGGTGTGTGGAGTGTACAGTGATAAATCAGGCGGATACGGTCGGGTCGACAACCATAGATCAGGAGCCAGTATGACCGCTTACGACCCGGCCAAGGACGGCGCGCAAATGTCGTTTGCCAGCGACATGAGCTATGCCGACTATCTATCGCTGGATCCGATCCTTGGGGCGCAGAACATGCGCTCGGACGCGCATGACGAGATGCTGTTCATCATTCAGCACCAGACCTCGGAATTGTGGATGCGGTTGGCGTTGCATGAATTGTCCACCGCGCGTACCCATCTGATTGCCGGAGATTTTCCGCCCGCCTTCAAGATGCTGGCGCGCGTTTCGCGCATTTTCGAGCAGTTGAACAATGCCTGGGACGTACTGCGCACCATGACGCCAAGCGAATACACTGCCTTTCGCGAAGATCTGGGGGCCTCATCCGGTTTCCAATCGCATCAATACCGGCTGATCGAATACATCCTGGGCAATCGCAATACGGCGATGATGAAGGTACATGAACATCGGCCCGAATTGCATCGGATGCTGGGGCAGGAATTGCGGACGAAATCGCTGTATCATGTGGCCCTGGACAATTTGGCGCAGGCTTTGGGAATGTCGTTCGATCCAAGTATTTGCCGGATGGATGGCCCGCACCAAGCCGATGATACGGTGATGCAGGCGTGGACCCGGGTTTATCGGGACCCCAACACGTATTGGACGCTATACGAGCTGGCGGAAAAGCTGGTCGATCTCGAAGATTACTTTCGCCGGTGGCGGTTCAACCATGTCACGACGGTGGAGCGGATTATCGGGTTCAAACGCGGGACGGGCGGAACATCGGGCGTGAAGTATCTGCGCCGGATGCTTGAGGTCGAACTGTTTCCCGAACTTTGGAACATGCGGGGGCAACTATGATGAAGGACGCAGCGCAGACATTACCGATGAAGGACAGGTTCGATCTGCCGGAGGGCATGATCTATCTGGACGGCAATTCGTTGGGTCCCTTGCCGCGTGCGGTGCCAGATCATCTGGCCCGTGTCGTGGCCGATGAGTGGGGCGGGCATTTGATCAAGGGTTGGAACGTAGACGGCTGGATGGCGCAGCCGATGCGCGTCGGTGACAAGGTTGCCCGGTTGATCGGCGCGCCGGACGGATCGGTGACGATGGGTGATACGCTGTCGATCAAGGTCTACCAGGCGCTGTCGGCGGCGTTACAGATGCGGTCGGACCGCAAGGTCATCCTGTCCGACAGTGGGAACTTTCCCACGGATTTGTACATGGCCCAAGGCCTGATCGCGCATCAGGATGCACGCCACGAATTGCGTGTCGTCGCACCAGAGGACGTCGTGGAGGCAATCACCGATGACGTCGCGGTCGTCATGCTGACTCAGGTCGATTATCGCACCGGACGGATGCACGACATGGCCGATATCACGCGCCGCGCGCATGATGCCGGAGCGATCATGCTGTGGGACCTGGCGCATAGCGCCGGGGCTGTGCCTGTTGATCTGGCGGGGTGCGGTTGTGAAATGGCGGTCGGTTGCACCTATAAATACCTCAATGGTGGCCCCGGAGCACCGGCGTTCATCTATGTGCGCCCCGACCTGGTTGGTCGGATCGATCCGGCCTTGTCCGGCTGGCTGGGCCATGACGCGCCTTTCGCGTTCGAGCCCGATTATCGCCCCGCGCCAGATATCGCGCGGATGCGCGTCGGCACGCCGCCTGTGCTGCAGATGTCGGCGCTGGAAGCGGCGTTGGACGTCTGGGACGGTATCGATATGCAAGACGTCCGCGACCGCAGTATCGCGTTGAGCGAGTTGTTTATCGCAGAGGTCGAGGCGCGCTGTCCGGACCTGACCCTGGCCAGCCCGCGCGATGTAGCGCGAAGGGGATCGCAGGTATCGTTCGCGTTCGCGCAAGGCTATGCCGCCATGCAGGCCTTGATCGCGCACGACGTGATCGGAGATTTTCGCGCCCCTGACATTATGCGGTTCGGCTTTACGCCGCTTTACATCGACGAGGGCGATGTCGTCCGGGCGGTCGATATTCTGGCGGATGTGATGAACGATAGGCTGTGGGATCGCCCGGAATATCAGCGGAAATCGGCGGTCACGTAACCTTTATTGAGAATCATTCTCAATTTCCTTGACAAGTTGCGAGTGATTTGCATTTACATCAGCGAATGAAATTGCCGTATGGGGAAATCGATGCGCTTTGTGATCGTCAAACTGGTTGCCGCTTTGACGCTTGTGCTGCTGGCCACCGGGGCCTCAGCCGACCGCATGAAGGTCGTCACGACCTTCACGGTCCTTGCCGATATGGCGTCGAACGTTGCCGGTGATGCGGCGGATGTCGTGTCCATCACCAAACCGGGTGCTGAAATCCATGGCTATCAGCCCACGCCGCAGGACATTGTCCGCGCCAGTGATGCCGATCTGATCCTGTGGAATGGGATGAATCTTGAATTATGGTTCGAGCAGTTTCTGGCGAACCTCGGTGACGTCCCCTCGGTCACCGTCAGCGACGGCATCGACCCGATCTCGATCGCCGCGGGCAGTTACGAAGGCAAGCCCAATCCGCATGCCTGGATGGGTTTGGATAACGCACTGATCTATATCGACAACGTGGCGGATGCCTTCGCCGAACGGGACCCAACCAACGCCGAGGCATATCTGGCCAACGCCGCTGCCTACAAGGATGAGCTACGCGCGACGATCCAGCCGCTGCGCGATGCGATCGCGAAGATCCCCGCCGATCAGCGCTGGCTGGTTACCTGCGAAGGGGCTTTTAGCTATCTCGCCCGCGATTTCGGGATGCAGGAACTGTATCTTTGGCCGATGAACGCCGATCAGGTCGGTACCCCGCAGCAGGTCCGTGCGGTCATCGACGGGGTGCGCGACAACAATATCCCTGTTGTCTTCTGCGAAAGCACCGTCAACACTGCCCCTGCCGAACAGGTCGCCCGCGAGACGGGGGCGGCATATGGCGGTGTCCTTTATGTGGATTCTCTCAGTGAGGCCGACGGCCCCGTGCCTACCTATCTGGACCTTCTGCGCGTCACATCACAAACCATCGCGGATGGACTGACCGCCGCAACCAACTAGGTTTGCGATATGATGCAGAAACAGGTGAACCTTTCGACAGATACCGCCACCCCCGCCGGCGGTATTTGCGCGCGTGATGTGACAGTCACCTACCGTAACGGGCATACTGCATTGTGGGACGCCAGTTTCGACATCCCGCGCGGGACCATTACTGCGCTTGTGGGCGTGAACGGCGCGGGCAAGTCGACGCTTTTCAAGGCAATCATGGGCTTTGTCCCGGCCGCCAAAGGGACGATCCGTATCCTGGACCTGACGGTCAAGGACGCTCTGCGTCAGAACCTTGTGGCTTATGTCCCGCAATCAGAGGACGTCGATTGGGCTTTTCCTGTTCTGGTCGAAGACGTCGTGATGATGGGGCGCTACGGGCATATGGGGTTTATGCGCAGGCCAAAGACAGCGGATGAAGCCGCCGTTGATCAGGCGTTGAATCGGGTCGGGATGCAGGATTACCGCTATCGCCAGATCGGCGAGCTTTCCGGCGGGCAGCGCAAGCGTGTTTTCCTCGCCCGGGCCTTGGCGCAAGACGGGCAGGTGATCCTCCTGGACGAGCCGTTCACCGGCGTCGATGTGCAGACCGAGGATCAGATCGTGGCACTCCTTCGTGAACTCCGGGATGAGGGCCGCGTCATGCTCGTTTCGACCCACAACCTCGGCTCGGTCCCTGAATTTTGCGACCGGACGGTGCTGGTCAAAGGGACCGTCCTTTGCCACGGCCCGACCGAGACCACCTTTACCCGCGAAAATCTTGAAAAAGCGTTTGGCGGCGTTCTGCGCCACTTTACCCTTGGCGGCGATGCGCTGCATGATGATGAGGACGCGCGCGCCATCACGATCTTAACCGATGATGAGCGGCCATTGGTGCAATACGACGACAAAACGCAAATCACGGACCGCGAATGATGGCCGTGTTGTGGGAGCCCTTTACCTATAATTACATGCTCAATGCCATGTGGGTCTCGGCCCTTGTCGGCGGGGTCTGCGCGTTCCTGTCCGCTTACCTGATGCTGAAAGGCTGGTCCCTGATCGGCGACGCGCTCGCCCATTCCGTCGTACCCGGGGTCGCGGGGGCGTACATCCTTGGATTGCCCTTCGCGCTGGGTGCGTTCATCGCGGGTGGGCTGGCGGCGGGGGCGATGCTGTTCCTGTCCGAGCGCTCGGGGTTGAAAACAGACGTCATCATCGGCCTGATTTTTACGTCTTTCTTTGGACTTGGCCTGTTCATCGTGTCGATCAACCCGGTCGCCATTTCGGTCCAGACGATCACGATGGGGAACATCCTTGCCATCACGCCCGGCGATACGCTGCAGTTGGCCATCATCGGATTCATCTCGCTTGCCGTGTTGTTGGCGAAGTGGAAAGATCTGATGGTCACCTTCTTTGACGAAACGCACGCGCGCACAATCGGGCTGCGGCCTGACCTGTTGAAAGCGGTTTTCTTCATCCTGCTGTCGGCCTCTGTCGTCGCCGCAATGCAAACTGTCGGGGCCTTCCTTGTCATCGCCATGGTCGTGACACCCGGGGCAACCGCGTACCTTCTCTGCGACCGCTTTCCGCGGTTGATCGTGACATCCGTCATCATCGGGGCCACCACAAGTTTCGCCGGTGCCTATATCAGTTATTTCCTTGATGGGGCGACGGGGGGTATCATTGTTTGCCTTCAGACACTGATCTTTCTGCTGGCCTTTGTCTTTGCGCCAAAACACGGGCTGCTTGCGGCCAAGCGGAAAGCGCGTGCCGCTGTCGCACAACCTAAAGCAAAGCCCATCATCGAGCGGACGGTCTGATGCCCGACCTGCTGCTGCCCTTCCAGTTTCCGTTCATGCAAAACGCCTTTCTGGTCGCCCTGGTCGTCAGCGTTCCGACCGCTTTGCTCTCTTGTTTCCTGGTCATCAAAGGCTGGGCGCTGATGGGCGATGCGGTCAGCCATGCGGTGCTGCCCGGGGTGGTGGCGGCCTATATATTTGGCATTCCGCTGATTATCGGCGCTTTCATTGCGGGCATGATCTGCGCATTGGCAACGGGGTATCTCGCGACCAACAGCCGGGTGAAACAGGATACGGTGATGGGCGTCGTCTTTTCGGGCATGTTCGGGCTGGGGATCGTACTGTATGTATCGGTCGACACGAATGCGCATCTCGACCACATCCTGTTCGGGAATATGCTGGGGGTCGATATCGGAGAGCTTTGGCTGGCGGGGATCATCGCGGCAGGTGTCAGCCTTGCCCTGATCCTGCAATGGAAAGACCTGCTGTTGCATAGCTTCGATCCGGCCCAAGCCCAGGCCTCGGGCCTGCCGGTCAACATGTTGCACTACGGGCTTCTCAGCGCCTTGTCGCTGACCATCGTCGCGACGCTGTCGGCGGTTGGTCTTATCCTTGCCATCGGCCTTCTGATCGCGCCGGGGGCGATCGCGTTCCTGCTCGTGCGCCAATTCGCGACGATGCTTTGGGTGGCGGTGCTTGTCTGTGCGGGGTCCATGATGCTTGGTACCTATGCCAGCTTCTATATCGACAGCGCACCGGCGCCGACGATCATCCTGGTCATGACCATCATCTTTATCGGCGCCTTCATCCGGCGGCAGGCTCTGACACGTCGCGCGTCGCGGTTGATGGTCAGGAGAGCATGACTTTCCTTGCAAGGTATTTCTGATTAATATAGTCAGGTTAGTATATTGCTTTGCAAGGTCGCATGATGGTTCAGCCAGTTCAAAAAATCGCTCTGCCGGTCGCGCCCCAATTTTCGGCGGATGATCGGCTGGAAGAATTGCGAGTAACGGCGCTTAGGTGCCGTGCGGCACCACGGCAAGACCTGTTCAAGGCCTGCGCATTGTTATCGACCGACCCGGACGTCGCGCAGGAGGCGTACGCACGCGCGCTCGTGAAATCCCTGCGACTCGCCCTTGATCGGAAAGTCACCTTTTATCGCCCCGGTACGGCACAAATGTCGTTCGATGAGACATGGGTGATGCGGGCCATCACCTGCGCGCAGCAAGGTGATACGGACAGTTTCGCTTTCCTTATCCGGTCACGTGTACCGCATATATACCAACGCCAGATCGCTTATCTGATCAATGGCGTTGCACACAAACTTTAGAATTATTCTAAAAATCACTTGGCTTTTTACGATGCCGCTATATTTATGTTTTGCGAGCCAGCACGACATGCCAGCCAGCCTTGCAGAATAGAAATTGGAGAGTTGGAATGACCCAGACCGCCATCGCCCTGACCCCTGACGCCAAAGGCGAAATCGCCGAGGCACTGAACCAATCCGTGGCGGAAACCGCGGTGACGACGATGCTCGCGCAGAATTTCCACTGGAACGTGACCGGCATGGCATTTGGACCGCTGCACCAGCTGTTTCAGGACATATACGAAGATCACTTTACGGCCCAGGATGACCTGGCCGAACGTATCAAGGCCGTCGATGCCCATGCCGAAGGCACACTGGCGGGTATGATCAAACGTTCGAAAGTCAGCGAATACGAAGGCACGGCGAGCGACAAAGAGATGATCAAGATGATGCTCGAGGCGCAGGAGACGCTGGCAGGGACGCTTGCCGGTTGTGGCGAATTGGCGGCGAACCACGGCGACACGCTAACCGAGGACCTCTGCATCGCGCGCGGGCAAACCCACGAGAAATTCGCGTGGTTCCTGCGGTCGCACTTGCGGTGAGGCAGAGGCCCCGGCCCTGAGCCGGGACCTTGCCATCAATCCCCGTCCGCAATACCTGAGGCCCGCAGCCGCGCCCGTCGGGCGCGGTAGCTGGGTAGAACCACCAAGAACACCGCAATCAGCAGCAGGCCCAATGTCATGGGCCGCTCCCATACGAACGACGCCCCATCGTAAAGCTGCATCGATCGCGCAAAGTTGTCCTCCAGCATTCTCCCCAGTATGAAGCCGATCAGCAGCGGCGCGAGCGGGTAATCCGCGAACCTGAGCGCAGTCGCACAGACGCCAAAGCCGACCAAGATCAGCAATTCCGTCGCATTGTTCTGCCCGATATAGGCGCCCATCAGCGTGAAGAACAAAATGAACGGGATCAGGAAATTGCGCGGCACTGCCAGTACTTTGGCAATGTAGGGGATCAGCGGCAGGTTCAGGATCAGCAGGACCAAATTGCCGATGAACATCGACATGATGACGGCCCAGAATACCTGCGGCTCGTCTATCATAAGGCGCGGGCCGGGCGTGACGTTCAGCGCGATCAGGGCGCCCAACAGGATTGCCGTCGTCCCGGACCCCGGGATGCCCAGTGTCAGCAATGGCACGAACGAACCGGTGCAGGCGGCATTATTGGCCGTCTCTGGCGCGGCCAGGCCCTTGATCGACCCTTTGCCGAATTCGTCCTGTTCATGTTTGGGCGCGATGTTCCGCTCGACCGCATAGCCAAGGAAGCTGGCGATCGTCGCGCCGGCACCCGGCAGGACCCCGATAAAGAACCCCTGCACCGATTGACGTCCGATGACGGGTGCGATGGATTTCGCTTCGGCCCGGCTGATCCGCAGATCCTTGATATCATCGCTGCCGTCGCCCTTGGGAATCTTGGGTTTCAACACCAGAAACAGCGCCTCTGGCAGCGCGAACATCGCCATGGCGAGCGTGATGAAGCCGAACCCCGATTGCAGGTCCATGATCCCCATCGTGAAGCGGGGCAGGTTGAACAGCGCCCCTTCGCCTACGGTCGCCATGATCAGGCCCAGCACGGTCATCATGATCGCCTTGGCCACCTGACCCGTGCCCGCAAAAGCCGCGATCGCGGAAAGGCCTACAACCATAAGCGCGAAATACTCGGCGGAGTGAAACAGCAAGGCGACCGACGACAAGGCCGGTGCGAAGATCATCAGCAACAAAGCCCCGATCGTTCCGCCCGCGAAACTCGCGATGGCGGCGATGGTCAGCGCTTTGCCCGCCTGACCATTCTTGGCCATCGGATAGCCATCGAAACTGCTCGCCACAGTTCCCGCCACACCGGGCGCGTTCAGCAGGATTGACGAGGTCGACCCGCCAAAGATCGCCCCGTAATAGACTCCAGCCAGCAGGATCAACGCCGCTGACGGATCGCCCAGCGATATCGCCACCGGAATCATGATCGCGATGATCGACATTGGCCCAAGGCCGGGCAGCATCCCGATGAACGTCCCGATCAGACAGCCGCCGATGACCATCAGGATATTTTGAATGGAAAAGGCCGTTTGCAGGCCGATCAGCAATCCTTCTAGCATGGCCTATCCTCCCAGAAAGCCGGGCAGGGGGCGCATGTAGATGCCCAACACCTCTTGCACAAGATACCAGACCACCAGCGTGGCAGTCAGGGCGATCGGGATCATGAAATGCCATTTCCGTTCGCCCAGAATGAACGATCCGAGGATCAGGAACGCGCCGGTCGAGATGATGAAACCCAAAGGGCGCAGGCATAGGGCGTAGGCCGCCATCAGGCCGAGCAAAAGCACGGCCTGCCCGATGTGATAGTCGCCCAACCGGCGATAATCGATCTCGCCGACTTTCTGTTCACCCTTTTCAAGGCCCAGCAGAATGACCAATGCCGTGATCACCGCAATTACGGATAAAACCTTGGGGAATGTGCTGGGCCAGATCGGATTGCGCTGCATGAACGGGGCCAGCCCGGCATCCATCGTGAACCACGCTGCATATCCATAAGCCAGACTGATCCCCAACAGGATCAGCGCGATCCAGCGATCGAGTGCCATGATGTCCTCCCCCCAAACGAAAAACGGCGGGGCCTGCGCCCCGCCGTTGAAAGAGCCCTTAGAGGAATCCCAGCTTTTTCATCAGATCGCCGATGACCTGTTCCTGCTCCTCAAGGAACGCCAGGAAATCATCGCCGGAATTGTGGATGTTGACCCAGCCGTTCCGGGCGCGGACCTCTTCCCATTGCGGCGTATCATACATCTTGGCGATAGCATCCTGATAGGCGACCAACTGCTCTTCCGGCAGACCCGGCGCACCGAAGAAACCGCGCCAGTTCACAAAGGTCGTATCGATCCCCTGTTCCTGCATGGTCATCGCATCCGGGGCGGCATCCACGCGCTCATCCGCGGTGATACCGACGATTTTGACTTCGCCTGCATTGGACAGGTCAATCGCTTCTGACAGGCCGGTCGAAAGCGCCGCGATCTCACCCGACAGCAACGCAGCCATGGCTTTCCCGCCCGCATCATAAGCGATGTATTTCACATCCAGCGCATCGCGGCCCGCAGCCTCCATGACCATCGCGGCAACCAAGTGGTCCATCCCGCCAGGGACGGAACCGCCACCGATGGCTGTATTCGATGGATCGGCATCGTAAGCAGCCAGCAAGTCCTCCATGGAGTTGATCGGGCTGTCCTTGCCCACGACGATGGCTGCATAGTCACCGATCGTGCCGGATACCAGCGTCAGGTCCCGGAAGTTATGCGGGAATACGCCCGTCAGCGACCGGATCACGATGGGGGTCGAGTTGACCATCAGCGTGCCGTAATTGCTTTCGGCGTTTTCGATCAGATAGCCGATGGCCTTCCCGCCACCGCCACCAGACATGTTTTCGTAAGAAGCGCTGCCGACAAGACCCGCCTCGGTCAGGGCCTCGCCCGTGCCGCGGGCCGTGCCGTCCCAGCCACCACCGGCACCGCCGGGGATCAGAAAGTGGATGCTGTCCAGCACCTGATGGCCATCGGCCTGTGCTGTTCCGCCCATGCCCAAAGCGGCGATAGCGGCTGCCATAAGGGCGCGACGGCCCATGGTGAATGTCGTCATGTTTTTCCTCCCATTTGGCGGCGTCTGCGTTGGACACCGCTCTTGTATCGGCGATCATGCCAATCTCTTTCCGCGGTGTCACGTCACAAAATCACGTTGCGCGTCAGATGCTTTCCCTTCGCGCGTGATCATGCGACATCAGAAGCATGAGGCGGATTATCAAAGCAATTTTCGTGATCGTTCTGATTGGTGTCGGCACGGCGGCTTACACGCAGGTCATGATGCGGATCGGGTCCGGGACGCCGCCTGCGATGGCCGCAGCCGATGAACGGGCCGACGCGATCCATGTGGATAAAGACAAGCGCATCCTGACGCTGTTGCGGGATGGCGAGGTGATCAGAACCTACCCGATTTCCATGGGGGCCAATCCCGTAGGACATAAAACGCAGGAAGGGGACGAACGCACCCCGACCGGCGCCTATGAGATCGACTGGCGCAACGCCAATTCCATCGCGCATCTTTCGCTGCATATCTCGTATCCGAACGCCGACGATGTCGCGCAGGCACAGGCGCGGGGTGTTTCACCCGGCGGCAACATCATGATCCATGGGTTGCCGAACGGCTGGGGCTGGCTGGGGCCGTGGCAAACCAGATGGGACTGGACCGATGGATGTATCGCGGTAACGAATGCAGAAATGCGCGAGATCTGGGCACTGGTTCCGGACGGGACGCCGATCACGATTGACGAATGACATTGGAAGCCGCCTACCAATCTGCCGTTGCCCGGCGACGCGGCTTTCGGCTACCCGGTTATCGGACGCTGGCCGATGCGGGCGTGGATGGAAACTGGGTGTCGCCGATCCAGATGACGTCAGGCAACCTTACCGGGCCGATGTTCATATCAAAGGATTGGCTGGACTATCCATCGACGCTGCGGCATCGGGATGTCCTGCGCAAAGCCGGACGTCTGCCGAACAATCCATTTAACAAAGTCATGGACAAGGTCCTCGTTCGGGCAGGGCTGACACGCGCCGATATCTACATCACGCCAATCTTTCACCTGCTCACCGCCAGCCGATCCTCGGTCATCCCGCCCGCCGATGCACGCGCGTCCTTCGAGGCAGTCGTTCAACACGAATTGATGGGCAGGCGGCCCATCGCGTTGGGCACAGACGCGGCCCGCGTCTTGCACCATTTCGGGATCGCGCATATCAGAACCTTGCATCCGTCTGCCCGCACGGGCAGCTTTGATGAGAAAGCCGATCAAATCAGCGAGGCATTGCTGGCCGCATGACACCCGAACTGACCGTCCTTGCGCTGGCTGGCCTATGGCAGGCCGTTCAATTCGTTCTTATGGCTGTCCCGTCCAACCTTGAACTGGGCACGGGAAAAACACTTGGCGCACGCGACCCAGACCGCCTGGGCCAACCCATCATCGAACAGGTCAGCCCCAAGACCGGTCGCTTGATCCGCGCGATGAACAATCATTTCGAAGCACTGATCCTTTTCACGATCGCCGTGGTGGTCGTCACTTTGGGTGATCGCGGAACGGGCTTCACGGCTGCCTGCGCCTGGGCCTATCTGGTTGCGCGGGTCCTTTATGTTCCGGCCTATTATTTCGGCCTTGCCCCGTGGCGATCGCTGATCTGGTCGGTTGGCTTTCTCGCAACCATCCTGATGTTCCTGTCGGCGCTGATCGAATGAAGAGTCCGATGCAATTCCGATGGGTTTCCGACGCAAATCCGACCCGCCAAAATGGCCAAAGGAGTATCCATGTCCAGCTATGATGTCATCGTAATCGGTTCCGGCCCCGGCGGCTATGTCTGCGCGATCCGCTGCGCCCAACTTGGCCTGAAAACGGCCTGTGTCGAAGGGCGCGAAACGTTGGGCGGGACCTGCCTGAACGTGGGCTGCATCCCCTCCAAGGCACTGCTGCACGCGACCCATATGTTGCACGAGGCAGAGCACAATTTTGCGACGATGGGCCTGAAGGGCAAGGCGCAGAGCGTCGATTGGAAACAGATGCTGGAGTACAAGAACACGACCATCGGGCAGAATACCGGAGGCATCGAATTTCTGTTCAAAAAGAACAAGATAGACTGGTTGAAGGGCTGGGGGTCCATTCCGGAAGCAGGTAAGGTCAAAGTTGGAGATGAGGTGCACGAGGCCAAGCACATCGTCGTGGCATCCGGATCCGAGGCGTCATCGCTTCCGGGTGTCGAGGTCGATGAGAAGACGGTCGTGACGTCGACCGGTGCGCTCGAGCTGCCGAAGGTTCCGAAAAAGATGGTTGTGATCGGCGCTGGTGTTATCGGCCTCGAACTGGGCTCGGTCTATGCCCGCTTGGGCGCCGAGGTCGAAGTTATTGAATACCTTGATGCGATCACGCCCGGCATGGATGCCGAGATTGCACGGCAATTCCAGAAAATGCTGACAAAGCAGGGGCTTAAATTCACACTCGGCGCCGCTGTCCAGGGTGTGGAGGTCAAGCGCGGCAAGGCGACGGTCAGCTATAAGCTGCGCAAGGATGACAGCGATCATGAGATGACGGCCGATACGGTTTTGGTGGCCACAGGACGCAAGCCTTACACCGATGGTCTCGGCCTCACCGACCTCGGAGTCGAGGTGTCTGAACGCGGTCAGATCAAAACCGACGCGCGCTATGCCACCAATGTCAAAGGTATCTACGCCATTGGTGACGTCATCGATGGCCCGATGCTGGCCCACAAGGCCGAGGATGAGGGCATGGCCGTGGCCGAAGGTATCGCGGGTCAGCACCCGCATGTGAATTACGGCGTCATCCCGGGCGTGATCTACACCCATCCCGAGGTCGCCAATGTGGGTGAGACCGAGGAAAGCCTGAAAAAGCAGGGGCGGGCCTACAAGGTGGGTAAATTCCCCTTCATGGGTAACGCACGGGCAAAGGCGAATTTTTCAGGTGAAGGTTTCGTAAAAATCTTGGCGGATAAAGACACCGACCGCGTTCTTGGTGCGCATATCATCGGGCCAATGGCCGGTGACCTTATCCACGAGATTTGCGTTGCCATGGAGTTCGGCGCCGCCGCCGAGGATCTTGCGCGCACGTGTCACGCGCACCCCACATATTCCGAGGCAGTCAGGGAAGCCGCGCTTGCCTGTGGTGATGGGCCGATCCACGCTTGATTACGAATTGATGGTATCGGCTATGCCCGCTTTGTCGTCCTCGCGCGGTGTTTCGGCGATCGTCAGCGGTTTGCCCGCCTTGAGCTTGCGATAGATGTTGCGGAATGGGATCGTGTACAGACGCCAGATCGACGTGTATTCATCCTCGGCCGCGCCGTGAATGCCGAATTTTACGTCTCGGTCGTCGTCCGGCATGTGGTAGGTTTTGAACAGCACATCCCATAGTGGAAAGATGAAAGCGAAGTTTTTGTCGAGGTGATCGGGGTGGCAGCTGTGATGGACGTGATGATGGGCGGGTGACGGAAACACCATGGACCATCGTCCGGGCCAGCGGAGCCAGATATGCGAATGGCGCAAGTGATAACCGCCCAGATTGAACAGAAACGACATCAACGGCGCGCCCAGAAGGACGGGCATGTTAGGCAGATAACCCAATGTCGTGTTTACCCCGCCGACGATCAGACCCGTCACCAAGCCGACGCCGATCGTATACGCCACGTTGTCGAACGGATGTTCCCGGAAATTCGAGATCGGATGCATGACCTCGGGGCTGTGATGCACCTTGTGAAACTCCCACAGGATAGGGACCCTGTGTTGTAGATAGTGGATCGAATAGGCCGTCAGATCGACCAGTGCGACCACGACGAACATGTAAAGAATCGAGATGATGACATCGCCGCCATCGGGCATCTCGGACGCTTTCACGACCTCGAGCAGGCTGTCACCGCCAGTAACCCAACCGTAAGCGAGGATCATGGTGCCGCCCGCCAGACTGATGTAGAGCAGTTTTCCAAGGAAGTGATTGACCACGAAATAGCGCAGGTCGAGCCAGGCCGATTTGGTTTGCCAAACCTTGCGGGGGAAAAGGAAGCCCAAGAAGGATGAGGGCGTGTCCTTGGCCGTTCGGGCGCTCAACCGGTAGACGAAAAATGCGATCAGTGCCCCGCTCACTATGTACAACCAAAACAGGCGGCTCGACGAGTCGAAGGGTTTGTCGACGAGCGACCAGAACCGATCGTTCATCAATGCGAAAAATCCGTTCAGATAGCCGCTGATTGTTTCCATGCTTAAGCTCAAACCGGGTTTGTAATGGTTATGTCGCTTAAAGCGCAACACTGTGGCGATATTTCAGCGCAAATTGGGCGAATATATTACTGACTTCACCTCACGTCACGTTATCAAATGCCTAAGACATACACTTAAACCAACACAACTCCGCCACATTTATTTCTTTTACAGCAAATGTATCGAGTGAGACGTCCGGGATATCAATGAAACATCTGCTAATCGCTTTGCTGATGCTATTCGGCATGGTTGGGCCCGTACATGCCCTGACGCTGGAAGATGTGCGTGACTTCTCGATTTCGGAGTTCTACGCGGATTTGCTGGTCAATGATCTGGAATTCGTGGCCCCGACCAAGATTCCCAGCGACAATGACGGTTTCATGTCGCTGTGCTATCGGACGCGCGGTATTCAGATATGGGGTTATCAACTGACCGCCGACATCCAGGGCTATGTTCTGGCCAGCGATGGATGTCGCGGCACAGCCGGGGCCGAAATGCGCCCTTTCAGCACCGAGCAGATGATCACCGCCCAGTCGACGCCGTTGAACCTGATCGATCCGAGCATCCCGGCGGAGGCGGCCAACGATCTTGACCGCAATTTGCGGAACTACGGATTCCCGATCGCGTTCGCGCTTATTCTCGTGGCGATCATCATCAACCGATTGCGGTCGCTTTTGTCGCTGAACCCGAATGCACCGATGCGCAAGAAAGCGGCCAACCGAATACTGACGGCGCTGTGTCACGCGGCGAAATGCGATGGTCTGGTATCTTCGCGTGAAATCAAGCTTATCGGGCGGACAATGCAGCGCATGACCAAACAAAATTATGCCGCCAACGAAATCATGCGGATTTCCGACCGCGCCAAGCTGAACCTGTCATTGCAGGACTACATCAATTTTGGAAAGGGGCTGCGGGATCGTGAAAAGGACATGATGTTGCAGGGCGTGCTATACATCACCATGGCGGGTGATCGGATGCTGCCCGCCGAATACGAATTCGTCACCAGCCTTGCCCACGGGTTGGGTATGCCGGCGGAAGACTTCAGAAGGGTTTTGTACCAGGCCTTTGAAGACAAGGAAATCAACCCGTCTTAGCCTTTCAGCATCCTTAGCCCTTGCGTGACGTCCGTACGGACAGCCAGCCGTAAGCCGGGTTCATCACCAGCCTTGAGCGCAGCGAGGATAAGGCGGTGATGGGTTGGTGGCTCTGTCCGGTTCAGCCGCCCATAAAGCGCCCGCATGGTCGGGCCGAGCTGCAGCCAAACCGTTTCGGCAATGGCAAGGATCGCAGGTGCCTGGGCCCGCAGGTAAAGCGTGCGGTGAAATTCGAGGTTCATGCGGATGTAGCCGCTGGCGTCGTGGCGGGCGACCATCTGGCTGACGCTTTGGTTGATCGTCTCCAACCGTTCGATCAGTGCGAAATGGGCACGCGGCAGCGCGCGCGACGCCAGTTCAGGCTCGAGAAGGGCGCGCAGCGTGGCCAACTCTTCGATCCGGTCATTCGACAGTGCAGGGGTCGATACCCGACCGGATGAAGAGAGTGATAGCGCGCCTTCGGCGACAAGGCGGCGCACGGCCTCGCGTGCGGGCGTCATCGATACGTCGTAGAATTTCCCGATGCCGCGCAGGGTCAGCGCCTTGCCTGGATCGATTTCACCGTGCATGATCCGCGTTCGCAAAGCGCGATAGACCCGCTCATGGGCGGCAGATGTCGGATCGACTGGGCGGGGTTGGATGATCATGCGGGTTTTGTGATCACACAATGCTCGCCCGTCAATCATCAAAGGCAATGCGATGCAGCGTATCCCCGTAGACGCGCAGCCAATGGCGGTGCGTTTCGTGATCCGGCATCAGGCCTGCCACCACCGACCAGAAGGCCGCGGAATGGTTCATCTCGACGAGATGAGCGACTTCGTGTGCGGCAACATAATCAAGAACTGCGGGTGGCGCCATGATCAGGCGCCAAGAGAACATGAGCGCACCTGCCTGCGTGCAGGATCCCCAGCGTGACCGGGTGTCACGCAAGGTCAGGCGGGTGTAGGTGCGACCCAAGGATGCGGCGTAGCGGTCCGATGCTGACGCCAAGGTGTCGCGCGCTGCCATCTTGAACAACGCTTTGACCTGGACGCCGGCGGCGGCGCCGGATCGGATGAGAATTGCGTCGGCTGAGATCTGTGCACGGCCGTTCCGCAGGGTCTGCACGGGCAGGTCCCGCCCCCGAAATGGGATCGTCATCCCGGGCGCAACAGCGGCTGCTGGCCCGACCTCTGCCAAGTGCTGCCGCAACCATGTTTCGCGCGATCGGAGAAAGCTGATCCCCTCGCGTTCGGGCGAAAACGAAGGGATGGTCAGCGTCACGCGCCCATCCAGCCGCGATACGCGCAATGATAACCGTCGTGCCCGCGCAGACCGTCGCATCGTCACGTCGATCGGGGGGTTGCCTTCCAGTCTGTGACAGCCCATATGCACCTTTCTTCACCGCCGCATGCCAAAGCCTTTGACACCTCAAACCGCTTATGGCAGGTGGCACCGATCACCCGCAAGGGCATGACCAAGATTCGAAGGGATAGCCAATGCCAAAGGAAGAATGGGGCACGAAACGTCTTTGCCCCGAGACCGGCAAACGCTTTTATGATCTGAACGCGAGCCCGATCATCAGCCCCTATACCGGCAAGGAAGTCACCGTCGATACGGGCAAGACCCGGACGATGGTCGCCGATGCCGAGGACGCGCAGAGCAAGAAGGCCAAAGAGGTCACCGAAGAGGATGATCTGGTGCTGGATGATGACGACGACGACGCAGATGATGTTGATCTGGGCGATGACGTTTTGGATGATGACGATGACGATGATACGGTGTCGTTGGACGAACTGGCGGAAGTTGCCACGGATGATGAGGACTAAAGCGTTAAGCGAAAGACCCATATCACATAACATTTTCTGAAATCGGAGATTTCAGCGCCATACGTGATAAATGACATTTCGGTCATTTCGTCAAACGCCATAAATCATCGGCCGGTGCGCGATTTTCACTTGATCTCGCCCGGTGCGCTGCATAGACAACAGCGCATTGTGGGGCCTTAGCTCAGTTGGGAGAGCGCTTGCATGGCATGCAAGAGGTCAGGGGTTCGACTCCCCTAGGCTCCACCATATCTCTTAAAAACAATGACTTAGATACTTGAATGTCTGGTGTTACACATAGGTGGAACACAACAGATGAAGATTGCATCTTATGTAAGTCCTTCAAGACATGGGATTTATTACTTCCGGTACCCCTTACCCAATGCCGAACCGGAGACTACTAGGAGGTCAGTTCGCCTATCTTTGCGGACACGCTGCCCTCAAAGGGCTAGAGCGACTGCAAGATATCTGGCATCCATTGGGCCACTGGTGCATGGAAACATTGACTTGGCAAAGCTACGACAAGATGAAATCCGTAAGACGGTTCGCAAGTGCTTCAAAGACTTACTCGCCAAGTATCTAGAGGTGCTGGATAGCGATGGGATGCCCAAGGAACGTCTTGCGGCTCTTGAATGGACACGATCCGCTCATGTTGAAGCATTGGGTGAGGATGGTTTTGCTGAAATTTCAGATGAAGAACTAAGCGGCTTAGGTGCCAAAGGAAGCGGTGTCTTCTCAGACGATGATTGGGATGACAACTATCCGCGTATCCAACGTGAGAGACGCCTAGCACACATCGGCATGATTGACGCTGTACTATCTGCTGCAAAGAACCGAGAAAACTACGCCTTCGACGCTGAAACAGATAAGGCCGGTGAGATAGGCGTTCCTACGACTGATGCGGGTCTAAAGCAGGTTATCGTAGACTACATACACGAGCACTCAGGCAAGGATGGTTGGACAGCCAAGACGACAGCAAAAAAGCAGGCGGGTCTCCAAATGCTACTTGAGGTACTTGGTGAAGACGTATCGATAACTTCAATCGATAAGCGTGATGCATCCAAAGTTAAGAAGATATTGCAAGAGGTTCCTAAGAACCGAAACAAGCTCCCCCAAACTCGTCACTTGCCACTGCTAGAAGCAATCAAGGTGGATGGCGTCGCCAAGATTTCGACCGTTACAGTAAATGGCTATATCAGCATTTACTCTGCATTCTTCGATTGGGCCGAGCGAAACGGCTATGTCGAACATAAGTTGTTCAATGGCATGAAAGTGAAGGGCCAAAAGAGCGGCAAACAAGAGAGAAAGCCGTTTGATCCCGAAGCGATGCGGAAGATGCTGCAAGAGTTGACCCAGAATGAGCAAGGTCTGGTCAAGTCAGAGAGCCACAAGTGGGCAACACTCATAGCAATGTTCACAGGCGCAAGGTTAAATGAGATTTGCCAACTGAACATTGCAGACATTGGGATGGAAGATGGTATTCAATTTATCAGCATCACGGACGAAGGCGAAGGGAACAAACGCCTCAAGGCAAATGCCAGCCGCCGCAGGGTGCCTGTGCACCCGAAACTGACGGAGCTTGGCTTCGACGCCTTTGTTGCTGACCGTGCCAAAGATGTCAGGCTCTTTAGCGACTACAGCTACTGCCCAAAGAACGGGCACGGACGCAAGCTAGGACGATGGTTCAATGATCAGCTTGCACCTGCTCTGGGAGTGAAGAGCGAGAGCCACAAATTTCATAGCTTTCGACACACAATGGTTACACGACTGGCGCAAGCGGATGTCCAACAGCCAATCATACAAAGCATAGTGGGGCATGAAAGAGAGGGTGTAACACAGCAGAACTATCTGAGAGAGGGGTACACGTTGAAGCAGCTAAGCGAGGCCCTTCAAAAGTTCGAGGTTTGACAACCCCCTGGCGTAGAACGGAAACATGCGCCAGTATTGCAAGATACCGCGACAAAATGCTTGTCTGGCGATTAGCCTATCTGGTATCTTCCAATACTTCGATCCGTTGGATCAATTCTTCAATCCTTGCATCCATTGCCAACATGCGCTGATTGTCTTCCCGTTCCCGTATGACAATACCGTCAATTCTGTCGCCTTCCGCTCTTAGAAGTGCAGCAAGCCTACTTAGGTTGTCAGCAAGACTATTGATCTGATCTGCGTGTCTGTTGAGGCTGTTAACTTGCTCATTATGCAGGCAAAGAAGCCAATCAAGTTGTTCGTTCACTTGCGCTACCAAAGACTGACTTGAGAAGGTCAATGGGTCTGGGCAGTACGCATATGCCTTACCGGATGCACTTACGGCCAACAAAAGCACAGTCGCAACTCTGGGAAATATGAAAGTCATGCTCAGGCCTCAGAACAGCATTTTGTAAACATTGCCGTTTGTGTCTTCGGCGATGCCATATCCGTTGGCAGTGCCGCTACCAGTGAAGAACTCAATATCAAACCGTGTGTTATCTGTGCAGTTGGCAAAGGCCTGCCCCTTGTTTACGCTTGGAACGTTGCCAACAGTCGTTGAATAACCTGCAATAGAACCGTACTGAGAGAACAGGTTGCTAGAGGTCACACTCGCAAACTGTGGTGCGACAGAGGACCATTTCCCTGAGCAAGCTGCACCGTTTGGCATTGCGAAATTAAAGTTGCCGGTATTGCCAGCTATGCCATCAACTGTGGCGACTAAAGTTGGCACTGGAACTTGCCGGGTCATAGGCCCCGAGATGGGATACAGGTTAGCGGTGGTCGAACATGCAGCCAAACCCAATAACGATACATACAAAAATTGCTTAAACATCAGATTTCTTTCTTAGTAACAGTACGGTAGCACCACCACCGAACCATTGAAGTGACGTATATCCCAAAATGGTATTATCCTGACTTGGGATTAGCCGATTGCCTGCACGCAAGCAATAGGCAGTCCCTTGAACAAGACACTTCGCACACCCGAGCACGTGTATCTTTGCAAAAGGTTAAGACAGGTGCGTCTTAATGCTGGGATGACACAAGCAGGTCTGGCCGAACGGCTGAACAAGCCACAGTCGTTCGTAGCAAAGGTCGAAACACAAGAAAGGCGTCTTGACGTGGTTGAATTCGTCAAGTGGATAGTGGCTTGCGATAGCATTGACGTTGCAAATCATGTGATTACTGGTGTTGCAGATATTGTTATTGGTAAGTCTGGATCAGACTAACAGCGCAGGAAAAACGCAGAAACTTTTTCGTGCGCCCATCTATCTCACGGTTGGTGGCTTTTGCCCCCATGCCCCACGACCTTTCGAGCCAGCCAGCACCCCAGCTTCCTTCTTGGCTCCCTCAAAAAAGCCGCTGAGAGCGTCGTAGAGCGCGATCTTAGACGTTTGCCTACCCTACACCCATACCAAAGCACTTGGCGGGCCTCAAATCGTCTCTCAACGCCGCCAGCCCCAGTTCCAGCCCAAGGCCCTAGTCCACCAGATCACTTAGCGATCTTTGTCCCGATCTATCTCTTTTGAAACCAACGTCCACCAAGGGATATGGCAGATGCGCTCTAACCAGAACCAAATGCACAGAACCAATAAATTTCCCACCTAAATGTGCATACATGCAATTTGCAACCTATAAGACAGAACAAAGTATTGGTATCTGTATCATCCATCGTAGATGGAAATATATTAATAATATCATATACTTAATAATAATATGAGATTGATAAGGTCATACTCATACCATATATATTAGATAATCAGACTATAGATTAGATTATGGGTTCGAATGAGAACAAATAGAAAGAAGTATAGGTAATAAAATACATATATTATATATAGTTATAAAGAATATAGTATCAGGATAAGATATACTTGGTCCATAAAGCTGCCTCAGTAGGCACTTCACAAGAATAAGCCTAGGTGGTACACAGAAGTGCGACACACAGAAGCTAGCACACTAGATTGTACAAGTAAGTCAGTATGTTAGAAATGTGGTGGACCTTCCCCTAGGCTCCACCATCTCGCAATTTTCGGAAAAATATTCGTCTAACACCTTGAACGGAAACGATATTTTGGCGGTTCGATAACCTGTTTTCCGGTGGTAGCGAATAGGCTCTGCAAAAGCCAGCCGCAGGACGGTCTGGCGCAGCGCAAAACTTCCTTTTTGATATATATTCCAAGGACTTGAGAGAAACTCAAGCGCCGGTTCGATAAACTCGCTTTGGTGTCCTTTCGGACCCATGGAATTGTCTGCTTTATCCTGCAAACGCAGTTTCTCACGCTCCAGCTTTTCAATGCGCGATTCATAGGCGGCAATAACGGTTTCGCTCTGCGCATCAACGATGCGATCCAGCATATTCTCGATCTTTGTCTCAACGGCCCTGATTTGGTCAGCCAGTTCCTTTTGTGCGCTCTGCGCCTCACGCAGGCGCATGGCCCAGATATCGTTGAACATGGCTTTGGCCATTTCAATGACCTGTCCGGCAGGCTCTAAAGCGCGTAAAAGCGCCTCCGCCCCATCCTCGATCTTCGCGCGCGAGATAGACTTGCGCTTGGAAGCACAGCCGGGGGTGTCACACAAATAATAAGGATAGTGCTTGTTGCGCCCCTTGGACCAGCACGAGGTCATCGGCTCCCCGCAATCATCGCAAGCCACAAACCCGCGCAATGGAAAGTCTTCATTGATGTCCTTGCGCGCAGGCGCATAGATATTGCCGCGCAGATTGGCCTGAATGCGCTCATAGGTCGCAAAGTCGATCAGGGGGGCATGGTGGCCCTTGCGCAGGGACACGCCCCAGCACTGCGCTTCAACGCAACCCGCATAGACCGGTTTCTGGAGCATCTCTTTCACTTTGGACGGATGCACATAACCGCTCGCACCGCTTTTCGGGAAGCTAGGTTGTGCCTCAAAGAAGCGTTTCACCTCGACTTGCGAGCGGAAGCGGCCACTAGCATAGTGAGGTGCCCCTAGTTTCCTAGACACCCGCCTGTTTTAGTTTGAGCTGTCTTTCTTCGAAGTCAACGGGCGACAGCATGCCGTTGTTTGTGTGCTTGCGTTTCGGATTGTAGAACATCTCGA
>NZ_JBBIFZ010000010.1:0-123457 GCF_037572755.1 Yoonia sp. 2307UL14-13 | reverse complement strand
CGAGATGTTCTACAATCCGAAACGCAAGCACACAAACAACGGCATGCTGTCGCCCGTTGACTTCGAAGAAAGACAGCTCAAACTAAAACAGGCGGGTGTCTAGGAAACTAGGGGCACCTCAGTTGGGCTGATCCGCAAGACCACCCATCACGGGGTGGCGGTGAAGGTGGAATTTAGCACCGAGGAATTGGCGGTGATCCGGGAACGGAAGTTGGAAACCGATGTGGTGTTGGAGCGCGACTATTCGTCAGATATGTCACAGGCCGCCATCGAGAAACGTGAAAACCGCGGCTTAGGAAAGAAGCTGCTCACCGCCGCTGTCTCCGGCACTGACGCCAATCACCAGCACCTCTCGGTCCGGAAGCTGATGAATGGCGAAGACGTGTATTTCCGCAGCACCCCGATGGAAGCCAAGGATTATGAGGAGCAGCTCAAAAACAGCCTCGTCACCCTCAAGAATTGGATTGTCGGCAATGCCGAGGTGGAAACCGAGACGGCCAGCTTTGAACTCTGATGGATGAGTTTGCCGAACTTTTTGGCAGTCTCATCGGCCTTGCCATCGTCATTATGATGGTGGCAGTGGCCATTTTGTTTATCGGGATGTTCGTCGCGCCGATTATTGTCGTTGGTGGCGGTACTCTCTTTTATATCCATAACATTCATCTACCGGAGAAACGGCGTTATGAAGCCAGGGCGCGGACGGAGGCAATGTATCGGAAAGCACAGGGCCTTTCCCCCACCTATGATGCGTTGGAAACGGCACTATTGGGCGCAGGCATCGAAAGCAACGTGCTGCATCGCATTGCCAAAGACCTCTATCGCCAAGAGGGGCTGCAACCGCCAGTGCTGCCGCCAATCAGCGACGATCAGATTAAGATGGCCCGGTATCAGGACTCGCTGGAGCGCTTTATCGCCGTAGCTGACCCGACCCACTACCAAGCCTTTGAACGTCACCTGATCTGGGCGCTCTCAGACTATGAGCCAGATAGTGACGAAACTGGCCAGATGTTCCACTCCAAGCGACAACGCAGCAAATCGGAGATCGAACGGCTGATGCTGCGCTTCATCAATGATGACGGCTTGTTCCAACCGCTGCAGGACCAGTTGAATGTCAACTATCGGGATGAAAATGAAGTGATGCCCACGGACTGCAAGCACGGCGACTATATCTGGCGTTATCTCAAAGACACGCCATTGCTGCCGCTGGCCGACGTGGATGAAATGGTGGGGCTGCAAGATCGGTTTCGCCACACATACCTCTTGGGGGCTAGCGGATCAGGCAAGACCGTGATCTTGGAGAACATCATCGCGCATGATCTGCGCTCGGATGAAGATTGCTGTCTCGTGGTGATCGATAGCCAAACGCAGCTCACCAACAAGCTGGCCCGGCTAGATATCCCCGATACGACATACATCACACCGAAATACGATCTGGCACTGAATCTCTTTGATGTGGGCTATGACGAGATGAAGGGGCATGGGATTGAGGGTGAGACGCTGATCAACAAGACGGTCGGTCTGCTGAGTTTTGTTTTGGAAGGCATGATGGGCGCGGACTTCACCAATCCGCAGAAAACCATCTTCCAGTATTGCATCCAGCTGGTGATCAGCATTCCGGGTGGCAATATATTCACCTTCATGGATGTCCTAGCTGAGGGTGGTCACGAGCGATACAAGGAACACATTGCCAAGTTAGATCAAAACCTGCAGCGTTTCTTTGAAGTGGATTTCCCCTCCAAAGAATATACCCGTACCAAAGAAGCCATCCGGCGGCGGATCGACGGCCTACTCTTGAACCCCACCTTCCGGCGGCTGTTCTCCGCGACGGAGAACAAGATCGATATGTTCGATGAGTTAGCCCGACAGAAGCTGATCATCATCGATACCAACAAACCGATGTTGGATGATGCCGCCTCAGCATTCTTCGGACGGTTATTCATTGCCATGATCCTGCGCGCCTCTCACCAGCGCTTTGGCCAGGGGCGTTCCGCCCGTCCGGTCTATCTAATTGTGGATGAGGCCCATGAATACTTCGACCGTTCCATCTCTGATATGCTGGAACAAGCCCGCAAGGCCAATATTGGCCTGATCGTTTCGCACCAAAGCATCAGCCAAAGCCGCGCGACCAAGGGTGGTGGCAGCGTTACAGATCCGCTAATGGTGAATACCGCGACCAAACTGATTTGGACATCGTTTCGCGAAGACGCGGCCAAGTTTGCCGGAAGTATGCAGGTGAAGCCGGAGGACATCCTCAACCTGCCGCCATACACCTTTGGGCTACACTCACGCAAACAAGGGTTTATCCCGGTGCGCGGGGTGACGGATGTCCTGAAAGATTTCCCAAGGCGCAAAGATCAGTCGACCCTTAGAGCGGAGATGGAGAAACGATATGGGCCATCGTCAGCCGACAAGATCACGCCAAGCAAAGAGTCATTTAATGCAACGGTTAGCGTAGAAACATCCGTGACGCCTGCTGACTGCTCAGATAAGCGAGTCGATGACGCAACGAATTTAGCGCCGCCTCCAGACGTGGAGGTGATCTAACTGCAGTGATCAGCGCCGCGGGTAATGACCGAACCACCAACTGATCTGGCTGCTACCATGGGATAATGAAGCAAATTGTTCTTTGGGAAAAACCGACCAGTTGGGTCGGTTTTTGTATTTTTGATGCTTGGCAGCTGCGCTTAAGCAAGCGCAAACACATCTTCAGTTAGCGTTGCAATCGCATCTTCAGTGAGGATTGTAGAAATGTTCGGTCCATTCGCGATTGCTGCAACGTTATCCAAGAATGGGTTGTCAAAGTTAGCGAAGAACCGGTCGGCATTTGTAATGACGGGGGCATCAGGATCAAATTCGTTTGCTACATATTGGTCGATCTGAAATGGACCATCGTCAAATACGGAGACACCCCTAGGTCCGTCTGTCTCATAACTATAGTCTACTAGGCTTCCTGAAATCGTGTCCTCACCAAGAACAAGTCTCAGATTGTTTGACAGATCAAATCGTGACCAGCCGGATGAAGGGCCACGTGCTTCAATATTGTCGGGTGACCTGAATATCTGATGATGATAGGTCGTCCCTTCCATCGTTCCAATATTGATCGATGCGCCGGTTGCCAAGACTTGGATATACGCTTCGCCAATGTAATCAAGCGTCACCGTTCTTTGTTCTTCGTCTTCGCTAACCTTCTCGGTTTCCAGTTCACGGTTCCACACAATGCGGACATCTTCCGTTGTAAGGCCGGTAAAGACGATCTGTGAGACACCTGAGTCAACTCCATCAATGTAGTCGTTGTCGCCTTCCGCATCGAAAAACACAGTCGCGTTGGAAGCGTTTGATGTTGCGTCGATCCAGTCATTGCCTTTGCCACCGTTCACCTTGTCATTGCCTTCGGTGATGATGTAATCGCCTCCTCCAAGACCGAATAAAGTATCTGATCCACCCCCGCCGATGATAAGATCACGTCCGCCTTGGCCCCGAATGATGTCCACGCCGTTGTCGCCGACGATGACATCATCACCGCCGCCGCCCCAGACCCTATCTGTACCGGAGGATGATCGATCATTCCTGTATGCATTGGTGAATATCAGATCGTCGCCGTCACCTTCACCACCCCATGTGCGATCACCGCCGTTACCGGCTTCAATGATATCGCCGCCTTCACCGCCGTCTATGCGGTCCCAGCCATTGCCGCCTTTGAGGTAATCGTTGCCGCCTTTGCCTTCGATCTCGTCCTTCCCGCCACGACCATCAATCTTATTGCCGCGTTCGTCATCGTCACCGTAAATAGTGTCGATGAAATTAGAGCCAACTACTGACTCAAATCCGCGAGCGGAAATTTCGTAGACGCCGTCTGTAACTCTTGCCTCGCCAAGATCAACTGTGACCCCTTGTGTTGTATCAAGCACCAGCAAATCGCCAAGTACTTCATTGTCATTGCCCGCACCCGCAAAGGCACGTGACATATCGATTTCTGTTAGCCCGCCCGCAGCAATACCCGCGAAACTGCCAGAAAGCTTGAACGTGTCATCGTATCGCGTTCCCCAAATCCTTTCAATATTTACCAAAGTATCCGTATCGCCCCAAGCATCTTGGACAATTGCAGAATTTGCAAACCACTCGACAAATATACCACCCGACGGTACTTCGCTCTCTTGATCTGGGAAAATGAAAGGGTCGGTTCGGTAGTCATATGATGTGTCGTACCTGACTATATCGACATCATCACCGCCATCGACCTCGTCGTCTCCAGCACCTGTAGTAATAACATCGTCACCGGTGCCACCATTAATGTAGTCGTCTCCACGTCCCGCGCGAAGGTCATCATTACCTCGCTCACCCCAAAGAAAATCGCGTCCAGCACCGGACACGAGTGTGTTGTCAGTATCACCTATGCCAAACAACACATCGCGAGTAGATCTGCTATTTACCGTATCAAAATCAGCATCCGAATAAATTGCCACATCTATCCTTTCATTCTGGGACAAGTTTCTACCAAACTGCGCACCAGAATACTGTATTCCATCATCATAGCCGAAACTGTCATATGCTATACGATCAGTAGCTAAATCGTCGTTTCCGACAGTGCCATTCAACTCTCGCATGATAGCATTCGTTCTAGTGACCGTGTCGCCTGCATAGTCGTCAGGTCCACGCCGATCAGTAAGGCCTTCAAAAGCATGCACAAGCTCATGAATTAGGGCGCGTTCGACGGTCATAGCGACGATATTGCCGTTCTGGTCCACATAGTTGTAGTACTGATATGCAGAGTTTAGAAACGTGCTATTAATGATCAATGCATCATTAAAGGGAATTGTATTTCGATACTGAGCGGTACTTGTTCCACCGCCAAGAAATGCGCCGGATTCTGTAATATCAAACTTAGAAACTGTTCTCTCCGTTATCCTTTCCAATAGCGCTGTGGCAGTAGGCGACCCGCCGTTGTATATGCCGGTTAGGATTTCAATTAGGCGAGACTCCTCAGCATCGCTAAAGCCACGAAAATTAATATTTCCAATTACGTCTTCGATTGCCATTCATTACCTCTTTAAGCAGCTGGGTACGTATTGTACTAGATGATCACCATGTTGTTCGGCAATCTCCTGAAGGTTCAGAAGCCTCCCATCGGTAGAGATGGAAAGTTTAATAGTGTTATTCAACAAAGGCAGAGAGTCACTTACACAAGATGAAATAGAATTTACAGATGGAAGGTTAGGCCAAGGCGCATTTGCGATTCTCTCTTCTTTGAAAATCGATAGAAGAAAATCATATCTACTTTCAACTCCGGATAGCGGTACTAAGTTTCCAAAAACTGATAATAGGCTATTGTCACGCCTTCTCTGCTTTGTTGAAATTTCCTCCCATTTTGCTCCCGGTATCAAAGCCACATAGTCTTTGAAATCCCCACCATCTCCATTATTTAAAGCGCGACCAAACTGTAGTAGTTGAATTGGAGAAATAGAAACAAGCCAACTCTCCTCGTCATTAATCGAAATACTTTGGATCGGGAAAATAAGGTTGCTATCATCAAACTGAAAGTCGTGATTTGGTCCAACGATAGAATAAAACCGAACGTAAGTGTTTTCTGCCGGAAAAGTTGCGTCGGTCAAAGCATTTTTGACTACCTCGAACCAAGGAAGCCGCTCACTGTTTATGGGCCGAGGATTTTTGATTTGTGCAAGATCGACACATACTGAACCAACTAAATCACAAGAAATTGGATCGGCAGCAATCTTAAATGGCAGCATGGACAGCAGCACACAAAGGGCGAGTGAGCGTTGCATGTTCTTACCTCAGTAATCTGTGGGGCAAACAACACGCAATTCGCGTGTTGTCAACCCGTTTTGCGCGAACACGCCTGGTTTCCGACACGTCAACATTGCGGTGATGAGCAGCGAAAACTTGGGCACATGGTTGGTAAAGGTGCGCCCGAGAATTACTTCAACAACGCACATAGCACTCTTCGGTTTGTCACCTGATCATAAACAACGACAGACCAACAGTCACATTATCTGACTACATGATACCAGATCGAAGAGTGGGTCGTGCATCTTCACAACATACAAAATTAGACTTGGCTAGCAGTCAGAATATCGTCTCTGCTGATATTCTGACCTTGCTGCTATTTATCTTCAGATTGATCTTCGCGCCTATTCATGTAGCGCGTGACTGCGCCAGAAAGTTTTTCAAACAACTTTGGCGCTGCCTGAACAATCCCATTCAACGCTTTGTACATCGAGTCAATGAGGCTAATATCAAGTTCATTTTCTAATACATGCATGTTTTTCCGAACTTGTGTGGCAAGCGCTAGTCGCGCCTTGCGTATTTTTTTTACAAGCTCTGCTCGTCTTTTGCGCGCACTATCATCGTTACCGTCAATATCGTTCCACTGGATATATAAATCACAATATCGCTCAAGCAGTGGTAATATCGATCTACGAAAAAGAGCTTGGTCAGGAATAGTTGATGCTAAATCAAGAATTTCACGGTGCGCAGCCTTAACCTCATCACAGATATTCTCTGGTATACCCTCTTCGTGTTGACCCTTCAAATCATCAATGAGTCGGGGAAGGGCATCTTCACGCAGTCTGTTAAGTGCCCAAACTGACGTGTTTCTCTGGTATAAAGTACTCAAACAAAAACCTCCCACTGGTTGTGAGAGGTAAGGAACCTTAAAACAGATTTTATGCAAGTGCCACCGAAGTGGCACTTGCGCTGTGGCGGCCGAAGCCTTTCCCATTGAAGGTGCATTCGGGACCGAAACCGGCTTTTACTTTCCCTTCAGAAGACTGAAGGCGTATCCCGAACCACAACATTTGTACCTTCTAGGGGTGATTATACTATAGGTAGTGTCGAATCACAACATCTAGTTCTGGGCATCCCATATTCATTGAATGTAGAGAGTCTGGTATCTGGACCGCTCCAGTTCACAACACGCAATCTTTAACCTCGCTAGTAGTCAGCCCATCTTTCTGCGTGATAAGAGTTCGAATAGTGGGTCGTGCATCTTCACATAAAGGGACACATGTTCCAAAAGCAAGAAACCACGCAAAAGCGTGGTGTCTTGCTATAAAGGCTGCCCAAATTTTACCTGATCAGACTTAGTGCCTCGGGGTCTCGAACCGATTTCAACCTTATGATTTGGGAAGTTTTCGTTCCACCACTCTGGATCTGTAACCCAAGGCCAGCTGTTTTCTTGCTGCATACGAGCATAAACGCGCTTCATAAACTGGAGCTGTTCTTACACAAATTCGTCTTCATTCATGTCAATACCATACTATCTTCATGGCTTATGCACGAGTGTGTATCAAAGTCTCACTAACATCACTAATATCTGAGAAGATGTAGAGGTATCCGTGAAATTCACGTACCATAGGTTGAACGACGCAATGATGTTAAAGTAAAGCTATGTTGATAGAGCAAATTGGCTTGCAAGCTGGCAGTTCTGCTGGGCAAGATCCATTGATATTAGATGAGCCCCATTTTACTGTTCTGATTGGCCCAAACAACTCTGGTAAAAGCCTCTTCATTCGGGAACTAAACTCCTACCTTACAAAAGGCCCAGGACAGAAGAACTTAGTGCTAGGTTCATTAAGATTCAGAACACCTAGTCCAGAGGTTTTGACTACATTAAAAACTGAGGCACCGCAGAACCAACGCACAAATAACGGATGGGGTTGGTTCAATGTTGCTGGCTCCACATTTCAATTTCCTCAAGCACAAATGCAGAATGCATTTCTCAACCCAAATAGTGATCAGGGTTCACGAGATTTTGCCACTCAGTTTGCGAGTCATAAGACACTAAATCTCGATGGTCAAAATAGACTATCGTTACTTAACAACCAAAAGAAGGGTGACCTCAAGTCGCCTACGACTTCGTTGTCAAAGCTTTTCGTGAATGATGAAAAAAGAAGCTCCTTACGACAATCTATATATGAGGCGTTTGGTCTTTACATTAGGTCTAGATGTTTCTAACAGCGATCAAATATCAATGCGATTTGGATCAAATCCACCACCTCTTGATGAGCGTAGCTTAAACGACAATGCTCTTGAATGGCATTCAAAAGCCAAGCCAGTTGAGGAGGTAAGTGATGGCGTAAAGGCGTTCAGGGGTATTCTCTGTGAGCTTCTTGCTGGTGATCCAAACACCTTCTTGATCGATGAACCTGAAGCCTTTCTCCATCCGTCTCTTGCATTTCGCCTCGGCAAAGAAATTGCATCATCGTCAATTGAAGGTGGTAAGCAGGTATTCGCAGCCACGCATAGTCCACAATTTCTATTTGGAGCAATTCAATCAGGCGTTCCGATAAATATTATTCGTCTAACTTATTTGACCGGAAACGCAACGGCGAGACTGCTGCCCAATAATTCTGTTCGAGCACTGATGAAAGACCCATTATTGCGATCATCAAATGTTTTGGCTGGCCTTTTCCATGATTCAGTGATTGTAACTGAAGCGGATACTGATAGAGCCTTTTATCAAGAAATAAACGAACGTTTGCTTGATCAAGGAGACAGCAGAGGAATTGATAACCCATTATTCATCAATGCAAATGGGAAGGATCAACTACATAGAATTGCGTCCCCACTGCGAGAACTTGGTGTACCAACCGCAACAATTGCTGATATCGATGTATTAAATCAGGGTGGATCAAACTGGACAAATCACCTTTCTGCATATGGAATACCTGATCAGCAGCATCAACCATTAGGAACGCAAAGGTCAAATGTTTGGGATAACCTAAGTCAGGCGGGTAATCCTAAAGAAAATGGCTTGGGATTGCTCGATGGTCAAAACCTTGAAGCAGCTAAGAATCTATTTGAAACTTTGAAAGAGTATGGTTTCTTCATAGTACCGGTTGGTGAACTTGAACGGTGGCTAGCAGATTTACATGTATCTCGTTCAAAACATGTCTGGCTAAGAGAAATTTTCAATGCCATGGGTGATGATCCGAATGATGATCAATATCAAAAGCCAGACAATGACCCGATTTGGAGTTTCATTGGCGATCTAAAGTATTGGTTAAAGGATGCTGGTAGGAAAGGTGTTAGAAAATAGACAGATGTCCAAGAGGTATCAGTGTCATTTTATCTCTCTACGTAATAAAAGTTCGAAGAGTGGGTCGTGCATCTTCACATAAGGGGCCAGTTCGGCCACATCGCGGCTTCTAAGCCAAGAATATGGCTCTAAACATGGCTCATTTCGCAATACCGTTCGGTTCGAGAACCAGTTTTCAACCAGCCACCGTTTTTCGGCTGGTTTGGCGATTTGGTAAAGCTGCGTAACGTTTTTCATGAGTTCGAGAAATTTCTGCATCTCTTGCTCAGAGAGGTGTGGGTTTGCCAGATTTGCCTGCTCAACCTCCTTTTGTTGCAGTTCCAGGCTCAGGGCTCGCTTGCGCTCATTGTACTCATCTTTGCTAAGCGTGCCGTCCACCAATAGGTCAGTCAGGCGAGACAGGCGGGCCTTGGTTTGGTTGATGGCCAGGTCCAATGATTGCTGCTTGGCGTGGCGTTCATCACTGTCTATCCACCGCTGCCACTGCAACTCCATTTCCTTGATTTCTTTCGGTTGGAGCTGCAGTTGTGTCAGGTGATGTTCAATGTCGTGTTCAAGGATTTCCTCGCGCACGGTCTTGGTCGGACAGGCAGAGTTCTGGCAGCGATAGTACGTGTGGCCCTTTTGTTTCTCGGGGGTCATGGCGGCGTCACACAAGGCGCACCGGAACAAGCCACGGTATAGATGGTTGTGTTTGGTGACTTTCTTCCCGGCTTTGCCGGACTTGATGTCCTGCACCCGACAAAACAACTGCGGTGTGATTAGCGGCTTGTGCTGGCCGGGATAGACGTCACCGCTGCGCTGCATGACGATCAGACCCGAATAGAACGGGTTGCGTAGGATGGTCTCAATGCCGTGTTTGCTCAGCGGCTTATCTGCGTGGTTGCGCAACCCACGCTTCTCCATGATCGGCATAAGTGAGCGGATGGAATACTGGCCAGTGGCATAGAGATCGAACAACTCTTTGATGAGCGGTCCCTTGATCGGGCAAATCCGCTTTGGCTGATCAGCTCGTTTGGTCTTGTCTTGGCGGGCGTAGTTATCGAGATAGCCAATCGGGGCACGGAACGGATACAGTCCTTGCTTGAGGCGACCAAGTTGCCCTTTCTTCACCTCAGCCTGGTGGTTGCGGATGAAGTCTGCTGCAAAGACGGCCAATAGATCAGCGGTGAGGCGACCACCACGGGAATTGAAATCGATGTTTTCGGTGACAATATGCACGTCGATGTCAAGGTTCGGCAGTTCGGTCACTGCTTCCCAATCGCTGAGATTACGCACAGAGCGGTCGATCTTGTGGAAAATGACGCCTTCAGCACGCTTGGCGCGCAACTGCCGCATCATGCTAGTGAATATTGGCCGCCCCCGTTTGGCAGCGGAGTGCGCCTCTTCAAACCACTGTGTAACTGTGAGGTCTTTCTGAGCGGCATACTGCAGGATGGCTTCTTTTTGCGCTTCTAACGATACGCCCTCTTCTTGTTTTTTAGTCGATACCCGAATGTATCCAAAGCATTGTTTCATATCATGATTGTTCATCCTCAACTGTATCAGATGAGGGACTTTCCGGCGAATCTCGCCATGGCCAAGAACCATCCTCCAACATCCGTAGATAGATGCGTTTGCAGAGTTCTAAGTGTTGGTGCAGGTGTTCGTCAGGTGTCATGTTGCCATGATAAGCGCTGCGTATGAGCGGCCTAGCAGACGCCCGATCATCCAGCTTGATACGGCGGATACATCGAGGCTGAGAACGGCGCGAGCCGCTCACCATGGTGCATGATCTGCACGGCTGCCCGATGGTTGGGCTGGTTTTGCAGATCGTGCGCTGTGAAGCACGGCATCATGCGTTGCAGCAGTGGCGCATCTTTCGGGCCAATCCGGAACGCGACAAGGTTGCCGACATTCCCAAAGATGGCGTCCTGGACGTCTTTGTCGGTCTGCGAGAGGTGCTGATGGGCCAGGATCAAGCCCAGTTTGTACTTCCTTGCCTCAGATAGCATCCCAGCAAAGGATTTGGTCGTGAGATTTGGGAACTCATCGACATAGAGGAAGAAGGGACGCCGAGCTGCCTCAGGCAACCCATGCCGCGTTGTGGCGGCATGCATGAGGGTGGAAGTGATCAATCCGCCGAGGATGTTGGTGATGTCTGATCCCAGCCGCCCCTTGGCGAGGTTCACGATGAGGATTTGCCCACTATCCATGATTTGCCGGAACCGCAGCGGTTCTCTTGGTTCACAGAGCGCTGTGCGCACCGCCGGTTGGCTCAGGAAACCGCCGAGCTTGTTGGCGACCGGAGCCACGCCATCTGCCGCGCCCTGATAGTTCAGACTGGGAAACTCGGTCTTCCAGAAGAACCGGACCTGTTCATCAGTGATCTTGTCGATCACCTGTCGCCGATAGCCCTTGTATGTAAGGAGTTTGAGGATGTCGCGTAGGTCAGCATCCCCGGCTTCCAGCAACGCCAAAAGTGAGAAGCGCAGGATATGCTCCATCCGGGCACCCCAGGCATCGGGCCATTGCTTCTTGAGGGTCTCAATGAGGCCTGATGCGACCAAGGGGCGGTGCAGGGCCGATACCTGCCGCAGCGGGTTGTATCCAAGCGGGCAATCAGGATCAGCCACATCCCAATAGAGATGCGGTAGGCTCAGATCGTGGTGCAGTGTCTCTGCCAGATCACCATGCGGATCAATCAGGCAAAAGCCGGTGCCGTGGCGCGCATCTTGATGGCAGAGATTTTGGAGCAAGGTGGATTTCCCGGTTCCGGTCTGTCCAATGATATACAAATGCTGCAGCCGATCGACGCCAGCGATGCCAAAAGGTTGGGCCGCCTGATAGCGGCGGTATGCGAGACCAAGAATGCTCGTTTGGTGTCTAATCATGCACTGATTATCCGGCGCGTGCATAAGCCCCACTAGTAGCCGGAATATCATTCCCCATGATACGGCGACTGCTATGCCGCTTGAGACACCTCCGGCATCATAATCAGCAGAACAGTTCTTTTCCCATCGCCGTGTGGCCGGGCGCGCCGGAGCAATCCTGCTCAGACGCGCCCGATCGCAAGGAGATGGAAACATGCAAGACGAACCAAACGGAACCCTCGATGACATTGGAAAGGTGCCAACCTGTGATCGCTGTGGCTCGGAAGAGGTCGTGGTGGATGCCTGGGCCTGTTGGAACCGTGACCGCGGGGATTGGGAACTCGAACGCATTGCGCAAAGTGCGCATTGTGATGTCTGCCATGATGAAACCACGCTGGCATGGGTCACGCCAAGCGGCACAACAAACCAACGTGTTCGCGCGCTCAATGACCGCTTCCGCCGGACCGGCAAAGGCAAAGGAACGATCTTGCTCACCTCCGGTGTGCAGAACCAAGGCGAGTTGTTTGTCGTGGCAGCGATCGAGGCCGTGCGACGCTTCGATGACTTCTCCGAGGACAACGATCCATGGGGTGAGCACGACTTCGGCGCGGTTGAGGTCGATGGCCAGAACGTGTTCTGGAAAATTGACTGTTATGATCTGTCCATGCAGTACGCTTCGGAAAACCCGGCCAATGAAGCAGTCACGTTGCGGGTCCTCACCATGATGTTGGCACACGAATACTGAATTGTGCGTCAACCGGCTGCGGAGCCTGCCTATGGCGACAGTCCCATAATCATCAAACGCCGCTCTCAGGTGAGAGCGGCGTTTTAATGACGTTTCGCGATTTTGTGCTCGGACGACGACGTAACCGCGTCAAGACAGTGCTACTGCAGCAAGGTGATGATTCCCAATATCCCGGCAATGATGGTGCCCGTCTGGATCAACATGGCCTTGTACATCTCACCCCGGAACCGATCAAAGCGTTGATCCAGTACGTCGATCGTGACGAGACGGCTCTCGGTGAGCACCTCAACCACGCCTTCAGCCTGTGCACGGCTAAATCCCTTCGCCTCGAGGCGCTGGATCGCTTGGTTGGTATCGATGGCGATGCTGGACATAAATGGCTGATTTATATGTGTAATCATATCACATTAGGGCTTTTCAGCAAAGGGAGCATAGTGAATCTTGCGCGGCGATCGCGCAACTAGCCAGGTCGTGATTTCCGTCCTGCAACGTTGCCCACCTGCAAGATCGGCCTGATATCTGCGTCAGAACTGAGACAGCCTCGGGCGGGTCAGCCGCTTGTCCGTGGGCTGTCCAGCATCAGTCGCCTCTGCTGCACAGCCGATCAGATGAGCCACGATGGATCAGATGAGGTAAATATGGGCGTTTGTCGCCGGACCACGGCAGTGGGTCCGGTCCCTCAACGCTGCATATCTGCCTGATGTGCGTCCCCTTGGCCCGCACGTACTCACCCTATCACCCTCCATGATATCCCGCCTGCTAGGATGTCATCATCTCCCACCATAGACTGAGGCTTGAGCGTCAGATCGCTGCCCCTATCTCCGTCAGCCCGGAGAGGCATGGCTGCGGCCTCACCGCTCGCTCATTATCTCTAAGCAAAACATACAACGTCTATGCAAACGCAATTTGCCGCTGACCTGCGCCTCGCGCGTCGGAAAGCGGGATATCTCCAGTCGGACATTGCTGCCTGTCTCGGCGTGCAGCAATCGGTGGTCTCGGCGCTTGAGCGTGGGACGCAGCGTCCCGATCTGGAGCAGATTATCACCCTGTCGCTGATCTATGGCCGTTCCTTTGAAGCCTTCTTCGAAGAGCTGATGTTGGAATGCCGCCAGCGGCTCAAAGGCCGGGTGCGCCGTCTTGGGCCAGAGCGGCGTCAGACGGCGCATACGTTCAACCGGGCGGGATCACTCAGACGGCTGCGCCATCGCCTCTCTCAACCCAATCCTTATGTCAGCGCTTAGTGTGCTGGCCATTGCGGTCGCCTCGGGCAAGGTGGGCTATGTGTTTCTCTCCGGTGGCAAGCTGCAGGATTGGGGCATGGTGCAAAAGGCCACCAAGTCATCCAGCGATCTGGTGGGCTTTGCCCAGGAGTTGATCACCACACTCAAGCCGGATGTGGTGGTCACCGAGAAACGGACCACAGGCTGCCGCAAGGGACAGCGCACCAAAACCCTGATCCGCTCGATCGCGGAACTGGCCAGTCACAATCCGGTGCTGGATATCGAAGTGCAGCGGCCCCGCCGCTATCCCACCAAATATGATGAAGCGCATGGTCTGGCAGCAGAGTACCCGGATATTGCCGGGCATCTGCCCAAACACCGTCGCCGCATCTTCGATTATGAACCGCGCAGCATGGTGCTGTTCGAAGCTCTAGCCTTGGCGGACGCCGTGGTGAAGGGATCACCCGCCGACTTGGCCGCTGCGATGGGATAGAGGTCATTGTTCCATGAAGAAAACCGCCCCCAAAGCTGGGGCGGTTTCTTATGTGTTATTGGCAGCGTTTAAGCGGCGTTTTTCGCCGTCTGCTTTGGTGCGGCTGGCGCAATTTGCATACCCTCTGGCACCCACGCCGCCAGACGGGCTTTGGCCTCCGGCGCCAGACCACGTTGATCGACAGGGTTGTTGAACAGCGCATGCAGCCGAGCCACCTTGTCGCGTTTTGAAGATTTGGCAAAGCTGCGGCTTACCGGTGCACCGGTGATGTCAGACAGGACGTCGTCCAATTGTGCGCTCTTGAGCCGATCCAGAAAGCTGGTGGTGGGCGTCCAAACCTTGCGAATATCCGCCTCACAGAGCGTGGCGATCAGTTCCGCCAGCGGGTTGCTGGCCTTAAGCGCCAGGCCCACCGAGACCAGCTTCGCCACGGTTTCGGTCAGTATCGCATTGCGTTGTTTGCGCGACTTGGCCCGAAACGCCACAAAGGCCTCTGCTGCGTCCGCGCCGTGTAGTGGCGTGCGGTATTCTGCTGCGGTCAGGCGCTCATCAACGGTCAAACCATCATCCTGCTCTGGCATGCCATTGGCTTCTTTGCCGGTGACCCCAACCGGCAGATGATCAACCATGACCCATTCGGACAGGGCAAACGTGAGCAAATCCAGCGCCAATTCCGGCTTTTGCAGCAGCGCGGTTTGCACCGCACAAGTGCGGATCGCCGCCATGTCCCTCATCAAGGCAGCCGAATACGGCCCTTGTGGCTTATTCTTTTGTGTATTGCCGTGCGGCGTGGCACAGACCCCCGCCTTGGCGGCTTCCGCCCGATCTTCCGGGCGTACCAAGCCGCGCGTCACCTGCAGCGTGCCGTTATGTGTGACCGCGACAAATACGCCAGCATGGACTTTCTGTTCGTCGGTATAGGTCTCGACGGCCAACTGGGCTTCCAAATCGGCGAAGGCGGCTTCATCTTCCGGGGTGGCCTCACCATCTTCGATCTTCTCAAGCAAGGCGTGATAGCGGTCCTCCTCCGCCTCCTCCAAGATAACCGACTCGGGATAGGTACGACCAAAGCGCTGCATCGCGGTCCAATCAAGCGTGTCGAAATCACCCTCGACCCACTTCCAGCCCTCGGACTCGATACTGACGCATTCCGCCGCCAGCCGGGCTTCGGCAAGTTCGGTGAGCAACGCCGGATCATCAAAATACAGGTCCTCACCAAATAGGTCCTCGGTGATGGTGCCACCAGCCTCCTCGTATCGGGCGCGTCCAACGAAGCGCGCAAGCCGGTGTTCCCCCGATGCCCGGTCCTGCATCAAACGGCGTTTGATCGCGTCGGGATTGGCGCCTGCATGCGTCCCAGACAGCAACTGATAGGTCTGCGTGATGCGCTCGGGATCAGTACAAATGGCATAAGCTGCGGCCACATCCAAGGTGATGTCATCGGCCCGCAAGGCGTCGAGAATGAGGGCCGGTAGCTGGGCCAGCTTCATGCGCCCCGCCACGTGGCGCTTGGTGACACCAAAGGCGCTGGCAATCATCTCCATATCCGCGCCGCTCTCTGCCATTTGGGCATAGGCGTTCACTTCATCTGCGGGATGCAGTGCGATCCGGGCGATGTTCTCCGCTGCGGCCCAAGCGCGCGCTTCGGCCTCATCTTTGGCCACGATGATCGGGGCATATTGGCTTTCCAGGCTCTCGCCAGCCAAACGTTTGAGGGCGCGTAGCCGCCGTCCGCCAACGACAATCTCGTATCTTCCGTCAGTCAGATGTGCGCCAAGGGGCTGGATCAGACTGATGGTTCGAATGCTGTCCGCCATGGACGCGATATCTTCCTCTGACACGTTCTGGCGGGGATTGAGGGGTGAAAGCGTGAGGTCGGCCAACGGAACCGATAGCTGGTCCCGATGGGCTGTCTCGTTGAAGGTGGCAATGTCAGTTTGCTTGTTCATGATGACACTCTTTCTGATGTGTCGGGCTGTGCATGATCCTCAAGCGACAACAAATCACCCAATGATCAGTCCGCCCGGATTGCGTGAAAGCGTCAGGGTGGTTCCCCTTCCGCCGATGGGCTGCGCCTCGGCCAATCTGATCTGCCCGAAAACGCATGTTTTCGGCGGAACAGAGTGGGAGAGGGCGAAGCCCGACCCGCGGCCCCGGAACGGGCTGTCAACGAGCCAGATTTGCGCAGAAAATCTCTGCCGCAAAAAGCGCAGCTGATTTGTTCGCGATTGAATGGCCCACAGGGCCAGAGGAAATCAGTTGCGCTTTTTGGGGATGGCGAATGGTTGACCGACCGGGCCGGGGATGTTGGGCGGACCACAAAATGGAAAAAGTATCAGGCGCGCCAGAGCAACGCGGCGGCGTGGCTGGCTACTGTAACAATCAAGCCGCGCTATCAGCGTGGCTTTCAGATCATTTGATGGAAGCTGTTAAGAGCAAACGGTTTACTCAATCGGAGTCCGTGTCAGCACGCTTCAGAACCGGTATCGTGTCGTCTGCCAGGGTTGATAGAAAGCCAAACACGCACAGACTCAAAAAAGTCGATGATATATAGATACCTGCAATGGTCACATAGCCAGCTCCGAACCACCAGGCAAGGCCTGTCATAGTCACACCAAAGACAAGGGATAAAACCCAAACCACTTCAATACTAATTCGATGTTCCATGCATACAACTTCACGGAAAATCGTTAATTGTAGGTTAACCAAACCGTTGGCATCCTGGACGAGTGGTTTGAAAGGTGCGTTGGTATGGCAGAACAGTGGATTGTCTCAGTCTTAGAAGACTTGAATCATTACGCGAAGTCGAACGGACTGAGCAAGCTAGAACAGGCTTTAGACAAAGCGAAGCTGGCCGCAACTTCTGAAGCCAATTTGATGTTGCCCATGCAACAATCATGTAGCAAAGTTCAGTTTCACTAGCCTCAACGCAAATGCCGTTGCCAATCTGGCAGGCTGGTTTCAATCTAAGCGCGAAATCGAATCTCCAGAATTGGACTAATCGATGCGAAATGATTGGCGTCCGAACTTGGCTGACCCCAACGTAGTCCAGACACTGGAACCACGGTCAGCATCATACTTCAACATCATCCAATACTGCCGACATGTCGGTGTGCTTGTCCGTAACACGCAAGAGAGATACTGGGTCGCCCGTTTCCGGCGAAAAGATGGCGGCTATACCCACAAACGCCTGTGCCCCACAAAAGATGAAAACGGAACTTTCACATCCTTTGAAGCGGCCGTTGATCTGGCAAATCAATGGTTCGCAACCCCAGAGGTCACGCGCATAGCTGCTGAACCATACCAGATTGGATCAAAACGAACACTCAGCATATGTCCTATCGGTGATACATACTCAGTCGGCCATGCGTTACAGCACTATCTGGAGTGGAAGCTGCTGGCGGCGACCGCCTCGCATTATGAAACGATTGTAAGTCTGACTAACTACCATCTTGTCCCCCATATTGCGCATATACCGTTGCGCGATTTCAATGCGCGCCACTTCAACGATCTGGCACGAACGGTGTTACAGACCCGGGCGAAGCGAGGCCGACCAACAATCCCGGCAAAGTGTGACATCAAGGATTTAACGCCTGATCAACTTCGGACCAGAAAGAAGACCTTTAACGCCCTGGTCAGCATTTTGCGGGGCAGCTTTGAGATTGCATCGGAACATGGGCATTTGTCAGATGACCGCCCACTAAGGTGCTTGCGTCGCTTGCCAAATATTGATCGACCTCGGGTGATCTTCTTAGACCGTGACCAGTGCCGAAGGATGCTAATACACTGTCATCCTGACCTTCGTGATTTGGTTTCGGGGGCATTGTATACCGGCTGTAGGGCTAACGAGTTGATCTCGTTGACAGCCGGCGATCTTGACGTGCATATGCGATCGGTCTTTATCGCGCATCCAAAGGGTCGGCGAACTCGCCACGTTTTGTTGCCAGACGAGGGTTTGCGGTTCTTTTGCGAACTGGCAAAAGACAAAAGTCCACAAGACAGGTTGTTTAGAAAGACAAATGGGCGTTTGTGGGGTGGTGAATATAAGACTTACTTTCAGCGAGCCCGTAGCAACGCCGCGCTCTCTGAAAGGCTCACATTTCATGGGCTGCGACACACCTATGCTAGCCAACTGCTGCAAAACGGGGCATCGATGCTAACGGTTGCTGATCAACTAGGGCACGCCAACACACAGACGGTCGCCGCCACGTATGCTCACCTGACTAACTGGACGAAGGCTCAAGAGGTCGAGAGATTTTTCGAACCCCTTAGCCTTTCAGGCGGCGGCAAAGCCGATGTTAACGAGCGCACCAATCAAGATACTACTTCACTGCCGGTGTTCATACATAACCCGCCGACCTCATGGCCACGAGCCAATCACTCCCGGTATTCGGGCCCGCTGCTCCGAAGCCTCCGAGAGCATAAATAGAACGATGGGCCACTACGCCTATTGGTGACATTAACATTACTTACTGATACCAGAGTACTGCTTTTGGTTGTGTAAGGATATTGAGTTGCGCTCTTTCTTGACCGGACAGGCCGTTCTTCTTGTTTGTAGCTCCATACTCACACTGGTGGCTTTGTCGTCTGATCTCAAGGCTCATAGCGGTGGTCTAAATGCTGCAGGATGCCATGGCGGAAGTCAGCCGTATCATTGTCATCGCTCGCCGAGCGAAATGGTGATCACTCGGGATGGTCGAGCAAGGCTCCGTTGCGATCTTGGCAGTCGGTCTCAAGAGTGCATTGGGAAACCAACATTAAGACGGGGGACGCCGGTCTTGAACCTGCAAATCCAATTACAACGACATTGTTCGGGCTTGCCTGGTAATTTTGCCGACGGTGTTTACGGGGTCCGGACCCGGCAAGCACTTCTGCGGTTTCAGCGCGCCTACGGCTTGACGGTAGATGGAGTATATGGCCCAGAAACGGCTCGGGCCTTGTCGCAAAGCCCGAATGGCCGTTGCTGACCTTTGTTGCTTCCAGGCGGACTTGGTTCAATTCAACTCACTGACATCCGGCCATCATGAAGCATGGGCATTTGCCGCCGGGTTAGCGCGATGACACATAGATAGATTGATAAATGGTAAACGGACCGCGCAGCGATGCCAGAAGCCTTTAACCAATGCCGAGCATGCTGAACTTCCATCACAAGGAGTTCACAATGATACGATTTATCTATGGTTACAATCTGCTGCTCGAACCACAGTTAGCCAAACAAATGTTCCAAGATCGTGCCGCCCAGTTCGCCGATCGCCTCGGTTGGGCGGTTGACGTCAATGAGCATGGTTTAGAGAGAGACATCTACGACACATTGAATCCACTATACGTTGTTGTCACCGATGATCGGGGGGCACATCTTGGCTCAATGCGGTTCTTGCCAACCACCGGGCGCACTATGCTGAACGAACATTTCAAGCATCTGTATTCGGGTCCTCCGATCGCCAGTCCGTTAGTCTGGGAGTGCACTCGCTTCTGTATTGCACCTGGGGCCTCAGTTCGGGTATCGATCCAGCTATTGGCTGCTGGGGCCGCCTTGATGCGTGCGTTCTGTCTGCAGCAGTTGGCCGCCGTATTCGATGAAAAGATGCTTAGGGTTTACCGACGCAGCGGAGCATCACCAGAAATTCTTGGTTGCGGTCTGTATGAGGGCAACCAAATTGGGGTCGGCTTGTGGCATTACTCCAGGGAACAGTACCTGCAGCTATTGCGGGCTTCACAGATTGACCCAATCGAGATGGAGTTGTTTCTCGCTAACTCCGACATCTGTCGTGACAGCCTCCTCGCCGCTTAGGTTACACAAGCTCTGACAATTCATCACCATCGCGCGGCAAACATCCGGGCGATGGTTGAAGCTGATATCTCAACAACAAGCCACTAAAATTACAAGCAAAGTTGCCGCTTATTGTTCGAACAAAACCGTTTGTAGCCCCCTATAAACAAGCCACTCGTTAACATCTTTCCGTCATCAAACTCCTAGCACATGGGTCGATAGCATTCGCTGCACGCAATGATTTCGGCCCAGACTTAGTCCCTCAAACTCAAGGTTGGGGCCATATCGTTAGGAGAATAAGACATGGCAGACGCGGAAACCGGACCGATCGTAACGACAACGATAAACCACCCAATCGCGGTCATGAATGAAGATATGTTTGGTGCGATTGCGAATAACCAATTCGGCTGGAACTATTATACCGAGCATCGCGAAGAATTCGGACTGACCAATATCCGCTTTCCTGGCGGTACGGTGTCAGAAGAAGGTTGGGTTATCGACGGCCGCATTCGATTGGGCCACGGAGATAAGCTTTCCCTTGATACGCTCGACGGTGACCGTTCTCAATTTGCGTTTGACCTGACCCATCCAGAGCTGATCGCGCCATCTGCACTACTCTATGATGAGCAGAATTTCTTGAACCGTGACGACGTGGCAACCTTTAGCCAGGTGCTTGCTGAGGCGGTTGAACATGACGTTGACGTCAGCTTAATCATCCCGATCGAGCGCTACTTCCGAGGGGCGGATCTATCGGACACGGCGGTGCGCGAGCGGGCTATTGCAGCCGCAGAGGCGGATTTAGAAGTGTTCTTAGAGCGGCTTAAGAACGGTGAATACAACCAAGGTGAATATCCTGAGACGATCGTCTTTGACATCGGCAATGAGACCTTTGGCCAGCCGATTGAGACGGCCGTTATTACCAAAGTCATGATTGATACAATCGAAGAAGAGCTAGCTGCCAGCGAGATTTCTTACGAGATCGGTGTGCAGATGGGTCGCGGTGAATACGAATATGTGAACCTACGCCGAGACGGTTACTTCGACCGCTTTGTTGATGGCTCTCACGAACTCATTGAAGGACTTGATGAGCTAGATTTCACACCAGGAGACTACCTAACCGACGAGCAGCGCCAAACCGCGATCGACGAAATGATGATCAGTATTCTCGGGCCATCTGCTGCGCATATTGATGCACTGCGTCATCATTTGCTTGGCTTTAACCCAGATCGTTTGGATGCGCCGGAAGCCCCACTGAAACGCCGTGGCGAAATAGTTGAACTTTGGATGGATAGTCTGGAAGAACTGGGCGTGGCCTCTGAAGACATCGATTACTACATCTCGGCTTTCACCACCAATACTGCCAATGGCAACGGCCTACCCTTCGCCATGCCGGGAGCAGCCAACACCCTTGAGGTGTATGATCTCATGTTGCGATCTGGTGCGACCATGGCATCGATTTGGGGAGTAGTCGGCGCCTTTCGATACAAAGACACGATTGCAAACACGACGGTCAGCGACCGGCTATCAAAATTTGACTCGCCCCAAGCAGCTATTCTGAAACTGCTATCTGAGCATACGATGAACAGTACATATCTGGGAGCGAGCGGTGACGATGCCTCCGGGTATCGCAGTTTCACATATGAGAATGAAACTGAATACACGGTGTTTTTGTCGGTAGAAGAATTGGCCGGTGAGTACTCGATATCGGTTGATCTTGGTCTATTGAGCGATCTTGCGCATGTGACGGCGATAAACCTTGACCTGGTTGATGGAGCCGCCAACGGTGCAACACGGTTGACCGAAAGCGAACTTGAGGTGGTTGATGGTCGCGTTGAGGTCACGTTCGACCAGGACTTCGAGGTCGCCATGCTCACTTTGAACAAGTCAGAGAGCATCTCATATCAAACCATGCAAATGATTGAATCTTTGGTCGGTGCGAGCGTGACACGCGAGACAACCGATGCATTTGTCTTTGGTGACGAGACTGCTGAACAGTTGGTCGGTGGCACCGGGTCAGATATCGTTCTGGCTGGCGACGGAGACGACGTTGTAGACGGAGGCGCGGGTCGAAGTGGTTTCTTTGGCAACGGTCAGTCGGACGCGGATTTCGATGAAATTGGTGCGAAAAATGGGGACTTTCTCTTTGGCGGAGCGGGCAACGATGTCATTAGGGGCAACGCTGGGAATGACCTGATCAGTGGCGATTCCGGTGATGATCACATGTGGGGTGGTAGCGGTTTCGACACATTCGTGTTCAACGAAGGAAGCGACCACATCCATGACTTCAACCCCAATGTCGATCGCATTTTGATCGATCAGGCGCTGGTAGAGTCTGTAGTGGATTTTGCAGACTGGCTGGATGACCATGCCATCACAACTAATGGATCGATAGTTCTCGACTTTGGCGCGGGCAATCAACTGACGGTTAGTGGGCTCACGGATCAGGACGAATTGTTCAACCGCATCTCGCTTACCACTATGGATGAACTGAGTATCATCTAGCGGACAAACCTCTGGTCGCAGATCTGCTGAGAGCGGGATGCGCCAGCGGTTGGATGTAACTCTGAACATACGACCATTGAGACTTCACAATGACGATACAGATTGGCAATGCTTCGAGGGACGCTTGGTTGCTCGAGTTGCTGCGCGACATGCGAAACGACGCCGCGCAGCGCGGGTTACTACGGTACGAATCCGCACTTCAAGAGGTGCTACTGCTCTTCGAGATTGACAATCTCGAGACTGGTGAGAAACATGCTATTCCGACAGTGCAAAGTTCACCTAAGTTTTGTGAAAATTTACGTCCTATCTGCCTGGCAGAGTGGAAAGATCGACGGTGGCACTGACCTATTGAGCGCTCACGAAAAATCCACCGAACGACTGCTCGTCGCCGTCTACTGTCACTCGACCAAGTACGTCCCCGCCTATACCAGTCTGCCCGTCCGCAAGAAAATCTCCTTCGAAATCAGTATTAAGCACCAGCGTCTGACCGTGTGTATCGACTAACTCTCCTTGCCCGGTGAACTGAAACGTTGCATCAACCGTCGGATCACCTTCACGATCAAGGGTTCCGCCAGACAGCGTAATTGAACCGGTGAGCGGATTGCTTTGGTCGTCTAAAAAGTTGTCGGCCGACCCGGAGACCATCTCCACTGCTCCAAAATCAACTTCGACCAACAGCTCACCGATCAAGCTGTCCGTGACGGTATCGCCGGTGTCGGCGAGCTGACCGGAGATAAAGCCGGAATACGTTGCGGAGCCGGTGGTTGGGACAGTCGAAAGATCTGTGTATTCAATGGGATCATAGCGATCCAATAGGCGATTTGCGTCGGCTCGCATTTGCACCAAGGCAGAAACATCTGCGGTGGACCCTCCCCCTCCCGAGGCCATGCAGGAGCATAGTAGCATGCCACTCGCCAGTAACATCGATGCGGAATGGCAGCGTCTGATTGAGTGGTTGCCATCTGGATAAATAGGCATTTTTTTGGTTTCCTTACGACGTTCTGTCAGTTTGCCTGCGGCGTTACTCGACAGCGGCCGCTTTCGTTGATTGAAACACCAAGGGCCGTAGCCGCTTGGTGATCTGTCATTTGCTAGTAGTTCTTTGATAAGTTTAGTGGGCGGCTCGATGCGCCACCTACACATTGGCAGATCACACTGAACAACTGGTTAAGCCGGGTCCGCTTTTGGCCCATGGTTCAAAGGTCCTAGGATAAGGAATTCTCAGTGCTGGGTTTGGTCCGAATTGGTCAACTTAAGCTGATAGATTCAACTCGATTTCCACCAGCGTCTCGGTCGAACTCAGTATCTTGACCAATTCGGGTCGCGCCGTGCACATCTCAGTGTATAGGTGAGTGATCAATCGAGCGTCGCGAAGGTGCCCCCGGTCTTGTAGTGCACGCTCCACGGTTCGGCGCTTGGGGTTTGATGAACTATAGGATTTCGTGCTCATTCTCGTCGGGAACTTCTTCATGAAGTCATCCAAGCTAACGGCATGACGGTGGGCCAAAAACAGCCCCTTTACATCATAGGCCGGTAACTTCACGTCACCGTACTTCGCCACATGAATAGCCAATTTAAGGTACTCATCTCCTGTGCGAACGAAAACTTTGCCAGCTAAGTGACTGAGAAAACCAGATGGCAGCGAAGTACCAAATCGAGGATATGCACGTTGCACCACGTCACTTTTTTGCTGAACAGCATCGAAAGGCAATTTGTACAAGCCTGTGTCCGACCCGTCTGGTCGAGACAAATACTCAACCGGAGACAAACGGGCCGTTTGCATCGAAAGAGGCACCTGACCCAAAGCCGATGAGACGGTAGTGGTTCGATCTACGGGTGCGATGAACTCATCAATATCAATGTGACAAATCCAATCCGACACAGCGTGATGGTAAGCGTGCGTTGCGTTTTTGCTTTGCCGTAGCGCAATAGCGGTTGGTCGGGCACCGACGGTTTCCAACCAGAAATCATCATCACATCGGACTAAGTTGACGCCGGGCCGGACCGACAAGTCATCACTTATCTCCTGAGACGGATCATCCAAAAAGACTGTTACTCGCTTGGCCCCCAGTCTGAGGTGGTATGCAACAAACTCGGAAATTCTGCTGCAAGTGTCTTTTGCGGTTGTAACGGTTTCCCAGGTACACATATGTCATCCAGTCAAATCCTGATAATGTCGCCACACCGACCTTTGCTAGGTGCCCAATGGATTTGGCAGCGTCCTCGGCGAAAAGTTATCCCGAAACCGTCTCGGCAAATCCTCGGCTCGACCGTAGCATCGCAATACTGACTGCCGACGTTAGCTCCATTCAGGTTGAGCAGAGCAGGCCAATTTCATCAATGTCAATACCACTGCGGGTCGAGCAACGCTTATGAGCAGTGTCGACCCACATTGATCACGAATATTACATAGTTGAATCTGAGCGAAACACCAAAACCGGCTCTAACCTGTTACCCCATTGTCACGGAATACAAATTCGTGCGCCATCGGTTCAAACACCAAAGCAGAGCGTCTAACCTCCCAAATGGGGGTGATTCTTGCCTAGGTAGAAAATGAAAAAAGTAACACTTGTAATGTTGACCACCTTGATTGTCTCTGCGTGCGCCAAGAGACCAGATGCGATTGCGCCGGTTTCGATGGGAAACGCCTTTAGCGGACTATCTTGCAACCAAGCTCAGACAATGCTGGCAACTGAGCGATCCAATTTGGCGGCCTTGTCGGCTGAACAAAACAGCGCGGCCACCGGTGATGCAGTTGGCGTGTTTTTGCTTGGTCTGCCGATCGGCAGCGCGACTGGGGGTGACAAAGAGGGTGCGATCGCCGCTTCTAAGGGTAAGGTGATCGCGTTAGAAAACCGCCTGCTCTCGTGCTAGAAGACCAACGAAGCGGAGCAGTCGTTCCGCTTCACTCTCGGAACAACGGTCAACTTGTCAAGCTATGCTGATAGCCCCGGGGTCGAGGGCTAGCAGGTACTGCTCCCACTCCAATAGCAATTCACGCCGCTTCTCAAACCGATCAGACCGCTGATAAGCACGTTCCACCTCACCATCCACTACGTGTCCCAAGCAAGCCTCGGCCACCTTTGATGAGACATCTTGGGTTTCCTCAGCCCAGGTACGAAAGGTGGCGCGGAAGCCATGCGGGCGCGCTGCCATCTTTTGCCGTTCCATAAAGCGGGCCATGGTGGCGTCAGATAATGCGCCGCCTCTCGGCGCTGGAAACAGTCGTTCGGAGGGCTGTAATGCTCGCGAAAGTTTGATCACTCTGACCGCTTCCTCGGTAAGCGGCACGCGATGCAGTGTGCTGGTCTTGGTGTGCTCGGCTGGAATTTCCCAGACACCATCAATCACGTGATCAGTCATCGCAAAGCGCAGTTCTGATGTCCGGCACAATGTCAGCATGAGGAAACGAAGGGCCAGGCACGACATCTGATGGTCACGCTGCACCAGGGATTGGTAGAAGGCTGGGGCGTCCCGGTATGGCAAAGAAGGGATGTGTTTAGCGACGTGGCGCTGTTTGCCCAATAACGCGCGCGCTTTCTCGGCGGCCTGGATATCTACCTCCAAACCCAACGCTGCGGCGTGTTTGATGGTGAGATTGATCCGATTGAGAGCCTTGCGGGCGCTATCAGGTTTTTGGTGCCAGATTGGGGCAAGCGTGCGCTTGATGGCATGCTGATCTAAGTCTTCGATCGGCAGTTTGCCCAGTTTTGGCAGTACATGAGTTGAGAGGGGTGACATCCAGCGACCGGCTTTGCCGTCGCCTTTCAGATCAGCTTGGCGAGCGGCAAAGCAGCCATTGACCGCCGCACGCACCGACAGCTTTTTTGCTTTTGCTTTTGCTTTAGTTCGCTCGGTAATGGGGTCCTGCCCGTCGCGAACCTTCCGCCGGGCCGCCTCGGCGCGTTCGCGCGCCTCAGCTAGGCCAACGCTCGGCCAACCACCCAATCCCATCTCCCGGCGATGACCAGCGACACTGATCCGCAGTATCCACTTGCCAGCCTGCTTGGTGCGCTTAAAGAGCCACAAACCTTGACCATCAGCGTATTTGCCCGCGTCAAGGCTCTTAGCTTTCATCGGATTAAGTGCGTTATAGATCATCAGCCCACCTTTTTTAGACCACCCTTTAGCCCACCTTTGCATATGCAAAAGGTGGACTAGGTGTGTTCCACTATGTTCAGGATGATGGGCAAATAGCCGCAGATAAACAAGAAAAATGTTCATCTATATTCGATAAAGGAACAGAACAGCGGTGCCCTCTTGAGGCACCATTCCATCTTTTGAAACGTCAAAAACGTTATCGGAATTCCATCGGAAAACCGTCGGACTTTCATCGGACCCAATGCGGATAACGGCTTTCTGGTATGTATAAGTATAACTCTATCCAAGCATAATTATTATGAATTATCCACATTTAATCTAATCATCTAAATGAACCCTTGCAGACAGGCGGCACCGTGTTGGGCGGGCCGCCTTCCTTGACAAGCGCGGATGCGCGGGAAGGTTTCAGGATGAATATAGTGTCTGATTTGGGTTTTCAGCCGGATATGACCCATCTGGTCGATGTGATGACGGCCGCCGAACGAGATGCGCCGTTGGGCTATCGTCTTGGTGGTTTTCGGGCCGGGCCATCGCTGGTTGTCACTGGATGTGATCGCGTGGCCGAAGCTGTCTTTGACAGGTTACTTGCGGTACCGACACTTGCGTGGATGCGGGGTCGATTGACGCTGATTTTCATGGATCGTCTGGACGGCGAAGCCTTTGATGAACTAGAGCCCAGTTTGCCGGTCGATCAGACGATCATCCTTCCCCATGACGCTGTCGCAGACGACATGGTGACCGCCGCCTATTGGATGGTCCTGCGTGCCTGTACGCAGTTAGGCATGATCGATGGTCGCGGCGTATCATGGAAGGGGGTCCGTCATGCGTAGCTTGCGACAGGCGATCGCCGCGTTACTGGCGATCATGGTGGCGGTGTTCTGCGTGCAAAATACAGCACTGCTGGAATACCGGTTTCTGAATGCGACATTGGTCATGCATCAATCGGCGGCATTTCTATCGACGTTGGCCATCGGTGTTCTGATCGGCTGGGCGGTCGGGCGGCCACGGATGCGTCGTAAGTGACTATAGCCAATCCCGCAGGATCGGGATCAGCGGGATGTCGGCGGCGGGCATCGGGTAGTCGCGCAGCGCGTTGGGACGGACCCATTTGAGCCTCTGCTCTTCACGCGATTGCGGTGTGCCTTCCCATTTGCGGCAGGCGAAGAGCGGCATGAGCAGATGGAAATCATCATAGCTGTGCGATGCGAAAGTCAGCGGGGCGAGGCACGAGGCCCAGGTGTCGATGCCCAGTTCCTCTTGCAATTCGCGGATCAGTGCGGCCTCGGGGGTTTCGCCGGGTTCGACCTTGCCGCCCGGGAATTCCCAGAGGCCGGCCATGGATTTGCCCGTCGGTCGTTGTGCGAGCAGGACGCGCCCGTCGGGATCGATCAGGGCGACAGCCGAAACGAGGACGGTTTTCATGAACGGTAATCTGCGTTGATGGTGATGTAGCCGTGGGTCAGATCGCAGGTCCAGACGGTGCTGGTGCCGTCCGCGAGGCCAAGATCGACGCTGATCGTCAGTTCTGACTGTTTCATGTAGGTCGCCCCGGCCTCTTCGGTGTAGCTGGGCGCGACCCAGCCGTTTTCAGCGACCTGGATATCGCCAAAGCGGATGCCAAGCCGGTCGCGGTCGGCCTGTGCGCCGGATTTACCGACCGCCATGACGATGCGGCCCCAGTTCGGGTCTTCGCCCGCGATCGCGGTTTTGACGAGGGGGGAATTGGCGATGGCAAGCGCGACCTTGCGGGCGTCTGCATCATTATTTGCGCCGGTCACATTGACCGTAACGAATTTGGTTGCGCCTTCGCCGTCGCGGACGACTTGGTGGGCGAGGTCCAGCATCACGCCGTGTAGCGCGTCGGCGAATGCGGCGTTGCCGGTGACGTCCACGCCTGATGCACCTGTCGCGGCGACTAGCAGCGTGTCGGACGTCGATGTGTCGCTGTCCACCGTGATGCAGTTGAATGTCCGGTCATTGATCTGCGAAACCAGCGCTTGCAGATCATCACGCCCAATCTGCGCGTCGGTGAAGATGTAGACCAGCATCGTCGCCATATCGGGCGCGATCATGCCGGAGCCTTTGGCTATTCCGGCGATTTTGACCTGACGACCGCCGATGTCGATAGTTGCTTGCGCACCTTTGGCGAAGGTGTCGGTCGTCATGATCGCGCGGGCTGCGTCGCTGATCCCGTCTGGCGAGAGGTTGGCACCGAGTTCGTCCACCTTTGCGATGATGCGATCGTGAGGTAGCCGTTCGCCGATGACCCCGGTAGAGGCCGTGAAAACACGGCCTTCTTCGATCTTGAGCGTCTTTGCCACCGCTTCGCAGATCGCCTTGACGCTGCCATCGCCGTGCCGCCCGGTGAAGGCGTTGGAGTTGCCCGAATTTACGATGATTGCCGCCGCGCCGTTGCTGCAGCCGCCGATTTTGGCCTGACAATCGCGCACGTTGGCCGACCGCGTGGCGGAGCGCGTGAAAACACCCGCGATGGTGCTGCCGGGGGCGAGATGGGCCAGCATGACATCTGTCCGACCGGCATATCGCACGCCGGCGGAGACGGTCGCGAAGGTCACGCCGTCGATAAAGGGGAGGTCGGGAAATGCCGATGGTGCGAGGGGTGAGACGGCCATGCGCCTATTCCAGCAAGTCCACCCGGTCGATCAGATTTGGGTCGAACGCCCCCTCTTCCGGTTCGACGACCGTTTCTGCGGCGGCGAGTTCTTCCAACCGCGCTGTCACTGCGGCCTCTTGCAGTTCGCTCACAAGCTGCGGGCGTAGTTGTTCCAGCGTCGGCTGCGGCTGCATGCGGGTTTCGTTGAGCGTTGCGACGTGCCAGCCGAATTGAGTCTCGAAAGGTTCCGACACCTCGCCTACTTCGAGCGCTTTGATCGTTTCTTCGAATTCGGGCACCATTGCCCCGGCACCGAACCAGCCAAGATCGCCGCCATTGGGGCCTGTCGGCCCGGTCGAGACGTCGCGCGCCACATCGGCGAAGGCCTGGCCGTCATCGATGCGAGCCTTGGCTGCGGCGGCCTCTTCCTCGGTCTCGACAAGCAGGTGCGAAGCGTTGAATTCTGGGATCTCTTCGGCGTCGGCGAAGCGTGCGTCATACGCCGCCTGCAAGGCTTCGTCTGTCGCGGCGGCCTCGGCGATATCGCTGATTACCTCACCTGCCATCAGCGCACGGCGTTCGTTTTGCAGCGTGAGTTCGATGCCAGCCGGTGTCTTTTCAAGCGCGTCGGCCAGCAACTGTTGCTGGATCAGCTGGTCGACGATGCCGTCGAACAGCGCCTCGTTCGGAAACTGCGCGTATTGCTGGGGAAGTTGCCCGCGCGCGATGATGACCTCGCCCAACGTGATTTCGGTATCTCCGACGGTCGCGACGACCGTGTCGGCGGTCACGTCATCCTGGGCTTGCAACGTGGTCGCGGCCATGAAAGATAGCGCTGCCGCGCCACAGAACGTGATTTGTTTCAGCATTAAACGATCCCTTGATTGCCCGCGCATCGCGTGGCGTTGACACTGCATATTCGGCCCCTTACATCCCCCACAGGCCTTGAGGGGGCCAAATGGCGCCGGTTCGGCCCTTTGTATGTGGACCATGACGGGCCTACAAGCGACCTCCTCTCAAATAGATGTCAGACAGGCGCCGTGACGCCGCCGGAGAGAATATGCTGGGTTTCGGAACGATCGCCAAAAAGGTTTTTGGAACACCCAACGATCGGAAGATCAAGACGGTCCGCCCGCTGGTGGACAAGATCAACGCGCTGGAGCCGGAATTCGAGGCGCTGACCGACGATCAGATCAAGGACAAGACCGAGACGTTGGCCAAGCGGGCGATGGAGGGCGAAAGCCTGGATGCGTTGCTGCCAGAGGCGTTTGCGAATTGCCGTGAGGCGGCGAAACGCGCGTTGGGATTGCGCGCGTTCGATACGCAGTTGATTGGCGGGATTTTCCTGCATAAAGGCAATATCTCGGAAATGAAGACGGGTGAGGGGAAAACGTTGGTCGCCACGTTCCCGGCCTATCTGAATGCGCTCACTGGCAAGGGTGTGCATATCGTGACGGTGAACGATTACCTTGCCCGTCGCGATGCGGAGTGGATGGGCAATGTTTATGCTGCCCTGGGTCTGACGACCGGCGTGATCGTGCCGCAACAGCCCGAGGATGAAAAGCGTGCGGCGTATGAATGCGATGTGACCTACGCCACGAATAATGAACTCGGCTTTGATTACCTGCGCGACAACATGAAGTCTGAGCTGAGCCAGATGTATCAGAAGCACCACAATTTCGCGATTGTGGACGAGGTGGATTCGATCCTGATCGACGAAGCGCGGACGCCGCTGATCATCTCGGGCCCGGCGCAGGACCGCAGCGACATGTACCGCACGATCAATGAGGTCGTGCCGGATGTCGATGATCAATACTATACGCTTGATGAAAAGACCCGTCAGGCGACCTTTACCGATGAGGGCAACGATTGGCTGGAAGAGCGGCTGCGGTCCAGCGGCCTATTGCCCGAAGAGCAGACGCTTTACGATCCGGAAAGCGTGACGCTGGTGCATCATGTGAACCAGGCCTTGCGGGCGCATAAGCTGTTTCAGAAAGATAAGGATTATATCGTTCGCGACGATGAGGTCGTTCTGATCGATGAATTCACTGGCCGGATGATGGTGGGTCGCCGCCTGTCGGACGGTTTGCATCAGGCGATCGAGGCGAAAGAGGGCGTGTCGATCAAGCCCGAAAACGTGACCCTGGCCTCGGTGACGTTCCAGAATTATTTCCGCCTGTACGACAAGCTGTCGGGCATGACCGGCACGGCCCTGACCGAGGCCGAGGAATTCCGCGAGATTTACGGGCTGGGTGTTGTCGAAATCCCCACGAACCGTCCCATCGCCCGCTTGGATGAGAATGATCAGGTCTATCGGACAGCGCGTGAAAAGTTCGAAGGTGTGGTTGGTCAGATCAAGGCGGCGCACGAGACCGGCCAGCCGATGTTGGTGGGGACGACATCAATCGAGAAGTCCGAGCATTTGGCCAAGTTGCTTGAGGCGGAAGGCATCAAGTTCAACGTGCTGAACGCGCGCCTGCACGAGCAGGAGGCGCAGATCATCGCCGACGCTGGTAAACTGGGCGCAGTCACGATCGCCACAAACATGGCTGGACGCGGGACCGATATTCAGTTGGGCGGCAACGTGGAAATGCGTGTGCTGCAAGCGATGGCCGAGGATCCAGAGGCCGACCCTGAGGCGCTGCGCGCCAAGATCGGGGCCGAGGTCGCCGATGAAAAGGAAAAGGTGAAAGCCGCTGGTGGTCTTTACGTGCTGGCGACAGAGCGCCACGAAAGCCGCCGCATCGACAACCAGCTGCGTGGTCGTTCGGGCCGTCAGGGTGACCCCGGGCGGTCATCGTTCTTTTTGTCATTGGAAGACGACCTGATGCGTATCTTCGGGTCGGAACGATTGGATAAGGTTCTATCCGGTCTTGGCATGAAAGAGGGCGAAGCGATCGAGCACCCTTGGGTGAACAAATCGCTGGAACGTGCGCAGGCCAAGGTCGAAGGCCGTAACTTTGACATCCGCAAGCAGCTGTTGAAGTTCGATGACGTCATGAACGATCAGCGCAAGGTGATCTTTTCCCAGCGGCGCGAGATCATGGAAGCCGAGGACCTGTCAGAAATCGTACAGGACATGCGCCATCAGGTGATCGACGATCTGGTTGCCGAGTATATGCCACCGAAAAGCTATTCGGATCAGTGGGATATCGAAGGTCTGTATGCCGCCGTGATCCGCGATATCGGTGTCGACGCACCGGTGATGTCGTGGGCCGAGGAAGAAGGCGTTGATGATGACGTCATGCGTGAAAGACTGGAAGAAGCATCCGACACGTTCATTGCGGAAAAAACCGAGGCTTTTGGCCCCGAGGCCATGCGCAGTATCGAAAAGCAGCTTTTGCTGCAGACGATCGATGCGAAATGGCGCGAGCATCTGCTGACGCTGGAACATCTGCGGTCGGTCGTCGGGTTCCGCGGCTATGCGCAGCGCGATCCGCTGAACGAATACAAGACCGAAGGTTTTCAACTGTTCGAACGCCTGCTGGATAGTTTGCGGGTCGATGTGTCCCAAAAGCTGGGCCAAATCCGCCCGATGTCGCCGGAAGAACAGAACGCGCTGATGGCACAAATGCGCGAGCAGCAGGAGCGCGCGGCAAAGGCTGTTTCGGCTGCGGCGGCGGTGGGGCCGGCGTTGGAGAAACAAGGCGACGCCACAGAAGGATTCGACGAAAACGACCCCACGACATGGGGTAATCCGGGTCGAAATGACCTGTGCCCCTGCGGGTCAGGAAAGAAATTCAAACATTGTCATGGTCGACTCGCCTGAAAGGCGTCATAATTCTTTCACGTTAACACCCAAGTCGCGTCCCGCTGCGGACATCGTTCTGCGCGACCCAACGCAGGTATTGTTTTGTTCAAAGAGACCATAATGCTCTTGATCGAGAAAGGCGTCACAGGGATCGCTGCGTTCTGCATATTGTTGGGCGCGTTTTTTCTTGTTCAGGGGACGGACCTGCCGGAACCACGGGCGGTGCGCAAAGCCGACCAACCAACGGCGGCCACAGTCAACAGTGTGACGATGTCGCGCGCACGGACGGATGGTGCGGTTTTTGGGTTCCCCGATACAAAGCAGGTGCCGCGTGGTGGTGGCCCGCTAGATGATGCGGTCATCCTGATTGACGAAACGCTTGTCGAACAAGGTGCGCCGCGCGCGCAATTCGTTCAACGTTCGCCCGTGGATAAGTGTCGTTCCACGCTGGATGCGACGCGGGAATTGGCTGCGATCGTGACGCTGCGGCTATCTTCGCCATGCCACCCAGAGGCAGATTTCGTGATCTGGCATGCGGATATGGCATTTTCGCTGCGCACCGATGACACTGGGGCCGCGACAGTTCGAACCCCGGCGCTGGCGGTCGATGCGATCTTTGTCGCGACATATCGCAATATCGAAGAGGCGCACACGTCGCTGAAGGTCCCTGATGTGACCAGATTCGACCGGGTTGCCTTGCATTGGCGGGGGCGGCACAACGTGCAGCTTCATGCGCTGGAGGATGGGGCGACATTCGGCGATCCCGGGCATATTTGGTCGGCTTCGACCCAGAACACGACCCGCGCCCATCAGGGGGAGCGAGGTTTTATGATGCGGTTGGGTACGACACAGGCCGATCTGCCTTATCTGACGGAAATCTACACGTTTCCGTTCGGATCGAACAACCGCACCGACGATGTTTCGTTACGGGTCGGTGTTGCAATAACTGCGGATAATTGCGGCAGGGAGTTGGATTTGGTCGGACTGCAAACCAATGCCGGACAGGCAACTTTGGCCGAGCGACTAAAGATCGAATTGCTGCCCTGCGATCAGGTCGGTCAATCCGTGATGCGCGAAGGGTTGTTCGACAACCTGATCCTCGCATCCGGCTGAAGATCAATCCAGTAGCCCCTGCGCCCGAAAGCTGATTTCGCCATTCTTTCCGACAATAAGGTGATCATGCAGGGTGATGTTCAGCGTTGTGGCTGCCATGTCGATTTGTCGCGTCACGTCGATGTCCGCCTGCGACGGGGTGGGGTCGCCTGAGGGATGATTGTGGACAAGGATCAGCGCCGCGGCGTTCAGTTCCAACGCACGTTTCACGACTTCCCGCGGGTAGACGGGGACATGATCAAGCGTTCCCTTGGCTTGTTCTTCATCCGCGATAAGGACGTTTTTGGTGTCGAGGTAGAGGATGCGAAATTGTTCCGTGTCGCGATGTGACATGACGGTGTGACAGTAATCGATCAATGCGTCCCAGCTTGACACGACATGCCGTCGCATGACCTTGCCCCTTGCGAGCCGGTGGGCGGCGGCCTCGACGATTTTCAGTTCGGTGACCACGGCATCCCCGACACCGTTCACCGCCGCCAGTTTCTGTCGCGACGCCGAGACGACGCCGTTGAAGTCGCCAAAGGTATCGATCAGCACGCGGGCAAGCGGTTTGATGTCTTGACGGGGGATGGCCCGGAACAGAACCAGTTCTAGCAGCTCGTAATCGGGCACTGCATCCGCGCCACCCGTCAGGAAGCGTTCGCGGAGTCGTTTGCGATGGTCGCGCATGTAGGACGGTACGCGGCCAGTAGGTAGAGGTGCCACCTGTTCCACGTCATCAATGTCAGAAAAGAGTGTGCGGGGTTCGGCAAACTGCGACATGTTCCCATCATGCCGAACCCGGGGTTACCAGCGGGTTAAGATTAGCCCTTCATGCTGTCCCAAAAGCTTTTCACTGACTTGAAAAAGCTGGACTCCTGCGGGTTGTTTTCTTCGCCGAGTTCGTCGAATTCGCGTAGCAATTCCCGTTGGCGGGCCGTCAGTTTGACGGGCGTTTCGACGGCCAGTTCGATGAACATGTCACCGGTCGTTCCGCCGCGCAGGGCGGGCATACCCTTCCCACGCAGGCGCATTTGCCTACCTGATTGCGATCCTTCGGGCACCTTTACCCGGCTCCGTCCGCCATCGATGGTCGGTACTTCGATCTCGCCCCCCAAGGCGGCTGTCGCCATCGAGACTGGCACGCGACAGAAGAGGTTGGTGTTTTCGCGTTCGAACAGGTTGTGCTGGTTGACCTCGATAAAGATGTAAAGGTCACCGGTCGGCCCCCCCCGCATCCCGGCCTCGCCCTCACCCGCAAGGCGAATCCGGGTGCCGGTTTCCACCCCGGCAGGGATGTTGACCGATAGCGATTTTTCCTTTTCGACCCGGCCCGCGCCGCTACAGACACGGCAAGGGTCCTTGATGATCTGACCCAAGCCGGAGCAGGTCGGACAGGTCCGTTCGACGGTAAAAAAGCCCTGCTGCGCGCGGACCTTGCCCATGCCGCTGCAGGTGGGGCAGGTCTGCGGTTCGGATGCGCCCTCGGCCCCGGTGCCGTTACAGGCGGTGCAGCCTACTGCCGTCGGCACATTGATCGTCTTTTGCATGCCTACGAAAGCATCTTCGAGGTTGATCCGCAGGTTATAGCGCAGGTCGTTGCCGCGCTGCGCGCCGCCCCGGCGTGCGCCGCCGCGGCCACCCATGAAATCGCCAAAAAGGTCGTCGAAAACATCCGAGAACGCGCTGCCGAAATCACCCGTGCCGCCGCGTGGTCCGCCGCCGCCCATGCCATTTTCAAAGGCCGCATGGCCATAGCGGTCATAAGCCGCCTTTTTGTCGGCGTCTTTCAGAACCTCGTAGGCTTCGTTGGCCTCTTTGAACTGTGCCTCGGCGTTCGGGTTGTCAGAATTGCGATCCGGATGAAGCTCTTTCGCTTTTTGGCGATAGGCCTTTTTGATCGCGGCTGCGTCAGCACCTTTGGCGACACCAAGCACATCATAATAGTCACGTTTTGCCATGATACTTTTCCCCTTTGGGAACGGAAAAGACCGGCCCTTGCGCCGGGCCGGTCAGCTTTCCGCGGCGCGAGGCCTTAGTTGTCGCGCTTTTCGTCGCCCAGATCTTCGAAATCGGCGTCGAGGATGTCATCGTCAGCGGCAGATGCTTCGGGCTCGGCTTCGCCTTCTTCCTCTTGCTGCGCCTTGTAGATCGCCTCGCCCAATTTCATGGCCGCTTCGGTCACGTTCTGGATACCGGATTTGATCTTGTCGGCCTTGGCATCGTCGGCTTCCAGATCATCCTTCAGCGCGGCGATGGCCAGTTCAATGGCTTCGATTGTGGTTGGATCCACCTTGTCGGAATGCTCTTCCATCGACTTTTCGGTCGAGTGGATAAGGCTTTCCGCCTGGTTTTTGGCATCGACGAGTTCGCGGCGTTCCTTGTCGGCCTCGGCATTTGCTTCGGCGTCCTTGACCATCGCTTCGATATCGTCATCCGACAGACCGCCAGAGGCCTGAATCGTGATCTTTTGCTCTTTGCCAGTGCCTTTGTCCTTGGCACCGACTTCCACGATGCCGTTGGCATCAATGTCGAAGGTCACCTCGATCTGCGGCATGCCGCGTGGGGCTGGCGGGATGTCCTCCAGGTTGAATTGGCCCAACATCTTGTTGTCGGCTGCCATCTCACGCTCACCCTGGAACACGCGCAGTGTCACGGCGTTCTGGTTGTCTTCGGCGGTTGAGAAGACCTGCGACTTTTTCGTCGGGATCGTCGTGTTGCGGTCGATCAAGCGGGTGAACACACCGCCAAGCGTTTCGATACCCAGCGACAGCGGGGTCACGTCGAGCAGGACAACGTCTTTGACGTCACCCTGCAGAACGCCGGCCTGAATGGCGGCGCCCATGGCAACCACTTCGTCGGGGTTCACGCCCTGATGCGCCTCTTTCCCGAAGAATTTGGCGACTTCTTCCTTCACCTTCGGCATGCGGGTCATACCACCGACCAGCACGACCTCATCAATGTCGCTGACCGACAGGCCTGCGTCCTTAATCGCCTCTTTACATGGCTTGATCGAGTTTTTGATCAGGTCGCCAACAAGACTTTCCAGCTTGGCACGGGTCAGTTTCATAACCATGTGCAGCGGCTGGCCGTTTGCACCCATCGAGATGAACGGCTGGTTGATTTCGGTGCTGGAAGACGAGGAAAGCTCGATCTTGGCCTTTTCGGCAGCTTCTTTCAGACGCTGCAGGGCCATCTTGTCCTGCGTCAGGTCGACCGAATGCTCTTTCTTGAACTCATCAGCCAAGTAATTGACGATGCGCATGTCAAAGTCTTCACCACCCAGGAAGGTATCCCCGTTGGTGGATTTCACTTCGAACAACCCGTCGTCGATTTCCAGAATGGTGACATCGAACGTACCACCGCCAAGGTCATAGACAGCGATCGTCTTGCTGTCTTTTTTGTCCAGACCGTAGGCCAGCGCAGCAGCGGTCGGTTCGTTGATGATCCGCAGCACTTCGAGGCCGGCGATTTTGCCTGCATCTTTTGTCGCCTGACGCTGGGCGTCGTTGAAGTAGGCTGGAACTGTGATGACGGCTTGGGTGACGTCCTCACCCAAATAGCTTTCGGCGGTTTCTTTCATTTTGCCGAGGATGAAAGCGGAAATCTGCGATGGGGAGTATTTCTCACCCTTGCTTTCGACCCAAGCGTCGCCATTGCCGCCATCGATGACGGAGAACGGCATGTTCTTTTTGTCCTTCGCCAGGTCCTTGTCGTCGAACCGACGACCGATCAGGCGTTTGACGGCGAAAATGGTGTTTTCGGGGTTCGTGACGGCCTGGCGTTTCGCTGGCTGGCCGACGAGGCGTTCATCATCAGTGAACGCTACAATCGATGGGGTCGTGCGGGCACCTTCGGCATTTTCGATCACGCGGGGCTTGGACCCGTCCATGATGGCCACGCACGAGTTGGTGGTTCCCAGGTCGATACCGATTACTTTGCTCATGTTTTCAAATCCCTCTTCTCAGGCGGTTTGAGTGGCGCGAACCCGTTTCGGCACTCGCGCCTGTTGCATCAACGAAAGCGACGCCGGGGGCGCCGTCTTACGATCTTGGCGTATATAGGGATGCGATATCGGGCCTGCAACCGCCGGTTTGGCAGGAAAATAAGGAAAAGCCGAGTCGTTCCGCAGATCGGCCTATCGACCCGCGGTCCAGCTGGGTGAAACATGGCGTCTTGTATAAAACTCGCCCATCATGCCGATGACGATCAGGACAATCGAAACGTTCAGCGCATAGCCCCAAGACGTGAAGTGCGGGTTGTAGTGCAGGAACACATAACCACGACATTGGTCGATGATGTGGAACAGCGGGTTCCAATCGAACAAAGCCAGTTTCGATGCAGGCAATGCGTTCGCAACGAACATCTTGCCCGAAGCGATCATGTTGACCCTGCGGTAGATCGTCGATGCGAGGCTCACGAAATCGGGTGCCCACGGCCTAAGCGCAAGAAAGACCAATCCAATAGCCACCCCGGCGAACCATGCAAGGATGAACATCCCAAGCGCTGGAATCGGGAAATCGATTGAGATCGGCTGGTACGCGATATGATAAACGGTCAGCACGATAAACAGCGACAATATCTGGATGTAGAGGCTGGAAAGCGCCGCCGCACTGATCGAGATGAATGTGTTCATCGGTGCGTGCTGCATCATCGGCGATGCCGCCCCTTCGGCCCCCATCACGGCGCTTACCGCTTTGATATGGGTCATGAACAGGAAAACGCCGGACATAAGAAACAGAAGGAAATCGCCCCGCAGAGGTGTGCCCTTGATCCCCAAAAGGCGGAACATGATCAGGAAGGCGATCACCAAGGTCATGGCCTGCACCATGTTCAAAAGCAGGCCGACAATAGCGTTGCGATGCGATTGTCGAACCGCACGCACGATCGAATGATAGATAATCTCGACCAGCCCGAATGCGCCCCGTATCCGTGTCGAGCGTGTCGTGACCTGAAACATCGTCCTCGCTTTCAAAAGATCGGGAAAATTCTGCGGTGTCTTGTCGTTCTGTCGACGTCCGATCATAAGGACAAAAGGACTTATTTTCAATAAATATGAGGTGGCCGGGTGCCGGACCCTGATTTTGATGAGCTGGTGCAGGTGATGCGGCGGCTTGCGCTGGAGGCCGGTGACCGGATCATGGAGATTTATGGCCGGGATGATTTCGATGTCCGCGCCAAGAGCGACGACAGCCCTGTGACCGCCGCGGACGAGGCTGCGGATGGGATCATCAGCGCCGGGTTAAGGGCGGCCTTTCCCGGTATCCCGTTGGTCACCGAGGAACAGGCCGATACGCATGATCAGGATGTGTCGACATTTCTGATCGTCGATCCGCTGGATGGCACCAAGGAATTCATCAATCGCCGTGGCGATTTTACGGTGAATATCGCCTATGTTCGCGACGGCGTGCCGATCCGTGGTATCGTCTATGCCCCCGCACGCGGACGCATTTTTTACACCGACGCGGACGGTCAGGCCGTGGAAGAGGCTGACGGTTTGTCGCCATTGTCGGTTGCTGTGCCGGACAATGCGTCCTTGCGGGTCGTCGCTTCGAAATCGCACCGTGATCAGCAGACGGACGACTATATCGCGTTGTATGATGTAGCCGACATGAAAAGTGCTGGGTCCTCTTTGAAATTCTGCCTTGTCGCGTCGGGGGAGGCTGACTTTTATCCCCGTCTCGGGCGCACGATGGAATGGGATACCGCGGCTGGCCATGCAGTTTTGGCCGGGGCCGGAGGTGCAGTGGTGCGGTTCGACGACCACACGCCGCTGCGCTACGGCAAGGCCGGTTTCGAGAATCCGTTTTTCATTGCCACTTCACCCGACGTTGTGCTGCGCCAAGCCTGATGTCGGTGCTGATCGTCATACCGGCGCGCTATGCCTCGTCCCGATATCCGGGCAAGCCGCTGGTCGAATTGACCGGTGCAACGGGTGAACGGAAAAGCCTGATCCGCCGATCGTGGGAGGCGGCGATGGCCGTGGGTGGTGTCGATCGGGTGGTCGTCGCCACAGATGATGCGCGCATTCAGTCGGCGGCAGAGGCGTTCGGGGCCGAAGTTGTGATGACGTCCTCTACCTGTCGGAATGGAACGGAGCGGTGCGCTGAAGCCATTCAGGTTTTGGATGGTGATTATGAGATTGTGGTAAACCTGCAGGGCGATGCGCCGCTGACCCCGGCCTGGTTCATCGAGGACCTTGTGGTGGGTCTGCGCGATGCACCAAAGGCGGATATCGCGACGCCTGTTCTGCGGGCTGATGGTAGGACGCTGCGGGGGCTGTTGCAGGACCGCAAGGCAGGGCGCGTCGGCGGGACGACCGCGGTGTTCGGGACGGATCGGACGGCGCTGTATTTTTCAAAAGAGGTCATTCCGTTCACGGCGCAAGACTATGCGGACGATGCCGAGACACCGGTTTTCCATCATGTCGGTGTCTATGCCTACCGTCCTGATGTGCTGAGGGCCTATTGCGAATGGCCCCCGGGACCGTTGGAGCAGTTGGAAGGTTTGGAACAGCTTCGGTTCGTCGAACGGGGGCGGCAAGTTTTGTGCGTTAAAGTGTCGGCCAAGGGGCGTCAGTTCTGGGAGTTGAACAATCCCGAAGATGTAGAAAAGATCGAGGCGATGTTGCTGTCTGCGGGGATCGCCTGATCGCCTTGCGCCTTTTTTGCCGAGGCTTTATCCCGCCGTCGAAGAAATGACTCTGTGTTCAAGCTACTGTTGGCATAGATTGTCAGACACATTTTGAACCTATCCGACGGCGCGCGCCGCCCGTATCGGACGAAGAGAGATTGAATATGAAGAGAAAAGTTACAAAAGCCATTTTTCCTGTCGCGGGTCTTGGAACCCGGTTTCTACCTGCGACCAAATCCGTTCCCAAGGAAATCATGACGCTGGTCGACCGTCCACTGATCCAATACGCGATTGATGAGGCACGGGCGGCGGGAATTGAGGATTTCATCTTTGTCACGTCGCGCGGCAAGACCGCGCTTGAGGATTATTTCGATTTGGCGCCGGATCTGGAGTCGGCGCTTGCCGCCTCTGGCAAGACGGAATTGCTGGATATCCTGCGCACGACGAATATGGATAGCGGTGCGATCGCTTACATCCGGCAACACAAACCGTTGGGCCTTGGACACGCGGTATCCTGTGCAAGCAAGCTGATCGGCAACGAACCTTTTGCCGTGATCCTGCCCGACGACGTGATCGCTGCTGACAAACCCTGCTTGCAGCAGATGGTCGAGGCTTATGAGGACACAGGTGGGGCCATGGTCGCCGCGATGGAGGTCGCGCCGGAAAAGACATCGTCTTATGGTATTTTGGATGTGAAGGCCGACGATAAGTCGGTGTTCAGCATCAATGGCATGGTCGAGAAACCGGCGCAGGGCAAAGCCCCGTCTAATCTGGCGGTCATCGGACGTTATATCCTGACGCCGCATGTGATGGCCAACTTTGCACATATCACCAAGGGTGCGGGCGGTGAGGTACAGTTGACCGACGCCATCGCCGCCGAGATCAGCCAGGACCGCAACGTGTTCGGTTTTCGGTTCGAGGGACAGCGCTTCGATTGCGGATCGAAAGCGGGTTTCCTGCAGGCGACAGTGGCGTTCGCCATGGCTCGCGATGATCTGCGCGATGATCTGTATGCCTATCTGTCGGATATGATGGCCGTCGACAAAGCCGCGCAATAGACTTGTACGCTAGCCAAGCCAGACGGCGGCGCAGCCTGATATCGGAGCTCAGACTGTCGTATCAGTTGCGCTGGAAGCGTCGTCGACTTTTGTTTCGCAATATGCGCAGGCGGCGACAGTTGCAGGTCGTATCAGATCGGACCGATGACATCGCGCCGGGTGCGATTCTGGCATTTTGCTGTGTTCGGAACGAGGCGGCGCGGCTGCCGCATTTTTTGGATCATTATCGCGCGCTTGGCGTCGATCACTTTCTGTTCGTCGATAATGGTAGCGATGACGTGACATCCGATCTTCTGGTGGATCAGCCCGACGCTTCGTTGTGGCACGCGGACGATTCGTACCGGCTTGCCCGGTTCGGGATGGACTGGTTGGGTTGGCTGCAGGCCAGGTTTGGGCATGGCCATTGGTGTCTGACCGTCGATGCGGATGAGTTGCTGGTCTATCCAGAGCATGACAGTCAAGACTTGCGCGCTTTGACGGGGTGGCTTGATCAAAGGGATCGGGCATCGTTCGGGGCGATGATGGTCGAGCTTTATCCGCGTGGGCCTATCGGTGATGCGGTTTATGCAGCGGGCGATGACCCGCTGGAGACGCTGACCCATTTCGATGCTGATAACTATCGCCGCCAATGGCACCCAGTTTACGATAATCTGTGGATACAGGGGGGTGTACGGGATCGTGTATTTTTCGCCGAAGAACCGGCGCGCGCGCCGACACTGAACAAGACGCCTTTGGTCAAGTGGCACCGTCGTTACGTATATGTCAGTTCGACGCATCAGTTGTTGCCGCGGCGCCTGCATGATGTCTTTGGCATGACGGACACGCCGATGATGACAGGGGCGCTGCTGCATACGAAATTCCTGCCCACCATTGTCGCGAAATCGAAAGAAGAGTTGCAGCGCAAGCAACACTTTGAAAACACCGCGCTATATCGGACCTATCATGAAAAGCTGGCGCGCGGCCCCACGCTTTGGCATTCACCATCGCATCGTTACGCTGGCTGGCGGCAACTTGTGGATTTGGGTCTTATGTCATCGGAAAGCTGGGTCTGATAGGCTGCCGAGAATCAGTGATGGGATCGGGACGGCCCGCTTGAGTATCTTTGGTTCATATCTTTTGCGGCTCGAGCGAAAGCGGTGGAGATGGCGGGCGTTTCGCAAGCGGCGGGAATTGTCCGTCGTGCGGAACCGGACCAAAGCAATCCGGCCTGATGATATCTTGCTGTTCTGCACATTTCGGAACGAAGACGTTCGTCTGCCATACTTTTTCGACTATTATCGCAAGCTGGGTGTGAACCACTTTTTCATGGTCGATAACGGTAGCTCTGACGATGGCAGGGCCTATGCCGCGGCGCAGGACGATGTATCGATCTGGCGGACCGACGCGGGATACGGGCGGGCGCGATATGGCATGGATTGGCTGACCTGGTTGCAGATGCGCTATGCGCATGGGCATTGGACGCTGACCGTCGATGTCGACGAATTCTTTGTCTACCCGTTCTGCGACACGCGGCCCTTGGCAGCATTGGGGGATTGGCTGGACGCATCGGACATCCGATCGTTCGGTGCGCTCATACTGGATATGTATCCCGAAGGACCGGTTAACGCGGCTGTCTATGAACGGGGAATGGACCCGCTGACAATCGCCAACTGGTTCGACACCGGCAACTACACCATTAGCCTCAACAAACGCATGCGCAATTTGTGGATCCAGGGCGGGCCCCGGGCACGCATGTTCTTTGCCGACCAGCCCGAGAAGGCGCCAGCCCTGAACAAGGTGCCGTTCGTTAAATGGAATAGACGATACACCTATGTCAGTTCGACCCATATGATCCTGCCACGTGGCCTTAATCTGGTGTACGATCAGCAAGGGGGGGAAAAAACGTCAGGCGCGCTTTTGCATGCCAAGCTGATGAACACGTTCGGTGAACGCGTGGCGGAAGAGGCGGCGCGTGGTGAACATTACCGCGCTGGCCATGAATACGAGCGTTACGCCGATGGTGCTGCAAACGAGCGTGATCTTTGGACGAAATGGAGTGCGCAATATCTGAACTGGCGACAGTTGGAAGGATTCGGCCTGATCTCGCGCGGGAATTGGGCGTGAGCGTCGGAGTCATCATCCTTGCCCACACGGCGTTGCACCGCACCGCCGAAGCAGTGCGACATTGGGTCGATGGCGGTTGCCCCGTCGTCATCCATGTCGATCGGAAGGTCAAAGAACGGGACTTTCAGGCGCTGGTCGATGATCTATATCCGCTTGAAAACGTGCAATTTTCAAAACGCCATAAGTGTGATTGGGGCAGCTGGGCGTTGATCGCCGCAACACAGGATGCGGCGCGGCAGCTTTTGCAAGCATACCCCGCCGTCCGCCATGTCTATCTTGCGTCCGGGTCGTGTCTGCCACTTCGCCCGGTATCCGAACTTTGCCAATATCTGGAGGCGCGGCCCGAGACGGACTTCATCGAAAGCTCGACCACATCGGATGTGCCGTGGACCGTCGGCGGGTTGGACAAGGAACGGTTTACTCTGCGCTTTCCCTTTTCGTGGCGCAGGCAGAGGCGGGCGTTCGACGCCTACGTCAAGCTGCAGCAACTCGTGGGTTTCCGTCGAAACGTCCCGCATGGCTTGATCCCACATATGGGGTCACAATGGTGGTGCCTGACCCGTAAGACGCTGAGCGCCATTCAGGATGATCCGCGGCGACCGATCTATGACCGCTATTTTCGCAAGGTCTGGATCCCTGATGAAAGCTATTTCCAATCGCTGGCGCGATTGCATTCCACCAAGATCGAAAGTCGTTCGCTGACCCTTTCGAAATTCGACTATCAGGGCAAGCCACACATTTTCTATAATGATCATGAAGAAATGCTGCGACGTTCGGGCTGTTTCGTTGCGCGGAAAATCTGGCATCGGGCAGATGCGCTTTACCGGGTTTTTCCGCAAACCCACGCCGCGGGTGAGGATCTGCCCGATCCCAATCCCAGCTCAATCGACCGGGTTTTTGCGAGCGCGGTCGAACGGCGAACCCGTGGCAGGACGGGGCTGTATATGCAAAGCCGATTTCCAACCATCGACCGCGTCAGCAGCTTTACCGCGCAGCCATATTCCATGCTCCAAGGCTTTGCGGAGATTTTCGACGATTTCGAAAACTGGTTGGGCGACACGACCGGTGCCGAGGTGCATGGCCATCTTTATGGCCCCGACCGGGCGCATTTCGCGGATGGCGGTGACATCTATATCGGTGGTTTGAGCCACGACGCCATTCTCCGTGACTACAATCCACGGATGTTCCTAAGCAACCTGATCTGGAACACGCGCGGGACGCACCAGGCATTTCAGTTTGGCCCTCATGACACGCAAAGCCTGAATTGGGTGGTGGCCAAAGACACGAACGCCCGGATTTCGGTCGTTTCAGGTGCTTGGATGATCTCACTATTTCACAAACGTGCGGAATTCTCGGACGTGCGCCGAGAGGCGGCCCGGCTGCAGCAGATCGAACATAAACATATGAAAATATTGCGCTCTCCTTTCGCCAAGGCGCGTATTCGCATTCTGACTCTGGCTGATTTCATGCGCAGTCCGATGGAGACGTTGCAAACCATCGTCGATGAGATGAGCGAACAACCCCACGCGGGTTTGACGCAAGTACCGCAGATCGTCGACCTGACCGGTTTCGGGAGCTTCCTGCAAGACTTGCGCAATCAGGGGATGCATCCGTTTTTGACCGGTGACTTTCCGATCAATCCGGAAGCCTTGGTGGCCAAGCAAAGACCACCGAAACCCTATCTGGTGCGCTGAAAATGCCAATGTTCGACTATTTCGTCGTTTTTGCAGAGATGCGAACAGGCTCCAACCTGCTCGAGGCCAATCTGAACCAGTTCCCTGACCTGCAGGTGCATGGTGAGGCGTTCAATCCCAGCTTTGTCGGGTATCCTAAGAATGAGGACATACTGGGTGTCACTTTGGCGGCACGAACGGAAAATCCCGCTGCCTTGATCGATGCGATCAAAGCGGCGAATCCCCTATCGGGATTCCGCTTCTTTCACGATCACGACCCCCGAGCGCTTGAGAATTGTCTGCCGGACCGGCGCTGCGCCAAGGTCATCCTTACCCGCAATCCGGTCGATAGCTATATTAGCTGGAAGATCGCACAGGCGACCGGCCAATGGAAACTGACCAACGCGACCCACGCCAAGACCGAGGCCGTGGCTTTCGATACGGCCGAGTTCGAAGGTTACTTTCAACGCATGCAAGACTTTCAGCTGCATCTGTCGCATGCATTGCAGCAAACCGGCCAGACCGCGTTTTATCTGACTTACGATGATCTTGCAGATATTGAGGTCATCAATGGTCTCGCGGCATTTCTTGGGTCGGCAGAGCGTTTGAATAATCTCAATCGCAAACTGAAAAAGCAGAACCCGGCACCGGCGCGGGACAAGGTCAGCAATCCCGCTGATATGATGGCCGCCTTGTCCGGGTTCGACAGATTCGATCTTGACCGAACCCCGAATTTCGAGCCGCGTCGTGGACCGATGATCCCGTCATATGTCGCGGCGCCCTCGACCGGTCTACTATATCTGCCGTCGCGCGCAGGTTTGGATGGGCAGATCGGTGGCTGGCTGGCCGCGCTGGACGGGAAAGGCCGGGAAGATCTGCAAAAAGAATTTTCCCAGAAGACGCTGCGCAAATGGAAAGAGACGCATCGAGGCTATCGCAGTTTCGCCGTTTTGCGGCATCCGGTCGTGAAGGCGCATCATGCGTTTTGCCGGCATATCCTTTTCGATGGGCCGCAGCTTTTTCCGAAGATTCGCGAGACCCTGCGCAAGGTTCATCGACTGCCGATCCCGAAGGAACCGATCAAAAGGCGAAACCTGAAAGGGTACGATCTTGATGCCCACAAAACGGCGTTTCTGAGTTTCGCGGCGTTTCTCCGGCACAATTTATCCGCCCAAACGGCTGTACGGATCGATCCATCATGGGCGAGCCAACTCGCGGTATTGCAAGGCATTGCGCAATTCGGTTTACCCGATCTGATCGCCCGAGAAGAACGATTGCAGGACGATCTTGATTTTGTCTGCGCACAGCTAGGTCGCGATGATCCACCGCCTTTTGTCCCGGCTGAGGATGTCGAGACCGCGCTGTTGGGCGAAATCTATGATGATCGGGTCGAACAAGCGATCCACGCTGCATACGTGAAGGATTATTTTGCCTTCGGCTTTTCGGCGTGGCGCTAAGCGGCCTGCGTTGATTGCAACTCGGTCAGGATCGTGTGCAGCGTACCGGCATCGCTGTTGGCACGCAGTTTCGCGCAGATCGACTGATCACGCAGCGTGCGTGACACCAGCGCCAGCGCCTTGAGATGTTCGACACCGGCCGATTGCGGCGCGAGAAGCGCAAAGACCAGATCCACCGGCTGCCGATCGACCGCATCGAAATTGAGCGGTCTTTCCAGACGCAGAAAGATACCTTTGACGTCATTGACGTTTGCCAATCGCGCATGTGGCAGCGCGACGCCCTGGCCGACGCCCGTAGGGCCCAGACCCTCACGTTCGATCAGGGCGTCGATCACGGCTGTGGCCGACAACCCATAGCATGTTTCGGCAAGCTCCCCGAGGTCATGAAACAGACGTTTCTTGCTGGTGCAAGACGCAATCGATTTGACCGCGCCAGCATCGAGGATTTCAGCCAGTTGCATCTAATGATCTTTCACTATTTCCTGTGGTATCAATCGGCCTGTCGGGGGTCGATCCAGCCGATGTTACCGTCATCCCGTCTATATACGACATTGATTCCACTGTGTTTTTCATTCCGGAAAACCAGAACCGGGTTGCTCGATATTTCCATCTGCATCACCGCTTCTCCGACGGAAAGCGATGGAATCTTGGTTTCCATTTCCGCCACGATCATCCCATTGACCGTACTATCGGATGCGTCGTCCGACTCGTCCTTCGGTTCGAGGATATATGACCCGGCATCCGAAAGTTCAACTGGTTGTGAACGCTCCTTATGGTGGTCTTTCAGGCGGCGTTTATACCGGCGTAACTGCTTGTCCATCTTTTCGCCGCAGCTATCGAAAGCCGCATAGATTTCGGTGGCCTTACCCGACGCTTGCGCGGTCAGACCGGTCGACAGATGCACGATCGCCTCGCAGTTATATTCATGTGCAGACTTGGAAAAGATGATGTTCGCATCGGTCGGGCGACCGGCATACTTCCTTAGAATGTCCTCAAGCTCGGTCTTTACGTGGGTCTGCAACGCTTCGCCAATGTCGATCTGTTTACCGGTGATTTGATACCGCATCGTTTCTCCCTTGCTTGATCTGACGACTGATCGGACCAGCGCATGCGCAGGCCAATCGTCATACTATTGGAAAACGATAACGCCCGTTGGTGGTGTGCCTATCCTCGTGTCCGGGCATTTCTGCGGCCACTATGAGGAAAAAGTGAAGCGGGACAGTCATCATCCACATTTGGCGACAGATCACATGTGGTGTCAATGATCCAATGGTTAAACGACCATAACCTAATTCACGCGGAAATTGTCGCCCAGATAGACGCGGCGGACATTTTCATTTTTTACCACCTCTTCGGTCGTTCCGCTCATCAAGACCTTGCCATCATGCAGAATGTAGGCACGATCGACGATCTGCAGCGTCTCCTGCACGTTGTGATCGGTGATCAGAACGCCAATTCCGCGGTTCTTGAGATCGGCCACAAGGTGCCTGATTTCGCCGACGGCGATCGGGTCGACACCGGCGAAAGGTTCATCGAGCAGAACATATTTTGGGCCGGCAGCCAGACATCGCGCGATTTCGACGCGCCGCCGTTCACCCCCCGACAGGGCCAGTGCCGAAGCGCGGCGCAGATGCTCGATCGAGAATTCCGACAAAAGCTCCTCGAGCCGTTCGCGCCGCTTGTGCCGGTCGCTGACCGAGATTTCGAGGATCGACATGATGTTGTCTTCGACCGACATCCCCCGGAAAATCGACATCTCTTGCGGGAGGTAGCCGATTCCCATCCGCGCGCGGCGATACATCGGCAGCGTCGTGATGTCGGAACCGTCGATGATGACCTTCCCGCCTTCGGGCGTGACAAGACCGGCGATGGCATAAAAACAGGTGGTTTTTCCCGATCCATTCGGCCCGAGCAGGGCCACGACCTCACCCCGTCCCAGATCGATGCTGACATCCCTGATCACCGGGCGTTTGCGATAGCTTTTGCGCAGGTTGATAATCTGCAAGCCTGCCGCGCCATCCCGGACGGTAAGGTTGGGTGCCTCCGCCATCAATTCTGGCCCTGCTGCAGCACTGTCCGCACCCGTCCTTCCATCACGGCCGTACCGTCGGCGATGTTGATCACCATTTTTTCCGCTGAAATGGCGCTGGGCCCTTGTGTCAACAGCACATCACCCATGAGTGTCAAAGTACCGTCCGCGAGGTTGTAGTCGGCATTCTGGGCTTCGGCCGCCTCCGTCTCGGTCACGAAGGTCACGCCACCCTTGGCGACCAACCGATCGATATCGCCGCTTTCCTCGGCATAGACGACCTCCACACTGGCGGCAGAGACCCGCAGATCACCCTGCCCGATGACGACGTTACCGGTGAACACGGCTGTGCCTGTATCCTGGTCGACCGCCAAATTATCCGCCGAGACCTCGACCGCGGCACTTTGATCGACTGTGATCCCACCCAGATCGACCGCCGTCTGGGCGAGTAGCATTGTCGAGGTACAGAACAAGATCACGATCTGGCGGGCGAAGCATGTCAACACGGTGTGTGGTCCTGTTCTTGGGCGGTCAATTCTGAGGTCGGTATATCAAGCGAACACCTTGACTGAAAAGCATCTGCTGACCGGTATCGTCGCCGGCTACCTGAAATGTGACCTGCCCGGCGGTTAATTCGCCAAAAGGCGCATGGATTTCAAGCAATCCGTTGGAGGTCACTACACCGGTTCTCAACTCGGCGATCAGGCCGTTGGTTTCCATTTCGTATCCGGATGATGTGGTCAGCCGGGCAAGGCCGATGAAACGCGCAATTTCTTCGGTGCCGTCGACCTCGCCACTGGTCGCGGTGATGTCGAGATTGCTGCCATCGGCGCGATCGATCCTTGCAGTGATCTCTTTGATCGTCAGGATATCGGGTCGGGTGATGTCCGGTTTGGCTTGCCGCGCGGCGATCGCGATGACCGAGCCGTCATCGGCGACCCCCGAAAAACGCGGGGCCGATATGCGCTGATCCCGCGCGATCGCCTCGATTTCTGCAAAGGGGATTTCGGGCGGGGCGGCGGATTGGCGCGAGAACAGAAACAGCGTGGACAAAAGCCCGAGCGCCGCCATCGGTAACAGGATTTTGGACCAGCCTACGAGTTTGGAATGAAAATTCCCGGGACGGTCCATTTTCAGATCACCCCGGCGCGCAGGCAATCATGGATGTGCAGGACGCCCAGAACCTTTTTGTCAGCCTGTGGGTCGGTGACGAACAGGCAGGTGATCCGGCCGGTCATCATGGCGACGGCTTCTTCAGCCAGCGCGTCTGGCCGGATCGTTTTCGGATTCGCCGTCATGACATCACCCGCCGTCATGTTCAGCAATCCGTCCATATGGCGACGTAGATCGCCATCCGTGATCACGCCGACAAGGCTGCCGTCTTTATCGACCACGGCCGCAACGCCGAACCCCTTTTGGCTGATCGTCAGAAGGACCTCGCCCATGGGCAGGTCCTGCGACACGATCGGTACGGCTGCATCGCGATGCATCAGGTCGCCGACCTTGGCCAGTCGCGCACCCAGTTTTCCACCGGGATGAAAGTCGCGGAAATTTTCCGGCGTGAATTCCCGGTGCTCCATCAGGGCGATGGCCAGGGCATCGCCGAGCGCTATGGTCATCGTCGTCGAATTGGTCGGTACGATCCCGGTGCCGCAGGCTTCTCCTATCGCGGGGAGTTGCAGCAGGATATCGGACTGGCTGGCAAGACTGCTATCCGGCTTGCTGGTAATCCCGATCAGTGGAATTGCAAAGCGGCGGGTATAGGCGACAAGATTGGCCAATTCCGGAACTTCGCCTGAATTCGAGATGGCGATTACCACGTCCGCACCGGTGATCATGCCCAGATCACCATGACTGGCCTCGCCCGGGTGCACGAAATGAGCGGGCGTGCCGGTGCTGGCAAATGTGGCCGCGATCTTGCGCGCGACGTGGCCCGATTTGCCCATACCTGAGACGATGACCCGCCCTTTTGCGTGCAGTAACAGCGCCGCCGCCGCGCCAAAGCTGTCGCCCAAACCCTCGCCCAGCGCGGTCAGCGCCGCACCCTCGGCGGCGATCACACGCTGTGCAGCGGAGAGGAATTTTTCCGCTTCGGTCATCAATGCGCGAAAATGTCGATGTCGGGCCAACCTGCCAGATCAAGCCTGGCCCGGGTCGGCAGAAAGTCAAAACAAGCCTGCGCCAGATCGCTGCGCCCCTCGCGCGCCAGTAGTTCATCGAATGCTGCCTTCAGTCGATGCAGGTAAAGTACGTCGGACGCGGCATAATCCAGCTGTGCTTCGGTCAGTGTTTCGCTGCCCCAATCGCTTTGCTGCTGGTGTTTCGAAATATCGACGCCCAGCATGTCTTGAAGAAGGATCTTCAGACCATGGCGGTCGGTATATGTCCGCACGAGCTTTGAAGCGATCTTGGTGCAATAAACCGGCGCCGTTGTCAGTCCGAATGCATGATGCAGGGCGGCGATATCGAACCGCCCGAAATGAAACAATTTCAGCACGTTCGGATCGGTCAGCATACGGCAAAGATTCGGCGCGGGCTGCATATCCCGGCTGACCTGCACCAGATGACAATCGCCGTCCCCGTCGGACATCTGGATCAGACAAAGCCTGTCACGATGCGGGTTGAGCCCCATTGTTTCGCAATCGATCGCGACGATGGGTCCCAGCGTCAGATCATCGGGCAGATCGTCTTGATACAGGTGGTTGGCCATATGCGCACCCTAAAAGAAGTGTTTTGTCGGGCATAGGCGGTGTGCGTGGTTTGCTCAAGCCCGCATCGCGTTGGTTGGCTCTGACTGGCGCATCATCGGATGGGTGGTAAAAGTGTTCAACCAAGTTGCGAATTCGGTGGCGGGCATGGGGCGGGCAAAACCATAGCCCTGCCCGATCAGGCAACCCGAGCGATCGAGGTGCAGGGCTTGCCCGTGCTCTTCGACCCCTTCGGCCACGACCTGCAAACCCAGTTCCCCGGCAAGCGCAAGGATGGCCCGGACGACGCTATCCGCATTGGTTTCGGGCAGCGGGGCGATAAGCGATCTATCCAGTTTGATCCCGCTCAGCGGTAGCTGGATGAGGCGAGAGAGAGACGCATACCCCGTACCGAAATCATCCAGTTCGAGCGCAACGCCGCATTCCGCCAGGCTATCGATGTTGATCGCGGCCATATCGTCGGCGCCCTCTATCAGGGTTGTCTCGAGGACTTCGATGATGACCTGATCGACCGACACCGCGCTTTTGTGCATACGGCACAGGAAACGTTCGATCAGGTTTGGGTCAGACATCGTCTCGGGTGCGGCGTTTAGCGAAATCGTCGCATCCTTAAAGCCGGCGCCCTGCCAATCCTCTGCAAAACAAAGTGCGGCGCCCCAGATCGCATGATCCATCTCGACCGTCAGGCCGGCCCGTTCTGCTGCGGGCAGAAATCTGTCGGGGGTCAGCAGGCCACGTTTCGGATGTCGCCACCGGGCAAGCACTTCGGCACCGCGCAACGATCCATCTGAAAGGTTGATCTGCGGTTGAAACCATGGCTCGATCTGGCCGGACTTGATCGCTTGCGGCAGTTCTTGTTGCAGCTCTTGCATGGTGGCGTAGGATTCCCGCAGCTCTTGCGAGAATGACACCGTCAGACGGCGGCCCTGGGCCTTGGCCGTCTGCAGTGCGACTGCGACGTTGCCCAGAACATCATCGGACACATCATTTCCGCGATAAGCATCAAGATATCCGATGCTCGCGCCGATATTGACCTTACGGCCATCGAGCAGAAAAGGTTCGGCAAAGCACGCCTTTACCCGCTTGACCAAGACTTCTGCCTGTTCGGTCGAGGTCATGAAAAATTCATCGCCACCTATTCGCGCGACAATGTCGTCATCGTCGATGCAATTCTGCAGTGCGTCTGCCACAAGAACCAAAAGGTCGTCGGCTTGTGCATGACCGATCGCCTCATTGATGGCTTTGAAGTCATCAAGACCCACAAGTACGACACCGATGTTTACCGGTGGATCCTTTTCCAGCTGCGCCCTGATGAACTCGACCATCCTTGCGCGGTTGGGTAGGCCGGTCAGCGGGTCGTGGCTGGCGATATGATGCAGCTTGTCGTTCATCCGCTGCAACTGCGCCTGCGTGCTACGCTGCAGGTCGGCCTGGCGCCGCAATTCGGCGATGGCGGTGCGCACATTGGTTTGTGCGGGCCAAAAGATGAACAGCGCCTCGCCGATGATGGTGATGACGGTGATAATCAAAAGCGACCGTGATGCATGACGCAAACCGTCGATACGCTCTGCCGAGGCCTGCTTGAGAAGCGTCGCGGTTTGAACCAATGCATCAAATAACCCATGGCCCTCGTGCATCGCCCGCAAGTCCCCGAGGATAGCGTTACGGATGGCGGGACGCGCCGAGGCAAAGCGTTCGGCCAAATGAACGAAGTCGCGAACCTGTTTTTCCAATGGAACGGCACCGTCCCCATAATGCGCATCAAGCGCGGGTGACCAGACGCCACCCTGCAAAACGAAGATATGATCCGCCCTGAGTTTGCGCGCGAGTGTCAGAACCTGATCCGCGTCATTTTCCGCCGCTCGCAAAAGGATGCGCTGGCTGAGTACGGCGAAACGTTCGCCCGTTTCAATGGCTTTGGTCGCCTTGGCCCCTTCGGTCACCAGCATCTGATTGACGCTGAATACGGCGATCAGCAGACCGATGATCAAGCACAGCCCGAGCGTATAATGCGCCCACAGCTTTTCCGGGTTGATCCTGCCACCCCGCCAATTCATGTCGTCTGTCCGCGATACATCTGCGAATCCACCATTCCTCTGCAGGAAGATGGTGGACAGACATTAACTTTCGGTTGCTAGTTGGCGTAAGCCACCGCAGGCAACCATGTTACAAGTTGGGGAAACTCGAAAACGATGAAGAGGCCAAGCAACTGTAGTAGCACGAACGGGATGATACCCCGATAGATATGCCCGATCGTCACCCCCGGCGGGCAGACCCCCTTGAGGTAGAACAGCGCGAACCCCACCGGCGGGGTCAGGAATGACGTCTGTAGGGTCACGGCCACCAAGATCGCGAACCATACGACCGATGGGTCGCCCAGCACGCCATAGCCATCGATGGCAAGTTCCAATCCCTGAATGATCGGCAACATCAGCGGCATGATGATCAGTGTGATCTCGATCCAGTCCAGCAGAAAACCCAGCAGGAAGACGATGAAGAGAATGAACAAGACAACGTGGTTTGGGTCTTGGAACGACCCCAAAACCATATCTTTGATGATGTCGTCCCCACCATACCGCCGCATCACCAAAGCGAAGAAATTCGCGGCGACGAAAATCGCGAAAATGAACCCGGATGTGTTCAGCGTCTGCCGCATGACGTCCTTGAAGACCGTCAAATTCAACCGGCCCGAGGCGAGGGCCAGCAATGTCGCGCCCAAGGCGCCAAGGCCGGATGCCTCTGTCGGGGTGGCGAAGCCGAAAAAGATCGACCCAAGCACCAGCATGATCAGACCGAAGGGTGGAAGGACCGACAGCATGACGTCCAGCACGATCTTTATTGTCACCGGCTCTCGGTCTGCTGGCAATGGCATGGCAGAGGGTCGGATCAGGCCGAATACCACGATGAACGCGATGTAGAGGAAACCCAACAACAGCCCTGGAAAAAGCGCGCCCATGAACAGATCGCCCAGCGATATGGCCAATTGGTCGGACATGATCACCAGCATGATGGATGGCGGGATGAGGATGCCAAGCGTACCTGACGCGGCGATCGTCCCGGTGGCGACCGGTTTCGAATAATTCTGCGCCATCATCGTTGGCAGGCCCATCACCCCTAACAGCACAACCGATGCGCCGATCACGCCCGTCGATGCCGCAAGGATGATCCCGATCAGCATGACCGACAGGGCGAGGCCACCACGCAAGGCTCCGAACAGCACTTGCATCGACCGCATCATGCGCTGCGCGACGCCGGATTGATCCAGCATCAGCCCCATGAAGATGAACATTGGCAGGGCGACAAGAACGGGGTTGTTGATCAGGCCACCAAAGAAACGCCCGGCATTGGCCGAGATACGTTTGTAATCAAGCCGCGTATCGTCATAGGCGATATATTGGTTGATCGCGTCTTCGAACGGGTCAAGGACAAATGCGGCCAGTAGGGTGAAACCAAGGGACACACCGACAAGCGCATAGGCAACCGGAACTCCGCGAAACAGCAGGTAGATGAAAGACAGGAAGATGGCGAGAACCATCCATTCGTTCAGGCTCAGGAACGAAAGCAGGGAAAGAATTTGCATTAATGATCACCTGCCGGTTGGGTTTTGGCGCGGCTCAGCCACGTGACAATGACCGCGATTGCGACGACAGCAACAGCAGCCGGCAAGAGGTATTCGAAGACCGGCTCGCGCGTGATCCGGCGGAGGTTTATCTCTTCATTCGTAAGGCGAACGAACCAATAGGCCGCATAGTGCGCCAAACGCCAAACGATCAGCACAATCGTCGGGAAAGCCCAGACCAATCGCCGCCACCACAGATCCGACGACGCGATATCAAGGTTGCGCCGAAAGGCTGCCCAGGCGGCAATGAGTGCGACGAAAAAGATGATCGGGATGGCAATTTTCAGATAATAGACACGATGCAGGCCGTTAGGGCTACTCGATCCTTCGCCGGCCACGACGGATGAAATCGCATATGGGATCATCATGTCCGTCATGATCACGAGAAAGGGCATCAGCATCCAGCCCAGCGCAAACGTCTCGATCCTCGCCTGTTTTGAAGGGGCGAAATTCTGGTGAATAATGTCCACGCGCACATGGCTGTTCGTCGTGATCGCATAGGCCATGCCCACCAGCATCGCCGCGCCGTATATCCACCATTGCAGGTCATCCAGCCACGCCTGGTTGTGCCCGGCACCCCGCAGAAAGACTTGCGATACGATGGCGATCATCAGGATGGGCAGGGCCCATGCAATCACATTCGAAAAGTGAACGACGAATCGATCCAACTTGGTGTGGGAGTCGCGATTGACCTCGCCGGGGTCGGTGATGGCGAGGATTTCTTCGATATCGGTGGGTGGACTTGCTGACATCTTTTCCTTCCCCGGACAAAGAACGCGGATGCGTTCAAACAAGAATGACAGCGCCCACGGGGACGGGCGCTGTCACAACTTACGTCACAGGATTACCGGCGCGGCAGGTAGATATTGCTCGACCAGTTTTTGTAGCCTTGGCGATATTCCTGCATATCGGTCCAGACCTCGGCAAAGAACGGATCTTCGGCGGCCATTTCGGCAGCGACTTCGTTCCATGTGGTCTCGAACAATTCCAGCATCTCTGGTGGCCATTGCTTGTTGGTCACGCCGTTGTTGGTTTCGTTGTCGACCATCGCGGCAAAGTTTTTGGCCTCACCCTCGGCGAGGTTCGTGGTCACGTTGGCCAAACATGCCGCCTCGATCTGGGCCTGCGTCCGCTCTTCCAGATCTTCCCAGACGTCCTTGTTCACGATCAGTTCGAACAAGGTCGATGGCTGATGCCAGCCGGGGAAGTAGTTATATTTGGCGATCTTGTGAAAGCCCAGGCGCGCATCGATCAACGGCATCGAAAATTCGGTGGCGTCGATCGCACCGCGTTCCAATGCGGGGAAGATGTCACCGGCGGCAAGCAGCGATGTTGACACACCAAGACGCTGCATGACCTCGGCCCCTAGACCGAAGAAGCGCATGTTCAGACCTTCAAGGTCCTCGACGCTGTTGATTTCGTTCTTGAACCAGCCGGATGTTTCAGGGGCGATGATACCGCAGGGCAGCACATGCACGTCATAGCCGTTCTCGTCATACATCCGCTGCCACAGCTCATGACCGTCGTCGTAAATGATCCAGCCAAGGAATTCGCCAGCCTCCGGACCGAATGGAACAGCGGCGAAAAGCGATGCCGACTGAATTTTACCCTGCCAATATCCCGACGTAGCGAATGCCGCATCGACCGAGCCGTTCGAGACGGCGTCGAGCGCTTCGAGTGTCGGCACCAGTTTGCCAGGATCGTAGTGTTCGAACTGCACTTCACCCGAGATCGCATTGATGCGCTCGACGAAATCGATCGAAGCGGTTCCCAGAATCGGCAGGTTTGACGGGAATGACGATGTCATTTCAATCGTGTCCTGCGCCGTCGCGCCGCCTGCCGCGATGACCGCTGCGGCCATAGTCGCAAATAATGTACTTTTCATGTTTTCCTCCCTTTGGGTCTTTGATCAACTTGGGTCGGGCAGACCAATCCCCTTCCCTACAACGTCACGCAGCATTTTGCAGTTTGACGGTATGACACGTGGTTTGCCTCCCGTTCTTTGCGGTTATCGACAATCCACCTGCTCAATCTGTCGGGTTTGCAATCATCTGTCACCTGCAAATATGAATTAATGCGTTATTTAATGCATTAATTCATATCGATTTCAACTTTTGATTTTAAAATTTGCCGATGATCCGCGGACTCACACCAGATTGACACCAATTTTTAAACTGGCATACTAGAATGACAGTGATTTTGTCTGGCCATTCAAAGGAATCAGCCATGGACCAATATCCGATCGTGCAGGCGGATGACGGCGTCACACGACAGGTCCTCGCGGATCATCCGGATCTGATGGTTGTATCCTTCACATTTCAGCAGAACGCGGAAGGCAAACTGCACAACCACCCCCATGTTCAATCGACCTACGTCAAGTCGGGGCGCTTCCGGTTTCACCTCGATGGGGACGAGATGGAGGTAGGACCCGGCGACAGCTTCGTGATCCCGGCCAATGCGCGGCACGGCTGCGTTTGTCTCGAAGCAGGTGAACTGGTCGATTGCTTTACCCCTCGTCGCGACGATTTTCTTTGAAAGGCTCCAACATGCTGACTGTGACAATCCGTCATGCCATCGATCCTACCTCGGCCAAGGCTATGGACACCGAAACACTCCGCGCCAATTTTCAAGTGGCCGATATGTTTGCCGCGGGTGAAATCCGGCTGACCTATTCCCACTATGACCGGATGATCGTTGGGGGCGCAGTTCCCGCAGTCGATGGCCTGATCCTTGATGAGGTCAAGGAATGCGGTACGGCGTCGATCCTCGATCGACGCGAGATGGGGGTTCTCAACATCGGGGACCCAGCAACGGTAACGGCTGACGGTACCGACCATAACGTCGGTCGCGGCGACATGCTTTATCTCCAGATGGGTTCAGGCCCCGTCGCGTTCCAGGCGCCGGGCCGTTACTACATCGTATCGGCACCGGCGCATGCACAACATCCGACGCGGCTGATCACGATCGAGGAAGCTGGTTCGGTGAAGATGGGTGCGGCAGAGACCGCCAATGACCGCACGATCTATCAGTTCATCCATCCAGACGTGATGGAAAGCTGTCAGTTGGTCATGGGCTACACGATGTTCCATGGCGGATCGGTCTGGAACACGATGCCCGCCCACCTGCATGACCGCCGGATGGAAGCGTATCTGTACTTTGATCTCGACGAACCGAACCGCGTGTTTCACTTCATGGGTCGCCCGGAAGAAACGCGCCATATCGTGATGAAAAACGAAGAGGGCGTGTTGTCGCCGCCGTGGTCGATTCATTGCGGCGCGGGCACGGGCAGCTACACGTTCTGCTGGGCGATGGCGGGCGACAACGTCGACTATAAAGATGTCGAAATGGTCGCGATGGAGGATTTGCGGTGAACCCTTTCTCGCTCACCGGTCGAACGGCGTTGGTGACCGGGGCGAATACAGGGATCGGGCAAGCGATCGCCGTCGCTTTGGGTCAGGCAGGCGCATATGTGATCTGCGCAGGGCGGTCGTCATGTGACGAGACGGTCGCGCAGATCGGACAGGCCGAGACGCTGCATCTCGATCTTGCCGATCCAATGGCGATGGGTGCCGTTTTCGCCGACAGGCGTGTCGATATCCTAGTGAATAATGCCGGCATCATCCGCCGCAATGACAGCGTCGACTTTACCGAAGCCGATTGGGATGACGTGCTGAACGTGAACCTGAAGGCTGTGTTCTTTGGATGCCAGGCTTTCGCGAAAGCTGCGTTGAAGGATGATCGAGCCGCGAAGATCGTCAATATCGCATCTCTCTTGTCTTTTCAGGGCGGTATCCGCGTACCGTCTTACACCGCGTCCAAACACGGCGTGGCCGGCCTGACCAAGTTGCTGGCGAATGAATGGGCCGCGCAGGGGATCAACGTGAACGCCATCGCGCCCGGTTACATCGAGACGAACAATACCGAAGCCCTGCGTGCGGATACGGATCGGAACAAGGCGATTCTTGACCGTATTCCAGCCGGGCGGTGGGGCGCGCCCGAAGATATCGCGCAGACGGCGGTGTTTTTGGCGTCACCTGCGGCAAACTATATCCACGGTGCGATTATCAACGTCGATGGCGGGTGGTTGGCCCGCTAAGCGTCTGTGAACGGGATCACGTCCTGTCGTTGCACGCCTAGCCCCTCAATACCGGCTTCGACCACATCACCTGCCTTCAGAAAGGTCGGAGGTGTCATGCCCAAACCAACACCGGGCGGTGTGCCGGTGCTGATGACATCGCCGGGATGCAAGGTGATGAAACGGCTGAGATGCGCGATGATCTCGGCCACGGAAAAGATCATCGTGCCGGTATGACCTGTCTGTCGCCGCTGGCCGTTCACATCGAGATACATGGTCAGGTCCTGTGGATCGGGCACCTCATCAGGTGTGACGAGCCACGGCCCGACCGGCGCGAAGCTGTCGCATGACTTTCCTTTCACCCATTGCCCGCCCATATCCATCTGAAATGCCCGTTCAGAGACATCGTTCATCACGCAATACCCGGCGACATATGATAGTGCATCGTCGACGCTCACATGCTGGGCGGTCTGGCCGATGACCACGCCCAGTTCGACCTCCCAGTCCGTTTTTTCCGACCCCTTCGGCACGATAATCGGATCATTTGCGCCCGTCGGGGCGCAGACCTTCATGAAAACGATCGGATGTTCAGGTGTCGGCAATCCCGCTTCCTTCGCATGATCCGAGTAATTCAGGCCAATACAGAAAATCCGACCGATATCGGCGAGAGCCGGCGCGTAACGACCTTTGATCGCGGGCAGGTCATCCGGCGCATCGGTTAGCCCACCCTGTCTCAGCAACGCGGTCTCGATGTCGTCGATCCGGCTCGAAAGGTCATGTAAATTCCCATTGTTATCGACCATCGCCGGTTTGATCCCTTCATCGGTTTGAATGCGGCAAAGTTTCATACAGTCCTCCGAATTTTGTCCATACTGGCCCGAGACATCGCCGTGAGAATGGTACTTGCATAATGTATACATTGTTGCGACGATGGGTGACGTTCAAGTGGGAAACAAGATGACATGTTACTTGGCTGTATTGGCGATGATTTCACCGGCTCAAGCGATCTGGCCAATACGTTGGCCAAGGGCGGGATGCGGGTGACGCAATATACCGGCGTGCCAAGTGGACCGGCTGACCCATCCGTACAGGCCGGGGTCGTCGCCCTGAAATCGCGTTCGATCGCGCCGCAGGACGCTGTGACGATGTCGCTGGACGCCCTCGCATGGCTGCAGGCGCAGGGCTGCCAGCAGTTCTTTTTCAAATATTGCTCGACCTTCGACAGCACACCTGACGGCAATATCGGCCCGATCCTGGATGCGCTCGCCGATGCGTTGGATGCGGAGATGACGATCGTCTGTCCGGCGTTTCCGGGCACGGGGCGGTCGGTCTACCAAGGGCATCTGTTCGTCAACGATAAACTGCTGAGCGAAAGTGGGATGGAGAACCATCCGCTCACCCCGATGACCGATCCTGACATCCGGCGGTGGCTGGGTTTGCAAACCAAGTCAGCGATTGGGCATATCGGCATTGCGGATGATGCTGCAGCCGTTGAGGAAACGCTGGAGCGGGAAAGGATCGCGGGTCATAAACACATCGTCTGCGACGCAATCCGTGACGATGACCTGATCGCGATCGGGATGGCGGGCCGTGATCTGAAACTGATTTCCGGCGGTTCCGGGGTGGCACTTGGCCTGCCGGCGAACTTTGGATGCGTTCCAGATGACGTGCCGTGGACAGGTCAGCCCGGTAAAACGATCGCCTTGTCGGGCTCGTGTTCGGCCATGACGCGCAAGCAGGTCGCGTATCATGCGAAAGACCATCCATCACGCGAAATCCCGGCAGAAGAGGTTCTAGATGGGCGTTTGAAGCCCGAAGAAATCGCTGACTGGTTGGTGGCGCAGCACGGCGTCCCGTTGGCCTATACGTCAGCTGATCCTGCTGCGGTCGCGCGGGTCCAGAACCTGTTTGGAAAGGAACAGTCTGCAACGGCTCTTGAAACCTTCTTTGGCCATGTCGCACATAGTGCCCGCGACGCGGGAGCGACACGGATCATCGCCGCAGGGGGCGAAACGTCCGGTGCGATCGTCGAGGGGCTTGGCCTATCGGAACTACAGATCGGGCCCGAAATCGATCCGGGTATTCCCGCATTGCGCGCGTCGGACAACTTGGTTGTCGCGTTGAAATCCGGCAATTTCGGTGACGTCGATTTTTTTGAAAAGGCAGACGAGGTGCTGGGCGGACGATGACCAGAGAAACAGATTTACGCGAACAAATCTGCCTGCTGGCGAAATCCCTGTTCGATCGGGGGCTGACCCATGGCAGCACTGGAAATATCTCTGCTCGCACCGATGATGGCGGCCTTCTGGTATCGCCGACAGGGACGAGCTTCGGCAGGCTTGATCCGGGGCGGCTCAGCCGCTTCGACGATCGGGGCAACCTGATCAGTGGCGACAAACCCACGAAGGAAATGCCGCTGCATAAGGCGTTCTATGATACCCGGTCGACTGCGGGTGCCGTCGTGCATCTGCATTCCTGCCACGCCGTCGCGTGGTCTATGATGCCGGATGCGGATGCCGAAAACTTTCTGCCGCAGCTCACACCCTACAGCGTGATGCTGTTGGGAAAGGTCAAACTCCTCCCGTTCTTTCTGCCCGGTGATCCCGCCATGGGTCAGGCGATCAAGGGTCTGGCTGGCAAACGCAGTGCCGTGATGCTCGCCAATCACGGGCCGGTCGTCGCGGGCAAAGATGTCGAGGCCGCGTGCAACGCCATCGAAGAGCTGGAAAACACCGCACGGCTTGCGATGATGATCCATCCTCTGCCGGTACGTAGCTTGACGGCCAATCAGGTCGACCAAGTTGTCCGCAAATTCGACGTTGATTGGGACGATTAGTCCTCCAACAACCCTTCCAGATAGCTGCCGTAGTCGTTCTTGGCATAATGCGCCGCCTGCGCGCGCAGGTTGTCGGCCGAAATCCAGCCTTGCAGATAGGCGATCTCTTCCGGGCAGCCGGTTTGCATGCCCTGCCGTGACTGCAACGTCCGCACGAAATTACCCGCATCCAGCAGGCTGCCATGCGTACCGGTATCAAGCCAGGCGAAACCGCGCCCCATCCGCTCCACAGTCAGTTTCCCGTCGGTGAGGTAAGTTTCCAAAAGCGACGTGATCTCCAACTCGCCTCGGGGTGACGGTTTTATACTCCGCGCTCGGTTAGGTGCCGTTTCATCCAGAAAATAGAGGCCGGTGATGGCATAAGACGACGGGGGATTTTCCGGCTTTTCGATGATCTCCGTCACGCGCCCCTGGGCATCCATGCCGACGACACCGTATCTCTCGGGATCGGCGACGTGGTAGCCAAAAACAGTTCCACCCGCATCCCGCACATTCGCTGCTTTGAGCAGTTCCGGCAGGCCATGGCCAAAGAAAATATTGTCGCCCAGAACCATCGCGGATGGATGCCCGTCCAGAAAGTCCTCGCCCACCAGATATGCCTGCGCCAGACCTTCGGGCTTGGGCTGTTCAAGATAGGTCAATTTCACGCCCCATTGCGATCCGTCGCCCAAGAGGCCGCGGAATTGCGCGGCATCTTCGGGGGTGGTGATAACTCCGATTTCGCGGATGTCCGACAGCATCAGGACCGATAACGGATAGTAGATCATCGGTTTGTCGTAGATCGGCATCAGCTGTTTCGAGATGCCCTTGGTGATCGGGAACAGCCGTGATCCCGTCCCGCCGGCAAGGATAAGACCTTTGCGCTGTGTCATCCGCGCTTCTCCTTCAATATTGTGTCGAGTGCCGCGCCCCAATCTGGCCGGTCGATCCCGAATGCCGATTTCAGACTGCTGCAATCCAGTCGGGAATTCGCGGGGCGTTTGGCTGGCGTCGGATATTCGGCTGACGTGATGTCTTCGACCGCCACCGAAGCCCCACTGCGGTCAAAAATTGCGCGTGCGAAATCGGCCCAGCTGACATCGGGTGCACCGGAAAAGTGATAGGTACCAGCCTTTACCGGGTCATCGATCAACGCCCTTGCGATCGCCAGGCAAGCATCGGCGATGGCACTGGCCGGGGTCGGTCCGCCCACTTGATCGGCGACGATACGCAACGTGTCCCGCTCTTTCCCCACGCGCAGCATGGTCGTCACGAAATTCTTGCCCTCGCCGTCGAACACCCAGGCCGTGCGCAGGATCACCGACCTGCCGCCTGCTGCCGCCACCGCTCTCTCACCGGCCAGTTTCGTGCGCCCATATGCACCTAAGGGTGCCGTTGTATCATTCGGTTTCCAAGGCTGGCCAGGGTCACCACTAAAAACATAATCGGTGGAGATATGGATGAACGGTATGTCACGCGCAGCAGCGGCGCGCGCCATTGCATCAGGCGCATCGGCATTGATCACATAAGCCGCGGCCTCGTTCGTTTCCGCGTCATCGACGGCGGTCCATGCAGCTGCGTTGATCACAGCATCTGCCGGCGTATCGGCAACCAACGCGGCACATGCGTCGGGCGACGCCAGATCGGCGCTTTCGCGATCATACATTTCCAAAACGGCGTTGTGCCGCCCAGCGTCCTTGGCCAACGCCCGGGCGACCTGACCGGTCTTGCCAAAGACCAGAACTTTCATCCTAAGACGCCGCCCGACCCAGCCGTTCGCCCACGCCCTCGCGTGCCTGCAACGGCATCCACCAATCCTGGTTGTTCAGATACCAATCGACGGTCTCTTCAAGACCCTGCTGCAGGGTGTGGAACGGCGTCCAGCCCAGCTCTTGTCGAATGCGGGAAGGATCGATCGCATATCGCTGATCATGGCCTGGTCGGTCGGTTACATGGGTGATCAGGTTAGCATAAGGCGAAGATTTAGGCCGCCGTTGATCCATGATCGCGCAAATGGAGCGGACGATATCGATATTGCGCGCCTCGGCCTCGCCCCCGATCGCATAGGTCGCGCCGGACGCAGCCTTCGTCAACACCAACAGCAAGGCCTCGGCATGATCCTCTACATGCAGCCAATCGCGGACGTTCAGACCAGCCCCGTAGATGGGCAGTGGCTTACCTGCCAAGGCATTCAGGATGGTGACCGGGATCAGCTTTTCAGGGAATTGGCGCGGCCCGTAATTGTTCGAACAATTCGTCAAAACAATGGGCAGGCCATAGGTCTCGTGCCAGGCGCGCACCAGATGGTCGCTCCCCGCCTTGCTGGCGGAATAGGGCGAGCGGGGATCATATCGCGTCTCTTCGTCGAATTTGCCGGTCTCGCCGAGGCTGCCGAATACCTCATCGGTCGAAATATGGTGAAAGCGGAAATCGTCGGGGCGGCCTTTCGCCTCCCACAAGCCCCAGGCCGCTTCGAGCATGTGGAATGTGCCCAGAACGTTGGTTTGGACGAATGTCTCGGGTCCGTCGATGGACCGATCCACATGGCTTTCGGCGGCAAGGTGCATCACGGCATCCGGCTGATGCTGGTCAAAGACGCGGTTCAGCGCGGGACGGTCGCAGATATCGACTTGCTCAAAAGCATAGCCGGGGTGATCTGCCACGCCTTTCAGGCTGGCGAGGCAAGCGGCATAGGTCAGCTTATCGACATTGACCACGGTGTGCCCTTGGGCCAGCGCGACCTTCACAACGGCAGACCCGATAAACCCCGCGCCCCCCGTGACAAGAATTTTCATAGCAAGTCTTTCATTCACGCATACACAAACGGCGACGAAAACGCGGCAAAGCCCGTCGCCTTGGCATCCTTATCCGACAGGATTGCGTCGCCGGGATCAATCCCCCAATCGATCCCGATTTCGGGGTCATCGAAACGGATCGTACCCTCGCATTCCGGTGCGTAGATGTCGGTACATTTGTACAGCACTTCGGTATCCGGGGTTTTCGTCACGAAACCATGTGCAAAACCGGCAGGGACATATAGCTGCTTACGATTCTCGGCGGACAGGAGGACCGACACCCATTTACCATAAGTGCGCGATCCCTCGCGGATATCGACAGCAACGTCGAGGATCACGCCCGCGACGACGCGGATCAGCTTGCCCTGGGCATGCGGCGGGGCCTGAAAATGCAGCCCGCGAACGGTATTTGCAGCGGCGCTGATCGAGTGGTTATCCTGTTGAAAAACATCATAGATGCCGTGTTTCGCAAAGGTTTTTCGGTTGTAGGTTTCGCAAAATGCACCGCGGTGGTCCTCAAACCAGCGGGGTGTCACGACTTTCACGTCCGGCAAAGCGGTTTCTTCAATCATGGGGTCATCTCTCAAATATATATGCTTAAATTATGACGCGCATTGTACAGAAATGCGCCTGCGAATGCCACATCATCATTGTGCAGAATTTGATGAGGGGCCGCTTAGCGTGGCGCGCGAAATTCACGCCCGATCGACAGGCTGATCTGCGCCGAGTCCGCCTGACCAACGCCATCCTCGTCCCGTTGGGTCAGGCCCAGCCCGGCGCTCAGATCCCAATTCTCGGTCAGAGCATAGTTATAGACCCCAACAAGATCGGTCCTCTCAACGCGGGCGGTTGCGGCGCTTTCTTCTGATACGACGTGGGTAATGCCAATGCTCAGGTCCGAAACCCGGTTAATCTCGTAGGCATAAAGCAGCCCCGCCAGGGTCCGGCGGCGCGTGTCGGCGTCAGTGTCGACCGTCACGCTGCGATCCAGACGGAATTGCAAAAGGCCAGTCGGGAATTCTCGGGTCCAATCGATGGTCCCGATCCAGGCGATATCTTCGTTCTCGGGCCGGGTAACCCCGATCGTCGTGGACAGCGCACCTGCCGGTAACTCTAACTCACGCCCGACCCGCGCGGTCAGGATCTGATCACCGGCGACGTCTCGCGCGGCATCCAGCGTTGCGGTCAATGTGCCATTCGGCATCTCGTATTCCAAACCCAGACCACCTGTCAGACCATCGGTCTCGGTTTCTTCAGTGGTTGTCGTGGTGATCGTCTGCTCTGCCCCGATCCTTGCATCCAGTGTGGCCCGCGGCGTCGCCTCATAAATCATACCAAGATCGATGCCGCGCACATCGCGTTCAGTCTCGAGCGCATCTTCCTCCTCGGTCCGGGCAAAGCGCAGACCCACAGTGCCTGTCGTGACCTTGGAGAATTGCAATGCGGTGGTCAGACCCGCGTTTACCGTTCGCGTATCGACCAGATCGGGGTCGGTCACATCCTCATAAAGCACACCGGTCGCGCCAAGATCGAAGGTGAACTGAATCGCCCGATCCCGTCCGATGACCAGGCTGCCGGTCGCTGCATAACTGGTCCGCTGGCCGGTGCCGAACAGGTCCGTCAGGTCTTCTGGCACGTCGATCGTACCATCATCGCCGACAAGATCGGCAATGCCCGGCAGTGTATCGATTTCGCTGCGGGCGAAACGGCCGGTCAGATCGAAAGATCCATTTGTCGCCTCCTGGCTGTAGGCAAGGGTGACCTCAGGGTCCTCGAAACCGCTGTCCTGTTCGCCATCTATTTCTTCGAACCGGAACGCGCCAGCGGCGCCAAAGGACAGTTCCTGCGTACGTGTCGCGCTGGTCAGACCATAGCTGAGCCGGGTCAAAGCCGATGTCCGATCACCCGATTCGGGGACCGTCAACGCGGTGTTGCGCCCGAATTCGAACCCTTGTTCGACGCCAAAAACGGTTTCTTGCGCATTCACCATGGGCGCGCTCAGGATCGCCGCCGCACCAACCCCGAATCGCAAAGATGATCGCTTGGCCAAAACCGCGCCTTCCGTTACTCGAACAACCGCCTTTGCGGAACGACGATCACGTCACCGTCGGCAAGAACCGTCGATGTACCAACCCCCCCACCAAGTTCGACGTCGTTGTAGTTCAGCGAGTAGACCTGCTCTCGCCCGGTGCGCGACGTGCGCAGTTGGATACGTTTCGTCGCCGCGAAATCGGTGAAACCGCCCATCTCCGCAAGAAACTGCAAGACGGTCGTGCCGGGCTCGATCTCGCGCTTGCCGGGGGTTTCGACCTCACCAACGACATAAACGTCGATGGTCACCGGTTCGCGTTCTTCGATCTCGGCCAATGAACTCAGCCCCACGAAAACGTTCGGTGGTTCGGCGAAACTGGGGCCAAGACGGCTGCGGATGTTGGCCTGAACCTGGGAAAGCGTGCGCCCCCGGGCCCGGATCGCGCCAACGAAGGGTACGGTCACGTTGCCATCCGGCAAAACCAGAAGATCACGGTTAAGGCTGGGATCTTCCAACACTTCCATCTGCAGGACGTCACCACCACGAATGCGATAATTCCCTTGTGCGTCAGCGGAAAGTGACAGCAAAGGCAGGACGATACATGCGATCAAGACGGCTCGAGCGAAAGTCATCATAATGGTCCCCATTGCCCGTTCTTTTCGTGGGCTTTTTATTTACTGGTTAAAATTTAGTGCCTTAGGCAGCGTTCATAAAGCAAAAGTTGGATCATCTTGGTCGTCCGATGTCAGAGCGTATCTTCATCGCAACATTTTCAATCATAAAGATTGCCGAGGATTTGGTAAAGCGTCAGTCGCATTTTCATCCTGTGGTTGCTGAACCTGCAGGCTTACATGCTGGCGTGCAGCGATGGAATGATCTAATCAGTTCCCGAAATTTCCTGTATCTCGCATTGCAAACAAAGATCGGTCAAAAGTTGAAAATCGCACTGGTTACGCCATCATGGCCCGGTATCGGTCATGCCAACGGAATTACGACCTCCGTGGTCAATCTTGTCGATGGGCTCGAGGCCTTGGGGCACGAGGTCACCATCATCCCATTGTCACCCGCTCAGGAGCCCGACCCCCGCTGCATCGACCTGCCCCTGGCACGCAATGCAACGATCCTCGAACGGGTGACAGAGCGTCTGGACCTCGCCGACCCGACCCATATCCGATACGCTGAAAGTATCGCCGCAGCCGGCCGTATTGCGATCGAACAGCGCCAAATCGACGTACTGATAATGGAAGAGACCCAAGGCTGGGCCGCGATCGTTCAAAAGATGCTGCCGGTCCCGGTGATCGTCACGTTGCATGGGCCATGGTTCCTGCAAACTGCACTAGAGGACTATAAGACCACCCGCCACGATGTGCGTAGGCTCAAGCGCGAAGCGACGGCGTTTCGGACCTGTGCGGGCATGACCGTCCCATCTCGGGATGTACTGGACAAAACCGTGGCCCAGGTGCCGAGCGTCGTCGATAAGCGAATTGTATTGCACAATTCGATCCAACTGAAAGATGCCGTCGATCAGGCAGCACTGACCGATAAGCAGCGGCGCAGCATTCTGTTCGTCGGCCGCAATGACCGACGAAAAGGTGCGGATGTCCTACTGGAAGGTTTCACGACATTGGTCGAAGGGGGGGATGACGTTCATCTGACATTCGTGGGTCCCGATCCTGGCATGGAACAGCCCGATGGCAGCACACTGTCGATCACCCAGGTGCTTGGCGCACTACCTGAAAAGGTACAGGACCGGATCAGCTATCTGGGCTTGCAAAGCAAAGAGCAGATCGACACCCTGCGGCATCAACACGGCGTGACGGTGATCGCATCCCGCTATGAGACCTTTCCATATGTCGTGCTCGAGGCCTTGGCATCGGGATCAGCCACGATCAGCGCTGCGGGCGGTGGGCCCAAGGAAATCATCCGCGATAGCGAAACGGGCCTTTTGATCCCTGTCGAGGATTCGGGTGCCCTCGCGGCGGCGGTGCGGCGTATTTTGGCTGATCCGGCGCTTGCCGCATCGCTCGGGCAGGCGGGCCGTACGGATATCGAAACCCGATTCTCACCCCGCGCGATCGCGCAACAGCTTGTGACCTTCGCGGAAGACGTCCGCGCCGGCTTCCGGTCCTAGGTCATCGGCGGCGGCGGACCTTCAGCCCATTCGTTTCAACAGTGGCGGCAGGCTGCAGATCGCCTAGCGGAGATGGCCCAGAAAATCCGTCGGCTGACCGGGGCTTGCGCACCTTCGGTTTCGGAGGTGGGGGCGTTTCGACAGGCGTTTCCGACGCCACCGCGACCTGCTGCCCTTGACCCTCGCGTGCAGCGATGAACCGGCCCATCAACGAACCCGCGATCAACCACGTGACCGGCCTAAGCGACGAATTGGGGATGAGATCGACCAGATTGGCGACAAGGACGATCACCAGTCCGGCTGTCGCGAATGATATCTCGATCCGTCTTCGTTTCAGCGCGAACAAGAAGGTGGCTACCGTCAACGTCCCGAAAACCGCGATATAGCCGACCCAGCCATACATCCCGATAAAGATGATCCAGGACCCATCCGTTACACTCAGGTCTTCGCCCGTGTAGGGATCGAACACGCGGTTACGGCCCCATGTTCCCCAGCCGAAAATCGGTCTTTCGTTGGCCTTTTCCAACAGGTCATCTTCGTGATCCAGCCGGAATTTCAGGGATTGCGCCCGCTCTGCGCTATAGTCCACCGCGGCAGCGTGGATTTCTTCGGTCGGGATGTATCCTGCGCCGCGCAGCATCGGATATAGGATCACAATCCCCGCCAGCACCGCCCCGACCAGAAGTTGGCTGCGCACATTCATGAAAAGGATGACCGGCAACAAAGCGAGCGAGATCAAAAGCGCGCCGACGCTTTTCGCCATGACCAGCGTGAACAAAAGCCAACCCGTACAGAACAGCCAAGGCGCAGCGTTCGCACCCGTTTGACGGGCATGTCGCCACAAAGCCGCCGCCGACAAAACGCACATCGCCAGAAGGATGCCCAGCGACAGGCCGTGGTTCATGAAAACCATCGGCCGAAACCCCCCGGCGCGGATATGCTGCAGGAACGAACTTGCCGTGAAACCATAGACCATGCGGTTCAGCTGGGGGCTCATCCGGACCTCCCACAAGGCCAGCAGGGAATACCCCATCAAAGCCAGACAGAAGATCTGCATGATCAAGACATGGCTGTCGGTCGTGTTCAGGTATTTTCGCCCGACCCAGAACGGCAGGATCATGAAAATGATCGATCCGAGAATGGAAAACAGATCATAGGCGCGCAAAGCGGGCAACATTGTCGGCCCATAAAAGAGCGGATCACCATTCGTCATCACCGTCAGGATAGGGGTCGCTATGATGGCGATTAGCAGTCCACCACCCAGCAGTCTGGCCCGCGACTTCCGGGCAGGCGCCGCGCCGTTTGCTTCGGTAGCAGGCGTTTTCCACCGATTAGCATGCGCGTCTGTCCGCACTTTCAGCCAGCACATGAACGCCACACTGATCGACGTCAGCTCATATTTCGAGATCGACGGAATCGCAGGCAGGTCGAGTTGCAGAACCGCAGGCAGGAACAGAAACCCTATAATCGTCGACCACGCGATGGCGGACACCATCGGCAATCGCTGGAACAGCAGATACACGACCAGCGGCCACGAATAAAACACGACATGTGCGACCAGATTAGGCATTGTGGGTTAATCGTTACCGCGCGCTCTGCGCCCTTTGAAAAGACCATGACAAATATTCGGGCATCTTATAACAGCGGATCGCATGGTGAGGCGATATATTTCTGAATGTCTGATTTCACGATAGATACTCTGCTTTCCGGTGCGCAGCGTTATGGATGACGTGGCCGTCATCATCATCGGCCGCAACGAAGGAGAGCGTCTGGTCAGGTGCCTGGCCTCGATTCCAAAATCGGTTAGGCACGTTGTCTACGTCGATTCCGGATCAACCGATGGCAGCGTCGCGGCGGCAAAAGCGGCGGGTGCCGAGGTCGTTGAACTTGACCTTACGAGGCCCTTTACCGCTGCGCGGGCCCGCAATGCCGGGTGGGCGGCTTTGGATCAGACGGATAGCATCGCCTATCTCCAATTCGTTGATGGCGATTGCGAGATTCAGCCTGAATGGGTCAAGACCGCGCGCGACTTTCTGCAGTCCAGCCCGAAGGCCGCAGTCGTCTGCGGCCGCAGGCGCGAACGTTTCCCTGATGCAACGATCTACAATCGGCTTTGCGATGAGGAATGGGATACACCCATCGGGCGGGCGCTCGCCTGCGGTGGTGACGCGATGATGCGGGCCGATGCCTTTGCCGCCGTTGATGGTTTCGACCCGTCGTTGATCGCAGGGGAAGAGCCGGAATTGTGCCTGCGCTTGCGCCAAAAAGGGTGGGAGGTTTGGCGGATCGACGCGGAAATGACGCTGCACGATGCCGCCATGACCCGGTTCGGGCAATTTTGGAAACGGGCGCGCCGCGCCGGGCATGCCGGAGCCGAAGGGGCCGCAATGCACGGCAAAACGCCCGAACGGCACGGGGTCGTGCCGACTCGGCGCGCGTTGTTTTGGGGGCTCGTTTTGCCCCCTGTTGCATTGCTCGGCGCCATCATCACACCGTGGGCGCTAGCGCTCTTACTCGCTTATCCCGCCCAAGTCCTTCGCCTCGCCAAACGGCGCGGGTTGGGCCACTGGTTTGCATGGCAGGATGCGTTCTTCCTGACCGTTGGCAAATTCCCCGAAGCACTGGGCGTTCTGGAATATTGGTGGCGGCGAATCACGGCGAAGGAAAAGACGTTGATCGAATATAAGTGACGTTAGGGCCGGAGCGCGTCTGTGTCAGCCTCATCCCTTAGCACGCGCAACAACCAGTCACCCTCTTTCTGAATATCGAAGTCAGCTACGACCTTTGCCCGCCCGGCCGCGCCCATGCGCTGACACAATGCCGGATCGGACAACAGCGTATCCAACCGGGCCGTCAATGTCGCGACGTCGCCCGGCGGCGTCAGGTAGCCCGATACACCTTCCTCGACCAATTCCGAAATCCCGGCGACGCGCGACCCGATCACGGGAATACGGCTCGCCATCGCTTCCATCAAAACAACGGGCACACCTTCGGCAAAGCTGGGAAGGACAAGCATATCGGCGGTGCCCAGGATATCGGCGACCTCGGTTTGTGTCTTATACCCGGCGAAGGTCACGGCAGGCGCGACGCCCAGGTCATCCGCCTGCCTTTCCAAGGTGTTACGCGCCGGGCCATCGCCGACGACCGTCAGCGTGGCCTCGGGATGTTTGGCGCGAACTTTCGCAAGCGCCTCCAACAGGAACGGCCCGCCCTTCACCGGATCGAGCCGCCCGACGAACAGAATATGCTTGCCGAACGCCCGGTCCTGATCACGGCCGTACCGGTCCGGCAGAACCCCGCAATGCACGATCTTGAACTTCCCCCAATGCGCCTGATCCGAAAACAGCATCAACTGCGACCGGCAGAAGTGGCTGATCGCGATCACGTATTTCGCCCGCGCCACCTTTTCGTCGATACGCCACTTTTCGGGTTCAAAGAAAATCGCCGGTCCGTGCTCGGTAAAGCTGAACGGGATATCGGCGATTTCACTGGTCAGCATCGCGACCGAGCAGCTGGAATTGCCGAAATGGTTATGCAGGTGGACAACGCCTTCCTTCCGCAAGTGTTGGGCCAAGACACCGGCCTCGGCAAAGTAGAATAACTGATAGAGAAACGCGCGAAGGCCGGGCGACCGCGTCCGCATCGCCAGCCGCAGCGCCGAAAACCAGCGCCCCGGTGCGCGCCGCAAGGCGGCGATATGCGCCCCAATCAAGCGCGCAGGTGATTTTGCTGTTTCCAGGATGCAGAACGTCGCCGCCTGTTCTTCCAACTGATCATCGACCACATCCTTGGCTGGAGCCCGGCGCACAGTGCAGGTCAGAACCTCGGCCCCGCTGGCCCGCAAGGCGGCGATTTCGCGTTGAATGAAGGTATGTGAAACCTTGGGATATTCGCCTGTCAGATAAGCGATTTTGCCGTGTTTCGGCGGCATGTCATTGGTCATAATCAAATAAACTCATGGCAATACATCGCCGGTTAAATCCACGACTCTCGCTGGCCTGTCAAAGAAAAACAACTATCGCCCGCGGGTCCATTCGTGGGTCTGACGCCCACGGCGGGCCATGATATGCACAGTCAGATAGACTGCAAAGCCAAGCGGCCTGCGGACGGCCAAACCAATCAAATCCAATTTGCGCAGGCGCGCCTTTCCCTCGTTCGCCATCAAATTCGGATAACGGTTGGCGACCTGCGCGACCCCGATATCCTGACGCCGCCGCACCTTGATCAGGTTTTGCAACCCCTCGACCATGGGCCAGTGATAGCGGGCCGGAACCTCGACCCTTTCATCAGACTTGAATTGCAACCGGACATAGGTGTCATCCGAAATGATGTCTGGAAACGCCCCCCACCGTGCCCGTCCGGGGCCGTTGGCGGCGAACAAGCCCGCGCCAACCGCGCCCGATTTGACGAAGGGCAATTCGGTCCAGATGCGCGCATAGGCCCGCGTGACCCAACTTTGCGCCCGTGCGACGGCAAGTGTGCCCGTCACATATCTCGCATCTGGGACACTCATCGCCTCGCGCAACTGTCCGAATAGCGCCGGGTCGCAGATCACATCGGCATCCAGATAGACCCGCATGTCACCCGTCACATGGGCGTCCGCAGCGTTCAGAGCGCGCAGCTTACCCCCATCCGGCAAATCAAGGACGACCAGCGCCCATGCGCGCGCGGCGAACCTTTCGTCAAAACTTTCAGCGACGGCGACCGTCCCATCGGTGCAGGCATTAGCCGCCACGATAACCTCGACCGCGCCCTTATCGTCCTGTGCCAACACCGCCTCCAGGCAATGCGGCAAAAGCGCCTCTTCGTTGTTGGCGGGTATGATGACGGTCATCATATCCGGGTCGGTCGAAACGGTCTGGGTCATATGCGCGGCTCAAATAATCGTCGCGCGTGTTATGACCCGGATCGCAAGCATTGCACAGGGCCCGGTTGCCGTGGCATGAGACACCGAATTTCCAATGAGTTATTGTTTTTCAGCATGAACCAATCTCAGACGCCACTGGAACTGGTCAATTTCGGCAGCCGCGCGGCCTTTTTTCAGGACGTCACCGACCACCTGCAGCAGAAACGCGGGTTCACCGTTGCGACGCTGAACCTCGATCACATCGTCAAGATGCGGCAGGACCCCGCGTTCGCTGCGGCATATCGGCAACACAGCCACGTGGTGGCCGATGGCAATCCGATCGTCTGGCTGTCCCGCCTTGGAGGGCGTGAGGTCGACCTGATCCCCGGGTCCGAGCTGATCGCGCCGCTCGTCGCCTTGGCCGCTGATCTGAACGTGCCGATCGCCATGCTGGGCGCGACCGAGGAAACGTTGGCGATCACCACCGAGAAGCTGCAAGAACGGCACCCGCAGTTACAGGTCGCTGCGAAGATCGCGCCGCCCTATCGTTTTGACCCTGACGGCGAAGCGGCCGCAGACGCGCTCCGGCAGATCGACCAATCCGGTGCGGGCCTTTGTTTTCTAGCCCTCGGCGCGCCCAAACAAGAACGGTTGGCCGCCCGTGCCGCGCAACTCGCCCCGCATTGCGGTTTCGTCTCGATCGGTGCCGGACTGGATTTCATCGCCGGGCACCAGACCCGTGCACCCATCTGGGCGCGTAAGATCGCGATGGAATGGCTGTGGCGGATGCTCAGCAACCCGCGCCGTCTTGCTTGGCGCTATGCCCAGTGTTTTGCGATTCTGCCCAGTCTGCTGATCGCCGCACGGCGCATGAAAAGGACAGGGCGAAATTCATAGGCAGTGCGTTGTAGCACAGAAAAACAGCGCAAAATGGTGAAACTGAGAAAAACCATACTGTTTCACATCGCCAGCGGCGTTTAAGTGTTCAATGATGCTACGAAAATTGGTAAGACCATATTGTTACACATATTGATTTTATTACCGGCACCGGCTGCGCAGTTTTTATCTTGCGTGTCCAAAATTTGCCAAAACATTGATTTATGCCGGAATCACCACCCCGGCGGGAAGTAAAGTTATGAGTATTGAAGGACGCGAAAACGACATTGCCATCGTTGGCATGGCCGCGCATCTGCCGGGGGCAGAGGCTGTAGCGACCTACTGGCAAAATCTGCGCGACGGCAAATCCTCCATTCGAAAACTCGATGAACAGGCGCTGCTTGATGCGGGGGAAAGCGCTGATCGCATGCGTCATCGCAACTATGTCCCCGCCGCCGCGATGCTTGACGGGTTCGAGATGTTCGATGCCGACTTTTTTGGGCTCAGCCCCAAGGAAGCCGCGATCATGGATCCCCAGCACCGCCAATTCCTCGAGGTCGCATGGGAAGCATTCGAAGATGCGGGCCACCCACCCGAGAATTTCACCGGCCCGATCGGCGTATTCGCGGGTTGCGGCATGGGCAGCTATTTCTATTTCAACGTCTGTTCGAACCCCGACCTTGTGCACAGCACCGGCATGTTCCTTTTGCGGCACACCGGCAACGACAAAGATTTCCTCTCGACCCGCGTCAGCCATATCTTTGACCTGAAGGGACCGTCGATCAACCTGCAGACGGCCTGCTCCACCTCGCTGGTCGCCGCGCATTACGCCTGCCAATCGCTGCTGAATGGCGAATGCGACATGGCGCTGGCCGGCGGTGTGACCGTCGAACTGCCCCATGGACGGGGATATATCTTCGAAGATGGGGAAATTCTGTCGCCCGATGGCGAATGCCATGCTTTCGATCATCGGGCCGAGGGCACCGTGTTCGGATCAGGCGCAGGTGCGGTCGTCCTGCGCCGGTTAGAGGAAGCGATCGCCGATGGCGACCATATCTGGGCGGTCATCAAGGGGTCGGCAGTCAACAACGATGGCTCGGCCAAAGCAGGTTACCTCGCCCCCAGCGTCGAAGGACAGGCCGATGCAATCGCCGAGGCGCATGCTATGGCCGACATCGACGCCGACACGATCGACTATGTCGAATGCCATGGGACGGGAACCTATCTGGGTGATCCGATAGAGGTCGCCGCACTCACATCCGCCTTTCGCGAAACGACCGATGAGACGCAATTCTGCAAGATCGGTTCGGTCAAAACCAATATCGGCCACCTAGATACCGCTGCAGGGGTGGCGAGCCTGATCAAGACCTCATTGGCCCTGCACCACAAACAAATGCCGCCCAGCCTCGGCTATGAGGCACCGAACCCGTCCATCGATTTCGAAAATAGCCCCTTCAGCGTGAATGGAACGCTATCCGATTGGGTCCCGCACAAAGGGCCGCGCCGTGCAGGCGTGAATTCCCTTGGCGTCGGCGGCACCAATGCCCACGCCGTCGTCGAAGAAGCGCCTGAGCGCGCCGAATCCGAAGAATCCGACTGGCCCTTCCAAATCCTCACGATCTCTGGCCGGTCCAAAGGTGCGCTTGATGCCAACACTGACGCGCTGATCAAGCATCTGCGCGACAACCCCGACCTGCCACTGGCCGACGTCGCTTTCACCTTGAAAGAGGGGCGGCGCGCCTTCGAACGCCGCCGCGTGATCGTCGCGGAAACGGCAACCGAAGCGGCCGATATTCTTGAAGAGGCCGATCAACGCCGGGTTTTCTCTCACACCGCCCTCGCAGCCCCCGATGTCGTTTTCATGTTCCCCGGTGGCGGTGCGCAATACGTCAACATGGCCCGCGACCTTTATGAGACCGAGCCGGCGTTTCAGGACTGGATGGATCAGGGCCTTGATATCCTGCAGCCCAAACTGGATTACGATATCCGCGACCTGTGGCTACCTGCTGAGGGTGCGGAAGACGATGCTGCCAAGGCGTTGCAAAAACCCTCGGTCCAGCTACCACTGATCATGATCACCGAATATGCGCTGGCCCAGTTGTGGATGTCGTGGGGGATCAAACCCGCCGCGCTGGTCGGGCATTCCATGGGCGAAAATACCGCGGCCTGCTTGGCCGGTGTACTCAGCTTCGACGACTGCATCGGCCTTGTCCATCTGCGCGGCAAACTCTTCGACACGATTCCCGCAGGCGGCATGCTCAGCGTACCGTTGTCGCCGGTTGATCTAAGCCCCTACATGTCCGACGATCTGGACATCGCCAGCCTGAACGCCCCCGGCCTTACTGTTGTGTCCGGCCCTCAAGCGGCCTTGGATGATCTGGCAAAGCGGTTGGAGGCGGATGAGATCGAAGGCCAGCGCATCCAGATCGACATCGCCGCCCATTCGCGGATGCTAGAGCCGATCCTGGGGCAATTCCGCGATTATCTGGCATCGATCACGCTGAACGCGCCGAACTTGCCGATCATTTCGAACCGCAGCGGCCAGACGCTGACAGATGCCGAAGCGGTGGACCCGGACTATTGGGTCGGTCACCTGCGTAATACGGTCAACTTCGCCGATTGCATCACGACGCTCAGCGAAAAACCGAACCGCATCTATATCGAGGTCGGACCTGGCAAAGCGCTTAGCTCGCTGACCCAAGCCCACGGCGCTGTGCCGGCCCAGCAGGTCATCAGCACGCTGCGCCATCCCAAACAGGATATCTCCGACGACGCCTATTTTATCAGTGTCTTCGGGCGGTTCTGGGCACTGGGCTATGAACTCGACTGGTCGCAAATCTGGGGCGAGGCCAAGCGACATCGCCTGCCGCTGCCGACCTACCGTTTCCAGCGTAGTCCGTATCTCATCGAACCGGGTAAGGCCGAAACGGCGGCACCTGCGTCGCTACCGATGCGGGTCGAGGACGTGGATCAATGGGCCTATCGCCCCGTCTGGCATCACAGGCTACCTGATATCGACGTATCGGTTGATGGTGTGTTCAGCGTCGACGGTGAAGCTGTCAAACCCCAAAGCTGGCTGATCTTCATGGATGAGGCCGGGCTGGGATCACAACTTTCGAAACACCTCCAAACCGAGGGTCACCAAGTGACCGAAGTCCGCGCCGGTGACAGCTTCGGGCGCAAGGACGACGGCAATTACATCCTCGCCCCCGAACGCGGGCGCGAAGGCTATGACCAGCTGATCGCCGATCTGATGGCCAACGGGCGTGCGCCCAACCGCATCGTGCATCTGTGGTTGGTGACGACAGCCGAAACCTTCCGCCCGGGCGGCAGCTTTTTCCACCGCAATCAGGAACAGGGCTTCTATAGCCTGATGTTCCTCGCGCAGGCCTTGTCGGATGAAAGCCTGCCGAAACCGATCCACATCACTGCCGTGACCAGCGGCGCGACCAGCGTTGCAGGCGAACCGCTACCCTATCCCGAAAAGTCCACCATCATGGGCCCAGCGCGCGTAATGCCCCGTGAATTGCCCGGCGTCACGTGTGCGGTCATCGACGTGGACGTGGCCAAAGGCACGGCACGGCGAAAAGTACGTGAAGGCGATTTCGAGGCCATGGCCGAGCGTCTTTTGCAAGACGTCCTCGCCAAACCCGACAATCTGGTCGCCGCCTACCGACAGGACAAACGTTTCGCCCTGTCCTATCAGCAGGCTGGTTTCCCGGAAACGGATGCAACCGATGTCCGCGACGGCGCCGTCTGCCTCATCACGGGCGGCTTTGGTGGCATCGGCCTGACGCTCGCCGAAGATCTCGTCACCCAACGTAAGGCCAAGATCGTCCTCTTGTCCCGCAACCCGCTGCCCGAGTATGACGACCGCGCCGCCTATATCCGCCAGAACGGCCCGCATGACAGCATCTCGCGCCGCATCGCCGCCGTCGAAAGGCTCGAGGCGCTGGGGGCCGACGTCATGGTCGCCGCGGCTGACGTTTGCAATCTCGAAGACATGCGCGATGTCGTAACGCAGGTGAAAGACCGGTTCGGCAGCCTCGACGTCGTGATCCACGGCGCAGGCGTGATCGCAGATGCGCCGCTCTTGGCCAAGGACCAATTCGGGGTCGAGGCCGTCTTCGCCCCGAAAATCCACGGCACCCAAGTGCTGAATACGCTGTTTCCCGACGGATCGCTCGACCTGATGGTACTGTTCGCGTCGTCCAGTACGGTCACCGCGCCAGTCGGGCAGGTCGACTATGTCGCGGCCAACACGTTCCTGAACGCCTTCGCGAGCAGTCGTCAGGGCGGCAAGACCAAGGTCGTCGCAATCAACTGGGGCATCTGGTCCGAGGTCGGGATGGCCGCCGACGCCATGGCCGAACGGCTGGGGCAGCAGGCCAACGCACCCGCCATGCCGGTCGATGCGCCGTTGCTGGACGAAACGACCTTCGACAAGGACGGCAATCGCCTGTTCACGGCCACCTACGACATCGACCGCTGGGTGATGGATCAACACCGGACACGGGACGGACAGGCGCTTCTGCCCGGCACCGGCTATCTTGAATTGATCGCTCAGGCCTTGCATACGCAGGGCGAAAGCAAACCTTACGAGATCAGCGATCTTTATTTCTTCCGGCCCTTGGACGTGGCCGATGCCGGATCGCGGAAAATGCAGTTACGGCTGACACGCACGGATGCGGGTTACAGCGTGACCATCCAAAGCGACGTCCGGGTCGGTGGGCGCGATGGCTTCGCACTGAACGCACAGGCCAACGTCGCATTAGGCAAGGCGAAACGGTCTGCTGCGCTTGATACAGACGTGATCGCCGCCCGCTGCCCCGACAAAACCGATGACGACCCCCACGGCCATCGTTCCGCACAAGAAGAGCACCTGAATTTCGGCCCCCGCTGGCGCGTTCTGCGCAGCATGGCCTATGGCGATGGTGAAGGGTTGGCGCGACTCAGCCTACCCGATGCTTTCCGCGATGACCTTGGCGAAGGCTACATCCTGCACCCAGCGCTTTTGGATATTGCAACCGGCTGGGCGATGAAGCTGATCGACGGCTACGCTGCCAACAACCTTTGGGTGCCGGTGTCTTATGGCAGCGTGCAGGTCTTCGCCCCGTTGCCCGCGGAAATCCACAGCCACGTCCGCAATGCAGGTGAAAACAGCACCAAAAACCCCTTCGCCAGCTTCGACATTTCGCTGGCCGATTCCGATGGCAATATCTGCCTTGAGATCAAAGGCTTCACAATTCACCGGCTCGAAGGCGGTTTCGCGGCAACCAAAGTGCCCAGCGCGAGCGAGGTTGAGTTTATCGACGGTGACGCTGCTGCCGACAAACCGCTCTCACCCGCCGAGGAACGTCTACAGCACAACATCAGCCAGGGCATTTTGCCATCGGAAGGGGCCGAGGCCTTCCGTCGCGCTGTTGCAAGCGGCATGAACCACGTCGTGATCTCATCGCTGGATCTGCCGACGCTGATCAACCAGGCAAACATTGTCGAAACCGGCGAAGCTGGGGATGGCCAAAAATTCCAGCGACCCGAACTCGACAGCGAATATGTGGCACCCTCAACGGATATCGAGCGCACGTTGGTCGGATTTTGGGAGGACCTGCTGGGCGTTGATCAGGTCGGCGTCGCCGACAGTTTCTTCGACCTCGGCGGGCACTCCCTAATTGCCGTGCGTCTGTTCGCCATGATCAAAAAGGCGTACCGCACCGAATTCCCCATCTCGGTCCTCTTCGAGGCCCCGACCATCGCACAATGCGCCGCGCTGATCGCTGAACGCACGGGCGGCGACACGGCCGACGACGGTGGCAGCAAAACCATGCCCCCGCAACGCCGTTTCACCCACCTTGTCGCCATGCACAAAGGCGAAGGCGGACCGAAAACCCCCTTCTTCCTGGTCGCTGGCATGTTCGGCAATGTTCTGAATCTGCGTCACCTTGCGCATCTGATCGGACAGGACAGGCCTTTCTACGGGCTGCAGGCACGCGGACTGCTGGGTGATCAGCCGCCCCATGAAACATTGGCCGAGGCCGCGACCGACATGATCGCCGAACTCAAACAGGTGCAACCGCACGGGCCGTATATGCTGGGCGGCTTTTCGGGCGGGGGTTTGACCGCGTTCGACATGGCCCGACAACTCGAGGCTAAGGGCGATGCGGTCAGCCTGCTGGTCATGCTCGACACGCCATTGCCAATGCGGCCTGTCCCATCCAAGGTCGACAAAACGCTCATCAAGCTGCAGGAGTTGCAGCAGAAAGGGCCCAAATATCTGGTCGAATGGGCGCGCAATCGCATCGCCTGGGAATTGGGCAGGAAAGAACGTGCACAGATCGCAGCTGCTGAGGATAACCAATTCCATGACGCCGCGATCGAGGCGGCATTCTATGCAGCCCTACCCAAATTCGACCTGAAAACCTGGGATGGCAACGTGGCCCTCTTCCGGCCACCGCTTGACAAACACTACAAGGTTTCCGGCGGTCGGTGGATTTCCAAAGCCAAGGAATATGTCTTTACCGACAACGATTGGGGGCGCTGGCTGTCCGGCCTGCAAGTGATCGAGGTTCCGGGCGACCACGATTCCATGGTACTTGAACCGAACGTCCGCGTGCTGGCCACCAAGATGAAAGAGCAGATCGTCGCAGCCGAAAAAACCCACGCATCCATCGCCCCGACCGAAAAGATCGCGGCGGAATGACAATGACCAACCCAACACTCTGGACGATCATCCTCAACTACAAGACGCCCGACATGACGCTGCAATCCGTCGATGCGGCCCTGCGCGAGATGGCGGGCATCAGCGGGCAGATCATCGTCGTCGACAACGATTCACAGGACGGGTCGTTCGAAACGCTTGAAAAGGCCGTGGCAGACAAAGGCTGGGACCGGGTGAGGGTCGTGCAATCGGGCCACAATGGTGGTTTCGGCGCGGGCAACAATTTCGGCATTCAGGCGGGTCTGCGGGACGGACCACCGCCCGATTACATCTATATCCTGAACTCCGACGCCTTTCCCGACCCGGGCGCGATCAGGATCCTGCTTGATTACCTCGAAACGCACCCAAAGGTCGGTTTCGCAGGCAGCAACATCCACGGCCCCGACGGCGATTGGCACTGCACGATCTTCCGCTACCCGTCCATCCAGAGCGAGCTTGAGGGTGCCGCCCGAACCGGCCCCATCACCAAGCTCTTCAAAAACCACGTCATCCCGCAACCGCTGCCCGACGCCCCGAAAGAGGTCGACTGGCTCGCCGGGGCCAGCATAATGATGCGGTACGAAACACTGGCTGAGATCGGTTTGTTCGATGAAACCTTCTTTCTCTACTTCGAGGAAACCGACCTCTGCCGCCGCGCGAAGCTGGCGGGCTGGCCGACGGTCTACGTCCCTGACAGCAAAGTCACGCATATCGGATCCGCCTCGACCGGCATGAAGACATGGAAGCGCAAACCGCAATACTGGTTCGACTCGCGCCTGCATTACTTTGTCAAAAACCACGGTCGAGCGTATGCAGTTGCAGCGACGCTCGCCCATGTGACCGGCGGGTTGATCTGGCGCCTCCGTTGCCTGATCCAGCGCAAAGAGATCGGGGACGAGGCGCATTTCCTGCGCGATCTCATCACCCACGGCCTGCGCGCGGCCATCAAACGGGCCAAAATGTCAGCGGCGCAATCCGCCAACAAAAACACACCGGTGGTTCAGCCGGGTCAGTCTTGATACTTTAATGATTATCCCGTTTGGGGCCGTTTAATTCCGGAGCGTTCCATGACCTCTTTTTCCAGTATCCTCATTGGTAACGAAAGCCTGCTGACGCATTGCGGGAACATGCTGCTTGATAAGGGGCACACGATCGCAGCGGTGGTGACCCGTGACGATGACATCCGGGCCTGGGCCTCCGAAAAAGGTGTCGCAACAACCCACCCTGGCGAAAGTCTTGCCAACCTTTTGTCACCCTGCGATTGGGTGCTCAGCATCGCCAACCTGTCACTGGTCCCGGATGATGTCATCGCGCTAGCCAGCAAAGGCGCGGTCAATTTCCACGACGGCCCGCTGCCCGAATATGCCGGACTGAACGTCCCTGTCTGGGCAATTCTGAACGGCGAAACCCAGCACGGCATCACTTGGCACATGATCGAAGGCGGTGTGGACGAAGGCGGCATCATCGAAAAGCGCATGTTCGACATCGCGCCAGACGAAACCGCGCTGACGCTGAACGCCAAATGCTTTGCTGCCGCCATCGATGGGTTCGACGCGGTGATCGCGCAACTGGAAACCGGCAGCCCAGCCATCACGGCCCAGGACTTCACCAACCGCAAACTGTTCCTCCGCGCCGACCGCCCTGTCAATGCGGGCGTTCTGGATTTCAACCAAAGCAACGATGACCTGCTGCGGACAATCCGCGCACTGGACCATGGGCACTACTGGAACCCGCTGACGACACCCAAGGTGCTCAACGGTAGCGACACGATCACCATTGGCGCAGCAGAAACGGCAGGTGGGCAGGGTCAACCGGGCGAGGTTATCGACATTGACGAAGACGCCATCGTCGTCGCGACAAGCACGGGTGCGATCCGCCTCAGCGCGCTCAAAGACAGCGACGGGAACTCGGCCAGCAGCGGCAGAATGCCCGAAAAGGGTGCGATCCTGAACTGCCCGGCGGGCCTGACCGAACAAATGGCTCGGATCGCCCCCGGCGAATTGCACTGGCGTCGCCTTCTCAAATCTGCCTCGCCCATCGCACTTGCAGGCATTGACGAAGGCAAAGGCGAAGGCCGAACCATCGCCATCGAAACTGACGCCCCCAAAGATAAAGTCATGACCGCTTTCTACAGCCTCATGACCAAACTCAGCGACGATGAGACGGTGATGCTGGCCCTTCAGGTCGAAAAAAACGGATCACCTGTCTTCAGCGATTGGGTGCCACTCTGCGCAAGCGGAGCAACATGTGGCGAGATTAGCGCGGGACTGACCAAAGAACTGGATATTGCGCAAAAGCATCCAACCTTCGCCCGTGACCTGATCGCCCGCGACCCCGACCTGTCCGCTTGCCCCCAACCACAGGTCGGCATCTCGATGACCGGCCAACTTGTACCTGGCACAGCGATCACACTGGCCCTTGGCGATCGCACGACACTGACCTACGACACTGCCCGCGTCAGCCAGACCACTGCAGAGCGCATGGTCGCCCGCCTGCATCATGTGCTCGCGAATATCACCGACGATTTGCCGATGGCTGACTTGCCCATCCTGCCGGATGCCGAACGCGCGCTTGTCCTGCATGACTGGAACCAGACCACGCAGGAATACCCTCAAACCACTTTACACCGGATGTTCGAAGCGCAAGTCGCCAAGACGCCCGACGCCACAGCCGTCATTTTCGAGAACGAAGAACTGACCTATGCCGAACTCAACGCCGCCGCCAACCGGGCCGCGAACGTTTTGATCGAAAACGGGATGACATCCGGCGCACTTGTCGGGCTCTATACCCACCGTTCCGCCGAAATGCTGATCGGCGCTCTGGGTATTCTGAAGGCCGGTGGTGCCTATGTCCCAATGGACCCGGCCTTTCCCGCCGACCGGATCGCCTACTACATCGAAGACAGCAAAGCGCCCGTAATCCTCGCCCACGAAGACCTCGCGGCGCAACTCCCCGATCATAGCGCAACGGTCCTCCATATCGACAAGGACCACCGGTTCAAAACGGCATCCGCGGACAACCCGACCGTCACGGTCACACCAGACGCCCTTGCCTATGTCATCTACACCTCCGGCTCCACCGGCAAACCAAAAGGCGTGATGGTCGAACACGGCAACGTCGCCAACTTCTTCACTGGTATGGATGATCGCATTCCCCATGACGGGAATGGCGTCTGGATGGCGGTGACGAGCCTTTCCTTCGACATTTCGGTCCTCGAACTGTTCTACACCCTCGCCCGTGGCTACAAGCTGGTGATCAGCGGTGATGAAAGCCGGGCGCTTGTCTCCTCCGGCACCGGCGGGCCGATCACGACCGACCAAAGCATGGATTTCAGCCTCTACTATTGGGGCAACAATGATGAGGTCAGCGAGGATCGCTATGAACTCCTGATCGAAGGCGCGAAATTCGCCGACACCAACGGCTTCTGTGCGGTCTGGACGCCCGAGCGGCATTTTCACGCTTTCGGTGGCTCTTACCCGAACCCTGCAGTCACGGGCGCCGCCGTCGCCTCCATTACCAAGAATCTCGCCGTTCGGGCGGGCAGCATCGTCGCTCCACTCCACCACCCGGCACGTATCGCCGAAGAATGGGCCGTCATCGACAACCTGACTGGCGGGCGGGTCGGCCTTGCCATGGCATCCGGCTGGCAGCCCGATGATTTCATCCTGCGGCCCGAAAATACGCCGCCTGAAAACAAACCCGCGCTTGCCGACTCAATCGACAAGGTGCGCAGGCTCTGGGCCGGTGAAACTGTCGAATTTGAACGCAAGGACGGCAAGATGCACGGCGTCGTCACGCAGCCACGACCGCTCTCCAAAAAAATCCCGATGTGGGTCACGACCGCCGGGAACCCGGCGACTTGGGCACAAGCGGGCGAGGTTGGCGCGAACGTCCTGACCCATCTCCTCGGCCAAAGCATTGATGAGGTCGCCGAAAAGATCAAAGTCTACCACGACGCCCTGCGCAAGGCGGGTCACGACCCGAAAGACCACAAAGTCACCCTGATGCTGCACACATTCCTGGCTGACGACCGGGAAAAGGCGCGTGAGATTGCACGCGAGCCGATGAAAGACTACCTGCGCGCCGCTGCTGGTCTGATCAAGCAATATGCGTGGGCCTTCCCGGCCTTCAAAAAACCCGAAGGCGCATCGAACCCGATGGATATCGACCTTGGCTCGCTCGAACCCGACGAACTCGAAGCGATCCTCGATTTCGCCTTCCTGCGCTATTTCGACGATTCCGGTTTGTTCGGCACTGTTGATGACGCTGTCGAACGTGTTGAAGCGCTGAAAAAGATCGGCGTCGATGAAATCGCCTGCCTGATCGAATACGGGATCGACACCAAAACCGTCCTTGACGGCTTGCGGCCATTGGCCGACGTCCTTGCCAAGGTGAACGGACCGATGGCCGCAGTGGATCCCGGTGATTTCTCCATCGCTGCGCAAATCCGACGGCACAACGTCACACACCTGCAATGCACACCCAGCATGGCGCGGATGATTTGCATCAACGAAGATGCGAGCCGGGCGCTGTCACAGGTCAAACACCTGATGATCGGTGGCGAGGCACTGTCCGGATCACTGGTCGCGGAACTGAACAGCTTCACCAAGGCGACAGTGGAAAACATGTACGGCCCGACCGAAACCACGATCTGGTCCACCACCCAGACCGCCTCGGCCGACGATGGCATCGTAAATATCGGCAAGCCAATCGCGAATACGCAGATCTATGTCCTGGACGAAAACCGCCAACCGTGCCCCGTCGGCGTACCCGGCGAACTCTACATCGCCGGCGACGGCGTCACCCGTGGTTATTGGGAACGCCCCGAACTGACGGCGGAACGCTTTCTGCCCGATCCTTTCGCCACAACCGACAAACCCAACCCGCGTATGTACCGGACCGGCGATCTGGTACGCTGGCGCGAAGATGGACGGGTCGATTTCCTGGGCCGCACAGATCATCAGGTGAAGGTTCGCGGTTATCGGATTGAATTGGGCGAAATCGAAACACGATTGGAAACCGCACCCGAAGTTACGCAAGCGGTGGTCATAGCGCGAGAAGACACACCAGGCGATGTCCGGCTGGTCGCATACATGACGACATCGGGCGCGACCAATGACGACGCGCTCCGCCAAAGACTAGCGGTCGACTTACCGGCCTACATGATCCCGGCTCATTTCATCACGCTGGATCGCTTCCCGCTGACCCCGAACAAAAAGGTCGATCGCAAGGCGCTCCCCGCGCCAGCCAAAAAGCCTGTAACAAAACCCGTCCAAACCAGACCGTCGCCAGCTGCCCCGGCCTCGGCCGATATCGGCAAAGGCATTGCCGATATCTGGTCGTCGATCCTTGGTGTCCCTGAAATCAAACCCGACGACAATTTCTTCGCCCTCGGTGGTCACTCGTTACTGGCGGTGCAAGCCCATCGGCAAATGCGTGACGATCTGGGGCTGCAAACGCTCACGATCACCGACATCTTCCGCTTTCCGACCTTGGGTGGCCTGATCAAGCATCTTGGGGTCACCGCGGCTCCTGAAAAGGCGACGACGCAGGAAGCCGACAAAGGACCAAGCCGCTCTGACGCGATGGCGCGCCGCCGCGAAATGCGGGCACGGCGGGCGGCATTACGGCGTTGAATGCCCCTGCTCTTGATCGCCTGCAAAGCGCGGCACAGACGATACTGCCGGATTGGGTCGCCGTTGCGGTTTCGGACCCCCGAGAGGCATCTCTACCGCTGCTGCCGGCGGAAGAAGAAGCAGCGATCACGATGGTCCCGAAAAGACGACGTGAATTCGCAACCGGCCGCGCCTGCGCGCGCCGCGCCATGGGCGATTTGGGTTTGGACGCGCTGCCTGTTCCGATGGGTCCGGACCGCGCGCCGATCTGGCCAAAAGGCGTGCGCGGCAGCATATCACATTGCGAATCGGCTTGCATCGCAGCGGTCACATTAGGTGACGCTTTGCTTGGAATCGATGTTGAGCCATATCGACCATTGAAAGATGATCTGATTGACCTGATCTGCACGGATGCGGAAAGATCCAGTATTTCCGCCGCTTTGTCAGTTGTTCCGGCCGTCGCCGCCCGCGTTATCTTTTGCGCGAAAGAGGCCGTTTATAAGGCGCAATATCCAATCACAAAACAAATTATTAATTTCAATGACTTAGCAGTTTTCTCCGCATCACCCGGCATACAATTCATGGCGGAATTCAACCGTAGAGTGGGTCAATTTCCAGCCGGATATCGCTTGGGTGGCAGTCTTTTCATAGATGCGAATTTCGTTTTAACGGGCGTTGTTTTTCCGCCCAAATTGCCCCTACGGCATTCTTAGCGAAATTGGCAACTAATCGCCCGATATGCAATTATTGTTGACACCGGTGTGGAAATTAACGTTTTTTTCATGCTTTACTAAGTCAATAAGGTTACTCACCACCGGCTCTGCACGATACGTGCGATGCCTAAATTGCAAACACCCGATCGAAATCGGGAGGAGCGTAAGCGTGCAGCGGGACGTAGAAAACGTCGATTGTGATGAAGTCGGGTCAGCCAATTCGGGTGCGGTCCTTGTGCAGTCAATCGTGGGCGGCGCGATTGCGGGCACGGTTGCCAACGTTGTGGCCCTGTTTCTGGGTTATGGTTTCTGGTTGGCCCTCTTGTCCCACAGCGTCGTGGGCGGAGTTGCCATGATAGTGATACTTGTCCTGGGTCACACTCGCCTTGCCGCGCAAGCACCCAAGCAGGGGCAGCTCAGTCGTATGAACGCGATCCACCAAAAATCGTTCGAGGCCTGACGCTTTACGGTGTTATCGATCTTTCACTAAACCCAGCGATGTCGTCATCGCCAGCCCGAAATCAAACCAGCGATGACTTTTCGAATTCTTCAGCAACCAGTTCCACGCATGACAACGCCGACGGTCGAAGCCATGATCCGGCAATCGGTCGCGAAAGACATCTGCTGGTAATACGTCGCATCGAAAGACGCACGCGCGGCAAAGGTTGTGTTATGGCGATCCGAAATCTGCCAAAGACCAGTCAGGCCCGGACGCATCTCGAAATACGCTGTACCCGGATACAGTTCCTGCTGATCCGTCAACATCGGACGCGGGCCGACCAAGCTCATATCGCCTTTCAGCACATTCCAAAGCTGCGGCAATTCATCGATGGACGTCTTCCGCAGGATATGGCCAATCTTGGTGATCCGGGGGTCATGCTTCAGCTTCTGATGCGTGTGCCACTCCTCGGCGATCTCGGGGTCGCGGGCGATCATCCGCTTCAGTTCGGCCTCGGCGTCGGGCACCATGGTCCGAAACTTCCAGATGCGGAAGACGCGGCCACCACGACCAAGCCGCTTTTGACTGTAAAGCGGGCCGTTGCCATCGCGCGCGACGATACACGCCACGACCAGCAGCATCGGCAACAAAAAGGGAAAAGACATGACGATCAGCAGCGTGTCGACCACGCGCTTCATCAGGTCCTTATATATCGGGGAGGGGCGCGCCGTGAATATCGCGGCACTTTGTGCAAACACTAATTTGCTCGCTTCGTTCCCACGTGTGGGTGATTGATCCAACATTTAATTGACTCTCATAAAAACTACAACTTACGGCAAAATTGCCATCACTCATTTTTCGACTTATGCATCAGCGACTTATCTCGGGTACTGCAAACTTTCCCGGGAACCTGTTCATCGGCTCGGCGCTTGATTAACGCTAAATTAACTGATCAACAACGCAGATCGCAAGGAAATTTCGACAAAATTGCGGCGATTCATCCGTGGCGTGTGCCCGGCGGGATACATTTGTCGCGGCCGCGCGCAACTGGTGACCGATCGTCAACACTGGCCCTATTTCTGCCACAATTTGCGCGACTCTCACGACTCGGATCACGATGGCGGCAGGTGCATTTGATCCGATGAGACTCCCCAAACGGGTAGCCTCGGGCACCATTTACTTTGCTAAGCCGGTACAGTTCCGATAACAGCACGTTGGTGACCAGAAACGTTTTGTAGAGTACGCGATTGAGCAACGCCTGTAATGAATGATGCCAAGGCACCATATACCAATTTTTTCGGCCTGACAGAGCGGCCATTTTCGCTCTTGCCCGACCCGGATTTCCTGTATTGGACGGACGACCACAAACGCGCCTACACCATGCTGGAATACGGTGTCATGACGCATGCGCCGATCACCCTCATCACCGGTGAGGTCGGGGCTGGCAAAACCACATTGATGCAGCACCTGCTCAACAATCTGGACGAAGACCTGACCATCGGTCTCGTCTCGAACGCGCATGGCGATCGGGGGGAACTGCTGCGCTGGGTCCTGATGGCGCTTGCGCAACCCGCAGACCCCGAAGCGAATTATGTCGATCTGTTCACCCAATTCCAGGAATACCTGATCGCCGAATACGCCGCCGGGCGTCGGGTCATGCTGATCTTCGACGAAGCCCAGAACATGAGCCGCGAGTCATTGGAAGAGCTGCGGATGTTCACCAACATCAACGCCAACAAGGACGAACTGCTACAGCTCATCCTGATCGGCCAACCCGAGTTGCGCGATATCATCCGCCGCGTCGACATGAGGCAATTCGCACAAAGGGTCGCCGCCAGTTTTCACCTATCGCATATGGACGAAAAGACCGTCTACTCGTACATTATCCACCGGCTTGAAAGGGCCGGCGGTCGGCAACACATGTTCAGTAAGAAGGCGGCCGAGCTGGTCTACGAGGCGACGAAGGGCATTCCGCGTTTGGTCAATCAACTTTGCGACTTGTCCATGCTCTATGCCTTTACCGCCCGACGTGAAATCGTCGGCCCGGAACATGTTAGTGCGGTTTTGTCCGATGGTGCATTTTTCGCCCCCGGCACCGAGAACCCGGAGGATGGCCCTCAAATATGATTGCAGATATCAAATTCTATTTTTCTCTATTTCTGAGACGTTTCCATTACTTCCTGCTTGTTTTCATTATCTGCGCGACGACAGGGGCGGTTCTGGCTTTCACGATGCCGCCCGTCTACCGCGCGCAGGCGCGTCTGTTGGTGGAATCTCCGCAAATCCCGGATGACCTTGCTTCATCGACCGTGCGGGCCGGGGCATCGGAACTTCTGCGCATCATCGAACAGCGGCTTCTGACCAGGGCCAACCTTCTCGACATCGCGCGCCGTCTCGCGGTCCACCCCGAAGTATCCGAGATGAGCGCGGATGACATCGTCGAAGATATGCGCGAACGGATCATCATCAGCCTGCCACTCGATGGGCAGACGACGGGTCTTGTCTTTGTTTCGTTCGATGCGCAAAGCGCTGAAACGTCCGCGGCTGTCACCAACGATTTGCTGACCCAAATCCTGCAGCAAAACGTCGAATTACGGACCACGGTGTCGGGACAAACGCTCGACTTCTTCGAACAAGAGGTCGACAGGCTCGATGCCGAACTGGCTGAACAGGATGCACGAATCCTTGAATTCAAGCTCGAACATAGCGACGCACTGCCCGAAAGCCTCGATTACCGCCGTACTCGCCTCGCCGCCCTGCAGGAACGCACCCTGCAGATCAACCGCGAACTGGCTGCATTGCGGGATCGCCGCGGGCGTCTTGTCGAACTTTTCGAACAGACCGGCCGTCTCGACCTGAACGAGGCCAGCCTGCCCCCTGAACAACGCCAGCTGCGGGAACTGCAGGAAGAGCTCGCCTCGGCCCTCGTGATCTACTCACCCAGCAACCCCCGCGTTCGCAATCTGCGGGCCCGCGTCGCCGCGTTGGAAGATATCGTCGCTGGGCAGTTGGAAGGAACTGCCGGACGGCGCGCAGAATTGCTGACCGCTTATGATCTGCAGATCTCGGATATCGACGGCCAGATCAGTTTCCTGGCCGAACAAAAAGACCTGGTCGAGATCGAGATGCAGGATCTGCGCCAAACGATCAACACAACACCACAGAACGCCTTGGCCCTCGGCACGCTCGAACGCGACTACGAAAACCTGCAAGCGCAATTCAACCGGGCAAGCGAGTCACTGAGCGAGGCACGGACCGGCGACCGGATCGAGGCTTTGTCGAAAGGTCAGCGAATTGTCGTCATCGAACAGGCCACTGTGCCCAGCGGCCCGTTCCGACCCAATCGCAAGCTGATCGTCGCCGGTGGCGTCGCTGGCGGCATGGGGGCGGGCTTTGGACTGATCTTCCTGCTCGAGTTACTGAACCGGGCGATCCGGCGACCGGTAGACATAACCAAAGGCCTTGGGATCAAACCCTTCGCGACCTTGCCTTACACGCGGACCAGTGGCCAAAAGACCATGCGCTGGTTCACCATCCTTTTGGTGCTGCTGACGGTCGGGCTCGGCGTGCCCGCGGCCATCTATTACGTCCATCTCAATATCATGCCGGTCGACCAGATCATCGAACGTGCGCGCGAAATGGCGGGGATCTAGGCAATGGACCATATCCGCTCAGCCATCGAAGAGGCCCGCAAACAACGCGCCGAAAACAAGCGCAGACGCGACAATAATATCGGCCCTGACGAACCACCGGGGCCCGATCAGCTCAAATTCGCGCAGGAACAGCTCTGGCAAAAATTGCCCGAGTTCAAAACCAAACCGGGACGCCTGCTGCGCAACCGCGTCATGACGATCGAGGCGAACAAGGCCGCAGCACCTTACGACGTGATGCGTACCAATCTGCTGCACGAAATGCGCAGTAAGAATTGGCGGCGTGTCGCGATCACCTCCCCGGGCGGGCAATGCGGCAAGACGACTGTCGGCCTCAACCTCGCTTTCAGCCTGGCGCGCCAGCGGGATATCCGGGTCATGGTCGTTGAGCTTGATCTTAGGCAGCCGGCGATCGCGCGCATCCTCGGCATCCGACCTACCACAGATTTTGCCGATGTTCTGGCCGTGCAAACCAAGGTCGGGGACAGTATTCAGCGCATGGGTGACAACCTTGCCTTCGCGGTCCCCAAGAAGGTCAGGCAGAATGCGGCCGAACTGCTGCAAAGTGTTCATGCGGCCCATGTTATCGACGCGATCGAGAAACGATATCAGCCCGACGTCATGATCTTTGACATGCCACCCATGCTGGTGACCGATGACACGCTGGCCTTTTCCGACCAGCTCGATTGCGCCTTGCTTGTCGGCGCGGCGGAAACGACATCAATCGATGAAATCGCCCGCTGCAAACAGGGCCTCGAAGACCGGACCAACCTGATCGGCGTGATCCTCAACAAATGCCGGTACATGGACGGCGCCGAAGGTTACGCCGCAGACTGATCCACACGCGACGCCCGATGGTTCAGTTTCAGGGTTGCGGGAATACCTCGCGCCAATGCATGCGCGGGCACATCTTTCGTGACCACGGCATTCGCCCCGATCACCGCATGATCGCCGATCGTCACCGGGCCCAATATCCGCGCGCCAGCCCCGATATCGACATGGGCACCGATCTTCGGCACGCCAGAACCTTCGAACTTTTCCCCCAATGTGACCTGCTGAAAGATGATCGTATTTTCGCCTATCGTGACGTCCGGATGGACGACGATCCCGTTGGGATGAGGGATCATCAGACCGCCCCCGATCCGGGTCCGCAAGCCGATCTCGGCTTGGGTGATCACCGACCAGAAACGATAGCGCAGCACGACCCATTTCGTCGCCGGGAACGCCAATGGGCCCCCGACATCCGACCAGCGCTGATAGGCCCGGATGCTTTTCAGCAGTTTCCGCGACGGATCCCAGAACCCATTTGGCCGCTCGCGCGTCCAGTCCGCCACAACGGGCCCGTCGCCGGGAGCATCTTCGACCATTTCAAGTGACATTCAGGGCCCGTATTCTCTATTCCGCAAATTCAATGCCCCGGCGCACAAAACCATAACAGGCCCTGTCATTTCAAGCAGCCAATTCACCCGCAGGTCACTAATCTCCATATTGATCAGCTGATCCATGTGGTGAAAACCCACCGCGCGGACAGCGACGAAGGTCAATACGATCATCAGGCCGAAAAGTCCCAACCATGTCCGCGACAATGTCCCTTTCAGCATCGACCAGAACATCAGCGTCATCAACAGCATCACCGCAACCAGAATGACGATAAAACCTATCTGCACGATGCGCCGCGCGTCGTACCAGCCTTGCAACTGCGCCATGCAACGGGCGACCGCGGTCAGCAACGATTGCAGATCGAGCTGCTTGTTCACGCCAAGGGCAAGCAGGATAAGGCCCAGAACAACCCAAAACACCCGTTCACGTCGCGCGGTGTCGTAGGGAAAGCGCGCGCAGCCCGCGACCAGCAGGGCGACCAATCCGCTGAGGAAGTAAAGACCGACGATCGACCACCCCATCAACCCTGGGTCGCCGATACCGATCTGCCAGGATCCCTGCGCACATTCCCAAATTTCACCCGGCATCGAAACCCGTCATCTTCACTACGTCCTACGGGCCCCGGTCAGGAACCACCCCGGCACGATAGCGTCACGTTTTGACCCGATCCACATCGATATGCGTGTCGCCGGCCATTTTTGTGATATGCGTGCTTCATGGCCTCACTCCGTCTGGCGCGGCCAAGGATCGGATCACGCCACCATGCACATCGATACGTATCAAGACCGGTTGAACGTAGCGACAAAAAGCCGTCTAAACGAATTGCCAACAACAGCCCCTCGGGTGTAAAATATAGCTTTGAAAAGCAAATGTCCGGTTGGCCCGGACATACGCCAAAAACCTTTGATGTGGACGTTACTATGACAAACCCCGTTTATTCTCTTGATCCTGAAAGCCTGCTGATTTCCTCGGCCGCTGCGCGCGAGGCGGCGAAACCCGCAGCCGCGGCCTACCAATCCGGAGATCCTTATCCGCACGGATCTTTCGACAATTTCCTCCCGCCTGAAATCCTCGACAAGGTCAAACAAGAGCTGAAAGAACTACCCGAGGCGGAAACCAGCTTTGACCGCGCGCAGGAAAAGCTGAAGACCAGCTATATCCCCGAACGTCTGCCGCCCTACACCCGCAGCCTGTTCTATGCACTGAACTCTCGTCCGTTCATCGCCTTTCTCGAAGAGCTGACCGGCATCGATGGCCTGATCCCCGATCCCTATTTCATCGGGGCTGGTATTCATGTCGTCGCCAATGGCGGGCATCTCGATATCCACGCTGACTTCAACCACCACGGCAAGATGAACCTCGAACGGCGTTTGAACGTCCTCATCTACCTCAACAAGGACTGGAAAGAGGAATACGGCGGTTCTTTCGAGATCTGGGACAAGGACATGAAGGGCAAGGTCAAAAGTTTCGTGCCCATGTTCAACCGCATGGTCTGTTTCAACACGACCTCCGACTCATGGCATGGTAACCCCGAAACGGTGAACCACCCTGGCGGCGAACCGCGAATGTCGATCGCGCTCTACTATTATACCGCCTCTTGGGATGTCTCGCGCAAATCACACAGCACGCTGTTCAAACCACGCCCCGGCACGGCAGACCAGCGCGACCGGATCGAGGCACGGCACGCCGCCATGGAAAACGTGCTGCCACCGTTCCTGTATCGACGGATCGCGCCGAGGCTGCGAAAGATGGGGATCTGATCCTTCATCCCTGCGGCAGGCCCGTCCGCGGATAGGCCTGCACAACCTCCCATACGATCTCTTGCATCAGCGCCGCCGCCTCGGCTGACGGCGCGTCCGCCGGCGTTCCGTCGGCGCGTTTCAAAACATGGGGCAACCCGACGGGGCTTTGCTGGTACAGCACCGCATAATGCGTCAGTGCGACCAGATAGGCCCCAACATCGTTAAAGTGGATATCGTCGGAAAACAGATCATCCCGCCCGCTGATCCCTGCAACATCGCCATGCGCCTCGACGGCACGGACGAATTTGGCCATGACCTGTCCGGCGGGGATCACATAGATCGGGCGGGGTGTTTCCATCCGCGCAAGGGCGGGGCGCATCACGCCATCCTCCCAATATCGGGTCAGGTCTTTGTCCAACCGGGTCAGCCACCCCTCTGCATCGTCCAATCGATGCCAACTCTCATACAGATAAACCGGCATCTCCGCGGCCATGGCCCACTCTGACAGATACTTCGGTGAATCGTGATATTTGATCGCATCCCTGATCTCGACCATCTCGGTCAACACGAACGCATCATACTCACCCGACGCCAACGCTTCTTTCGCGTCGCGATAGCGGGGATGGTCGTTTTCCTCATCGAAACCGTTGATCGGCTCCGACGGCTCCCAATGGGCGCGCATCGGCGTCCCCCAACCCAGTTGGCTTTCGTATCCATGCCCGTCCGGTGCCAACTGCGCCAGCATCGCGGGCATATCGCGACCGACAAGGCTATGCCCCAAGTGAAATACACGCAGGGGCCCGGCTGTCGTCGGTGCGGGCGCGGCGTAAAACGCATCGAAACGCGCGGCATCAATGGGGCGGCTCTGCCCGGTGCGCATGAAAACGGCGATCAGGACAAGGCCGATGACCGCAAGAACTGCAATGATTTTATAGGTCAACGGCATAATCGTGCTCCTGCTGAAATACAGTGGATATTATAAGGCGACCGCCCGCGCCCGCAAATCGAAAAGGGTGGCAGCGTCCTGTCGGTTCACATGCCGTCTAAGTCCCCGACTATGTCACAGAGCAATCGCAAAATGTCCGAATCCCGACACGAATCGTGTTTCCGGATGTTGCCCAAAATGATCGCAACTTGGGCAATCGTCGCCATCTGGCAGATGATTGCTCCCCCGACGAACACATTCACGCCACAATGCTCTCTACCCTAGCGCGATTATTGTCTTTGAATTAGAAACAAAAAGGCGAACTTCCCCAGCGGCAAGGATGATTGTTGCTTACCCCAACACGCATCATCGGCGAAATACCGCCCGGAATTAATGCGTTACCAATAGGTCAGTTGATTGCTAACTATCGCGTTTCTATCAATTTTGCACTGCACATGCAGTAACTTGCTGGAATAACCGAAGACCTCCGAAAATTGGACAATTTCGAACACAATATCAATAAAAGTCAGGTACTTATCTGGCTTAAGCCCTTGGTGTGCAGTGGGGTACGCACGCTGTTGAAATGGGGTGGGTATGTGGGTCTGACCAACATTAGCGCTTTGTTCAGAAACAATACGCTAGGCCTCCAGTATCCATCGATCCCGATGTGTCGACACATTTCTGACGCAACCGGGCCATTCACCAGCCGCTGCGATCAACAAAAATCGCGGGCAACGTAAGCAAGACACCAGACGCCAGTGACCGTTTTTTCCGAGTTACCCCACTCACAAGGAAGACTTAAATGAGCAGAGTTTATGACCCCCGGTTCAACGTGCCGATTTTCGGAACCGGATTTTACGCTGAATATTTCGAGCTCCCCAATCGGGTCACGAACCTGGATGCCATCGATTTCGATGCATCACCTGACATGGTGGCGAACGTCGATTCACTCAACAGCGACACGGTTTACACCAATTTCTGGGAAGGCGGGCCTACCGATCTGTTCGCTGCGCGTTATACCGGCGACCTTAACGTCGAGGCCGAGGGCGCATATACTTTCGTCCTGAATTCCGACGATGGATCAGCGCTCTACATCGATGGTGAGCGGGTCATCGACAATGATGGCTTGCACGCCTCCGAGGTGCAGGAGGTGACGATCAATCTGACCGCGGGCACCCACGACATCGAAGTACGTTATTTCGAAGCCTTCGGCGCGCAGACACTACAGCTTTTCTGGACCTTACCTGAAGACCCGTGGAATTTGCGGCTGCTCGACACGTCCAATGTCTCGTATCGCAACACAATGCCGGACGCCGATGGCGATGGATCGGCCGACGACACGCCTCCCGTAGCTGCGGAACCTCTCGAAAACGCGGGGCTGATGGTCGAATTCTTCGGCGTGAACAAGCGCGCCAAGGACCTGAGCCGGATCGACTATGACGGCACGCCAACCCGGACCGAAGTGGTCGATTCCGTCAATTTCGGCGGCGAAAACGGGCAGCTGTGGAATGACGGCTGGTGGCACACCTTTGCCGCCAAGATGTCGGGCAATCTGCATGTCGACAATGCCGGGCGTTACACCTTCTATCTGACAGCCGACGATGCAGCGACGCTTTATATCAACGGCGAACCGCTGATCTCCCATGATCGTCTTTACAACGTAACATCCACATCGTTCACGATCGCACTGGCTGCGGGCATTCACGATATCGAGCTCCGCTATATTGAAAAGCGCGGTGATCAAAACCTGGTCCTCGAATGGCGCGGCCCCGACAGCAATGGCGCCAAAGAGGTCATCGACGGAACCAACCTAAGCCACGGTGAAGTGGACATGGATGGTGACACCGGTGGAGACATGGGTGGTGATCATGGCGGCGACCACGGCGGTGACATGGGTGGTGATACCGGCGACGATATGGGTGGTGAAACTGGCGGTGACATGGGCGGCGACACCGACGGTGGTCATGGCGACGACCACGGTGGCGAAATGGGTGGCGATACCGACGCCGATGACGGTGGTGAAACTGGCGGTGACATGGGCGGCGACACCGACGGTGGTCATGGCGACGACCACGGCGGCGACATGGGTGACGATACCGGCGGCGATGACGGTGGTGACACTGGCGGTGACATGGGCGGCGACACCGGTGGAGATCATGGCGACGACCACGGCGGCGACATGGGTGACGATACCGGCGGCGATGACGGTGGTGAAACTGGCGGTGACATGGGCGGCGACACCGACGGTGGTCATGGCGACGACCACGGCGGCGACATGGGTGGCGATACCGGCGGCGATGACGGTGGTGAAACTGGCGGTGACATGGGCGGCGACACCGGTGGAGATCATGGCGACGACCACGGTGGCGACATGGGTGACGATACCGGCGGCGATCATGGCGGCGATCACGGCGGTGATCATGGTGACCACGGCGGCGGGTCGGATGTTGACCTCCCGACCACACCTGCCGAGATCGAGGCATTCGTTGCGGCCGTACGTGCCGAACCTGAAATGCAGCATGGCCCTGGGCACGATGCCGGGATGGCGCTGGAACACGGGCAGCTACTCGACCTTGTCCCACGGGCCGAGGCGACACATATCGCCATCGCGAATGGCGACTGGTTCGATCCCGACACCTGGTATCAGGGCAACGTGCCCGATGAAGGCGCACAGGTCCTGATCCCGAACGGCGTATCGGTCACCTACGACGGCGAAAGCGATGCATCGCTGTTCACCGTTCGCGTCGACGGCGAACTGAACTTCGCCACCGACAGCGACTCTCGGATGGTCGTTGATACAATGGTCGTATCGTCGCACGGGCGTCTGGAGATCGGCACCGCCGACGATCCGATCGACGCCAACGTGAATGTCGACATCGTCATCGCCAACAACGGCGATATCGACACCGGCTGGGATCCGGCACTGCTATCGCGCGGCGTGGTCTCGCATGGTGAGGTCGAAATCCACGGCGCCGAAAAGGATTCGTTCCACAAGGTCGATGATGCACCCATGGCCGGTGATATATCGCTCAGCCTGGACGAAATCCCCGATGGCTGGCAAGTCGGTGATACGATCGTCATTACCGGCACGCACAAACAGGGCTGGACGACGTCAGGCGCCGGCTTCCTCGAAAGTCAGGACGAAGAGGTCACGATTACCGCGATCAGCGGCAACGAAATCAGCTTTGACCGTCCGCTGGAACATGATCACGACACACCGCGCGATGACCTTGCTGCCTATGTGTCCAACATGAGCCGGAACATCACGTTCTCTAGCGAAGACGGGGATGCTTCCGCCGTCCATCATCGTGGTCACGTCATGTTCATGCATAACGACGATGTCGATGTACGCTATGCGGCGTTTGACGATCTGGGCCGAACGGACAAATCTGAAGCTGCTTTTGCCGCCAGCGATCTGGGATCGCTCAGCGCTGACAGCAATATCAAGGGTCGCTATTCGTTCCACTTCCACGAAACCGGAACCGAGGATCAGGATAATCCGGCGATGGCCGTCGGCAACGCCGTCAGCGGCGGGCCGGGCTGGGGCTTTGTGCATCACTCGTCCAACGCCAACTTTACCGACAACGTCGCCTTCGACGTCTTCGGCGCGGCCTTCGTGGCCGAGGCTGGCGACGAAACCGGCATCTGGCTGCGGAACATGGCGATCAAAGCCGAAGGGATCGGTTTCGGGGACTGGTCTGTAAAAGAAGGTGCCGATGTCGAACGGCAGGATAACGGACGCACCGGTGACGGCTTTTTCTTCAAAGGGCGGCTGGTGGAGGCGGCGGAAAACGTTGCGGCGAACACCAACAACGGCTTTGTCTGGATGCACCGCGACCCAGAGGCTGATCCACTGGCCGGCGGTCTTGACCATCCCGGCGTTGCCTACGGCGATGACCGGATGGCGGTCAACCTGACCCCGATCCAGGGTTTCCGCGATAACGAGGCGTTCGGCACCCATAGCGGGATCATCGTGATCAAGGACAACGCCGCGCAGCAGCAGCACGAATTGCGGTCTGTCTTCGATGGGTTCCTCAACTGGGAAACCACCGAAGGTGTCAACATCAGCTATACCGCGCACTACACCTTGCGCGATTTCGATCTGATCGCGGCACGTAATGACCTGTCGGGCATGACAAGCCACGGTGTCGAATTCGGCGCGATGGCCTTCGACATGGTCTTCAACGGCATCCGCATGGAAGGTTTCGATGTCGGTGCCGGGCTGGATCAGGAATTCTTCCGCCCCGTCGCTGACGCCGATGTCGATCATATCTTCATCGATATGGAGACCATCAATGTCGGGCGCGATTTTGAGGGCTTTAACGGCAATCGCCACCACATCCTGTCGGGCAGTGACCTTCAGGAAGGGCGGCTGGATTTCGTTCATCGGGGGGACACAACCCTGTCCGAGGACGAAGATTTCAGCCTAGGCGGGATCAAGACCGACTCGATCGGCACAAGAAACCGCGAATACGACGGTGACCCGCTTGTCTTGCAATTCTACGACGAGATCGCACAGCTTCTGACGACCGAAGGTTATTATCGGACAGAAGATGGGCGCAACGTGCTGATCGTCGAGGATTTCATCGTCGACCGTGCCACGGGCGAACTGAACAAGTTTTCGCACATCATCACGCTCGACATGACGCAAGAGCAGATCAACAACAACTGGATGTTCAACAACTACTTTGACGGTCCGAAATTCAACGGCACCATCTCTTTGGGCGGCACCGCGCCGACCACACGGGATGACGCCGCATCGACGCGCGAGGATCAGCCGATCTACCTCGATGTGATCGCCAATGATTTCGACGCCGACGGTGACCAGTTGCGCGTGGACGGGTTCATCGACCCTGAACACGGTGATGTTTACATGCAAGAAGACGGACGGCTGATGTACCAACCCGATATCGGCTTCACCGGTGAGGATTCGTTCCGTTACTGGGCCGCCGACGAAGATGGAAACTTCACCGATGCGACGGTGACGATCGACGTCTGGTCCTGATCCAGGATCGGTCGCGGCACCGCAAAGGTGCCGCGACACACCACGACGGATTGTTTCTGTCGGGCCCGCTATACTTTCGACCCGGAATATCCTATGACCGCGCAGCGCACATGCGCGCGTTCATTAGTTTATTTGGGCCGTAGGCCGGAACATCGTTGGTCATATGATTGAGACATACCGCAAGGTGCTGTCGCTCTTTAACGCGAAAGAGCGCCGGGGCTTTTACCTACTCATGGTGATGATGGTCTTCGTGGCCTTCGCCGAGGTTATCGGAATCTCGTCCGTACTTGTTTTCCTTAACCTGCTGGCCAGCCCCGAGCAGATCGGTGACAGCGCGATTTTCTCGGCTATATACGACTATTTCGGCTTTGCCTCGAACTACAGCTTCATGATCTTCATGTCCTTCGCGGTGTTCGGCGTCGTCCTTGCCAGCCTCGGGATCAAGGGGATCAGCGCCTATGTCCTGATCCGGTTTGCCAACATGCGGGGCTATGCCTTGGCGTGCCGGCTCTTCGGTATCTACCTGCACCGGCCCTATAGCTGGTTTCTGACCAAAAACAGCGCCGAAATCGCCCGCAATGTGCTGAGTGAGATGGATTACCTTGTCTTCACGGTCATCGTGCCCCTCTTGATGATCATCTCCGGCGCAATCTCGGCCATCGCGATCATCAGTTTCCTGATCGTCGTCGATCCGTTCGTGTCGTTCCTATCGGCCGGGCTGCTTGGCGGGTCCTACGCACTTCTCTATCTCGTACTGCGCCCGATCATCTATCATTCCGGGCGGCAGCGACTTCTGGCCAGTGACAGAAAATACCGGATCGTGGGCGAGGCGACAGGCGGCTTCAAACAGGTCAAACTGCAAGGGCTCGAGGACAACTACACCGGCCAATTCGATGGCCCCGCTCATGACCACGCGCGCTATGCCGCGCGGAACCAGATCCTGGGCGAACTGCCCCGCTTCGCGCTCGAGGCGCTGACATTCGGCATCATGCTCACGCTGATCCTTGTTCTACTCTTGCGCAGCGATGGCGACCTGATCGCCATCATCCCCACGCTGGGTATCTTCGCCTTTGCCGTCATCCGCATTCTGCCCGCGATCCAGCAGATCTATCACAGCCTCGTCTCCGTCCGCGGGGGTGAGGAATTGCTCAACCATATGGTCGCCGAAAGCGACGCAGCCCAAGCTGCTACAGATCGTCTACCGACCGAAACAGGCGCGACCCAGCCCCTCCCGCTGAACGATAGCCTGCAACTCAGCAATATCGGCTTTGGCTACGAAAAGGCACAGCGCCCGGCACTGACCGACCTGAACCTGACCATCAAGGCGCGTACGACCATCGGTATCGTCGGCGGGACGGGCGCAGGCAAGACGACACTGATCGACCTTATCCTCGGCCTCCTCCCCATCCAGGACGGCACGATGGAGGTCGATGGCACCGCAATCACCAACGACACCCGCCGCGCATGGCAGCAAACCATCGGCTACGTCCCGCAAGACATCTACCTGATCGACGACAACATCGCCCGCAACGTGGCCTTCGGCATCCCGCCCGACCAGATCGACATGGAGGCCGTCGAACAGGCCGCCCGCATCGCCGCGCTGCATGATTTCGTCATGACCGAACTCCCCGATGGCTACGACACGATGGTCGGTGAACGCGGGGTACGGCTTTCGGGCGGTCAACGGCAACGAATTGGCATCGCCCGCGCGCTTTATACTAATCCCAGCCTCCTGATCATGGATGAGGCCACATCGGCCCTCGACAACATCACCGAACGGGTGGTGATGGAGGCCGTGCACAACATCCGATCTGACAAAACGGTCATCATGATCGCGCACCGGCTGACGACGGTAAAGGAATGCGACCAGATTTTCCTGATGGAACACGGAAAGATCGTGTCGCACGGCACCTATGACGAACTCGTCGCCGAAAACGAAACTTTCCGAAAGATGGCGCAGGGCTAAGCCCCTGCATCCAAAGCGGAAATCGCCACTCCGGCAACTAGACAGGATCAGCTGGGTGACATAGGATCAACCAATATTTGAAAGCAAAAACCGATTTCCATATGCTGTCTTTCCGGCCTCTCATCGGCAAACTGCGCGACATCGCACGCCAGCCTTACGCGGACATCACCGCCCACGCCGCCGACAGGTGGGAGGTCGCGCCGGGGAACGAGGTCTACGTACCGCCCGCGATCTTCCTCCCCAACCAACTTGATAAAATCGCAGGCACCGAGTTCGGCACGAAATCCGACGTGCTTAGTGCCTTCCGCGGCGACTTCACCCATCAGGCAAAGCCCACGATGGGCTACCGGATCAAAGATGTCGATCTGGTCGATGGCATCCTCTACGCCGCAGGCGCGCAACGCCACCTGCGCCCCCGTCAGAACAAGGCGCTGACCTATCGCCGCCCCAGCGAAAGCATGAACGCCACCATGTACGAAAGCTGGATTGGCAACCGCTGGTTCGGCAGCTGGCTAGGCGTTGATGTCATCGCGTACCTTCTGACGGAAACGGTCGATCATCCCCCCGTCACAACCGCCCCGGAAATCGCAGGGCACACGCCCCGATACGAAGAATTGCTGCGCATCACCCCCCGCCGCGTTCAAAACATGCATTTCGACGAACTGATCCTCTTCGACGATTTCCCCAACAATTCCGGCAAAACCGCCCGCGGGTGGGAAATGCGCAAACGGCTGATGAACCGGCGCGACCCCGCACCCATCCCGGGCGTCTTCATCCTGCGCGGCACGACCGGCGACATGCGGCTGCTGGCGAATGAAACCGAACTCGCCGAAAATTTCGCACGCGACTATGGCTTCAAAATCATCAACCCCATGGACATGACCGTCGACGAAATCGTCATCATCTGCGCCAACGCGCAGGTTGTTGCAGGGGTTGAGGGCAGCCATCTCGAACACGGCCTCGCCGTGATGCCCGCAAAATCCACGCTTTTCGTCATCCAACCGCCCGATAGGGTCGTCGCCACGCTGAAACAGGAAACCGACCGGCAGGACAGACGCTTTGCCATGGTTGTGGGCGACGGCACGCAGGACAACTTCACCGCCGATTGGACCGATATCCAGCGCACGATGGATATGGTTGCGGTACAGTAGGGGATGACAGATATGGGACACAGCCTCTACCGCCTTCTGGCCGACAACCTCGCCCGCGATCCCGACAGAACCGCGTTGATCGACGCCAAACGCAAGGTCACTTACGCCGACTTCAGCGCCGAGGTCGATCTTGTCGCCGACTACCTCACCGGCATCGGCATCACCCAAGGCGACCGCGTCATCGTCCACCTCCGCAAAAGCATTGAAGAGGCCGTGGCGATGTGGGCCACAGCCAAGATCGGCGCCGTGGTCATCAACGTCAACACGCAATGGACGTCCGCACAACTGCGCTATGTGGCCGAGGATTCCGGCGCCAAGGCGCTGATCATCAGCGGCCAGCCCAAAGACCTGCCCAGCACCATGATCGGCACGCTGATCCAGAACCCCAAAGGCCCATTGGAAGACACCCAAACCGACTGGGCCACCCTTAAACCAACCGGCACAGGCAAAGAGGCCACACCAACTGACACCGACCTCGCCATGATCATCTACACCTCCGGCTCCACCGGCATGCCCAAAGGCGTGATGCTCAGCCACCGAAACATCCGCATCGGCGCGGAAACGGTGGTCGAATATCTCGGGCTGACCAAAGACGACCGCCTGCTCTCCGTCCTCCCTTACAGCTTCGACGCGGGGCTCAACCAACTCACCACAATGCTGCTTGTCGGCGGCAGCATCGTCCACCAACCCGTGATCATGCCGACCGAAATCATCAAGGCGATCAACACGCATCAGGTCACAGGTTTTGCAGGTGTTCCGCCGCTCTGGAACCAGGTCGTCCGCCTTTTGGCCAAAACGCCCACGGCTCTGCCAACCCTCCGCCTGATCACCAACACCGGCGGTAAAATTCCCCCCGACATCCTGTCACAAATGCCCGATGTCTTTCCCGACATCGACATCTTCCTTATGTACGGCCTGACCGAGGCATTTCGCTCCACCTACCTGCCCGCCCACAAATTCGCCGCGAAAATGGGCGCGATCGGGCAGGGTGTCCCGAACGCTGATATCCATGTGATCAAACACGGGCAGGGTCGCGCAGGACCGGGCGAACAAGGCGAACTCGTCCATGCCGGCCCGCTCGTCAGCCTCGGCTATTGGGGTCGCCCCGACCTGACGGCCGAGAAAATCAAAACCTGCCCTGAACTCGCCGACCTGATCGGTGACGAACCCGTCGTCTACAGCGGCGATCTGGTGCGCGTGGACGAAGATGGCGACCTGTGGTTCGTCAGCCGGGTCGATGACATGATCAAAACCAGCGGCTTCCGGCTCAGCCCGACCGAGGTCGAGGATCTGATCTCCGCCAGCGGCATGGCCACCGATATCGTGGCGTTCGGCGTCGACGACGACGATCTGGGGCAGGTCGTGCACGTCACACTCACCCCACAACCGAATTATGATGAGGCCGCGCTCATCGCCCACTGCCGCAAGACGATGCCTGCCTATATGGTGCCTCGAAAGATCATCCGCTGGGACGGGCCGATGCCGCGCACCGCCAGCGGCAAACTCGACCGGCCACAGGTCATCGCTGCGTCAAGGCAGGGTTGATCGGTCCCAGGGTCCCCCGGTGCACAATCCGGGTTTTCAATTCCCGCGACCCGGCAACCTCCAACCCCCGCACCATGCGGACCAGGGTCTTGGCGGCCGTTCTGCCCATGTCCGTATGCGGCACATGCACCGTCGTCAGCGGGGGAAAGGCGACTTCGGCCAGTTCGATATCATCGAACCCGCAGATCGACACGTCATCTGGTACCGCGATCCCCATTTCACGTGCCCTGCGCAATGCGCCCAACGCCAGAACATCATTCGTACACAGCACCGCAGTTGGGCTGGCCTGCATCACCTCCGCGAACGCCTGGGACCCGTTTTCAATCCCATACGGTCTTGTAACCACGGTCAAATCCGCCTCCGCCAGCCCGGCCAAGCGCATTGCGGCGTGCACTCCGTCCAGCCGTGCACGCGCCCTGTCATTATGCTCGATCTCCGCCGAAATCAGCGCCAACCGGCGATGCCCCAGCGCGATCACCTCGGCGGTCAAGGCCTGCATCGCCGCAGCATTGTCAAACCCGACCGAAAGCCGAGAAAGCGCCGGATCATAGGCCCAGGCCACCAGAACCGGCACGCCTTGCGCATCCAGAAACCGGTAAATTTCCGGGTCGCGGTCATGCCCGATCAACAGCAATGCATCAGCCCCCCGGGCGACCAAGGCTCTGATCTGCGCCTCTTCCAGATCCGCCTGATAGGACGAACTCGCCACCAGCATCGTGTAGCCGCTGGCATGCAATTCTTCCTGAAACGCCTGCAAACCCCGTGCGAAAACCGCGTTTTCCATCGTCGGAATGATCGCCCCGATCGTGTTCGTCCGCCGCGCCGCCATGGCGCGCGCCCCGAAATTCGGCGCATATCCCAGCTCTTTGACGACCGCCATCACCCTGTCGCGGGTCGCCTCAGACACCTGATCGGGAAAGTTGAAACAACGCGACACCGTCGCGGTCGAAACCTCGGCCATCCTGGCCACATCATGCAGTGTCGGGGTTGGTTTCATCATGGCTCTACGTTTCATGGCATTTCGTTGACCTAACGTAAATACAAGGCTTGCAATCCGCAAATGTAAAGGCTTACATTCACAGCAAACCTACTGCAAGGATCCGAATCATGGCTCGCGAATACCTCAAGAAAGCAACGCTCACGGCCCGGTCGGGCGCGTCAGACGTGACCGAAACGGTCCAGACCATCCTCGCCGATATCGAGGCGGGCGGCGACGAAGCTGCCCTGCGCTATGCCGCCAAGTTCGACAAATACGACGGCAACATCATCCTGACAGCAGACGAAATCGCAGCTGCCGCCGATCTGGTCCCCGACCGCCTCAAAGACGACATCAAGTTCGCCCATGACAACGTCCGCCGCTTTGCCGAGGCGCAGAAAGCCACGTTGCAAGATGTCGAATATGAGGTTGTCTCCGGCCTCACCGCCGGACAAAAGGCGATCCCGGTCGATGCCGCGGGTTGCTATGTCCCCGGCGGGCGTTACAGCCACATCGCCAGCGCGATCATGACGGTGACAACCGCCAAGGTCGCCGGTTGCAATCACATCGTCGCCACCTCGCCGCCGCGGCCCGACACCGGCATCGCCCCCGCCATCGTCTACGCCGCCCATATCTGCGGCGCCGACAAGATCATGGCGCTGGGCGGGGTCCAAGGCGTCGCGGCCATGACATTCGGCCTTTTCGGCCTGCCCAAGGCCAACATCCTCGTCGGCCCCGGCAACCAGTTCGTGGCCGAGGCCAAGCGCATCCTTTTCGGTCGCGTTGGCATCGACATGATCGCAGGCCCGACCGACAGCCTGATCCTTGCCGACAAAACCGCCGACCCGCATATCGTCGCCACCGATTTGGTCAGCCAGGCCGAACACGGCTACAATTCCCCCGTCTGGCTGGTCACCGATGACCGGGCGCTCGCCGAGGACGTGATACAGCGCGTTCCCGGCCTGATCGACGACCTACCCGAGGTGAACAGCGAAAACGCGAAAGCCGCCTGGCGCGACTATGCCGAGGTAATCCTGTGCGCCGACCGCGAAGAAATGGCAGCAACCTCTGACGAATACGCGCCCGAACACCTCACCGTTCAGGCGGACGACCTCGATTGGTGGCTGAACCGGCTCAGCTGCTATGGCTCGCTCTTTCTCGGCGAAGAAACAACGGTCGCTTACGGCGACAAGGCGTCCGGCACGAACCACGTCCTGCCAACCTCGCGCGCCGCGTCCTACACCGGCGGGCTTTCGGTCCACAAATACATGAAAATCGTCACATGGCAGCGCGCCTCTCGCGAGGGCGCCAAACGGGTGGCCGAAGCAACCGCCCGCATCTCCCGCCTCGAAGGGATGGAAGGGCACGCGCGCTCCGCCGATGTGCGCCTACATAAGTACTTTCCCAACGAGGATTTTGACCTCACGGCCGACGGCTAATCCATGAAAGCGCTCGTCTACGATGCTGTCGAAACACTCACCTACCGCGACGTTCCTGACGCGCAGGCTGAACCCGGCCAGCAACTGATCCGGATCGCCGCTTCCGGGATTTGCGGGTCCGACATGCACGCCTATCTCGGCCATGACGAACGGCGGCCCAGCCCGCTGATCCTCGGGCATGAAGCAGCCGGGATCATCATCGGCGGCCCCCGCGACGGCGAACGGGTCACGATCAATCCACTTGTGACCTGCGGCAAATGTCCCGCCTGCCTGTCAGGCCGAGACAACCTCTGCCCCGACCGCATGATCATCTCCATGCCCCCGCGCGAGGGTGCCTTTGCCGAACTCGTGACCATGCGCGACGGAAACCTCGTCACAGTCCCCGACAACGTTCTACTGCAAAAAGCCGCCCTCGCCGAACCACTCGCCTGCGGCTGGCACGCGGTGCGCCTCGCGAAACAAGCGCTCCAGAAACCATTCACCGAGGCAACCTGCCTCGTCATCGGGGGCGGCGCCATCGGGGTCGGCGCCGCCCTCTCATTGCGGGCGTTTGGTGCAACCAATGTCAGCATCGTCGAACCCAACGAAACGCGCCGTCAAAGGCTCGCGACGATCGACGGCCTCAACCCTGTCGCCCCCGGCACCATCACCAGCGCCGACCTGGTCATTGACGGTGTCGGCTATGCCGCCACCCGCGCCGACGCATCCGCCATCGCCAATCCGGGCGGCGTGATCATGCATATCGGCCTTGGCGAAAACACTAGCGGGCTCGATATTCGGCGCATGACCCTGCAAGAGATCACGTTCATCGGCACCTACACATACACCGCCCAAGATTTCCGCGACACGGCGCAGGCGATTTTCGACGGCAGACTCGGCCCCCTCGACTGGACCGAAACACGCGCGCTCAAGGACGGAAACCAAGCCTTCGCCGACATCCGCGCCGGTCGCGTCGCCGCCCCCAAGATCATACTCGAACCCTAGAAAGGATCAGGAGTTTGGATATCAGCAAGAAAATCGTTGATGATTTCGTCGCCAATGACGTGTCATTCATCACCACGGTGCCCTGCAAACAACTGGGCGGCGTCATCGAAGAGGTCGAAGCAAGGCCCGAAATCTACCACATCCCCTCCAACAAAGAGGATGAGGGAATGGGCCTCTGCGCCGGGGCTTTCATGGGCGGCAAACGCCCCGCGATCATCATGCAGAACACGGCGATCGGGGTGACGATCAACACGCTGGTCACGCTCACGCAATTCTACCGGATGCCGCTGCCCATGCTGATCAGCTACCGGGGTGAGTTGAAAGAACCCGTCGCCTGCCAGGTCGAAATGGCCGTCCACACCAAGGCGCTTCTAAACCAGCTCAACATCCCGACCTACCACTTCCACAAACAGGAAGATGTCGATGAATTCGACGACATCCTCAAATACACCTTCATGTGCAACAAACCCGTGGCGATCCTGACCGATGCCACCTTCTGGGGAGGCTACTGATATGATCCGGTCCGAAGTCCTGAAAGAAATCGCCCCGATCCTCCGCGATCAGTTGGTCATCTGCAATATCGGGCTGCCGAGCCAGGAAATGCACATGATTGACGACCAGCCCACGAATTTTTACATGCTCGGCACGATGGGGCTCGCCTCGTCCATCGGGCTCGGCGTTGCACTGGCGCAAGACAAGACTGTCATCTCCATTGACGGTGACGGGTCCGTACTGACGAACCTTGGTACGCTACCCACAATCGCGAACAACGTGGCCGACAACTTCATCCTGCTGATCATCGACAACGGCTCTTACGGGTCCACCGGGGATCAGCCGACCTATGCGGGTAAGAAAACCTCACTCGCAGCAGTCGCCAAAGCCTGTGGCTGCGAAAACGTGGTCGAATGTCAGGCGGAAGACACCGGCAAAGTCCTGCAAGACGCGATTGACAGCAAGAAGATGACCATCATCGTCTGCAAATGCGAAAGCGGCAACATCAAGCTGCCGGTGATCACCAAAGACCCGGTCGTCATCCGGGATCGGTTCATGAACGCGGTGGCCAGCTAACGCTACTCCTCAACTTTCCCCCGCAAGGACTTCACCTCACCGCGTACCTTCTTGGCCTTCAGCCGACGCTTGACCGACCCATAGGTCGGCTTGGTCGGCACGCGGCGCTTCGGCTTTTCGCAGGCTTTCAGGATCAATTCCCGCAATCGCTCCCGCGCAATCTCACGATTGCGGGCCTGACTGCGGGTCTCCTGAACGAACAAAACCAGCGCCCCATCCTGGGTCCACCGCCGCCCCGCCAACCGCTTCAACCGCGTCTTCACCGGCCCAGGCAGGTTCGGCGATCGCGCCGCCTCGAACCGCAACTCCACAGCCGTCGACACCTTGTTCACATTCTGCCCACCCGGCCCCGAGGATCGGGCAAACTGCTCGGTCAGTTCCCAATCCTTGATGGTGATCTGGTCATTCACCTTTATCATCTTGCCAAAAATACTCCCGCCGGAGGCTCCGACACTGGCCGCATGCGCGTATGTACGGTGTGTGTACAGCGTGTGCACGCCGTGTGCACACCACATTTGGCTGAACCAACCGCCAACCCACACTTGGCGAATGCAAGCATTCGCCATTGAAAAAGGGCCACCCCGGCGATGGGATGGCCCTTTCCTGAATTTCGGAGGCGGGTCGGTTAGGTTGCCCACCTTGTGGTCTTCTCAGCCAAGGGCTGCCCTAGCTTTGACCCCCACAAGTTGTCCCGACACGTTTCTCCAATACCTCATGATGCACTGGATCACCTCCTTTCAAAATGTTTCGCCTGATCAGACGTTCGCACATATCTGGTATATTTCAAGTAAAAATACACCACCTACGCGGTTTCGGCGCGACGTTGCAGAATTTGCCCAACAATGATGCGAAACGGGATCAGCGCCATCAGCGCAATGGACAGTTTCACACCCCAATCCGCCACCGCGAGCGACACCCAAAGCGGGACCAGCGGCCCGGCATTCAGAAACGGCACCGCCTCCTGTGCCCAGACCACCTCTTCTGCGGCGCTGGCGCTCAGACCGTTGAACAGGGCGGCAAAGGCGATCGAGAAAAAGATCACCGTATCAACCGTCGATCCGATCAGCGTGCTCGCCAGCGGCGCACGCCACCACGACCCGTCACGCAGGCGATCGAACACCACAATGTCCAAAAGCTGCGCCACCGCAAACGCTGTGGCCGATCCAATCGCGATGCGCAACGCAACCGCCGGATAAGTAAAGCCATCGCCTTGCAGCATGATCTGGCTGCCGATCAGCGAACAAATGATCCCAACCACCAGACCTGCAAAAACCACCTTCCGCGCGGCGGCGGGGCCATACACCCGGTTCATGATATCGGTCACAAGGAAGGCCAGCGGATAGGTGAACGCCCCCCATGTCAGCAATCCGTCAAGGATCAGGAACTGCACAAGAACGTTCGAGGCAACCACGATAATGGCCATGGCGATCACGCCGGGAAGGATGCGGGTCATGTCTGGTATCCGTTTTGACAAGGTTGCGGCACTTGATCCCCATGTCATAGGGGACGCGGTGCATTAACGCCCACGCAAACGTCAGTCAATCCGGTATTCGACAATCTCAGTCCGTTGGAACCAGTTGAAATTGTCGTCCGACACCAGCGTCACACGCAGCCCGACATCATCCTCCCAAACGGCGATGCCTTCCAGATTGTCATGCGCACCCAGGCCCGAACGGATCAGCTCTTGCTCATCCGTTCCATCCAACGCAAACCGACGCACGCGGCTTCGAAAACCAACCCCGGTAAAGTCACGTTCCAACACATACAGCCTGCCATCCGGGCCGATATCCGCACCCACGATCAGAAACACACCGCGCCGCGGGATTTCAAAAACCTGATCCCATTCACCCCGCTGATACCGATAAACGGGAAATGGGCGATCCGCACGCCCCGACCGTTCCGGAATGGTATACAGGGCACCATCTGCATCCACCGCCAGCGCCTCGAAAGATGAATTTTTCTGAAAACCGGCAAAGGATCGGCTTGTCAGCAATGGCGTCGTGGCAACGCCCTCTTCATCGACCTCGCGCAAGCCGTGCACCGACTCGAACGAAACAAAGACGCGCCCGTCCGGCCCGACGGCAATGCCCTCACTGTCACCATCATTCTTGGGAAAGTCAGCACCCCCCCGATCAAGCAGATCGGCGATACGCATATCCGTCACACCTGTTACGACCCCTTCGTCACGCATCAGACGTCCGGTGATCAGCGTGCCGCGATCGCTCAAGGCAATCAAGTCCGATCCATCCGCACTGATCTCCACCCCCGAAAGCCCGCCAAATCGCGGATCGTCCGCGACCCAGCGATACGCTCCGATCAGCTGTGTATCGGCACAGGCCGACATAGCCCAGCACAGAGCCATCAGAGAAATGAGCTTGCCCAAGCTATTCTGCGTTCAACACGCCCAGGCATTGGCCCGGCAGGCTGGCCATCGTCAGTTCAGACCGTGGTCGCGGCGGGGGTGCATTCGGGTCCGGTGGTGGCGGGTTGAGGATACGATCCACCCATCCCTGCGCCTCGGCACAGCCATCGCCAGCGGGCGGCGGGTTTTGCGCGGCGCAGCTTGCATCGCCGGCAGGGCAGTTCAGCCGCACATGGAAATGATAGTGATGGCCCCACCATGGCCGGACCTTGCGCAGCCACGACCGATCCCCGGTCGCCGATTGGCACATGGCAACCTTCGCACCCGGAAACACGAATATCCGCGCGACACGCGGGTCCGACGCCGCCGCTTTCAAAATCGCCTCATGCTGTGGCGTCCATGATGAATTGGTGTAGGCCCCGCTCGCCCGTCGCATGGAAATGGACGAGATGTTTTCGCGCTCCGTGGGCGTCAGGTTCAACCGCTGCGGCGGCAGCATCCAGATATCCGCATCCAGCCCCGATTGATGGCTGCGATGTCCGGTCAGCATCGGCCCACCCCGCGGTTGGCTCATATCGCCCACATACAGACCAGACCAACCGGGCTGCGTCGCGGCAAAGCGGCTGAGGTCCTGCACAAAATCCACGGTTTCGGGCTGCGCCCAGTTCCGGTTCCGTGACAACCGCATGGCCTGCCATGTCGGCCCTGTCTCAGGCAACTGCACCGCACCGGCCTGACAGCCGCGTGCATAACCGCCAATCGCCTGTGGCGCCGCGCGAGAGGCGACAGGAATCGCCCCGAACAAGTTCTTTGCAATCCGCGTGTCATTCGCGTTCTGGCTGACAATTTCGGCCTGCGGTGGTGCCTCCGGCTGGCAAGCTGACAACCCAAAAGCGATTAAAACGACTGCTACGATGCGGACCATTCTGCGCGATCTCCATCTTTGTTGACCCACCGTAGCAGGAAAAGACCTAACAGAAAAAGAATAATCACCGGTAAATACCCAAGTTGGGTGTTGCCAGTTAGATTGGTGAAGGCGGTCACCATGGCTGTTGCAATGAATGCAGTGGCCTTCCCGGAAAGAGCGAATAGTCCAAAGGCTTCGGACGGGCGATCCGGATGTGTATGCCGCACCATCATGGATCGGGAGGAGGTATAAACCGCACCGCCCGCACCGCCAATACACATGCCGCAGATGTAAAAAACGATGTCCGGAAGCTGTGACCCCTCGGCCAGTGGAATGCCAAAAATCTGCTCGCGCGACATGCCAACAATAATGGCCGATACAGCGATCAAAACGCAGACCATGGTAGTGATCACGGGCTTGGGCCCAAACCGCTGATCAGCAAGGCCAGATAGCCATGTCGTAATCGCCGCCGAGATAGCGGCAATGATCCCGAACACGCCGATCTCAATAATCTCCCAATCCAATACCAGCGCAGCGTAAACCCCACCCGCTGTGTACAAAACATTTAGGGCGTCGCGGTAAAGCATGGAGCCGATCAAAAAGTTGAAGAGGCTTTTGCGCCGGTAGACATTCTTAAGTGTTGTCCACAATTCACCCGCAACAGCCGACAAAGCAGTCGATTTCTTTGGAGCATTCGGATCATCTTTGACCCACCAGAAGAACGGCATGATGAAAATGGCGTACCAAACAGCGATGAACGGACCGACCGACCGCGTTCCTTCACGCTGCTCTGGGTCCAATCCGAACAACGGGGCGTTGCCCAACAATGTTACGCCTTCCTCATTCTCCGCGAGCAGAAGTAGCATGATGAACAGTGCTGTAACGCCACCCGAGTACCCAAAGGCTGCGCCAGCGCCAGATATCCTTCCGACCTCACTCTGAGTTCCCAATGACGGCAGGATTGCATTGACGAAATTTAGCGCACTTTCAGCGGCAACGAAGCCAATGAAAAAAATCGCCAATATGAAGAACAACGAACTGCCGTCCGGAGTCAGGCCCCACAACAGCGCTGTTGTCAGAACATACACAACCGAGAAAAAAGCGATCCATGGAATTTTACGGCCCGAGCTGTCGGCAAAGGCACCCAAAAACGGAGCGGTGAAGGCAATGAATAGGCCGGCGATCGTTTGTCCCATAAACCATAGTGACTGCGCTTCGGCGTCTGCGGTCTTCTCGTCCATCCCCGCACCCAGATAATACTCCGCCGCAACAGCCGCAAAATATGGCCCAAAGATAAACGTCAGTCCAAGCGTGTAAAACGGCTGCGAGGCCCAGTCGAACGCCATCCAGCCCCAGATCCGCCGTTTACTCACCGCCATGACACTGCCCTTTTGTTGTTGCTGGCGATCAAACACCGCAAAACAGGCTGCTGGCAAGTCCGGCGTTAGGTGAGACCATTATCGATAGGCGGCCATGGCCGGGTTGCATCGGCGTCGATCCAGCTTTGCACCCAGGGCGGCAGGTCGGGTGACACACCTTCATGACCCATCACCGCAAAAAGGCGATCCGGGGTGACCAGACCATTCTTGTCCGTCACGGCCGACCGATACAGCGCCTGCACGGCACATTCGTCATCGATCCAGATCGACTGATCAAGGTAAGCAAAGCGATGATCCCAACCCACCGCCTTGCTGACGGTGCGAAACTTCACGAACGGACGGATGCGCTTGCGATAGCGAACGGACACGCCCGCCATTGTCAGCCCCCAGCGCTGCTTTTGCAGCGTGCGCAGCAGACCCACACGATAGGCCAACGTCGTCCGCCCCAAATCGAGGATGGTCAGAATGCGGCCGTTATTCATCTCCATGAACAGGTCGATATCCTGCGGCCAGCAGCGGTGATGCGACACATGCGTGCCAAGCGGGTCCAGCGGCGGCGCACCCCGCGCGATCAGGTATTCTTTGGCCAGGCGGACAAGGGGATACATCGGACAAACCTTCGTCAAATCTCTGCGTGGCACATGGGGCGAATTGACGTTTACGTCAACTTTGACCTCACGGCAGGTCGGGCCTTGTCCCACCCATCGCAAACACATAGGTCTTGGCAAACGTCAATAAGGGACCCGCCACATGGTATCCGTCATCCAAATCCTGCTCTTGATCATCGGCGTCGTCCGTTTTTTCGTGATCGCCCATTTCATCATGAGCTGGCTGATCCGGTTCGAGGTCCTCAACGTCCGGCAGGAATTCGTGGGGCAGGTCTGGTACACGCTCGAACGGATCCTCGACCCGATCTACAGCCGGGTCCGGCGGTTCATGCCCGATCTCGGCGGGATCGACCTGTCGCCGATCGTTGTTCTGGTTGGGCTGGAGATTATCCGCATCCTGCTATTGAACAACGCAGCCGCCTTTATCTGACCCGCTTTTCGCCGATGACCCATCAAGCGGTTGCGCGGGCACGGAAATTCCTCAAAACTGTAGCCATAGGGGTAACCGGCGGGCCAACCGCCGCACGAAAGGAACATCCATGGGCTGCTTGAACCTGACCAAAACCGGGCTCGCCATGCTGATCTCGGCACAACTGGCGATCACTACGACAACCGCAACGATGACGCAGGCCGAAATGCTGGGCACCGAAGCGGCCATCAGCAAATACGTTCAGCACAGCGATCGCACCTTCTTGATGGACGAACTCCAGCGGGAAGAGATCCGGGCCGAGATCGTCCGCCTCGGCGTTGACCCGGCCGAGGCCGAGGCACGTCTCGCCGCCCTGACAGATGCAGAAGTCGCCTCGATCATGGTCCAGATGGAGAAAGACAATGCAGGCGCCGACATCGTCGGCACACTCTTCACCATCTTCATCATCCTTCTGGTGACCGACATCCTGTGCCTGACACGTATCTTCAACTTCACCCGGTGCGTGCGCTAAGGCTTTTCCTGTTTCTGGCGCTGGGCTGGCTCTCCGCCTGCGCAGCGCCCTTCGATCCAGATGAGCGGCTGACGGTCGACGTACCCACCCGCGCCATCATCGCCGACGTCCCCCTGATCCAACAAGCGGCGTTCTACTGCGGCCCAACTTCCATCGCGATGGTCATGCAATGGGCGGGCAGCGATGTGACGCCAGAGGATATCGCCGCCCTCGCCTTCAGCCCCGGGGCTGGCGGGACGTACCTTGCTGACATGATCGGCAGCGCGCGCCGGCAGGGACAACTCGCCGTCGAACTCAATAACTTCGACGATCTTCTCACCGAAGTCGCAGCCGGTCACCCCGTCATCGTCTTCCAAAACCTCGGGCTCGGCATCGCGCCCGTCTGGCATTACGGCGTCGTCACCGGCTACGATCTGAACCGGGACGAGGTCTATCTGAACTCGGGTCAAGAAGACCAAATGATCATGCCTTTCGCCCTATTCGAACGGACATGGCGACGCGGCGATTTCTGGGGCCTCATCGTTCTGCCCCCCGATGATCTGCCGGTCAGCGCAGGCGAAACCGACATCCTCAGCGCAGGCGCCGCCCTCGAACGGGTCGGGCAATACGAAGCCGCCGAAACCGTTTACGAAACCGGCGCAGCCAAATGGCCCCAAAACTGGCTCTGGCCCTTCGGCCTCGGCAACGCGCGCTATGCGCAAGATGATCTGCAGGGGGCAAGGCGAGCGCTCAGGCAAGCCAGACGCCTAGGGCCGGATATCCCGGAAATCAGGGCAAATATAGCCACGGTAGAGCGGGAGTTGCAGGAGTGAGCGGACAGAACGCCAAAACGCCAAAACACGCAGGCATATCAGGCGATGATGGTTTCGCGCTTCAAGAAGCCAAGAAACTGTTGGACGCAAGATATTATTGTTCAAACGAAGAACTAAGCGAGGCGATGTCGAAATGGGCAACCACGCTTCTGGAACCGTTGGTCAAAGCCGGTTCCGCCGAGGCCCAATGGCTCATTAGCGGCAACCATGATGGACGTGATCTGACCCAAGAAGAAATGGATCAGAAACACCTCCAACGGCTGAAGGAAGGTGCTGCGGCAGAGCTTCCCGACGCGATGTTCTATCTCGCCCACCATCATTATGAGAAAGCGGAGTATGAGGAGGCGGCCATCCTATATCGCAAGGCTGCGGACACCGGCCATGCATATGCGAAATGGTGCCTAGGTCTTGATCTGATATCGGGTGTCGGCGTCGCGCAAGATCAAGCAGCCGGGCTTAAGCTGATCGAAGAGGCAGGAAACCTGTATTTTGAAGGGGCGATCCAGTTCATGTCCGACGCATACGCCCTGGGCAAATACGGTTTTCCGCAGGACGAATGCCAAGCGGCTACGTGGCAGCGGAAACTGGCAAACAAAAACCTGATCCGTTTCTAGCACTTACAATGCTGATCAGCGTTAACTCTTCTTGCATTCAAATTCTCCACCGGCTATCCGCACCCGCATGACCAACCTCGCCACCATATCTCTCTATCCAAGCAGCCTCTGATTCCTGGGGCGGCTCTCGTATTGGCGAAGGTCGGAGACTGTAAATCTCTCGGTGAAATCCCTGTACTGGTTCGACTCCAGTCTGCCCCACCATCATCGCATCGGATTGAATCCGACCTAAAACGGCCCGCAATCCCACGCTTCCGCGAAAATAGACTGCGGATCGGGCCAGCGCCGATAAATCAACCCTCCGATCCGATCTTCCGCAGGATCTCCATCAGCCGTTCGAAATCCGCATCGCCCAGCTTGGTACGAATTTCGGCCTCGACTTTGCGCTTGACGCGGGCGCTGTCGCGTTGGGCGGCCAGACCGGCCTCGGTAAAGCGGACGATCTTGCCGCGGCCATCATCCGGGTCGGGGTCACGGCGCAGGATACCGGACCGCTCAAGATCAACGATCAACTGCTGCACCGCCTGTTTGCTCAGCCCCATCCGGGCCACGATATCGGCCTGCCGGGTCCCGTTGATCCCGACATAGGGCACAACGCTCGACCGGGCCTCGGCATACCAGTCATGGCCCGCCGCGACCATCTCGGCGGCAAAACGGTCTTTCCACGATGCTGCCGCATCCCAAAGGCGCCAGCCCACATGATCGGGGCGCAGATCGTCAACCTTCTTGACCACTTTCATTTCCCATGATAGTCAACCTACTTGACGATATCCCGCATGGGGCCACTGGTCAAATGACGCCATTCGATCATCAGGCGATCTATGACAAAGCCGCCGACGGCTACGGCAGGTCGCATGATCGCTGGCTCCGCCATGCCGGGGGCGAGGCGCAATGCGCGTTCGAAGGGGCGGTCACGGCCCTTTTGCAACCCGGCATGCGGGTGATCGACGTGGCCTGCGGCACCGGCACAGTGGCGCGGCGGCTGCGCAAAGGCGCCGGTGGGGCATTCAACCTCACCTTGCTCGATGCGTCAGCAGCGATGCTGGATCATTGCTCCGACATCACGGCGACACGGGTCGTGGGCTGCATGAAAAACCTGCCGTTCCCGGACAATACCTTCGACCTGCTGACCTGTGCATGGGGCATCGAAACTGTCGATGACCCGGCCAAGGCACTGGCCGAATTCATGCGCGTCAGCCGACCCGGCGGGCATATCTGCATCGTCCACTGCGCCGACCGGCCTGCGCATTCACTGCTGGGCCGCGCGCTCAGGCATCGCATCACGACCTCCGGCAGGGGGCGGTTTCTGAACCACGACCTCCTATCCCGGCAAGCCGCGATGATCGGCGCGAAACGCATCCAAACCCTGCATTGCACCGGCCCCGCCGCTGCCATGCTGCTTCACGTGTAATGATCGGAGGCATCCATGCACCGCAGACATTTCCTGACAGGCCTGACACTGGCAGCGATCGGTCCCGCGGCCAACGCCGGAACCGTCGAACGCGACGGCGTCACATTCGTCTACCGGCACAAAGGCGATCGGCTGCACGCAACCCTGACCGCACCGACCGATGGATGGGTCGCGGCGGGGTTCAACAACCAGCAACAGCTACAAGGCACCCGGTTCGTCATCGGCGCACTCAGCAACGGGCAGTTACGGATCGAGGAACATATCGCCACGGTGCCCGACCATCCCAGGGTTCAGGATCTTGGGTTGGCAACCGCACTCGCCGACACTCACGGCGAAGCGACCGCCACAGGCACGATGCTGCGGTTATCCCTCCCGCACGACTTCAGCGACAGCGCCAACCCCACCTTGCGACCAGGAACACCAACCTATCTGATGCTCGCCTGGTCACACGAAACCGACTTCACCCACCACTCGGCCTGGCGACGGCACTTTGCGATCACGCTGTAAATGTCTGTTCATCATTCTTACTGCCGGATTCACTTAATCCACCGCGCGGCGCGTTACTGCGGGTTTGTCCGATAAAGACTCATATGGGATTCATATGATTTTCCTATGCAATTCATATCGCCCAAACGCCGCCAAACAAAGGCGTTAACCCTCGATTCGCCCGACCCCCCGCTAGCACCAGCCCGCACCCCACCGAACGTTGCGTACCCTGTCACAAAACCGATTCCAAAACGGGTCACCTTACTCCCACCCGGCGGCCCAGAATCGCTCTGCCCCGCCCTCCTGCGACAGGTGCCATTTCCCGTCCTCTGGCCACCACCCGCAGCTTGCGCCCGGTGTTCCCCGGCACCGGGCGCCACCACGCTTTACCTTCCGTCGGCACCACCCTAACGTCCGCCCTGTGGAGGACGAAACATGGCGACCGGCACCAATATCCGAACCTATTTCAACGGCACATGGCACGACGGCGACGTCCCCATCATGCAGGCCGCCGATCACGGATCATGGCTCGGCACGACAGTGTTCGACGGGGCCCGCGCGGTAAACGGGCTGACCCCCGATCTCGACAAACACTGCGCCCGCGTGAACGCATCGGCCAAGGCGCTGATGATCACGCCGACCGTGAAAACCGACGACATGATCGCCATGGTCCATGAAGGTCTCGCCGCCTATCCAAAAGACGCCGCCATCTATATCCGCCCCATGTACTGGGCCATCCATGGCGACCCCTCAGCCATCGTTCCCGGCCCGGACGAGACGGGCTTTGCCATCTGCCTCGAAGAAATCCCCCTCGCCCCGCCCGAGGCGACAACGACGCTTGGCCTGACCCGCTTTCGCCGCCCGGTGATCGAAGACGCCGTGGTCAACGCGAAAGCTGGCTGCCTTTATCCCAACAATGCCCGCATGTTAGCCGAGGTCCGGCAACGGGGTTTCGGGAACGCGCTGGTCGCCGACGCCATGGGTAACGTCGCCGAGACCGCCACCGCCAACATCTTCATGGTCAAGGATGGCGTCGTTTTCACCCCCATCGCCAACGGCACGTTCCTCGCCGGGATCACGCGGGCGCGGCATATGGAAAACCTGCGCAACGACGGGACCGAGGTCCGCGAAGCCGTCCTGACCTTCGCCGATTTCCACGACGCGGATGAGGTCTTCATGTCCGGCAACATGTCAAAGGTCACACCCATCACGGCCTTCGAGGACACGCAATATCAGGTCGGCCCGGTCACCCGCCGCGTGCGCGAGATGTATTGGGATTGGGCGGCATCGACGGCCTGATCCCCTCTGCCGCGACCCTACAACGGGTGGCGCTTCTCGCTATGCTGACGGCCATCGGCGGGGGGCTGGGCATGCTTGTCGGCCTGCCCATGCCGCTTTTGACGGGGCCTGCCATCCTGACCACCTGCGCGGCGTTAACCGGTCTGAAACTGCAGTTCCCTATCCCGTTCCGCAACGCCGTGTTCCTTCTGGCCGGTGTCACGATCGGGGCGACCGTTTCGTCGGAATCCGTCGCCGCACTCGCCCGCTGGCCGCTCGCCTTCGGCATCCTTGCGATAGCACTATGCCTGACGCTGATCCTTGGGCGGATCACGTTGCAAAGGCTGATGCGATCGGACGGGAAATCCGCCCTGCTCGCGGCAACGCCGGGGCATCTTAGCTATGTCATCGCCGTCAGCGAAGACCAGCACCTCGCCATCGACCGGATCGCGGTGGTACAATCGATCCGGCTGCTGGCATTGACGCTACTGGTGCCCTTCGCCGCAAGGCTTGCAGGTATCGACACCGGGATCGGGCTGGCCAATAGCCCCGCCACGATGACGCTCATCCAAACGGCGCTGTGCATCGGGGCCGCTGCAATCATCGCGCCATTGGTCACCATGGCGCACATACCCGCACCCTTCCTGATCGCGGGGATGATCATCGGCGCAACCGCGCGGCTATCCGGCTACGCGCCCGGCGGGCTCAGCCCCTGGATCGCCTACCCGGTCCTCGCCACCATCGGCACCCTGATCGGCACACGATTTTCGGGGATCACCCTGTCGCAACTCAAAACCTCTGCCCTTGCAGGGTTGGCCAATTCCATCCTGACAGCCTCTCTGGCGCTCATCGCCGCGTGGCTCGCCAAGGACATCGTGCAAATGCCGCTTCTCCACGTGCTCGTCGCCTTCGCCCCCGGCGGGCTCGAGACGATGACAGTCATGGGCCTGGCCATCGGGGCCAATCCCGGTTTCGTCGCTGCGGCCCATGTGGGGCGGCTCTTGTTCCTGTCGGTCCTCGTCCCGCTTCTTCTGATCCGCACCCAAGGGCCGTTGCCACCGCGTGACTGATCCTCCACTATCGGCGCGAAGTAGGGAGAATCTGATGCGCAAATTTCTGGTCGTGCTGGATGACAGCCGCGAATGCTTGAACGCCATGCGCTTTGCGGCAATGCGGGCGGCGCATACAGGCGGGGGCGTATCGATCCTGTCGATCATCCCACCGGAAGAGTTCAACCACTGGATCGGCGTCGGTGAAATCATGCGCGCCGAGGCGCGCGAACGGATCGAAGTGCATTATGAAGTCTTCGCGAAATGGATGCGCGACAAGCAGGACGTAAATCCCGAACTGGTCATACGCGAAGGCGAACCGCTGAACGAGATCATGAGCCAAATCAACGAAGACCCGGAAATCGGCATCCTCGTTCTGGGCGCGGGCACGGGCAACAAGGGGCCAGGGCCGCTGGTCACGCACCTGTCTAGACAGGCCGGTAGCCTGCCCATCCCGATCACCATCGTCCCCGGCGACCTGTCCAAGGAACGGCTCGAAGCGATCACCTGATGGACCGCCCCGCCGCCTATGCCATGCTGGCGGCGATCCCGGTCTTGTGTTTGGTATTCTTCACGACCACACGATTGCTGCCACCACTTGTTGGCTACTTGGTGGGCATGACTGTCTATTGGTTCCTGGTCCTGACTCCACTTTTGATCTGGCGCGGTGGTTTACGGATCGACCGATTGCGGATTGTCTGGCCGGCACGCTGGCTGGTTATGATCAACGTCATGCTCATCCTCGGTGTAGCGATCGCCGCGACTTTCGAACTACGTGCAAACACGTTGTCTTTGTGGGTGCCGGGCATCGTGACCATCGCCGCGCTGTTGAACGGAACGTTGGAAGAGCTGTTCTGGCGCGGCACTCTTTTGCACCATGACGCAAGTGGCACGGATCAGGCGTTGCAGCTCCTTCTCTTCGTCGGGTGGCACATCGCCCTTTTGTTCTCCGACGGCATCGTGGTCACCGGCGGTGCATTCGGCCTTCTGGGTGGGGCTGCCATCGGCGGAGCGCTCTGGACCTATACACGCATGCTGACCGGATCCGCCGGTTTCGGGGCGCTCTCACACGTCGGTCTTAACCTCTTCGCCTTCGCGGGACTCGCGGCACAGAATCTCTGAGTCGGCCCCGTTTGCTTCCATCTTCCTTTCAGATTCATCACGTGGGCGTTTGTGTTTGGAAACATTGTTGGTTCACGGAATTGCGTGGGGGTGAAACCTGTGATCGGTTGAAACGATGTGACGCAGGGGCAAGCGGCGGTTCGGC
>NZ_JBBIFZ010000009.1:0-152842 GCF_037572755.1 Yoonia sp. 2307UL14-13 | reverse complement strand
CCGCACCGTGATCTGATGCACCGCATCCCGCTTGAAATCGTCGCTGTAATTGCTTGTCCCCATGTCGGCCTCCTCGCCTCAAAGTTAGGGGGCAAAGCGTCTACAAATCTAGGGGCACCTCAGTGTTAGGCGTGAGGCCATTGGTTCGTGCGGGGCACAAGACATCTTGGTGATTCAACATGGTGTTTCCACTTCATTCTAGCTGTTGTTTGCCAACTGCTCCGCAGGGCCGCTGGCGGCTGCAAAACAGTTGACTTTTGAGGCTGAATGAGCGACCAAAGCGTAGAGATGGAAGTGGCTTTTGGTCACTCTTTGGGGGCTCAACTGTTGGCGCAGTCGAGCCTTCATTTTTTCTAACTCATCTTTTTTCCTCCTTGTCATAGCGCTCGGGAAACAAGCTCTCTGGTGTTGTGTCCAATAGACCCGCCAGATGGGATTGGACGCGGTGAGACGTACGTAAGCCGGCAATTACAGTTGAAACAGTTGGTCGAGATACGCCGATCTCATCCGCCAGAGCCTGAATTGTGTATCCCAAGTCCAAAAGTTGTTTCTTAATTCGAGAATGGCGGGCTTTGGGATCCATTTTCTCTCTTTCGATTGGATGCGTAGACTACGGAAGTAACGCCTTTGGCTATCACGAATCAGCTAGATAGAAGATGGCACAGACCGAATCATCGGGTCATCAGCGATGTTTCGAGATCGAGGCTGATGGCGTTAAATTTACTTCGAGGGTAATTGAAGTGATGCATTTGGTTGCATTTATTCTTCGTCTAATAAAGTTGACGATGAGACTTATCTCAGTAGGAATAAAATGAAAAAATGTCTGCAAAAAAGTCTTTATTGTAGTAGGCAATAAACTCGAAAAGATGGTTTATCGAAACCGATATAGTAAGCGGATTATCGCCGGTATCATTTTTGCTGCTAGTCACAAAAGTAACAGCATAAAATAAATCTCTACCACTAGTGTTATCTTTTTTAGATAGAGGCGCTATTGCCTGTGGAGGATAACCGTAGCTTTACACGTTGGCGGCGCATACATGCTAACAACCTTCATCTGCAGGGTTGCTTTCCGGTGACTGGCTGAAAAGATCAGAGGCCGGTACATTCAAGGTCTCGGCAATCTTAAGAATGACCTTTAAACCGGGGTTCCGTTCGCCGCGCTCAATCCCGCCTACATACGTTCGATCAAGTTCGACCAGAAGGGCAAATCCCTCTTGGGAGTGCCCCCGCTGTTTGCGTAGCGCCCTTAGTCGCTCGCCGAAGTCCTGAACTGTGAACCGCTTGTCCATACGTTTGTAGCGCAGGAAAGAGGTTTAATCGTCCACGGACTTATCGTATCATTTTGCGGTGGAGGCGCGTAAAATGAATGAAAGTGAGCAAACCTGCCCATTCTGCAAGTCTCAAATCGACCCGCAGGCAGTGGTCTGCCCTCAATGCAATGCCGTCAAAGGTTTCAAGACGCGTAACGGGATGCGCAGCAAGGCATATGTGATGGCCTATGCTGTCCTGCTGGGAGCCGTGTCTGTCTTCATATGCGTGTTGATGGTGCAGCTATCGCCAGCCGCGCCGCTGATGTGGGGAATGGCCGTAATGGCGCTCACCAGTGCGTTCGGCGGCTTCGTCACGTTTCGCGAAGCATCAAGTGGGCCACATTGGTACAAGGGCACTTAGGAAAAATCGATACGAGATGAGACTGATCAAAAATGGAGGTAGGCATGAGGATGTATGGTGATGTAGTGTTAGCAGCCGGCGCAGCAAAAACAGCTGTCCGTGTCTTGGGTGCCGAACTTGCCGATACGGATGTTGGCGCTGACAGAGCGCTGGACAATCTCCGCACCACGTTGGCGAGTGTTGATGCCGAGATGCATCCATTGAAAGGCCCCGAGGAATTCATGTTCGGTGACTTTAGGTGGCCGCACCGCAATCATTGGGACCAGTGGGCCTGGTCAATCGAACGCATTGCTGAGGCCTGCGGCGCGAAGGTGCGCCTAGAGGAGAAATATGATTATTTGCAGGTCGAGGTTGTTGAGAAACCGCAGTCTGAATTGCGGAGCAGAGCGCTTGGCGATCTGGCCAATTATGTCGAGTTGATTTCTGACTATGAAGTGCTTGCGGAAATCTAGAGACCCTGTGACGTTGAACTGATTTCCTCGGGCAAGGGATGCGGGCACCGCTGTATGGAGCAGAACAAGTCGATGACACCGATCAACGCAGACCATGGATCGATCCTGCCAGAGGGTGCTTCCGCCTTGATCGTGGATGAGGCCGGTGGGCTGAGCTTTTATATGCCAACCGACGATCCCGATAGCGATATGGCCCCAATGGCGCAGTTTCCAGCAGCCGTACTCATCAAGAGCAAAGACTCGAGCTGGGTGGACGAAATGATTGCTTCGTTCGAAGAGATCAATTGGAACTAGGACAAGCCCTATCTCAGATCTTTGGTATGAGATAAGAAAATAAAGACATATTTCGGAGGCATTCATGACATCAGACACTGACGAGTTTGCTCTGGCCAACGATGCTGATGCGCAGTTGGAGCTTATAAAGCGCAGCTATGCTTCCGGTGATGCCATGCAGATTGACAGAGCAATCGCAGAGGTGACCTGGGCGCGTCGTATGAAAAAACAAGGCATTGATGATTTCCTTGAAGAGGCCGACACCGCTGAAAGGGCGGGCTAGTGGGTCTATCCATCAGGGGCTGTTCCCTCAGCCACGGGAAATAGATCGGATCTGAATGCCAATCTCGCAGGAACGCACTGATCAGATCAAAGCCCAGCTCCGTGATCGCCTCGAGAACGGCAACGTAAACGAATGGGAGCGCTCTTTTTTCTCCGACATGCTGGAACGTTTCGAAAGCTACGGAACCTAGCTTAAGAGACATTCGTCGCAGTGACCGGTGCCGCACTGCAGCTTCACCAGACCGGCCATTCGCCGCGAGCGCAAAGTCTTACCACGGTCGAATATGCAGTTGGCGGACAAAGCGGGCTTTGCCATCGATAGCTCAAGTGGCAGCATCGCGATCCATTCCAGACATTGACCATCTGCATATTTTACGATTTTTTGACGCTGATGGTTCTCGGACGCCCCAAGTGCTGATGAGATGAAAAGGGAACACGGTGCGGCGTAGCCTTGTAGGCACCAAATCCGTGACTGCCCCCGCAACTGTGAGCGGAGAGCGACCCCGATGTTAACCACTGGACCCAGCGTCCGGGAAGGTTCGGGGAAGCCGTGACCCGCAAGTCAGGAGACCTGCCATCACCGGCATGTGTTGCATGTCGGCGTTTCAACACGATGCAGGCGGGGTGCCTGGTCAGGAGCATATGATGGCAAAGCGGTCTTTCCGCCCACAAAATGGTTCTTCCTTCGCCCGTCTGAGAGGCGGAGGGCCTGATGAATCATCGCATTACAATTTGTACATCCTGTCGGCACAAAGGGACTGAGTGTCGCCCCGGCTATGAACTGATCGAACGTCTTCGGCAGGCCATTGCCGAAGCTGGAGATGCCGTTCCGGAGGCGTTCGAGATATCCGGGGTCGCCTGCATGGCGGGCTGCGATCACCCGTGTACGGTTGCCTATCACGGCACGAAGAAGGCGACGTATCTCTTCGGCGATATCGACCCCGATACCGACATCAACGACCTTGTGACCTTCGCCAAGCAATATGCCTATCTGCATGATGGCTGGTGTTCGTCTGTGGATCGCCCAGGAAGGCTGCGGAAGTCCACACTGGCCCGCGTGCCCGCCGCGATCATGGCCATCGAAGAAGACGAGGTTCGGGCCTCGTGAGCGCTGCCACCCTTTCTGTGAAGGACCTTTCATGGTCACCAGGACGCGGCGCTGGTCCGCTGCTGCGGTCAACAAGTTTTGCGTTGGAGGCGGGGCGTGTACTCGGCATCGTTGGGCCAAATGGTGCCGGGAAAACGACGCTGCTGCGGTTGCTCTACCGGTTTCACCGCCCGACGACTGGCACAGTGTGCGTGGACGGAGAGGACATCTGGACGCTATCGGCACGGTCTGTTGCGCAACGCATCGCCGCTGTATTGCAGGAGCAGCCCAGCGACTTTGCCCTGACCGTGGGCGAGATCGTGGCCTTGGGTCGCACACCGCACAGGCGAGGGTTCGGTGCAAACACTGGCTCCCGTGACAAAGACATTATCAATGATGCATTGGACCGCCTGGACCTGCGTGGTCTGGCTGACCGCCATCTGGGCACCCTATCAGGCGGGGAACGTCAGCGGGTGATGGTTGCGCGGGCCTTGGCGCAAGAACCGCGCCTTCTCATCCTTGATGAGCCGACCAACCATCTCGACATTCGTCATCAGTTGGAGGTGCTGGACCTGATCCGCAACTTGCCACTGACCATCGTGACATCGCTGCATGACCTGAACCTCGCGGCAGGCGTATGTGACGATGTTCTGCTGATCCAACTCGGCCAAACTGTCGGCTTCGGTCCTCCAGAACAAGTGCTGTCAGAGGCCGCCGTCTCTGATGCTTTCCAAGTCGTCGCGCAGCGGGAACAGCTTTCCCGCAGCAATACTGATCACCTGACATTCCATCTTCAGAACAAAGGACCACACACATGAAGACGCTCTTCTTGGCATCGACCACACTGATTATTGCTGCCGGTGCCGCCGCTGCCGAAACGACCGTGCAAAGCTGCGACCGTACTGTCACTTTCGATGCGCCACCCGAACGGGCGATATCGAACGATGTGAACCTGACCGAGATGATGCTGGTGCTTGGCCTTGCTGATCGGATGGTCGGCTATACGGGTATCTCTGGATGGAAAACTCTTGATGAAGAAATGCGGTCTGGCGTTGAGGAACTGCCCGAACTGTCCGCGCAATATCCATCAAAGGAAGTGTTGGTCGGAGCCGATGCCGACTTCTTCTTTGCAGGGTGGAACTACGGCATGAAGGTGGGCGGTGAGGTCACACCAGAGACCTTGGCACCCTTCGGCATTGAGGTCTACGAACTGACCGAATCCTGCACCCACATTATGGAGACCGAAAAGGCCAGCATTGATATGATGTATGCTGACCTGATGAACCTTGGCGCTATCTTCGATGTTGAAGACAAGGCCGCCGAACTCGTGGATGGCTACCGTGCGGACCTCGCCGCTTTCACAGATGGATTGGAAACCGGTGAACCCCTGCGCGTGTTCGTCTATGACAGTGGTGAAGACACGCCCTTCACCGCTGGCCGCTACGCCATGCCGACCGCGTTGATTGAGGCAGTAGGTGGCGTCAACATCATGGACGATTTCGAGAAAAGCTGGGCGACCGTGACGTGGGAAGAGGTTGTCGAGCGCAACCCACAGGTCATCATGATCGTGAACTATGGCGAAGTGACCGCCGAACAGAAGCGCGAGTTCATGATGTCAAACCCGGCCTTCGCTGATCTGGACGCGGTTAAGAATGATCGCTTTGTGACCTTGGAATATGTCGAAGCCACACCTGGGCCGCGTAACATCCAGGCGATCAAGACCTTGGCCGAAGCTTTCTGGGTCGAATGATCTGATGAGTGAGATCACAAACCGCGTACAGGTTTCCCGCAGATTTGGCGGTATGTTCGCCTTTCTTGTCGGTGGGGTAATCCTGCTTGTGATCTCGCTCTCCCTCGCCATTTCAGTCGGAGCAGTCCCAGTTCCGTTGGGCACAGTGTGGGGCGTCATCCTCAACAAACTTTCACCGGGGATCATCGAAGAAACATGGTCGCGTAGCCGGGAGGCCATTGTCTGGGAAATCCGGTTCCCACGGGCATTGCTGGCCATGATGGTCGGGGCTGGTCTGGCGATGGTGGGGGCCAGCCTTCAGGCTGTGACACGCAACCCGCTGGCCGACCCGCATCTCCTGGGCATCTCCTCTGGCGGTGCGTTCGGGGCGATCCTGGCACTCTTGCATACTGGGCTGTTCATTGGCCTGCTGACCGTCCCGTTGCTGGCCTTTGTTGGCGCACTTGGCGCAACATTCATTGTCCTCGGTGTGTCACGGTTTGCAGATGCGACAAGCGCCGATCGTCTGGTCTTGGCCGGGGTGGCCGTATCATTCATCATCATGGCCTGCGCGAATGTCCTGATCTTTCTCGCCGACCCCAAGGCCACCCATATCGTTGTCTTCTGGATGCTTGGCGGTCTCGGCCTGGCGCAATGGAGCCAACTGATCTACCCACTATTTATCCTTGCCTTATGTGCAGGATGGCTGATGTGGAAAGCCCAAGACCTGAATGCCATGACAGTTGGGGACGAAACCGCATCAACACTTGGCATCCCGGTCTCCCGGTTCCGAATGTCAGTCTTTGTCGTCGGTGCACTGATCACCGGTGTCATGGTCGCGTTTTCCGGCATCATCGGCTTTGTCGGTCTCATGGTGCCCCATGTGGTGCGTATGGTGGTGGGCGGCGACTACGCCCGTGTGCTGCCCGGCTCAGCCCTGATCGGGGCTGTGTTCCTCCTTTGGGCGGACATTACCGCTCGCACAGTCATGGCCCCGGAAGACATGCCGATTGGCATCGTGACAGGACTGGCTGGCGGGGTGTTCTTCGTTTGGCTTCTGGGACGTAAACGTGGCAGCTGACAAAGAACCGAAAGCCTTGTTGGACGGATTAAACCAGACTTTTCTGGCGACCTCTCACATCAGAAATTGTGATTGAGAGCTTGGTTTGGCCCGGCGTTGTACAGGTGACCAAATGACCACTCTGGACTGCGAACGGCAGCTTCTTTGAGCGGGATAAGCTTCTTCTTACCAAAGACACACCACCCTTCCGCCGTAACACAACTGGGCTGGTTAGATCGGCCTTTTGGTGATGACAAGGACAGGGCTGTATTGACCTTCGCGTATTCAGAATAGGCGTGGTTTCTTCGTTGAACTCATCGTTGAGCATTCTTCTCAAGAAGCTGACGCTCCAATGTCGCAATCATCAGTTGGCAGCATCTAAGGTGTCAGTTGCCGGTCAATCTGGCCATCGGCTATCTCATCTTGAGACAAGTTGAACTGCGAAGGCAACCGACAGGCCTTGGCCAGTCGGTGTTGGATCAAAGGGCGCTGCGCGGCGGATCGCATCGAGTGCGATAGCGTCGGCTGTTGCATTACCCGAACTTTGGGCGATGGTCGCGGCTGCTAACCCACCGTTCGCCGAAATCTGCATGTTCACAACGACATTGCCCACAGAGCCCCTCGACCGCATTCGCTCGGCTACGCGGATGACGCGAGCTGCGACCCGAGACTTGTAGTCATTGATTGCGCCCTGACCAACGACCCGCGACGTCGTTTGTCGGGTCGCTGAGGATTGCGCTGTCGATCTGGTCTGATTGCCGGATTGTTGGCCGCTGGCTGCGCTAGCCTCAGCATTGCCCCGCCGCACCTGAGCCTCTTCGGTGGCGCGTTCGGCATTCTCCGCTGGCAATGGTCGTGCGGTCGGTCGTTGGCTAGTCGCAACGGCAAGCGCGTCCCGCGCTTCTGTTGGCCTGTTGGTATCCGTTGATGCGCGCGGGCTGATTGTTTGAAGTGCCACTGTATTTGCGACTTTAGGTGATCTGATCTGTTGCGTATTCTCAATTGTTTCTGCGTTCGCAGCGCTGATAGGTTTTATTGTTGCAGTAACATGCGGTCTTACGATCTCCCGCGGTTGCGGCTGAACCGGTTGGGCGGTCGTCGCGATGGGTGATATCTCACCATCGGGTGTCGCGCTTTCTAATGTGCCGGCGACGAGGTCTGCAAAGCTGGTGCCAAGCGCGACTTCACCTGCAACGTCGCCGCCAGCGACGACCATTTCATCATCTGACCACATACCGGCGATGACAGTGTGAACGCCAATGGATGCCAGAACGGCCAGAGCGAAGATCACCCGCCCCATGGCTAAAGCGCCTGTTCCGTTACGATAAACACGCTCTGCGCGCCTGCGCCCCGCAATTCCTGTGCGACTGAAATAACAAGCTCTGCAGGCGCCCGTCGGTCAGGCAGGATGCGCGCGTTGATATCGCCATCACGTTCCGCTTGCAAAATCGCTAGAACTGCATCGGCTGATAACGGCTGGCCACGAAATGTGATGTCGCCAGCGGCATCAATCACGATCGCATCTGGCGGAGGGACAAAGGCCGGGTCATCTGTGTTAATGAGTTGGATATCCGGGTCAAGCGGGCGCGCCATTTGCGCGGTGACGAGAAAGAAAATTAACATCAGAAAGACGATGTTAATCAGTGGAAGCGTTGGCTCCCCTTTCTCTCGGGTCGCTCTTATTGCCGATGGGGAGTACATTAATTGAGCACCACAATTTGCGCATCCGGGATCGCGCGCAACGCATGCAAAGTCTCGGCCAGTGATTGCGCCGATGCCTCTGATGTGGCCGTGACTAATATGCGGGGTGGGCTGTCTGATCGCTCCGATATCTGATCCGCCAGATCAGCGGAAGCGACGTTAGTGCCATTGAGGCTTGGGCCATTTACCGTGATGCGCACGAATAGAGGCGCGGTGTCGCTCGACGCTGCATTGGCGCCGGTCCCCCCAAGCGTGATCGGGATCTCGCCAAACCGCGAAAACGTTGAGGTCAGCATAAAGAATAATAAGAGCAGGAAGATAACATCGATCAGCGATGTCATCGGCAGGCGCGCGCGTGGTCTAACCTGCATGTTGCAAGGCCTGCCTGGCTGCGGATGGCGTTGGATTGCTGCCGCCCAACCGCGCCTCTAACGCGACATTCGCAGCAAGCCGATGTCGCATGAGGCTCGCATCGAACCACGCCAGTAGAACCGAGGCCGGGATGGCCACGCAAAGGCCCACGGCTGTTGTCATCAACGCAACCCAAATGCCCCCGGCCAACAGCGACGGATCGGCAGTGCTGCCGGCCGCCTGCAACTGCTGGAACGCCTCGATCATGCCCAAGATGGTGCCGAACAGCCCTAAAAGCGGGGCAAGTTGCGCCGTGAGATCAAGCACGCGCAGACCGCGTGCGACCTCACCAAATGCCGCATCAAGCCGGGCCGTCGCATCGGCACGGACGGTTTCCGTTTGGCCCGAGACAACGCGTAAGCTGTCCAAAATCTCAGCGACAAAGCCTTGCTCCGCGCCCCGCCCGACACCCACCATGAGGAAAACGATGGCTTTCCAGATGGCCACGGCCAAAGCCAAGATCGATAGTCCGACCAGAACCGCCACAACGGGCCCACCAAGTTCCAGCAGCTGCGCGAAACGCTCTTGCGCAAGTTTAATCATCCCAGCACCTCCACACTGTCGACGCGGGAAACGACCGATAATGGTTCACCGCATCCGACGCCTTCACAACTGTCGACCCCGTTGAACAGGATACGCCCCACCTCGGTGCAAGGTTGACCCGCAATATCGAACTGCCGCACGCGCAGATTGCCAGCGGGCAGATCAATGAAGTCAAACAGCGTCAGCATCATGACCGCGCCAGAGGTATCAAAGAGTGCCGTTTCCAGGACCAACCCATCGACGCCCGACGCGGATTGCGCCGTAAAGACAAAGCGACAGGCGTCATCTTGGGGTTGCAGACTGTTCAACTCGATGGTGACCCCATCTGCCAAGGCAAATCCTGGCAATAGGCAGGCGATGGCAAGCAAGAGCTTTCTCATGTGGCGTCTCCAGGATGGTTAGGCAGGAAAGATTGCGGCGGCGCTCCTTCGCTGTCCGACCGGCCGAATTTCATCAAACACCCATGCGGATCGCTGATATAAAACTCGTACATCCCCCATGGGCGATGATAGATCGGTGAAAGCGCCTTGATCCCAGCTGCGGTCCATTCCGCATGCAAGGCGTCGATGCCGCCGCCGCGGATATAGCAGCAGCTTTCCGTCTCGCGCCCGTCATCGTGATCAGGCGGGCAGAAATGCAGTTCGATCCCTGGCCTGCGCAGGATCAGGTAATCGCCAAAGCGCTCGGGCGTGAAACCAAGCGTGCCGTAAAAGGCCGTTGTCTCATCCAAATTCCGCGATCGCATGATCGGTATGGCTTCAACGTTAGTCATATCGCTGCTCCGTGATGGGTGAGTTGCGCGGCATGGGGCAAAAGCCACGGCGTCCCGTTTGCCGGCGCCGTATTGACCGCCAGCGCGCAGCCATAGGCGGTGCTGAGCGTTGCATCGGTCAGCACCTCGCGCGGTGAGCCGGATGCAAGGCAGCGACCTTGCGACAAAAGCGTGACGCGCTGGGCAAACATGGCCGTCAGGTTCAGATCGTGCATCACGGCGACAACACCGCCACCAGCCTGCGCGTAGTCGGCGGCGATCTGCATCACCATCAACTGGTGCCCGATATCGAGGGACGACACGGGTTCGTCTAGAAACAACCAACGGGGCTTGCCATCCAGGACCGGTAACCAAATCTGAACGAGGACACGGGCAAGCTGCACCCGCTGCTTCTCACCACCAGACAGCTCCGCATAGAACCGCCCCTCAAAGCCACCTAAGCCAACGCGGTCCAAGGCCTTGAATGGAAGATCACCGGCATGGGTTGGGTCCTCGGTCGCGACCCCGGCGGTTTGGCCCAGCCGGACGACCTCGAGCACGGTAAAGGGAAAGGCAAGCTGGGTGGATTGCGCGAGCACGGCGCGCTGCTTGGCGAGCACATCAGCGCTTGTTTCCCTGATATCCTGGCCATTGACCGACACAGCGCCGTCATACGCTATCTCCCCGGTCATCGCCCGCAAAAGCGTGGTTTTGCCCGACCCGTTCGGCCCTATGATCGCTGAGAATGCGCCAGCCGCGGCCTCGAAATCGACCGCGTCCAGGATCTGCGTTGTGCCGAAATGGACGCTGATATCTTTTGCAACCAACACCATAGTCAAAGGTCCACCAATGATCGATTGCGCATCAAAATCCACAGGAAGAACGGGCCGCCGATCACGGCTGTGATGATACCGATTGGCATTTCGGCGGGCGCGATAACACTGCGTGAAATGGCATCGGCAAACAGCAACATCACACCACCCAGCAAGGCCGAATTGATCAAAAGGCCGTTGTGATCCGGCCCCTGGACAAGGCGCAGAAGATGGGGCACGACGATGCCGACAAAGCCGATCCCACCGGTGACGGCGACTGCGGCGCCGACACTGCAGGCGACTGTCAGGATCGCGACCCGCTTCATCAATTGTACGCGGATGCCTAAATGACCCGCTGCGGCTTCGCCCAAGGCAAGGGCGTTGAGGCTGCGCGCGAGAAATGGCGCGGCGACAAGGCAGATGATGATCAAAGGTGCTGCCGACCAGAACTTTTGCCAATTGGCTCCGGCAACCGATCCTAACCCCCAAAAGGTCAGGTCGCGCAGTTCATCATCCGTCGCGTAGTAGACCAAGATGCCAGTAAGCGCGCCGGTCAACGCCGCAAGGGCGATACCCGCCAGCAGCATCGTCGCGACCGATGTCCGACCGTTTCGTGTGGCAACGCTGTAAAGCAACAAGGTCGTGATCCAACCGCCAAAGAAGGCGGCCAGTGGGACCATGTAGTATCCCACAATCGCCTGAAACCACAAAGGTGCGGAGCCGCCTAGAACGATAGCCAGAACGGCGCCGAACCCCGCGCCTGCGCTGACGCCGACAAGCCCCGGATCGGCAAGTGGGTTGCGGAAAAGGCCCTGCATGATCGCCCCTGACACGGCCAAGGCCGCGCCGACCAGCAACCCGGTAAACACACGCGGCAGGCGGATATCCCAGACAATCGTTTGATCGCGCAAAGAGACGCCATCGCGTCCCAGCATCGCACCAATCACATCCGTATCAGACGCCGCACCCCAGCCAAGACTGAGGAGAGCGGTGAGCAGTAAAAATACCGCCAGGAAAAGCGTTAGCAGACGCGCCAAAACCCGACGGTCGCCGCCACGTTTTGGCGCGTGTGATCGCGCGGAGAGCACTGAAGTCACTGCCACGCCCTACTCTCCGTTCGCCACGGTTTCCAATTGCGCGAGAAGTTCGCCAGCCAATTGCGGTGTGCGCGGCCCGAAGCCCAACGCGGCCCCGGGGATTGTGATAAACGCCTCGTTTTCCCCCGCAGGCGTTGATGACACAGCGGGTAGCGCAAGCACTTCCTCGGCCCGCCCACCATGGTCACCGCGCCCATCCATCATGATGATCACATCCGGCGCAGCCGTGATAATGGCCTCATCATTGACCAGCTTGTAGCCCTCAAAGGCGTCGGCCATCACGTTCACGCCACCAGCCAAGGTGATGATCCCGTCAGCGCCGGTTCCACTACCCGACGCATTTAGACGGCCACCGTCAATAGACAGTGCAAAGAGAACGCGAATGGGGGTGTCGCTGGCATCCCTTTTTTGTTCAAGGTCGGCGAAATCCGCCCGAAGTTGCGAGATCAAAGCGTCGGCTTTGTCTTCAACGCCCAAGGCCTCGCCCACGGTCCCGACCGATGCGATCACAGCATCAGGCGTAAAGCCATCTTCCACAAACACGATAGGGACAGCCGCCCCCCGCAGTTGGTCCAAAGCCTCTACCGGGCCCGAGGTTGACCGGGCGATGATCAGGTCAGGACCGACCGACAAAACACCCTCTGCCGAGAGGCGTCGCATGTAACCGACATCGGGCAAATCACTGACTTCATCGGGGAACACTGATGTCGTGTCGCGGGCGATGATGCGGTCCTCTTCGCCCAACGCATAGATGATTTCCGTGATTGGCCCGCCGACAGAGACGATGGCATCTGCTGACGGATATCGCTCGGCAAGGCTCATGACAGGCAGGCTGACCAAGATCGCAGCGAATGACGTGATACGGATCATCAGACTGTCTCCAACGTCTTCGTGGGTAAGGCGTCAACGATGGCCTCCCAGGCCTTGAGGTCATCATCTTCTCCGGCGCGCTGACCAAAGACCTGCGCGATCAGCATGCCCGCCGCATCGAACATCTCAATCGAAAGCGCGGCACCACGCTTGGTCGGTTTGGTGACGGCATAGACCTCAGCGACGTGGTCACCACGCAGGTGCAGATCAAACCGCTCATCCAGCACGTTCAGCCAAGGCCCCATTGGCTTGATGTTGATCAGCGGCCCCCAATGGATCTGGATCATCCCGCGATTGCCCACGAAAAGGATGACCTCTTGCCCGGCATCCGCGACCGCGTTCAGCAGTTGAGACGGTGCATCAGTCGACAACGGCCTGACCCAATCCGTGCCTGCGACGGTGCGGTACGCCCCCAACCGATTTATGCCCAGCTTTGACGTCAGCCGCATGAACTGATGCGTGTCAGTCATCTTGACCCATTCAGTCAAAAGCGCATCGCGCTTGGCTGGCTTCTCAATCGCCGCCTCGGTCGGTGTCCGCGCGGCCACGTCAAGCGTGTCGCTGCCTTCAACGGCAAGACTGTCAACGACCGACGCCCAGGCGTCGTGACTCGAGGTCTCCCGTAAAAACACTTTGTGAACAGCGTCCCCAGCTGCATCAAAGACCTGTAATGTCCGACGCCGCCCTTTGTCGGTCTCTTGATCAATCGCGAAACCATAGGTCCAGTGTTTGGGGAAGATACGCAGGTCAATCTCTTTCCCCAGCACCATCGCGGCATGGGCACCGCTGTGATATTCACCATAAGTCCCCACCCGCTCGTGAACGGCGCTTTCATTGCGGGTCAGCGCCATGACCTCGCCAAGCTGACTGATGGCGGGCATCAACTGATCTGGATTTGGCGAAATAGCCCGAACACCATCACCAAGATGAGCGGCGACAAGCTGCGCCTCGCTGATCCCTAGCCGGTCAGCAAAGTCCCGATCACGGGACTTTGGGTCTTCCTTGCGCGCCGCGCGGATCGCGTCTGCTGTCTGCTTTTGCGCCATGTCTTAACTCCCGTTTGCATGTGATGGCGAAGGGCCATCGTTCTTACGTCGCCTCAGTCAGAATGTGCGGGCGACCGACAAAGTGATGTTGCGGCCCTCGCCATTGCGAGAAGAGCCATATTGCCGGTAGCTTTCGTCAAAGATGTTATCGATGGATGCGCGGAACTCTGTCGCAGCAAGCGGACCGCGCGTCGGCGTGTATCCGATGCCCAGATCATAAAGCGTATAGGCATCCGATGGGGCCGTAGGACCGTCTACAGCCTCTGTTCGGTCATTTTCAAAGCTATGATCGATGGTGAAGAAAACGTTCAGCTCATCATCCAGAAAGCGCCGGCCAACCGTCAGTTCGATGTTGTCAGCGGTGCTTTCTTCGAAGAAATCATCGACATCTGTGCCGTCGGACAGTTCTTTAACATCGCCCCGGTTCGCAGCGGCTGCCAAATCCAGATAGAACTGCGGATGGACATAAGACGCCTCAATCTCGACGCCCTGCAGCTCAATCTCTGACTGAAAGCGGCCCATACCTGCCGAATAAGTCCGGCCATTACTGATCATCGTCTGATAAACCGTCAGCTTGGCCGCAAAGCTGTCGTCGCGGGCAAAAACATCAAACCCGTCATAAGAAACACCGACCTCAACCGTATCCGCCTGTTCGATTGTGTTCAGCGCAACCTCGTTATTGGCATCGTCAAGAACCGGAAGGTTTTCATTGCGCGCAACGGTTCCAAAGACCGCAAATGTCTCGGTGATGTCGTACATCGCGCTGATGCCGCCGGTCCAGCTTGTGTCCTCAACCTCGGTTCCGTTCGGAACAAGCGGAGAGCCGAAGGCGGTCGTTGGCGGGTTATTCTCGAATGTCAAACGTTGTGCTTCGAAGCGCAGCGCAGGGGCAACTGTCAGCCTCTCTCCGATCTGCATCTCGTTTTGGAGGAAGAGTGCAACGAAATCATCGGTGCCCCCGGGCGCGCTACCGTCATTGGTACCTGCATCGACGACAGAGCTACGCTCGCGGCGACCGACCTCAAGTCCGGTCAAAAGTTCGTGGCCAACAGCGCCCGTGTCAAAGCGGGATGTGTTTTCAAGCAAGAGCGACGTTGTCTCGGTCAGGTGGTCCGCTTGCAAAAGACCAGACGTTGAAGTGGGGTCGATCGGATCAATCGCGACCTCTTCCCGCTTGAATTGCAGGCGAGCAGTCAGGTCGATCAGAGCATTATCAACCGGATCAAATGCATATTCCAGATATGCCGTCGTATCCTCAATATCCCGATCGACACGCCCGAACGCACTGTCGATGTCCGGATCGAAGACATTGTAGTTAACGTCCCGCTCAGGGATCTGGTTTTGCTGATAGGCCAGGGTGAAACGGCTCGCGCTGCCTATCTGATAGGACAGCTTGGCCAACGCTGACGCTTGTTCGAATTCCGTCCCAAAGATGTCGTCGCCATCCCCGTCTTCGCGGTTTTCAGACTTGCGCCCACCCAAAAACAGCAGGGCCTCAAAGTCTTCTGTGGGCGCAAAGGACAGGATCGACGTCGCAAGCGGCGACTCGCCATTCACCTCGTATCCCAGCTTTTGCCGGAACGAGAACGTGTCGCCGTCTTCCAGAAAGTCGCTGGCATCCTTCGTTGTCAGTTCGATCGTGCCACCCACAGCGGAACTCGAATAACGGAACCCGCCTGACGGGCCACGGGTCACCTCGACCTCTTTGAACAGCTCAGGTTCCAGGGCGAGGATAGATCCATTGCGGTAAATCTCTTCCGACCCGCTGCGCACACCATCCACAACAATCGAGACCGTGCCGTCGCTCGAATACAGCCCCGCTTGGCTGCCCAAACCGCGGATCGACACACCGCCACCCTGCGGCGTGTTGCCGTTCAACAAGGTCACATTTGGAACGGTATCTAAAAGCTGCCCGGTCGTTGTGGCCTGCCGCGCATCCAGTTCTTCCTGATCGATGACGGTCTCCGGCGCCGCAGTATCCGTCGCGACACCGCGTAAACTGTCACCAATGATGGCCGTCCCGATCAGCTCTCCTTCTGGAGCGATCAAGTCCTGCGCGGCTGCACCGTATGGGCTCGCGACAGAAAGCACGGCAAATGCCGTAACCTTAATACTATTTTCCATTATTCCCTTCCAGCAACTGCCTCGTGGCAGTTTTCTCTGCAGACTTGGCTATCTTTATGAGTGCTTGGCTGGCGTGAACGCGGGCTCTGACCGATTGTATCTCTTACCTTACTTTTTTTGTCAAGATATTGAGCTTGGAGTCAGAGAGGTGTGAGAAGGCTTAGAGATTTGGCTAAAGCCAATCTCATTTTGGTTCATTGTCATTGCTAGGACACAAGCCCACATTCCGACCACAAAAGGACAAGTGCATCAAATGTTTGGTTGTGGGTGAACGGATGAAATCGCAACATGATCTTAAAACACATCTGCGAGCGTTAGCGTGTCGCTGCAAAGGACCCGGATATGGTAAGAGCCCATTGGTGGACATAGTAGGTGGATTGTTCGCTAAGAACCCGATCCAATAGAATGCCTTAGATATCTCCAGTCATCGGCGGGTCAATACTTCCACGGATGAGCAACAGGATCTCTGGGAAGATAGTGCTCAATCCTAGCACCGATATCGACAATTGAGTTAGGTATTGGGTAGCCAATTAAAGAGTAAGGGGCGTCGCCTGAGCCAACGCCCCGCTGGGGTCAGGATTACTCCCAACCGACTTCGTTAAAGATGGTCTGTGCCTCTGGCACGTTCTTCGCCACCTTGGTCAGATCCACCGCGTCGGGCCGGAACAGGCCAAGCGTCGCGACGGACTCGGACAGACCAACGCCCGGAACAGCCGGATATTCGTCGTTACCAGCGCTGAAATATTGCTGCGCCTGGTCAGAGGCGAGGTATTCGAGAAACGCGATCGCATTGTCCCGGTTCGGTGCATTCGCCGCCACACCACCGCCGGACAGGTTCATATGTGCGCCTTCGGCGTTCTGCGCAGGAAAGACCCAGCCGATATTGGCCAGCGCATCAGCGCTCAGCCCATCGACATCTTTTCGCAAAGCGCGGGCGAAATAATAGGTGTTCGAAATCGCGATATCGCATTCGCCCGACACCAGGCCGCGCAGCTGGTCGGTATCGCCACCTTGCGGATCACGGGCAAAGTTGTTGACCACGCCTTCGGCCCAGCCCTTGGCCGCTTCGGCCCCATGGTTTTCGATCACCGCTGACAGAAGCGTCTGTGAATACACGTTTGTCGATGAACGGTGGCAGACCTGACCCTCATAAGCGGGATCAGCGAGGGCAACATAGTCCATGGGCGGGTTGGTCACGTCGGTCTTGTCGTAAAAGATGATCCGCGCGCGTTGCGAAAAGCCGAACCACTGGTTGTCGGCATCCTGCAGGCTGACCGGGATGCGGGCTTCAAGCACTTCGCTGTCGATCGACTGCAGCACACCAGCATCCTTGGCACGCTCAAGACGCGATGTGTCAACGGTCAGCAGCACATCGGCGGGAGAGTTCGCACCTTCGGCTTCCATCCGGGCGATCAGCTCATCGGCGTTGCCCTCAATGCGGTTGATGGTGATGCCTGTCAGCTCGGTGAAGTCTGAATAAAGACGTTCATCGGTGTCATAATGGCGCGAGGAGTACAGGTTCAATTCCCCTTCGGCGATGGCCGTCGTGGCGATCACCGACGCAGTAGCGGCGATTACAAGCTTTGTCGAAGTTTTAGTTATCATCATACACTCCCCATTTTGAGCGTTTCGCTCAGGAAAGGGTTTTAGTCGCGCTAACACAGATGTCCAGCTATCTGACAGAAATTGTCGGATTGACATGACTTATTAAATCACTCAGGATTGCAGCCAGCAGTCTAGCCACCCCGCCGTTTGCATGGGGGAGCCCGATCTTCGACAGATTAGGAGGGACTCCTGAAATGCGACAACCGATACGTTCGTTTGCAGAAAAGCCGCGCGAGGATGCCTCAACCATTCCCAGTAAATCCGAGATAATTGCTGCGTTGGACCAGGACGGTAGCCGCGGTGGTTTGCAGCTCGAATGGGTCCTTGATCATTGTGACACGCGGAAGGGAGACCTGTGATGGCGACACATTCAATCGCACAGACGACCCAGCCGACCGCACCAAAACTACCCACCTACGATGCCGTTGATCTGACCCAAGATGGAGATCTTGCGCAGATCGTTCTAGGCAATCAAGTCTATGTCTTACGCATTACGCGCGCCGGAAAGCTGATCCTGACAAAATGATGACCGACGTAGAGAAGCGCGGCGGAGCGCCCGTTGGTTTGATTGCCGATCTTGAGGCGATACCGGCCGCATCAGTGATGTATCTGCGTATGTGGTTCAGTGGTCCCGATAAGCAGAGTGCTGTCTGGAATGATATGGCGCGCACCCTCGGATCCGATAAGGGCCGCCGGGCACTGCAGGCGTTTGAGTCGATCTGCAGTCTTTGCGGCCGCCATGGACGCAGGCCGTTGGTACGACATGCTATGTGCTGCAAATGTGTTGGCTCTGACGAGGCCTGTTTTGCCAATTTTATTTCAACTGCTGCTGATGGCGAACGCGAAGACACGTTGTTGATGGCAACCTTACTGGTGCGCCCGGATATGGCGCCAGCTCTTGCCTCGCTCGCCGTAGAATTTGGCATAGCACTTAAACAAATGAACCTCGCATCGCCGAAAGAGGCGGCTGCGATCCGTCCACTACAAACCACACTTCACTAAACAGGGAACGAGTATATGAAACCCAATTTATCAGCGTCAACAGCACTTTGTTTGGCGCTTGCGACGCCTGGTTTTGCCGTCGAAAAGGCCGAGGTCTTGGATAATTACGCCAATATCGCCGCCGCAAAATATGCGGACAGCCTCACAACCGCGCAGGAACTGCAAACGGCTGTGAACGCATTGGTGGCCGCACCATCTGCCGAGAACCTGCAAGCGGCAAAAGATGCCTGGCTGGCCGCGCGCGTGCCATATCAGCAAACCGAGGTCTACCGCTTTGGCAACGCCATCGTTGACGATTGGGAGGGCAAGGTGAACGCCTGGCCATTGGATGAAGGGCTGATTGACTATGTCGACACGTCCTACGGCGGTGCCACGGACGAAAATAGCTCTGCCGTGTTGAACGTCATCGCGAACCCGACATTCACCCTGTCCGGGACCGAGATTGACGCGTCTGCGATTACCACCGCCCTTTTGGAGGATACCCTGCACGAGGCGGACGGGGTCGAGGCAAACGTCGCCACTGGCTATCACGCCATCGAATTCCTTCTGTGGGGGCAGGATTTGAACGGTCACGGTGACGGGGCGGGCAACAGGCCATGGACTGATTACGCCAGTGGCGACGCTTGCACGAATGGCAATTGTGACCGCCGTGCTGAGTATCTTGTGGCCGCGACGGATTTGTTGGTCGCTGATCTGGAATGGATCACCGCACAATGGGCTGAGGGTGGCGATGCGCGGGCAGAACTAATGGCCGATGAAGATGCCGGGATTTCAGCGATGCTGACCGGGATGGGATCGCTGTCCTATGGCGAAACCGCCGGTGAGCGGATGCGCCTGGGTCTGATGCTGAACGATCCTGAAGAAGAGCATTCATGCTTTGCCGACAACACCCACAATGATCATTTCTTCAACGGTGTGGGCGTGCAGAACGTCTACATGGGTGAATATGTGCGGATTGACGGCACGGTGGTGTCGGGCCCGTCACTGTCCAACATGGTGGCCGAAACCGATGCCGATCTGGATGCTGAGATGAAAGCAAAGTTGACCGACACCGTTCTGGCTTTGGGCCGGATCAAGACAGCCGCCGAAGCAGGCTTTGCCTATGATGAGATGCTGGAACGCGGCAATGATGGCGGCGAGACCCTGATCATGGGCGGCGTGAACGGCTTTATCGAACAGACCCGGTCGATTGAGCGCGTCGTTGCCGCCTTGGGGGTCGCTCAGATCGAATTCGAAGGATCAGACAGCCTTGATAACCCGGATGCTGTTTTCCAATAATCATCATGACCAAGATAAGGGGCAGCCTTTCTGGCTGCCCTCTCCACGTAGATAGAATGGCCAAAACACCCAGTCCCTGTATCGATGTTTGTAAATTCAGACGGGAAGGTCATTGCATCGGTTGTTCGATGACAAAGGCTCAGAAGTCGCTCTTTAAATCCTTGAAAAAAGGAAAACATCGCGAAGCATTTGTCCAGATGCTGATGGGTCAGCAATCCCGACTTGGCAAGTATGGCCACTGGAAGGTGGCGTACCTTCGAAAATGCCTGAAGAAAAAGGTTAAGCCGATTCCAGCTGTGCGAGATGCCGCATGACCCGGCTGACAGACAAGCGACAGTTATTCGCCTTTCTATGCTGTGTATGGGCATCGGGGTCGGCTTTCGGTGATTATGCTCTGGACCTTATTGAGACGGGTAAGCGCGACTACTACTGTACAATCACCGTTGCGCTCACCAATGACAGCAGTGAAATGTTGACCGAAATCAACGCGTTCTTCCTGAATTACGTAGGTGCCGAAGAGGTGGGTAGATCAAAGGGCGCGTCGTTTATGAATGTGGCGCCGGGCGAGACAGTGGAAGCCACATTTGAAACCCCCAATGCGCCATGTTCATCGACCGAAACCCTGGTTGAAAGCTACCACATGGTCATTGGAGCATGCCGACTTGACAGCGGGTTTGCCGACAAGTCGTTTTGTTTGGAGCGGATGGACCTCGCTCCACCATTCGTCGGTGCATCCGCTTTTAACTGAATACCAATTGTTCTGTCAGGATAAGTGCGACCGCAAGAACCATGCGAATTTTTCATGCGTTTGGCCACGGGCAATGCAAAGGTCCTCGGTCAGGGTATCGCCATGATTAGCAGCCAGTTCCCCGCAGCCCGCCAGCGTGGCCGCAAGCGTTTCTTGCGCATCAAGCATTGTCTTGATCATCTCTTTGTCTGACGCCGTGCCCTCGAATTCATTGACCTTTGACCGGTTCAGCATCCCTGACAACGTGCCATCGGCATGTGCATCAAGGGCTTTTACACGTTCGGCCAAGTCATCTTGCGCTTCAAAATGATCCTCGTAGATCTTCTGGAACAGTTCGTGCAGAGGGCCAAATGCCATACCTGTTACATTCCAGTGGAAATTCTGTGCCAGCATCGTCGTCACGGCGGTTTCCGCGACGGATTGGTTTAGCGCTTCGGCAATGGCTGATTTGGCATCGGTGTCCAGCGACATCGCTGTCTGGGTCATTCATTCTCTCCCGTATCCAATATTCTGCTGGCTGGCTTCATGCTGGCTTGCTCACCAGACACATAAGCCATCAATTTAGCGGGGCAAGAACTTTTTAGAATTATTCTAATTCTGATCGAGCTGCTCGGATATGCCTTTGATCAGAAACGCGATGTTCCGCTGATACAGTTTCGGAACGCGTGACCGGATCAGGAAGGACAGGCTATCCGCATCGCCCGATTGGGCCGCAGTGATCGCCCGCATGAGCCACGCTTCGTCGAACGAGATGTCGGTCACGCCAGGCCGGAAGAATACCGGTCGTGTGTACACCGCCTGCCGCAGGCATTTCAGCAAGGCCCGCGCATGGGCGTCGCGTGCAGTGTCTTCCTTGATTGAGAGCATCGCGCAGGCTTTGAACAGGTCCGCGCTGGCGGCGGATCGACACTCTAACGCGATCAGGCGGAGCGTATTCAGCGGTTCACGCCAAGCCGCAGGTAATTTTGGCGCCTCTTTTGGCTGAACCACTGTGTTGGTAAGCAATGCCAGTGACGCCATGTCGCAACTTTCATCTTCTCTGCCAGCAAGGAAAGACTCGCTGTTGTGATATCCTGAGTATAATTATAGGGATTGTAGGGAAATGAAAGTCTTGGTTTGCGCAATATACTGAAAAGACACGCCATTGTGGTTCTAATGCTATCTTCGGCTGCGCACGCTAAGCCGCTTGAAGATGTGCATCTGAACGTCGTGCCCCGGACAGCGGATGAGATCGCCCGCATCACAGCGGTCACGACGCCGACGACGGATTTCTCAGACGTTGCTCGGTTTGAGGAAATGCCAGCAGGGGCCGCCACTGTCCGCGCCAGCCGCACGGCAGATGCGTTTTCGCAACCGTCGGGCAACATCCCGTTTGAGGATGAGTTGACCTTTAGGGTCGGCAACGGTCTTTTCCGCAAGATATGGGTGTCGGCTCCGTCATCGACGCTTGCCTCGGATGGGTTAGGGCCGCTCTTCAACGCACGATCCTGCCAGCGCTGTCACATCAAGGATGGACGCGGTCATCCGCCTGAACCCAACGATGACAGTTCCGTTTCGATGTTCCTGCGCGTGTCGATCCCGGGCAGCTATGAGGACAAGATCGCTGATATCGAAGGCTATATCGCCACCTTGCCCGACCCGCATTACGGTAAGCAATTGCAGGACTTTGCCTTGCCCGGCCACGCAGCGGAGTATGAGCTGGGGATCACCTATAAAGAGGAGGTGATTTCGCTGTCTGAGGGGGAAACTGTCAGTTTGCGCCACCCTACCTATACAACGGAAGAACTGGGTTACGGGCCGCTGCATCCCGATGCGATGCTGAGTCCTCGTGTAGCCAATCAGATGATCGGGCTTGGCCTGCTCGAGGCGATTCCTGCTGCGGATATTCTGGTTGGTGCTGATCCAGATGACGCGGACGGTGATGGGATCTCGGGACGGCCGAATATCGTCTGGTCCCACGAGTTCGACCAACCCATGCTGGGCCGCTTCGGTCACAAGGCCGGCAATCCGACGGTGCGGCAGCAATCGGCAGAGGCGTTTGCAGGGGATATCGGGATTTCTTCTCCGCTTTTCCCGAATGGTGCCGGCGAATGCACTCTAGCACAGACGACGTGTCAGACCGCGCCGCATGGGGACGGCGACGATCGGGGCTTTGAGATCGATGATGAAATCCTCGATCTGGTCACCTTCTACAGCCGCAATCTGGCCGTGCCTGCACGGCGCAACGCGGATGATCCGGATGTGTTGCGGGGGAAACAGGTCTTTTATGAAACGGGCTGCATAGCCTGTCATACGCCGAGCTTTGTAACCCATCGGTTGGAGGATCAGCCAGAACAGAGTTTCCAGCTGATCTGGCCGTATACGGATATGCTGCTACACGATATGGGCGAAGGCCTGGCTGATCACCGCCCCGAGGCGCGGGCGACGGGGCGCGAATGGCGGACGCCGCCCCTTTGGGGGATTGGGCTGACGGAACAGGTCAGTGGGCATACATATTTTCTTCATGATGGGCGCGCGCGGTCTTTGCTGGAGGCCGTCATTTGGCACGGCGGCGAAGCGCAAACGCAGCGCGATGCGGTGATTGCAATGCCGAAAGCGGATCGTGAAGCGCTCATCAAATTCTTGGAAAGTCTATGAAACATATAATTTTATCCGTAGCTCTTAGTTTCACTTCTTTCCCGGTGATGGCACAGACGCAGGATATCGTTGACGGTCATATCCTGCCGCGTTTCGCGGCACTTGCCGAAACGGGTGCGGCATTATCAGACGCGGCAACAGCCGATTGCGCCGCGACATCAGCGCCTCTGCGCGACGCCTACAATACCGCTTTTGACGCATGGATCGCGGTCAGCCACCTGCGCTTTGGCCCGGCAGAGGTCGATGATCGTGCCTTTGCTATGGCGTTTTGGCCGGACAGTCGCGGATCGACCCCGAAGGCGCTTGGTGCTTTAATCCGCGCCGCGGACCCGATTGCTGAGAGTGCGGAGGCTTACGCTGATGTCTCAGTTGCGGCGCGTGGGTTCTATGCGATGGAATTTCTGCTTTATGATGAGCCGATCAGCACTGCCGGTGATGATGCCTATCGCTGCCAACTGACACAGACGGTTGCCGATGATATCGCGCAGGTGACCGCGGCGATCTATGCCGATTGGGAGGCGGATTACACGGCGAACCTGACCGGCCCGTCGGATCTCTATCGGACAGAGACCGAAGCGCTGCAAGAGATGTTCAAGGCTCTCAGCACCGGCCTGCAATTCACTTCAGAAAGCCGGTTAGGCCGTCCTTTAGGAACATTTGACGCGCCGAAGCCGCGCCGGGCCGAGGCTTGGCGGTCGGGCCGATCTGCACGGAATGTGGAGCTGTCGTTGGTGTCATTGCGCGACTTGGCGGAGCGGTTGTCGGAAGGTGATGCGACCTTGCTTGCGGCCTTTGATGTGGCGCTGACCCGGTTGGAGACGTTGGATGATCCGATATTTGCGGGTGTGGCTGAACCACAGAACCGCTTTAAAGTCGAAGTCATACAGCAGGCGGTCAATGATATCCGCGACATCGCCGCGCAGGACCTTGGTCCAAAACTGGGTGTCGCGGCCGGTTTCAATTCGCTGGACGGTGATTGATGGCCAACCGGCGGCAGTTTCTGGCGGGGCTACTCGCGACAGGCCTCACCCCGAAGACCACTTGGGCGGATGCGGGTGGCCCGACCTATCTGTCTGCCGCCGCAAAGCCGGACGGGTCGTTTGTGCTGTGTGGGATTGATGCTGCCTGCAACATCCTGTTTGAGCTTCCTTTGCCGACCCGTGGCCATGCCGCTGCCGCTCATCCATCGCGGCCCGAGGCTGTGGCTTTTGCCCGCCGCCCCGGCACCTTTGCGATGATCATCGATTGCGTGACCGGTGAGTCCTCTGCGCTTTTGGATGCCCCCGCTGGCCGCCACTTCTATGGTCACGGCGCGTTTAGCGCTGATGGGACGTGGCTATTCACGACCGAAAACGACTATGAGGCGGGCGAAGGTCGCATTGGCGTTTGGGATGCGACGCGCGGTTATGCCCGTGTGGACGAGTTCAGCAGTGGTGGCATTGGTCCGCATGATATCAAGCGGTTGTCGGGCAGCGATATGCTTGTCGTCGCCAACGGTGGGATCGATACGCATCCCGACAGTGGCCGGACAAAGCTCAATATTCCCACAATGGTACCAAACCTCGCCTATGTCGCAGATGGAAAGGTGCTGGAGACCGCCGAACTGCCGCCTGAATGGCATAAGAACTCCATCCGTCATCTGGCTGTTGCGCGCGATGGTCAAGTGGCGTTTGGGATGCAATGGCAGGGTGACAAGCTGGAACCGGCGCTTGTGGGGGTGCATCAAACAGGCGCTGAATTGCGCTTGCTGTCAGCACCAGCAGACGCATTGCGTGAGATGCAGGCCTATGTGGGCAGCATCGCATTTACCGATGACGACCGGCAAGTCGTGGTGACGTCGCCCCGCGGTGGGATCGTGCAGACTTATGATGTGGATGCCGAAGCCCTGATCGGCGAGACCCGCCTGACCGATGTCTGCGGTGTCGCTCTGGCTGACGGCGGCGTTCTGACGTCGACCGGGACCGGGGCGCTGGTGCATTTGAATGGCACTCGGGCAGAGACGCGCAGCATCGCGCAACTGCAATGGGACAACCACCTGGTGCGTCTGGACGCTTAACCGAACGCCTGGCTTATTAGCGCGATGACACCGCGCTTGTCCGGCGGGCCGCTATCGCCGCGCGCCATCGCAACGGCGGTATCGACGGGGGTGAGACCATGGGTGTTTAACCAATCTGCCAGGTCATGCTGCGTTGGCGTATCGATCCGCATGATTTCGCCTTTGTAGCGCCGCAGGAAATGCGCGATCAGCGCCTTTGCCGCCTCTTCGTCGCTTGCCATAACAGGGCCAATCACCCGGCCCGGTCCGAACGGACGGCAGAGCGCATAGCCTTCGCCACGGATCAGCGCGACGTCACTCACCTTCATCAGTGCCGCCAATAGATCCCGTCGATCTAACCCGCTATGAGAGCAGTCAAGCACAGATATGGCGTCAAGTGTTGCGTCCGTGATGACCTCACCTGTCTCTGACGCACCAAGCGACTGACCTTGGCTCTTTGTGATTTCACCGCTGACCCGAAAACCGCATTTTTTGTATAGTGGCTGTCCCTCACGCGTGGCGATCAGACTGAGCTGACGGTCGGGCAGTTCCGCAAAAGCGTGATCCATCAATTGCTTCCCAATCCTCCGCCGCTGCATGTCGGACCGGGTCATGATCATCCCTAACGCGGCTTGATCACGCCCATATGTCCAGCACATGAGCGTCCCTAACAAATCGTCGCCCTGTGCGACTTTCCAGCCTGTGCCGAGGGCGAGCATAAAATCCCAATCGCTGGGCTGATGTGGCCAGAGGAAGCTGCGCGACAGGGCGGCGGCTTGCGGTATGTCCTCTTTCCCGAGGGACGTGATTTGCCAGTTCTCAATCAGCATCAACAACCTCAAAGAGCGCAGGAACGGCCGGACAGGGGGCGAGGTCATTGCGCACCACATCGGACAATCGCGCCTGATGCAGGAAGACATAGACATGCGCGCTGAGCCCTTCCCAGAGCCGGTTGGTCATCGACTGCGCACGTGAACCACAGGTGCCGCCTGATGCACCGGCCCCCGTATGCATGGCAGAAATGGTTTCATCAACCGCTGCCAGAATTTCGACTACGCGGATCTGTGATGGCGCGCGCGCCAGTTGGTAGCCGCCTCCCGGCCCGCGCGATGAGTGGACAAGGCCGGCGCGGCGCAGCTTGACGAACAACTGTTCCAGATAGGTTAGCGAGATGTCCTGGCGTTTCGAAAGCTCGTTCAGGTTAACGGGACCCTCGCGCGCCTCAAGAGCGAGATCGGTCAAAGCGACCATTGCATAACGCCCCTTCGTCGTCATTTTCATACAGCACTCCTTTTCATCACCTTGATCACCGATCCGTGAAACGGCGAACGATATGTCTGTGCGGGGGCTGGCGCGAGGCGTACGCGGTAGCTGCGCTTTGATGAGCCGTCCAAAAGCTGATCAAGGCATGCCCTTAGATGGCCAATCGTGGATAGGAAGGTTTGTGATCGGCTATCAAATGTCAATTGCCAATGCACTTTTGCAACCAGACATTGGAATAGGTCTTCACCTTCTCACAATCATCCGGCAAAAGACCGGTAGATGCATCGCATCGGCAATCGCATTTCTTGAATCCCCAGCACCGCGCCAGGCTTTCTCTTTCAGATGAATTGGGGGGCCACATGGCACGTATATCTGGACGTACAGTAAACGGTATTCTTGTTGCGGATCAACGCAGGGATCAGGTTCTGCTGTTGCAAGACCTCGATGGTGATGGCAGCGCTTCAGCGCCTGCTGAGACGACGGTTTTCTTCGATGGCGCGAATGAAAGTGGCCTTGCGGTTCCAACAAACAATGTCTTCACCGTCCATCAGGCACAGGACAGGTCGGTCTATATCGGCGATGGCGGCACGGACACCGTTTACCGGCTGACCGACCTCAACGCAGACGGCGATGCGCAAGACGCGGGCGAGGCCGCGATCTGGTTTTCTGCCGACAATGCCGCCGGCCTCTCCACAGTTACACCAAACGGGATCGCCGAAGGTGCAGATGGCGCGATCTACATCTCCAACGCCGGTACCAGTTCTGCCCCACAGGACGCAATTTATCGCACTGTCGATCTGAACGGTGACGGTGATGCGAATGACGAAGGTGAGGCGATCCTCTGGCTGGATGTGCAAACCATTGTCGATACCGCAGTTCCGTTTGACCTCAGTTTTGACGGGGATGTCGCCTATTTGAATGATCTGGCAGGCACAGCGACAGATGTGATCTACCGGATCGAGGATATCAACGGCGACGGCAGCATTCAGACCGATGAAGTCACGACTTTTATCTCGGATGAGATGAGCTTTGGCGCGCCCGTCGATATCTCAAGCGCCGTCGCAGTCGACGGCTCGCTCCATACGCTGACCTGGTTCCCCGACGGTGACGAGCTTTTGAAGATCTACCGCCTCAAAGACCTTGATGGGTCCGGTCAGATCGACAGCGTGTTTGAGGCGGTCGAGGTCTGGAATGCCAGTCTGATGCCCGATGGTATCCCCGCTGATATTGGGTTCTCCATAGCGACGGACGGGGACGGCGATCTTATTCTGACAGCTAACAGCTTTGGTGGCGACGCGAATGTCCTCAAGCTGACCAACCTGAATGGCGACGGCGATTTCTTTGACGCAGGCGAGACGGTCATTTTCGGGTCGGATCAGTTCGACGGCCAATTGATCCGCCCCCGCGCGGTGGAAGACTATGAGGGCGTCGCCCAAGTCGTCCCAAGCACGGTTGGCGCGGGCAACCACTTCTCGGTCTTTCTCCAGGACGGGGTCCTTTACAGCTCTGGCGAAAACATCGTCAGCCAGTTGGGCAATGGCAGCGTCGGGTTTGATGTCAAAGCACCTTTGCCGGTTGAGCTGCCGGAAGGTTTTGACGCGACGATCACCTCTGTCTCGGCGGGTATGTTACACACGACGTTCCTGACAGATGAAGGCGACGTCTACGCCTTCGGCTTCAATAATCGCGGGCCGCTGGGGCTGGGCGATGAAGAAAGCCGCCAATCAGCGGTCAAGATCGACGCCTTGGATGATGTTGACGTCATCGGGATCGAGAATGGGAACGGGGTGTCCTATGCGCTTGGGGCCGATGGCACGCTTTACGCCTGGGGCAGCAATACCAACGGGCAGCTTGGCACAGGCGATCAAGAGGAACGTCTGGTCCCAACCGCCGTCGAAGCGCTTGCCAACGAAACCGTCGTCGCAGTGTCCTCCGGCACGTCGCACACACTGGCCCTGACGGCAGATGGGGAGGTTTATGCGTTCGGCAGCAATACCGACAGTCAGGTCAGCCCCTCTGATGACCGCCGGGTGATTGAACCTGTGCGTGTGGAAGGTCTGCCAGAGAACATCCTCGCCGTGACGGCTGACGGCAAAACCTCCTTCGCTGTCACAGAAGACGGACGCGTTTTTGGCTGGGGCCAGAGCGACAAAGGTCAGCTTTTGCAAGGCACCGAAAATGGCGACGGGACGTTCACGCCCGACCCAGCAGATGTCGCCACCCCGGTCGAACTGACGGGTCTGCCCGATAACGTGATCGACGTCAAAGGCGGAGCCCGCTGGGCTATTGCCTTGACAGAGGACGGCGATGTCTATGCCTGGGGCCCGAATGATGAGGGGCCGACCGGTGGCCTCGACGGTGATCCGGCAGCCGAAAGCGATGTCAGCTTCCTGCCGACCAAGATCGAAGAACTCGACGATATCAACATCGTCGAAATCCAGACCGGGCCTAACTCGATCATTGCGGTCTCCGACACGGGCGAAGTCTTCACCTGGGGGTCAAACTCCGATGGGCGGTTGGGCTATGCCTCTGACGGGTCGGTCTACTTCCCGCAGCAGGTGGATTTCGATGCAGACCCCGCACCTTTCCTGAAAAGCGCTGATCCGTCTGACAATGGACGGGACGTGGCGAATGACGCGGTACTGACGTTGACATTCACTGAGGCCGTGGAGGCTGGCGAAGGCGTCATCACGCTCGTCAACCGCGACAGCGGCGCGCGGACGCAGATCGACGTAACCGACACGCGCCTCGTCAGCTTTGATGGGGATACCGTCACCGTAACCCCGCCTGCACATCTTGAGGCAGACGCACGCTACGCCATCGAGATTGAGGATGGCGCCTTCGTAGATGATGAAGGGCAAGGGTTCGAAGGGGTTACCGAAGGCGACACATCCACCTTCAACTTCACAACCTCTGACGTGCCAGCATCTTCAGAAGACCGCTATCGCGGCACGTTTGATGACGATCTGCTGCGCGGAGGTGCTGATGATGATCGGATCAATGGACGCTGGGGCAATGATATCGTCTCGGGCGGTGGCGGAGAGGACAATCTAAGCGGCGGCTTTGGCAACGATGATCTGCTGGGTGGCGCCGGGAATGACCGGATGAGCGGTGGCTTTGGCAACGACATTCTGGATGGCGGTACGGGCAACGACGTAATGCGCGGTGGTTTTGGTGTTGATACGTTCGTCTTCAATACGGGCCACGACACCATCCAGGATTTCGACACTGGTTTCGACTTCTGGTTCTTCAGCCTTCCGTCGGACATGATTGTGATCGATATTGCAGGGGTCGAAACCTTCGACGACTTGATGGCCAGCGCCAATCAAGACGGACGGAATGTCACGTTCCAGTTTTCTGACGAAGACAGCCTGACAATGCGTCGAACGGACCTGTCAGATCTCGAAGCTGACATGTTCAGTTTCGTTTGACGAAAAAGCTGAGGTTTTTGAAACGACGGCCTTGCGGATAAATTAAAAACGCAAGGCCGCTTATTGGCAATGGTGCCTATTGGTTCACCCAATTTATCAGAGTTTACCCATATAGCATCATTGCAACCACTGGAGGAACGAACATGTACATTGCAATGAACCGCTTTACGGTTGCAAAAGGTGATGCCGCAGCCTTTGAAGAACTGTGGCTGGGTCGTGAAAGCCACCTCCACAAGATGGACGGATTCGTCGAATTCCATATGCTCAGGGGGGCAGAGCGGGAGGACGGCACGCTGCTTTATGCATCACACACAGTGTGGGAAAGCGAAGAGACCTTCCTTAGCTGGACGAAGAGCGAAGCGTTCCGCGCCGCCCATCGTGATGCGGGGCAGACGCAGAAACTGCATCAGGGACACCCACGATTTGAGGGCTTTAACGCCATCCAGCACATCGACGCTCAGGGAAACGCTGTCGCCTAGCTAACGGCCCGTAGCTTGGGACGAAACGGTTGCTTGGGCCTGATATCCCCCGCCCCAATAGGCAGCACAGTTCAAGACCGCTATGGACGATGGCAGTATCAATCTTGCCGCCTATTAAGCGCGCAATAATGTCTCGTGCAGCCCCAGTCCGATCTGCACGCATGTTAACGATGAGAGCCATGAGGTCGATTTCATCCGAGGTCAGGCCTCCACGCGCAAGGATATCCAAGGGGTCGTTGTAGGCTACCGGTACGGGACGCACCCTAAGTACCGCCGAAGTAAAGGCCTGCATGCTGCAGGCGATAGCCAGCCCACGACCCTCTCCCCATGTGCCTATCGCCGCAGTTAGCGCGGACCGCCAGCCAAGGCTTTCGGGGTATAGAAACGCATTCAGGAAATGGCGCATGACCGGCAGCATTGCCTTATTAACCGGGTCAAGTTGACTGACGCGTGGGAGGTCATCTTGAAATTCTGCGGTCATGCCTTTTTCCTTTGATTGGATGACGAAGTCGGGAACAGGGTCACGTTTTCGGGAAGGTTTTCTGGATCGACCTCGACAATCGGTCCAGCGGTAACAGCGTTAAAGGCAAGGTCTGCCTTGATGGCCGTCCGCAAAAGCGGGTGCAATCCACTGCCTGTGCGTTGCGCGACGTCGTCAATCGCGAGCAAGTCATAAAGCGTTTTACACATAAGCAGCCCTCGCCCGTGCAGCTTTTGATGAAGGAAGTGCAATGGATAGACGGGTCATCGCTCCCATGACTTGCTTGATGTCATTCCCTTCGCACAGCATGAGTAGTTCGGTTTGTGCGCGTCCGATCTGCCCGCCGCGGATCGCTTGCAATGCGGCGATCAGCCGCCGTTCCTGCTCTGTCAGAATGGCCGCACATGTCTCGCAGCTTTGGCAGTTGAATGAGAAAACTGAGCGGCGTGCATACCGCACGGCGCGCATGGTCGTCAGCAAACGGGTTGCAATGATCGGACCATCAAGATCACCAAATGTCGCCTCAGCAAGATCAAGCGCCGCCATCCATCCTTGTGACTGCGGCGCCGCGAAACTCTGAAAGAAGTAACGAGCGATGGCCAAGATGCTCTTTTCGACGTCATCGAAATGCGCTTCTGCCAGTGGTGTCTCTTTCGCTTCTGGCAAGCGCCCGCAGCATGAGCGCGCGTGAGTGCGGGACATAGTCGTTCTCCTGTTCCGTTTTGGTGTCACCTATCTGGCGTTTCAAAGAACAGGCTGGACAAGTCGTACAATTAAAGCTGATTGTTTTTGTCAGAAAAAGCAAGTCTATTGTCTGGACAGGTTTAGGGGAGCAAGACACTGGACCGATTTCAAATCCGGTTCACTGCAGAACAAACTGAGCAAAGAACGACGAAACGCATGGCAAAAATCGTCCTCGCAACCAGTCTGCTGTGGCGCGAGCCAATAAGTGATGCGCCTCTTCGAGAAGCGCTGGCGCAGTCTGGCCATACTTGCATTTCAGTCCCATGGAATGGTGATGATCAATCTGCATTTCTTACCGCAGACCTGGTCTTGTTGCGGTCATGCTGGGACTATTTCAAAGCACCTCGTGCGTTTTTGGAATGGCTAGCAAGCCTCGAAACTGTTCAGGTTCGCAATCCGCTTGCGCTGGTTCGCTGGAATTTCGACAAGTCCTACCTCATCGAATTGCGCGCGGCCGGCTTCAATGTACCGGAAACGAAATTGGTCAACCCGAAGGACCACGATCAGGTTCAATCGGTCATGAAACAGCAGGGGTGGCACCGCGCGGTTCGTAAACCTGTTTCGGGACAAAGCGGTCACTTTGTTGATGTTCTGGATCTGGCCAATCGTCGTGATTGGCCAGAAAGTCTCATGCCGACGGAACACGCATTGCTGCAACCGTTTCTGACAGATGTTCAGCAACTTGGTGAAACGCTGCTGTACTTTTTCAAAGGTCAGTTTGCGTATGCGGTGCAACGACTGCCAAAGCCCCAACATGGGCGTGACCGCATCGAGATTTCTGTGTCGGACGAGGTGATCAGGCAGGCCGAAGAAATATTGGCGTTCCTTGACGACATGCCGCTTTATGCGCGGATTGATGGTCTTATGCAGAATAACACGTTTCTACTTATGGAACTGGAACTGATTGAGCCGAGCTTTGCCTTCGAGGCTGCACCAGACAAAGCGATTGAATTTGTTCGTGCTATTGAGGACGAGCTAGGCGAGCTTGGTGGCGCCTAAGAGTTTTTGAGTTTGTTACAGAATCGGGCCGTGAGCGCCTACAATCAATGCGATCACAGCAAGCGCGTCATTTTGGCACCTTAAAGTAGTTGACTCTTTTGGTCGGAGTTGATTGGTCGTGTGATGAACTCGGGCGCGATACGTTTTCACCCAGCATTTGCCAGGCAAATGCGACATGGGCAGAGGCGACCATCACCGATGATGTGGGCCGCATAGTCAAACCAACAAGATGAGCTAAACTCTCTCTTGGCTCAGCCTCCCATTGGTCCCAAAACGCCTTACGACGGACAACTATTGCGACACGCAGAATTGGACAACTGGATCGCACAAGAAACCGGATTGACTGCGATTGTATAGAATGTCTGCTTCGTCGTTCGTGGCGAGGCGCTTGCTATCCGCAGCGAATGACGGCTTCCCGCCCTTGGTGTCTTTCGCTGCAAGCGCGCTGTCTTGAGATTGATGTGACTGGGTCGGGGCTAACACGAGCTTGTGAGGGTCAGAGGCGCCGCGGCATCTAACTGGTAGCCGAAATTTGGCAAAGTTCAAAACTGAGTGTCGATAAGTTCAAAAACTGTGTCGAAAGTTCACAACTAATTGTCGTTCGACAAATTGTTGTCAGTTGACCATAAGAGTGCAGATTTGGATTTAAAGCTTGACCCACATACCCATAAGTAATTGTAATCGTTAAATTTTCAGAACTTCTGGATTTTAGATGCTATAATCATGCGGATTTGGAGCATAAAGCTGCTAAAGACGCTCAGCACAGCCAGGGCTTCGGATTGAGTAAAACTGCTGTGCAGACAGTCATTGCCTGAAGGCTACCGCCGCCAGGCAATCCACAAAATGTCTAGAATCCTACTTTGGTGAACCTGTTTGGCCTACGAGTTTCCTACGCCAAGACTGCTCGCGCCACTTTTCGTCCTAGTATAAGCGAGAAGGCGAGTAGATTTCCAAGTAGGAACAACCCGATTGTGGAGACACCAAGCGCAATGTATGCGACATGAAAGCTGGCACCATCGCCAAGAGCAACTCCGATCAATCCTGCTGTAGCACATGCCGCAACCAATATTGGCTTGATGAGAACCCAGGTTAGCATCTCTTTGAACGAATTTTCTTCGAAATCTGGTAAATCCATTGCGGAAAAGACAGCATACATGACCACTAATACAAAAGGAAACGCGGCTGATGTGGAGTGATAGGCAACGATGTACGCTAAGGCCAAAGTGAACAGTACGCCCAATGCATTAATATTCATGAAGTCCTCCGTTACTATACTATATATTGATATGACCTTAGGGGAGTTTATCAAGTGGTAGTGGCGTGGTATCTTGACACTCAGATGGAGTCTTTCTCTGTCCAAAGGCGGAAGATGGCATCAGCCTCGAAGTATTGCCGATAGTCTTGCAGGGTGAATGGAGAGTATCCGGATTGAAGTTCGAAGCGATTGGTGAATGCTTGGCAAAAATGCTCTGCTGTGATCGCGGCTGACTTAGCTTTCTTGGCGACGACCGCGGTGCGGATCACCAACTCAATGACCAATCCCCATCTGTACGAACAAGCAAACGCCAGGCGTTGATGAAAGTCCGCCGAGCTCAGAGTAGAGATATCGAGACCAGCTTTTTCAGCGTAGGCAAAACAGATACTGTTCATCTCGAACAGATCGCTCGCCTGTTGAGGGTCAATCTTGGGGAACGTAACTGTCTTAACCAGGTTGCCGAGCTGTTCTTCTCCCAGGATATACTGCTTCAGTTCGTCAACACCTGAAAAAATCAGCATCAACGGCCACTCTGGCTGCTTAAGCAGAGACTTAAAGCAGCCCCTAATTTCATTTTGGATTTCGGCCGATCTCCTAATAAAGATGTGCTGGCACTCGTCGTAATGAATACAGACCACGCCATTGGCCTTTGCATGAAACACCACCTGGTTCCAGATTTGGGTCTGGTTCACCGCACCTCGGATTTCTTTATCGTATCCGAGCGCTCGAAGGGTCAAAACGCCAAGTTCCTTCCATTTCGACGACCCTCTTAGCATGACCTTCACCATCATGGCTTGCCGTCCATCAGGCATCTTGATCTGCGCATCGTTGAATAGAACTCTCTGGTGGTCGATCTCCGATGTCTTTCCTATTCGAGAAGGACCAACGACCAGGACGGCAGTTGCCTCGAAATCATCGGCAAGACCCGCTTCGGCGTAGTATTTGGTTGTCATGTCGGCGATTGCAGCACGCAGCCGCTCAGCACGCGGAAATTGATAATGAGCCCCCTTGAGGGTTCTAATCACTTCTGCCGCTTCAAAATCGACGAAGCTCATTTGAGTTTTCCGCGAATGTCCGGCCGCCCTAAATCAATATTTTCAGGCTTTGAGACAACATCGGGTTCATGACTGCCGGTGGACTCGATCGGCGGCTGAAAACCTTCTCCTACTTTGCGACTGCCTTCGATCTCTTCGGGTTGCGCAATTTGCCCGGGCTGGGCAGTTCCAGGGATCTTGGCGCTTTGGACTTGTTGACCTCGCATGACAATCGCGGCTTTTGCCTTAGCTGCTGCGAATGTCGTGTAACTCACGGGAAGTTTGTTTTCGAGGGCAATGGTGGCCATGTGGTCGGCGCGTTCGTCACGCACACGCGCAACCCTTGCTTCGAAGTCAAACGTCTCGCTTGGATCTTCGGCGCGAATTTCTGCAACTAGATTTATGGCTTCGGTTGCCGAAAGATCCTTCATGGTAGTCATTGTCAAACGTCCAAGAAACGGATCAGGGTTACCTTTTACAAGGATAGTTATCTCATTCATGCAGTCTGGGTCAGAAAACACCGTGACTTTGCGATCGATCTTTTCGCTGATCTGCTGAAGCTCATCACACTGGTAAGGCAGTTCTAGGGCTTTGACTCCCTCATTTGTCAATGTGCACTGATCTTTCCAGCCAAGGTGAATTCGCCGATCATGATCAGATGGCGGCAGAATTGCGCCATACTGATCATTCACCCGCTCATAGACTTTCAGCGGGCGAGCGCCCCACATGTTTGTTCCGTAGTGCTTTTCGGATGGATATTCATCGACTAGGTATCGAGTGATGATGCCGTAGAGCTCGTTCACATCGATGACACCGTTCTTGATGGGGTCATAGTTCTTCAGTTGCCCTGCTTTCCGACCGGTGTAGCCATGGATCAAGTTCAAAAGCACACTCTCCATGGTGCCGAACATGCGCTCCACATAGGGTTTGTCGATTCCGTGATAGGTGCGGGCATCAATTGTTTGAGCGAATATTCCCAGTGCGGCGGTCTTCACTGGAGAATTTCTCAACCCTGATCCGTTGTCTCCTTTGACAGATCCCAATCCCACTGCTGGCATCGGGTCGGTTTCGCAGCCATAAATGATCTTTTCTTTGGTTTTGTCACGGGTGGCCATACGAAAGAGCTCGCGTGTAGCATCCTCAGATGGTGCATCAGTTATGACCCAAGCAAGGGGCATCCGCGTCGCAACATCAATCATAAGCAGCAGCCACAACCGCTTGCGTATGATCTCTTCAATTTCTGTAAGAGCAGTTCTTTCGTCTTCCGAAAGCCTTTGCCACCATCCCTTTTTCTTACAGACCGTAATGAGTGACATCTTGCATTCGTCGATTTCGACGTATTCGCCGATCATCAAGGATCGAACGTCTGTCTGCCCGCGTGAAAGATTGTTTGCGACCCATCGTTCGCCATCTCTGGCAATGGAGGTGGCCGTGGCACCCGCTGCCACGATATGTCTACTCAAGGTCTTATGACTAACTGCCACAAGAGGGTCTAGCCCGGATGGGATACGGAAGATATTCTCTTTGTTGACCAGTGTGGTCAATCTTCGCAGCGCACTGGCAACGTTTGGTCCTGTCGGAGTAAGGTAGGCTTCTTCTACTGCCTGAGTCATCAACTCGCGCATGCGTGTTGGCACACCATGGTTGCTGCGATTGCCTTTTTTCCAGTCTTGATCCGCCAAGGCCATTTCATCGAAGTCTGATGTGATCCACCTTTCCCAGTAGAGAAACAGTGTTCGCCCATCAGGCATAAATGCCGCTCTTTTGACTGACCCACCACGCACACTGTCACTAATTGGACGTCGGACGTAGTGTTGTCGTGCCACCTCTTTGATTGCATTCCGGTTCTCAGGTTTGTCTAAGCCGGCCGCATAGATCGGAACGTTATTTTGGTCTAAATCCCTGATCCCGTACATGAGTGCTAACCTGAAATCCAAAATATCGTCTTGTCGGCTCGATAGCTGAGATCTGCATCGTAGACCGCCATCGCGAATTCGCGCAGCAGACCTTGAAACCGCCTTTAACGGGTCTTTCCGCCGTGTTTCTGACATTTTCAAAAGACTAAGCACTTCCGAATACGACCAAATTTCCTGACTATCATCCTCAAGATCAGTTAGCTGATACGTATCATCACCTAATGGCTGCACAGATTGCGTTCGGCCCATGTATGACAATTCTAAACGCTTTGGAATTTGATATCGGACCACCTTCATGCGCCTGTTCTCCAAATTCGCGATTGTTGACAAATCACAGCATCAAAGTCGGCCCCCAATCTCTGTTGTGCGATCAAACGCATGCATGATTGGAAAATTTGATTTTTAGGGAGATCGAGGACTTGATGGAGATCTGACATCCGCCAAAGGGTCTTGAGGCTGTTGGCGGCCTTGAAGACCAGCTCATCGGCGCACTGATCCCGCTGAAATGACACCAACCTATGCATGCGGCGCAGGTTTTCCCGTCGGGCACGCGAATAGCTATCTGCATCGACCGTTATGAATTCGTGTGCCTCATGACGAGGAACAGCTTCGTAGATCGCATCAATTTCTTCCTGAACCCATGGCTTAACAAGGCTCGACCTGTTCCTAACAAAGACAAAACGTTTCAAGCCGCTCCCGAATGTAAGACGAAGGTCGATCGTATGTGAACGCCGGGTGCCGGAAGGATATTCATAGTCAAATTTCACCGGTTGAAATTCCACGTCATGAATACTGGGCGAGACCAGTGCTTCCTCGGCGACTGCAGCTTCTGCCAAGCTCTCAGCAGCACCGACGCGTGGCACCCAGTCATTGGCGGCAGTCCGGTAGGTCAACATCACTTTTTGAGAGACGCTGCTTGCCGTGATCGGGTTTCTAACACCTGAAAATGGCAAGACGCCATGGATGTCACCAACTTCGACCTTGCTGGCAGCGCGCAGCCTAGGCAGATGATACGCCCATTCGTCATGATCAATATCCAAAGGATCGTTCATCGAGCGGCCTCTGCACTATCAAGTAGAATAACAGGGGCTGACGTTCGGGCTCGACCATTCCTTGAAACCGGTGTGGTTCCAAGTTCGGATATCGCGTCGAGGTAATGATGGAGCCATGGCCTGATCGGATGACCGGTCGGTTCAATTTCGCATCTGCGATACACCTTGCAGCAGTTCTTACCCAGATTGATCGGCAGAACGCCCAATTTTTGTAGCTCTAATTTGGCACGATATGCTTGACAATTATTGTCGCGGACGATCATGCCGAGGGTAATGTATTGCTTTAGAAAATTTTTCATCACCGGCTTGGTGATGAGCGCCAGTTTGTTTCGGCGACGGCCATGTCGTATCGATCGTGTTTTCAGAATGCCAATTTTAATCAGCTTGTTTGAAGTGGGAAAGGTTAGCCCAAAAATAGACTTTAGCTGCTCTTTAGTGAAACCATCTGGTGGATCGACACTAAATTGGTTTCGAATCTCCCGTGGATCTGCGTGAAGGCTCCAAAGGCCGTTCAGTCCGCTTCGAAAACAAAGGGTATGAAGCTGACCCCATTGTGCAAGCCGAATGACATGCTCTACCTTTATCTGCGAAGTGACACTAATCTGGTTTAGAGGTTTGTAGCCCTTCGGGATTCTGTCAACTGCTGCGGCGTGTTTGAATACTGACTTCTTGAACTGATTAATGTCGTCAGGGTGATAGACGGGGCGTAGCTCAGCCAAGTTGTACCTTGACGTTATCAACCCTGATCGCCTCAATCGGTCCAGCATGTCAAAACTTAGACCAAGCTCTTGTTTTGCCTCTGAACAGGTGACGCAATCGGCAAATTCTTGAATGAGCTGCAGACATTGATTGCCCTCAAGAAAGACCTTTCCGTCGCGACCGCGACTGCCAATCGCTTCAGCCGCGACAAATTTTGCAACGCGCGCGTTTGATAAGCCGGCAACTTTCGCAACTCCGAGAATAGAGTGAACACGGCGTGATGGTGAAGATCTGCCCAGTACAATCTGGCTGTCATCCAGCGCATAGTTCTCGAAGACAAAGCTCGTAAACACCTCAATGATCTGGGTATATCTCGGATCACTATGATCGACTCTACGGAGCCAGCGAGTGAGCGCTCCAAAGTCAGAGAGATATCCTTTGACTGTCCCTGGAGAAGCCATTTTGACAACATGGAAAGCTTCACGTAACCCGGCTTTGCCTTCTGTTGCGGCACAAAAACCAGCGGCTGTTGCACGTGCCAACTCGACAGAGCTAAGACCTGATCTAAACGCTTTCGGACCATGCTCGAGGACTATGCCAAGCCCCTCGCAAAGACGGCATACCACGTCCAACTCAAGCTGGTCGAGCCAGCTCCAGCCATCATCACCGACAAGACGCCGGACTACGTAATTTTCAAACTCAACGCCAATTGTTACGCGACGGGCGTCGTTGGCGGATCTTTGTATATGTTGGTCCCAATGACCGTCCGTGCGCTGCCAGAAATCATGAGGAGATATCGGTGACTCGGGCTGTGGTAGCGCCATCAAGGGCGTACGATGCTTGGGGCAGACACGAAATGATAGCAGCTGCCATTCCAACCTACCGAACCGTCCTAAAGGCCCATGACTGCAGTCGTCATCGAGCAAGCAGCGTGGGCAATACCGCAATACTCGGCGAAACATAGTCCCGTGGGACAGCACTTGGTCGTTGATGGCGTAACGACGGCTTTCAAATTTCCTTACAACACATCTCTGTAGATCATCCAAATCGGCAGCGGCGAGGTACGCAAGTCTGCAAATTGCTTCCGGTGATCCGCGCGTCATATCAAGCCATCTGATCCCCATGTCGCCGCAAAAATCTTGGACGCGACTCAGGCCGTTTCGCTGAGCTAACCGTGATGCGAATGACAGTGCAGTTTCACGTTCGTGGTGTCTAACTATCAGAGAGAGAGGTGACATTTTGAGCCTTCCTGTCGGATCCATTGAGAAGCCGGTTCATCGTCGCCTTGCTTGAGTTTTCTCCGCAGACCAAGAATGAATGGAGAGGCTAGAGTGCCTCGTTCCTTGATCGCGAGTGTCTGTGTCAGTTCTTGTCCTCGGCGTTTCGTAAAGGCGTCTGGCGAAAACCCAGACTCTTTGTAGCTCAGCGCACTGCATTGATTCCTGTCCATCGTCATCCTTGGTGTTGGAGTCAGGCATTTGGGCAGCCCAAAAGGGCAGGCAAACACTTGACTGCGTCTGTGAAAACGGGGATGAAGGACTAGATTGGAGGGTGTCCTAGATGCCCCGACTATGTGGAGAGCTCAGAGGCTGCAACCTTTGGGCTCTTTGCGTTTTGACCTAAATTATTCCTCCTCCGCTCCTTTATTCTCATAGCGTTCAGGCCATAGGTCACCTGGTTCGCACTGGAGATGCTTGGCTATCTCCTTTTCGACCAGGGAGCTCTTGGTTCGTCCTTGGCAGGTTGCGGTTATGTGGGATTTCGACTTCTTAAGATCACGACTGATCATCCCTAACGATACACCGCGTTCGTGAAGGCGCTCAATAATGCGCTTGTGACGGTCTATATCTAGTACCAGCAAAGTTTGAATTCCCCCAAGAAATGCCGTTCAGCTACACCCGTAGAAACTACTTGGCACAGACAAGAATCGCTAAGCAAGTCCTTTCTCTCGTCTGCGACGTATTTCCGCGATCCCGTTAAGTTAATAGTAAAAACAACAGTTTACATAGCATTGAGATCGTTGCGATAGCCATGTTTCCGGCCGACCGAATACGCTCGACTTAGGTCCTTGAAATCCATCGGTTTGTTGGCTTCTTGGCTAAAAAGGGAGGTTAGTGAAGTGCTACCGGCTGGCACAATATTTGGTAGCATTGCAAAGACTGGATCGCGGATTCCTGTCGAACAGAAAGTTCTGCCGTAGGAGGTTTCAGGCATAGCACTCGGCATCAAATGAACTGAAAGTCGTCAGAACTTTCAATTCTCAGCGCCTGCCTACCTGATCGTCACTAGCAGCAGCGTCAATCAGCGTTCCGGTCCCAGCACTAACAACGCTGTAATGGGCCAGCTGAGCGAAGGCACACGTGTCCGCAGGTTAAATGAGCGTAACGGGTGGACCCAGATTTCGTCGGAGTTGGGAACAGGATGGATGTCGTCCCGATATCTGCAACCGCAGCGAAGTCGGAACGCTAACGCAGAAAGCGTGAGGGCAAGCCTTCCGAGCCAGTGTGGTTTGCTCTGCCCGAAGATCGACCAATCGCGTTCTTTGCCGGCATCTGGACAGAGTGGACATCAGTGCAAAAGTTGAAAGACGGTGAGACAACGGACAATCTGTTTGGGTTTCTGACGACCGAGGCAAATGCGGATGTCGGCGTGATCCATCCGAAGGCGATGCCAGTGGTGCTGACTTCGGTGGACGAAGTTGAACGATGGTTACAGGCGGATGTCGATGAAGCATTGTCGTTGCAGAGACCGCTTGCCGATGGGCGCCTGCGGATTGTGGCGCGGGGAACAACTCAAGACGACTTCGGGACTTCGATCTAGGGCTCTCTATTCGGTTTCGGATTTTGCTATCACGAATTGTGATTTCAAAATCCGACACGGAGATGTACGTGACTTGACGCCCTTTTGCCGACATTGGCGAGTTTGGAGTGCACGCCTCGCTGCTTGTCGAATACGGGCATTCGCGCATGGCGTAGCAATCGTGTAGGTGGATGACTGAGTCGCGGACAAGGCGAACCTTGATATCCGAATATTTAAGCTCCGCTCCTAGCCGGATCAGTGAGGTTCCGCACGACCTCCGATTTCAGGAGCTCGTTCGCATGATCCGCTCGTTCATCTTAACCGTGCCAGCCAAATGAGGGTGTTCTTTCCTTGATTACCTTTCTCTTTCGTGCACAATTTGAGTGAGGAGGGGCCTCACCAAGCACCGACGCGATCAATGAACTCTTGAGTGAGATCGGACGCCTTATTGTCGCAGCCACCATAGTTGTGAATGCCGATTGCCGTCGCTGAGTTCGCAAGTAAAGGCGCCCCACTTTGTCCACCAAAAGTGTCAATCTGATAGAAGAAACGCCCGTCATCCTCGCGTACCATATCTCTCATTCGGTATTGAAAAATCCCGGTATCGCGATCACTCGGATAGCCACAAACAGTCGCCTCATTCGCATCTGTTGTTGTCGTGGAAAGAACGTCGGAATGGCTTACGGATGACCTGAGTTTGATGGCCCCCATATCATGGCGAACGGAGCGATTATTGATCCATTTCGCAGATGCGTAGGCACGTTCAGCCGTGTAGCGACCATAAGGCTCCAGTAAGCCGGACTTTCCGGGAACGACGATAATGCTCTGCATCCAACCACCGGAACTGTGGTCATAAACGCAATGGCCTGCCGTCATGAGTTTATTCTGATGCGTGAGAAAGCCGGTCCCGATGAAGTTGGAACCATTCGCTGCTTTCATGTAGAGTTTGCAAATTGCTTTATATGGCAGGCGTGATGTGTCGACCTGCTTGATCCGTTGATCAATACCGCAATGCGATTCAGGTGTGACTCGTTCATCCGTAAAGAACTTTGGCGTGATATTCTCAAAGTCATAGTCTTCGGTATCGTTTGACAGGTCTTGTTCTTCCAGTTGCATATTCTTATCCGGTCTTGGTTTACTTTGAGGAAATACATGCGCCCAATTTGGCGGCAAACGCCTCTAGGGGGGCTGGTGGTGTATCGTCAACGACGCGCCCGAGTTCGGCCTCGTCATCAACAGTCGGCAGGACATTGGTGAACGTTTGGAGGACCTCACCGAACCCTTCCACATCGCGCACCAAAGCGTTGCGGGTGGAGATGCGCACATCTTGCATCGCCGCATTGGCCAGATCCTGTGCGATCGGGCTATCAGCAAGATCTGAGGACGTGCTGCTGTAGATACTGGTGACACTGCCGATACAATTCAGCTGTCCGGCCCCCATAAACAGCGACTGGATTTCGGATTGCTCTAGGCCATTCTGGCCAATGGACTGTAATCCGACGCCCGCCAACGCGCGGTTTGTCAGAGCTGTGTCGGTTGCACCGCCAAGCGCCCCGATCGCGGTCGACCCCGCAGCAAGATACACACCCGTATTCACAAGATCTTGCGTCCGCGAAGCACGGATACCCGCTGTGAAATATGCAGATGACAGCTCACTCGCCAGTCGCGACGCTTCCCCAAGCAATGAATCGTCTTGCCGTTTCGGGGCGACCGACAAGTTTGTGGCCGCATCCGCCCCAATCACAAGAACCTCTTCCTGCGATAATATCTGTTCAGCGCAGCCAGCAATTGCAAGCGGTGCGAACACCATTAGAAAGAGTTTGTTTTTCATTTTCTGGCTCCGTTTGGTTCGATTGCCAAAGTTGAAGTCGTGTCAGATTGGTGCCGACGCAGGGGAGTGGCTGCGTCGGCTTTGCGTTACAAGAGACCGGCAGCGGCCATCATGCTTGGCATGTCTGTGATTTTGACGCCGTTTGGTTTGACGGTGTCCTGCGGTTTCCAGCTATGACCGCCGGGCGCCGCATTAACGAAGCTGTCCGGGCTTTTGTGGATCAATCCAATCAAGGTATCTGCGACCAACAGGCTGCCAAGCGGACCCAGACGATTGCCATCAGAGAGATGCTCGGCCTCTTTCAACACGTAAAACCAAAGCGGTGTTGCTGTCTCAAAACCGCCTTGCTTTACGGCGTCGCCTGTGTGACCGGACAGGAGATCAGCCTTACTAAGACGCGGAAGATTGATGTTGAAATCCGCAGCGAGCGCATTCAGGCATCCTTGCGCTGATGGAATGTTCAACCGATAGCCGCGGCGCAGGTTTCGTTTGGCAAGGTGGCGCATTACACCACTGTCGCCCGGGCTTTCGTTCGCCATTTTCCCCAGATCAAGGTTCAGATGCGTATCAATCTTGCGCGCGGAGCGATCCGGCATTGCTGCTGGCACTGGATGAACAAAACGATCCCAGGCAATTGGCCAGTTCGCGGGCAAACGAGGCTGATTAGCCAATCCGCCACTACCAGTGAAGAGGAACAAGAGATCGAACCTTGCGCGCTCTTCGCTGCCGTCCGGACGGCGACCGAAAATCCGGTTCCAGTCATAGGATTCGCGCGCCATGGAATGACCAAATCGGAAGGCTGAAACCGAAAATTCCAGCGGCATTGGCATCAAGTCAGGCTCGCTCGCAGGGTGGGCCTTAATGAGCGCGTCATAAAGCCTAGGGCCCTCACGTTTGACTTGTTCCAGAACGTCTGGATCGCACACTGCTGGCAGATAGGCGTTCACCACGAGCCATTGATAGATCCAGCGCGTTGTCTTTTTCGCCCATTCAAAAACAGCATCACGATCCTCAGATGGAATGCTGTCCGGCGCATTGTCCACCAGCTCATTGTGGAGCCGTTGGATAGACAGATGAAACTGCGCGACGGCTAGGTTTTCGTCATTTCGCGCGTCCCCAATGATTGCGCGCTGCACGATCGGCTTCTTGGCATCGGTATCGGCATCCACAAAGAACAGCTCGCGAATTTCTTTCGACCCTTTCCTGAGCAGCTCGATGTCGAAATCTGCGCGTTTGCTGGCATGGCCAAAGCGCAGCAGGTCACGGTTTGCGTCTTGCGCAAACGCCGCACGCTTTGGATCATTAAAATGATCGGGATTGATGTCGGGCAAGTGCGTCAGCTCATTGTCAGCTCCGCCTTCTAACTTTGCGGGATCACGATGCCAGCGGAGCCTCTTTTGCAGCATTTTGGCGATATCACCCTGTTCAGGATTGTCACCGTACACACTGTCCAAGTTCAACGATGCAAAGCGCAGATTGCCGAGACCTTTGACGACGGCATCGCGTTTGAGAGGCGTGACAACATCTACGTCGATCTTTGAAATCTCGGTTTCGCGGTCCGTATTGGCCGTAATGTCATGGTCAATGAATTGCCCCATATAGGTAAAGACCGGCGGAATTGATGAGTTTTCTTTGTCTTTCGGGTCGTGCTGGATTGTCGCCTCTGCCAGCGCGTCCAAAGCGGCGGTCATTTTTTTCCCGTCAGGATCAACGTCTGGCGCGCTGTCAAAATGATAGTGGAAATCGCCGGTCTTGGGTTTGTCCGGGTAGGTGCCATAGGAAAAACCACAGGCGGCTTCGGCAGACATGACTTTATTGTCGCCATATGCCTCCATGTCTTCGGATTTGACGGCGTGGGTGCCGTGCCCCTTCATCAAGAACATATCAATGTTTCCTCCATGTTGATGCGCAGCGAAACGCATGCCATGAAGAAATACATTCATTTTCAGATATTTACGCGTCAGTAAGGCGTCAGTTTAACGTCAAACTGTGTGGTGATCGTCAAACAGTGTTAACTGAGGCGACGTGCCAATTCACGGTTGGCAAGGCTGGATCGTTTGAGCGCCGCAGCTGGATAGGATGGGTCATCCACCATACGCAACACGCTGAAGTCGATTTCAATCTTTTGCAGTCGGTCCATGACGTCAAAAGCATCTTCCTCGCGGTCTTCATTGGCATACAGCGCGGTCAGATATCGCAGGGGTGGCCTAAAATTTGGTGCCAACGCGGATGCGCATTCTGCGAAATGGCGGGCTTCATCGAAACGACCGGTTACCGTCGCCGTCAGCGCGCATCCCATATCCCACCAGTGTTTGCATCTTGGATCGCTTGAGATGGCGCGCGCCTTCAATTGCATGGTACGGGCACGTTCAAACTGACCCGCCAACAGATTCCAGATACTTTGGCAATCCCAGGCAAACGGGTTGGCGGCATTGGCAGCAATCGCGCGGTCGGCAAGTTCGCGGGCCGCAATCATGTCATTGTCAATCAACATCGCCGCATTGGCGGCCGCCGCGAGCACCATCGAATTTCGCGGCTCCCAAACGAGCGCCTTTTGCGAGAATTCTGCGGCTTCTTCCATTGTCTCAGCCGCGGCATCATCATGAAGTTCAATGACGCGGATGACCCGCAGCATAACTCTCCATGCCAGGTAAACACCGCGCGGGTTGGTCTTGTAAGCGAGCTCAAATAACTTGTCGGCTTCGTCCTGTTGGGCAGCATCAAACGTAAACAGTTTGCCAATGGCCAATTGACAAGCGACGGTCGCATCCAGCGGGGCCTGGCCTTGCCGCCACCGATTCAAAAAGTCAAAAGCGAGGCGTTCCGCCGCCTCATTGGCCAACGCCAGCAAGATTTCATTATCGTCGAAGTCATGTGGCGTTCCCGGCTCGGATATCGGGCTGGAGTGGCTCCACATTGCATGTCCAAGCCGTCTGTCTTTCAGACGAACCTGAAGTCCATCGGCCCCGTTGAAGGGCAGGTATTCTGCGAACAATGCAATTCCTGCTGCGGATGCGTCAGACTCTGAAAAATGAATGTCGAGCGATGTACGCTCTGACAAGCCCTGGGCCACCGTGTCCAAAAACTGGACCGCAAGCGCACCACCAGCTTTCGAGGCCCCTTGCACCCGCAAAAGAACCGAAGATCTGTGTGGAGCGTCCATTTTGGTTGGCAATTCGGGCGGCTGGGTTGTTCCTGATGTACCTCTTTGTATGCGTTGTTCGACCAACCATTTTCGAAATTCCGGATCGCGAACACGGAGCCCTTCGAGAAATTCAACATCATGATCTTCTACTTTTTCACCATCAAGCACATCGATGAAAAGGTTATCCCTCGACAATTGAACGCTATTGCGGTCGGTGCGGAAGACAAGTTCAGCCGCGGGGCCAAACGATTTTCTCAATTCGCTCAAATCCTGACGAAGGCTTGCGGCGGCCTGTGCGGTGCCGCGATCGCTCCACAACCGATTTTGTAACCAGACACGCGATCTGGCGTAATCTGGTGCAACAGCGATCATGGCCAGCATTGCCTGCATTTTTGCCGATCGGGGTGTGACGTCATTACCGCTTGGGCATTCCAAACGGAAACGCCCTAACAATGTCATTCGGTACTGATCAAAATCTTTCAATCCTCACCGCCCTATTTGGAGTTCGAACGAAACTGATGGGCACAAATACAGGTGCTCTTTGCAATTAACGTCAGACTATCGTCAATAATTCTTCCCATGTCGATATTCGATTGACCCCGCGGCATGTTCCCGTGTCACTGAAGGGTAAGCATTGGGAGGAACACGGTATGAGTAGTAGCGGAAGATCAGGACGGTCGGGACGATCCGGTAGATCTGGGCGGTCAGGTCGATCAGGAAGATCAGGTCGATCCGAGTATAGCGGGATGAGCAGTGATCACGCGGGCGGTGTGACCTCCCCCGTTGTTTCTGACGCCCTTGCATCAGCGCGGGATGGGATCATTGGATATTGGAAACCTGACAACCAAGACGTTCCGTCTCCAGTCGCCGTTCTTGAGAACTTTCTAGACCTTGAATACCTTTTGCCGGAAAATCGGGCTCTGTTGTTTGACACGGCATTAATACGCGGGGTGACCGTCGCAGGAGTGTTTGCAGACGAGAAGGATGACAAGCCTGTTTGTGAGAGAAAGACGAGCGCGGCTACTTTGAAAATTGACGGGGCCGACATCCTCACGATTGAACGCCCTTCGCAAGGTGCGTTTCAAAAGCAATTGGATCATGTCCGTACCCATGCCGACCTGCGGGCAGATCGCCTGAATGAGATTCAAGTTCAGATCGATGATATCTTGTCGTTCTTTGGGGCGATTCATTATCTTGACCCTGAGTTTCGAAATTATACGCAGGAATTACTGGAGGCCGCAGTTCGGTTCTGTATTTCAGTCGAAATGCAAATCAAACATTATTGCCGCTCAGCACGGCCGGTGCATTATTCAACAAAGGTGCAGCCGCTCATTCAAACGCCGGACCATTCGACGTTTCCCAGTGGACATTCCACCGAGGCCTTTACGGTTGCGGCCCTGCTTTATCGGTTGGCCAATGGGCCGTCGGCTTCAGATGGTCTCGACGTTGGGGGAACGGATCCGGTTTTCCGGATGGCCGAACGTATTGCGGCAAATCGCGTCGTGGCGGGGGTGCATTTTCCGGTCGACAGCGCGGCTGGCGCGTTGCTGGGGCTGACACTTGCCGATCATATCGTATCATTAGGCACAGGTCAGACCACAACAAAGGTCGAAAAAGTGACGTTTCGCACCATGAAAAAAGAGGATGGTGCGGTAGCGGACGATAGACCAGACAGCATCCAAACGTTCGATCAAGAAGACAATTTCGGACTGCCTTGGTTGGGCAAAGCCCAACCAACCCAATCACCGGGTGTCAAAGAGGAAAGTTGCGAATTTCAGGAACTTTGGCAAAAGGCCAACGAAGAGTGGCGTCGCTAGAGCTTGATGATCGTTAGGTAGAATAAATGGTGGGGGCAGAAATTACCCCCGCCATTTTGCTATCTAGATGCGGGTACGGCGTGCCGTTCGACCGGGTTCTTTTTCAAATGGCGCGGTGCCAAGACCCAGCCGCAGATCAGGCGCTGAACCGGAAGACCCCTTTTCCAAAACGGCCGCTATCAGCGCGCTTTTGTCCAGCGTCGGATCTTCTGAAAGAGCATCCACAATCTGGCGCGTGACCAAAGCCGCGGCTGTCGATGTCCCTGAGAAAGCCGTCGTTGATCCGGAATACAGGCCTGCGCCAATGCGTCCGGTATGAATTCTTGTTTCTTCGCTGACGGCGGACACCTCGGGCGCGGACCGCCCGCCCAACCCGGGACCGGAGGCTGTATAAAGCGCCGCCCGTGTCAGAGTATCTTGCTCAATCGCGCCACCTACGGCAAGCACCTGATCATCGTTCGCTGTGCCATAAGACGATAGCGTGTATTCACGCTGCACCGGTTCACTGGCCTGCATTGGCGCAGTGTAATCCATGGTATCTCGATCAACCGCGCCTATATTTGGCCCATCAAAATACGATTGGCGACCATAGCGGGGGAAGCCATCTGGTGTGTCGTCGCGTTGCACATCCAGATGCACAGCAAACCCATCCTGTTCGGCATAGGCTTCGATCACCCAGGCCCCGGATGGTGCGGCCGCATCAGGGCGATCCGGTTTCGACGTTGGCGCAACAGCAATCGTGATCCGCACCCGTCCCTTCACATCCTGACGAAAAACGCGCGCTAAAGGCTTACCGTCAACGCAAAGATCCCAAACCTCATCTTCGACTTTAACTTCAATAAGTTGCGCGCCGTAGCCCGGCGGCTTAATGCTGATCACGCCACCTTCAATTGGATCAGTCCAGATTTCCACATAGCTAGGTGTTTGGTCATCCGGCTGGATGCGCCATTCGACCTGTTCTCTCTTGAAGGCTTTAGGTGAAAGAGAAGCGTGGCATTGTTCTCGAAATCCATTGCCCGATGGCAAGATGAGCCATGTCGGCGCGCCGCTTTCGTGGCGATCCCGTACGAGGCGCGCCATTTCTGCTTCGGCAAATCCAGTCCCGTCTTTTGGCCCCGCCCGCAAAGCGTAGCTGAAGTTGATGACAATTGGTGCATTGCCTGCGCCTTCCAGGAACGGTGTCACCCCGGTCATGAACATAACGGCCATCACGCTGTGTACGTCCAAACGCGCGCCTGATGTATCGCCCGTCGACAACCGGCTGAGATCAAATGTCAGGATGGGCCGCGTGCCTTTGACATCGCTGTCTATGCCATGGCCCGCCGCGATATCCGAGATGAATGTTCCGTGCGATGCACGATGTTCGCGCAACGGAACAAACCCTTTCTCAAGCAATGGATCGAAAAAGAATTTGATTAGTTCTTTCAGTATTTCGACCCCCACATCGCCTAAACCACTTGCCGCCTTTTCATCAACCTTGCGGTAAATTTCGACTTCGTCTTCGGTTCTCAGCAGGCTGTTAATAGTGTCCGGCGGAAAGATTCCGCCGATATGAATAAGCGAGAACTCTTCTTTGAGGGCTTCCAGAAACGACTCTTGTTGATGGACGAAATGGCCGATCATGCGCGTTTCGTGTTCAGACCTGCGAAACCGCTCGTTGGCAAAGCCTATTTGGTCATCAACAACCGCAGTGATGACCCGCGGATCGCCATTGCTTAGCTGCGAAGTTGTTGCTGCGCGACTAATGGCCCGGATCACGTTACGCAGTGTCACATCTGACTTTTTGGGAGCCTTCCGCTTTTTGCGCGACTTCTGCTTTTCGGGCGCCACAAATGGGTCGCAGAGAACAGCACTTGCGGGACCGACATGAACGACTTCAAAAACACCATCCACGTGATCATAGGCTCGACCGGACTGGCGCCAGACGAAAAATGACGCGAACCGCGCGTTTGTTGCGTCCAAGGTCTGGGCCAGGAAGAAAACCGAAATCATGTCGATTGCCAGCTTCTCATCGCCCGGCAAGTTGCTTTGACCAGGGGTCAAAGCCATTATGACCCTGGCGGCCGCACGACAATAGGGGTGCGGACTGCGACTGTTTGCGACAAGCCGAATGTATACAGGATACCATTCATCTTTCTTTTTGGTCGTAACGACCTCCGGATTGCGCGTTTCGCGGTCCCAGTCCGCATACGGGTTCGCGTACGCTCTATTCTCACCAAAAAAAATGCCCGACGATTTTCCCCAAGTCATAGTGTTCTCTCCCTTTGCACACCAAGACTAGCATCGAAAATCGCAATCGGAACAAAACGAATTCAGATTGACGGTTAATTGACGAAACATTTGGAAAGCTCATCAGCTAAGCGGCCCTGAATGACCCTATCCGAAATGTTGCTTACGCAATCTGCGAAGACAAACTTCTCTTAAATAACTGGGATAGAGCGCAATCACGATAGCACCTAGATCTGAGTATCATTAACCGAGGGACATCTGGGCCACCAACCAAACCTGATTGAGTTAACTAAACCAATGGTGGCGGGGAGTTAGCCCTAGGGTCACACGACCACAACCAAGATGATTTCATGTGCGATTTCAAATCGGACGTTCGTGGGCCCCGCAGCATCCGTGACAATGGGCTCTTTGCCGCCATTCTCCGCAAGCATCCTCAAGGTCGGCTTGTATCAGTGATCGCGCTCATCTTGGCTGTAGATTCTGGAACGCGAATTGTGTGCTCTCATCAACCTTTGAGGGCGCTTTTGCCAAGTGCGGTTGCCGGGAATGACGGATGGTCATTCATCTGCCTTTTGCTTCTTCAGCCAGTCAAGCATCTCACCGACCCAAGCGGCGTCTTTGCTTCGCAACAGGACAGCGACCAGCAGCTGAACGTTGGGCGGTACCTCGGCATCATCAGTGCCATTCGCCAAGACAAGTTCAAATCCACCAACAGCGGTTGCAACCAGCGCTGTCGCATCGGCGGGAAGTGTGGTTTCGCCATTCGCAGATTTATCGGTCATTGGATTTATCCTTTGATTTATTTCCGCATGATCTCAGGCCAAGATTTCTTGTTGAACCAGCGTTTGCCATCCTTTGGCGCACCCCACGGATTGCCGAATGCCTTGTCCGCCGGCGGTTCTTCCGTGGTCAAATCGCGGGCATTCAAAGCCCGTCGAGCGCGCTTGTGCGCGGCCTTCTTGAAGGGTTTGTCGCTGTCTTTCATGGTCATCCCGCAGATCGGTGTTTTGCGATAGGAACGAGACATTTTAGAACTCCTTTGTTATCAGGCGGTTGTTGTGATCCACGGGCATCTGCATGAGTAAGGGTTTGCCATAGCGTGTGATCGGGATCGGCCGCTCTCCAGCGCGTGCCAGCAGCTCCATTGTCTTGCGTCGAACGCTGCTGATGCTGACAGTTGGCATGTCATCAATGATCTCAGAGCTCCTTCACCTTGTGCTCGACATCGGCCCAGTGTTTGTTCACGGGCAGTGTCTTCGCACGGCGCGCAATGTCCTCGAACCGCACGGGCATGTAGTCCCAAACATCGACACCGGCGTTGACGCTGTTCCGCGAGCCGCGCCAGTTGTTGTGGACATGGCCGAAGATCTGGAGTGCATCCCGGCGGGCGTGGTTCCAGGTAATCATCGGGTAATGGCAGAGCGTGTGTGCCTGGTTTTGCGGTCCGTCCCGGACCTCGGCCAGATGGGTGACGCTCGTCCAGGGTAGTGCTTGTGTCGGTTCCAGATCATGGTTGCCGACGATGAGGTGTTTTTCTGCGCCGGGCAGCTTGTCGAAGAGCTTGCTGAGCCACTCCGTGTCCTTGGCTTTTGGCCCGTGGGCGAAGTCGCCAATGATCCACAGCGCATCCTTTGGCCCAACCATGGCCCAGAGTTTCTGCATCAAAACCGCGTCCATATGGTTGGCCGAGCGGAAGGGGCGCTTGCAGAACTTGATGACATTTTCATGCCCGAAATGCGGGTCTGCGGTGTACCAGTTGGTCATGTCGTCTCTCCGTCGTCTGTCGTCGGCGGAGCGGCAATCTGGCGATGCGGAGATGGGAGTCATCAAAGGCGAACAGCGCGATGCCGCCCGCCATATGTGCGAGCGCTAGGTTTGGGTGATATGTTTGCGCTTGATGTTCATGCGGGTGCTATAGCGGCTCCCATGTTGTTTGGCTATCCACGATTATAGGTCCATGTCCGAGGCTTCGACCTCCTCGCCGGTCAGAGACTCGACGATCTGGCGATCCAGTTCCGCCATGTGCTGACGGCCGAGTTCATAGTCTTCCAAGGAGAAGCCGATGACGGTGCTGCCGGGTTCGCCACGATAGCGGACGGTGAAGGTCGCAATGCACCCCGTCTTGATGTCCTCGTCACGTGGATAGGCGAAGCGGTATTCGATGTTGTTGCGGTAGTGTTGGGCGTTTCCGCACAGCTCGTATTCTGAACGGCGAACGCTGCCCGAGGCGAAGGTTTCTTCGTGGACCAAAGGAGGCAGGGCGTCCAGATCGGCAATGAACCCGTCTTCGCCCCAGGCATAGGTCAGCGTCATCTCACGACCGTTGATCTCGACTCGGGATGGCGGACCATAGGTCTCCTCGATCTGGGCCTTGAGTTCCAGCGGTTCTGGTAACTGGTCGCTCGGTTGGCGGACTGACCGATGGATCGCCATCGGGCGCTGTTCCATCACATCCGACGACAGCATCGCTGTCACCTGATCCTGATCCGCTTTTGCAAGCCGCCCGTTGATGCCGACATCACCGATCCGGATGAACTTCTGATAGGTGAATTCAAAGACATTGCCATCAGGCGACTGCACACGGAGAACTTCACTCTCGCTTGTTGGAGCAGTGTCGGTGCGCTCGGCGTAGACAGCGAGAACATCCTCCAGCGAGTCTCCTGGTTGCAGGCCGAGGATTTCATACGGGTAAGGTCGCGCTTCTGGCGCCGGCATCGGCGTCAAAACGTCTTCTGCGGTGGCTGGCTTAGCCAGTGAGGTCAAAGCCAAGCAAAGAACAAACGATGTGGGAGACCGGCGATTGCAGCAGTCTCTGTTCGCGAAATAGGTGATCTTGTACATCGGATCGGGCCTTTCAACAAAACCAGAACGGATATCATTATATCACCCCCATTTTGGGGGTAAACCCATAACAGGAGTAGCCGTTTCGCTGAATTGCAAGCGAGACGTCCATTGGCAGGAACCGTTCATACCGAGGCTTACAAGAAGATGCTCAACGCGCTGGTGGAAGCGCGTCGCGATGCTGGCTTGTCTCAGGCCCAGCTTGCGCAACGTATTGGGAAGCCCGCATCGTTTGTTGGAAAATACGAGCTCGGCGAACGGCGGGTCGATGTTATTGAACTGCTGGTTGTGCTGAAGGCGATTGATGCCGATAGCCAGAAGCTGATCAGAAAGTTACAGGTAAACCTTCCTGATACGCTCTGAATCTGCAGACCTGCGCTTGATCCATCGTTACCGCAGAGAATACATGCTGTCGCAATTGACATTGCTCTGCCAAACGAATGATGCGCGACCGGGGTGCTGCCTTTCGACTAATGATCAATCAAGATGCCGAAGCTTCTGTTTCGGCCTAAAGGATTTGGTGCGTCATAGGAAGAATTTGACAAAGACGGCCGTTACCAAGCAGAAGGCTGCACCTTGAAAGAACGGTATGAGTGGTCCTCCAACTCTACTTTTGCGTATTTCATCAAATTGGGCTGCGATCTCCGTACGCATTTTTGCATCAGCAACTGCTTGGTCTTGAGGCGTCATGGGAGTGCTCCTCCGTTAGCTGCGGCATCAGGTGGGTTGGTCTGTGAGGTCCATCATGTAGCCATTCGATATCCCTGACCAGAGCAAAGAACTCCAAAACCGGAGGTTGGCAGCCCAGACCTTTCCAGTCATGTTTTCAATTATGGCGTTTGGCGTTTTCATTCACCGGACTGACTCGATTTACGACGACGTGCCGTCGGAGCGATATCAGTTTCCAGAGCAATACCTGACCCGCGTTCAACAATGTGAGGGTGACTGGATTGTATATCTCGAACCCAGCAAGGTCAGAAGCACCAAGGGCTACTTCGCCGTTGCAAAAGTGCAGGAGGTTATTCCTGATCCGAGGGGAGCAGACATGCACTTGGCAGTAATTGAACCGGGCACATATCTCGACTTTGGCGATCCAGTGCCGTTTCGCTATGAGCACGAGGTTGTCGAACAAGGTTTGCTCAATGATTTCGGTAAAATCTCCGGACGGGCTCAAGCGGCAGTCCGGCCGCTGTCGCCAACTGATTTCGCCCGGATCGTGGAGCTAGGCCTCGGAACAGATCACGATATCCTTCCTCGGCTTGGTCTGGCCAATGAAACTCGCGGGTTCAGAGAAGATCAAATGCCCTTCCAATTCCCGACCGCGAGAGAACGCATCAATCAGCTAACCAACAGGGCGGTGCGCGACCGCAACTTCCGCAAAGCCGTCCTCCGTGCTTATGGCGAACGCTGCGCGATCACCGGTCTGCGTCTGATCAACGGCGGCGGACGCGCTGAGGTGGAAGCTGCACACATTAGGCCAGTTGAACGTGATGGTCCCGACATTGTCAGCAATGGGATGGCGCTGTCGGGTACAGCACACTGGATGTTCGACCGGGGGGTGGTTGGACTCTCTGACGACTTGTCGGTTTTGGTATCGAGACAGACCAACGATCCGGATGCGGTGAAATCGATGATCAATGCATCGGGAAAGCTTTTGGCGCCGGAACGGGCGGCGGAACGACCACGAGCAGAGTTTGTGTCGTGGCATAGAGAGCACTGCTTCAAGCACTAGCAGTGAACCACGCCAAATCTGAGCTACGAGCGGCAGCCCTTAGACTTAGACCCGAAAGAAACTATTGAAATATATTTGTTGCGCAGTTCGGCCTGCATTCGGCAGAAATAACGTTCTAGTTGCACACATCCTAAGATTTGTATTCCATCTTGCCAAATGATTGACTCAAAAACCCCATCTTCATTGCCCGAGAAGCATCGCGCTTTTTTGAAGCGGTGTTTGTCGGTTGATTTAGAAGTCAACCCAAAGACGGCGCGGGTCTTTGCGTTCGCAGCGGTTCCATTCGACCAAAGCCCATCAATTGTCTCGAAAGATGGACTGATTGAAGCAGGGTTTGATCGCTTGGAACAGGCGCTTGATGGCATTGAACATCCGATTGGCCACAACTTCCTGCAACATGATATGGCGCATCTTTTGGCGCGACGACCACGCCTGGCGCGGACAATGCAGGCACCCATTGATACACTTTGGCTGAACCCGCTCGCCTTTCCGCGCAATCCATATCACCACTTGGTCAAACACTACCATGACGGGCGATTGCAGGCAGGTCACCTGAATGATCCAGAGCTCGATGCAAAGCTGGTCTTTCAGGTTTTAGCGAACCAGTTGGAGGCCTTCGATCAGCTCAACCGAGATACTCCCGATGCAATGTTGGCTTATCACTGGCTCACAACGCGTGGGGATCTATCGCCCGGATTTGATGCCGTGTTCGGTCACATAAGAGGAACGGAGAGGCCAACGCAGCCGGAAGCGCTTGCGGCAATTGGCCGCCTGGTCAACAACAAGGTTTGCGAAAAACGCCTTGAACAGGTTTTCGGTCGCTTGGATGACGCAAACATAGGTTGGCCGATGGCCTATGCGTTGTCTTGGATTTCCGTCGCAGGTGGCGACTCCGTTATGCCGCCGTGGGTTCGCGCCCAATTTAGGGAGGCGTCTCTCATCGTACGGCATCTCCGCGATACCTCTTGCAAGGATCCGAGCTGCAAGTGGTGCGCTGAGCAAAATGATCCGGTTGCAGCACTCCAAAGGTGGTTTGGTTTCGAAGCATTCAGACCAAAACCACAAGATCCCAGCGGGCAATCGCTGCAAGAACGCATCGTCGATGAGGCCATGGGCGGGAACAGTGTTTTGGGTATCCTGCCAACAGGCACAGGTAAATCCGTTTGCTATCAGATCCCAGCGCTAACTAAATTTGACAAGACAGGTGCCCTGTCCGTGGTGATATCACCCCTTGTGGCGCTCATGTCTGACCAGGTTCAAGGCATGGAGCGCGCCGGCATCTCGTCGTCGGTGACGATCAATGGCATGATGTCCATGCCGGAACGTCAGGACGCGCTGGAGAAAGTCCGTATGGGCGATGCATCCATCCTGATTATCTCCCCGGAGCAACTCCGGAGCACCTCGATACGCACCACGCTAAAGCAACGAGAAATCGGCCTGTGGGTTCTTGATGAAGCCCATTGCGTCTCAAAATGGGGACATGATTTCAGGCCCGACTACCGCTATGTCTCGCGTTTCATAAAAGAATTCTCTGGCAATGCGCCTGCACCCATCCTTTGCTTGACCGCCACGGCGAAGCCTGAGGTCGTGCGCGATATCTCGGAGCATTTCAAAAGCCGCGTGGGTGCTGATCTGGCTTTATTGGATGGCGGGGCGGCACGCCACAACCTTGCATTTGATGTACGCCCAACACGAAGAGAGACAAAGCTGGGTGACATCTATGATGTGATTGCAGAGATGCTGCCGCAGGATGGGCGATCAGGCGCTGTCGTTTATTGTTCCAGCCGGAAATCGACGGAACGTGTCGCCGCGTTCCTGGCGCATCAGGGGATGGCAGCGGCGCATTTCCATGCTGGGCTAAGCCCCGATGAAAAGAAAGATATCCAAGAGAAATTTCGTGTGGGCGATCTGCGCGTTATCGCAGCCACAAATGCGTTTGGCATGGGGATCGATAAACCTGATATTCGACTTGTGGTCCATTGCGATATTCCTGGATCGCTCGAGAACTACCTGCAGGAGGCTGGGCGCGCCGGGCGCGACCGAGAGGATGCAAATTGCGTTCTTCTTTACGCGGTCGATGACGTGGAGCGGCAATTTCAACTGTCGGCCCGGTCGCGACTTGCACGCCATGAGATCGCTGCAATCCTGAAGGCGATCCGGCGCATTGATGAACACACAGGAAAGACCGGCAAAGTCGTGGCGACCTCTGGGGAAATCGTCCAGGAAGAAAAGGACAGGGATTTCCAGCGGGACAGCACAACTGATGACACGCGGGTCAAAACGGCGGTGTCTTGGCTAGAAGAGGCGAGGCTGCTTTCACGGGAAGAAAACCGCGTCCAAGTTTATCCGTCATCGCTCACGGTCAGCACGGTTGCTGAGGCAAAGCGGAAGCTGAATGGGTCTCAGGTCACAGAGACCAGACGCAAGGCTTTATTGGCTATTGTCCAACATTTGATCGATGCGCCCGCTGACGAAGGTATTTCCACCGATCAACTTTGTGGGGTCAGCGGCCTATGGCCCAAAGACCTGAACAAGGCGATGGCAGACTTGGAAACCTTCGGGATCGCCCGCAACGACATGGCCGTCACGATATTTGTACACGTCGGCGTTGAAGGGCATTCCTCTGCACGTTTTGCCGCTGCCGCGGAGCTCGAAAAGAGCTTGATCGGTGCCATGCGTGAAGCTGCGCCCGATACGGGGCAGTCCGATGTTGTTTCACTGCACTTACCCGAGATGTGCCAGCACCTCCGCGACAAAGATCATAAAGGCGCACGTCCGGATGTCGTAGAGCGGCTGCTGCGCGGCATTGCACGAGATGGCAGAGAGCAAGACGGCGGGCTTGGCAATCTGAGCATTAGAAAGGCCTCGCGCAATGCGCTATCGGTTACACTCAATCGGTCGTGGGGCATCATTGACCAAACGGCTGAAGTTCGCAGGAAAGCCGCTGTACGCCTGCTTGAGTTTTTGACGGGTCTGGTGCCCGGCGGTACGCGCGGTAAGGACCTTCAGGTCGAAACAACAGTGGGTGATCTTCTCCAAATCATCACCGGTGATATCGAACTCAAAACATTCGGCATCCGCGACACGACGAAGCTGCTTGAGCGCGCGTTGTTATGGCTGCATGAGCAAAGCATCGTCACGCTTGGCAAGGGGCTGACTGTTTTCCGGCCAGCAATGACTGTTTACCTCAACCGCGAGACAGCCCGGTTCACGCAGGCGCATTTTGCGCCGCTCGAAGAGCATTATGCGGAACAGACAATGCAGACGCATGTCATGGCGGCTTATGCTGAACGTGGCTTGGTCGAAATAGATGAAGCGCAGAAATTGTCGGCGGATTATTTCGCCAGTGACAATGATGCGTTTCTAGATCGCTGGATGCCGGGCAAATCCCGCGACATTAAGCGACAGACCACAAGCGCCTCTTGGAAGGCGATTGTTGAGGTGCTGGGAAATCCGGCGCAGCAAAAGATTGTCACTGACGAACGTGAGCAAACAAACGTTCTCGTGCTGGCCGGGCCGGGCTCTGGCAAGACGCGGGTGCTTGTCCACCGGATCGCATACTTGCTGCGGATCAAGCGTGAAGAAGCGCGGGGAATACTGGTCCTGACTTACAACCGTCATGCGGCAACGGAAGTGAAGGCACGCTTGCGCAATCTGGTGGGTGATGATGCGAACGGGGTGACAATCTCGACCTGCCACGCCTTGGCCATGCGTTTGGTCGGGGCCAGCTTTGCGGGCCAACGATCCGATGACCATGACTTTGATGCTGTGATCTTGGAGGCGATCGACCAGCTAAAAGGGGAAGGCCTGAGTGCAAGCGATGCAGAGGCGCAGCGGGATGCGCTGATCCAAGGCTACCGCTGGATTCTTGTCGATGAGTACCAGGATATCGGACCACATGAATACGAGTTGATTTCAGCCGTCGCTGGGCGTTCGCTTGTCGATCCCGATCTCAAGTTGAGCCTGTTTGCCGTTGGCGATGACGATCAAAATATCTACGCCTTCAAAGGCGCGTCGATCAAGTACATCCGCAAGTTCGATGAAGACTACAGCGCGCGCCCCGCATTCCTGACCGAGAACTATCGATCAACCCAGACTATCATCACCGCGGCGAATGCCGTGATCCGGCCCGGCAAGGATCGCATGAAGGCTGAGCATGACATCATCGTCAACCGCGGCAGACTGTCTGAGGAGGCCGGTGGTAAAATGGCTCAGCATGATGCCGTGGCGCAGGGTCGGGTCCAGCTTCTGGATTGTGCTGAGGGGTTAATACCTCACGCCATCGCGGCGGTTGATGAATTGATCCGAATATCAAAGCTAGATCCTGATTTTCGATGGGATCGGACCGCAATCATAGCGCGTGAATGGAAACGGCTGGGCCCCGTCCGTTCCTACGCTGAAAAGCTGGACATACCGGTTGAGTTGGCAAACGAGGCCTTGCCCAGCATTTGGCGTCTGCGGGAAATGCAAACTCTCATTTCGGATATGCGGCAGGATCCGGGGATGCTGCTGTCGGTTGAAGCGATCATTGCGTTGTTGAACAGGCAGCCCAAAAACCGATGGATCGACATCATCGCCGAAGGCATCGCGGCGCTCGCGCGCGAGCTTGGCAAGGGTGCGATGCCGGCCCTGGATGTGATTGAGTGGTTGGCTGAGTGGTCACGCGACACGCGCGGGGACCAACGTGGTTTGCTCTTGCTCAGCGCCCATCGTGCGAAGGGACTGGAATTTGATCATGTCGCCATTCTGGATGGTGGCTGGCAAGCGAAGTCAGACAATGAAGACGCGGATGCGCCCAGGCGTCTTTTCTATGTGGCCATGACCCGTGCACAAAAGACCTTGGCCCTGACGACCACAGGCCAACACCTCTTCCTACAGCCGGAAGGTGATAGTGTCATCCGGCGGCCAATAGAAGCTGACATGCGCACAGAATTACCGACCGTCAAGCATTACCAGTTGCCGGACACAGCGTCGGTAGATCTGTCCTTTGCGGGACGTCTCGGCCAACACCACCCTGTAAACCGTGCCGTCGCTGCCGCAAAGGTGGGGGATGAAATCCGATTGATCCATCGTGATGGTCGATGGATGTTGGAAGACCTGGAAGGTCGACCACTGGGTCGCATGGCCAAAGCCTGGCAACCCCCAGCAGAGCATGTCTTTGTGTCGGGACACGTCGGCGCGATCATTCACTGGAGCAAGGCGGACAACGACAAAGACTTCGTTCAATATCTCAAACAAGACAACTGGGAAACGGTGCTGGCCGAAATGACCTTTGAATTGGAGGGTTCCTCGAACAGTAATTCTGCAACGGCCAGCGTAATCAACGCAGTCCAAATCGTCACTGAAAGAAGTGTTTCCAACGATGAGAGCGTTGATACAACAAAAGCCGAAACACTGGAAACAAGCGATGCGGACGATACCCAATTGGATGTTTTGAGAGGAATCCTTGTGGATGCTGTTGCCCAAACAAGGACATGGGGTGAGCTTTCAGAACGGTTAATTCACCATCAGATCAAACTTGCACCAAAAGGTGGCGGCTTGGTGGTGAGTAATTCAGACAGCGGTAAAGAACTCTGTAAACTATCAGCGCTGAAGTTCAGCTATATCAATCTGATCCGTCACTACGGTGAGGGCTTCCCCAACCACACCGCGACATGGCTTGTCGAGCGTGCATTGAGCGATGAATACGTGCCGAAGGGCCCCAGGCGGTCGAAAAGGAAAAAGAGCTCTAGAAAGCAGTCGAGTGGGGACGATTTCGATCTGGTCGAAGACTAAGAGTGCGAGAAGATGTGTGTTTCAGCAATGCGCGAAGAAGTCTTGAACAGCCGTACTATTGCACTTGCTGAGATTGATGCCCAACTTGCGCAGTTGAACGCATAATACCTGATCGACAAACCCCAATGCTGACCTTGATCGACAGAGGTTATCCACTCATACCTCTACTATGAGGCTTGCATCCATGCGCCACAAGCCAAAGATGTGTGGAGACTTTAATTGACTCACATACAGCTGAAGCCGAGAAACGGCAGGTAGTTGGGTGGCATCGGCCGCCGACGAAGGTACATGTTTTGTGGTCCTATTTCGAGCAAACCCTGATCGCGTTCTAAGGGTGGCGCAGAGGGTCGAGGCCATCAAGGGCGCTGGACAACTTCTACCATAGCTTGCACTGTCCTAGCCAAGCTGGTTGGTCAGGCTGGCAAGAAATTTGAATTGAGGTGCAATTTTTGCAGGTATTACGTGACCATTTCTTGAGAGCTGCGCATGAGATTGGACAGAGTGGTGAAAACGACACGCTTCCCTATGATATTGATGCCGGTTTCATCAGGGACAAGGCAGAGGACTTTGCCGACATATGCTTTTCGCTATTTCAACTTATTGATGTTCGCCCACCGGCAAAAGCCGCGGGCTATGTCAGTGAACTGACCATTGGAGCCGAGAGGCTGCTGGTTCCCTCTGGTTCGAATGGTTTCAGGATAACAACGAGAATTCACCCTTTCTGGAATCTATATCTTAATGGCCTTGGTTTGGCGATTGCGGAAGCAAATGAACCACATCGTAGTGAACGGGTGCATTCCTATCGCCTCGACATGACAGGTGCCGCCTACTTCGACCGCTCCCGCTCATGGCGAAGCTATAAAGAAGCCACGCTAGCTGAATCTGCTTTGAAGGATGGCGGTTGCGTTGTCGTCCAAACTGACATCTCAAGTTTTTATGAGCACGTATACCATCACCGACTTGAAAACGCCCTTGGCGACCTGAGCGATACGGGCTCCACTGTAGCAGCCCAAGTGGACCGCATATTGAGCAAACTCGCGGCAGGGCGATCGTTTGGCTTACCAGTTGGCGGTCAATGCGCGCGTGTGCTGGCTGAAGTCATGATGACGCCTATCGACCGGTCATTGTCAGATGCCGGTATTACTTGGCACCGCTATGTGGACGACTTCACATTGATTTGCACATCACAGCAAGATGCCTACCGGGCACTTTCTGTCCTGTCCCATTCGCTCGCGGACTATGGCCTGTCTCTCAACCGTACAAAGACAACAACACTAAGTGCAAAGCACTACGCAGACTACATCGCTGCGCAGCTAGGTCATGGTGAAGATGCGAGTGTTGCGCTACGGGAACTGGATTTGCATTTCGATCCTTATTCTGATGCTGCGCAAGGCGAGTATGAGCTGCTCAAGAAGTCTTTTGAGCAAATTGATGTGCAGTTCTTATTGGACCTTGAGAAAGAGAAGTCGCAACCCGACAATTTCGTCCTCGCCCAAATCGGACGGGCGCTAAAATTTCAAGAACCGAAGGTCGCAGCTCAACTATGCGCAACTCTGTTAGACCCAAAGAACCTAGACTCCTTCCGCGCGTCCTGGTCAAAGATCATGCGAGGAGTGTATTCAGTTCGTGCGAACGAAGAATTCGAGGCCGTCTTTGACCAAGTCGACAGCCTGCTTGATCGGGTGCCAGCTAATGTGCCCCACCTGCTTATGCCAGAGGCTAACAACTTGCATTATCTTCGTGCGATCAGGTTTTCGCGGACCGACGCTCGGGGAACATATGTAAGGAATGCATTTGACAACAGCTCGTCACCAGCGGTGAAGCGCGCATGTATTGACTGTTGGCGGCATTGGCGTGACAGACCCAGCTTCACTCGCTTGAGGAACCAATGGGAAAACCTGAGTCCCGATGAACAAAGGATGCTCTGGGTGGCGGCAGCGGAGTTCGGCGATGAAGGCGGCCATGCGAGAAGCCAATTGCGGAGGTCGGTTGGATCAGCTTGGAGGCTAGGCTTTGAATCCAAGAGGGGACCAACATTTGCGGCATCGTTCATCGACTGGGCAGAGAATGGCGCTTAATAGACTTCCGTTCCGTGACCCGCGCACAGTCGCAAGGGACATCCCGGGTGTGCTGGACATTTTGTTCCCTCGTCTGACAGGAGGTTTGGTTGCCTCAATCAACCGATGTGCTTTCACGTTTGACGGGCTTGAAACTGTTTCAAGCGAGTTGATTGAAGAAAGCGAACTACAGAAGGCTATGCTGTTTGAAATAGCCGTAGCACGCGTGGAGTTGATTCTTGCGGGGCATGGAGATCCGCGATGGGATGATTGCATCCAGACGGCAGCCCAGCGACAAAGCATGCACTACGATGCAAAAGTTCCAGTTGCTGTAAGTGAGAGTGACATTCTGATTGCAGAACATGCCGCTGACAACCTTGTACAGATGTTGCGGCGAACTCAAGAGCAGCGGCCGGGCAGCCAACTTGAGGCCGGTCCGGTCATCCCCGGAATGGGATGGATTGCAACAGGCAAAGGGGACTTTTCACTGGGGGAAATTCTGATTGAGGTGAAGCACACTGACCGAAATTTCGTGTCGGGTGACTTTCGGCAAGTTCTGATGTACTGGATCCTCAAGTATGCTTATGCCATCGAACATAATGATGACGTATGGTCCGACTGCCTGCTTCTGAACCCACGAAGAAATTCCGCTCTTTTGATCAACTTCAACAAGCTATTGCAGTCGGCCTCTGATAATTCCAACCAAGTTGAGATTTGCGAATTGCTGCGATCTATCGTGGGGCAAGACTTGGAAAGGCGATAGCGTCACCGTCCTAAAAGACGTCCTAGCTGACCGTCTTGGGCTTAGATCTCCCGGTAAGTGATTGATATATATGGTGCGCTCAGGCGGACTATCTTCGAACTCAAGTCTGGCCAGTTTCGTAGATGTCGCAATCGGTGAGATTGAACCGCGCCGAGTTTGCCGGGTGTTTTTGTCCTAGCTATCTTGGCATTAACTCAGCCGAACGGTACGGAACAACACTGCTGTTTACATGATTGTCACCGGCTGCACCGTCAGCCAACGTTCCGGCCCCAGCACAAGTAACGCCGTCATAGGGCAATTGAACGAGGGTGACTAACAAACACACATAATCCAAACAAAGTGGACCTCGAGCCTACGTCCGCTTTAGAGCTTGTAATCAGCGGAGAGTTGCCGTTCTCGTATCCTTTGAAGGTTTGCGATGCGCCTCAGCAGCCAGTCCAGTTTTCCGGCGCCACTTCAGACAGTGCTTTGCTTTCCTCTCATTCTATGCATGATCAACCTAGGGTATTTTAGGGATCTTTTGTGACTACCGATTTTATCAAGTATCGTACCAGCCTAGCTAGACGCTTCCAGACGATCACTCTGACTAGCACTGAAAGAGACAAGGCACGTAAGCAAAATCCATTTTCGCTGAACTACTTGCTCAGCTATTCCGACGGCGACTTTGAAACATTTGATGTAGTCGTAGCGAAGGCCGCACTGAGTGTGGCAAGAAGGGATACACGACAGTCTGGCATATTGGTTGTAGAACGCTTCCTGGAAGAAGACAGGGCCGACCTAATCAAACAGGTCATACTTGGCAAACGAGGGAGTAGCATAGGTTCTGGGCTTGGAGTAGCAGACAGATTTTTGCTTGGAACACCTGCAGACTTTGATCTGACTAGTAGGGAGAAGCGTGAGTGCTATGATGAAATGTTCAGAGCCCTGCAAATACGCACCCCTTTCGACAAAAAGGGAATGCTGCGTCTACTTGAAGCTATCAATCCTGACTACGATGGACGGCCCGTCAATAGTTTTGCTCAGTTAAGCGAGCTTATTTGGGAGTTTGTGCGTAGCTCATGGCCTCTGTTTGAGGCATCGGTCCTGCACATACCTCTAACCTACTTCTCTAGAGATCTTCACTTTAGCCATGACGAGATAGAGGAACATCTTGAGTTAATGAGGGCATACGGCCTTGAGCGCCTTCTTGGCCGTCTGATCGTGCTGCAAGCAGTCAGTGGCAGCGCCTCAGCAAGAACCGCCGTGTCGAGCTATGACGTATTGTCTGAATGCGAGTATTCTGATGAGCAAATATCTGAGCTTTCATCGTATTTTGAGAGCAAAAGAACAGGTGTCGAAAAGGCTGATCTTTCGAATATTGGACGGGGAAATCCGATCCAAAGAGCAACCTACCTGATCATCTATCTTAATGAGAGCACGGGGCCATTCAGTTTCCTTGAGCGATTGATTGACGTCTACAACGTCGACCCAAGTATACTGTGGCTCATTGATTGGCAACCATTTCTACCACTGATCGAACAAACCTCAGACTACCACTACACCCCAGAAATAGTTGCTATGGCTGCAATACTCAGCCAGGAAGGCGTACTCGACAAGGCTCCTACTGTGAAGGACTTATACATCCCGACAAGTGCGAATACTGACTTCTTCAATTACACGAGGTATTGTAGAGAAGAACTGAAGATGTCACCTCACCGCTACTTTGCGAGTTTTTCAAAGCTCCCGATTAACGTTCAGAGTGCTGTCTTCGAGTATATGCTCAGTCCTGGACAAATGGATTCAATAGCGAATATTTTTCCATCTTCACAGAAGATTATTGAACAGGTCGACAAAAGCTACACTGTTAATGCTCTCACCATAAAGCTCGATTGCATCAGCTATCTGAAAAAACGAGGACTTCTAAAGAAGAGTCTCTTAAAGTCCGCGGAAGAAAGCACAAGGCAGCGCCTCCGTCAGATCAAGTATGAAACCGATACGAGCGAGGGACGGATTCGGTTGAGCACAACAAAGCTGGCCTCAACAATTATGGAGTTCTATTTAGAGGAATTCAATCAAGTGCAGTTTGAACCAACAGTAGAAGACCATCGGCAATCGGCGCTGCACGACTTTCTCGAAGACAGAGCATATGACACTTTCTCCGAAGCACTTACACAGCACATATGCTTCGAAAGTCGTGTTGCGTTGGACTATTTGCTCAGCAATCTTCGACACAACTTTCTTCGCTTTAAGGTTGAGAGCGGAATAGATGCTGCATTTCATCGGCTTAACGAAGACCTCACAAGTTACAAATCCGTGATTTCTGACACTCTGGAAGATTACTATCGAAAATGGCTCACACTTTATGATGATCGTTCCTTTTTCAAAGGACTAATGTCGCAGATAAACGACGTTTTGCATGAGGCACACTCGGTTGATAGCTTACCCCCACGGATAATATCTGAGAGAATCGCAAAGATCACTAAAGACCGCTTTGACTCGCTATTGCTTACTTGCCGTGAGGTCTGGATGGGCGAGGTAAGACAGGAGGTAATCGACCTCGTAAAGGGCGAGTTGTCATTTGGAAATCATGCAAACGATACTGCTCTGGAGGATGCTATTGAAACCGAATTGGGGCGCGTCTTTGAAGATGCCGAGGGGTGGTTAACTGTAAACAATAACCCAATAAATAGGGAATTTGGACTGAGAGATCTTTTCTTATTCGAATCAACAAACTTCTCTTCAGCGAGAACTCGCATCAAACCGCTTCAAGTCGAGTGCTATGAGCACGGACCAGAAACTAAAGTGCCGATCTTCACGGGCAGAGATGTCAAAATACCTGGTCATCTATTTGATGCAATGGTGCAATTGGTACAAAATTTGCTCGAGAATGCCTTCAAGTATAGCCTCCTGCCACTCTCGGAGATATCCATCAGTGTATCGATAATTGATAGATTCGAAGACGGCATATCTATTGAGTTTCGCAATAACTTTGATCGTGAATACAAAGATGAAGTGCGTAGGAACTTGGTCCATTTCAACGAAAAGATCAAAACAGCAAGTAAAGTTGTGGCAGACGCCCCATTGGATGTAGGTGGGTCAGGTTTGCGAAGAATATATTTCGAGTTCTTCACTGTGTTCGGAGAGGATTTCGACCTAGCGGCGGATAGCTCTGAGTTCAGCAAGGATACATTTTTGGTTGTGTGTACTTTACCTCATCAAAATGGCTTTCACGATGGTTAGGCATGTTCTTTTCGTAGACGATAAACGTGAAAAGTATGTGGTAATGCGTCGGTTCGTTTCGTCGAACTACCCAAACTGGAAACTTGAATGGAACAAGCATTTTCGACAGGCTCAGAACAATTTGCGAGGGTCACATTTTGACCTACTCCTATTGGATATGTCGTTCGAAATTCACGGAGCAGCGTCGGAAGAGTTGACTTTCAATGGTCTAGCTGGCCTGCATGTACTTCAGTTTATGTGGCGGTCGAAAATCGAAATTCCGACGATTATTTGTACATCGCATGAGAACTACAGCGATCCTCGTTTCGGAACTATCAATGGACTTGATGAATTGACCGCCTATGTCCACAGAGTTTTTGGACCGACGGTTTTAGGTTGTGTCCTTATGACTGCCGACGAACAAGCCTGGAATAATGATTTAACGAGGTTACTAGAAGATGCGCCCATCTAGCGAAATCAACATCCTCCTTGTCGAAGATGTACAAACTAAGATGGACGAAGTTCTTGCGACTTTGCGAGGCATGGAATTTTCTTCCGTTGACGTCACCTTGAACATAGAAACAGCAACATGCTTTTCTGAGGCACAGACAGAGCTATCAAAAAACTTCTTTGATGTTATTGTCTTGGACCTGAAGATCCCCGTCATGCCAGAAGATGATGCGAGTCTTGAGCACTCAAAATCTTTGTATAGTTTCGTAAGAACATATGCGCCATCGAAGCCATTCTATATTTTGGGCTTGACGTCGGAGCCACTCGACAAAGTAGACAAGGTATTCACTGAGAACTCCAACTTCGCCATTCGCAAGTATGATGCTGAAGGTGTTTGGGTTGAAACACTACAGAATCGCATCGAGTTCGTTGTGGGTGCTAAATCAGGGCTTGCAAACCACTTGAATAACAATGTGGGGATTGAAGTGCTGATAGTGACAGCCAGAAAATCGAACGAGTTCGATCCGATTTATGACTCAATAGACTGGCTGGGAGGGCGAACCAAGAAGTCTTCGAAAGTGAACGGCTTGCACAACGCATTTGGCCATATCAGGCTTTCGACGGGCAAGGAAATATCCGTAGGAATGGTTTGCCTGGAAGAGATGGGACTATCGCATTCAGCAGCGGTTGCGTCGAATTTGATCAACACATTCCGTCCGAGACACTTGGCAATGTTAGGTATGTGCTGTGGCTTGAAGAAAATAACTAATCCTGCAAGGAGGAAGCCATCAGGCAGCCAGTGTAAACTGGGAGACGTAATCGTTGCTCGTGAAACTTGCTGCTGGGATGAAGGAAAATATGAATCAACAGATCCAAAGCTGCTCGATAGTCCGTTCTTTTACAACCGCGCAGTTGATAAGAAACCCGAGAGTGAGTTTTGGCGATCTGTTGATCGATTTCTCGATGAGAGCCAAAAGGGGATACAAGATGAGGTTTCGGAGTATTATCGGTCCCAAGATTTGGAAAAGATCAAAAAGGGCTTGAAGGGGAAGGTAGCCTTTTCTCCAGAGGCCGAATTGCATTGGGGTGGTATGGTTTCAGGTGCTTGCGTGATTGACTCTCAGGAATTGATTGGAAACATCGAAACACGCTTTCCCAGAGCGTTGGCACTCGAGATGGAAGCGCATTCCATCTATGCAGCGGTTGAATGCACAATGGGTGTCAAACCAAAAACCCTTGTGATAAAGGGTGTCGCCGACTTTGGAGATGGTACGAAAGCAAAGCCTGTTCAGGGCATCGCTTCGGTTGGAGCTTACTTGACCTATAGAGCAATTTTAGAGAACCAGTATATTAAGGATAGCATAGCTTAGTAGCTACCCAAAGGGGCTCCCTGCGGCCATTAGATTGGTCGTACACTCCACCCCATCGCGGGCACAGCCACAAGCAAAGACGGCCCCGAGGTGTCATTTGCTACTATTGCGCCAAGGCCCGCTTTCCTGACCAGTTCATTGAAAGGAAACTTGTTCACCGTCTGTCTATTTCTAGGTATGTTTGGCTGCAAAAGAAGAGGTCGAGCAGGATGGCACAGAATTCTGAGATCGAGTGGACCGATGCGACGTGGAATCCGGTAACGGGATGCACGAAGGTCGGGCCTGGGTGCGACCACTGTTACGCGGAAAGGTTCGCTGAACGATGGCGCGGGATTGAGGGGCACCCATACGAACAGGGCTTCGATATGCGGCTCTGGCCGTCGCGCCTTGGGCAGCCTGCAATGTGGAAGAAGCCGCGCATGATCTTCGTCAATTCGATGAGCGACCTTTTCCACAAGGACATCCCGCGCGACTTCATCGACCGCGTGTTCGATGCGATGGAGGCGGTGGATTGGCACGTGTATCAGGTCCTGACTAAGCGGTCATCTCTAATGCGCAACTACGTGCGCCGTCGGTATGATGGTGATCGAGTGCCGTCGCATATCTGGCTCGGTGTGTCCGTCGAGGATGCTGCGAACAAGGGGCGGATCGAGCATCTTCGGCAGATCAACTCGGACGCACGTTTCATCTCATTCGAACCGCTGCTAGGTCCAATTGGCGAGGTTGATTTAACGGGTATCGCATGGGCGATTGTCGGTGGCGAAAGCGGACCAGGCGCACGTGCGATGGAAGCCGCTTGGGCGACCGAAGTGCGCATCGCCTGCGTGCATTACGACGTGGCTTTCTTCTTCAAACAATGGGGCGGCGCGCGACCGAAATCCGGCGGTCGCCTCCTTGAGGGCGAGGAATGGAATGGGTTTCCGTGGCAGATCGTGCCTAAGGCGATCATGGCTGAATTACAGTAACGAAAGACCCATATGGCAGCAGATTTAGACCTTTACCGTGACCGTGAACAATCATTCATCAAGCATCAGTTCTTGACGAGATATCTTCAAACGGCGGCTTACAAGACCCTGCAAGGTCACTCGCCGACGTTCAACTTCGTGGACGCCTTCGCCGGTCCTTGGCGCGTGTCGGACGATGCGAAATATTCGGACGCCTCGTTCGATCAGGCCATCAATACACTGGAAGCCGTTCGTGCCGATCTCGGCAAGCGCGGCGTCGGTGGGCTGAAGATTCGCTTCTGTTTCTGCGAGCAGCGGCCAGAAGCAGTTGCGCGCCTGCGTGAGTACGCTGCGTCCAAAGGTCGGTTCGAGATACACATTTTCGAAGGCGCGTTCGAAGACAACCTCAACGCCATCGCGGCGCAATTGACAGACGGTTTTACATTCACCTTCATCGACCCAACGGGCTGGAACATTCGTACCGAGGACGTGTTTAGTTTTCTACACGCGCAGAATGGCGAGTTCATGCTGAATTTCATGTCGGACCACATCAATCGACATGCCGAGTATCATGAGGTAGCTGCATCGTTCGGACGGTTCCTAGCGGACGCCGAATGGGCAGATGAGTTTACGCGCCTGCCGTCCGAATGGAGCAACGAGCGAAAGATGCTGCACTTGATGAAAGCCGCAATTCGCGCGAACAAGGCGGCATCATACCTACCAGATTTCTCGATCATGGTGCCGAGGCGTGAACGATTGAAGATGCGGCTCATACTGGGGACGCACAGCCCAGCCGGTTTGGAGGTGTTTCGCGACGTTCAAGAGAAAGTCGAGAAGCAGGAATTGGAGATGAGGCACAACCTTCGAGAAGGTGACAGCCTGCAGGTCAGCCTGTTCTCATCCGAGGACATCGCGGCGATCCAACAGGAGCAGAAGGGGGTTGGTTGCAAGACGAACAGGGCTCGGGCTGAGGAGATCATAGTGGATTTTCTGAAAGGTCGGACACGGGCGTTCCCCGGTCCAATGTTCAATCTTGCGATGGAGGAAGTTCCAATCCGTCGTACGCATCTGAACAAGGTTCTCTTGAACATGCGGGAACGGGGCGTCGTCCGCTTCGAGCTTCCAGCTAGGAAACGGGTGCCCCAGGCAAACACTTCCATTTCCTTGCCCTAACGGGTTCACGAGGCGACGAATGACCGCTCCCAAAGCAACCCAATGACCCATGGCACCCGCAGTAAACGGACGCTTTCCGCCGTTGGGTGCCACACTTATCGGGGGCAGTTCTTGGAAACGAACAAAAAAGCCAGTTCTGTCAGCAGAACGCCCCAAAAGTCGGCAAAAATGGTGGAAGTTGCGTTCTTACCCGACAAAAGTTGCAAGTCTCGCCGGACAAGTTGCGATTCATACCGGACATCACAATAGGAAAGCTGGCTGGGGTGTTAGGATTCGAACCTACGGTACACGCTACCAAAAAGCGTTGCCTTACCAACTCAACGGTCCACCGAGATTATCTCCGCTAGCCCAATGCGAGGAGTCATCTCGATTTCAGTCTCAAATTGGTCTTGAAAGCTAACCAAACGGACAGATCAGCAAGCTTATGCTCCAAATCTGCACTCTTATGGTCTACTGACAATTGTTTGATTTTATTGGTGAGCCGTGATGGGTTCGAACCATCGACCTACTGATTAAAAGTCAGTTGCTCTACCAACTGAGCTAACGGCCCACAACGTAGCGTACTTAGAAAGGTCGACCGTCAGGGTCAACCCCTCAAATCACGTGGTGGCTGGCTAAGTCGTCCGCCTTTGATTATATGCCCGGCCATGACACCGACTGCGCCAACATATCTGCCGTTCATGAAGATGCATGGGCTGGGAAATGACTTTGTCGTCGTCGATTCCCGCGACGCTGGCGTACAGATCGATGCCGCGCTGGCCGTCGCCATGGCGGATCGTCATCGGGGTGTGGGATTCGATCAGTTGGCGGTGTTGTCCGATGATCCCGAAGCCGATTTGCATCTGACGTTCTGGAATAGTGATGGCACGCTCTCTGCCGCCTGTGGCAACGCCACACGCTGTATCGCACGGCATGTGATGGACATGACCGGGCGGGATACGCTGATCTTGCGTACCGATCGTGGTTTGCTCGAGGCGCGCGATGCGGGCGGAGGGCTGACCGCAGTGAATATGGGCCATCCGATGCTGGATTGGGCCGATGTGCCGTTGGCGTCAGCCCATGATACGTTGTCGCTCCCCCTTGACGGAAGCCCCGTTGCGACCGGCATGGGCAATCCGCATTGCACGTTTTTCGTTCCGGATGCCGAAGCCGTCGATCTGGAGGCGCGGGGGGCGGAGATGGAATGGCATCCCCTGTTTCCGCAACGCACCAACGTGCAATTCGCCAGCTTGCTGGGTCCTGATCACCTGCGCATGCGCGTGTGGGAAAGGGGGGTAGGTGTGACGCTTGCATCCGGCTCCTCCTCATGTGCGGTTGCGGTGGCTGCGGCCCGGCGCGGATTGACGGGGCGCGATGTGAAGATCACCCTCGATGGCGGTGAGATCGCGGTGCGTTGGGCGGATGATGGTGTCTGGATGACGGGCCCGACGGCGCATGTCTTTGACGGAAAGTGGTGGATCGGATGAGCGGTGCACCACTCTTTTCCAACCATGGTTGCCGGTTGAACGCCTATGAGACCGAGGCGATGAAAGAGCTTGCCCGACAGGCGGGGCTGCGGGATGCGGTCGTCGTCAATACCTGTGCGGTCACGGCAGAGGCCGTGCGCAAGGCCCGGCAGGACATCCGCAAGCTGCGGCGTGAAAATCCCGGTAAGCGCCTGATCGTGACCGGATGTGCGGCGCAGACGGAGCCCCAGACATTCGCGGCGATGGATGAGGTCGATGTCGTCCTGGGTAATACGGAGAAGATGCAGCCGACGACTTGGCAAGGGCTGACCCCCGATTGGGTTGGGCAGACAGAGCCTGTTCAGGTGGACGATATCATGTCGGTCACAGAAACAGCTGGTCATCTGATCGACGGTTTTGGCACGCGCAGCCGCGCCTATGTGCAGGTGCAGAATGGGTGCGACCACCGCTGTACGTTTTGCATAATTCCTTACGGGCGCGGAAATTCGCGTTCGGTCCCTGCCGGTGTGGTTGTTGATCAGATCAAGCGGTTGGTGGATCGGGGTTATAACGAGGTCGTTTTGACCGGTGTTGACCTGACCAGCTGGGGGGCGGATCTGCCTGCGGCGCCCAAGCTGGGTGATCTGGTCATGCGGATTTTGCGACTCGTCCCGGATTTGCCCCGTCTGCGGATCAGTTCGATCGACAGTATTGAGGTGGATGAGAACCTGATGCAGGCCATCGCCACCGAACCGCGGTTGATGCCGCATCTGCATTTGTCGCTGCAGCATGGCGATGATCTGATCCTGAAGCGCATGAAGCGTCGGCATTTACGTGACGATGCGATCCGCTTTTGCGAGGACGCCCGCCGACTGCGCCCTGACATGACATTTGGCGCTGACATCATCGCCGGATTCCCGACCGAGACCGAGGCGATGTTTGCCAATTCCGAGGACTTGGTTACGGCCTGTGATCTGACGTGGCTGCATGTTTTTCCTTATTCGCCTCGCCCCGGCACGCCTGCGGCGCGCATGCCGCAGGTCAAGGGGCCTGAGATCAAGGAACGGGCCGCCCGCTTGCGCGGGTTGGGTGCGGCGCAAGTTGCCGTCCATTTGAATGGCCAGCTTGGCAAAGATCATGATGTGCTGATGGAAAGCCCACGTATGGGACGGACGACGCAATTCGCCGAGGTGCGTTTTGCCTCGGACCAGCCTGAAAGCCGGATTGTGCGTGCAAAGATCGCCGGTGTGGCTGACGCCCATCTTGTTGCCTGAGTGATGGAAACGCAGCCCATTCTGTGGTCATTTCGACGCTGCCCTTATGCGATGCGCGCGAGATTGGCGATTTTGGCCAGCGGTGTGCAGGTGACGCTGCGCGAGATATTGTTGCGCGACAAACCTGCGGCGTTCCTTGCGACCTCACCCAAAGGAACCGTGCCGGTGCTGGATACGGGGGATAAGGTTATTGAAGAAAGCCGCGATATCATGTCGTGGGCTTTGGGCCGCCATGACCCGATGGATTGGTTGAATATGCCCGCCGAAGCGGTTGACCTTATCGATCATTGCGACGGCCCGTTCAAAGCTGCGCTGGATCGGACGAAATATGCAGTTCGTTATCCTGACAGCGACCCCGAGAAGGCGCGAGCGACGGCAATGGAGTTCCTGCGTATTCTGGACGCCCGTCTTGAGGGGCAGCCCTGCCTGACCGGCGCATCGCCCCGCATGGTGGATATGGCGATCCTGCCCTTTGTCCGGCAGTTCGCCCATATCGATCGGGTTTGGTTCGATGCGCAAGGCATTGGAAATGTAGCGCGATGGCTTGATCGTTTCTTGTCGTCATCGGAATTTGCGGCGATCATGGTCAAACATCCGCCATGGCGGCCGGGACAGGCCCCCGTTCAGTTCCCTGATATGCAAAAGGACCTCGCGTCGTGAAATTGCTGATATCGCCCCCGTCGCCATTTGTCCGCAAGGTACGCGTGTTGCTGCGCGAGGCCGACCTGATGGACCGGGTGACCGAGGTTGAGGTTTCGACGACGCCGCTTGCCACTGATCTGGTGGTGATGGCGGCCAATCCCGTTGGTAAAATCCCCACATTGATCCGTGACGAAGGCCCCGCCATTTACGACAGCCGTGTGATTTGCAGGTATCTGGATACGTTGGCTGAGACGGATTTCTATCCCTCCAGCCGTTTGTGGGAGGTTCTGACGTTGGAGGCGACGGCGGATGGGATCATGGATGCGGCCGTCGGTATGGTTTACGAAGCGCGGTTCCGGCCGGAAGCGCAACAATCACCTGAATGGTTGGAGGCGCAATGGGAGAAAGTCGATCGGGCGGTCAGTGCGCTGAACATGCGATGGATGAGCCACTTGGCCGGTCCGGTACATACGGGGCAGATCGCTGTTGGTTGCGCGTTATCCTACCTTGATTTTCGTCATGAGGGACAAGACTGGCGCGCGGGTCATGATGCGCTTGCCGCATGGCATGCCGCGTTTGTCGCGCGGGATAGCATGGTCGAAACCCGACCATAGGAACTGTTGATGACGAAATGGGTCCCGCTCCGGTGACAAAGGATAAATGTCAGCAGATTCTAAAAGTTGAAGCTGAGCCCGAGATTGACCGCGTTGGTCACGATGTCCGTTTCCAGCGTCCCACCGGTGTCGAGATCGGCGGTGTTGGACGAGAACGTCCCCTTGTATTCGCCGAAGACGGACCACTGGTCATTGATCGGATAGCTTGCCCCGGCGATCCATGTCGCGGCAGGACCGGTCAGTTGGTAGCTGAAAGTTTCTGAATCGCTGTTCGCCACCTCGACATATGGCACCGAAACACCCACGCCGCCGCCGATATAGGGTGACACTTCGCCAAACGCGCTGGACCACCGACGATAGGCATTGACAGTCAGCGTGTTCAGGCCATCGGTAAATTCTAGCACGTCATAGCCCGCCGGAAGTTCATCATTCTCGGGGTAAACCTTGTTGTGCGTGAAATCGAGACCGTACCCGAATTCCGGGGATCGCCATTTGGTTGCCCGGATGCCATAGTAAGGGGGCGCTTCCAATGAGCGTCCTTCCCAAGCGATCGAGAAGTCACCGTCCGGAATACTGTCATCATCGCGAATCGACACGTCCGACGATGGGGCGGACTGCACCCCGCCATAAAAGCTCAACTCGACCTCAGCCGCGGCGGCAGAAGTCGCGAGAATGACACATATGCTGGTCGCAAATATGCGGTTCATGTTCTTTTTCCCGAGGCGAGCAGTTCGTGGTCCACAGGTAGGCTGGTCATTCGTATATAACAAGGAAAGGTTAACCGAACTCTAATCAACATCCTGTGCTTGTGTCACTGCTGTCACAAAACTGCGAAAAACCGGGTCTAACTGCCCGCTTTTAGGCCGAAATTTGCCTATTCGGTCAAAAATTTCCACCGCTGACTTGTCGGACGTGACAGTTGGTTAACACAGATTCTCTCGTCTGACGTGTGGCCATCGTTCGTCCATCCTCCTGCGTGATATTGTCCGCTGGACTGATCCGCATTTGGTGGCTAAACAGCGCAAAATTGGAACGATGCGCCTATCGTTCTATGTGTTTGTGCGGGCGGTCAGCCTGATAAGTTTGGAGAAGCATCCAGTGTCACACACAGATGAAGCGCACGGCACGCGCCGAGATTTTTTATATTACGCAACTGCAGGGGCTGGTGCTGTTGTCACGGGTGCAGCGGTTTGGCCGCTGGTGAACCAGATGAACCCTTCGGCGGACGTTTTGGCGCTGGCCTCGATCCGTGTCGATGTGAGTGCTGTCGATCCCGGAACGCAGATTACGGTGCCATGGCAAGGCAAGCCGGTTTTCATCCGCTCACGGACCGAAGAGGAAATATCCGAGGCGCGCGCCGTCGATGTGGATAGCCTGCCCGACGCCGAAGCGTTCAATGCCAACCTCCCCGAAGGTACACCGGCGACCGACGAAAACCGGGCTCTGTCAGAGGATGGAAAATGGCTGGTGCAGATGGGTATCTGCACCCATCTGGGCTGCGTGCCATTGGGCGAAGATGGTGAGTTTGGCGGGTGGTTCTGCCCTTGTCATGGGTCGCACTACGATACGTCGGGCCGCATCCGCAAAGGACCCGCGCCCCGCAACCTGCCCATCCCCATTGCGACATTCGTAGATGAAACAACCATTCAACTTGGCGAAGCCGGTTAAGGAGAGAGCATTATGGCTGGTATCCCCCACGACCATTACGAGCCCAAGTCCGGCGGTGAAAAGTGGCTGCATAGCCGCCTGCCGATCCTCGGGTTGATGTATGACACATTGATGATCCCCACGCCCAAGAACCTGAACTGGATGTGGATCTGGGGCATCGTTCTGACCTTCACGCTGGTCCTGCAGATCATCACCGGCATCGTGCTGGTGATGCATTATGTGCCGCATGTGGATATGGCGTTCAACTCGGTCGAGCACATCATGCGTGATGTGAACGGTGGCCACATGATCCGTTATTTCCACATGAATGGCGCATCGCTGTTCTTTGTCGCTGTGTACCTGCACATGTTCCGGTCGCTCTACTACGGGTCCTACAAGGCCCCGCGTGAGGTGACGTGGATCATTGGGATGCTGATGTATCTGATCATGATGGGCACGGCCTTTATGGGCTATGTTCTGCCTTGGGGGCAGATGTCGTTCCACGGAACGGCCGTGATCACGGGCCTGTTCGGCGCGATCCCGTTCGTGGGTGAGTCCGTGCAGACGTGGCTTTTGGGTGCATCGGCTGTGGGTCAGCCTGCGCTGAACCGCTTCTTCTCATTGCACTATCTTTTGCCCTTCGTCCTGCTGGGCCTGACCATGGTGCATATCTGGGCTTTCCATACGACCGGCAACAACAACCCGACCGGGGTCGAGGTGCGCCGGACCAGCAAGGAGGATGCGCAGAAGGATACGCTGCCATTCTGGCCTTACTTTGTGATCAAGGACCTTTTCGCGCTGGCCATCATTCTGGCCGTGTTCATGGCTGTGGTCGGCTTTATGCCGAATTATCTGGGCCACCCCGATAACTATATCCCTGCCAATGCGCTGGCGACGCCCGCACATATCGTGCCTGAATGGTATTTCCTGCCGTTCTACGCGATCCTGCGTGCGTTCACCGCCGACGTCTGGTTGGTGCAGATCGTGGACTTCATCAGCTTCGGCATCATCGACGCCAAGTTCTTTGGTGTGTTGGCGATGTTCGGTGCGATCGCCGTAATGGCGCTGGCCCCGTGGTTGGATACATCTACGGTGCGCTCGGGCCGCTATCGCCCGATGTTCAAATGGTGGTTCTGGCTGCTGGTCGTCGATTTCATCATCCTGATGTGGGTCGGCGCCCGCCCGGCAGAATTCCCCTATGATTGGATCGCGTTGATCGCGTCGACCTATTGGTTTGCCTACTTTCTGGTGATCCTGCCGCTTCTGGGCGTGATCGAGAAACCGATGACGCCGCCCGCCACGATCGAAGATGACTTCAACGCGCACTATGCGCCGCATGCAAGAGGTAAAAAACCTCTTGCGAGCCCGGCCGAGTGAGAAAGGACGAAAGACTGATGTTCCGTAAATTCACTCTCAGCGCCGCTGCCGCGCTTGCCCTGACGACCGGGCAGGCCATGGCGGCGGAAGTCGAAACCGAAATTCATGATTTCGCATTCTCGTTCGAAGGACCGTTCGGTAGCTTTGACCAGATGCAGTTGCAGCGCGGTCTGCAGGTCTACACCGAGATCTGCGCGGCCTGCCACGGTTTGGAATTGGTGGCGTTCCGCAATCTTGCCGATGACGGTGGGCCCGGTATGCCAAGCGATCAGATGCGCGCCTATGCCGAGTTCTACGAGATTTTCGATCCGACCCTTTTCGATGGTGAAGGCGATTTTCGGACCGCGACACCCGCGGACAAGTTCCCTGGTTCACAGCTGGCCAACGCACCTGACCTGAGCCTGATGGCCAAGGCGCGGGCTGGTTTCCACGGTCCCTATGGCACTGGCATCAGCCAATTCGTGAACGGTATGGGTGGCGCGGAATATATCGCGTCATTGTTGACCGGCTATCATGACGAACCGGAATGCGCGTTGGAAGGCGAGCCGATGGAAGGCTATTATAACGTGGCCTTCGCCGCTGGCGGTTTTCCTGAAAGCTGCAAGGATGAGAACGGCAAACACAAGGTGCCTGGCAGCTGGATCGCGATGGCACCGCCGCTTTACGGTGATGACGTCGATTATGCCGATGGCCATTCGACCGAGTTGGAAGAAGTCGCGATGGACGTTTCTGCCTTCCTGATGTGGACGGCAGAGCCGAAGATGATGGCGCGCAAGCAGGCCGGTTTGACCGGTGTGATCTTTCTGACGGTTCTGTCGGTGCTTTTGTACCTGACGAACAAGCGTCTGTGGGCGCCGCATAAGAAAAAGGACTGATCCTCTGGTCGACCGAACCCTGAAAGGCCCGCATTTCGCGGGCCTTTAGCTTTTGCTCGTCTCACCCAGATAAGCGGCCAGCGCAGGTGGTGGTGTCGCGAAAAGCGTTTCCGTGGCCAACGGCGGTGCCGCCCGACCGTCGGCGACCAGAACGGTCTCATCCGCCACCCGCCTTGCATCGGCCGGGTCGTGGGTGACCATGATGACCGTTCGTCCGGCGCCCGTCAGCGTGTCTTTGACCAGATCCAGCATATCGCGACGCAACGCCGGACCAAGGGCGGCAAAAGGTTCGTCCAGCAACACCACAGGTCGGTCGGCGAGCAACACCCGGGCGAGCGCTGCCCGGCTTTGCTGTCCGCCTGACAGTGCGGCGGGCCGACGACTTTCCATGCCCTCAAGGCCGACACGGGTCAGAACTTCCGATACCCGTGCCTGATCAGCGACGCCAAGCCGCAAGCGGGGCGCGATGGCAAGTCCGACGTTCTGGGCGATGGTCAGATGCGGGAACAGGTTGTGATCCTGAAACAGGATGCTGATTGGGCGACTGCCGGGAGAAAGTTGCGTTAGGTCCTTGTCTTCGTAGAGGATGCGCCCTTCTGCCGGGGCCAAAAACCCAGCAAGAGCGGCGAGAAGCGTAGATTTACCCGCGCCCGACGGTCCGACCAAAGCGGTGATCACTTGTGGTACAAATGCAAGGTCCATCGACAGTTTGAAGTTGCCTTGTTCCAACACGAGCGCTTTACACTGCAACATGCGCGCGCCCTCCGCGATCGCAGATCCAGAACATCGTAAGGCTGAGCAGCAAGAGCAGCAGACCCGTGCTTGCCGCGGCCTCAATCTGGTAAGCTCCCATTAGCCGATACATGGCAAGTGGCAGCGTCGCCTGAGATTCGCCCGCGAACAGCGTGATGACCCCTAGATCACCCATGGAAAGCGCCGCGGCGATACCTGCACCAAAGCCGAGCGGCCGCCTGATCCGTGGCAGCACCACGATACGAAGCCAAGGCCAAAGCCCGAAACCCAGCGTCGCGCCAAGCCGCTGATAGTCGCGGTTCACGTCCGCGACGGCCGGCAGGATGGCCCGCAAGACAAAGGGCAGCGCCAGTGTCGCGTTGACGAGTGCAGTGACCACAAGGGCCAGGCTGGATGGTCTGACGAAGGGGAAGACGATCAGGAACGCGCCCGTACCGACCACAAGGCCAGAGGCAGCGAGGGGCAGAGCACCGATCAGCGTCGCCCAACGATGGCTGGACAGGGCCAGCGCGACGGACATCATGATGCACAGAATTGCCGATATCGTGGCAACAAGGACGGACCGCCAGGCCGCGGCCCAGACGACACCGGGCATATCGAAAATACCAGGCAGGCCATTCAAGAAGACCATGGCGAGTGGTAGGATCAGGAACAGCGCCGCGGCTGCCATGACGATGCCGTCCCACAGTGGTCTTGGCAGGTCCCAGCGCTGCACCACCCGGTCCATCCCACCGCTGAGCCCGTCATGTCCTGTGACCCGCCATGTGATGATTGTTGCGATACCGCAAAGCCCGAATTGGACCGCCGCCAGCATCGCTGCCCGCCCGAGGTCGAAGTCGAACCGTAGCGCTTGGTAGATGGCTAGCTCGACCGTCGTGGCACGGGGGCCACCGCCGAGGGTCAGCGCTACCGCAAAGCTGGTCAGGCAGATCAGGAAGATCACCAGAAAGATGCCGGGGACGACCGCGCGCAGCATGGGCTTTTCCAGAAAGTGCCACACGGGCGTGTTGAGCGTCGCGGCGAGCCGGAATCGTTCTGCCGGGATGCTAAGCCAGCCTTGCAGGATCAGCCGCGTTGCGAGTGGCAGGTTGAAAAAGACATGCGCGAGAATGACGCCGTGGAAACCATAAATCGAGATGGGTGGCAGGCCGAGCATGGCCAAGCCGTCATTGACGACCCCGCCGCGTCCAAAGACGGCCAGCAGCCCAAGGACCGCCACGATCACCGGGAGCAGAAATGGCGCGCCAAGGAGCGTGATCAGCGCGCCGCGCCCCTGGAATTGCCGCCGCGCAAGCGCGCGCGCGACGGGTATCGCGAGAATGACGCTTAACCCGGCTGAGACAAGCGCCTGAGTGACCGTGAACCGGATCGCGGCCCAATCTGCCGCGGACAAACCGCTCGCCCATTGTGCCCGCCACGCGACGGCGGCGAGCGTGCCCAGCGTCAACGCGAGCACCAGCGCGCCCGAAAGCGCACCGGGCCAACGCGGAACTATTGCGACAGCGCGTTGCGCCATTCATCCAGCGCCGCGTCGCGTTTTTCGGCTGCGTCCTCTGCTGACAGCAAAAGCGGTTTTTCAGGGTTGATCAGCGTCTCGAACCCATCGGGCAGCCCACTTGCGGGTGTCACCGCGGGATACATCCAGTTGGTTGTCGGAATGACACTTTGGAAGGCTTCGGACACCATGAATGCCATGAACTGATCGGCCAATTCCGGTTGATCTGTCCCGGCGAGTTTACCCGCGACCTCGACCTGCACGTAGTGCCCTTCGTCGAAGGCCCATGCGACCTTGCTGGGGTCCTCTTCCGCGATCAGGTGGTAGGCAGGCGATGTCGTGTAGGACAGAACCGCATCGACTTCTCCATCTACGAATAGGCCATAAGCCTCGGACCAACCGGGGGTAACGGTGACGATGTTGTCGGACAGACCGGTCCAGATCTCGGCGGCGTCATCGCCATAGGCCGTTTTAACCCACATCAAAAGGCCAAGGCCGGGTGTGGATGAACGGGGGTCCTGGATCGCGATCTTGATGTCGCTTTCGGCCAGCGCTTTCAATGAGGCGGGCGCTGGGTCATCCGCGTTGCCGACGAAGGCGAAATAACCCCAGTCGAACGGCAGGAAATCCGCATCTTCCCAGTCAATGGGTAGATCGAGTGCGGCATCCACGCCATGCGGTGCGAACAGGCCGGTTTTGCGGGCCACGGCAGTCAGGTTTGTGTCAAGGCCCAGCACGATGTCTGCATCGGTCCGGGGTCCTTCAAGCTGCAGTCGCGCGAGCAATGCCGCCCCGTCGCCCGCGCCCAGAAATTGCAGATCGCAGGCGCACGTCTCTTCGAAAGCGGCCTCGATCGCGGGGCCGGGGCCCCATTCGCTGACGAAGCTGTCATAGGTCAGGACTTGCAGCACCGGGGTTTCGGCCAAAGCGCCTGTGGCACCAAAAGCAAGTCCCGCGACAGCTGGCAGATAGGTGAACTTGGGCATCATATCCTCCAAATGCGACGGGCGGATTGGGGGATAGCTTACGCGCTAAACCTTCCCTCCGCCGGTCTTAACCGGTTCAGGTTCAACGGGTCCGCGAAATTGCATCTCAGCCTTTGGAAGGCCCCCCGAGGTGACACTTTAGTATCGTTGGATTTCAGGAATGAAAAGGGGGCGCTGTCGGCCCCCTTTCCAAGTCAGGTTGCCGCGTGCGGTATCTCGACCTCATGATCGTCGATGATCCCGGCATCGGGGTCTTCGAAGGTCGTCATGTCGATCTGACCTTCACCCTTCGCGACGATGGATGTCACGACAGCATCGCCGGTGATGTTGACCGCCGTCCGGATCATATCCATCAACCGGTCGACACCCAGAATGATGGCGATCCCTTCGATCGGCAGCCCGACCTGGCTGAGCACCATGGTCAGCATGACCAGCCCGACCCCCGGAACGCCCGCCGTCCCGATCGAGGCGAGTACAGCCATACCGATCACGGTCAGATAACCCATCAGTCCCAGATCAATGCCGTAGACATTGGCGAGAAACACGGTCGCGACGCCTTGCATGATGGCCGTCCCGTCCATGTTGATCGTCGCACCGAAAGGCACGCAGAACGAGGCGACCGATTTCTTCACCCCGACACGTTCCGTCACGCACCGATATGTCACGGGGATTGTGGCGTTCGAACTTGCCGTTGAAAAGGCAAAGACCTGGGCCGAGCGCATCTTGCGCATGAAGGTCAGAGGGTTCAGCCCCGACAACAGCTTCAGCATACCCGGCAAGGTGATAAACAGGTGGATGCCCAAAGCTGCGACCAGCGTGATCACGTAGGCCAGCACGGGGATGAACAGACCGATCCCTTGTTCGGCAAAGGTTTTCGCGATGAGGCAGAACACACCGTAAGGCGCGAAGGCCATGACGATGGATACGACCTTCATCATCAGGTCGTTCATAAAGGACACCGCCGCGTTGAATGGTTTCGCCTCGTCGCCCATCATCAAGACGGCGATCCCCAGAATGACGGTATAGAAAATCACCTGCAGCATCTCGCCATTGGCGAAGGCGGCGATCGGGTTGGTCGGCACGATGGCTGCAAAGACCTGCCAGACCGTCGGTGCCTCGCGTCCGGTGACACCGCTCGTGTCGATTCCGGTCATGTCGAACCCTTTGCCGGGGCCGACCAGAGTTGCGAGTGTGATCGCCACCGCGATGGCGATCGCCGTCGTCGTCAGATAAAGCGCGAACGATTTCGTCCCGACGCGCCCCAGAACGCGAATGTCGCCGATGCCGGTCACGCCACCCAGCAGCGAGAAAAAGACGAGCGGAACGACCAGCATTTTCAGAGCATTGACGAACATGGTGCCGACCATGCCGAAGAAACCGGCGACCAGATGCTGGTTCAGAAATTCAATGTTGATTTGGTTAAGGATCACGCCAAGGACGACACCAGCCCCCATCGCGATCATGATTTTCATCGTCAGCGACATCCCCGTGTCGCCATGACGTGCCGTTGTATCCGCCATTCGAAATCCCCCGTTTTTTGAATACCCGAGGTTGAGTGTCTCACACCTTTCTCAATTCTCAAAATTTTGGGGCTACCGCCCCCGGAACGGAGGAATTGAACAATAGGCGGGCCTCCTGTAATCGCGTGCCAGTCAAAGAGGCAGTGCACATGTCGTTCAACACATTCGGTCATTTATTCCGGTTCACCACATGGGGGGAAAGCCACGGCGCTGCGCTGGGCGCGACCGTCGATGGGTGTCCGCCGGGTGTGGCACTGACGCCTGCGATGATCCAGCATTCGCTGGATAAGCGGCGCCCAGGGTTGAACAAGAACACGACACAACGAAACGAGCCCGACACAGTCGAGATTTTGTCGGGCGTGTTCGACGGCCGGACGACGGGCACGCCGATCCAGTTGACGATCCGCAACACTGATCAACGGTCCAAGGATTACGGCGAGATCGCCCAAACCTTTCGCCCGGGCCACGCCGATATCACCTATCACCAGAAATATGGCATTCGCGATTATCGCGGCGGCGGGCGGTCCTCAGCACGTGAAACGGCCGCGCGTGTGGCGGCGGGTGGTGTAGCACGGGAGGCGATCAAATCGATTGCCCCGAACGTGCAGATCAAAGGCTATATGGTGCAGATGGGCGAAAAGATCATCGATCGCGCCCGGATGGATTGGGCACAGATCGATCAGAATGATTTCTTCTGTCCCGATGCCAGGGCGGCTGCCGAATGGTCCGACTATCTGGCTTGGCTCCGTAAGGACGATCACAATTCGGTCGGCGCGATGATCGAGGTCGTCGCCCGCGGTGTGCCGGCGGGGATCGGTGCACCGATCTATGCCAAGCTCGATACTGATCTGGCGGCTGCGATGATGTCCATCAACGCGGTCAAGGGCGTGGAAATCGGTGAGGGCATGGCGGCTGCCAGCCTGACAGGGCGCGAGAATGCGGATGAGATTTTCATGGGGCAGGGCGGGCCGGAATACAGTTCGAACCATGCCGGCGGCATTCTGGGGGGGATCAGCACCGGTCAGGATATTGTCGTGCGTTTTGCGGTGAAGCCGACATCGTCCATCCTCAGCCCTCGTCAGTCGATCCGCATCGATGGGTCACCGACAGAGGTCGTAACCAAAGGCCGACATGACCCGTGCGTCGGTATTCGCGCAGTGCCAGTGGGCGAGGCGATGATGGCCTGCGTGATCCTTGATCATTTGTTGCTGGATCGCGGCCAGACCGGTGGCGCACGGGGTGCGATCGGCCCGGGTGCGTGATTTGTGGGAGTTGTTGTTCGTCTTAACCAACTGCTACGGTGTCGCGACTAAACTGGGGGAATCATGCTGCCGCTTTTCCGTATCCTGTTGATTTCTGCATTCTCTTTCGGTCTGGCCAGTTGCGGCATTCCAAGGGGGGCCGGCTTCCAATCAGAGGTGCTTGCCGCATCCAGCGTACAACAGACCGAAGACGGTGCAGAGCCGGTCTATGACTTTGCGGTCTATCCCGTCACCCGCGAAAGTCTGCGGACGCTTAACGCATGGCCTGTTCAGGGTGCCACGACCGAACGCTGGTTTTCAGATCAACAGGGGGCCACCTCGCTGATCATCGGACCCGGCGACAGATTGCAGCTGACGATCTGGGACGCTGAAGAGAATTCGCTTTTGGCCGGTACCGGTCAGCGCGCGACCCCGTTGCAAGAGATCGAGGTCAGTTCCGGCGGCACGATTTTCGTGCCGTATATCGGTCGGCTGAAGGTGTCCGGCATGTCGGCCGAAACGGCGCGGGACCGGATCGAAGAACAACTGACGCTGACGATCCCGTCGGCGCAGGTGCAGTTGACCGCCACGCCGGGTCGCACCAATACCGTCAACGTGGTGACGGGTGCAGGCGCGCCGGGCATCTATCCGCTTGAGTATCGCAACACGCGCCTGCTCGATCTACTGTCGACGGCGGGCGGGGTGCCCCCAGAGATGCCGAACCCGCAGGTCAGGCTGGCGCGCGGTAACTCCGTCTATAGTATCGCCTATTCGCGCCTTCTCGAAAATCCGGCGCTTGACGTGAATGTTCGCGGGGGCGATCGCATTATCGTTGCGGCCGATGAGCGTGCATTTCTGTCGCTTGGGGCGACAAGCAGCCAGGCGATTCATCCTTTTCCGGACGATGACGTATCGGCGCTGGACGCCATGGCCATCGTCGGTGGCGTCAACTCCGGAAGCGCCAATCCGGAGGGTATTCTGATTCTGCGGGAATATCCGCCTGACCAGGTCCGCGCGGATGGCAGCGGCCCCCCGCAAGAGCGGGTCGTGTTCACGCTTGACCTGACATCTGCCGACGGCCTGTTTTCGGCAGCACAGTTCCAGATCCAGCCCAATGATCTCGTCTACGGCACAGAAAGCGTTCTTGGGCCGGCATTCACCCTTTTGAACGTCTTCAATACGGTGTCGTCGCTTAGCAATTCATAGATCAGAACAGGCTCAGGTCGTTGGCGAAAGTGCCGTAATCCTCGACGCCGATGATCGTCAGAATGTCGCCGCTGTCAAAGCTGATCGTGACGCGATCGTCCGCGTATGATCCATAGATCAAAAGGACATCGCTGGCATTGGTCAGCCCGGTCCAAAGCGCGCGATCCAGTATGACGTGATCCTCGCCTTGTACGAAGTCATGGATCACGTCATCGCCACCTTCGAAGATGAAAGTGTCGGCGCCAGCATCGCCGAACAAAATGTCATCGCCAGGACCGCCGCTGATCCAATCATCACCGTCGCCACCGCGAAGTGTATCATGCCCGGCGCCGCCGCTAAGGGTATCGGCACCGCGTCCGCCGACGATCAGATCGCCGTCGCCCTCTCCGTTCAGCGTATCCGTCCCGGCGCCGCCCAACAGGACGTCGGATCCATCGCCGCCATGAACGATATCGTCGCCATCCCGGGCAAAGACTAGATCGGTGCCAGCGCCGCCGACGATCGTATCTGCGTTGGGCGTTCCCACAATCGTATCGGGCTCCGCCGAACCGCTGGACGCTGTGCCGTCGACCCCACCGCGCAAACCGTCCAGATGAACGCCACCAAGCGCGCCGATGTTGCGGCCCATATCGATGGGGGTGCCGGGGTCGTCCGGTTCATCCGGTGGCGGGTCAAAGTCGGGGTCGGGTCGGGTGGGCCCGGGATAGCCGGGCGTGATCGTGGTCGACAGCCGGATGCCCGTGCCAAGAAGATCGGTATTGTCCCACAGCCGATAATCGATCGGAGCACCATCGACGCTTTGAATCACCAACAGTTCATTGCCATAGACGATGTCGACCCCGTCCTCCCGGATCGTCATGGTCAGCTGGCTTAAATCACGTAGCCCCTGCCATTGTGACAGGTCCAGCTTGTCCTCGCCCATGGTAAAGTCGGTGACCCGATCGGTCGTCGCATCCGCCGAGAGGATGAATAGATCAGCGCCGTCGCCACCGGATAGCGTATCGCTGCCAGCGCCGTCGCGCAGGATATCGTCGCCATCGTCGCCGGTAATCTGGTCATCGCCATTATGTCCTTGCAGAATGTCGTTGCCGGTTGTGCCGGCGAGAAGGCCACCCGACAGCACAGCGGTCGTCGTGATACCGGTACTGCCCGTGTCGTAGCGTAGTTGGGTTATCCCGGCTTCGCTGCTGCTGGAGACGAAGAGGTCGAGCCCATTGTTCCGGCCGATCGCGGCCAAGTCGCTGATGTTATCAAGACCAATCTCGGTTGTATCGGCGAAGTGGTCCTGCGCGATCAGGTAGCCCCCTTCGAGAAGTTGGAAGATGGACACCCCGTCATCCGCACCACCCGCGATGACGTAGGTCCGCCCGTCCAACTGCACGATTTCAAGCGCGGTGATCCCATCGAAACGGCTGTTGCGGTCATCCGTCAGGTGATCGCGCATGGTCAAAGCGCCATCGTGACCCACCTCTATCACGCTGATCGTGCTGCTGCCCGCCGATCCGAGGATCAGGTAGGTTATCCCGCCAATTTCGACAGCCTCCATGACCTGTGGCGCGCTGATCCAAAGCCCGCCATCGGCATCCAGTGTCGTACCGCCTATAAGCCGACCATCCGGTGCGACGGTCGAGACGCTGATCGTGCTCAACGTGGCATCGGCGGTGAAAAGGTATGTCTGGCTGCCGATCGTCACGGATGCGACGGCGGTGATGTCACCGGACGTCGCTGTCAGCAAGGCATGGTCCTGATAGGCACCGGCAGCGGAAAACTGGATCTTGGCAAGCCCGGGTTCATCGGCGATCGCGCCGTAAAGCACTTGCCGACCGTCGGGCAACGAAACTTTGGCGCCCTTTTGAAACGCCCGAAATTCCGCTGGAAGGACGCTTAGTGGTGTCGGGGTGACAAATTGCCCCAAGTCGTCGATACCAATCGTCTGCGGCGCGCCCGCGACGCCACCGCCGATCTGGATACCGGGTTGGCCGTCGATGTCGAGCATCACAACCGTCGGCGTCATACCGGCGCGGTCGCCGCCATCGAACGTCAGCGTATCCTTCAGGGTCAGTGCGGATGCACCGATGTCCCAGCTTTGAATAACCCCATCATAACGTGTGGCGCTGATCAGTTGGGGAGTGCCGTCAACATCGACGATCGTCAAATCGGTGATCCGGGATCGATTCTGATCTTCTTCGGCTACACGATACGCCACGACGGAAAATGACACTGCTGGTCCCCCAAAAGACCTGGATTTCACCCCTCGCATCATCTGATGCGAAAGGACCACGAGATCCGGTCAATGGGCTACCCATCCCGGTAACCGGCGCGCGGGATTGCAGGAAAGTGTTAAGACCAATCCGTTGACAAAGGTTGAAGCGTCGGCAGGGGCAATGCACAAAGCGCCGAGGATTTTACATAAATTACAAGGCTTTGCTATCAATTCTGGTGAATGATCCGTTGCCGCGCTGCGTGTATCAAATTATCATCAAATTCAGTAAAAGTGTTAATTTTCGGCGGAAGGCGAAGCGGCGACATGGCACCAAAATTCGGGACAAGCGGCCTGCGGGGTCTGGTGAAAGAGCTGACGGGAGATTGCGTGGGCGATCACATCCGCGCTTTCGTCGCCTCGTGCGACATCGGCTCGGGCTTGTTCGTTGGTCACGATTTGCGCGACTCTTCCCTATCGCTTGCCGAAATCGTCAAGAACGCCGCCCGCGGGCAGGGCGTCGATGTGGTGATGTGTGGCACAGTACCGACGCCGGCCCTGGCGCTTGCCGCCATGCGCGCTGGTGCGGGTGCCGTGATGATCACGGGCAGCCACATTCCGGCGGATCGCAATGGTCTGAAGTTCTACACACCCGGCGGAGAGATCACGAAAGCCGATGAAAAAGCGATCGTCGCAGCCGTGGGTGGTTCGGGGCGCTCGTCCGCACAGGGTGCCGTTTCACGGAACGACATGGTCGGCAATGCCTATGCCGATCGCTATATCTCCGCGTTCGGGCCCGCGCTGGGCGGCATGCGCATTGGGATTTATGCGCATAGTGCTGTTGGTCGTGATCTGATGTGCGACCTGCTGCGGGTTCTAGGGGCCGACGTGATCGAACTCGGACGCTCGGATCATTTCGTTCCCGTCGATACCGAGGCTGTCAGCGCGGACATCCGCACACAACTGCGGGTTTGGGCGGCGGAAAATCCCGTCGATGCCATCATATCGACCGATGCCGATGGGGATCGTCCGCTTTTGACGGATGCTGAAGGTGAAATCGTGCCGGGTGATATCCTGGGACAGATCACCGGCGAAATGATAGGGGCCAAGACCGTCATCACCCCGGTTTCATCCAATACCGGCGTCGAGGTCGGTGGCAGGTTCGCCGATGTCGCGCGGACACGAATCGGATCGCCCTATGTGATCGCCGCTATGGAAGACGCCACCGGTGCTGTGGTCGGCTATGAGGCGAATGGCGGATTTCTTTTGGGCTTTGACGCAATGGGACCGGCGGGGGCGCTGCCTGCTTTGATGACCCGCGATGCTGCGTTGCCGATCTTGGGCTGTCTCTCGGCGGCGCGGGGTGTCGGTGTCGCTAACCTCGTCGCCAGACAGCCCGCCCGCTTCACCGCCGCAGATCGTCTGCAAGGTGTGGACACCACGCGATCGCATGATTTCATCGCCGCACTTTGCAAAAGCGCCACGAAGCGGGCCGACTTTCTGATTTGTATGGACGGCGCCGAGGCGTCGCTGGACGATTTGGACGGGTTGAGGATCACTTTGGTGGATCAGCGGATCGTACATTTGCGGCCATCGGGAAACGCGCCGGAGCTACGTTTGTATGTCGAGGCCGGCAGCAAACAGGCAGCGTCAGAAACTTTGGCAAGTGGTCTGACGGCATTGCGCGAGATTTTCGGATTGGGCGGTCAGTCGTCGTAACCGTTCGGGTTCGCCGACTGCCATGCCCATGTGCTGGCCGTCATGTCGTCCAGCGTATGACTTGCGGTCCACCCCAGTTCATCCTTTGCCCGCGTCGCATCGGCGTGGATCGCCGCGATGTCGCCCGAGCGACGACCGGCGATCACCGTCGGAATGTCCTTTCCACAGGCGCGACTGAACGCGGCGACCATGTCCTTTACACTATAGCTTTGGCCGGTGCCGATGTTGAAAGGTCGTGCGCCCGCCTTGCGCGCGGCATAGTCCAGCGCCGCGACATGGGCCCGCGCAAGATCGACCACATGGATATAGTCGCGCAGGCCGGTGCCATCCGCAGTGTCGTAGTCATCGCCGAAGATGGTCAGCTTGTCTCGCTTGCCGACGGCGACCTGCGCGATGTAGGGCATGAGGTTATTGGGGATGTCCTGCGGATCCTCACCGATCCGCGTCGAAGCATGGGCGCCTACCGGATTGAAGTAACGCAGGATGACGGCGGAGGCCGCTGGATGGGCTGCAGCCCAGTCTTTCAGAATGTCCTCGACCATCAGTTTGGAGCGTCCATAGACCGACATCGGCCGTGTCGGGTGCGCTTCGTCGCATGGCAGATAGTCGGGTTCGCCATAGACCGTCGCCGACGAAGAAAAAACGATGCGCCGGCAGCCAACCCGGCCCATCGCATGCAACAGCGTCAGCGTGCCGCTGACATTGACATCATAGTAGTGCAGCGGCTTTTCCTGACTTTCGCCAACGGCCTTCAGGCCGGCGAAATGGATCACGGCTTCGGGGCGGAAAGTTGCCATGATATCGTCAAGCGTCTTGGCATCCCTGATATCCCCTTTGAAATCAGCGATGGTGCCGTTCGACAACGCCCGCACGCGAGTCAGAACCTCGGGTGAGGCATTGCTGTAGTTATCAAGCACGCAGACGTCGTGCCCCTGTGCCATCAATTCCAGAATGGTGTGGCTGCCGATATATCCGGCCCCGCCAGTTACGAGAACGCGCATGTCATGTCCTAATCACGTGCATAGACGTCTTCGTAGCGCAGGATGTCATCCTCGCCCAGATAGGCACCGGTCTGCACCTCAATCAGCACCATGGGCAATTTTCCCGGATTTTCCATCCGGTGCACTGCCCCCAGCGGAATGTAGACGGATTCGTTTTCGGTCACCAATTTGACCTCATGATCGATCGTCACGCGCGCGGTACCTTCGACGACGATCCAATGTTCGGACCGGTGGTGATGCGATTGCAGGGACAGCGCGGCACCTGGATTGACGACAATGCGTTTGACCTGAAAGCGGTTGCCGATGACCAGACTTTCGAACCAGCCCCAAGGTCGGTGATCTTTGGGAAATGCTTCGGCTTGTGGGGCCTTTTTGGTTTTCAATTCCTGAACGGCTATTTTGACGTCTTGTGCGCGGTCTTTGTGGCTGATCAGAACGGCGTCCGGCATGGCGACGGCCACGATATCCTCAAGCCCGATACCGACGATCGTCTGCTCTGGCACCTCGGAACGCAGGAGCGTATTTTGGCAATCGATGGCGGTTGCGGTGTCTGACAGGGCAAGGCCGTCCGCTTCGGTCTCGCGCCAGACGGCGGCCCAATCGCCAAGGTCGGACCAGTTGCCACGGAAGGGAACGACGCTGAGGTTATCGGCCTTTTCCATGACGGCGTAGTCGATCGAAATCGCCTTTGCCTTGTTCCAGGCGTCGGGGTCGAGCCGGAGAAATCCCAGATCGGCGTGGGCGTTTTCCACCGCACTGCGCACGGCGGCCAGGGTGTCGGTGGCCTTGTCTTCGAAGGCGGCGATGATCGTTGCTGCCTTGAACAAAAATATCCCGGCATTCCAAAGATAACGACCTTCGGTCAGCATCTGGGCGGCGCGGTCCGCCTCCGGCTTTTCGACGAACGATCGCAGCGGGGTCGGTGCGATGTCATCGCTTAGCGGTGCCTCCAGCTCCAGATAACCATAGCCGGTTTCCGGCCTGTCGGGGGCGATGCCGAATGTGACGAGCTGTCCGGCCTCCGCCGCTGGGATCGCCGCCGCGACGGCCGCATCGAACGCAACGCGATCGGGGATGACGTGATCGGACGGTGCGACGAGCATGAGCGTATCGGGCGTGGTTTTGGCGATATGCAAGGCGGCGGACAGGATCGCGGGGGCCGTGTCACGCCCCTCGGGCTCGATCAAAACGGCGTCAGGCGTGATTCCCGCAGCGGCCAGTTGCTGCACGACAATAAAGCGGAAGGGATCTGCGGTCACCACGACCGGCGCCGTGTACTGATCGCCCTGCAGCCGACGCGCGCTGGCCTGAAAAAGGCTTTCTTCTCCGACGAGCGGAGAGAATTGCTTGGGGTAGCTTTTGCGCGACAACGGCCAGAGCCGCGTGCCGGAGCCGCCGCACAACAAGACGGGCGTAATCATCACAATATGTTCCTTACCTATGCCGCAAACCCTGGCCAGAAATAAGCTGGCGTCGATACCAGTCATAGGTTGAAACGATCCCATCGCGCAATGGGATACCGGCGGACCAGCCCAAGCGGTTCAACCGGCTGGTATCGAGGACCTTGCGCGGTGTGCCGTCTGGTTTGGTCGTGTCGTAAAGGATATCGCCGGTAAATCCGGTGATATCGGCGATCATACCGGCGAGATCGGCAATGGGGATATCGTGACCGGTCCCGACATTGAGATGGCTGCGCATGGGATTGGTTTCCTTGGCGTAGATGTCCTGATCCAACGAGAGCACGAACAGGCTGGCTGCGGCCATGTCATCGACGTGCATGAATTCACGGCGGGGCGTTCCGCTGCCCCAAATGTCGATCTCCGTCGCTCCACGGTCGACAGCTTTATGGAAACGGTCGATCAAGGCAGGCAGGACATGCGCGTTTTCGGGGTGAAAGTTGTCGCCCCGTCCGTAAAGGTTCGTCGGCATGACCGACCGATAATCTACCCCGTATTGCCGGTTGTAGCTTTCACACAGTTTGATTCCCGCAATTTTCGCGATGGCGTAAGGTTCGTTCGTGGGCTCCAGCGCACCGGTCAGCAGCGCCTCTTCCCGGATCGGCTGTGCCGTGTCGCGCGGGTAGATACAGGATGAGCCAAGGAACAGCAGCTTTGCCACATCGGCCTTGAAAGCCTGATGGATCACGTTGTTCTGGATCATCAGGTTTTCGTGTAGAAAGTTGGCTGGATAGGTGTTGTTCGCCATGATGCCGCCCACACGCGCCGCGGCGAGGATCACGGCGTCGGGCCGTTCATTCCGCATGAAGGCAGCGACCGCCGCCTGATCCGTCAGGTCCAGCCAAGCCCGGTCCGCAGTGATCACATCATGCGCGCCTTCCGCTTCCAGTTGCCGCACGATCGCGCTGCCTACCATGCCACGATGGCCCGCCAGATAGATACGCAAGAATCAGGCCTCGACGGCCATGGGCCGGTCTAGCCCATGTTGTTTGAGGATCGCCTGTCGCCGGGCAGCCGTAAGGTCAGCCGCCATCATCTCGGCACACATTTCCTGCGCCGTCGTTTTCGGTTGCCAGCCAAGCACACGCCGCGCCTTGGACGGATCGCCAAGCAAGGTCTCTACCTCTGCCGGCCGGTAATAGCGCGGATCGATCCGCATGATGACATGGCCCACATTCACATGCGCCGCCATGTCGCTGGTGACCGCGGCGACGGTTGCGGTTTCATTCTCACCTTTGCCCGAAAACTCCAGTTGCAATCCAACCTCACGCGCGGCCCAGATGATGAAATCGCGCACCGAATGCTGGATGCCGGTGGCGATCACGTAATCCTCGGGCCGGTCCTGTTGCAGCATGAGCCACTGCATTTCCACGTAGTCACGCGCATGACCCCAATCGCGTTTCGCGTCGATGTTACCCATATACAGGCAATCCTGCAGCCCAAGGGCGATATTGGCGAGGCCACGGGTGATCTTGCGCGTGACAAAGGTCTCCCCCCGCCTTGGGCTTTCGTGATTAAACAGGATGCCATTGCAGGCATACATCCCGTACGCCTCTCGGTAATTCACGCAGGTCCAGAAGGCATACATCTTGGCCACGCCATAGGGCGATCGGGGGTGAAACGGCGTCGCCTCGGTCTGTGGTGTTTCACGGACCTGTCCGTAAAGTTCCGAGGTCGAGGCCTGATAGAACCGGGTCGTGTCCTCCAACCCTAGAAACCGGATCGCCTCCAGCAGGCGCAACGTACCGATCGCGTCGACGTCTGCGGTGTATTCCGGCGCTTCGAAGCTGACGGCGACATGGGATTGCGCGCCGAGATTATAGATTTCATCCGGCCGCACCTCTGCGATGATTCGCGTCAGATTCGAGCTGTCGGTCAGGTCACCGTAGTGCAGGCGGAACCTGGCATGATCGGTTTGCGGATCCTCATAGATGTGATCAACCCGGTCGGTGTTGAACAGCGAGGCGCGGCGCTTGATGCCATGCACTTCATACCCCTTGTCCAGCAGGAATTCGGCCAGATAAGACCCGTCCTGCCCTGTGATACCTGTGATCAATGCGCGTTTCGTCATGGATCGTCCCTTGTCCGCGTGCCCCGCCTTTTCGTGTCGGACAAAGGTTACGGTCCCATTAATGACAACGATTTCTTAATGGTGGCGCGGTGGAGCAATAGGCGATTCATCGACGTCTGCCGATAGTGCGGATCATTTCATTCATCACGGAAGGTGCGCGTTTCCATGTCCGAACAGACCCCCAATCTATCCCTACCCTTCATCATGCCGTCCCAGGCGCAAAAGCATGTGACACATAACGAGGCGATCGAGTTGCTGGACATGATCGTCCAACTGACGCTGGAAAGCGTTGACGAGACGACCCCACCTGGTTTGCCAGAAGAGGGGCAAGCATGGGCCATCGGTGACGGCGCGACCGCAGGTTGGGCCGGGCAGGATGGCATGATTGCCACGTGGCGCGGCGGCGGCTGGTTGTTCGTCGCGCCGCGGAATGGGTGGCAGGCGTGGGTAAGCGATGCGGAGGCGCCTTACATTTTCGTCGATGATGCCTGGACACGGCAACCCGATCTCAACAACCTGCCGGGCGTCGGTGTGAACGCCACGGCGGATACGACAAATCGTCTCAGCGTAGCGAGCGCCGCGACTTTGCTGAATCACGAAGGTAACGGCCACCAAGTCAAAATCAACAAGGCAGCGCCCCCCGATACCGGTTCGTTGCTATATCAGACCGACTTTTCCGGTCGGGCCGAGATGGGGCTGTCCGGCAGCGACGACTTCAGCATCAAAGTCAGCGCGGACGGGTCATCATGGACGACACCGATCACTGTAGCGGCGGCATCAGGCAAAGTGCGGATCGGGGATATACTGCAACTGACCCCCGGCGAAGCGCCGGCGATGGCGGTGATTGGTGACATTTACTTTGATTCGACGTCGGCCAAATTGCGCTGTTACGACGGAACGGCTTGGCAAGATCTTTTCTGAGGACTCGTTGCTAGATCGATCGCTTTGGGCGTGTGTCTTCAGTCGGACCCACGCCTTTTTTGCATGTACGGCCCTCAGTTTTTTTGACGTTTGCAACGAACAAAAACGTGCCATGTGCGACCCGTGCCCCATATGCAAAGCGACAGCGCTGATTCTTGGGTCAGGGTGCTTGCGACACCATAGGACCTCTGCTACATCGCGCAGGATTTTGCCGCTTCCGCGTAAACGGGGGCGAAATGACTTGCCCTCTTGCTGCCCGCCACTCCGGGTTCGTGAGGCCGGGCCCAAATATCGGAAGGCTGCTTGTGTCCGAAACTGCTGGTATCTCGACAGGCATTGCGCAACGCTATGCGACGGCCATGTTTGACATCGCCAAGGAAGAAAACGCTATAAAGGCAATCGAAGCCGACATTGCCGCGTTGGAAACCGCCATCAACGACAGCGACGATCTGCGTACTTTGCTGAACTCACCGCTATATAGCCGGGAACAGCAGGCCGACGCGATCGGCGCGATCGCGAAGAAAATGGAATTGTCCACGACGACTGGCAACGTACTTGGCCTTTTGGCCAGCAAACGCCGTTTGTTCGTTTTGCCCCAGCTTATGCGTGTGCTGCAGGAACGTCTGGCCGAGGAACGTGGCGAAGTGACCGCAGAGGTCACAACCGCCAAGGCCCTGACCAAGGCGCAGTCCGACAAGCTGGCGAAAACACTCAAGGCCCAAGTCGGCAAATCAGTCACCATCAAAGAAACCGTCGATGAAAGCATTATTGGCGGTCTTATTGTTAAAGTGGGCTCCAAGATGATCGACACGTCGATCGCGTCCAAGCTCAACGCACTCCAGAACACTATGAAAGAGGTCGGGTAAATGGCGATCCAAGCGTCTGAAATCTCTGCGATCCTGAAGGACCAGATCAAGAACTTCGGTCAAGAGGCCGAAGTGGCCGAAGTGGGCCGCGTGCTCAGCGTCGGCGACGGGATCGCCCGTGTTTACGGGCTGGACAACGTGCAGGCCGGTGAGATGGTCGAATTCCCCGGCGGTATCCGCGGGATGGCGCTGAACCTCGAATCCGACAACGTGGGTGTGGTTATCTTCGGTTCCGACCGGGACATCAAAGAGGGCGACACCGTCAAGCGGACCAAGTCCATCGTGGACGTCCCTGCCGGTGACGAACTGCTGGGTCGCGTCGTTGACGCGCTGGGCAATCCGCTGGACGGGAAAGGCCCGATCAACGCCTCCAAGCGTCTGGTTGCTGACGTCAAAGCCCCCGGCATCATCCCACGTAAGTCGGTTCACGAACCAATGGCGACTGGCCTGAAATCCGTTGACGCCATGATCCCGATCGGTCGTGGCCAGCGCGAACTGATCATTGGTGACCGCCAGACCGGTAAGACCGCCGTTGCGCTCGACACGATGCTGAACCAGAAGTCCTATAACGATGCGGCTGGCGACGATGAGTCGAAAAAGCTGTACTGTATCTACGTCGCCATCGGCCAAAAGCGTTCGACTGTTGCGCAGCTGGTGAAGCGCCTTGAAGAATCTGGCGCCATTGAATATTCCATCGTTGTGGCTGCGACCGCGTCCGAACCGGCACCGATGCAGTACCTCGCCCCTTACTCTGCCACCGCAATGGCCGAACATTTCCGCGACAATGGCCGCCACGCGCTGATCATCTATGATGACCTGTCCAAGCAGGCCGTGTCCTATCGCCAGATGTCGCTGTTGCTGCGCCGTCCGCCCGGGCGCGAAGCCTATCCTGGTGACGTTTTCTACCTCCACTCCCGCCTGCTGGAGCGTTCGGCGAAGTTGAACGAAGACAATGGCGCTGGGTCTTTGACCGCCCTTCCGATCATCGAAACGCAAGGCGGTGACGTGTCGGCGTTTATTCCGACCAACGTGATTTCGATCACCGACGGTCAGATATTCCTTGAAACTGAACTATTCTATCAGGGTATCCGCCCAGCTGTGAACACCGGTCTGTCGGTGTCGCGGGTTGGATCTTCGGCCCAGACCAACGCGATGAAATCGGTGGCTGGCCCGGTGAAGCTGGAACTGGCGCAGTACCGCGAAATGGCGGCTTTTGCGCAGTTTGGTTCCGACCTTGATGCGTCCACACAGCAGCTTTTGAACCGCGGTGCGCGTCTGACCGAATTGATGAAGCAGCCACAATATTCGCCACTGACCAACGCGGAAATCGTCTGCGTGATCTACGCGGGCACGAACGGCTATCTCGACAAGATTGACGTGAAAGATGTCGGTCGGTTCGAGGCCGGTCTGCTCAAGCATATGCGCACAAACGCCTCTGACGTGCTCGACTATATCACGAAGGAAGATCCCAAGGTCAAAGGCGAAGCCGAGGAAAAGATCAAGGCAGCCATCGACGCTTTTGCCAAAGACTTCGCCTGATATTTGGACATAGGAGACCCTTATGCCCAGTCTTAAGGACCTGAAAAACAGGATCGAAACGGTCAAATCGACCCGGAAGATTACCAAGGCCATGCAGATGGTCGCCGCCGCAAAACTGCGGCGCGCCCAGGATGCGGCAGAGGCCTCGCGCCCTTATACGGAACGGTTCAATGCCGTGATGGCAGGGCTGGCGGCGTCGGTTGGCGGTTCCGACAGCGCGCCGAAGCTGCTGTCGGGCACTGGCAGCGATCAGGTGCAGTTGTTGATCGTGATGACCGCCGAACGTGGCCTTTGCGGTGGCTTTAACGGCAACATCGCCAAGCTGGCGCGCACCCATGCGCAAAAGCTGATTGCCGAAGGTAAGACGGTGAAAATCATCACGGTCGGCAAAAAAGGCCGCGACGTGATCAAACGTGACCTGTCAGACCACTTCATCCACCATGTCGACCTGACCGAGGTCAAGCGGGTCAGCTATGCCGATGCACAGGGCATCGCGCAGGATGTACTGGATCGCTTTGATGCAGGTGAGTTCGACGTCGCGACGATCTTTTTCTCGCGCTTCGAAAACGTGGTCAGCCAGATCCCGACGGCGCAGCGGATCATCCCGGCTCAGTTCGAGCAGGAAGACGATGCCGCGACCACGCTATATGATTACGAGCCCGGCGAAGAGGAAATCCTTGCCGATCTGTTGCCACGTGGTGTCGCGACCCAAATTTTCGCAGCCCTGCTTGAAAATGGCGCTTCAGAACAAGGTGCTCGGATGTCGGCGATGGATAACGCCACCCGCAACGCTGGCGAAATGATCGACAAACTGACGATCGAGTACAACCGTTCGCGTCAGGCCGTGATCACCAACGAGCTGATTGAAATTATTTCGGGCGCGGAAGCGCTCTAGACCCCCGGAGAGACACAAATGGCAAACGCAAAAGGCAAGGTCACGCAGATCATCGGCGCCGTCGTCGACGTGCAGTTCGATGACCATCTGCCCGAGATTTTGAACGCTCTGACAACCGACAACAACGGCAAGCTGCTGACGCTGGAAGTGGCGCAGCACCTGGGTGAAAACACCGTCCGCGCCATCGCCATGGACGCCACCGAAGGTTTGGTGCGGGGTCAGGAAGTGACCGACACCGACGGCCCGATCAGCGTGCCGGTCGGTGATGCGACGCTTGGCCGGATCATGAACGTCGTGGGTGAGCCTATCGACGAAAAAGGTGCGATCGAAACCAAAGAGACCCGCACGATCCACGGCGAGGCCCCAACATTCGAGGCGCAGTCGACATCTTCGGAAATTCTCGTCACCGGTATCAAGGTGATCGACCTGTTGGCCCCTTACGCGAAGGGCGGTAAAATCGGCCTCTTCGGGGGTGCCGGCGTGGGCAAGACGGTTCTGATCCAGGAGCTGATCAACAACATCGCCAAGGTTCACTCTGGCTACTCGGTCTTCGCCGGTGTGGGTGAGCGGACCCGTGAAGGCAACGACCTTTACTACGAATTCATCGAATCCGGGGTTATCAACGCCGATGACCTGACCAAATCCAAAGTTGCGCTGGTCTATGGCCAGATGAACGAACCTCCGGGTGCCCGTATGCGTGTGGCCCTGTCCGGTCTGACGATGGCAGAACAGTTCCGTGACCAATCCGGGACAGACGTTCTGTTCTTCGTCGACAATATCTTCCGCTTTACCCAAGCGGGCTCTGAGGTGTCGGCGCTGCTTGGCCGTATCCCATCCGCTGTGGGCTACCAGCCGACGCTGGCGACCGACATGGGCCAGATGCAGGAACGGATTACATCGACCAAAAATGGCTCGATCACCTCCGTACAGGCGATCTACGTACCTGCGGACGACCTGACCGACCCCGCGCCAGCGACATCGTTTGCACACTTGGATGCGACGACCGTTCTGAACCGCGCGATTTCCGAGCTGGGGATTTACCCCGCTGTTGACCCGCTCGATTCCACATCGCGTTTGATGGACCCGGCAGTTCTGGGTGAAGAACATTATCGCGTTGCGATGGATGTGCAGAACACGCTGCAGCGTTACAAGTCCCTGCAGGATATCATCGCCATCCTCGGCATGGACGAATTGTCGGAGGAAGACAAACTGACCGTGGCCCGCGCCCGGAAAATCCAGCGCTTCCTGTCGCAACCGTTCGACGTGGCCGAAGTCTTCACCGGGTCGCCCGGCGTGCAGGTGCCGCTCGAGGATACGATCGCGTCGTTCAAGGCCGTCGTGGCCGGTGAATACGACCACCTGCCCGAAGGTGCGTTCTACATGGTCGGCGGCATCGAAGAAGTGAAAGCCAAAGCCGAAAAAATGGCTGCAGCCGCAGCGTAAGGAGCCGATATGGCAAACCTACAATTCGATCTGGTCTCGCCCGAGCGCCGTTTGGCATCGGTCGAGGCGTCCGAGGTGCAGATCCCCGGTGCCGACGGCGATATGACGGCCATGGCCGATCATGCGCCGACGATCACCACATTGCGCCCCGGCGTTCTGACCGTGGTTCATAAAGGCGGTAGCGACGAATATGTCGTGTCCGGCGGCTTTGCCGAGATTACGGCGGAAAGCGTATCGGTGTTGGCCGAGCAGGCTCTGCCGCGGGGTGAGATGACGCAGGACGTCTTTGACAAAATGCTGGAAGATGCCAAATCGGTTCACAACAAGGCAAAAGAGACGTTCAAGAACGAACCCGGACCGGTGGATGATGCGGCCAAGCTGATTGCGGATATGGTTGCGATGGGTACGCATATCGGTCTGGATCCGAAACAATCCAATTTTGGCTGAACGCCAAAAAATCCGATAGAGGCCTCGCAATGCGGGGCCTTTTTCTTTTGCGGCTTCTTTTGACGCATCAGCTGCGATACACCCGATGCATGAATTGCCAAGGCGACATTTAGGCATATGCGCAGGTTACAGAGTGGGATGGTTGGGGTCGATCACGGCGACGTGGTCATGTTTTCCGACTTCGAGCATGATGGTGCGATGTGGCGCGGTGAAGGGCCGCGGCAAAGTCGTGCGGCTGTGACATTCAGCCAGCCATACCTGTCGCCTCCGCATGTGCAGGTGTCCATTTCGATGTGGGATATCTCGAACAACAGCAATATCCGCGCGGATGTGCAGGCGGAAAACATCACCAATGCCGGTTTCGACATCGTCTTTCGGACTTGGGCCGATACGCAAGTCGCGCGCGTGCGGGTGGCTTGGACGTCGATTGGGGAATTGGCGAATGATGAAGGGTGGGAGCTTTATTAGGCCGCCGCAGTCCCGGACTTGATCCGGGACCCCTTTGCCAACGCAGCTTAAGGTCCCGGACCAAGTTCGGGACTGCGTCACGCTATTCGGCTGCGTAAAGCCCCTCATAAATCGGCCCCAGCGTTTTGTGATCAAACAGCGACGACACCGACGTCCCGTTCCACGTATTCAGGATTGCCTGCGCAAACATCGGGGCGGTTGGGACGATGCGAATATTTTTGCAACCCTTGACGGCCTCGGTCGGTGCGATGGTGTCGGTGATCACGAGGCTTTTCATCACCGATTTCGATACTCGATCCACTGCCGGACCGGATAGGACACCGTGTGTGATGTAGGAATGCACTTCCTTCGCGCCGTTCTCCATCAGTACCTCTGCCGCCTTGCAAAGCGTCCCGGCGGTATCCACGATGTCATCCACGATTACACAGACCTTGTCCTTGACCTCGCCGATCACGGTCATCTCGGCCACTTCGCCGGGTTTCCCGCGTCGCTTGTCGACGATCGACAAAGGTGCCCCGATCCGCTGGGCCAGATCGCGGGCGCGGGCCACGCCGCCGACATCCGGTGATACGATCATCACCTCATCCATCTTGCCGCGGAAATTGTGCATCGCATCAAGGGCATAGATCGGCGACGCATATAGGTTATCGACCGGGATATCGAAAAAACCCTGGATCTGCGTGGCGTGCAAATCCAGGGTCAAAACGCGCTCGATGCCGGACTCGACCAGCATATTGGCCACGAGTTTCGCCGTAATCGGCGTGCGCGCCTTGGACCTGCGATCCTGCCGGGCATAGCCAAAGTACGGGATCACCGCGGTGATGCGTGCAGCCGAGGACCGGCGCAATGCATCGGCGATGATCAAGAGTTCCATCAGGTTGTCATTGGCAGGGTTTGAGGTCGGCTGGACGATGAACATGTCCTCGCCCCGCACGTTCTCGAACACTTCGACGAAAATCTCACCGTCATTGAACCGCTCCACCCGTGCATCGCACAGCCCGACCTCCATCCCCCGGTGCATCGACATGCGGCGGGCAATCCCGTTCGCCAGAGGTTGGTTCGCGTTGCCGGAAATCAGCTTGGGTTCGATGATTGTGGGCATGGGGTCGTCCTTTGGCAGCCGGGCGGGCACATGTAACAGATTCGTGGCGTTGACACCTGCTAGCACAGGGTTACCGTCCCGCAAAGAATGCACACAGCCCCGAGGTGACAAATGGCCCATATTGATTACTACTTCGCGACCCTTTCGCCCTTTACCTACCTGTCGGGGACCCGCCCGGCTGAGATCGCGGCGAAGCACGGGGCAACCATTACGTATAAACCCCTTGATATCATGGCACTTTTTGCACGTACCGGTGGTGTTCCGCCCAAGGATCGTCACCCGAACAGGCAGGAATATCGCCTGCAGGAATTGCGGCGTCGGTCGCAGCTGGCTGGGCTGAAACTCAATCCAAAGCCGGCGCATTGGCCGACTAACGGGGCGCCGTCGGCCTATGCGATCATTGCTGCGCAGAACGAAGGTGGCGATGTCGGCCAACTGGTTCATAATTTCGGTGCCGCCTGCTGGGCCGAGGATCGCGATATCGCTGAAGATACCGTCGTTCGCGACGTGCTCGAAAAATCCGGGTTCTCACCTGATCTGGCCGACAAAGGGCTGATGAGCAGCGCGGATACCTTTGCCAAGAACCTCGAAGATGCGGTCTCTGCCGGGGCATTCGGCGCACCGTTCTTCATCACCGACGGGGATCAACGGTTCTGGGGGCAGGACCGGCTCGACGATCTGGATGCGCATCTAGCGGGCAACATCTAATGTCCGCCAATCCCGTGCATGTGGCGCGCGTTGGGAATGCTGATCAGGCACTGATGATCCATTGCGCATTGGCCCGGCACGAAGCGCTGTTGCCTTTGGCCAACGCGCTGGGCGGTGCTACGCTGTTCGATATGCCGGGACACGGGCTTAGCGTTGATTGGGATGGAAAGACTGAATATCAAGGCTTGGTTGCCGATATCGCGATCTCACTATGTGATGGCCCTACCCACCTGATCGGCCACTCTTTCGGCGCGACAGCCGCACTGCGACTGGCCGTGATACGTCCCGACCTTGTCAGCCGCCTGACTTTGATCGAGCCGGTCTATTTCGCCGCCGCGAAGGGAACAGAGGCGCATAGGGCCCACGCACGGGTCTTCCGCCCTTTCGTGATGGCGATGCTGGCAGGGGATGAAGAGAAAGCCGCGCAGGTGTTCAACGACCTTTGGGGAGAGACGGCGTGGGCTGATCTGTCAGAAAGACGGCGCGCTGACCTGACCAACCGCATCCATCTTATTGTCGCGGGGGCCGCCGCGATCGAAGAAGATGCGGACGGGATTACGTCGGCTGAACGGCTGGCGGAATTGCGGATGCCGGTGACGATGGTCCGCGGCAGTGAGACCCAAGATGTGATTGTGGCCATTCATGAAGTGCTGGCGTCACGTTTGCCGGATGTGACCGATCGTGTTGTGCCCGGGGCGGGGCACATGTTGCCGCTCACTCATACCGAACAGGTCGCCGACATCATCCGCGCAGCAGGTTCAGAAAACCGCCAACCCTATCCTTTGTCACCGACCAATCCGTGACCAACCGACCGGTCAGCATTTCGTCTGGGTCGCCTTCTGACGCATCGCCATCCATCACATAATAGACAGCTCCGCCGCTCAGCATTCGCTGATGCTCGGCTCTTGGCATCTGGAAAAAGATAATGTTGGCCTGTGGGTCGAACAGCACATGCACTGCATTATGGCCGCTCAGACCATCGGCGAGTTGTGCGCATCGCGCGTTCGCCGCGCGCGCCATGTCAAGCCATAGACCATCGGCAAGATAGGCCTGCATCTGCGCTGACAAATAACGGTGTTTCGATAACAGATGCCCGCCACGCTTGCGCCGTAGCTCAAACTCCCACGCGAGGTCCGGGTCAAAGATGACACACGCCTCGACCCCCATGGCGCCGTTTTTCGTCGCGCCAAAGCTAAGCGTGTCGATGCCAGCCTGCCATGTCATCTCGGCCGGTGCGCAATCGAGTGCCACAAGGGCATTGGCAAACCGCGCACCGTCCATATGGGTTTTAAGGCCAAATCCACGGGCAACCGCGGTCAGTGCATTTATCTCATCAACGTCATAAAGTGTCCCCTTTTCCGTGGCTTGGGTCAGCGACAACGGGCCGCGCTGTGGGCCATGCACGCCACGGTTTTCTTCGGCGGTAATTTTGGCATGTAGGGCGTCTGCACTCATCTTGCCGTTTTCTGTCTGTACCAAAGTTAGCTTGGCCTGCGTGTAAAACTCTGGCGCGTTGCATTCGTCTTCGTGGATATGGGCGCAATCGGAACAAAAGATCGTTTGCCATGGCTGCGCCATCGTGGCGAGCAGGACGGAATTTGCAGCCGTTCCGTTAATAATCAGATAAACCGCCGCGGCGGGGGCCTCGAAAATGCGGCGAATGTCGTCGCGCACCTGCTCCATGATTGGGTCCGCACCGTAGGCCATGGCGTACCCTTCGTTGGCGACGCGCAAGGCCTCCATGACATTTGGGTGTGTCGGTCCGCCATTGTCTGAGGCAAAGAACATCTAGGTCGGCTCCTCTATGACGTAATCGTCCCAATCGTCTTCATCGATATCGATCTCGGACACGGTGCGGTTCTGGATCGACACGCCTGCCCGATGGACCGATTGTGGATCGCCAGAGATCAGCGGGTGCCAGTCGTAAAGCTGGCGGCCTTCGTAGATCAGCCGATAGCCGCAGGTTTGCGGCAGCCAATACATATGTTTTTCAAGGTTCTTTGGCGTCAGCGCGATGCATTCCGACACGAATTCATGTCGCATGGTGTAGTTGCTACAGAGGCAAGTTGAGTCGTCCAAAAGGCGGCAGGCAACGCGGGTCAGGGCGACGTCGCCACTGTCGTCATCCTCCAGCTTGTTCAGGCAGCATTTGCCGCAACCGTCGCAAAGGGCTTCCCATTCCCGCTGGTTCATTTGGTCGAGTCGCTTGGTTTCCCAGTAGCGTTCGCCAAGGCCCGTGCGATCGATCTCAGACATCTGCCAGAATCTTTCGTGCCTTGTCGCAATCTGCGTCCATCTGGGTGATCAGGGCGTCCAGACCGTCGAACTTCAGCTCGGGCCGCAGGAAATCGACCAATGCGACCGAAAGCGTCGCGCCGTAAAGATCACCTTTGAAATCAAGGATGTAGGTTTCGCAATTTGGCAGGTTTTCCCCGAACATGGGCCGGACGCCGATGGAGGCTGCCCCGTCATAGCTGCCCTGATGCGGCCCGTCGAGAACGTCGACTTTCACCGCATAGACACCATATTTCGGCGGATGCAGTTCGGTAATGGACATGTTGGCGGTCGGGTAACCAAGGTCTCGGCCGCGTTGGTGGCCACGGATGACCTCACCTTCGATCCGGTGCCAATGGTCCAGCATTGCGGCGGCATCGCGCGGGCGGCCTTCGGTCAGCGCTTGCCTTATCGCGGTTGAGGAAACGGCACCGGTGCCGTTTGTGATAATGTCGGCGATGGTGACGCCGAACCCCATCTGTGCGCCGTAATCCTGCAGATGCTGAGTGGTCCCGGCACGGCCTTTGCCAAAGCAGAAATCAGCGCCGACGACGACATGGGCAAGGCCCAACTGATCATGGATCACTTGCCGCGCGAACTCTTCGGGTGAAAGGCTCGCGAGCGCTTCGTTGAAGGGCACTTCGTAGAGCTTTTCGACGCCGAGCTTTTCCAAACGGTGCGCTTTGGCATCAGCGTTCATCAAGCGGAACGGATTGGAATCTTTCGAGAAATAAGTGCGCGGATGGGGTTCGAACGTCATGATGCCAAGTGGTGCGCCAGAGCTTTCTGCGATCTCGCGCGTCAGGTCGATGACGGCCTGATGACCGATATGCACCCCGTCGAAATTCCCGATCGCCGCCGCTGCGCCGCGGTCGTTCGGGTCCATGAACATGGTGTCTCGGATGATGCGCATGGACCACTGCGTAGCGTGGCCCTTGCGGTGGTGCAAGATCAGTCGAACTTGCGCGACGGGGCGAGGACTGTGGCCTCACCCGCCAGGACCTTTTTGTCATTCACGATGCAGCGCGTGTCCATCTTGACCCGCCGTTTGGCGTGGTCGATTTCCGTCACCTCGACCTCTGCCAGGACCATGTCGCCAGGGCGGACGGGGGCGAGGAATTTGAGGCTTTGCCCAAGATAAACGGTGCCGTGACCGGGAAGTTGTTCACCGATGACCGCGCTGACCAAACCGGCGGTCAGCATGCCATGGGCAATGCGCCCGCCGAATATAGTGTCGTGCGCGTATTCGTCATCAAGATGTACGGGGTTTCGGTCGGTCGAGACCTCGGCGAACATTTCGATATCCCGATCGGTCACGACCTTTCGCAGCGATCGGACCATGCCGATTTCGATATCTTCGATACAGATCGTTCCGCGAGGGGCATTGTCCAACATCTTGTGCTCCGTCAGGTAACAAAAATCCAAAGTCAATCATAAGTTTGAAATTTAATTACTTTGCAAACGCAGAAAGATCAAGTGATTCCGTTAGCGGAGATGTCCGATGGTGTATTGCGGGCTCATCTGCGCGAAATCGAGGTATTTGGTTAATGCATCGGGCTGCGGTTGCCCGTTGGTCTGTGTTTCCTTTGCCGCCAACCCGCCCGAGATGAAAAGCGCGTCGATATCTTCCTGTATGGCGCCAAGGATATCGGTGCCGATCCCGTCGCCGATGGCCACGATACGCGGATCGGATGGGGCATTGGTTAATGCGGCGAGCCTGCGTCGCGCGAGGTCGTAGATGGGCGGGTGCGGTTTGCCGAAATAGAGGCTTTCACCGCCCATTTCGGTATAGAGCGCCGCCAGCGCCCCGGCGCACCATTCCCGCACCTCACCACGGTCCACGACGATGTCGGGATTGGCGCAGAGCAGCTTGAGCCCTTTCTGTTTGGCGTAGAGGAATTCGGGTCGGTTCACGTCCACATCGGCAAGCGGATCGAAGGGGCCACAGCAGACGATGCCTTCGGCGTCTTCCAGCGACACCTTTTGGATATCCACCGGGTCTTCGATGATTTTCAAAGGCTTGAAGAAGTCATCGTCGCGGGGGCTTTCGCCCATGAACCAGATTTTCTCACCCACGATCCCGCGATACATCGCCGCGCGTGCGCTGTCGCCCGACGTCGCGATCGCGTCCCAGGCATCCTCTGGCACGCCGAAACCGTCGATCTGACGGGCCACGGAATCCCAGGGGCGGGGGGAGTTCGTGACCAGCACGACAAGCCCACCATCCTGCCGGTATTTCTGCATCGCCGCGACGGCATCGGGCAAGGCTTGAATGCCGTTATGCATGCAACCCCAGAGGTCCACGAAAGCGGCGTCGTATTGGCCGGAAATCTCGGCGAAATGGGCGATGATCTGGGTCATGCGTTAACCTTCCTTGAGCGCTACACACGGTGTGCAGATGGCGTACACACAGCGTGCACACGCTGTACACACACTTTGCGTGCGGTCCGGTAAGTCCTCATTCAGATCAATTAAGCCTTCAGGTTCGGGATGATCTGCTTTTTCCGGCTCATGATGCCCGGCAGGACCACGCTGTCACCGCTGACTTTCGCGTTGAAAGATTTCTCGGCCACGGTCTTGGTCAGGTCGTTGGGGATCAGCATCGTCGCTTCCTCGGACAGGATATCGACGACGAACAGCAGGACCTGATCCACGCTGTCTTCCTTTGCGACCTCTGGCATCGCTTTCATCAGATCGGCTTTTCGGCTGAGCACAGTTTCGGGAGATGTCGTTTCCAACACGGAGACCCGGAATTTCTTGCCATCCACTTCGTATTCCTTGCTGTCCATGCGAAGCAGCTCGGCGTCGGAGAAGGCAGAGACGTCGGATTTTGCCGCGAACATTTCGGCGGCATAGCCATGCACGTCGATGTCCAGATCCTCGGCCAGCTTCTCGGCCAGTTCCTTGTCCATCGGGGTCGTCGTCGGTGACCGGAACGCCAGCGTATCGGACAGGATACAGGACAACATCAGGCCCTTGATGTTTTTCGGCATATTCGCTGCCTCGGATCCCATCATCTGATGCATGATCGTGGCGGTGCAAGCGAGGGGTCGGATGGTGATGTTGATCGGGTTCGCCGTTTCCAGCCCGCCGGTCAGTTTGTGATGGTCGATGATCGCGATGACCTTGGCGTTGTTGATGTTGTCGGGCAATTCAGCGGGGTTGTTGGTATCGACGATCACGCAAGCCTCGTCATCTTTCACGTCCTTGATGATATCCGGCAGGGTAAAGCCCCACTTTTCGGCGACAAAGACAGCCTCGGTATTGGGTTTGCCGAGCAGGGCGGCCTTTGCATCGATTCCCGTATGGTTCAGGAACCATTCCCAGATCAGGGGTGAGCCGGTGCTGTCGGTGTCGGGGGATTTATGGCCGAAAACGAGGGTGGTCATGGGATCACTTTCCATCTGAACTGAGATTGCTGTGTGTATATTGCCGCACGCGGGGGCTGTCACCCCATGGCGGTTGTTTGACCCTTTGCGGTGGTGATGGTATGCGACCGTCACTCAAAAGGAGGAATCTGACAATGGACAAGCTGGCTTAAACCGCCTTCACCCCGACTTTCCCTTTTGAGAGGAGCACCCTGACAATGGACCATATGCGCTGACCGCATCACGGGCCGTTCGGCCTATCGACCATTTTCAGATCATGAGGTGCAATCCATGCCCCGTAAGACCAAGACACCCCGCAAGCCGGGCACGTTGACCGTGCCCAAGAACCGCCGTACCCGCCCCGAACCGACCGGGCGGCCATCCCATGTGGTCAACAGCCTGAACCGGCAACCGCGCGTGTCGAAGCGACCGCAACGGTTTCCCGGTCGTTTGGGGGGACGATAAGGGGAAAGCCCCGTCGCCATCCGGCGGCGGGGCGCCCGGATTAGTCCTCGTCGCCGAGGAAGGCGCCATAGATATAGGCGTCTTCTCCGCCATCTGTCAGTTCGATCAGGAAGTGCCCGCCAACCGCATCTGCATCGACGCCGTAAAAGCGACCATCGTAGTTGGCCGCATTGACGGTTGTGTCGGGATCTACAGCATCCACAGATGTGTCGTTGGTGAGCGTTCCTGAGAAACCGTTGGCGGTAATGTCCGCATCATTCATTGTCCAAGCGGTTGAACCTTGACCGGTGCCACTCGCGGATATGGCTTCGATAGTCATATTTCCATCAACTCGGCTATTCACGAAATCAGCAGTCAATGTGAACGTGCCATCAGCCGTGGTGTTGATCCCTGGACGGATTGGTGCGTATGAGGCGCGCACGTCTCCGGTGAAGTTCGCGGAACCGCTAGCAGGTATATCGGCGGGATCGGTGTCGAAACCGTAGACGACAAAATTCGGGTGACCACGGACAAAGATCGCGGTGTCGCCTAAAAATGCGAGGCGTGCATCCTGATTGTCCGCGGTCAATACCGGATCGAAAATCGTTACATCAGGACGATCGCCGAGATACCGATCAGTGCCGCTTACACGGTTGAAGCCTGAACCACGATTACCCCTGGTGATGAAAACACGCTCTAAGTCGTCGCTGAAGCTAATGGTGATGGTGTCGTCTTCAACGATGGTACTGGCTGTCTGATCGAAGTAGATGAGGTTTTCGGTTGCGGTCGTGAATGTGGTCCCGCCGTCCGAAAAATCGTTTGTCGCGCTGGCAAAGCCGACGGATGCGATGGGCGCGACCGTCGGTGGGGGTGTCCCGCCGCCACCTCCGGGTGGAGTGCCGCCGGTGCCCGCGCCGCCTCCCCCACCACCACCGCTGCCGCATGCGGCGAGGCCAAGCGCGGCCAAGGTCAGCAAAAGGGTGCGCGTCGCGGGATATGTCATTGGGGCTTCCTGTCATGCGTGAGTGTTTGCTAACCATATCACGCCGTTAGGCGGGTGAAAGGTTAACCCGCCCTTCTGGCGCAACTTTTCCGGGTACCGTGATGGCTTCGCAACCGCCAATGAAAGAAACTGCCCTTTATGCCCCGATCAAGGCGCATCTGCAGCGGCAGGGCTATGACGTGAAAGGCGAAGTCGGGGCGGTCGATCTGGCCGCCCGGCGGGGCGATGAGGCGCCGATCGTGGTCGAGTTGAAGCTGGGGTTTTCGCTGGCGCTGTTTCATCAGGCGGTACAGCGGTTGGCGGTCACCGATCTGGTTTACATCGCGGTGCCCGAAAAGCCGGGGAAGGTATCGCAGCGCGCCTTGCGCGATAATGTGAAACTGGCCCGGATGTTGGGGCTGGGTGTCATTACCGTGCGGTTGCGGGATGGCCATGTGACGGTGCAGGCCGATCCGGGGCCCTATGCGCCGCGCAAGTCGAAGAAGAAACAGGCGCGGTTGTTGCGTGCTTTTGATCGTTTGCAGGGTGATCCGAATGAGGGTGGCGCGACGCGCCATGGGATCGTGACGGGGTATCGGCAGGATGCGTTGCGTTGTGCCCGGTTTTTGGCCGTGCATGGCCCGTCACGAGGTGCGAAGGTCAAGGCATGGGCCGAGGTGCCGGATGCGACCCGGATCATGGCGGCGGATCATTATGGCTGGTTTCGGCGGGTCAGCCGGGGGGTCTATGATCTGACCGAGACGGGCCGCAAGGGGATCGCTGATTACGGCGATGTCTGATTATTGCAGCGGTGTGACGGTCCAGCCATCGTTTTCCAGGAATTGCAGGATGCCCTGTTCGCCGATCAGGTGCGCTGCGCCTGCGGCGATGACGACGTTGTCGTGCTCTTCGAAGGCCGCATTGATCACTGGCATCCAGTTGCGGTTGCGTTCGTTCAACAGGCCTTCCTCTGTCTTTGCGAAGAGGTCCGCCGCTTCGTCCGGTGTGATTCCCGGCATGTCGTTCATCGCGATGCGGGTCATTTCCCAGAGTGTTGCGATGTCGCCGGTGAAATAATTGTCGAGCATCGCGACATGCAGCTGCTGTAGTGTCTCGGGGGCGAGCAGGTTGACGAGCAGCATCGCGATTTGGTCGTCGATTGGTTCATCCTCGAAAATCTCGAACAGGGTCGTGACGGGTTCGAGTGCCTTGAGCGGCACGCCCGCAGCCTGCGCGTCTTCCATCACCATGTGATCGAGCCCAAGCTGACCCTGGATCATGTTTTCCATCGCGCAGGGCGGGATGGACAGCATCAGCGACAGATACCAGGGCTGCATCTTGGCCGCCATGAAGCCGGGGATGGAACGCGCGGTAGAGGCATCGGCGATCATCTCCCAGGTTTCTTCATCGACCAGATCGGGCAGCGTGGGTCCTTCGGTGATGAAAAGCAGATCGGGCTGGGTGACGATCATCTCTTGCAGCGTCTTCTGGTCGTCGAGCGTTGCCTCGACCATCACCAGATCGGCGCTTTGTACTTGATCCTTGATCTTGGCGCGGATCGGCTCGAGCCGCGGGTCGTAGATATGCATCGTGCCCGCGATCGTGGCCGTGTCTTCGCCCTTGGTGGCCGTCCAGAGAAGACCCTTGCCGTAAGGAATTTCGGCTGTTGCGGCGGCGAGGTCGGCCCGTTCCGCCTCGCTCAGCTGATCAAGGTAGCTGTCCCCCACGCAGGCGGCTGTGGCGGGTAGCGCCATCAGGCTGAACATCATCGTGGTGGCAAGGCGTTTGAGCATGATCGATCCCTCTGATTGCAGTCTCAAGGTAAGGATCAGCCGCCCCGGGTCAATCACCCAGGGCGGTTTTGCAAGATCATGCGCTGACCCGTGCGGATCAACCAACGCCCGATCCGATCCCGCAGGCTGGGCCGGGGTGGTGGCACGACCACCAGTTGCGGCTTGAACACCGGCGGTGTCGGCTTTGGCGTCACCGTTTCATGCGGCAAGACCGTTGGTTGCAATGGCACGGGTGGCCAGCCGGGGCTGGCCGGGCGCAGGTCCAGCCGTTCAGGCGCAGCACGCCGCTTGAACGTACGCCGTTCGCCGGAATGATGTATGTCGGGGCCGATCTTGTGATCGACAGGGAAAAACGGGGGATGCATGGATCTGTCCGATCATGACTGAATTTGGGGAGAGGCGGCGGCAGGTCCTGGACCGGCAGCCGAATGCTATGCCGGGACCTAGGTCCGGGGGTGGAGGATATCCTTTCGCATCATAGCATTCTCCTTCGATTCGCTGATCGTGTTCGGGTTGTGTAACCCAAGGTCAGCCGCGCGCCCAAGTGCTTTTTTCAGAAAGTTTGGGATTGGGCGTTTTCGGGGTCAGATGAACCCAGACAGGGCCTTTAGCACTTTGTTAGGCTTTTCGAGTTGTGGCAAATGCCCGACACCTTCAAGTGGAACGAAGTCGCCTTTGCCGATCAGGTCGTGCAGCGCCCTGCCGCGTGCGATGGGAATCCACGGGTCGTCTTCGCCCCAGATCATGTGGACCGGGCAGCGGATTTGGTCGAAAAGCGGTTCGATCTCGGCGGTATAGGTTTCGTCCGCTTGGGCGAATTGACGGTAGAAGCTGTCGGCGCCTTCTTTGTTGAGCCAAGGCGCGACGAGGCTGTCGAAGACCTCTCCGCCGATATCGCTGATCAGCGCGCCTTGGATGTAGGCCGCGACGATAGCTTTGTGGATATGCGGCGGCAGACCTTGGAAGGCTTCGACATGTTTGCCCACATGATCGAAGAAGTCAGAACCCCATGGCCGCATCGCGACCACGTTCATGAGGACATATCGATCGAAATCGCAGCCATGCAGCAGATGCGAGCGCAGGGTCGTTGCACCTCCGAAATCGTGGGCGATGACGGTGGGGTTTTCGAGTTGCCAGATATCGATCATCTCGGCGAAAACCTGGCCTTGCACATCGAGGGATGTGCGTTGGTCGGGGTCTTTGTCGGACTGACCATAGCCTGGCATGTCATACCAGTGGACGTGGTAGTTTTCGGCCAGCGCCGGGATGATCTTGTGCCAGGAATAGGAGGACCATGGCCAGCCGTGGGCGAGGATCAGCGGTGTCCCGTTGCCTGTGCGTCCTGCGGCGACTTTACCTGCGCTGGTGTCGTGGGTCTCAGTCAGTGCCCACATCAGGTCTGGGATTTTGAGGGGACGAGCGGGACGACTTTGGTCTCGTCGTCAGGCGCCAATTCCTCGAAATCGAAATTGTCCAGCCGGTCGGCCCGTTTGCCTGCGCGGGTGGCCGCCGTTAGCACGCCCGCCACGTCATCGCCCGCTTGCCGCAGGTGGGTTTCCAGTTTGCCTGCCTTTTCGCCGATGATTTCGACGTCGCGGTGCAGTTGTTTGAGCGCCTTGCGGATCGCCCCGGTCTGTTCCCGCATGCGGGCGTCCTTGAGGATCGCCCGCATCGTGTTCAGCGTCGCCATGCAGGTTGTGGGCGAGACGATCCAGACCCTTTGGGCGAACCCTTCGCGCACGACTTCTGGCAGGCGCGCGTGTAGTTCGGCATACACGGCCTCGGACGGCAGGAACATGATCGCGCCGTCTGCGGTCTCACCTTCGATGATGTACCGCTCAGCGATATCTTTTATATGTTTGCGAACCGCGGTGCCCAAGTCGCGTAAAGCTGTTCTTTGTTGATCTTGCGTTTCTGCGGCGGCGAGCGCTTCATAAGCCTCGAACGGGAATTTCGCGTCGATGACGATGGGACCCGGCGGGTTCGGCAGATGGATCAGGCAATCGGCGCGGCGGTTGTTGGACAGCGTGGCTTGCAGGGCGTAGCTGTCGGTGGGCAGCGCCTTGGAGACGATGTCGGTCAGTTGGATTTCGCCGAACATGCCGCGCCGTTGTTTGTTCGACAGGATGTCTTGCAACGACAGGACGTCGCCCGACAGCTTTTCGATATTCGTCTGCGCCTTGTCGATGGTGGCGAGCCGTTCCTGCAGTTCGGTCAGGCTTTTGGTGGTCTTTTCGGTACTGCCGGACAGTGTGTCTTTCATCCGCTCTTGCAGGTCCGATAGCGACCGCGCGGATTTCAGCGCGTTGTCGGCCAGCCGTTCGGCCATTTGCGCCTGCACCTCGGCCAGCCGCGTTTCCATGGTTTGGACCATGTGCATCTGCGCGTTGGCTTGTGCGTCGCTGACGGTTTGGATGTTCCCGGCGAGTTGATGCTGACCTTGGCCGAGGGTCTGTATGCCTTGGTGCAAGTTGGTGACTTGGCTGGCGACCGTCTGGACGGCTTCGCTGGCTTTGCCGGCGCGGCGGGCGGTGGTGATGAGCAGGATCAGGATGAGCAGAATGATCGCGCTACCAGCGAGGGTCGCGATGACAAGCGGGTCATCGAAAGCGTAGGTTTGATCGCCGATCTGGATCATGTCCGTCCGAAAAGCCGTTCGATGTCGCTGAGTTTGAGCTCCACGTAGGTTGGCCGCCCGTGGTTGCATTGGCCTGAGAGCGGCGTGGCCTCCATTTCGCGCAGGAGCGCGTTCATTTCCTCGCCTTGCATCCGCCGACCGGACCGGATGGAGCCGTGGCAGGCGACGCGGCTGAGGATAGCCTCGATTTTCGCTTGCAGGCTGGCGCTGTCGCCCTGGTCAGTCAGTTCGTCAAGGATGTCGCGCAGCATCGCCTCGGCATTGATTTCACCAAGGATCGCAGGGGTTTCGCGCACGGCGATGGCGCCGCCGCCGAATGGTTCGATGGTCAGGCCGAGCCGGGCGAGGTCATCGGCGATGGCGAGGAGTTGGGCGGCATCGCCTTCGGACATCTCCACGATTTCGGGGATGAGTAGGGCCTGCGCCGCGACCCCGTTTTCGTCCATTTGTTTTTTGAGTTTTTCGTAGACCAGCCGTTCATGGGCCGCGTGTTGGTCGACGATGACGATGCCGGTTTCGGTCTGGGCGATGATGTAGTTTTCGTGGACCTGCGCGCGGGCGGCGCCCAATGGCAGGTCATTCGGTTCCGCGGTCGGTGGTTCGATCCGGGCGGACGCGGTTTCACTGAAACCGGGGGCCTGCGCCTGGAAGGTCATGGACCGCGCGGTGAAGCTGGGACGGTCCATCTGGTAGACGCGGGCCTGCGTCGGTTCCGGCGTGATCGCGCCGAGCGTGGCGTTGGCGACGGTGGTTGACGCGCGGTGCCCGGCCTCGGCCAAGGCGTGCCGTAGCCCCGAGATGATCAGGCCGCGGACGGTGCCGGGATCGCGAAAGCGGACTTCGGTTTTTGCCGGGTGAACGTTGACGTCGACCAGTGTCGGGTCGCAGTCGATGAAAAGCGCGGCGACGGGGTGCCGGTCGCGGGAGAGGACGTCCATGTAGGCCGCGCGGAGGGCGCCGAGCAGCATCTTGTCGCGGACGGGGCGCCCATTGACGAAGAGGAACTGGGCGACCGCCGCGCCGCGCGAATAGGTGGGGAGCGCGGCATAGCCGGTGAGGTGGAAACCGTCGCGTTCGGTGTCGAGCCGCAGGGCGTTTTCGGCGAAGTCCTTGCCGAGGACGGTGCGCAGCCGTCCATGCAATGCGTCGAACATATCGCCGGTCTCTGCGTCCGCACGGAAGGTCGTGCGCTGGTCGCCGCCGGAGGCGTCTTGCAGGATGAAGGTCGTGAACGGCTCGGCCATGGCGAGGCGTTTGACGACGTCGGTGATCGCTTGGCTCTCGGCCTGGTCGGTGCGCAGGAATTTCAGGCGTGCGGGGGTGGCGTAGAAGATGTCGCGGAGTTCGACCACCGTACCGCCTGATAGGGCGGCGGGGCGCACCTCGCTTTTGCGACTGCCGGAGACGGCGATGCTGTGCGCCTCGGCCCCGGCCACGCGGCTGGTGATGGTCAAGCGCCCGACGGCGCCGAGTGACGGCAGCGCCTCGCCCCGGAAGCCGAAAGAGTTGATTTTGAGCAGGTCGGAGCCGTCGATTTTCGACGTCGCATGGCGCGACAGGGCCAGCGGTAGGTCATTTGCCACGATACCATGCCCATCATCTGCCACCCGGATCAGGGTCTTGCCCCCATTGGCGATAGTGACGGTGATGCGGGACGCGCCTGCATCAATCGCGTTCTCGATAAGTTCCTTCACGGCAGAGGCCGGACGCTCTAACACTTCACCCGCTGCGATCCGGTTGATCGCGGCCTCGTCCAGTTGGCGGATCACCGCATGCGGCTTTATCTGGGGGTCTGCAATGGCCATGGCACAATTTCTAGCATGGTTTACGTCGATTCTGCGAGGGGGTTTGACAGGTCTATTTGTATATTGTTTTAGTTATATAAAGGATTCGTTATGCAGAAAAGCCCTGAAGTCTTCGCAGCCCTTGCCGACCCTACCCGCCTTGGCCTTTTGGGTGCTTTGGCGCAGGGCGAAAAGACGGTGAACGAGCTGGTGGCGCCGTTTGATATGTCGCAGCCGGCGATTTCGCGCCATTTGAAGATATTGGAGGCCGCGGGGCTGATCACGCGCAGGGTGGATGGGACGAAGCGGCCTTGTCGGTTGGCGCCGGAGGGCCTCGCCCAGATCGAGACCTGGGCCAGCATGATGCGCCGCGCCTACGCGGCCAATTATGACCGGCTGGACGCGGTTCTGGCCGATATCTCGAAAGGAGAGAAGGAATGACCAAACTGGTTTTGACTACCGAGGGTGAGCAGCATGTCGTTGTTACCCGCCACTTTGCCGCTGCGCCTGCGGATGTGTATCGCGCGCATGTCGACCCTGAATTGATCCAGCGCTGGATGTCGGGCCCGGAGGGTTGGGTGATGACGGAGTGTGTGTCGGATGCGCGTCCGGGCGGGAAGATAAAGTTTGCCTGGTCCGATGGCGGCGAGGGTGGGTTTTCTCTGACCGGAGAATATCACGAGATCACACCGCAGCAGCGCATCGTGCATGTGGAGCGGATGCATTTGCCTGATCCGACGCCGGATAATCATGTGGAGACGACCTTTGCGGCGGATGGTGTGGGGACGTTGCTGACCGTGCGGATGACTTTGCCCGATGCCGAAACGCGGGCGGCGATGTTGGAGACCGGGATGGAGCAAGGGATGGAGGCGAGTTATGCGCGGATTGATCCATTGTTTGTGGGGGTTGGGTAGGAGGTCCGGGTCGAGCCCGGGACGGGTATGGTTAATGTCGACGCGCCCCAGACTTGATCCGGGGTCTCTTTTGCGTCATTCAATATGTAAGTCTTCACTTACGGAGATTCGATTATGCGTATTCTCGTTATCGGCGGTACGGGTTTCCTGGGTGGTGCGGCGACCCGCGCTGGTTTGACTGGAGGGCACGACGTCACAGTCATGACCCGGAGTGGCCGGAACGTCGCGCCTGGTGCGGCGGTTCTGATCGCGGACCGGATGGGTGATTTGCCCGATCTGACCGGGCAGTTCGATGCCGTGATCGACACTTGTGGTTACGCCCCAGACATGATCGACCGGTTGAAGCTAGTTTTGGGCGACGTGCATTACATTTTTGTTTCTTCGATTTCGGTTTATGATGATCTGTCGTTGCCAGAGATGGATGAAACCGCAGCTGCATCTTCTGCGACGGATGAGGATTTGCAGTTCGCAGCCGATCTGCCGATGGAGAAGCGTGGAAACTCGATGGCCTATGGCGCAGCGTATGGTCGGTTGAAGCGGGCGGCAGAAGAGGCGGTTGTCACGAATTTCGGTGATGAGGCTGCATTGATCCGGCTCGGGTTAATCGTGGGGCCGGGCGATTACATGGATCGCTTTCCCTATTGGGTGCGCCGCTGTGATGAGGACCGTCCGCTGATCGTGCCGGGGCCAGAGAATCGGTTGGTGCAGATTATCGATATCGCGGATGCGGGGGCGTTCATGGTGCGATTGGCTGAGGCTGAGCAGGGTGGTGTATTCAACCTGACGGGCCGTCCGATGCGGTTTCTGGATATGCTGGATGCGATATGTGCGGAAACCAAAGTTGATGTGCCGATAACGACCGCGCCACTTTCGGTCTTTACGGATGTCGGTGCGGAGCCCTGGGGACATTTGCCGCTGGTCCTGCCGGACAAGCCGGAGGTGGCGCATATGTTGAATGTCAGTATCGCAAAGGCGGAGTCGGCAGGGCTGACGTTTCGGCCCTTGGCCGAGACTGTACAGGACGTTTTGGCATGGGATCGGGGACGTCGGGGTATCGCGTTGAAGTGCGGGATGCCGGTGGAGATGGAGGCAGCCGTGCGGAAGGCGGTCTGAGGTCCCGGATCACGTCCCGGACTGCGTCGTAACAAGCTGCTGCAATTGGAATTAAGTAGGCGCAGCCCCGGATGTGATCCGGGGCCTCACTCTCAGTTCGTACTTTCCAAACCTGTCGGCTGACCGACCACCACGAAATGCAGGTTCTCCGGCTGCAGCAACTCGGACGCGACCCGGTTGACCTCTTCCAGTGTCACGCCCTCGATATAGTCGTTCCGGTTCACCACATAATCCGGCGGCAGGTCGATCATCTGCATGCCGACCATGATCTTGGCGATTTCGCTATTGCCATCGAACCGCAGGGGGTATTCGCCGGTCAGATAGGTCTTGGCGCTTTCCAGTTCCTCTGCCGTGAGGCCCTCTTCGGCCATGCGCGCCCATTCGGCGCGGGTGACTTCGATCGCCTCGCCGATGGTTTCATTGGCTGATGCGACGGAGCCGAGGACCATTTCGGCGTGGAATTTCGGGACCAGATACGTCCCGATCCCGTAGGTCAGGCCGCGGGCGACACGCACTTCTTGTGTGAGCCGAGATTCGAAGCTGCCAGCGCCAAGGACGTGGTTCATGATGTAGGCGGCGAAGAAATCGGGGTCGTTGCGTTCGATGCCTTCATGGCCGAAGAGCGCGACAGATTGCGGTGTGTCGTAGTCGATGACTGTGATCCCGCCCTTTAGCCCGAAATCGACGTCGGGCGGCAGATCGGGACCTATGGCGGGCAAGGCGCCGAGGAGGTCGTCGAGCATCGGGCCGACCTCTTCTGCCGTGATGTCGCCGACCACGGACACATAAAGCCTATCGCGGGTCAGCGCGTTCTGATGGGCGGTGAACATGTCTTCTTGGATCAGCCCGTTCACGCTTTCGACGGTCCCGTCGACGGGGCTGCCGTAGGGATGGTCGCCGAAGGCTGCGGCGTCGAGCGCCATGTTGGCGATGCTGTTGGGGTCTTTGGCGTCGCTGGCGATACCGGACAGGACCTGCGCGCGGACGCGGTCGATGGCGTCTTGTTCAAAGGTGGGATCGATGAGGGCCTGGCGCAGAAGCGCGAGCGACTCATCCTGATTTTCCGTCAGAAATTGTGCCGAGATGGACAGCGTGTCGTCAAAGGCGCGGAAGCTGTAGCGCGCGGCGAGCGCTTCGCGTGCGGTCTGGAATTCCTGCGCGGTCATGTCGCCCGAGCCTTCCTCGAGCAGGGCCGCCATCAGGTTGGTCGCCCCGCGTTTGCCGGGCAGGTCGAGCGTCGCGCTGCCGCGGAAGCGGATTTCGAGCGCGATGAAGGGGATGCTGGGTTCCTCGACCACCCAGGCGTCGATGCCGCCGTCTGAAGTCACTTCCTTGATGTCGATTTCCGCATGGGCGGTGGTGCCGATAAGGATCAGGCACAGGGTCAGAAAACGCAGCATTACGATGCCTCCTGGCGGTCGGCGACGACCCAGCCGGTCACGGATTGGTCGCGGTTGAAGACTTTGGCGGCGACGGCTTTGATATCGTCCTCAGTCACCTGTTGCAGCAATTCGGGCCATGCCTGCACGTCTTCGACGGTCAATCCTTGGGTCAGCGCCGCGCCATAGCGGCGGGCGAGGCCGTCGACGTTATCCAGCGCAAAGACCTCGGAGGCGCGCATTTGTGTGCGGATGGCGTCCATGCGTTCGGGGTCGATCGGGTTCTCCATGAAGTCGGCGACCACTTGATCCATCGCGGCCTCTGCATCTGACAGCCTGACGCCTTGCGCCGGCACCACGGCAATGGAAAAGACCGTGTCGTCCAACGAAGAGCCGCTATAGGAGGCGTTCGTGTAGATGGCCGTCTGGCTGTCGAATTGCAGGGCGCGGCCCAGGTCGGATGTAAAGGATGAGCCGCCGAGCAGTTCGGCAAGATAAACAAGCGCCGCCGCCTCTTCCTGCGCGCCGGGATCGCGTTCGGGTGCCAGATAAGTACGCACGAGGTAGGGCTGGCTGACCCGCGCGTCGACATAGGTGAGCCGCCGTTCGGCCCGCTGGGGTGGTTCCTCGGGGCGGATGCGTTCGGGCAACTGGTCTTCGGCGGGGATAACGCCATAATGTTGTTCGGCCAGCCTGCGCACCTCTTCGGGGTCTGCGTCACCGGCCACAACGAGGATTGCGTTGTTGGGGGAATAATAGAGGTCGTAAAAATCCAGCGCATCTTCCTTGGTCAGGTCTTCGATCTCGTGCTTCCAGCCGATGATGGGGACGCCATAGCGGTGGTTTTGATAAAGCGCCGCGCTGATCTGTTCGCGGGCGAGCGCGTTGGGGTTGTTTTCGGTCCGCTGGTTGCGTTCTTCCAGCACGACGTTCCGTTCCGTCACGATATCGGCGTCGGTCAGCACCAGATTGTTCATCCGGTCGGCTTCCATCCGCATCATCAGTTCGAGCCTGTCGGCCGCGACGCGCTGAAAATAGGCAGTGTAGTCGTAACTGGTAAAGGCGTTGTCTGTGCCGCCATTCGCCGCGACCGTGGCAGAAAATTCGCCCGAATCCATGTTTTCGGTAGCCTTGAACAGCAGATGTTCAAGGTAATGCGCCACACCCGATGACCCGACGGGTTCATCGGCGGAACCGACCCGATACCAAACCATGTGGGTGACGGCGGGGGCGCGGTGATCCTCGATCACGACGACCTCCATCCCGTTATCCAGTGTGAAATTGGTGACGTCCCCCGCCTGCGCGGCGAACGCGGTCAGTGTGACGGCCAACGTGGCGAACATCTGTTTCATGGGCACCCTATGCATTGCGTTGTCACAATAACTACGCCGGTGCGTCCGGTGTTCAAGCCACCCTACGCGGATGTGAGCCGTGGTTATTGGTCGCTGTCATCGACCGGTGTACAGACGCGGCGAAGTTCGTTTCCGGGGCCTTCGGTGGTGAACACACAGCTTTGACGGCTGGGGCGCTGGGCCGGTTGAGCCTGTGCGGTGGTCGCTTGGGCCGCCGGTGGTGTTGGTGTGCGGATGCCTGCGGCGCGCAGACGGTTCAGTTCGGCATAAGCGTCAAGTGACTGGCCCGCATAGGCCGGGAAATAGCGATCGCGCCCAAGCGGGTTGAAGACGTTCAGCCGTTTGCGGCGTTCGCGGAATGCCTCGTCAGCTGCTGCGAGTTCGGCACGTACATTGGGATCGACGCCGTTGCGGCTGGCATGGCCTACAAGTGCTGCGTCATTTGCGGGGATGCCGCCTGCGCGCCGTGCGGCGGCTGATCCGCCAAGGGCCGCGATAGCCTCGGCATTGGGATTCGGATCGGCGAGGTTCGTGCCACCGGGTGTCGGCGTCGGAAGACTGCGGTTTTCGGGAATTTGCAGAGGGTTTTGCGGGATGACGGCGAATTCATCAGGGCCGTTCCCGGCCGCACGCAATTCCCGCAAAGGCCGGTCGGTATTCGTGCAGGCGGTCACGGCGAAAAGGGCGATAATGGCAATGAGACGCGCGCGCATCGGCAGTTCCTTTGTCAGTCGTTAGCGTTGTTTAGCCGAGCGATGGGGCGGCGTCACGCATTCTTCTGTGATTTGGTTTTTCCATCATCGGCGAAAATGGCCAAGCCGACGGCGCCGATAAAAATGGCGATGTCTGCCACATTGAATGCATAGGGATTGTTGATCCCGCAGCAGGACATGTTCAGGAAATCGGCGACGGCCCCGTAAAGCAGCCGGTCGATCACGTTGCCCAGCGCCCCGCCGATCAGAAGGCCGCCCGAGATGTAGACCAGCCGGGTGCGGGGTGCCTTGCGCAGCCACCAGATGACGACTGCGGTGATGATCAAGGCGACCCCGATCAACACCCATTTCATGTCGAAATCGGCGAACAGCCCGAAATTCACGCCACGGTTCCAGGCCATCCGGAATTCGAGAAACGGTGGAAATACCTCGATCCGTCCGTCCTGTTCGTGGATCAGACCCAGCCAATGCACGACGTAATACTTGCTGATCTGGTCAAGCATGAAGATCCAGAAACCGGTCCAGAGCATGAGTTTCATCTGCGACCCCTAATGCCTGAAATGCCGCATGCCGGTGAAGACCATGGCGATCCCGGCATCGTCCGCCGCCGCGATGACTTCGTCGTCACGCATCGATCCGCCCGGCTGGATGACGCAGGTGGCGCCTGCTGCTGCGGCCTCCATCAGCCCGTCGGCGAAGGGAAAGAAGGCGTCCGATGCGACGGCGGAGCCTTTGGTGAGGGGTTCGGGCAGGTTCATTACCTCGGCCATGCGTTCGGCCTTTTTGGCGGCGATAAGGGCGCTGTCGACCCGGCTCATCTGGCCCGCGCCGACGCCGACGGTGGCCAGGTCCTTGACGTAGACGATGGCGTTGGATTTGACGTGTTTGGCGACTTTCCACGCGAAGAGGAGGTCGGCCATTTGCGCGTCTGTCGGGGCGATCTTGGTCACGACCTTCAGGTCGTTCAGGCTGACATAGCCGGTGTCCTTGTCCTGCACGAGCACGCCGCCTGCGACTTGGCGGTAGGTGGTTAGTGGCGTCTTCACGTCGGGCAAGCCGTCAGTTGTGAGTAGGCGCAGGTTCTTTTTGGCGGCAAAGACGGCTTTGGCGGCGTCGGATGCACCGGGGGCGATGACGACTTCGGTGAAAATCTCGGTGATGGCTTTGGCGGTGTCTTCGTCGAGCACCTGGTTCAGCGCGACGATCCCGCCGAACGCGCTGGTGCGGTCGCAGTCGAAGGCTTTGGTGTAGGCCTCAGCCAAGGTCGCGCCACGCGCCACGCCGCAGGGGTTGGCGTGTTTGATGATCGCAACGGCGGGGCCGTCGGCGGGACCGAATTCAGCGACCAGTTCGAAAGCGGCGTCGGTGTCGTTGATGTTGTTGTAGGACAGTTCCTTGCCCTGATGCTGCATTGCTGTGGCGACTCCGGGGCGGCCCGTGCCGTCTGCATAGAACGACGCGCTTTGGTGGCTATTTTCGCCGTAGCGCATTACCTGCTTGAAGGTCCCCGTGAAAGAGCGGCGGCGTGGTGTTTCGATCTTGGTTGCCCCCGCCATCCAAGTGCTGACAGCGGTGTCATAGGCGGCGGTGCGGGCATAGGCAGTCTGCGCGAGTCTTTGGCGAAGCCCAAGCGTTGTCTGGCCTTTGTTGGCGTCGAGGTCGGCGAGGACAGCGGCGTAGTCCTCCACATCTGTCACCACCGTGACAAAGGCATGGTTCTTGGCTGCTGACCGGATCATGGCGGGGCCGCCGATGTCGATGTTTTCGATACAGGTGTCGAAATCCGCGCCTTTGGCGACGGTCTCCTCGAACGGGTAGAGGTTGACGACCAGCAGGTCGATGGGGCCGATTTGGTGTTCGTCCATGGCCGCGATATGTGCGTCCAGGTCGCGCCGGGCGAGCAGCCCACCATGCACCGCCGGATGCAGGGTCTTGACCCGCCCGTCCATCATTTCGGGGAAACCTGTGACCTCGGCCACGTCTTTCACGTCCAGCCCCGCATCGCGCAACGCTTGTGCTGATCCGCCCGTCGAGAGTAACTCGACCCCGTGCCCGGCCAGCGCCTTGGCCAGATCGACCAACCCGGTCTTGTCGGAAACGGAAAGCAGCGCGCGGCGGACGGGGGCGAGATCGGTCATGTGGGTCCTTTATTCTGTCACATCCGCCAGATCGGTAACGTCCCGCATAACGTCGGGCGTGTCCGCCGCCTTGGCCAGCGACCAACGGATGCGCGTCGCATAGGACATTGCGCGCCAGGATAAAACCACCTGTTGTGACTGACGCGGCTTTAGCCGCTCGATTTCGAGGTAAACGGACGGGACGAGGGTCATGGCGGCTGTTCCATCATGCTGAAATATCCAGTTTTCGCCGGATTTCAGCTCGATCTCGATCTGGTCTTTGGGGGTGTTGTGGATGGCCTCGACATCGGGGTGGAGGTGAAAGCGGATCGTGAAAGGCAGGCCCGATTGCCCGGCACGGGCGATGGTTTGGTCAAAGCGGTCTTCGTCATCGGCGTCCAGCGTTGCCAGCAGGTCCTCACCCTCGAGCGTGCGGCCATCGACCGACAATTTCAGGATACGGGCATGGGTCAGCCCGAAATCCGCGCGATAGCCGTCATGAGACAATTCGGCGCGGCGCATGCCGTCGGCTTCCGTGGTGCTGAAATGGACCCGCGATGGCACGTCGGACAGACGGTCCTGATGGTCGGTCTTTCGGCTGGCCTGCCCCAGATGCGATGATGATTTGCCTTCGATCCCCAAGGTCGAATGACTTGGCGTCGCCCGGCTGGCGCGCCGCCAATCCGGGCCGAAGCGGCGACCTGATCCGCAATTCACGACGACCGGGCGACGGCCCGAGGTCAGTTCAAAGGCCAGCGTGCTGGCATGGGCATTGGCTGAGGCGGGACCGGATGGTGGCGCTGCCGCATCGGCGATCAGTGTCGTGCGCCCACCGTTCAGCCGCAGATATCCCATCTGCAGGCTCGGCCCGGGCAGGGTCTTGATCCGCGATCCGGCGAGTGCAGCGTCAAGTTGGCCCTCGCGCCCGCGCCCACCACCGTGAAACCGCGCGAGGTTGCCATCGGCATGGCGCAACGCGCGGATGACGGGTGCGATCCGGGCGATGGCATCAAGGATATCTTGCGGGATGTCCTTGTTCGCCTCGCTGAGGGTGTCCACCGTCGCGTTCAGCAGCGTGAGGATGTCCAGCAATTCCTCGGGATTGCGGCTGGACACGGCAGCATCCGGCGTTACGCTGTTTGCGCAATCTGCGGCAAGAGCCTCAAGCGCCGGTTCGGCATGCCGTGCCATATTCTCCAACGCGAGGCTCGCGTGGATAAGGCCTGCCATTGCCTCGAACCGGGGCAGGCCGGTCGGGGCGAGTGACCAGCGACGGGCCAGAAAGGCAGTCTGTGCAGCAAGGCTCTGGTGGAAGGTTTCGATCCTCTCCTGATCCTGTCCGCGCAGGACGAACAAGGCGTGGTTGATCCAGCGTGTCAGGCGACGACCCGTCAGGTCTGGCGTCCAGCCGGGGCCGCGCCCTTTGCCATAGCGGTCGATCCAGTCGCTGATCCAAAGGTAGGCGCGTTGCCGTGCCGCTTCGGTTCCAAGAGCCGCCAGATCATCCAGCCACAGGCATCCCTGCACCTCTTCTTCGACGGCTTCGTTTGTGCCGGGGACGTCCCAGATCGACAGTGTGGGCCCCTGCACGAAATGGCCCGAAAACAAAAAGGTGCCCGCGACCAGTTCCTTTCCCCGGGTGACGCTGCCGATCGTGCGTGGTTCAGGTGTCGTGACAAAGGGGATAGGCACAGCGACCCGCGCGGCGCGACGGGCATGCCAGCGATGCATGAAACGGATCCAGCCTGTCGCTTGTGCCACGTCCTGCTGCCTTGGTTCGTTTTGCGATGATCATAGGAAAGCGTGCGCGCGAAGTCACCCGGCCTTTGTCAAAACCGCCATATAAAACCCGTCCATCCCGCCTTGGTTGGGCCAGTAATCCGGGCGCAACCGGAGGCCGCCTTCGGATGTGATCCAATCGGCGTCGATACCTGGCCGATCCAGGGTGTCACGGTCGGTTGTCAGGTCTGGATGGCGGGCCAACACCTCTTCCACCTGCACTTCGCCTTCATCTGGAAGCAACGAACAGGTGCAAAAGACCAGACGCCCCGCTGGCCGTAGCAAGGTCAGCGCGTGATCCAGCATAACCGCCTGCTGATCGATCAATGCGCCGAATTCCGATCCATTCTTGGCATAGGGCAGGTCGGGGTGGCGCCGGATCGTTCCGGTCGCCGAACAAGGGGCATCTAGCAGGATGGCGTCAAAGCCTGTCTGATCGAACGCAAAGACGTCACTGACGACTGTCTTGGCGGACAAGCCTGTGCGAGTCAGGTTTTGTTCAACGCGCGCCATACGCTTGTCCGAGACATCCACGGCCGTCACGTCTGCGCCACCAGCGGCCAGCTGCAATGTTTTGCCACCCGGCGCCGCGCAAAGGTCAAGCACGTTGAGGCCATGCACATCGCCCAAAAGACGCACGGGCAGCGCTGCGGCGGCATCCTGCACCCACCAATCGCCGCTTTCATAGCCCGGCAGGGCCGAGACCTGACCCGCCCCTTCCAGCCGTACTGACCCGGTGGAAAGCAGTGCCCCACCCAAACGGTGGGCAACGATGGCAGGATCACCTTTCGCCGTGATATCAAGCGGTGCACCTGCAAAATGCGCGGTCTCCATCCCTGTCACCGCATCGCGCCCCCATGCAGCTACGAGAGGTTGCCGCAGCCAGCCCGGGGTAAGCGGCACGGGCCGTTTGTTCCAGCCTTCTGGCCCTTCGTTCGCGATCTTGCGGAGAACGGCGTTGGTCAGACCTTTCATGGATTGGGTACGTTTGTTTCGGGCAACGATTTCGACATAGGCATTCACGACACCATGCGCAGCGGTGCCTGCGCAAAGCTCGACCGTGCCCAGACGCAGCGCATTCATGACATGCGGCGGCGGCGTCTTTTTCAGGTAGGGCTTCAACATCCGGTCCGCCCTGTCCAGTCCGCGCAGCGTATCGGTGGCGAGGCGCTGGGAGCGGGCGCGGTCATCCAGGCCGAGTTTCGCAAGCGCACCGCCAGCTATCAATTCGGGCATCAGCCGCCCCTCACCCGTGATCTGCATCAGCAAATAATGTGCCGCGCGGCGGGCGGGCAGGCCGGTCTGGGACATGAACGCATCCTTGAAGCTGTGTGGCGGCGGGGTATATGAAAGCCAAAGCACCGACAAGGACACCGCGCCATGAGCGATGACAAAGACCTGCCCGACGCCGCGAAACGCGCGCTGGCCGAAGCTGCGGAACGGCGGAAAAAGGCCAAACCGCAGGATTTGCCGCCCGAACTGGGTGGGCGTGACGGGCCCGAGCCGATACGCTATGGTGACTGGGAAAACAAAGGACTGGCGACAGATTTCTGAAAGCCGGTCGAACAAGAGGATGAGAGCATGATTTACCGCGCCATCATTTGCGCACTGGCTATCGGGCTGGCCCCTGCCGCCTATGCCCAGGACAACTGTACGCCTGAGGCGATCCAGACCAAATCGGGCGAGGTTGGCACCGCCCTGCAAACCATCGGCGCCCGCGACCAGGCCCGCGTAGAGGAACTGACCGTCGAGATCGAGGCGCTGATGACGTCGATCCAGAACGGCGGCGACATCCGCACCGTGTGTGCGTTCTTCGACAAGGTGATCGACGAGGCGAATAGCTGAGGCGACCGCGACAACCAGACTTTTACAACGACGATGCCACTCCTGTAAGGGCGTGGTTTTCTGCGGCATGCTTGGCCGTTAATCCGTAAGACCTTCATGGCTTTCCCAATCAATCTCGGGCTGCTGTCCGATGATGCCATGCGGGTTATGATCGCCATCATTGATGTAGTAGCCATAGCGAATCTCCTCGAAATCCACCGTCTGTCGAATGCCTGGCAGCTGAAAGATCCGGCGTGTAAATCGCCACAAACGCGGGTAATCCACCAGCCTTTTCCGGGTGCAGCGGAAATGTGTCGCGTAGACCGTGTCGAAACGGATCAGAGTGGCGAACAGCCTTATATCGGCAAGCGTCAGGTCATTCCCGAACAGAAACGTACTTCCTTCAAGGCGATCCTCCAGTTCGTCCAACGTTCGAAAAACGAGATCGACCGCCTGATCGTATTCCTTTTGTCGTTGGGACTTTCCGGCGCGATAAACCGCATTCGACAGGTCGTTAAAAATATACGAGATCAATTCATCGATTTTGTTGCGTAAGGTCGCTGGGTGAAGGTCGGCCGATTTACTGATGGTGCTGAATGCCACCATGATGTCGGTCGATGAATTTGACAGGATATGGCTTTGCTTTGCATCCCACAGGATTGGAACGGTCGCCCGCCCAGTATAATCTGAAATGGTTGATGTGTAAAACTGATGGACGTGCTGAAATTCGGAACGGTTTGGGAGCGGTCCACCCGGCAAAAGGCCGTACCCCTCGCGCCGCGGCCCACCGGCCCATTGCACCTTCACCGCTTCCTGCAGCCCTGTAAGGACAATCGTGATGACAGCGCCGTGAGACCACGGGCAGCTTGCAGACGCGATTAGGAAGAAACGGTCGTGTTCTTTATCTAATTGCTGGAGGGTATGCGCATCGATTGCTGTTGGCAGCGCGCTTTGCTCTCGTCGGTATGTGCCCGAAACCATGGACCGATCTAGCACATCGTCCCATTTGCCGTTGATCAACATGCCCATGCTTTGAACCGCCTTGGTGTTTGCTTTGACCTTAGTCGTCCACGTAATCCTGTTGATAGCGGATATGGCGCAGTGCTCACAAACACCGTTTAGTGCGAATATTGACGTCACAGCGCAAATCCATAACGATTATGTTATGAATTCGAAAAACCTTGATCTAGTCTTCGCCGCCCTGTCGGACGCGACCCGCCGCGGCATTCTCGCCAATCTGGAGGTCGGGCCGCGGACGGTGCATCAGCTGACGGCCGCATTCGATATCTCGCAGCCCGCTATTTCGCGGCATTTGCGGGTGTTGGACGATGCCGGGCTGGTGCAGCGCGAAAAACGGGGGAGAGAAACCTATGTGACCGCGAATGCGGCGACGGCGGCACAGGCGGCTGATTGGTTGGCGCACTACGTCCGCTTCTGGACCGCGCATTTCGACCGAATGGACCACATCCTGTCAAACCAAAAGGAGGAAAATGATGAGTGTTGAGACCAACTATAGCGACAACACACTGACCGTGCGCAAGACCTTTTCGCAACCGGTTGCGACGGTCTTCGACGCCTTGATTGACGCCGCCAAGACCACCCATTGGTGGGGCTGTGCAAATACGACCAAAGTCGTGTCAGTGGTCGACGCTGAGAGCGGCGGCAGATACTGTCACACGATGACGATCGATGGCGTGGGGAATCATACGATTGCCGGGCGTCTGAATCTTATACGACCCGCCGACCAAGCTGGTCTACACGATGCCGGCCAATGAATTTTCGCCGGAAATGACGGCATCGGTCGACTTCGTCGAGACGGCGGGCGGCACCGAGGTGACGTTGCAGCAATCCCGGATTGACGCCGCGTTGAAAGACGTCGTCGCCGCTGGATGGACTGCCTCATTCCGGCGTTGGCCGGGTTTTTCAATGGCGGACGACGAGTCGCCTGAAGGTGGAGTCAGTGCGTATGCCTGTCGCGTGGCATGCTGCGCTGTTGTTTGATGCCACCGCTACAATACAAATTCTGCACGAAAAAGTCGACATTACGGAAAATCTTGCAAAAAAAATATCACCCATCGGTTGGTTCGTACTAGAGTAGCGCCTGTCTTGATTGCTTTGTTGAAACAGGTGGTGCCAACGCACTAACCATTTGGGAGGACATTATGAAAAAGATGAAAGTGTCAGCGCTTGCGCTGGCGGCTGCCGGGTTTGCGACGACCGCAATGGCCGACGGCCATGCAACCGAATTGACGATCGCGATCGTGAACAACGGCCACATGATCAACATGCAGAAGGTCGCCGAGGCCTATACCGAAGAAACCGGTGTGGCGCTCAACTGGGTCTCGCTCGAAGAAGGCGTGCTGCGCGAACAGGTGACATCCGACACGGCGACCGGTGGTGGCCAATACGACATCATCAATATCGGCATGCAAGAGGCACCAATCTGGGGCCAGGCCGGGTGGATCGAGCCGCTGGAATTCGGCGAGGATTATGACGTAGACGACATGCTGCCAGCGATCCGCAATGGCCTGTCCGCCGACGGCACGCTTTATGCCGCGCCGTTCTATGGTGAGTCGTCCATGGTCATGTACCGCAAGGACCTGACCGATGCGGCTGGTGTGACCATCGCCGACAACGATAGCTGGGATAATATCAAGGCCGCCGCCGAGGCGATCCACGATCCAGCGAACGACGTTTATGGCGTCTGCCTGCGCGGCAAACCCGGCTGGGGCGACAACATGGCGTTCATCACGACAGTCGTGAACTCCTTCGGCGGTTCATGGTTCGATGCCGATTTCCGTCCGCAGCTTGACAGCGACGAATGGAAAGCGGCGATCGAATTCTACGTCGATTTGCTGGGCACTTACGGCCCTCCCGGATCGGAAGGCAATTCATTCAACGAAATCTTGGCGCTTTATAACGAAGGCAAGTGCGGGATGTGGATCGACGCCACCATCGCCGCGTCTTTCCTCGAAGTAGACGGCGTTGCCTACGCGCAATCACCCAATGCCGGCAACCCCGTCGGGGCGAACTGGCTTTGGGCCTGGGCCATGGCTGTTCCGGCGGGTTCGCCCAACGCTGAAGCCGCGATGGATTTCATCGAATGGGCCACCTCCAAAGACTACATTCAGGCCGTCGCAGAGCATCCTGAGTTTGGTTGGGGATCGGTACCGACAGGCACGCGGGCATCGACCTATGCCTATCCTGAATTCCAAGAAGCGGCTGCCTTTGCCGACGCCGAACTGGCGGCCATCGAATCCGCCGCGCCGGAAGCGACCGAATTGAAGCCGTATGTCGGCGTTCAATTCGCGGCGATCCCGGAATTCCCACAGGTGGGTTCTGCCGTCGCTCAGGAAATGGCGGCTGCTTTGTCAGGCGCCAAGACAGTGGACGAGGCGCTTGCCGATGCACAATCGGCGGCTGATGCCATCATGTCCGAAGCGGGCTATTACTAAGCCGTGACCTTCAAGGGGTCCTGCTGAGGCAGGACCCTTTTCCTCCAACCTTATTCGCTGTCTGCCACGGGTCCACCGCCGACCGCTGGCGAACATCGTATGATGTTGGTGACGCACACCATCTTGGGGGATCATACACATGGCTGATCGTTCAGTGCCACGTTTATTGCAAACGCCGTCGGTCATCCTGCTTTTGATCTGGATGATCGTCCCGCTCAGCATGACGCTGTTCTTTTCGTTCATCCGTTATCAGTTGAACAACCTGAACCGGCCCGAATGGACGACGCCATCCTTTTCGAACTGGCGTGGCTTCGGCAACTATTCCTTCGTGTGGAACAATGACGGTTTCTGGCTGGCGATCTACAATTCAGTTCTTATCGTGACCTCGATCCTGTTTTTGACGGTGATCCTGGGGCTCGCCATCGCTGTGTTGATCAATCGCACATTCCCCGGCCGCGGGATCGTTCGTGTCCTGCTGATCTCGCCCTTTTTCGTGATGCCCGCCGTCAATGCCGTTCTCTGGATCAACATGATCCTCGACCCGGTGTTGGGTTTGCAGGGCATCGCCGTCGGCGGACTGAATGACATGATCGACGGGCTGCGCAATTTCCCTGTCTTGGGTGGCTTCTTCTCACTCTGGCCCGAACTTCAACCCATCTCTTTTCGGGCAACCCAGACATCCGCCTATGCCGTGATCATCATGGTCACATGGCAATGGACACCATTTGCCGTCCTGATCTTCATGACGTCATTGCAATCCGAAGACCAACAACAGAAAGAGGCCGCGATCCTCGACGGCGCCAACGCCTGGTCGCAATTTCGCAACCTGACGCTGCCGCATCTGGCCCGTCCCATTGCGATTGTCGTCATGATCCAGGCGATCTTTCATCTGTCGCTTTATGCCGAGATCGAGATCGTCAGTCGGGGCAACGGCAACAAGAACCTGCCCTACCTGATTGGCGAATTCGCCACGAACAATATCGGTGCTGCCAGCGCCACCGGCATCTTTGCTGTCATCCTCGCCAACATTATCGCGATCTTCTTGCTGCGGATGGTCGGCAAGACATTGATGGATTGAAGCCATGGCTATCGTCGCACAACAAACCCGCTTTTCAAAAATCTTCTGGCCCACGCTGGCCTGGATCGTCGCGCTGATCTTCTTTTTTCCGATCGTCTGGATGGTCCTGACCAGCTTTAAGACCGACGCCGACGCCGTGAAGCCGGAAAATCTGATTTTCTTCACGCCGACGCTCGAAAACTACACCAACATGACAGAGAATTACGATTACTGGCGGTTTGCGATCAACTCTGTCATCACTGCAACCTTCGGCACGCTCTTTGCGTTGTTTGTTGGGGTGCCAGCGGCCTATGCCATGGCGTTCAACCCCAGCCGACATACCAAGGATATCCTGATGTGGATGCTGTCCACCAAGATGCTGCCGGCCGCTGCGGTCCTGTATCCGATGACGTTCCTGACCAAGAACTTTCTGGGCATCTACGACACGCATTTCCTGATCATTCTGGTCCTGTGCCTGATCAACCTGCCCATCGTGATCTGGATGCTGTTCACCTATTTCAAGGAAATCCCGAAAGAGATCATCGAAGCGGGCAAGATGGACGGGGTCAACACATGGGGCGAAATCAAGGATATCCTGATCCCGCTGGCCTGGGGCGGAGTCGCATCCACCGCACTCCTCTGCTTCATTTTTTGCTGGAACGAGGCCTATTGGACCGTCCGCCTGACGACGACCGAGGCTGCGACGCTGTCCAAGCTGATCGAAGGGAACCGCGCGCCCGAAGGGCTGTTCTTTGGCCGCCTGTCGGCCGTGTCCACAGCCGCCGTCGGCCCGATCATCGTGCTGGGTTGGTTCTGCCAGAAACAACTTGTCCAAGGCCTGACATTCGGAGCTGTGAAATGATCGATGCCGCACCCACAGATTTGACATGCAAGACCTGCATCGTCACCGGGGCGAATGGTGGTATCGGCCTGTCGATCGCCGAACATTTCGCGGCCCTTGGTGCAAGGGTGCTGACGACCGATCTTGGTAAACCGGATCGTCAGGTGGGTGAAACCCACCGCCCCTTCGACCTGATGAACGATCTCGACGCCGCCTGCGACTGGGTTCGCGCCGAGAAACCGGATGTGCTGGTCAACAACGCTGCCGTTTTCGATATGGGATCGGTTCTGCAGGCCGATCTGGCCCAATATGATCGCCTATTCGCGGTGAATGTCCGCGCGATGTTTGCCCTGATGCAGGCCGCTGGCCAGGTGATGATGGAAATGGGACGAGGGTCCATCATCAACATGGCCAGTCAGGCCGGACATCGGGGCGAGGCCTTGGTGGCGCATTATTGCGCCACCAAGGCCGCCGTGATCAGCTATACCCAATCCGCGGCGCTTGCGCTGGCGCCCAAGGTGCGGGTCAACGCGATCTCACCCGGGGTGATCGAAACGCCGATGTGGAAAGAGGTCGACGCGCTTTTTGCCAAATTCGAAGGCAAGGAACCGGGCCAGAAGAAGCGCGAAGTGGGTGCAGCGGTGCCCCTTGGCTATATGGGCGCCCCAAGCGACGTGGCGCGCGCCGCCGTTTTCCTGGCCTCCGATCAATCGGCCTACATCACCGCTCAGACGCTTAGCGTCGATGGCGGCAACGTCCTAAGGATGTAAGGCCGATGAACACCGTACATGTCGAACTTGAGGTCATTCCGGATCAAAGCCAAAGCCTGATTTTTCTGGAACATGGCTGGCCTGATCCCCTGTGCCGTTGGCACGCCCATAAGGAATGCGAATTGCATCTGATCGTCGCTTCGACAGGGCGGTCCTACATCGGCGACTATATCGGGGATTTCGCAGCCGGGGACCTGTTTCTGATCGGCCCGCATTTGCCGCATAACTGGGTTACGGACGAGGTCTGGATAGATCCCATCGCGACCCGCGACCTTGTGATTCAGTTCGACCAGGACCGCGTGCTTGGCCTGATGTCATCGTTCCCGGAATTCGATGGTCTGCAGCAATTGTTGAATGAAGCGGCGTCGGGTCTGCAATTCAGCGGTTTTGATATTCAAGATGCACAACGGCGCTTCTTGCAAATACGCGACGTTTCGGGCCCGCAAAAGATCATCGCCTTTTTTGACTTTCTTCTTGCGCTGGCCGCCCACAAAGATCGCCATATGCTATCGGCGCAACAGCTATATCATGAAAAACGCAGCAAAACGCAGGAACGCATCTGCGATGTCGTTGATCATGTGTCGCGCAATTTCAGCGATCCGATCTCATTGGACGAGGCGGCGGACATCGCCGGCATGAGCCCCACCGCCTTTGCCCGAAATTTTCAGAAAACGACAGGCAGTCGTTTCAATGAATTCGTCACCAAGGTGCGCATCGGCCAAGCCTGTTCGATGCTGCAGGCGACAGACACCAACATCGCAACGATTTGTCACGATGTGGGCTTTCGAAACCTCGCCAATTTCAACCGGCATTTTCTGAAGGTGAAAGCGATGACGCCATCGGCCTACCGCGGCAAAGCACGCGCCGATTTGGGAGGTGAGATGTGACGGGACATCGGCTGAAAAGCACCACCTATGACCGGACGCAGTGTGATATCGGGATCGTGCATATCGGCTTTGGCGCGTTTCACCGCGCGCATCAGGCCGTCTATATCGACGATTACATGCAGGCGACTGGCGATCTGCGCTGGGGCATCGCCGCCGTCAATCTGCGCGCGTCCGAGTCCGCAGCATTCCGGCAAGCTGCTATGGGTCGCGACGGTTATCTCTTGAAAGCCATTTCCCCGGACGGTGAGGCAGAGTTTCGGTCGGTGCGTTCGCATGTCGCGTTTTTCGATGCTGCGCAGGACATGAACGGTGCCTTGGACCTGTTCACCCGTGCAAGCGTCAAAGCCGCAACGATTACCGTTACCGAAAGCGGTTATGCCTTCACCGATGACTGGCGTCTCGACCTGGCGGCTCCGGCCATCGCGACCGAGATCGATGGCGGCCCGGTCAAGACGATCTATGGCTACCTCACGCAGGGTTTGGCATGGCGTGCGGCGCAACTGGATACCCCGATTAGCTTGATGTGCTGCGACAACATCCGCAGCAACGGGAAGGTCCTGAAAGGCGCGCTGCTGTCCTACATGACCGCGTTGGGCAAGGCCGATCTTGCCGATTGGACGCGCAAGAATGTCTCTTTCCCGTGTTCGATGGTGGATCGCATCACGCCCCGCAGCACACCGGCCCTGCGGGCCGAGGTCGATGCGATCTGGCCGGGCGAAGGCGCCGCCGCGATCCATGCCGAAGATTTCCTGCAATGGGTGTTGGAAGACGAATTCGCCGCCGACATGCCTGATCTGGGCCGCGCTGGGGTGCAGATCGTCAAAGATGTCCTGCCCTATGAAGAGGCCAAAATTCGCATTCTCAACGGCGGACATACGGGTCTTGCCTATTTGGGCGCATTGGCTGGACATGTGACCTTTGACGCGGCGATGCGCGACGCGGCCCCGCGCAAACATTTTGAAACCTGGGAGCGGGACGAAGTTTTGCCCGGCCTTGGCGATGACATCCCGTTCGATACCAGCGCCTATCTGGATGAAATCGCCCGGCGCTTTGAAAATCCGGGCATCGCCGATCAACTCGAACGGATCTGCATGGACGGCTACTCCAAGATGGGCATCTTCATTCGTCCCACGCTAGAGGCTTGTCTGAGCAAAGGGATCACGCCAAGGGCCGGGTACGATTGTGCGGCGTCATGGGTCGTCTATGCCCGCAAAGTCCAGGCTAATACGACAACTATCCCTTATCATGACCCGTTTTGGGACACGCTTGTGCCAATGCTGGCGAAAGGGCAGGAAACGGATATCGCCCAAGATTCCAGCCTATGGGGGGATCTTCCCCAACGTTTTGATACCTTCGTGCCCGATCTCGTGGCTGCAATTCATCGAATGGAAGACCAATGGCAGGACTGACACTTCGCAATATCGCCAAGGAATATGGCACCACCCGCGTCATCGAGGATATCAACCTCGATATCGATGATGGCGAATTCGTCGTCTTCGTCGGTCCATCCGGCTGTGGCAAATCCACCCTCTTGCGCATGATCGCAGGGCTTGAGGATATCTCGGGCGGGCACCTGACCATCGGCGGCAAGGAAATGAACGATATAGCCCCGGCTAAGCGCGGCGTCGCGATGGTGTTCCAGACTTACGCGCTGTATCCGCATATGAGCGTCTACAAGAACATGGCGTTCGGGTTGAAGCAGGCCAAGATGCCGCAACCTGAAATCGATGAACGGGTGCGGGCCGCCGCGCAAATCCTCGATATCACACCATTGCTGGAGCGCACGCCGCGCGCCTTGTCAGGCGGGCAGCGGCAACGGGTGGCCATCGGGCGGGCTATCGTCCGCGAACCGGACGTGTTTCTGTTCGACGAACCGCTGTCGAACCTCGACGCTGCCTTGCGGGTCCAGACCCGGATCGAGATCGCGCGGTTGCACGAACGCCTTGGCACGACGATGATTTACGTCACCCACGACCAGGTCGAGGCCATGACGCTGGCGGACAAGATCGTCGTCCTGCGCGGTGGGAATATCGAACAGGTCGGTAGGCCGATCGACCTTTACAACCGTCCGGATAACATGTTCGTCGCCGGTTTCATCGGCAGTCCCAAGATGAACTTTTTCAACACGTCAGACCTGACCACCGATGGTGCGGCGCTTTTGCAGGGTCAGGCCGATACCCTTGGCATGCGACCCGAACATCTGCTGCCCGCCACCGATGGGGCGCTTGTGATCGCGATCCCCGACCTGATCGAAAATCTGGGTGAATATGCATTGGTGCACTGCCAAACGGCGTCCGGCACCGGGTTCATCGCAAAGACGACCGATATGGATCGGTTCCAAAAAGGGGTTGAAATCGGCCTGACGGCGGATCCCGCGCGGATGCATTTCTTCAACGACGAAACAGGGTTGCGTATCGCGCGGTGACTATCCGCGCGGAGATGCAATGCGATTGCTCGCCAAATCACCATCAAACGATCAGTTATCTGTTCAAAGCAACAGAGCCTACCACCCCATCTTCATTCCCGCCGGCATCGGTGCCGACACCGACATAAGTCGTCACAAAAAACTCGCCCTCGGGTCCTGTAAGACTTCCTGCAAGATTTCCGCTCACCGACCGTGGTTTGTCGTCAAAATCAATGTCTCCGGTGTAGTTCACGCTTATTCGGTAAAAGCTGCCTGACCTCCGAATAGAACCATCGCGAAATGTTAGACTACCTTCAGTCGCGCCGTTGGGAATGCTGTGGAAATTACCGGCCGCACCGTTCACGCTTGCATCTTGGAAATCAATATCCAAATACGCCTGACCCAAGAGCGTTGGCACGTCGGACTCCTGTATACTCATGAACATGATACCCTCATATGTAGTGCTACCGACGGTCGGGACGTTTTCGAATGGTGTAATCGATGCGCCTTCGCGTTCTTCGGCAAGTTCAAATGCAACGTCGAGGATTTCGGCGTGGCTGTTCAGATCAAAACGTGAAACAGGCGCATCAGAGCTGCCGCCTCCGCCACAGGAAGCCAAAAAACTGACACTTAGGACAACCGTGAGGCGGTGGGTGACACTGAATACTCTCATGTATTTCAAACCTTTCATGATTTAATTTGATCGATAATTACCTTCCGCACCAATGTATACATAAAATCGGTGATAGATGAGGTCGCGAATCTGCCAGGTTGAGTTCTTGGCAAAACGGTTCAATCCACAGAAGTAATATCTTGACGAACAATCGCGAGATTAAACCCGTGGCTCGCGGATCAGCGACCCGGCACCGTGGTCGGTGAACAACTCCAACAAACAGGCGTTCGGCGCTCGCCCGTCGAGGATGACGACAGCGCGGACGCCTTCGTTCATCGCGGCAAGTGCGGTTTCCGTTTTTGGGATCATGCCGCCGCCGATGGTGCCATCGGCGATCAGCTCGGGGATTTTACCCGGCGCAATCTCAGTCAAAACCTGACCTGATTTATCCTTCACCCCCGCCACATCCGTCAGCAGCAACAAGCGGTCGGCCTTGAGCGCGCCCGCGATCGCGCCCGCCGCCGTATCGCCGTTGATGTTGAACGTCTCGCCGTTCCGCCCCATGCCAAGCGGTGCGATGACCGGGATCGCGCGCGCCGCGTGCAGGTCGCGCAGGATCGTTGGATCAACCTCTGACGGTGTGCCGACGAAACCCAGCGCCGGATCCGTCTGATCGCAGATCATCAGGTTGGCGTCCTTACCGGACAGCCCTACCGCCTTGCCGCCCTCTTCGCTGATCGCCTGCACCAGCCGGTTGTTCACCTGACCAGAGAGCACCATCTCGACCACGTTCATCGTGGCGTCGTCGGTGACCCGTTTGCCGTTCACAAAGTCAGACTTGATCTCCAGCTTTGCCAGCATTTCGTTGATCATCGGCCCGCCGCCATGGACCACAACCGGGTTCAATCCCACCTGCCGCATCAGCACAACGTCGCGGGCAAAGCTGCGCATCGCTTCGTCACTGCCCATGGCGTGACCACCCAGCTTGATCACTACCGTGGCACCAGCATAGCGCTGCATGTAGGGCAAGGCCTGGCTGAGCGTCTTAGCGGTCGCGATCCAGTCACGGTTCATGTCGTCGTCCCTTGTCTTCATGCGATCCCGGCGATCACCGCGCGCAATGTCGCGATCCCTTCGTTCTTTTCCGACGATGTCAGGATCAGTTCGGGAAAGGCCGCCGGATGCTTGGCCAGCGCCACGCGGGTCTTGTCCAACGCCTCGGTCAGGGCCCTGCCCTTGATCTTGTCGGTCTTGGTCATGACGACCTGAAAGGTGACCGCGGATTTGTCGAGGAGTGTCATGATCTCTTCATCCACCGCCTTTGCCCCGTGCCGCGCGTCGATCAGGACGAACACGCGGCGCAGGGTCTGGCGGCCCGATAAGTATTGCTTGAGCAGACGCTGCCATTTTTCCACCACGGCCACCGGCGCATTGGCAAAGCCATAGCCGGGCAGGTCGACCACATAGATATCACCTGCGGTGAAAAAGTTGATCTCTTGCGTCCGCCCCGGCGTGTTCGACGCGCGGGCGAGCCCCTTGCGCCCGGTCAGCGCGTTGATCAGGGATGACTTCCCCACGTTGGACCGCCCGGCAAAACATACCTCCACCCTGTCCGCAGGCGGCAGACCGTTCATGGCGACGACGCCTTTCAGGAATTCCGTTTCACCCGCAAACAGCTTGCGGCCTTTTTCGAGGCTCGCGTCGTCGGGCGTTTCGACTTCGGGAAAGCGCAGTTCCATCTTCAGATCACCTTCACCGCATCACCCATCGCAACGCGCCCACCTTTGGTGACTGTCGCATTGACGCCAAAATTCTCATGATCCCAGCCTTCACGCAACACGGCCAGCGTATCGGTATCGCGCAAGCCGGTACGTGGGTTGGCCATCGTGTGTTTGCAGCGTTGGATCGGCTCTTCGACATGCAGCAGTGCGTCCCCGATCTGCACATCGTGCCCGACCCATTCGAACTCTTCCCACGGGGCGGTGCCCTCAAGCCAGATATTCCCGCGCCAGCGCTCCATCTCCAACGGGCGCCCCAAACGATCTGCCACAGCCCTATGGCTTGCCTCTGTCATGATGGACACGGTGGGATAGTTGCTGTCGGTCAGGCCGACCGGGGCCGTGACCAGACCGGTTGGTTGAAAACTCTCACCTGCGCAAAGTGGCGCGACCCACGCCAGAAACCGATCTGCCTCGGTCTCGGGATCAAAGCCAATCTCGCCCAGATCGTCATGGCGCAGGGTCAGCCGCCCGGCCGCGTCGTCCAGTTCCGCCCAGATCCCCGCCAGCGCGGGCGTCCGCACCCCGATCATGAAGTTCGCGCAAGACACCCAGCTGCCGTCAAACTTCGTCCGCTCGTGGGTCACTGCCCAATGCCGGTCCCAGGGCATCGTCTGACCCGCGACCAACTCGACCTTCTCAATCCGCTCGCGCCCATGGCTTTTGATCGGATGACGCCACAGGGCCACGACGCGGATCATCTACTTGTCCTTCGACTTGTCCAGCTGAACCGTTTTCTTGCGCTTCACGCTTTGTTTGATGTTGCCGAAGACATCCGGCTTGGCGCCATGGCTGCGCATGATGAAGTATTGCTGGGCAAAGGTGATGATGTTGTTCGCGATCCAGTAGATCACGAGGCCCGAGGCGAACGACCCAAGCATGAACATGAACACCCACGGCATCCACGCAAAGATCATTTGCTGTGTCGGATCGGTCGGGGCTGGGTTCAGCTTTTGCTGCAGCCACATCGACACGCCCAACAGGATCGGCAGGATGCCGATAAAGATCAGGGCGAGGATCGACCCGGGCGTCGGCGCCGCATAGGGCAACAGGCCAAAGAGATTAAAGATCGAGGACGGGTCCGGCGCACTCAGATCGCGAATCCAGCCGAACCACGGGGCGTGGCGCAACTCAATCGTGACGAAAATCACCTTATAAAGCGAGAAAAAGATCGGGATCTGCAGCAGGATCGGCAAACAGCCCGCAGCCGGATTCACCTTGTTGTCCTTATACAGCTTCATCATGCCTTGCTGCATCGCTTGCCGGTCATCGCCCGACTTTTCCTTGAGCGCCTCCATCTCGGGCTGCAGTTCTTTCATCTTGGCCATCGAAACGTAGGATTTATAGGCCAACGGCAGCACCAGCGCCTTGAGGAACACGGTCAGCGCGATAATCGCCCAACCCATATTGCCGATGACTAGGTTCAGGTAATGCAAGACGGCAAAGATCGGTTTGGTCAGGAAAAAGAACCAGCCCCAGTCGATACTGTCGAGAAAACCGCCCACACCACCTTCGTTCTGGTAGTGGCGGATCGCTTCCCATTCCTTTGCACCGGCGAAGAAACGGGTGGTGACAGTGGCGCTTTGACCTGCGGCGACATCCTGTTGCGGCATCAGCGTTTCGGCCTGATAGATGTCGCGGTTCGCCACATGGCGGACGGTCGCGCGGAAGGGGGCCGTCTGATCGGGAATCAGGGTCGTCATCCAATAGTGATCTGTCCAGCCGATCCAGCCACTTTCGGTGACTTCAACCTGGCCTTCGGGGCTGCTTTGGCCGTAGTCGACAATGTCGTCATAGTCGATCTCGGCCAGTTCGCCGTCAGCCATCCGCACAAGACCCTCGTGCAGGATGAAGAAATTCTTCATGTCATCGGGTTCGGTATAGCGGCGGATCAGGCCATAGGGATGCGATGAAATCGCACTATCGCCATTGTTGATGAGCGTCTGTTCAAAGCTGAACATGAACTCATCATCCATCGAAATCGTGGTCTGAAAGACCTGGCCCTGACCATTATCCCATTCCAGCGTGATGGGCGTTTCGGGCGTCAGTGTCTCACCCTCTGCCAGCGTCCATTCGGTCGTGTCGTTCGGGGTCACGCCGGCCTCACCAGTCCAGCCGAACAGCGCGATATAGGCCTCGGGTTCTCCCACCGGGCGCATCAGGTCGACGATCGGGGCGTCCTCTTCGACCGTTTCGCGGTAATTCTTCAGCGACAGATCGTCGACACGACCACCCAAAAGCGAGATCGAGCCGGTCAGGCTGTCGCTTTCGATCGCAACACGCGGTGCCTCTGCCGCCGGTTCGGGCGCGACCGTATTCGGTGTCGCCGTGCTCGTCGGCGTGCCTGCCTCTGGCACGACACCTTCATCACTTGCCGATATCGTGGCCGGGTCGGTCGCATCCTCTGGCAGCGGCTCGGGCGGGAACATCACCGTCCAGAGCATGATCACGGCAAAACTCAGCGCTGTCGCCAGGATCAGGTTCTTGTTCTGGTCGTCCATATGATACCACCCATATCGGTCAAAAAGTCTGGGGGGTGTTCAACCTCCCAAGGGCCAAAAGGTCAAGGCGTTTCACTTGATATAGGGGCAAATGACGTTGTGATGAGGGGGCCAGGATCGAAATATGAAGGTTTCAGGACAACCTGCTTGGTTCGGTTGTGGCTGCATCTTGTCAAGGCGTCACCGACCGGCTAGCGAAGACCCATGTTGATTGTGTCGGCCATCTGTTTTGTTGCGCTCATCATTCTTGCGATTATCGGCGAGGGTATCTTGCCGATATACGGCGGAGATGAACAGCTTGCCGCGCGCGGCTCCAAAGCCAGTTTCGCTTTGCTGGGTGGTATCGCATTTGCATTCGCGCAACCCGCGATCTGGGGTTTCTTCGCCGATACGCTGCAGCGTTTGGTCGCGCGTGGCGACACAAAGTCACCCTTTGCCGATACGGTATTGCAGCCGGGGCTAAAGTCGAACATGCAGGTCGTCGGCATGGTGTTATGTGCGTTGTTCGCGCTGGCCACTTTGTTCTTATCTTTCCAGCTTTGGCGTGGTCGTTTGTAAGCCTTGATCAGATTTTCCAGTAACCAGTTTCGCCAGTTCGAGGTGGCCAAACGAAAGGGTTTCTATGATGCCCTGCGGCGCGATTTGCGTGCCTTCATGGCCAAAACCGACCCAAGCCTGTCGGAAGACCGTGTCGATACGCGGATCACGCAGGCATTCCAGACATGCGCGGATAACGGGTTTCGGACCGAAAAACAGATTACGCGCCTTTGCTATATTCTCGTCACTTTTCCGCGGGATTATCCGGTCCGAGCGAAATATGTTTGGATCGACAAAATGATCAAAGCCAACGCCTCTGCCGATGTGCGGCTTGACCGGATCACGGCGTCGATCAAGGCCGGAGCGTCATCGACATGACCGACGTCATCGAAATTCAGAAGGGCGATACCCTGACCCATATCGCCCGTGATCGCGGAACGTCCGTGGACCATCTGGCGACCACCAACGGGATTTCGAACCCCGACCTGATCTATGCAGGTGACCCATTGGTCGTGCCCAGCCGTCCTGTGGGGCCTGCCGCGATGTCAACGGCGCCCGCCCAACCGGTTGGACCATCGACGCCTGACACCGGCGCACCCGCAGTGCCGACGGCCGAGACAGCGCCGCAAACACCTGAAACACCCGCGCAACCCGAAGCCCCTGCACCCGGTGCGCCACCTGCGGCGCAAGAGGGCGTTGAAGAGGGTGAGAAGGCCGCTGAAGAAAAGTCTGACGAAGAACCGGGCAACGTGGTCTGCAACTGCCCCGCCGACAATATCGACGACGGCAAGCCCCCCATTGTCCGCGCGGGCGGTGACGAAAATGTCGATGTCATTTACGCCGAAGGCGACGCCAACGCCGAGGCGGCTGGCGCTTTGGGCCATGTGGATGCGCAGGCCGAGGTCGGTGCCGTTCGCATGGAGCATGCAGGCACGTTCGGTGACAATCCCGTCGGTGGCTCCCATAACCTGGATGTGGCGACCGCTGGCGCCAAATTCGAAGGCGGGATCGTCAATGGGGCTGGCCTGCAGGCGCAGGCCGATGCGAACGCGATCAAGCAAAGCGGATCGGTTTTCCTCGGCTCGGACGAGAACAACCCGCTGGCCGAGGCTGGCGGCGAATATGCGCTTGGATCGGCTGAGGCCAAGGCCAATGCGCTGTTGGGCAATGACGGGACACGGCGCGGCGTTGCGCTGGGCGGTGGCTTGCAGGCGGCAGCGGCCAAAGGAGATGTTTCTGGTGAAATCAACATTCCGATCCCGTTCACCGATTGGACGATCGGCGGTCGCGCCAAGGTTGGCGGCTCTGCCGGGGCGGTGGGTCTGGGTGGCAACGTTCAGGCGTTGCAAGACCTCGACACGGGGCGCTTCCATCTCGGGGCGGCTGGCGAAGCGGCGCTGCTCCTCGGGCTTGGTCTCGATATCGACCTGAGTATCGGCCCGGCCTACACCGATCGCGATCGGCCCGGTGGATGATAAAGGACGTCACCCGATGAACGATATTACCTTGCTGACCAGCCCCACCCGGGATCGACAAACGATCGAAGCGACGTATCTGGACGCGATCGTGCGCGATGACGTCTTTGCAGCTGGCGCCTTTCAGATGGCGCTGCCCAAGTTGTGGACTGTGGACACATTCGGCGCAGACAATATGCCCAGCGGGGAAAAACCTGTCATCGAACTGGCCCGGGCCCGCCCCGGTGTGCCAGATGCGTTCGGGGCTACGCATGATGCGATCGTGCAGGTTTGGTCGGCGAAGCTGCCACGGGTCATGAACGGCTCTGACTGGTTGTGGCGCTGGGCGGCAACGCAGGGCTACGTCATCCATGCCTTGCGAGAGCTGCCCACGAAAAACGGCATCATGGGCGATGCTGTGCTGACATCCGAAAAAACCGGACGGTTGCACCGTATGGTGACCATGAAAGATGGTGATCTGATCTTCCTTGTCGATGGCTCTGTCGATCCCAGGGGTGCACCGCAGGACCCGAATTTGCAGGAAATCGCGTTACTCGCCGCCATGCGTTTCAAACTGCTGTCCCCGTCCGGGACCCGCTATGCCGAACCGATGTCCGAAGAAACGGTGACAAGCACGCTCGGGCAAATCGGGTTTTTTCTGCCGCAAAGCTGGAATCGGCAAACCGCCGGTGAGGCACCCGAACAGGGTGCTGTCAGCAGCTATGTCACGAAACTGGGTGATGCCGTCGCCGGTACGCTTGTTGTGGCGCTGGGCGGCTATGATACGACCGCCCAACAGCTTGAAGACACGCTTATCGCCAAACTCGAAAACCAAGGGCAAAATTTTGGCCCGGCGACCAAAACGCTCGAGGCCGACAAGCAGGGATACCGGTTTTCGACCTGGCGCCGGGAAGGAACGGTCAGCGGCCAAGGCGATGTCCAACTGCTCACGATGCGCGGCAGTTTCGATGGCTTGCCGGTATCGATCGCAATGCTGACCGCCGTGCCGCAAACCGCATTCGAAAGCTATGCGGTCAACCGGCGCGTTTTCGAAATCGTGGTCGAAAGCCATGCCATTGGTTTGTTGTAAGCCACTACCTTTGCGTTGCGCATGTCGTCTGAAACGGGACATGCATATCAAACCCAATCAGGTCCGCCGGACAAAAAACCGCTACTACCAGACTGCTTTGGTCGGTGACGTCCCATTGATGCCCATATTCCGGCCTAAACCAGTGCCGATATGATTGCGATTATCCGGACCGGAGCATCATGAAACCAGCGAAAGACGGATCATTCAGCGGCAACTTTGTTCTGGTTGTTGTGACGATCGCTTTTGCTATCGGCGTGATCCCCATGGTCAAAATCGCCTTTGGGCCGGTCTTTATGACGATCACATCCAGTGACTGGCGGCAGGTCGATGCCGTTGTCTTGTCCAGTGTCCTCGACCAGCCGGATCGCAGACAATACCGGGTCAAGGCGCGCTATACCTATGATTGGGATGGTGACAGCTACGTCGCGGATCGGGTGTTCTTTGATGACATGGTCGGCGTGCGCCGAACCTATTATGCAAATGTCATTCGGACATTGCTAAGGCATAGCTCGCGTGACAATCCAATCCCGGTATGGGTTGACCCCGACAATCCAAACAGCGCCGTGATCTATCGCCATATCCGTTGGGACAAACTTGCTGGGAATATGTCGCTGTTCGGGATCTGGGCGCTGGTGACGACCGGGCTTGTCGGTGCATGTATTGCAACAGTTCGCGGCGAACCTGAGAAAAATGATGGCAAGCCAGCCGACGAAGCGACCGAATACGACATTGAAATATCCGATGATTAAGGCGCAGATGACCTTTAGGCGTCGCGTTCCAATCCCGCGAAGTCGAACAGCTTGGGGTCCAGCAAATGTGAGGGCCGCGCGTTCATCAGCGCGCGGAACATCACCTGTCGCCTGCCGGGGCTGTTTTTTTCCCAACCGTCGAGGATCAGTTTCACCTGTTGGCGTTGCAAACCATCCTGTGACCCGCACAAATCGCACGGGATAATCGGATAGTTCATCGCTTTGGCGAATTTCTCGCAATCCACCTCGGCCACATGGGCGAGGGGGCGATAGACGAACAGGTCGCCCTCTTCGTTCACCAGCTTCGGCGGCATCGTCGCCAGCCGTCCGCCGTGGAACAGGTTCATGAAAAACGTTTCGAGGATGTCGTCTCGGTGATGGCCCAGCACGACAGCGGAACACCCCTCCTCACGCGCGATCCGATAAAGATTCCCGCGCCGCAGCCGCGAACACAGCGCGCAAAAGGTGCGGCCCTCGGGCACCTTGTCCATGACGATGGAATAGGTGTCCTGATATTCGATCCGGTGCGGCACGCCCATCTTTTCCAGAAATTCCGGCAGGACCGTCGCGGGAAAGCCCGGCTGGCCCTGGTCGAGATTGCAGGCGATCAATTCGACCGGCAGCAGACCGCGCCATTTCAGTTCGTAAAGCGCCGCCAGCAGCGTATAGCTGTCCTTCCCGCCGGACAGACAGACCAGCCACTTTGTGTCCCGCTCGATCATCCCGTATTGCTCGATCGCCTCGCGCGCCTGCCGCACGATGCGCTTGCGCAGCTTTTTGAACTCCGTCGTCGACGGGGCCCCGTGGAAAAGCGGATGGATGTCTGTATCGTCAAGCATATGCGATGCCCTACCGTGCACGGGGCGCGCCGCCAAGAGGGTTGATGATGCTGAAACGTTACGATGGTCCTGCCGCACGGCAAAATCCTTATCCGGACGGGCCTGCGAAAATCACCGATTTTCGTTACGACACCGCGCTTGTCCTGCTGCGGCTGCGCGACGCGCCGCGGATGCGGAACGGGGAGGATGCGGATTACATCGTCGGACGGACCTATCAGGTGTCATGGCGCGACGCGGATCAGGTCTGGCATCCGCTGGTCACACCGCCGGGCCTGCTGACGGACCTTACCAGCGTCCCCAGGCTGTTCAGATTTCTCGTCGGGCGGGTCGGACCATGGCTCGAGGCGGCTATCGTGCACGACTACCTCTACATCGCGTGGCAGGACATCGACGGGCGCGGTGCGCGGGATGCGGATCGTCGTTTCGCCGATGATCTGATGCTGGCGGCGATGAATGCCGCCCGGGTGGCGCTTTGGCGGCGCTGGGCGATCTTTGCGGCTCTCAGGGTCTTTGGAGGGGCAGGGTATCGGCGACGGTCGCGCCAACGCTTTGTCGACGTGACCGACGCCCAGATCATGGACCAAATCCCGCCGTTACCGCCTGCCCGCCGGTAAATGCGGACCGTCATGTCTGGCAGATGTCTGACAAGCGATTTGCCCCCGTTCCGTGGCGCGCTAGCTGGCCGATCAATGAAAAGGAAAACTCATGCGCCTGCTTCTGATACTCGGTTTCGCCCTGCTGACCGCCTGCACCGGCAAACCGTCTTTCAACGACCCCAGCTTCAGCGACCGTAAGCTGAATCTGGAAGAGTTTTTCGACGGTGAACTGGTCGCCTACGGCCAATTTCAGGACATCCTCGGCACCGTCCGGCGCAGTTTCGAGGTGACGATCAATGGTGACTGGGACGGCGAACGACTGCGCTTGGTCGAAGACTTCGTTTACGAAGACGGATCAACCGAACAGCGCATCTGGACACTTAGAAAAACGGGGCCGGATAGTTGGGTCGGCACAGCCCCCGGTGTGATCGGACAGGCCACTGGTCAGGAACAGGACAACCGATTCAACTGGGTCTACACGATCGATCTGCCGATCCCTTCAGCAACGGGCGAGACCGAAAGGATGCGGGTCAGTTTCGATGACTGGATGTGGTTGTTGTCCGAGGATCGGTTGCTCAATCAGGCTTATGTCAAACGGTTCGGATTTGATATCGGGTTGGTGACAATATCGTTCGAGAAGCTTTGAGGCGAAATTTATCTAGTCAGGCACGTTGTCCACGCCTGATCCGCCCCAGGGATGGCATCGCCCGATCCGGCGGATTGTGAGCCACGTTCCCTTGACGCCCCCATGCTTCTCCAGCGCCTCCAGCGCGTAGGCCGAACAGGTGGGATGAAACCGGCAGCCATGCCCGACCCAAGGTGAGCCGATCAGGCGATAGGCGCGAACAGGCAGGGCGACGATATGGGCGAGGGGGCTCATTTGTGGACCTGATCCAAGGCGCGTTTGAAATCGGTCAGTAACGTATCAAAGGACAGGGCTGCCGTCACATCCTTGCGTCCGACCAGTACGTAATCCCAACCTTCGTAGCCATGTTCAGGCAAGACCAGTCGCGCGACTTCGCGCAATCGCCGTTTGGCACGGTTACGGGCGACGGCGTTGCCCACCTTTTTCGAACAGGTGAAACCGACGCGGATGCCGTCCGCCTCACCTTCCGCTCTTTGCCTTGCCTGAAGATGGATGCCGGGCGTCCCGCATCGCCGCCCTTGGGCTGTGCGCAGGAAGTCGGCGCGCTTTTTGAGAACCTCCACGCAAACGGAAACCGCCGGTGTGCCCTCGGGCCCCACCGGCGGTTCCAAAACGGTCAACAGCTTGGGCGCGCTTATGCGCTCAGCTTGGCACGGCCTTTTGCGCGGCGTGCGTTCAGGATCTTGCGCCCGGCCTTTGTGGCCATGCGTGCGCGGAACCCGTGGCGGTTCTTGCGAACCCGGTTGGATGGTTGGAACGTGCGCTTCATCGCGTGCTCTCCGGTTGATTGCGGCCAAACCCATCGGGGATTCGAAGCCAATAAATATGTCAGAGCCGTCGTTTAGAGCGGCATATCCGCTGTGTCAACGTGGATGACGGCGCTTTCCTGCAACATTTGTCGTCAAAAGCGCCGCTCAAATGTTACAAGTTTCGTGATCAGACCCCGCGAAACTGAAACAACCCGGTCGCTTTACATCAATGGGGCGTGAGGTGGGTATCGTTGTCAACCGCTTGCCGTCATCTAACGGTCAACGCAACGCCACCGCTCACAGGACCCGAAAGATGACCGAGATGACAGAAAAGCCCGCCAACCCGCTTTTACGCAATTTGCCCTTGCTGACGATCATCGTGGTCGCGGTGCTGGGCGCCATATACCTGCGCGATTATCTGTCGTTTCAGGCCCTTTCAGAGAACCGCGAAGCGCTGATCGCCTTTCGCGACGACAACTATATCCTGACGGCGCTGATTTTTATCCTCGCCTATGTGGTGATCGTTGCATTTTCGCTGCCGGGTGCCACCATCGCCACGCTGACCGGTGGGTTCCTGTTCGCCACTTTCCCCGGCGCGCTGTTCAACATTACAGGCGCGACGCTAGGGGCCATCGGTATCTTCATGGCAGCCCGCTGGGGTCTGGGTGAGAAACTCGCCGCCAAGATGGAAAGCTCGGAAGGGGCCGTGAAGAAGATCAAGGAAGGCATCGACAACAACCAGTGGGAGATGCTGTTTCTGATCCGTCTGGTGCCAGCCGTTCCGTTCTTTGTGGCGAATCTTGTCCCTGCCTTGGTCGGCGTCCCGCTGTTCCGCTTCGCCGTGTCAACCTTCATCGGAATCATCCCGGGCGCGGTCGTCTACACCTCTGTTGGCGCTGGTCTGGGCGAGGTCTTCGCACGTGGTGAAACGCCAAACCTTGGCATCATCTTCGAACCGGCCATCCTGTTGCCGATCCTCGGCCTCTGCGCCCTGGCCGCGCTTCCCATCGTCATCAAGGCCGTGCGCGGCAAGAAAGGTCTGTAAGTCATGAACCGGATCAAGACAGATATCTGCATCATCGGCGGCGGCTCCGGTGGCTTGTCGATTGCAGCCGGTGCCGTTCAGATGGGGGCCAAGGTGGTCCTGCTGGAAGGGCACAAGATGGGCGGCGATTGCCTGAACTATGGTTGCGTCCCGTCCAAGGCGCTGATCGCCTCGGCCAAGCAGGCCTATGCCATGTCCCACGGGGAAAGCCTTGGTGTGGGCGAGGTGGAGCCGACGATCGATTATGCTGCGGCCAAGGACCACGTGCATGACGTGATCGCCACTATCGCCCCTGTCGACAGCGTCGAGCGGTTCGAAGGGCTAGGCGTACACGTGATCGAAGAATACGGTACTTTCATCTCAAAAACCGAAATGCAGGCAGGCGACAACATCATCGAAGCGCGCCGTTTCGTCGTCGCCACGGGCTCTGGCCCATTCGTGCCGCCAATCCCCGGTCTGGAGGATGTCCCGCACTACACCAACGAAAATATCTTCGACCTGCGCGAAAAGCCAAAGCATCTGATCGTGATCGGCGGTGGCCCTATCGGCATGGAAATGGCGCAGGCCCATCGGCGTCTGGGATGCGAAGTGACCGTCATCGAAGGCATGAAGGCCTTTGGCAAAGACGATCCCGAAATGGCCGCTATCGTACTGGACAAGCTGAAAGGCGAAGGGATCGACATCGTCGAAGACGCCCAAGCCGAGAAGATCAGCGGCAAAGAGGGCGAGATTACGGTTCATACACCAAAGGGCGATTTCACCGGCTCCCATCTGCTCATCGCAGTTGGGCGAAAGGTGAATATCGACAAGCTGGATCTTGAGACAGGCGGGATCGCCCATGACCGAAGCGGGGTGAAAGTCGGGCCCGACCTGCGCTCGACGACCAACAAAAAGGTCTACGCAGCGGGCGACGTGGCCGGTGGCCTGCAATTCACACATGTCGCCGGTTATCACGCGGGCGTCCTCATCCGTTCCATGCTGTTCGGCCTGCCATCGAAACAACGCACCGACCACATCCCATGGGCCACCTATACCGATCCCGAACTGGCTCAGGTCGGCCTGACCGAGGCGCAGGCGAAGAAGAAACATGGGCCCAAGCTCGAGGTCGTCCGGTTCGAATACCATCACAACGACCGGGCCATCGCTGAACGGAAAACCACCGGTTTGATCAAGGTGATGGTCGTCAAAGGCCGCCCCGTCGGAGCCTCGATCGCCGGTCATCTGGCCGGTGAACTGATCGGCATGTGGGCTATGGCCATCGCAAACAACCTCAAGATGTCTGCCATCGCCAACACCGTTCTGCCCTATCCGACCATCAGCGAGGTTAACAAACGCGCCGCAGGTGCCTATTTTAGCCCAAGACTTTTTGAAAGCGATACGGTCAAGCGCGTCGTCGGCTTTGTCCAGCGCTGGATACCGTAAGTGAAGCGAGAATAGATGTTCAACTCTCTCTCAGGCCGGTTTCTGATCCTCACGGTGATTTTCGTGATGCTGGCCGAGGTCCTGATCTTCGTGCCCTCCATCGCGCGTTTCCGCGAGGATTACCTGCTGGCACGGCTCGAGAGGGCACAGATCGCATCGCTGGCGCTGGAAGCCGACGATATGATCAGCCCGGAACTGGAGGCCGAACTGCTGACCAATGCCGAGGTGTACAACGTGGTGCTCCGCCGCGACGAGATCCGGCAACTGGCGCTGTCATCCCCGATTCCGTCACCGATCACCGCCAGCTACGACATGCGCGACCCTTCTGGCATGACGCTAATCGCCGATGCGTTGCGCACGCTGATCAACCCGGAAGAGCGGATCATTCGCGTCCTTGGCAACCCCGTTCGCGAAGGGGGATTACTGATCGAGGTCACGATGGACGAGATGCCCCTGCGGTCGGCCATGCTGGAATACGGGCGGAACATCCTGATCCTGTCGGCCTTCATCTCGATCACGACGGCTGTCCTGTTGTTTCTTGCGGTGCAAATTCTTTTGGTGCGTCCGATCAAGGGCGTCGTATCCCACATGAAGTCTTATGCGAAAGCGCCGGAAGACGCCCGACAGATCATCACGCCGACTGCGGGGGTAAAGGAACTGCGCGATGCGGAAGAGTCGCTGCAGATGATGCAAACGCAACTGACAGGGGCGCTGAAACAGAAGGAACGGTTGGCCCAGTTAGGCGGGGCGGTGGCCAAGGTAAGCCACGACCTGCGGAACATCCTGACCTCGGCCCAGCTCTTTACCGACCGCATCGAAAGCTCTGACGATCCACTGGTAAAACGGATGGCGCCGAAACTCGTGAACTCGATCACCCGCGCGGTCAACCTTTGCGAAACGACGCTCGCCTTCGGTCGCGTCGAAGAACCCGCCCCGCGTCTGAACCGGATCAATATCGGCAACCTCGTCAGCGAAGTCATCGAAGCCGAACGGCTGGCCGTCGGCGATTATGACCTGTCGTTTTCCGAAGACATTCCTGCCACGATGACCATCCGCGCCGATGGCGAACAATTGTTCCGTGTCCTGTTTAATCTGATCCGCAATGCACGCCAAGCCGTCATGGCCACGGGCCAACCCGGCGAGATCGCGGTGCGCGCGGAAGAAAATGATGAGGCATGGTGCCTGACCATCACCGACACCGGCCCCGGCCTGCCGCCCAAAGCGCAGGAACACCTGTTCCAGCCGTTTCAGGGCGGGGTACGCAAGGGGGGATCTGGCCTCGGCCTTGTGATCTCCGCCGACCTGATCCGGGGACATGGCGGTCGGTTGGAACTGCAACGCACGGACGAGACCGGGACGGCCTTCGCGATCCAACTGCCCAAACAGGACGTCGCCCTTGCCCCCGCGGCAGAGTAGCGAAACCCCGGCATTTCGCACTTGCATCACAGGACGGCTGTCGCTAAATGACACGGCACGCGGATTGGTAGCTCAGCTGGATAGAGTACCTGACTACGAATCAGGGGGTCGGGGGTTCGAATCCTCCCCAGTCCGCCACTACTTTCAAAAATGTTAAGCGACACATAGTTCGTCCTCTGGCGACGCATAGCTTTTCCATTTCGCGGTTTTTCTTCTGGTTTTCGCGTCTCATGTATTCCGTGTACTCCGTTTCCCAGTGAAAAAATTGGGGGTGATTTGAAGGTCAGAAGCCGTAGGCGCCCGTTCCTGCAAATCTGCCACGTGGCGAACGCGGGAGGGGGCGAGGCAATGCTATTCGACAGGGTGGTGCGGCCCGCAGGCATCGCCGAGGACACGGCCCTGTCTAATGGGATTGCCCGAGGGGGAGGGCCGCGCCCTCACCCTTTTCTTGGTGGCCCAGCGTTGTGGACGGCCCCAAGCTGCCCTTCGATAGCCCGCTCGGATGCCGCCCTGAGGCTCGCCTAAGTTGCCATTCGCTGCGATTGCAAAATCGGGGAACCAGGTTAACTTAGTTTGACCCGGGCTTACGCCAGTAGCTAGAGCGGTAGATTGAAATGGGCTCACCGCAATATTTCCACGTACGGAATTCCCAGAATCCTGTCGAACCGTCTAGGCGTTCCTTCGTGGATTTGTGGGCTTTGTCGTATACGCTCTTTGTGACAAAGGTTGAGTACTCTCCTTCACGTATGTCGCTCAGCTTTGCCGCAAGATTCGGAGCTCTTCCAATAGAAATCTGAGGTGCCCCTAGATTTGTAGACGCTTTGCCCCCTAACTTTGAGGCGAGGAGGCCGACATGGGGACAAGCAATTACAGCGACGATTTCAAGCGGGATGCGGTGCATCAGATCACGGTGCGG
>NZ_JBBIFZ010000008.1:0-168190 GCF_037572755.1 Yoonia sp. 2307UL14-13 | reverse complement strand
ATCGAGATGTTCTACAATCCGAAACGCAAGCACACAAACAACGGCATGCTGTCGCCCGTTGACTTCGAAGAAAGACAGCTCAAACTAAAACAGGCGGGTGTCTAGGAAACTAGGGGCACCTCAGTCCGAAAAACCCTGACGACGGACAGGATATAAGCTAGACCGCGTTTGTAAGCTGATCTTGGACGGATCATTTGGTACAGTGCGACACTGCTCAACTGCTTCGTCACTGTACCATCTTCACCTGAACAAAGCGGATGTTCACGCATACATGTCAACAACAGCTGCGATTGGGTATTCAAAAGCTGAACTAAGACGAATATTGGCGACAAACGACCCGACCGTCGCACATATCGTGCGCAACGGCATGATTTCAGGGACTGCAGCCAAGAACCCGCACAATAACAAGAAGATGATCCGTTTTCTGCCAGATGGAATCGACGCTTTTTTGCGGCAGTATCTTCCGTTGGGTTTGTTTGCTTGGAACGCCGAGATGCAGCCAAGGGCAGCGATGCTGTACTTCGCAAAATTGGATCTTGAGGCGCTCGGTTGGCCCCGAAAATACAGTCGAATTTACCGTCGCGCCGACTTACCTTCGGAAATTTCAAACATGCAGATAGGATGGGCTCCGCCAACAGGCTAAACCTCCGCCTCCAATCACTTTTTACGCAGGCAACAATGAAACCCGAGCCAATAGTGAAGTACCTCTTAGCCTGTGTTGCTGCATTGAGCGCAGGCGTGGCTTTCGCATTCAAATTTTTTCTGGAAGCGCGCGACTACCCCGAGCTATCTCTTGTCATGCTTGCGGTCATTGCGTTCGTGATCGGTACGATATGTTTGCTCGCCGCCTTGGCCGTTTGCGGTGTTCTAAGTTCAGCTTTTGCGGATGCCTTTCGGACTAAGCAAAAAGACACAGGCGATATAGCCAACGAAACGGTTGATAACACTGCTGAATTGGAAACCGTAAGCTTCACTGAAAAACGAACTAGTTTACCAGTTAAGGTTTTCCTCATCATCACAGGCTTCTTTGGTATTGTCGCCGCGTTCGTTCTCCTGCTTATCGGTTTCTCCGCATTTCACTTTGCTGCGGGCCATCCAGGAGAAACACTGGGCGCGTTCCGAGTTCACCTCGAGTCACAAATTCAATAGTTAATCAGCGTGGCGCAGGCCACAGACTTGGCCTGCGCTCGATTGTGCTTTTATGTGTCAAAAGTTGCCTGGGGGTTGTCGTGGAAAAGCTTCCTTCCTCGTAAGATCAATAACTTAAAGTTTGACTAGTTACCCGAAGCGCTGTCGTTTAACAATTTTTAACCTCTAGTGTCCTAGCAAGAACGATCAGTTCAATTACTTCTATTGATCGGCAATGGCGATTCGGTGGCATTCCTTCACCACATATCAAAAAAGCCCCCGCCGCTTTTGCGACAGGGGCTATTTATTTTCAATCAGGTGCGGCCTGCGCGTTTGTTGCGCAAATGCGCTACGTCGCACTTCCTCATTTTCGCCGTGCGGAAATTACCAGTCTTCCCGCACCACGGTCCGCGTCTTGACCGGCAGTTTCATCGCGGCAAGACGCAGGGCCTCGCGCGCGACGGTCTCGGACACGCCGTCGATTTCAAACATGACGCGGCCAGGTTTGACCTTGCACGCCCAGAAGTCGACCGAACCCTTACCTTTACCCATACGGACTTCGATAGGCTTCGACGTCACGGGCAGGTCAGGGAAGATCCGGATCCAGACCCGGCCCTGACGCTTCATGTGGCGCGTCATGGCCCGGCGGGCGGCTTCGATCTGGCGGGCGGTGACCCGCTCTGGCTCAGTGGCTTTCAGACCGTAAGTGCCAAAGTTCAGATCAGAACCGCCCTTGGCGAGCCCCTTGATCCGGCCTTTGTGCATCTTGCGGAATTTTGTACGCTTTGGCTGAAGCATCGTTCAGGTCTCCTTAGCGACGCGGGCCGCGAGGGACAGCGCCCTCTTGCAGCTCAGCATGTTTGCGGTCATGCGCTGACGGGTCATGCTCCATGATGTCACCTTTGTAGATGAACACCTTGATGCCGATGATCCCATAAGGTGTCATCGCCTCGTAATGCGCATAGTCGATATCGGCGCGCAGGGTGTGCAGGGGCACACGACCTTCGCGGTACCATTCGGTCCGTGCGATCTCGGCGCCGCCCAGACGACCGGCAAGGTTGACCCGAATCCCCAGGGCGCCCATGCGCATCGCGTTCTGAACCGATCGTTTCATCGCACGGCGGAAGGATACGCGGCGTTCCAGCTGCTGACCGATGCTTTCAGCAACCAGGGCCGCGTCAAGTTCGGGCTTGCGCACCTCGACGATGTTGAGGTGCAGCTCCGAAGACGTCAGGTTCGCCAGCTTCTTGCGCAGACCTTCGATGTCTGCACCTTTCTTGCCGATGATCACACCGGGACGGGCTGCGTGGATCGTGACGCGGCACTTTTTGTGCGGACGTTCGATGATCACGCGGCTGACGCCGGATTGCTTGCACTCTTCCTTGATGAAGTCCTTGATTTTCAGGTCTTCCAACAAAAGATCGCCATAGTCCTTGGTATCGGCGTACCAGCGGCTATCCCAGGTGCGGTTGACCTGGAGGCGCATGCCGATGGGATTGACTTTGTTACCCATTATGATTGCTCCTCAACTTGACGCACCTTGATGGTCAGCTCTGAAAACGGCTTGATGATCTTGCCGAAACGGCCACGGGCCCGGGGGCGTCCGCGTTTCATGATCAGGTTCTTGCCGCAATAGGCTTCGGCAACGACCAGTTCATCGACGTCCAGATTGTGATTGTTCTCGGCATTGGCGATGGCGGACTGAAGGCATTTCTTCACGTCAGCCGCGATCCGCTTTTTGCTGAAGGTCAGGTCGGTCAATGCCTGTTCGACCTTCTTGCCGCGGATCATCGCAGCCACGAGGTTGAGTTTCTGCGGGGACGTCCGAAGCATACGGGTTTTTGCCATTGCTTCGTTGTCGGCCACGCGGCGGGGGTTTTTATCCTTGCCCATGACTTATTTCCGCTTCGCTTTCTTGTCCGCGGCATGACCGTAATAGGTGCGGGTCGGTGAATATTCACCGAACTTCTGACCGATCATGTCTTCGCTGACGTTGACAGGGATATGCTTCTTGCCGTTGTAGACCCCGAAGGTCAGCCCAACGAACTGAGGCAGAATGGTGGAACGACGCGACCAGATCTTGATCACTTCGTTGCGGCCGCTTTCGCGGACAGCTTCGGCCTTTTTCAGGACATAAGCGTCGACGAACGGGCCTTTCCATACGGAACGTGCCATATCTTAACGGCCTTTCTTCTTCGCGTGACGCGAACGGACGATCAGCCGCTGCGACGCTTTGTTCTTGTTACGGGTGCGCTTGCCCTTGGTGTCTTTACCCCAAGGTGTCACAGGCGTCCGGCCACCGGATGTGCGGCCTTCACCACCACCGTGCGGGTGGTCGATCGGGTTCATCGCGACACCGCGGACGGACGGGCGGATGCCCTTGTGACGGTTGCGACCAGCCTTACCAAAGTTCTGGTTGGAATTGTCAGGGTTCGACACCGCACCAACCGTCGCCATGCATTCCTGGCGGATCAGGCGCAATTCGCCCGACGACAGACGGACCTGGGCATAACCACCGTCACGACCGACGAACTGGGCATAGGTACCTGCCGCACGGGCGATCTGACCACCTTTGCCGGGCTTCAACTCGATATTGTGGACGATCGTCCCGATAGGCATGCCGCTGAAGGGCATTGCGTTGCCGGGCTTGATGTCGGCCTTGGCCGACGCGATCACCTTGTCACCAACAGCCAGACGCTGCGGGGCAAGGATGTAATTCTGGGTGCCATCTTCGTACTGGATCAGTGCGATGAAGGCCGTCCGGTTCGGGTCATATTCGATGCGGGCGACAACAGCGGACATATCCATCTTGTTGCGCTTGAAATCGACGATCCGGTAGAGACGCTTTGCGCCCCCACCAATGCGACGCATGGTGATCCGTCCGGTATTGTTCCGACCGCCCGATTTGGTCAAACCCTCGGTGAGGGCCTTGACGGGGCGTCCTTTCCAAAGCTCCGAACGGTCGATCAGCACCAGCCCACGCTGGCCCGGCGTCGTCGGTTTGTACGACTTGAGTGCCATGTTAGCTTCTTCCGTTTGCTTGGCGGCCCCGCGTGGGACCTATGTGGTGAAGGGCCCCGAAGGTCCCCGGTTCGTAGCTGCCGTAGGGTGGGTAAAATCCACGCGCCCGACAACATCACAACACCCCGGACGAATCCGGGGTGGTTGGGATGGGCGGCTTATAGGGGGGGATGGGTGAGGTGGCAAGAGCCTCTATTCATCAACGTCAGCCTCCGCATCATAAGGAAACCGCAACGGCACAAGTACGCCATCCGGGCCGACCTTATAGCCACTCAACCACCCCGCCGATTGATCAAACGGCACCTCGATCGCCACACATAGCCCAAACGCCCGGGCGAGGCGCTGCACACCGTCATCAACGGTCTCTTCAATCATCGCACCTTCACTGTCTTCAACAGCGTCAAAATACTGATGCAATTCGACCAACGGCCCGCCATGACCTAACATGGGAAAATCCGACGACGGCACAACCGAATATTCGATACTGAGTCCATCGGCCTCGTAAAAGCCACCGATAATGTGATCATCCGATCTGGTGACGGAATACGCCTCACCACCCATCAGCGCCGTCAAGCGATCCATCAAGGTCAAAGCACTCGCGACATTATCTGCCCCGACCAACGCACCACGGCCCAAAACCACAGGAAACGGTTCACTGTCCGGCACATGCTGATCCGCAGGCAAAAGCCGGGTCTCCATCGTCGTCACATCAGGTTCCGCGAACATCTCTGCTTCTTCATCGAAATCGAAGGGCTCGACCGCCGCTAGGACCGACAACAATTGATCGGGACGGTTCTCATCGAAATGAAAAACAGCAAAGCCGGCCTGCGACAAATCATTGAACAAGATCGGATCGCTGACCAAGAAAACATCTTTTCGTGGATCGTAAATGTCGGCACTGCGCAAAATGGCTATCCCATCATGAAACGACATTTCCTTTGAAAAGAAATCGACCGCAATCTGACCATCCCGGAATTCCGCACGATAAGGATGATAATCATCGGCATCGCGAAACCTTAGATCAAAGATACTGATCCCGTGACCGGCCACGACATATTGCGATGATCGTGTAAGGTTATGACGCGCTGCGAAACCATCCAACTCGGAATGGTTCGACGATTGATGCCTGACACCCTGCGGCATGAAAATGACCGACAACTGCATCACGTCCTCCAATTCGGGCCGTTGAGCCGTGCATGCGCGACCAAGCCGGGATACGGCGTTATGGGTCTAAAGTAGTTGCGAACAAATGGCATCTCACCTGCAATTACGACGAAGATCGTAAATGGCGTCTCTGGACTTCTGCAAAACACTGAGTAAGCGGCAAGCTGGGCAACGGCACGCGCCCGCGCACTCAGCCACTTATCACCGGCAAATCGCTGGAAAGTTCTTATCGGCCTTGGCCTACGCCCAAATCGACGCGCAAGAAAATTTTGCAGTATCTTGCCGTCGCGATATCGCTGATAGGCTGCGCGAAGCCACCATTTGCGGTTCCTCGTGTTAACAAAGGTTCTGCGACCAACATAAAGTGCCAATCCTCGGTCGGATTGAGAGTACTTCGCCTCCAATAGGCAGCAACCGAATTTATAGCTAGAAGGTGCCGCTGGTGGCGGCGTTGCCGCCAAACCATCGGCCCAAACAGCATTTCGCGGATCCAGCTCATACCCGATATGCTGAAAGGCACTCATGTACCAACTTGGATCGAGAATGTTGTATTCCAAAGGGCCACATTTGTCGGTTTGGTACCGCACCCAATCCTGTTTGCTTCGGGTATCGCTCGGCGCGATCTGTATACGCACACGTTTTGTGGGTAGCCCCGCCTTGAAGGCGTTAGCTCGCCCTTCGTTACAATGCGAGCAACAACTTGCAACATCGTCATCACCCGCCAGATCAAGTAAGTTCTGAGCTTCCATGCCATCGCCTAATACAAGTCTTGGTTGTCTGTTGTTGTGGCATCGGTACAAAAACGTCGGAGCAATTCAACCGAAAAAGCGGCTGTGGTGATAGCGTAGAGCTTGTTCTTTGATCTGCGATACATTTACTTGTTGGTCCCATCTGGTGCATATTCGCACCAAAGGAGACCGCCATGCCCCGCCAGACCATCACCCTGACCGACCCCAACTATGCCTGGCTGCAAGCCCGCGTGGAAAGCGGCGAGTTCCGGTCCCAGACCGAAGCCGTCAACGACGCCCTCCGCCGCGTGCGCGAGACCGAGGCTTATCGCGAAACACCAGAGGAAATCGCGTTCATCCGCGAAAAGCTGGAGCGGGCTGCAAAGAGTGGATATTCAACGCTCACACCTGAAGAGATTCTGGAGAAATCGAAAGCAGAACTGCGGCGGAATGGCGAGCTATAAGCTCAGCCAACGGGCTGAAGATGATCTTGTTCGTGTTCACCAATACGGTGTTCGGCAATGGGGTGTGGTGCAAGCCGACGCCTATTTCTACGATTTGCTCGGTCAACTTGACATGATCGGTCGCGAGCCGCTCCGCTTCCCGCGTGTCGATGAGATCCTAAAGGGCCATAGGCGGAGTGTATTCCGGTCACACGCGATGTACTTTGTGATGAAAGAGGGTGTTGCCGACATCAGGGCGATTATCGGTTCCCAAGACACCGCCCGTCTCCGCTAACGTAAAAGCCCCCGACTATCGCCAGGGGCTCCGTCGCACAATCAGCAATCGGTGCAGGTCTTGAACCCGAAAATCCGGTAGAGCGGGCAGAAATTCATCCCGGCGGTCGCCAGCAGGACCACCCCGACCCAGCCCCAAACGCCGATCACGCCGCTGAGCGCGCCCAGCACCAGAAGTGCGCCCAAAACGACCCGCCCGATGCGGTCCCAAGATGCCAGATTACGTGTCATGTGATTTCCTTTTTTTCAGTATGACGTCACTTTAGCGGACACTAAACATTTTAAAAATCAAATGTTTTTGATGAGTGAAAAGACGTCCGCGGAGCAGATTTCGCCAACCAACGACCGTTGCGTTAACCATCCCCGCACCGCGCGCAAAGGTCCGATGAAATTCCGATAGAATTCCGATGCTTTTCCGATCGCCCAAAACACCCGTTAACCATTGCTGTGGCCTAGTACGGCAACCCGACATAATTCTGTGCGAACGCCGCCTGCGCTGCCGGGCTATCACGCAGAAAATCCAACTCTGCCCGCTGCATTTTCAGGTCGAATTCCGTCTGATCCGGAAACCGATGCATCAGGCTGCTGAACCACCAGCTGAACCGTTCGACCTTCCAAACACGGGCCAGCGCACGGGCAGAGTACCCATCGATCCCAGCTTGATCTCCGTCATAAAATTTCGCAATAGCATCAAATAGATAGCGCACATCCGACGCTGCCGTATTCAGCCCCTTCGCCCCGGTCGGCGGCACGATGTGCGCCGCATCCCCGCACAAAAACAGCCGTCCCCAGCGCATCGGTTCGCAGACGAACGACCGCAGCGGCGCAATGGATTTCTCGATCGACGGCCCCGTGACCAGCACGTCCGCGACATCCGCAGGCAGGCGTCGTTTCAGCTCGGCCCAGAACGCCTCATCGGCCCAATCCTCAACTCTATCCTCTTGACAACATTGAATATAATATCGGCTCAGCTTCGGGTTCCGCATCGAACACAAGGCAAAGCCACGGTCCGAATTCGCATAGATCAACGCCTCATTCACGGGCGGTGTTTCCGACAGAATACCCAGCCAGCCAAACGGATAAACCTTCTCGTATTCGCGCCGGATGGTGGCGGGGATACTCTGACGGCTGACGCCATGAAACCCATCACAGCCAGCAATAAAATCGCAATGAATTCTGTAGTTTACGCCATCTTTGCGGTAACTGACAGATGGGCTGTCACCATCCGAATCGATGACCTGCACATCCTCCACATCCTCGATCAACGGCGCGCCCACCGCCGCCCGCGCATCATACAGATCGCGGGTCAATTCGGTCTGCCCATAAATCATCACGGACCGCCCTGAATGCGCCACGAAATCCACGTCGAACATCTGATCACCATAGGCGATCAGGGTGCTGTCATGCTTGATCCCCTCACGCCGCATCCGATCCCCGCAACCGGCCTGATCCATCAGATCGACGAGGCCCTGTTCCAGCACACCAGCCCGGATCCGCGACAGCACATAGTCGCGATTTTTCCGTTCCAGAACAACGCTTTCGATGCCGCTCACATGCAAAAGCTGGCCCAGCAGCATACCCGCTGGGCCACCTCCGATGATTGCGACCTGCGTGCGCAACGATCCTAGTCCATGTCTTTCGGCAGGATCAGGTTCAACGCGATCGCCATGATCGCCGTTGGTGCCACGGCCGATGTCGCCAGCACCCGCAGCGTGTCGGGCAGATACTGCACCGCCGTCGGCACCAGGTTCAGCCCCAGCCCGAACGCCAACGAGACCGCAATGATGATCATCGTGCGGCGAGTCATCTTTTCCTCGGCCAGTACGTTCAGACCAGCGGCAGCAACCATGCCGAACATCACGATCACGCCACCGCCCAGCACCGGCAGGGGCATGGACGCGATCACCGCGCCGACCTTCGGCACCAGCCCGCAGACGATCATGATCAGACCGGCGATGGTCACGACATGCCGCGACATGATCCCGGTCATCCCGACGATCCCCACGTTTTGGCTGAAAGACGTATTGGGTAGACCGCCGAACACACCGGCGACAGCCGTGCCGAGACCGTCTGCGTAAGTCGCGCCCGAGATCTCTTCATCCGTCGCCTCGCGCCCAGCGCCTGCCTTGGCAGTGGCAGAGGCATCGCCGACCGTTTCAATGGCCGAGACGATCGAGACAAGCGTGACCGCGATCACGGCACCCAGATTGAATTCAAACCCGTAAGGCAGCGGCTTGATTTCGGCGAACCAGCTCGCGCCGGCGACGGGGCCAAAATTCACCATGCCCAGCGCGAATGCCAAGGCGTAGCCCGCCAGCAGACCAATCAGGATCGCAGCATTGGACAAGAGACCCTTGGTAAAGAATTTCAGCGCCAGCGATACGATGATCACGGTCAAAGCCACCGACCAATGCTTGAGCGAGCCAAAGCTCTCGGCCTCCATCTGGAACTGCGCGGCACCACCTGCGGCGTATTTGATCGCGACAGGGATCAGGTAAAGCCCGATGGCCAAAATAACCAACCCCGTCACCAATGGCGGAAACAGCCAGCGCAGGTTCTTGATCACCGCGCCGAGCAGGAAGTGGACGATGCCGCCGATGATGCAGGCGGTCAGCGCCACACCCAGGCCCAGCGTCGCGGCAACCCCCGCCAACACGCCGACAAAGGCAAAGCTGGTCCCTTGCATGATCGGCAAACGTGCCCCGATCGGGCCGAGGCCCACCGTTTGAAAGATCGTCGCGATCCCGGCGAACAGCATCGCCATCTGGATCAGGTAGATCAGGTCGGGCGAGCCGAAGGCCAGCCCGGCCGCCTGGCCCACGATGATCGAAGGCGTCACGTTGGATGCGAACATCGCCAACACATGTTGCAGCCCCAAGGGTGCGGCCTGCGCCAATGGCGGTGTCACATTCGGATCGGTATAGGTTGCGTCAGTCATTGTTATCCTACTGTCTTGCCGGCCAAGAGCCGGTTACTCGTTAAAAATCACGCAATATGGCGTGGTGAAGTGGTGCTCCTCCAGATTGGGCATGTCATCCACTGGGTCGATGACTGCGAAAAGACCCGCGCCTGTCAAGGGATTCAGCACACCAAGCCACGTCTTGAGGGGAAAATCGGCTCATTCGCGAGGGCCATGATGAATGCTTTTGATTGCGGACCCGCGTGCCGCCGGGCCGTTGAGGGTTGGGCGACGCTGCTTCATCTCGGCGCTTTCGCGATGACGATCATGACTGCAAACGTCGTCTTCATCATCATGCCGAAACAGCGGGTCGGTCGCACGGTGCAAGGCTGGGTCTTGCCCGGCCTATCGGTTGCATTCGGCAATCACCCGGCGCGCCAGCGCGCTTGACTGACCATAGCTGACCAGATGAACGTCAAGCCCGCTTTGATCATGCAGGCGCAAGGCCCGTAACATCGCCGTGGCGATCCAATCCTGCCGATTACCGAATGCACCACCGCCCAGCATTGTCAGGAACAGCCGACGATTACCGGTGTGCGCCGCGTTGCGTCTTGCCGCCAACAGTGTTGCCTCGTAGGCGGCATCCAAAATCAACTGCGCGAAGGGTGCCCAAAGGCCGACATCAAGACCCGAATAGGATACCGGCATGGCGCTGCAATAGACCTGTGTAACCAGTCGTCCGGCATCGTTTGTCGTTACCTGCGTGTCGCTGTGAACACCGATGCGCAAGGCCGCGCGGATATGGTCGACGTCCAGACCGAAAATCCGCCCGTTGATTTCTTTCAGGCTTTGGCTCGTTGGCAATGCATAGCTGTTGCGCATCTCCCACAGATCGGCGCCAAGCAGCGCGCCGATATCGGCAAGACAATCAATCTGCCGATCAGCCGTCTGCCCGATCCCGCCGTCCAGTGGCACGAAGTAATTGCGATAGATCGTCCCGGCGAGGCAGGCGAGCGCGCAGGCCGGACCCTGTGTATGGTCGTGTTCGTACCGGGCGACACCCATTTCTGGCGTTATTGATGGCCCGACCATTTCCAGCAGATTGAATTGCGACGCGACCTGAAATACCGCACCTTCATTGTCGGGACGCATGTGCAATCGCTGAACGTCAGCCACAACCTCTTGGATCTGTAGCGGCCCTGCATCCGGGGCCGTCAGATCCCTGCGTAATTCGGCCAGCGACGGTATGGTCAGTTGCCCGATCCCGGCCCGCCAGCCCGTCAGATCAGACACCAGATGGGTACCGTCCATCGACAGGTGGCGATAGACAGCTTCGGGGCTTTCATCGGCAATGCCGGTCAGTTCTTCGAACCAGGTCACCGCCATGACGCGACCTTACAAATCAATCCGTGTACCCGTTCCGGCGTCAAAAAAGTTCAACGCACCCGGCGCAATGCCCAGCCCGACCATTTCAGTGTGATCTTCGTCCATTCGCCCGGGCAGACGGGCGGTGACGGTCACACCGCCGAGTTGGAAGTTAAGGTAACACTCTGCCCCTGTGTTTTCGATCATCGTCGGCTTGACGTGTAAATCCGGCGTGACCGACACCAGCGTCAGATGCTCTGGTCTGATACCAACCTGTACCTTGTCGGGCAGGCCGATCGTCGGGGCGGGAAGGGTCACGTCATCCATCACCAGCTTTTGCGCCTCTACAGTCGCCGGGATGATATTCATCGGGGGTGAGCCCATGAAGTCAGCGACGAAGGTATTGGCGGGCCGGTCATAAATTTCCTGCGGCGTACCGATCTGTTGCACATCCCCACCTTTCAGAACCACGATCCGGCTGGCCAGTGTCATGGCCTCGATCTGGTCATGGGTGACATAGACGATACTGGCGCCGGTCGTTTTGTGCAGGCGCTTGATCTCGGCCCGCATTTCGACACGCAGTTTGGCGTCGAGGTTCGATAGCGGTTCATCGAACAGGAACAGTTTCGGGTCCCGTACCAAGGCACGGCCCATGGCGACCCGTTGGCGCTGACCACCGGAAAGCTGCGACGGGTTCCGATCAAGCAGGTGGTCGATCTGCAACAGCGTCGCGACCTCCATGATTTTCGCATCCATCTGCGCTTTTGGCACCCTGCGGATTTTCATGCCAAAGCCGATGTTTTCGGCCACGGACATGGTCGGATAAAGCGCATAGCTTTGGAACACCATCGCGATGTCGCGGTCTTTGGGGGGCTCTTGCGTGACCTCGCGCCCGCCGATCATCAGCGACCCAGCGGTGATCCCTTCCAGACCCGCGATGCAGTTCAACAGAGTCGATTTCCCACAGCCCGATGGGCCGACCAGCACAAGGAACTCCCCCTGCCCCATTTCGATATTGATATCCCGCAGCACCTCGACCGCGCCGTAAGATTTGGCAAGGCCGCGGGTTTCGAGCGCGGGTTGGACGCCGCTGTCTAGGGCCATGGTTCGCTCTCCTGTGCAGGGACGGGGCCGGTTGATTGTCTCACGATCAGCTCGGCCCGGTCGATCTTTTGTTGTGGTGTCGCCCCGCCGACGAGGTCGACCAGCAGGTTCGCCAGCGGCGCGCACGCGTCGCGCAACGGTGCGCGGGTGACGGTCAGCGCGGGTTCGAAACTGACCGCTTTCATTTGCGGCAATGCGTCGTCATGGGCGATGACGGAAACGTCTTCGGGTACCGTGAGTCCGCGATCTTTCGCCGCGCGCATGACGCCTGCCGCGATCAGGGTCGAGGCGCAGACAAAGGCTGTCGGGCGTGCGCCATCGCGCCCCGCCAACATCTCCAACGCCTTGGTATAGCCGTCATTTTCCGTCTCCGCATCTTGCGCGATGAACGGATCGGGCGTCGTCAGCCCCTCTGCCTTGACTGCCTGCCGGAAGCCACGCAGCCGGTCGGCGGCGTAGGTATAGCGCGCCTGTCCGTTGATGAGCGCGATCCGTTTATGGCCGAGCGAAGACAGCAGCCGCACCGCATCCTCGGATACTGCCGCATTGTCTATGCCATAGCAGGCGTAATCGACATCAGGGGCGCTTTGACCGTGCATCACGAAAGGAATATTCTTTTCGCGCAGGAAAGCGATGCGCGGATCATCAGGAACCGGAGCGTTCAGCAGGAACCCGTCAAGGATGTCGCGTTCGATCAGCTTGCGGTATGGCTGCAACGGGTCATCGTCCTGATCGACCGCGAGCACCAGATCGACATCACGTGCGCCCAAGGCGGCCGTCAACCCCGTCAACATCTCGAAAAAGGTCTGGTCGGCGCTCATATCGGCGCGAATTTTAATGATCATACCCACCATGTTCGACCGACCCGTTACAAGTCGTTGGGCAATTCGGTTCGGGCGATAACCAATGCGATCGGCCACCTCGCGCACGCGCTCGACCGTTTGTTTGTTCACCTCGGGAAAGCCGTTGAGCGCACGGCTGACGGTGGCGGCCGACAACCCCAATTCGGCACCGATTTGCTTGAGCGTCGCCACGCGCTTTCCTCCTCAAAGCGATTGCGGTTTTTCCGGCTTATAGCGCGGAAACCAGCGCATTCATAGCGGAAAGCCAAATTTAAAACGATTTGAATAATTCATCCGATTTGTTACCGTAATGGCGAATCAAGGAGGGCACCGATGCGAGACTGGTGGCGCGACGCGGTAATCTATCAGATTTATCCACGCTCGTTTCAGGATGATGACGGCGATGGCGTGGGTGATCTGAAGGGCATCACACGTCGCTTGCCGCATATTGCCGCACTTGGTGCCGACTGCATCTGGCTGTCCCCGATCTTTACGTCGCCCCAAAAGGACATGGGCTATGACGTGTCGAATTACATCGATATCGACCCGCTGTTCGGCACGCTGGAAGATTTCGACGCGCTGATCGCCCGCGCGCATGAATTGGGCCTGAAAGTCATCACCGATCAGGTGCTTTCCCACACATCCGACCAGCATCCGTGGTTCAAAGAGTCGCGCGTCAGCCGCGAAAATCCAAAGACGGATTGGTATGTCTGGGCAGACCCCCTGCCCGATGGCTCACCGCCCACCAACTGGCACAGCCATTTTGGCGGCCCTGCCTGGGAATTCGATCCGCAGCGTGGCCAATACTACCTGCACAACTTCCTTGCCGCGCAACCGGACCTGAATTTCCACAACCCTGATGTGGTCGATGCGATCCTCGAGACCTGTAAATTCTGGCTCGACCGGGGTCTTGACGGATTCCGGCTGGATACCGTGAATTACTACTACCACGATGCGCAACTGCGTTCGAACCCACCCGCCCAGACCCGCCCGCAGGTCATGGCGATGGACCTGTATGGCATGCAGGATAACATCTACAACAAGACCCGTCCCGAGAACCTTGGGTTTCTCGAACGCCTGCGTGCCATGACCGATCAATATGACGATATCATGATGGTCGGCGAAGTGGGCGAGATGGGGCGCAAGTCGATCCAGATCATGGGCGAGTACACCGCCGGGACGTCGCGGCTGCATATGGCCTACAGCTTTGCCATGCTCGGCCCGGATTTCAGCGTGGATCATTTCCGCAGCTGTATCGAAGGGTTTCAGCAAGGCGCACCAGATGGCCATCCGAAATGGTCTTTCAGCAACCACGACGTCCCGCGCCACGTGACCCGTTGGGATGAGCATGCGGTCAGCGAAGGCGACATGGCCCGCCTTGCCTGCGCGATGCTGATGTCATTCGAAGGCACGATCGGCATCTATCAGGGTGAGGAATTGGGCCAGACCGAGACTGAACTGGCCTATGAAGAACTGACCGACCCGCCCGCAATACGCTATTGGCCCGCTGTGAAGGGCCGTGACGGCTGTCGTACCCCGATGGTGTGGGAAGGCGACAAGCCGAATGCCGGTTTCTCGACCGGACGGCCATGGTTACCGGTGAAAGAGCCGCAAGCGGCCCGCGCGGTCGACCTGCAAGAGACCGCCAATGACAGCGTGCTGCATTTCTACAAAAGCGCGATTGCCTTTCGGAAGGCGCAACCGGCGCTGACGGCCGGGGCGACCTCGTTTATAGACTTACCTGAGCCTCTCCTTGCATTCCACCGCAAGTCCGAGGGGCAAGCGATAACCTGTGCGTTCAACCTGTCCAAGGAACCGCAGGTGATTACCGTTTCCGGCGATGCGGCCCTGACCGGCCCGCGCCACGCTAACCTTGACGGACCAACACTGACACTGCCGGGCAATGGCTTTGCCTACCTGACCCATGATGGGGAGCTTGCCCTGTCTGCGTGAACAAAACCTTGGGAGGAGAAAGAAATGAAAAAGACCCTATCCGTGATGGCCGTTTTGATGGCCACGACGCCCGCTTTTGCCTTGGAAGACGGGAAAATCCTGATCTGGACCGGCGACAACCGAGATCGTGAGGCTTTGCTGGAGGCCGTGCAGCCGTTTGTCGACGATCTGGGCGTCGAAGTGTCCGTCGAGATCGTTGATCCCGACCTGCCGCAGAAATTTCAGCAAGCGGCGGCGACCGGTGACGGCCCCGATATCGTTCTTTGGGCGCATGATCGCTTTGGCGAATGGGCCAGCGGTGGCCTGATCGCCCCTGTCCAACCGTCTGCAAGTTGGTCCGCGGATATTCTGCCTGCCGCCATGGAGGCCGTACAATTCGACGGTAAGACATGGGGCTACCCCCTCGCCGTCGAGGCCGTGACGCTGATCTACAACAAGGACATTATCGATACGCCGCCTACGTCTTTCGAGGAAATCAAGGACCTCGATATCGAAGGCCAGAAGATCCTTTGGGACTACAACAACACCTATTTCACCATGCCGATGCTGATGGCGAATGGCGGCTATGCTTTCCAGAAGGTGGATGGCTCTTACGACGGGTCTACAACGGGCGTGAACACCGACGGGGCGGTTGCGGGGGCCGAGGTGCTGAAGTCGCTCTTTGACGACGGCGTCATGCCACAGGGCGTTGACTATGGCGTCATGGACGGTGCGATGAACAACGGTGAAGTGGCGATGGTGCTGAATGGGCCATGGTCATGGTCCGCCTTTGCGGATTCCGAGATCAATATCGGCGTCGCGCCTATTCCGACGGTGAATGGTGAAGTGTCGCCGCCATTCCTTGGCGTGCAGGCCCTTGGGATCAACGCAGCCTCTCCCAATCAGGATTTGGCCGTCGAACTGATCGAAAACTACCTCGCCACGGATGAGGGTCTGGCGATCTGGAATGCTGGGAATGGTCTTGGTGCGCTCGCCGATGCCTCAGCAGCTGTTGCACAGGATAATCCACTGGTCACCGACATGCTGGCCGTTGCAGCCAACGGCGTGCCGATGCCATCGAACCCGGAAATGGGCGCATTTTGGGCCGCCATGGCACCGGCGCTGACCAACATCACGACAGGCGCGGCCGCACCGGCTGATGCGCTGAACGACGCCGCAGCGCGTATCCTGGGCGAATAAGCCTATGACGGGCGGCGGTCCTCCCATCGCCGCCCTCACTTGACGCATGTCCTGACGGCCTGTTTCATCAGGCTACGGCTGACGTGCATCCCCAAAGGACCCAGGCATGACCGCGATCAGTGACATTCCAGAGCGTGAAGGGGTTTCAATCCTGCGCCTTGTGCTTGTCGGGGTCATTTCGGTCGCTCTGCTGTTCGGGGCATTCTTCCTCTATCAAATCGCGCAGCCGATCTATGGGGTGATCCTGCTGGTGCTGGCCACCGGTTTCGCGATCATCTTTGGCCTCAACCAGTATTACGGCGCACGGTTCATCTTTCCCGGTGTCGCCGCTGTCCTGATCTTCATCGCCTTTCCGGTCGTCTATACGATCTATATCGGCTTCACGAATTACTCGTCGTTCAACCTGCTCACCTACGAACGCGCGGTCGAGGTGCTGACGTCGCGCGGGTCGGTTGATCCAGAGACGGAACAGCCCTTTGCGGTCGCACCTGACGGCGATCAATATCGCATCTGGCTACCCGAGGCCGGGCTGCTGTCGGACCCGGTCGCGCTGGATGGCGCCGCTGAGGCGACCCTGTCCCCCGCAAGTGAACCGGCAGAATTGCTGGAGCGGCGCGAAGCGATCCAGTTGCGTTCTGGCCTGCAAGGGCTGACGCTGACGACGCCGGATGGGGTCATCATACAGAATGCAGGTCTACGCACCTTTGCGACGGTCACGCCTGATTATGTCCAAACCGGCCCCAACACGCTGACCCGCTTCGATGGTGCAAAACTAGTCGCCGATCACGACACTGGCTTTTTCATCGACGAAAACGGCGATAAGGTCCCGCCCGGCTGGCGCGTTGGTATCGGCTGGGGCAATTTCGAACGCATCTTCCAATCCGAAGGCATCCGCGGCCCGATGGTCAGTATCTTCATCTGGACCTTTGCCTTCGCCATCGCCTCGGTCGTGCTGACCTTCGCTGTGGGCCTGACGCTCGCCGTCATTCTCCAATGGCCGCATCTGCGGTTCAAAGCGGTCTATCGGATCCTGCTGATCCTGCCGTACGCGGTCCCGGCATTCATCTCGATTCTCGTCTTCAAGGGGCTGTTCAACCAGAACTTTGGCGAGATCAACCTGATCCTCGATGCGTTTTTCGGTATAGAACCACGCTGGTTCACCGATGGCAATCTGGCGCGGACGATGGTGCTGATCGTCAATACGTGGCTGGGCTATCCCTACATGATGCTGCTCGCCATGGGTTTCCTGCAGGCCGTGCCCGAAGACCACAAGAAGGCGGCAGCACTGGAAGGGGCAAGTGCTGTCCGGGTCTTCTTCACGATCACCTTGCCCCAGATCATCCCGCCCTTCCTGCCGCTTCTGATCGCGAGTTTCGCGTTCAACTTCAACAACATGGTGCTGATCTTTTTGCTAACGCGCGGCCTGCCGGATATCCCCGGCACGGTGATTCCGGCGGGGGAGACGGATATCCTCGCCAGCTTCACCTACCGTCTGGCTTTCGACAATGCTGGGCAACAATTCGGGTTGGCGGGGGCGATTACGTTGCTGATCTTCCTCGTGGTGGCCGCCATTTCCTACGCCAATTTCGTCGCGATGCGGCGGGCTGCGCAGAAGCGGTCGGGGAGGCAGGTATGATGCCCAAGTGCTTCGCAGTCCCGGAATGCGTTATGCTTCATTGCAAACGAGGGACAAAATGATCGTTGAACGCCCCCGCGACCTGCTGGTCAAAAAGATCCTCGCCCACGGCTTCATGCTGATCTTTCTGGCGCTGATCCTGTTCCCGTTCTTCATGGTCCTGTCGATCAGCTTTCGAGAGGGCAACTTCTCTGTCGGCTCCATCATCCCGCAAAACCCGACGCTGGAGCATTGGTATCTGGCCTTTGGCCTTGACTACACCCGCGCTGACGGCACGGTGGTCGAACCGCCCTACCCGGTCATGCTGTGGATGTGGAATTCGGTCAAAATCGGGCTGATCGCCGGGCTTGGTGTGCTGGCGATCGCGACGATCTCGGCCTATGCGTTCAGCCGGATCAGGATCAAAGGCAAGGGCGCTATGCTGGATGGGTTGTTCCTGATCCAGATGTTCCCGACGACGCTGGCACTGGTGGCGATCTACGCGATTTTCGATGCTTTGGGCGAGGTCCATCCGGTCCTGGGCCTCGACTCTCACATCGCGCTGATCCTGATCTATCTGTCCGGTGTCACGCTGCATATCTGGACGATCAAAGGCTATTTCGACAGCATTGACACCGCATTGGATAAAGCCGCAGCCATCGACGGCGCGACACCATGGCAGACGTTCCGGCACATCTTCCTGCCGCTCGCGGTGCCGATCATGAGCGTCGTTTTCGTGCTCGCCTTCATCGGGTTCATCAATGACTACCCTATCGCCTCCGTATTAATCAGGTCGGAAAGCCAAATGACATTGGCCGTTGGCTCCCGGCTCTATCTGAACGAGTTCAAATACCTCTGGGGTGATTTCGCGGCCGCCGCGATCCTGTCCGGATTGCCCATCACCGTGGTGTTCCTGATCGCACAACGCTATTTGGTATCGGGGCTCAGCGATGGGGCAGTCAAAGGGTAGAACGCCAACTTAAAACCTGATCTCGAACGTGGCGCCGGGCCCATCGATCAGCATGATCTCTGCCCCCTGCGCCTGAAGCATTCGCCGCACGATCGGCAGCCCCATCCCCGTCCCGCCACCGGCCCGGCGCGTCGTAAAAAACGGATCGAAAATCCGATCTCGGTTGCCCTTTGAGACGCCCGGTCCATCATCGCTGATCACCAGCCGATCCGACTGCAAATCAAAGGTCACATGTGTGGCGCCGTGCGCCCGGGCGTTCCCGATAAGGTGGGTTGCGATCATCCCGACCACATCTGATGACAATGGAACCTCACCATCCTGCAGGATAGCGACGTCATCGCCCGACACCACATCGGACAGCAGGCATGAGCCCGCTGCCAATGGTTCCTGCGCGCGCGCGAGGGCGCGCTGTCCGTCCAGCAGGGCTTCCATCCGGTCGACGGCGCCCCCGATATTGGCAAGCATCCTGGCCCGGTCCTCATCCACCAGATCAGGGTGTTCAAGCAATTCCGCCGCGCCCCTGATCGCCGTCAACGGCGATTTCAGTTCGTGCGTGACATGGTCGGCATAGGACCGCAATACAGCCTCACGCCCCTGCAGGGTTTTGGTCATCCCGATAACGGCGCGACCCAGCTGCGAAAACTCCGGCGTGCCAAAACGGGCGGGCGGTGCGACCACCCCTTCACGCTGCGCATACTCGGTCAAGGCACGTACCGGCTGCAGCACCAGCCGCCACAGCAGATAACCCAGCACCAGTGTCGCCACCATGGCCATCCAGCCGATCATCCAAGATGTCTCGGCCCAGCCCAGGATGCCGCCAGCCAGCTGAAAGTACCCAATCCCGATGATCGGCAAAAAGAACACGGCGGCCAGCGTCCCACCCAGCACCAAGGCCAATGGTGGCCGCCACTTCTGGCTTATCCGCCGCGACATGCGCCCATCCGGATGCCAACGCCGTGGACGGTCTCGATCGCATCGGAACAGCCTGCATCGGCCAGCTTACCCCGCAGATTACGCAGATGGCTGTCCATCGTGCGATCACTGACGTGGATATTCGTACCATAAATCGCGTCGACCAACTGCGGGCGCGACATCACATTGTCGGGACGGCCCATCAGCCGGACAAGCAGCTGCATCTCGCGCCCGGTCAGCGTCACCGGCGCATCGCTGATATGGCAAAGGTGCCGTTCGGGATCGACGCTCAGAACCCCGCGCCGCAAAACCGGCTGCGCCGCCGCTTCACTCTGCGTCCGCTTGAGGATCGCCCGCACCCGCGCCACCAGTTCCCGTGGCGAAAACGGCTTGGGCACATAATCGTCCGCACCCAGTTCAAGGCCCACCACCCGGTCGATCTCATCCCCCTGCGCGGTCAGAAACACCACCGGAACCTCGGAGGCTTTTCGTAATTCGCGGCACACGGCCAGCCCGTCCATCTCGGGCATCCCGATATCGAGGACGATCAGGTCAGGCGTCAGGCTGTGCGCCATTTCCAACGCCTCTTGTCCATCACCGGCCTCGGCCACGCCAAAGCCCGCCTGCGTCAGCGCGATCCGCAGCACATCGCGAATCTGGCTGTCATCGTCGGCGACCAGAATCTGACCACTCATCCCTGCACCTCGTTCATTTCTGCCAAGCTACGGCGCAGACGGGCATTGCGGAACCCCCATTCGCGCCAGTCTTGTGGTGCGGTCAGCTGGGGAAAGGTATCGGAATAGCATGGCTCAGGTTGATACTTTGCAATCGCGACAACAGCACCCTCACTCAGCTGACACAGATACCAGTAATCATTCTTGCCCGTGGCCAGATTATGGCGGGCAATAAAGCCGTCCACGTTGACCAGGGACACCACATAAAGGGCCAGCAGACCAAGACTGGCAGACCGCATCATGAACCACCCGATACTCTGGCGTCCAACCATCTGCATGATCATCAAAACCAACCAAAGCGCCGTGACAATCATCCAGATGAACGCAGCAAAGCGCAGACGGGTCAGCCCATAAGCCTCGACATACAAATCAAGCCGCAGGATCGATGACAGGACGAGCAAGACCGTTTGACCGATCCAAACGTAAAGTAGCACGCGCAGCACGGGCCGCGCCTTAAGAAACGGTTGGGCGATCAATGCGAAACCCCCAGCCAGCAACGCAGCGACCAGCAGCGGATAAGCCCCGCGATGGGCATATTCCGCATAGGTCATCCCCTCGGGCAGAGCCAAGCTGCCCCAAAGATAGCTAGCATCCAGCACGGTCTGCACCCCGAAGATGATATTGAACAGAACCAGCGCGCGCAGCATCGACCGTCCTGTCACCAACCCACTGCGCAACGCGGGTAGCGGGCGAGCGGGTTTCATCAAGCGGCCGATCATCTGACCAAGACGCAACATTGGCCAGACCGCGATTGCAACAAGGACCCAAAAGGTGATGCGCGCAGGGTTCCACGTCCATTGCGCGTCCATCGTCCGCAGCCGCCCTATCCACGTGTCCACAAACGGGTTGGCCATCGCAAGCAACCCGATAAATAGCGCCCCGATTGTCAAAGGCAGCAGCCAGTCACGCGCCATGGCCGCGAATGCCCCCGCAGGCGGGATCGGTAATCGCGCAGTCAAGGCATCCTCCCATGTTTGCAGCGCGCCGCATGAAGGCAGACGGCGGAACGCACGAGCAACCATCCCAGCCTCCATGCTTGGCGTGGTCAGGATCACCGCAAAGGCCGCCAGCCCCAACACTGCCAGTCCAACCGACACGGCCTGCACCAGATCAGCAGCGGGCAGCACCGCCACGACCAGGACACCCCAAGCCAAACCAGCCCGTTTCAGCGAAACAGACCAGCCCAGCGCCACATGCGCAGCCGCCGCGACGCAGAATAGCCAGACGACAAAGCCAAGGCCCGGCGACAACCCCCACAGCACAAGGTCTGCGCATAGTACAACGCCAACCAACAGCCAAACCGGCGATATACGCCAGGCTGGTGTGCCATCCAGCCACCACCCATCCTTTGCCAACCGCTCTGGCACGCCTCTGATCACCATGATTGTCCCTCATTTCGTCTTTGTAGACCGGGACTAGGCGGCGCACGTGCAAAAGCCACCGCACAAATGTGCAGATTTCAAGCAAACTTCTTTTGTTCAAAAATACCGCGGGGGAGCCCGCAGGGCGGGGGCAGAGCCCCCTCTAACGGGCAATCGCCTCGCGAATGGCCTTGATATTCGCGCCATACGGCGCGGGATCACTCACTGACCCGCCCTTGAAAACCGCAGAGCCCGCCACGAGCACATCGGCGCCAGCTGCGGCAACCAGCGGCGCTGTGGTTGGATCGACCCCTCCGTCAATCTCGATGTGCACGGGCCGGTCCCCGATCATCTTTCGCAGCGCCCGCACCTTGGCCGTCATGTCGATGAATTGCTGCCCGCCAAAACCGGGATTCACCGTCATCACGCAGACCAGATCCACCATGTCCAGCAATTCTGCCACAGTTTCGGCGGGCGTTCCGGGGTTCAATGCGACGCCGGCCTTCACGCCAGCGCCGCGAATGGCCTGCAAGGTGCGGTGGATATGCGGCCCCGCCTCGACATGGGCGGTGATGATATCAGCCCCCGCCTTGGCGAAATCGTCGATAAATCTGTCAACCGGTGCAATCATCAAATGCACGTCCATCACCGTCTTGATGTGAGGCCGGATCGCGGCACACATGGCTGCGCCGAATGTGATGTTGGGCACGAAATGCCCATCCATGACGTCGACATGGACCCAATCCGCCCCCTGCGCTTCGACTGCCGCACATTCTGCACCGAAATTGGCGAAATCCGCGGCAAGGATCGACGGGGCGATCTTCAGGGAACGATCAAAAGTCATGTCGAGTCTCCGGCTGGTCAGCGTGGGCATAACGCGCGCGTTTCGGCTTGTCAGCCATCAGGTCCGAATTTTTCCGCTGCAGCGCAGAAATTCATGTGCTAATTTGCCATCATGACCTATACGCTGCACCACCGCGACATCCTGCAAAACGACGCTCAGATCCATCTGACCCGTACCACGCTGACCAGCGCGCGGCCTAAAATGCTGCATGATCACGACTTTTTCGAGCTTTTCTGGATACAGAACGGCACCGTGCGTCATCATCTACCGGACGGTGGCGAGAATCTGACCGAGGGCGATGTCATTTTCCTGCAACCCGGTCAGCCGCACGGACTGCAAGGGCGGGGTGAGCACGCGCTTGTCGCCTCGATCTGCATCCACCCGATGACCGTAAATGCCTTGGCACGTCGCCATCCCAGCCTGAAAGGGCATTTGTTCTGGGCGAAACATGGGCCGGTGCGCAGGCGCCGTGACATCCGGCAACTGACCGCGCTCAACCAGGCGGCCGTGCAAATGGAACGCAGTGCCTGCGATACACTGGCGGCAGAGGCATTCCTGCTCCCACTCTGTGCCGACCTGACGGCAGAGTCCTTTCCCCCAGACATGCCAGCCTGGCTAACCACCGCCTGCGCTGCGGCGCAAGAGCCGGAGGTGTTCCGCGATGGCGCTGCCGGGCTGGTGGCACTGACAGGCAAGGCGCATCCGCATGTCAGCCGCTCCATGCGCCGTTATCTTGGCCTGACCCCGTCGGATTACATCAACGACATCCGCATGCGCTATGCCGCCCGCGCACTGACCACGGATAGCGAAGCCGTCAGCCAGATCGCAGCCGATTGCGGTATCCCGAACATGTCTCATTTCCACAAACTTTTCCGGGCGGCCCATGGCCTGACTCCACTGCAGTATCGTCAGAAATTCCAACGCCAGGTGGTGCAGCCGCGATAGCATTTGACCATTTGGTCAAAACTTGCCAAGACCCTTGCGCCATGCCACGCTGATCAGGCACCCGAGGAGGCCGCTTTGCAAACCACCGCATCCCCGACCATCGTCGAAACACAGCTGCCGCAAGTGCAGCACCAGCGCAATGACGGCGCGGCGCTTGACCTCGATTGGGTCATGGCGGTGCAGGCCAATACATCGGCCATCGAACGGCGTACCAAGACGCTACCCGGCAGGCGCAGCGTCAAGAAAGACTACCAAGCGGCATGGCTCTGCAAGGCCATTAGCCTGATGGACCTCACAACGCTTTCCGGTGACGACAGCGAAGGCCGCGTGCGCCGCCTGTGTGCCAAGGCCAAGCAACCTGTGTCACAACCGATCCTCGAAGCGCTCGGCATGGAGGGCCTGACAACCGGCGCTATCTGCGTCTACCATGACATGGTCCCCACTGCCGTTGACGCCCTGCAAGGCTCCGGCATCCCCGTCGCCGCCGTCTCCACCGGCTTTCCCGCCGGTCTGTCCCCGTTTCATCTGCGCATCGCCGAGATCAAGGAAAGCGTCGCCGCTGGGGCCGAGGAGATCGACATCGTCATCAGCCGCCGCCACGTCCTGACCGGCAACTGGCAGGCGCTTTATGACGAGATGAAAGAAATGCGCGAAGCCTGCGGCGACGCCCATGTAAAAGCCATCCTCGCCACCGGCGAACTCGGCACCCTGCGCAACGTCGCGCGTGCCAGCCTCGTCTGCATGATGGCCGGCGCCGATTTCATCAAGACCTCCACCGGTAAGGAACCCGTCAACGCCACCCTGCCCGTGACCCTGACAATGATCCGCGCCATCCGCGACTATGAGGACCGGACGGGCATCAAAGTCGGTTACAAACCCGCAGGCGGGATTTCAAAGGCCAAAGACGCCCTCGTCTATCTGTCAATGATCAAGGACGAATTGGGCGACGCCTGGCTACAACCCGACCTCTTCCGCTTTGGCGCATCGAGCCTTCTCGGGGACATCGAACGCCAACTCGAACACCACGTCACCGGTGCCTACTCGGCGTCGTGGCGACACGCAATTGGGTGAGCGGGATGAAAAACAATAACGAAGCAGACATCACTCACTGCATTGTATGTGGATACCCTGAATTCAACTGTTTCAAGGACGGGTTCACAACTTGGGAAATCTGCCCATCATGCGGATGTGAGTCAGGATGTGAATACTCGTCACCCAACGAAAACGCGCAACTAAGGAGCGTTCGCGCCGATTGGTTTGTAGGCCGCAACGCAGCTTGGTGGTCGAATCTGGAGACACCGCCAAAAGGTTGGGATCCTGAGCTACAGCTACGAGCCGCAGGCATTTCCATACCTGAACGAGCCGCGGTGCAAACAAGGCAGGCGAAGCAATGACCATCAAAGAAATCTTCGAAACCATGGATTACGGCCCAGCCCCCGAAAGCGTCTCCGAGGCGCTGCAATGGATCGCCGACCGTGGCGGCATCGCGGGTCACTACATCAACGGCAAATGGGGTCCGCTGCGCGACGATTTCCCCTCCAACAACCCGGCCACCGGCGGAAAGCTCGCAGGCGTCACAAAGGGCACGGTAGAGGAAATCGAAACGGCAGTCGCTGCGGCCCGCAAAGCCCAGCCAACATGGGCCAAATCGGGCCACAAACGCGCCCGCATCCTCTATGCCATCGCCCGGCTGATGCAAAAGCATTCCCGCCTGCTCGCCGTCATGGAAACGCTCGACAACGGCAAACCCATCCGCGAAAGCCGCGACATCGACGTGCCGCTCGCCATCCGGCATTTCTACCATCACGCGGGCTTTGCCCAACTGATGCGGTCTGAGCTGCCCGACCGCGAACCGCTCGGTGTTTGCGGCCAGATCATCCCATGGAACTTCCCACTCCTAATGCTCGCCTGGAAAATCGCGCCCGCGCTGGCGATGGGCAACACGGTGGTCCTGAAGCCTGCCGAATACACATCGCTCACCGCGATGATCTTTGCCGAAATCTGTACCGAGGCTGGCGTCCCCCCCGGTGTCGTGAACATCGTGACCGGCGACGGCGAAACAGGTGCGGCGCTCGTCAATGCCGACGTCGACAAAATCGCCTTCACCGGCTCCACCGAAGTGGGCCGCAAAATCCGCGAAGCGACCGCTGGGAGCGGCAAGGCCCTCTCTCTCGAACTCGGTGGCAAAAGCCCCTACATCGTCTTTGATGACGCGGACATGGATTCCGCCGTCGAAGGCCTCGTCGACGCCATCTGGTTCAATCAGGGTCAGGTCTGCTGCGCGGGGTCACGGCTGTTAGTGCAAGAGGGCATTGCCGACCGGTTCTACACCAAACTCAAGGCCCGCATGCAAAACCTACGCATCGGCGACCCGCTCGACAAATGCATCGACGTAGGCGCCATCGTCGACCCGGTACAACTCGACCAGATCACAAAAATGGTCGACGCCAACACCGAAGGCGAAACCTTCCAGACCACCGCACCAAACGGCTGTTTCTACCCTCCAACCCTGATCACTGGCCTTTCCCCTGCGTCAACCCTGATGCAAGAGGAAATCTTCGGCCCCGTCCTTGCGGCAACCACCTTCCGCACACCATCCGAAGCCGTCGAAATCGCCAACAACACCCGCTACGGCCTCGCCGCATCGGTCTGGTCGGAAAATATCAACCTCGCCCTCGATATCGCCCCAAAACTCGCCGCCGGCATCGTCTGGATTAACGGCACCAACATGATGGATGCCGCCGCAGGCTTTGGCGGGGTACGTGAAAGCGGGTTTGGCCGTGAAGGCGGCTGGGAAGGCCTTGCGGGCTACACCAAACCCAAAACTACCGCCAAACAACTGAAGAAAATCGACCCCTACACGACCGAAGACGGCCACCCCGCCGACCCGCTGGACCGAACGGCCAAGCTCTACATCGGCGGCAAACAGGCGCGGCCCGACGGCGGCTATTCCACACCGGTCTATAGCCCGAAGGGTAAACTGCTCGGCCACGTCTCAAAAGCCAACCGCAAAGACATCCGCAACGCGGTCGAGGCCTGCAATGCCGCGAAAAGCTGGTCCAAAACGACTGGCCACCTGCGGGCCCAGATCCTTTACTATACGGCCGAAAATCTCTCAGCCCGCGCCGATGAATTCGCCAGCAGGATCAACAACATGACCGGCGGCAAAACAGGTGCGGACGAGGTCGAAACCAGCATCCGCACCCTCTTCACCTATGCCGCTTGGGCCGACAAATACGACGGTCAGGCACACGGCGTCCCGATCCGCGGCGTGGCACTGGCCATGAAGGAACCCGTCGGCAATATCGGCATCCTCTGCGATGACGCACAGCCGCTGTCAGGTCTGATCGAAACCATGGCCTCCGCGATCGCGATGGGCAACCGGACGGTGATGATCGCCAGCGAGCCCTTACCGCTGGCTGCCACCGATTTCTACCAGATCCTCGAAACTTCGGACGTGCCAGCAGGCGTGGTCAACATCCTTACCGGCAGCCACGCGGAACTCGCGCCAACCATCGCCAGCCATATGGATATCGATGCAGTCTGGTCCTTCTCATCAACTGACCTATCCGCCGTGATCGAGCGTGAAAGCGCGGGCAACCTTAAACGGACCTGGGTCAACAACGGCAAAGCTCTGGAACCCAACATACACGATTATCTGCAAGCCGCGACCGAGATCAAAAACATCTGGATTCCCTACGGCGAATAGATCCAGCTTCTTTTGTTCACAAATACCTTGGGGGAGTCCCGGTACGGGACGGGGGCAAAGCCCCTACCCCAAAATGTCTTCGGCGCAGCCGTCATTCTGGCGGAAGCTGATTATCTTTCGATCGCCACGTGTTCAGCCAGCGACGGAACCGGCCACGCCTCTCCGCCACATTGGCCTGCACTTCGTCAACCCGGTCCTCCGCGTTGCCCAAAAGCGGATCGACCGTCCGCTCCCGAAATTGGCGCCACATGGCACGGATGAACAACAACGCCGCCGCAAGAAAAATGAAAAAGAAGATGTTGAACCACGGAATAATCGTCGCATCCGGGCCCGACACGGTGCGAACAGCGACGGCGTTGGGATAGATGCTGGCCCAGCGTACGCGCCATCCGTAATGGGTGATTACCGCCCATTCGTCACCTTTCGCCAGATTGGCGGCCTCGGCCTGCAAATCGGAACTGTCGAACTTGAAATAGGGTGGCCAGATCCAACCCGTATCCTCATTCCGATAAACCATCACATGTGATCCGCCGGTCGGGATGAAACCCAACAACATCGTGCGCTGCTTTTGCGTATTGATCAGGCGCAGATCGCGGGTCGGCTGCTCGGACCCGCCACTGTCGGCCTGCGCGTAAAAGATACGGTTATACGCGCTGAAATCGGTCCGGATGATCTCGGTCGAAGTGACTTTCACAACATCATGCTGCGGCAGGACGTAGTGGAACAACAGGCCAAATACCAAAACAACGATCAGGCGAAAGACGATGCGGATACGACGCATGAGAAATCCTCAGTTTGTATTGACGATGTAGACGATCGTCGAAATCACGAAAAACGGAATGACGTAGACAAGGGCGATCAGCTTGGGCCGGATGGATTTATGGTAGTCTTCCATCCCCTTCGCGACAAACGCATCACGCATACCGGGCGCACCGCCATCCGGATGATCGGCGTCAAAAGCATCTTCCAGCTTTTCACGTCGGACCGATCGAGAGTAAAGCGAGATGCAAAAATACACGACCGTCATCGCGATGAACCAAAAAATAATCAACCTGACGAACTGCATCAATTCCTCCTCGCCACTGACCCCCACGGGCCGACCCGCGTGATCAGGTCCGGCTGTTTGGCCGGCGCGGGCGCATCCATCGGGACATCGTGACCAAACAACGCCTCGCGCATTCCCGCCTTATCGACTTGGTATTCGCGGTCAAGAAAATCAACGACATAGGCCTTTTTTTCCTCGGGCCATTTGGCATAGGCCTTGTAGAAAACCTCTTTGTGGCAAATGAATAACTGCCGGACGTCCAGCGGCGTCATCTCGGCCAAGAGCATATTCACAAGGCTTGCATCCGGGTGGGCCTTGGCACGCAAAGTGTAGAAATATGCCGGATGGTCCGACGTGATCTTGGGCCAGGGCCCGTCATCCTCAGCCCAGCGGACAAGCGCATCCAGACCATGCCAGGCCTCGGGCAGCAGCTTCGCGTATTTACGGCCCAACACACGCAGATCACGGCGCATCGCCCCGGTCAGGTATTCATTCATCGAGGCCGCAACGGCCACCACAATGAAATCCATCTTTTGCCGGAGGATCGCGGCGGCATCGACGCCACGCGCATCGGTAATCGGCTCGACAAGATCGTTGAGGTTGAGGAACTTCGCAATCGCGGACCGCTGGCTGAAATCAAAGGTGTAGGGGATCGGCAAATCGCCCACCTTGCTCTTGTTACCAGCGACAATCGCCGCCGGATGCTCCACCCCACGAAAAGCATAAATCCCGCCAAAATGCGCCGTCCAGAAATTGTCCTGCCCGAACGCCATGTGCCGCAGATTGACCGGATTGCGCGACACGTCGCCCGTTTCCTTGGCCAGCCCGATCATCTCAGCAATGAGGACATCGTCAAACCAGGCATCGGGCTCGGACTTGAACCGGTCAATCAGCCCACCCAGCTTCTTCGCCGTGGCGACCGTGCCGCTGGTCGTATCGGCCTCTATCGTCACTTTGCGGATCTTGAAAAGGTCAGCCGGATCACTGAAATTGTAAACCGTATTCACCAATTCCCCCGCCACCGCGTCCCGCGCGGTCAGGGCAAACAACTCCGCCCGATTATCCACCATGAACTGCTGCAAAATCCCGCGCGAGGTCGAGAATTTCGCATTCAAAAGCGGCGCATCCACCTGCTCGGTCGTGAGCAGGATAAACTGCCGGTTCACGCCATGATGGTTGAGATAAAGATCGTCGCCTAACTCATCCCCGATCTCGGGTGAATAGCCGGAAATGTCGATATGAAAATCGGTGAGCTTGGTCTGTTTGCTAACCAAATGCTGCAAGGCACGATTATACCGCTCCACCAGAATAGGCGAATCCACCCGGACAAGGTTGCCGAACATCAGGCCCTTTTCGATCAGCCTATGCATCCCGCCCCTCCGTAGGGTGGGTGAAACCCACGCGCGCTATCACCATGTCTCATGTATCCATTTGCGCGGCAGACCAGCCACCGACAAAATCATGATCGGTGCCCAGATCAGTGCTGAGGTCAGCCCAAGCCGCCCGAAATGCAGGATATTCGCGCTCAAGCCCGGTTCCATGATCTGGGCAGGGCTTAGCCCTTGCCACAGATACAAACACAGAAAGAAAAGGGCCGAGATGACAAACAACAGAACTGTCGAAAGAAACGTATTCAACACAAGCGGCTTCACCCCTTCTGGCAATAGGCGCCCCAGAACCCGCGGTACAAAAAATGCCAATACTGCAAGAACCGCGGCAGGCAAAAACAGGCTTTCTGAAATTATGTTCCCCATCGTCTAACCGCAGCCCCGGACCTGTATGCTGAACCAACCAAGAGGTCCCGGATCATGTCTGGGACTGCGTCGCACGAAACTCACCCCTTCCCCTCCAGATACCGCTTCTTCGCCTCTTCCTGACGGCCAAAATCACGCACCATCGCCTCAATCGCGACCTCATCCGACTTGTCCGCATAGCGGAATTCGGAATCCGCATATCGGTTGATCTCCTGGATAACCATTTCCACCGTAATTGGCTGGCGCAACTCCGAGATCATGCCCTTCTTGGTCTCATAATCCTTGAACAGGAACAGGTCCGGTTCTTCCATCCACACATCGGGCAATTCGAAATCCATCGCCCGCACCTTCACCGCATCGGTGATGTTCTTGATCGCGCGGCCCGTAAACCGGTCATCCGCCTCCTGAATACCCTTCAGATAGGTTCCCAGCTTTGCAATCGTATCCAGATCGCCGATCTGGCCATGCACCCGCTCGAACACGCGCTGCAGACCTTCCTCGTGTGGCTTCGCATGGCTGTCGAACGACGCGGCGACAGCCTTTTTGATTTCCTGCGCACTGAACACCTCATGCTCGCCAACTGGAATATCATGGTTCTTGCCCATCAGTAGATAGAGGATATCGATGTAATCATCCCGCGTCTGCGGCCCATCGACCAAGAATCGGGCACCGGCCCGCTGGCGCAGCGCATCATCCACATTCTCGGGGTAGTTCGAAAACATCCCAAACGTACAATTTCCGCGCACGACGGTATTGGCACCGGCAAAGCTCTCCATCAGCACAGCCGTAATCTCCAACTGCCCGGCAGAAGACTGACGATCCCCGCGCTTGCCCGCCAGCTGATCAATATCATCAATCGTGCCAAAGCCGATCACATGCGGATCAAGCACGTTGTTGATAAACGCCTTCGCATTCTGGCCCGACTTACCTTGATAGCTATCGATATTGTCGGTCGACAGGTTCTGATAACGGAAAGGATATCCGGCAATCTGGCAATACTCGTTGATCATGCCAGCCATCATCTGGATCAGGGTCGTCTTGCCCGTCCCCGGCTTGCCGTCCCCCATGAAGGTAAAGATAAAGCCACCCAATTCCGCGAATGGGTTCAGACGCCGGTCGAAATCATAGGCCATCAGCATCTTGGACAGCTTCATGGCCTGATACTTGGCGATATGGTTGCCGACGACCTCATTGGGCTTCTTGAAGGTCATCGTCAGGGTCGAACCCTTGGCCTTCCGCGCGGGCGAAAACCCCTGCACGACAAAGTCATCCGCATCGACACGCCAAGAGGCCGTATTGAAAGGCTCCAACCGTCCGGTATTGGCGGCCCGTGCAGCGACTTTGTCCATCAGGTTCTCGGCAAACGCCAGAACAGTCGCCACCAGCTTGGGTTCGGACGCCGCATGTTGTGCAATATCCTGATCCAGCTCCCATAAGGCGCCGTGCAAGGCAAGCTGACCATTGTCGACGAGCATCTCGTCGATCTCACCCACTTCGACAACCTCTTCGGTTGCATGGCTGCCAAGGAAATAGGCCGTGGCGGACCCGAATACATATAAGGTGATCAGCGCCTCAGCCGTCAGAAACTCTGAAAATTCGGCCCGCTTCCCATCGGCAAGCGATCCCTCCAGATTGGCGCGCTTGAGGTCCTTCAGCGGCGTGCGCTCTGCGTATTGTTCGGCCACGGCCAAGGCGACCGCCACGGCCCGGCGCAACCCCTGCAAAACACTCGCCTGCAACGGCGACACCAGACCATCACCACCCTCGACGGCCTCAACCCGTGTCGTCAGCTGCACGCCTTCCTGCCGTGCCACACGGCGGGTGACCAGACCCGGCGTCGTCGACCGAAACGCGCGCCGCGTCCCGATCCCGGGCGATCGCTCCGTCGCCACAGCAGGCTCAGCCGAGGCCTTCGCGATCCGCGGTGCATGATCGAACCCGTCCAACAGGTCCAAAGCCGCCGCATAATGCGCGCGAATATCGTCCTCGCGCAATTCCATCTGATCGCTTGTCTGGCTCATCAAATCCTCATCATCTTGCTCAAAATACTCCCGCCGGAGGCTCCGACGTCGGTCATCATTCCAAGCGTCTGATCAACGCGATACAGACGCCACACCGTAAGGTGGGTCTTGACCCACCCTACCTGTAACTCAACACCCGCCCCTTGCCGCTGACGACAAACTTGCGCACATCGCGAAACCCGGGCGGGTTCCGCTCGGCCAGCGCCTGATACGGCCGCTCCGGCATGATCAAAGACCGCTCCATCCGGCTGGCCCCGGTGTCACCACCACCACCCTCGAACGGATCCAGCGCAAAGATTTGCCGCTCCACGGTGCCAAACCAACCCGATTTCACCTGCTCGACCCGTTCCGAACGCAACTCTTCCTCGGTCCACACAAGCGCCCAATCCTCGCCCACAGGCGCATTGGCGGCCTCGAGCACTTCGCGCAGCGGCCCCGATTGTCGCGTAAAAGCATGTGAATACATCGGCCCGATATGAAACCGGCGCAGCCGGGTGGGGTGCAGGTCGCCAAAGTCCTCGTCAAAGCCCTTGGCAATGGTCAGCAGCTTCAAATGCGCCACCGATTGCGCCATCAAATGGGCCTGCACTTCCGGCCAGCGCCGCTCATCTTTGGGCAGACCGGTGCGGCCCGTATCCTCCAGATCCATCAGATAGATCGTTGGCAGGTTCACCTGGCTGTCATAGACCGCCCAATGCACCATGAACTTCCGCCGATCACTGACATTCTCGATCCAGACAGCTTGCGGATCATTCCGTGCCCAGAACTGATCCCCCCGCAAAAGCTCTTCATAATAAAGCCGCTGCGACAGCGCGTATTGCAGCTTTGTCGGGATCTCCTGATCGCGCAGGATCACGCGGACCATCTGGTCTTTCAGATCATCCACCGAGGGTTGCGAGGCCAGATGCCGTTCCGCCTGCAGCACATCGTTCGCCATTTCCAAAAGCTCCTGATAAACAGGAAATCCACTCTCGCGCCGATCAAAGGTCAGCGCGCCCGCATGCTGATACCGGCCCGAGAAATGGTACTTGTGCGACAGCGCTGTAAAGGTCCAATTCAGCCCGACCAGATAGCGGGCCAGCGCCTCGATATCCTCCCGCGAAAACCGCCCCTCCGCCTCTATCGTCGCGGCGACCTTGGTGAGGTAGCCGGTGATCTTGGAAAACTTCCCAAAATAGCGGCGGGTGACCCGGGTATCGTCCAGCTTGATATGGTCGGCTTGGAGGTCAGTCATTCAATCGCCATCCCCATCGCCGTCACCATTATGGTAGCCATCGACGTCGTTGTGAAAGGCGATTTCCCATTCGACAGGATTTTCGTGGTAATACTTGCGAGATGCATAGTCCGTCAAAAGTATGAAGCCTGCCACCGTAAGGCCCCAAAGCAACGCAGACTTCGTTACTGCGGTCAATAAACCGCCGAGTATCAATACAAACCAGCGACCGGTCATCGCATTTTCAACATATGACGGTAACCGAATATCCCTATGCGTCCGACTATCGTCTATCCCTTGAGGTTTGGGTGCCTTTACACTCGTCGCAAAGATAGCGCCAAATACAATTACTAGGAACAACGTTGATCCAACCGGATCATCGTCATTGAGCGCCGCTATAAAGAACAGCGATAAGAAAGCTATCCCGGCAAGGTTGCGGAGCATATTACCTAACTGCATCTAAAATCCATGCAAGTTGTGGGACACAAGATAGCATGACTCTTCGCTGAGAAATCAATGGTCTCAAAACCCGCCCGGTTTGCCGCAGTCCCGGGCTTGACCCGGGACCTCATGATCAACATCAGCAAGAGGCCCCGGATCACGTCCGGGGCTGCGGCAGATCAAGACTCAGCCCCATACGCATTACTGTCATGCTTCTCCACAATCTTCTGGAACCGGCGAACAAAGCGTTCATCCGCCTTCGCCTTCTGCTCCAGCACCTCGCGGGCAAAGACCATATGGTCTTCGTGCGCTTCCAGCATATCTGCCATCCGCGCATTTGTGGCCGAGCCAATGGCCGCCATCGCTGTCTGTGCTTCCTGATCCGTCTGCACGCCGATCTCGTTGATCTTGTGCGCCACATCCTGCTGCTGTGCCGTTTTCAACGACTTGGACAGGGCGTCATACAACACGACCCGCTGCTTGGTGTCTGTCTGCAGCTTGTTGATCAGCACCATCTGGGTCGCCGCCTGGTTTTGCAGCGAATCGATCCAGGTCTTGCCTTTCTCGATGTAGCGCTCGAGTGTCTGCGACTTCGCGATCTTGACCTGCTCTTCCTGCACCATCTCGTTGTATTGGGTGTTGAGCGCAGCCAGTTCGGTTTCCAGCTTGGTGCGTGCAGCGGCATCCTGTTCAACCGAAATCTTGTTCTCAAGCTCGATGATCTTCGGGTCCATCGCCAGCACATTGGCTTTCAACGTCTCCAATTCACCGACAACCGCCTCACGCTCTTCCAGCGTGCCGGCAAGGTTCTTCTCAACGCTGACCTTCTGTTCGTTCAGCACACCCAGCTGACCTTCCAGCAGCTTCATGATCACGTCGGATTTGCTGATCAGGTCCTGCAGCTTGTCATCAATCGAGGCCGTGCGCATGCGTTCCTGCCGCATCGAATCCGCCTTGGCCTTGCTGAAAAAGCCGACAAACGTCTCCATCCCGGTCTTCGACCGCATTTCGTCGAAATCCTTGGAAAAGGCGGATGTCACATCATCGAGACCCATGATCAGTTCGGCAATGTTGGCGTTCATCACCTCGTTGTGCTGATGCACATCGTCCAGCGATGCATTCTCGATATCGACCGCGATATCGGTGCCTTCCGCCATCTTGGTACGGGCCGTTTCAATACGGCTTGTCAGTTCCGAGATTTTGCTTTGCGCCTCGGCGACCTGCGCCTGCGATTCCTTGATCTGGGTTTCGAAATTCGCCATTCAGTATGTCCCTCATTTTTTCAAATACTTACAAGTAGATAAGTATTTGGTGCCCGCATTGCAATATAACGCATACATTATACATGCGCTTTCAGGTCTATACTGGCCCGACAGTTTGACAAATAAAAGGCATGGAACGCCTGACCCTAAATGCGATCGAAATCAAACTCCGGCGGCCGGTCCATCTCTTCAGCTCCCGCACCCAAAAGTTCCTCGGGCGAGATGATCTTGGGCGGCAACTCGATTCCCCGCTCATAGTTTTCGGGATCCACGCGCAGTGACTCCTCCCGCGACCGAATATGCACACGCATCGGCACGTCAACCTGATCATACAGATGAATCGCATCCTGATTGAACAGGCGGATGCACCCGGCCGAGCCGGAATTACCGATCGATTCCAGATCGTTCGTCCCATGGATACGATAGAACGTGTCACGATTGCCCCGATACAGATACAGTGCCCGCGCGCCCAGGGGGCTTCGCAGACCGCCGGGGATGCCCTCGCGGAAGGGGCCATATACCTCGGGCTCGGTCCGCAACATGTTCTGCGTCGGCGTCCAGCCGGGCCATTTCCGTTTTAGTTTCATTGTGGCAGAGCCCCGGATCGACCGGCCCGCGCGGCCGACACCAACGGGATAGCGCGTTGTCGTACCATCGGCGCGCACATGATAGAGAAACTTGGCAAACGGATCGACGTCCAGCGTATTCGGCCCCTGCTCACCATTATAGATACCCGACATACGGCGGTTCACGCCCTGCAGATATTTCGACGGAATGCCCGGCAGATTGTATCCCGCATCCGCAATCGGCCCGTAACCGTCAAGAAAGTCCTCTTGCGCAGGCAATGCTGGGGGTGTGGGTGGCCGCGCGCAGGCTGCCGTCGTCGCCAGCATCATGGCTCCGAACGTACGTCGTGTCATTTTCGTCTTCATCGTCATTCCGTTCACACCTCGGTTGCGCGAATCCGCTCTTAACATTCTGGGGGCAAAGGGCAAAACACCACCCGGCTGCTTTCCGGGCATCTGTGTTGCATTTTGTTACAGTGTTACGCCGCGTTCACGGCGATATCAGAGCCGTTCGCACAATATTACATTTTCTGTTTCATCCCAGACCTGCGCCGTCACCCTTGCGTGAGGCCGCTGCACAGGCCCGCAAAAATCGCGGATAAGATCGTTAATCGCAACAGCATACAAACGTATACAAAGGATGAAGCCCATGAAGTCCACCGTCTTTACCGTTCTCGCCGCTGGCGCTTTTGCCACCATCGCTTTCGATGCATTCGGCCAAGGGCTCAGCCCGCTATTCGGCTATTCGAAGCTCGCCCCCGTAGGATTAGCCGGTCAAACGCTCAAGACCGTCTTTGGTTCCAACCCGTCGGGTCTGGCGCATTTGCTGCACGTCTTCACCGGCATGGTCGCCTATACACTGGGTTATCTCTGGGTCGCGCGCCCGACCCAGATGCGGATCATGCCCAACCTGCCATGGCTGGTCACCGCCGCGGCCTATGGCGTGGTGCTCTGGGTCTTCGCCCTTTACGTCATGGCGCATCTGGTGGCTGGCAACAAACCGTTCCTCGGTTTCACCGGCATCACCTGGGTGGCGCTTTGGGGGCATATCGTCTTTGCCGTCGTCGCCGCCTGGGTGATGGAAGCGCGCGGCGCGGTCAAAGCCCCAGCCGCGCGTCTGGCCCCGGCCCACGCCTAAGCATTAAACTCTCTCCTCTGAACAAAACAACCGGGCCATCGCCCGGTTGTTTTGCGTGGCGGCTAACCCTGTCGCGACACGACCGTGGCGTTCCAGGCCTCATTTTCGGCGATCGCTGCCTCATCCGGTTCGGGCAACCCACCGATGCCATCGGCAAAGCTGCACGCATAGCGATGATTGATCTGGACTGTCGGCGGCGCGATCTCGGGATCATCCAGCGTTCCGGTCGCGATCTCGACCTGATCGTCGTCGAAGTTCTCAAGGCTCAGCGGCGTCCCGCAGTCACCGCAAAACCCACGCTGGCTGATATTCGAACTCGCAAACAGCCGCCGCTCGCCTGACGTCCATTCTAGGCCATGCGCGATGACAAGCGGCGCGTAAAACGCGCCGAAAGCCCGTTGACACATGCGGCAATGGCAGACGGAAGATCGACCCAATGCGACCACACGATAGCGCACCGCACCGCATTGGCATCCGCCTGTTATGTCTGTTGTTTCCGGCATCAGCTTGAGCTTGCTGCAAAGCGTTGAAAGCGTCCAGAGTTGTTTCTCGTTGCCACAAGCCAGACGGTCAGACTCTCACCGCCCATCCGGATATTCCGCGGGGCCCTTCAACTCCAGCCGGTTGCCGAACGGATCGAACACATAGAACGAATGCCCTACACCCCGCGCGCCGCCATGAACGGCCTCGCGTTCGATCGCAACATCATTGGCAGCAAGAAACGCGCGCATGTCGTCCGGGCTGCAGGGGCTTGTCGCGATGCAGATGTGATCGACATTGCGCCCACCCGCGACCTCTGGCACCGCGCTTTTGGCACCAGGATGTGTGGTATCCCACAACACGATCAAGGCCGCGCCTGCCCAGACCTGCTCCATCCCCAGATCGGGATAGGAATAGCCCATCTGGCACCCCAGTGCGTCGCGATAAAAGGCCAAGGCCCGCTCCATATCGTCGACCAGAAAGACCACATGGTCGATCCCAACCAGCGTGAACGGGGCTGCTTTGATGTTCATGACACGCGCTGCCCCAGATCAAGGCCACGCAACGCCTCTGCAGCTGCCATCGGCCTTTTGCCCGCACGCTGAAGGCGTGTGATGCGCACAGCGCCGTCGCCGCAAGCGATCATGGTGCCGTCCAATATCTGCCCTGGATCACCTGCGCCATCCGCCAAAGCTGATCCCAGCAGCTTGACCCTCTCTGTCCCCACAACGCACCAGGCCCCAGGAAACGGGGACAAGCCACGGATCAGACGATCGACCTCGACCGCTGGACGGGTCCAGTCCACCCGTGCCTCGGCCTTGTCGATCTTGTCGGCATAAGTGACGCCCTCGTCGGGCTGCACAACCGCTTCAAGATGGGGCAGGCGTGCCAAAGCATCCACGACCAGCCGCGCCCCCATCGCCGAAAGGCGATCATGCAAGGCACCGGTCGTCTCTTCCGCGCCGATTGCCGTCGCTTCGCGCAGCAGCACCGGCCCGGTGTCCAGCCCCGCCTCCATCTGCATGATGCACACACCTGTCTGCGCATCGCCCGCCATGATCGCGCGATGAATCGGGGCGGCCCCGCGCCAACGCGGCAAAAGCGACGCATGGATGTTCAGGCAGCCACGGGCCGGCGCATCAAGGATCGGTTGCGGCAGAATCAGACCATATGCGACAACGACAGCCACATCGGCCTGCAACGCAGCAAATTCCGCCTGCGCCTCCGGCGTCTTCAACGACACAGGATAGCGCACGACCAGACCAAGCGCCTCGGCCCTTTGCTGCACAGGCGACGGACGATCCTTCTTGCCCCGCCCCGCGGGACGCGGAGGCTGGCAATAAACCGCGAGGACATCGTGCCCGGCGACGACCAGCGCATCCAGAACAGGCAAGGAGAACTCCGGCGTGCCCATAAAGATGATTTTCATCAGTCAGCACCTTCCTTGAAATAGGCGGCCAGAAAAACAAGGCAGGCGACAAGAAAACAGATACTGCCGAACATTGCCCAAAAGTCGCCAACGCTGGCGATGATATAGCCGGTGGCCGAAAGGGTGAACAATATCCATCCAAGCAGGATCATATGGCGAGTCTTCATCCCCGCCCCACCTTACGCGCCTTCTTGATCAGCATGTCCCGCTTCACACGAGTCATGCGATCGAAAAACATCTTGCCCGCCAGATGGTCGATCTGGTGTTGGACAGAAGTGGCCCAAAGGTCGACAAAGTCACGCTCCACAACTTCGCCCGCCTCATCCATAAAGCGCACGGTCACCGCCCGAGGACGCTTCAACCTGGCCCAGACGCCCGGCAGGTTGGGCGATCCCTCTTCGTGCTCTCGCAGTTCGACGCTCGCATGCAGCACTTCCGGATTCGCCATCCGTACCGCCTGTCCCCGCGCTTCGGACGCATCGACGACCGCAAGGGCCATGTCGATCCCCAACTGTGGTGCGGCCAGACCCACACCGGGCATCGTGTCCATCGCGTCAATCATCTCGTCCCAAATCGCACGGACCTCGTCGGTGATCGCGTCAACTGGTGTCGCCGCGCGGCGCAAGAGTGGATGCGGCCACATCACGTAAGGCCTATGGTTCATACTTCGGTGCCGTGATCGGTGATCAAGACACCGTTCAGGTGATCAAGCTCATGGCAGACACACACCGCCTGCACCCCATGAAAACGTGCGTTCTGTCGGATACCCGACGGGCTGGTCCAGGCAAGATCCACCCAGACCGGGCGCTGCACGTTGAACGTTCGCTCAGGGATCGACAGACAGGCCTCGGGTCCCTGCTGCAGGAACGGGGCCTGGTCAAGGATTTCGGGATTGACGAAAGCGATCGGCTCTCGCTCCCCCTCTTTCCACCTTGTGTCGATGACAAAGGCGCGGGTCGACACGCCCACTTGCGGCGCGGCCAGACCACGACCTTGTGCATCATACATCGTGTCGAACAGATCGGCGATCAATGTCTGAAATTCGTCACCAAAATGGGTGACCGGCGACGCAACTTCGCGCAGGACCTGATCACCTTCAAAGCGCAAAGGTCGAACGGCCATCAGGCACGGGCCCGTTCGCGTTTCAGCTTTTGCATTTTGCGGGTGATCATCTGCCGCTTGAGCGGTCTCAGATAATCGATGAACAACTTGCCATCCAGATGGTCGATCTCGTGCTGCACACACGTCGCCCAAAGCCCGTCAAAGCGTTCACGCTGTGTCTTGCCGTCAAGGCCCAACCATTCGACGTCAACCTCGGACGGGCGTTCCACCTCGGCATATTGCTCGGGGATCGACAGGCAGCCTTCCTCATAAACGTTGCGATCCTCGGACGACCAGACAACTTGCGGATTGATCAGGACCATCGGGCGCGGGGTGGCATCATCTTCTTTTTCGCAATCCATCACGATCATACGTGACATGACAGCCACCTGCGGCGCCGCCAGGCCGATGCCTGGCGCGTCATACATCGTCTCGAGCATGTCATCCGCCAAACGCCGCACATCATCCGTGATCTCAGCCACCGGATCGGTGATTTTCTTCAAACGGGGGTCAGGATGGATGAGGATATTACGCAAAGCCATGCGCGTGATTTAGGCTGCGAAGGCGGGAAATGCAACGGATGCGAGATGTAACCTTGACGTTACACACCGGCGTTATTATGTAACCCAAAGGTTACTCAGAGAAAGGAGCATCCATGTCGACCAACCCCGTCAGCCGCGCGCGCCTGATCGGCAGCGCCGCCATCGTCATCGCCACACTCGCCGCTGTCGCCGCCGCATTGCTATCCATCGGACCATCCGGCTTGACATGGGCCGCGATCATCGGCGGGATCGCGATCAGCTACGCGATCTTCACCTTCGTCATCTCGCTGCGCCACCCCGACGCAGCCGACGCCGCCTGGGATGAACAGAACAGCCACGCCTATCGCAACAGCATCATCTTCGGGTTCTGGTCGGTCATGACGGTATTCCTGATCTTCCTCGCCCTCAGCCTGACCAATAGAATGGACCCCGCAATGGCCTTCTACTGGCTGGGGCCGGTGCTGGGTGCGGTCCCCTCCGCCTACTACCTTGTCGCGATTCTGCGCGGACACGCTGAATGAGCGGTAAGCTCATCGTGCATCTGCGCACCCACCGGACGAAGGCCGGCCTGACTCAGGCCGACCTCGCCGCTGCCATCGGCGTATCCCGCAAAACGATCAACACGATCGAAAACGGCGTTTTCACACCGTCAACCTATCTCGCCCTATCCCTCGCGGACGAGCTGGAGTGCAGCGTTCACGACCTGTTCGCCCTCCCAGAGGATTGACGCCCCATCAACGCCCGCCATGTCCGGCGGCCGACGACAGCATCCTCATCTAATCTTGCCTGCCGCTGGAACTGGCGCACCACACGCTCGGTCTCGGCGGCGAAACGGCCATCAGCATTGAGCCGGGGCAAATCCTGCTCATCCAGCCATTGGTTCAATGAAACCTGCAACGAAACAACCTCGGGCCCGACAAGACCCGGCGTCACCGTCCCCATATTCGACCCCGGTGCGCAGATGACATCATATGTGGCCCAACCCGATACGATAATCCCGGCGCTGCTGTTCAGCACTTCGACACGCACCGATCCCTTGTGGCGATTGTCCGGCAAAGGTTCGATCGTCAGGCCGTCCGGGCCCTGCGGCGTCGGATTCCCCGGCGGCAGCGGATCGACCGGCGGACGAAAGATCGCGAAATCCCCAGCGCCAGGGCCAACGGCACCACCACGGGGCGGATCACGCGGCTCGGGCAACGGCAACGGGACGGAATGGACGACGCTCGTGACGCCATTGTCGATCACGTTACGTGAAAACGTCGTCGACATCGGCCCATGGGCGAACCGGAACCGATAGCGGACATTGCCCGGCGGTACATCCGCCGCCTTCACGAACCTGACCTCCATCCGCAATTCCACCGGACACGTGACCTCCAGCGGGGCACCAGACGCCACGGTCGCAGGCGTCGCTGCGATCGACGGCACCACGCCGAAGCCCGGCAAAACAGTGGCGTTCCGGGCCATGATCATCGCGAAACCGGTCCCTGACATATCCATCGCCGCCTGACCGGCGCTATCGGCATCGACAGGACAATGCAGCTTCCCTTCGAAATCCCGGAAACACCCTTTCACGCTGGGCGGTTGTTCAAAGAATTCCGGCGGAAGGGTCGCGGTCGGCACACTCGCTCCGGGCGGATCGACGACAATCGCGGTGCCGTCGAAATCCAGCCAAGTAATGTCGTCCTCGGTCGCAAAATCAGCGATAAACGACCCCGCACCGAAATCCGTCGGAAAGGTCAACCCGATGCCCAGCGCCCCAAGCGGCGTGACAAAAACATAGTTGCCCCCACCACCCGCGCAGCCACCCACAGGCCCGCGCGCCTCGATCAACTCGGTCGTCGGGATGTTGGGATTGCTGGATGACAGCACAAGGTCATTACCGCCACCAGGCGTTTCAATCTCAACCTCCGCGCCCACACCATCGCCGGTCAGAAACCCCCAATACTCCGGCCACAGCTGACCCGGTCGCTCCAGGCGAAAGCCGCAGGCCTCGGGCGGCACCATGATACCCGCCGCGTTGTTCGTGATTTCGATAACAGCAGTTGAATCGCCCAGCGGGTTCACCCCCGACCAGGACATGATCAATGTCGGCATAAAATATCCCTTTCTCAAATAGACAGCGCAGCACAGCCGCGCAGATGAATGATTTTCGCAAAGTATGTGCTGCAAAATATCGCGCAGCAGGCAAAGCCTACCACAAAACGGCATACCGCGAAACTGCCCCTTGCACTCCGCCCCGCCTGTCGTAGCCTGCGCAGGCTGAATATCAGGAGAGCCCCATGTCATTCGATCACGCCCCAGACCGTCGCAACACTCATTGTGTGAAATGGGACGCGATGGAGGACCTGTTCGGCGTCAGCCCCGATGACGGGCTATCCATGTGGGTCGCCGACATGGAGTTCAAAGCCGCGCCACCCATCCAGAAGGCCGTGCAGGACATGGTCGATCACGGCGTCTACGGCTATTTCGGCGACGAAAGCAAATACCGCGCCGCGATCCAGTGGTGGATGGCCGAACGGCATGGCTGGCAGATCGATCCATCATGGATTTTCACCACCCACGGCCTCGTCAACGGCACCGCCATGTGCATCGACGCCTACACGCAACCGGGCGACGGCATCGTCCTCTTCACCCCCGTCTACCACGCCTTCGCCCGCGTCATCGCTGCCGCCGACCGGCAGGTGATGGAATGCGAGTTGGTGAATAATGACGGGCGGTACGAGATGGACTTTACCGCCTACGACGCCCAGATGACCGGCAATGAACGGATGGTCATCCTCTGCTCGCCGCATAATCCCGGCGGGCGGGTCTGGACCAAATCCGAACTGCAGGCCATCGCCGCCTTTGCCAAACGGCACGAACTGGTCCTCGTCTCCGACGAAATCCACCACGACCTGACCATGCCCGGCCAGACCCACATCCCCATGGCGCATATCGACGGCATCACAGATCGGCTGGTGATGATGACCGCGACGACCAAGACCTTCAACATCGCCGGCAGCCACGTCGGCAACGTCATCATCGAAGACCCGGACCTGCGCGCCCGCTTCGGCAAGCGCATGGCCGCCCTCGGCATGTCGCCCAACAGCTTCGGCCTGTTCATGGCGACGGCAGCCTACACGCCAGAGGGCGCCGCCTGGGTCGATGAATGCCGCGCTTACATCGACACCAACCGACAGATTTTCGATGACGGCGTCAACGCGATCCCCGGCCTGCGATCGATGCCTTTGGAAGCCACGTACCTCGCCTGGGTCGATTTCGCGAATACGGGGATGAACCGCGAAGAATTCACCGCCCGCGTCGAAGACAAGGCCAAAATCGCCGCCAACCACGGCCCCACCTTCGGCAAAGGCGGCGAGAGCTTCCTGCGGTTCAACCTCGGCGCCCCAAGATCACAGGTCGAAGACGCCATAACCCGCCTCCAAACCGCCTTCAAAGACCTACAGTAGGGTGGGTGAAACCCACGCGACGAAGAAAGAGCACAACGGCCGAGCGGGGATAGAGAGCCTTTTCCGTTTCAGCGAAACACGTGCGAAATCCAATCGCGGGTGGGTTTCACCCACCCTACCGACCGCGTCTCTCTTTCCAGTAATTATGGTGAGCAACAGCCATCGTGATTGCGAATACGCATACGACAATCATGCCCATAGCCCAAAGCCAGCGCGGAAAAGTCTGCGCAAGAAACGGCCAAATCACAATCGGAAGCATCCAAATCAGTACACCGGTGAACTCACCGACACGACCGACCTGCGCAAAACACCAATCATAGAATGCCGCCAATACGACACCGAAAATGTGCATCGCTAACGCGACAACCCACCCGCCAGATCCGGCATATCCAGCGCGGCAAACCCATAATTCCGCAACCACCGCAGGTCTGAATCAAAGAACGCCCGCAGATCCGGGATGCCGTATTTCAGCATCGCGATCCGGTCGATCCCCATGCCAAAGGCAAAGCCTTGCCATTCAGCTGGGTCGATCCCGCCCGCCTGCAGCACTTTCGGATGCACCATGCCGGACCCCAAAATCTCCAGCCAGTCATCCCCCTCACCTACCTTCAGCGTGCCACCCTCCCAGGAACAGCGGATATCGACCTCGGCCGATGGCTCCGTAAATGGAAAGTGCGAAGCCCGAAAGCGCAGATCGACGCCATCGACCTCAAAGAACGCCTTCACGAACTCTTCCAGCACCCATTTCAGGTTGGCCATCGAGATATCGCGATCAATCGCCAGCCCTTCGATCTGATGGAACATCGGCGTATGGGTCTGATCATAATCCGCGCGATACACACGACCCGGGCAGATCACACGCAAAGGGGCACCATTCGCCTCCATCGACCGGATCTGAACCGGCGATGTATGGGTGCGTAGCACATGCGGCGGGCGGTTATCGCCCTCACGACGATGGGTATAGAACGTGTCCATCTCGGCCCGCGCCGGGTGGTGGCCGGGAATGTTCAGCGCATCGAAATTGTACCAATCCGACTCGATCTGCGGGCCCTCGGCCACCGAAAACCCCATATCCGCAAAGATCGCCGTCACCTCTTCGGTCACCTGCGAAATCGGATGGATCGTCCCCTGACGACGCCCGCGGGCGGGCAAGGTCACGTCCAACCACTCATCTTTCAACCGTGCATCCAGCGCGGCATCGGCCAACGCAACCTTCTTGGCGGACAGCGCCGAATTGATCTCATCCTTCAGCGCATTCAGCGCGGGGCCTGCAACCTGCCGCTCTTCCGGGGTCATCTTGCCCAATTCGCGCATCTTCAGGCTGATCTCACCTTTTTTGCCGACGGCCTGCACGCGCAGATCCTCGATCGCCGACTCGTCAGCAGCATCGGCGATCAGGCCAAGGTATTTCTGTTTCAGATCATCCATTGTGGGCACCTCTTATACGCCGCGACGTGCTACCGCGACAGGGGACAGCGCGCAAGGACCCGCCCGGCTTAGGCGGACATTAAGGGTTGGCGGTCTATCAACCCGCATGACCGAACGGCCCGAATACCAGGCAATCTTCGACGCTGCCGCCCAAGCCCACGATGATGCGGCGGAACTCAGCGTGCCAATCGGATTTCTGCGCGAATTGGGGGCGGCCACGACCCAGACCGACATTTTGCGGACCTATTCGGCATGGTCACGGCGGATCGTCGGGGCGGAACGCTGCTCGATCGCGCTGGATACGGGGCAGCAAACGCTGCGGGTGAGCAGCATGGACGGAAGCAAGGGCATCGCCCATGGCGCGCACTATGACATCCACACCACGTTGGCAGGCGCTGTTTTCCGACGCAAACAAGGGATCTTCGTCCCCAACATCACACAGGTCCCTTCACCTGGCCTGATACAACTGGCGCAGATGGGCTATCGTGCGCTCGCCGCCGCACCGCTTGTCACCGCGTCCCGCTGCCTTGGGGTGATCTTCGCGAGCTTTCACGCACAGATCGACCAACCCGCCGCGATCAAGGCCAAGCTCGAGGCGATCGGCTGCTGCCTCGCCACGCAACTGCTGATCGTCGAACAGATGGAGGCATTGGCGACCCAGGCGCGCACCGACCCGCTGACCGGCGCGCAGAATCGCTATGCGCTCTATGATCAGGCGGCGCAGCTATGGCAGAACTGGAAACAGGACCAAACGCCTTTCTCTTTCGTGTCGGTGGACGTCGATTACTTCAAACAGATCAACGACACCTACGGGCACGATGTCGGCGACGGCGTCCTTTGCACATTGGTCAAGCGGATCATGGCACGCGGACGTCCCGACGATGGCTGCGTGCGCATGGGCGGCGAGGAATTCGGGTTGTTGATGGCAAATACCGGAATCGAAATCGCGATGGCCCAGGCGGCGCGGCTTTGCGACACGATCGGCGGCAGCCCCTTTGCTATCGGCGACCGGCATCTGGACGTCACAGCCAGCTTTGGGGTCACCACAGTTTATACAGCGGATCACGGATTCGACGACGTCCTGAAACGGGCTGACAGGGCGCTGTATCGTGCGAAAGAGGGCGGGCGTGATCAGGTCGTCTGGCTCGAAGGGGCGGATATGGCAGCCTGATCGGTGGCAGTATCCCGGCAAAGGTGTCCGCGCCCAACAGCCGCGCAGCTCTGACTCAGTCCGAGAATTCGGCGTCCAGCAAAACCGTTCCAGCGATCCACTCACCTTCAGCGCCTTAAAATGTGCGGCCGATCCGGCTGTTGCCCGCATCGCATGATCTCGCGTTTCCGACAGATCGTTAGGTCACCTCATCCGTCTTGAATATAGCATCGCGGTAATACCCGTCATAGACCCGTCGGACAAAGGCGACGGTCTCGTCCGGAACGATCATCGTGACCCGCCGGGTATCGCAGTCGCGAGGAAACCGCGCCATTTTTACGGCGACGGGCATACCTTCAAAACGTCTCAGGCATATCTGCGGCTGTCGCAAACGGCAGCCCGTTGCCACCTTACGCACCGCCGATCGTGCCAACCAGCAGGCTCGCCTGACCCACGACCACATCCCCATGGTCTGGAAGGTCACCACCGCCCATGCAGGCAAACAATGCAGCACAAAGACAAAGGCGGAACGTTCCATAACGCATACCGGATCGATCTTCGACCTGATGAGCGCCACCACCCGATTCCGTTCAAAATCAGAAACAAAAAAGAAAAAGGGGCGCGACCCGTAACAAATCGCACCCCTTCCAGAATTCTATATGTATGGCTTACGCCATAGCCGCCTTCGCCTTGCCGACGATCGTCGCGAACGCTTCGGGCTCGTTCACCGCCAGATCAGCCAGCACCTTGCGGTCGACCTCGATCCCGGCGAGGTTCAAACCGTTGATGAACTTCGAATAATTCAGGCTCTCATCCACAGCCCGGACACCGGCATTGATCCGTTGGATCCACAGCGCACGGAAGTTACGCTTGCGATTGTGCCGGTCGCGGGTTGCATATTGGTTGGCCTTGTCGACAGCCTGCTTGGAGACCTTGAAGGTCTTCGAACGGCGATCGTAATAACCCTTGGCCTGATCCAGAACTTTCTTGTGACGCCGATGCGTGACGGTTCCACCTTTAACGCGCATATCTCAAATCCCCCTTAGCGTGCGTATGGCATCATCGGCTTGATGATCTGCTCATCAGCCTTCGACAACGTTGTCGTGCCACGTGCGTTGCGAATGAATTTGTTGGTGCGCTTGATCATGCCGTGGCGCTTGCCAGCCTGGCCCGCCACAACACGGCCAGAGGCCGTGACCTTGAACCGCTTCTTGCAGCTCGATTTCGTCTTCATCTTCGGCATTTCCGTCTCCTCTGGGGTTCGGTCGAAACGCGCGACTCGGCATGCCATATTGGCCGGACGCGCGGGTGAAGTGCGCCGTATAGGGCCGATCAAGATACCACGCAAGACCTAATTCAGGAAACGGGCCAGCACGCTGACAAAGACGTCATCCACCTGCGCGAACGTATAGGTCGCTGGTTCCGTCCAAGCGGCAAAGCCCACCATCGCGCCCCCGATCACCAAGGCCACGAACGATCCCCGCGGCCACCGTCCATCGGAAAATGCATTGATCATCGCCGGGATCGAAAACGCGCCAATGATCAGTCCAATGACGAAAATCACATCCAGATCCATCGCGCGTGCCCTTCATTGATGTTCAGGGCAAGCTACTCCGGATCAGCGGCATAGATCAAACGCTCGGCACAGGGGGCGACGCGCAGAATGTTGGTCGACCCCGGCGTGTTGAATGGCACCCCGGCGGTAACGACGATCATATCCTCCTCCGATGCCAATTCCTGCGCCACTGCGGCGCGGACGGCCGCGATCACTGCTTCTTTGAAGCGATGGACCGGACCGGTGACGACACAATTCGTCCCCCAGGACAGGCATAGCCTGCGCGCCGTTTCGATATGGTTGGTCAGCGCGATGATCGGCACACGGGGCCGTTCGCGCGACACCAAAAGCGCGGTCGTCCCGGATTGCGAGAAACAGCAAATCGCTTTCACATCCGTCGTCTCCGCGATCTCGCGGGCCGCAGACACGATACCATCGGCAACCGTGATCCCCTCGGCCTTGCGGGATGCCTCGATAATCTCGGTATAGTTCGGATCGGCCTCGACCTCACCCGCGACGTTGTTCATCGTCGTCACCGCCTCGATCGGATATGATCCGGCCGCAGATTCAGCGGACAACATGATGGCATCCGCACCTTCATAGATTGCGGTCGCCACATCGGAAACTTCCGCGCGCGTCGGCATGGGGCTTTCGATCATCGATTCCAGCATCTGCGTCGCCACGATCACCGGCTTGGCCGCTGCACGGCATTTGCGCACCAGTTGCTTCTGGATCGGTGGCACGTTCTGCACTGGCAGTTCGACACCCAAATCGCCCCGCGCCACCATGATCCCGTCTGACGCGGCAAGGATATCGTCAAACGATTTCACCGCATTCGGCTTTTCGATCTTCGACAGGATCGACGCACGGCCTTTGCACAACTCGCGTGCTTCTTCCACGTCGGCGGCCCGCTGCACAAATGACAACGCCAACCAGTCGACACCCAATTCGCAGACGAATTCGAGGTCCTTGCGATCCTTCGGCGACAGCGCGGCCACAGGCAGCGTCACATCAGGTACGTTTACACCCTTGCGGTTGGAAATCGTGCCCCCCACGATCACTTCGCAATTCGCGAAATCAGCGCCGCATTCCTTGACCCGCAGCTTGATCTTGCCGTCGTTCACCAGCAAATGCGCGCCGGGTTCCAGCGCATCAAAAATCTCTTTGTGCGGCAGCTTCACCCGCGTTGCGTCGCCCTCTGCATCATCCAGATCAAGACGGAACGGGGCACCCTCTTTCAGTTCTTCCTCGCCGTTCGCGAACACGCCGACACGCAGCTTGGGCCCCTGCAAATCCGCCAGGATGGCAATCGGGCTATCCAGGTCTTTCTCGACCTTACGGATGATCGCATGCCGCGCCTTGATCTCGGAATGATCACCGTGGGACATATTCAACCGGAACACATCTGCACCTGCCTCGTGCAGCGCGCGGATCATCTCGTAATCATTGGATGCCGGCCCCAGCGTGGCGACAATTTTCACATTCCGATGGCGTCTCATACACGTCCCCTTGGTCTTTGAGCCGTTAGCGGTAACAGCCTATGTTGCGCCCTTATTGCGCAATTCCCTTCCCGCGACAACTAGCCTAAACGCGGTGACAAAGGAATGACACGGCATGACGGACACCCCCTACAAAATCGAAGGCGCTGATCGACCCGGACGCTGGCTTCTGGCCTGTGATCACGCGACAAATCACGTGCCCGATTGGGTATCGGATGGCGATCTTGGGCTGCCTGCGGCAGATATGGCGCGGCACATCGCCTATGACATCGGGGCGGCTGGCGTCACCCGGAAATTGGCCAGGCTGCTCGACAGCCCCGCCATTCTGTCCCAATTCTCGCGGCTGGTCATCGATCCAAACCGGGGCGAGGATGACCCGACCCTTGTCATGCGCCTTTACGACGGGACAATCATCCCCGGCAACCGGCATGCGGACGAAGACGAGATCAACGAACGGCTCCGCCGTCTCTACCGCCCCTATCACGCCGCCTATGCCGACCTCGCCAACAAGATGACCGATCCGATCATCTGCGCGGTCCACAGCTTCACGCCACGATTACGCGGACGACACCCGCGTCCATGGGAAATCGGCATCCTTTATGCCGAGGACGACCGGCTGGCCAAACCGCTGATCGACGCATGCCGGGCCGCCGGTTGGGTGACCGGCGACAACCAGCCCTATGCGGGTCACCTGCCCGGTGACGCCGTCGACCGCCACGCGCTACAGCATGACCGGCCCAATATCCTGATCGAACTTCGGCACGACCTGATTACGGATGAGGCCGGACAAACCCTGTGGGCCGAACGATTGGCGCCTATATTGACAGATGTACTGGCCGATAGCGGCCTTTAGGGAGAAAACAAATGGATGAACAAACCCAGCTTGAACTCGAAGCCGCCGCCTTCCGCCGCCTGCGCCAGCATCTGATGGAAGACCGGACAGATGTGCAGAACATCGACATGATGAACCTCGCCGGGTTCTGCCGGAACTGCCTGTCGCGCTGGTATCAAGAGGCCGCGAACGAACGGGGCATCGAGATGAGCAAAGACGAAGGGCGCGACGCGTTTTACGGCATGCCCTTCGCCGAATGGAAAGCAAAGTACCAGACCGAAGCCACGTCCGATGCGCAAGAGGCCTTCAAGAAATCGCACGGCTAGGTTGCACACGACACCATAACTTCGTTAACTGAACACGTGGGTCAGGGGGTGTGGCATGTTCGAAGGTCTTCTCGCATTGTTCCGTAATCCGGGCGGCTACGAAACCGAACTGCCCGAAGCCGACGCGCGGCATGCGATGGGCGCGCTCCTCGTCCGCGCGGCCAAGGTCGATAACGAATACCAGGTCGCGGAAATCCAACGCATCGACAAGGTCCTTGCGCGGCAACACGGGCTTGACCCGGTCGAGGCTGCCAAGATGCGCGCCGCCTGTGAGAAACTCGAACGCGAAATCCCCAATACGGTCGAAATCGCCGCCATCCTCAACAACGCCGTCAGCATGGAAAAGAAAGAGGCGACGCTGCGCGCCCTCTGGTCCGTCGCCTATGCCGACGGAATCATGCACAAGGAAGAGGACCGGCTCTTGCACCAGATCGAGGCGGCGCTCGACATCCCCGACGACCGGGCCAAAGCGATCCAGGCCGAGGCCGAAGCGGCGCAATAGCCTTAGGCGAACAGCGTCAGTCCGACCATCGACACGATCAGGAACAAGACGGTCATGATCCCACCTGACCGAACGAAATCCGCAACCCGATAGCCCGCCGGCCCCATGATCAACGCATTCACCTGATGTGTCGGTATGAGAAATGAGTTCGAGGTCGAAATCGCGACCGTCAAGGCAAAGATTGCCGGGTCGCCGCCAGCCGAGATCGCGATTGAAATCGCCAACGGCACCAGCAACACGGTGGCGCCCACATTCGACATCACCAGCGTAAAGACCGTCGCCAGGATCGCCAAACCGGCCTGCAATGACCAAACGGGCCAGCCATCCAGCAAGACAAGCACCTGCTCGGCAATCCACGCCGCCGTACCCGTATTCTGCACCGCCATGCCCAGCGGAATCAGTGAGGCCAGCAGAAACACCGTGCTCCAACTGACGGCGTCATAGGCTTCATCGATGGACAGCACCCGCGACAGGATCATGCCCACCGCACCCGCCAACAAGGCAAGCGACAACAAAAGGTCGGTGAACAGGATCAATCCCAGCGTCATCAAAAAGAATCCCAGCGCCCAGTTCACCTTGTGCGGGCGTAATTCCTCTTGTGGAAAGTCAGACGTCACGACGACAAAATTCTGATCCGATTTGAGCCGTGTCAGCCGCTCCCACTGAACATGCACGACCAACGTATCGCCCGCCTGCAGGTTGACCTTGCCGATATGGGTTGCGACATGATCTTCGGTTTCCACATGGCTCATCGTTTCTTCGCCACGGTGGATAGCCAGAATGGACAGACCGTGGGTCTGCCGCAGCCGCAGGTCGATAGGGCACTGCCCAATGACAGCCGACCCCGGCGGGATCACCACCTCAGCAACGCCAGATTCTGTGGCGGCAAAGTCATCGGCGAAGACGTTCAGTTCAGGCAAAATTTCCAGGCCATAGGGCTCTGCAAATTCATCTTCCAGCACCCGCCGCAAGCCCAGCACGGCCAGGCGCGCGGGCGCTTCGATCGTCGTATCAGCCATCGGCGCGATGACCTTGTGGCCTCTGTGCGACGTTCCCAGGATATAAAGATGGTGCGCCACCATGATATCCGCCAGCGTCTGACCGATCAGGATCGACCCCTCTGGCACCCGCACCTCGAACATGTCGGCGCGCAGGCCATAGGTGTTCTCGACATAGGTCTGCATCGACCGCGCTGCGCCGGCATCCTCTCCCCGCCCACGCTTACCCGGCAAAATCCAGCGCCCCAGAAGCATGAAGTAAAGCACACCGGTCAGCACCAGCATCACCCCGATGGGCGTGACCGAAAAGAGGCCGAAAGGCTCCATCTGTTGATCCGCAGGCAGGGTTCTGTTCCCCGAGATCAGCAAATCGTTCAACAAGATCAACGGCGATGATCCGACCATCGTGATCGTCCCGCCAAGGATCGCGCAAAACCCCATCGGCATGGCAAGGCGGCTCATCGGTATTTCGGTCCGGGCCGAAATACGGCTGATCACCGGCAGAAACAGCGCCGCCGCACCCACGTTCTGCATGAAAGAGCTGATTACACCGACGGTGCCTGAAACGATGGGGATAATCCGCGCCTCGGTCGTCCCACCGCGTTTCAGGATCAGCGTCGCCACCTTGGACATCAGGCCCGTCTTGTCCAGCCCCGCCCCGATGATCATCACCGCGATGATCGAGATGACCGCGTTCGACGAAAATCCGGCAAAAAGGTCGGCGCGGTTGGACAGGTTTTCAAGACCGGGCAACGTGCTCAGCGCCCCAAGAATGACCATCACGAGGATCGCGGCCAGATCGATGCGGATAATTTCAGAGACGAACAGAAACACGGTGAACGCCAGCAGCCCAAGGACCACCATCATCTCGAACGTCAGAACCGTCGCTGCCATCATCTCTCCCCGGGCCAGAGCCTAGCGACAGTTGCCGGTGGCGCATAGGACCAGTCCAACCGGGGTTCGTAGCCAGATCGCATGCATTGCTCGGCGTTTGCACAATCTTCAGCTTTGGACCGTCCGGCGCATTAATGCCGCTTGTCTGGACGAGGAGTCATATGAAAGTCCGATAGAATTCCGACGGCAAAAACTCGACAAACAACCTTGTTAGTAAAGGTTTCGCCACGGTGAAGTCAGACAGCCACCTTCCGGCTTTCTTCCAGATAAATCTCGCGCAACCGTGCCGCCACAGGCCCCGGTTTGCCCTCACCCACAGCCACGCCATCAATCTCAACCACAGGCATCACAAACGTACTGGCCGAGGTGATAAACGCCTCATCCGCACTCTGCGCTTCATCAATGGTAAAGCTGCGTTCCTCGACCTTCATCTGCGCCTCTTTGGCAAAACGCAGCACGGCCGCGCGGGTGATCCCGTGCAGGATCTCATTCCCAAGATGACGGGTGATTATCGTATTGTTTTTAATGATATAAGCATTGTTCGAGGTCCCCTCGGTCACTGCCCCATCCTCGACCATCCAGGCATCATCGGCACCCGCCGCCTTGGCCATCATCTTGCCCATCGACGGAAACAACAGCTGCACCGTCTTGATATCCCGCCGCGCCCAGCGCTGATCGGAAATCGAGATTACCTTGATCCCCTTCTTAGCCGCCGGGCTGTCGGCCAAACCAGGCTTGTTCTGAGTGAACAGGACGACGGTCGGCTTGGTCGTCTCGGGATCAGGAAATACGAAATCCCGATCATCCGGCGCGCCCCGCGTGATCTGCAGATAAACCAACCCTTCCTCGATCTCATTCACCCGCACCAGCTCGCGGTGAATCTCCAAAAGATCAGGAATTTCAGCAGGATGCGGCATGTCGAGCTCATTCAACGACCGCTCCAACCGCTTCGCGTGCCCCGCAAAATCAATCAGCTTACCATCCAGCACCGACGTCACTTCATAGACCCCGTCGGCCATAAGAAACCCGCGATCAAAGACCGAGACTTTCGCTTCATTCTCAGGCACATAATCGCCATTGACGTAAACAGTCCGCATGCTCATCCCCATAAATCTACCGCGGGCGGGTGCACGCCACGCTCATCGAATATCAAAGGTGTTGCCCGGTCTTCGGCCAACAAAAGCGGCCCGTCAAGATCGGTGAATGCCACACCCTGCGCGAGGATCGTGGCCGGGGCCATGGCAAGCGAAGACCCCACCATGCAGCCCACCATGATGCCGTAACCTTCGGCCATCGCTGCCTCTTTCAACGCCAAGGCCTCAGTCAACCCGCCCGCCTTGTCCAGCTTGATATTCACCATATCATATTTACCCTTCAGCGCAGGCAGGCTGGCCCGATCATGGCAGCTTTCATCAGCACAAACAGGTAGTGGGCGGTCGATTTCCGCCAGCATATCATCAGCATCCGCAGGCAATGGCTGCTCGACCATCTGCACCCCAAGACGCAACAAGTGCGGGGCCAATTCGGCATAAACCTCCGCCGTCCAGCCCTCATTCGCATCCACGATGATCCGCGCACCGGGCGCACCGCGCCGCACCGCCTCCAACCGCGCCATATCATCCGGCGTGCCCAGCTTGATCTTCAACAGCGGCCGGTGTGCGTTCTGCGCCGCCTGCCGCTGCATCACCTCCGGCGTGTCCAACGACAACGTATAGGCGGTCACCTCCGGACCCGGCGCCGCCAACCCCAACAGGTCCCAAACACGCCGCCCCGCCTGCTTCGCCTCCAGATCCCACAGCGCACAATCCACCGCATTCCGCGCAGCACCCGCAGGGAGAAGGTTTTGTAAACTTTCGCTGGTTACATACCCCGGCAAGCCTGCGATCTGCGCGCTCACGCTATCCAAAGTCTCGTCATAACGGGCATAGGGGACACACTCCCCCCACCCACGCACGCCATCCTGCGTCACCGAGACGGTCAGAACCTGCGCCTCAGTCCGAGACCCACGACTGATCGTAAAGGCCTGAGCGAGGGCAAACACATCGCGGGTGACGTCAATCTGCATTACATCCTCTCTTGGCCAAAAATATCCCCGTCGAAGGCATAAAAGTTAAAGATCTATTAACGCATCAACCAACCGCCCGGCACCCTGGCGATAGGTATCAACCGTCGGCAGGCCCATCCGGTCCTCGACTTCGGCCATATAGGCCAGCGCCTCATTCTCGGCCAGATGCTGGGTGTTGATAGATATCCCCATCACCTGACAGGCGGGATTGGCCAACCGCGCGAGGGGCAAGGCAGTGTCCCGCAACTCCTCCAGACTCGGCAGCGGATAATCGGGCAGGCCGCGCATATGCGTCCGGGTCGGCTCATGGGCCAAAATCAACGCATCCGGCTGACCGCCGTGGATCAGGGCCATCGTGACACCGGAATAGGACACATGAAACAAACTCCCCTGCCCTTCGATGTGATCCCAATGATCCGGGTCATTGTCTGGGGTCAGATATTCCACGGCACCAGCCATAAAGTCAGCGATCACAGCGTCCAACGGCACCCCGCCGCCCGTAATCAGAATGCCCGTCTGACCCGTAGGACGAAAAGTGGATTTCATTCCACGTTTCTGCATCTCGGCATCCATCGCCATGGCGGTATACATCTTGCCAGCCGAACAATCGGTGCCCACCGCAAGACACCGCTTGCCGGTACGTTTCTTGCCATTGGCAATCGGATAAGCCACCGACGGGATTCGCACATCGAACAGCGTCCGGCCGTTCACACGCGCAGCCGCGACCAGTTCATCCTCATCACGCAGCAGATTGTGCAGACCCGACGCGATGTCGAATCCTTTCTGCAAAGCCTCGACCAGCACGTCCTTCCACGCCTGCGAAATCACACCACCCCGATTGGCCACACCAATGACAAGGGTCTGCGCCCCCGCGGCCTTGGCTTCGTCCAACGTCAGATCATGCAAACCCAGATCGGCACCGCAACCTTTCAGGCGCAACTGGCCCACGGCGTTTTCCGGACGCCAGTCCTTGATCCCTTGGGCGACCTTGGCCGCCAGTTGGTCAGGCGCATCGCCAAGAAACAAAAGATAAGGTGTCTGGATCATAGCATTGCCCCCAAAAGATTCGTTCACTCGCGAAGGTTTGCGCGCCTGACCAGCGATGTCATCGCCATTTCGACAGGAGCAGGCGGGAATGGCAGGATAAACATGCGCAAAATAGCTATATTCTCGAACAATCATGCATGAATTGACGAGGCCGACCTCCGCCCACCCTGTACAAAAAACCCGGGCGCAAGAAACGCCCGGGCCAGTAATAAGACTGATGGAAGGAGATCAGCCTTTCGAGAAATCGGGATAGGCTTCCATCCCCAGCTCGGACATGTCCAAACCGTTGATCTCGGCCTCTTCGGTCACGCGAATGCCCATGACACCTTTCAGGATGACCCAGATCACAAGGCTCACCACAAAGACGAACAGGCCGATGGCGGCAAACCCGATGAACTGCGTGACCAGCTGCCCCGCAAAGCCAACGGTTTGTTCGACACCGTCGATGACGACCACCTCACCAGTGTCATCCAGCAATGGGGCCTGTGTGTGCAGCGCTACAATCAGCGTGCCCCACATCCCGGCAATCAGGTGAACTGGGATCGCACCGACGACATCGTCGATCCTGAACTTGTCCAACATTGGCACAGTGACCACCACGATCACACCACCGATGGCACCGATCCACAAGGCGTCGAACAGCGATGGCGCCAACGGCTCTGCCGTGATCGATACCAGACCGGCCAATGCGCCGTTCAGCACCATGGTCAGGTCAGGCTTTTGATACAGGATCTGCGTCAGCAACAACGCCGTCACCGCACCAGCGGCAGCTGCCATGTTGGTGTTGGCAAAGATCTGAGCAACCGCATCGGCGTCTTCCAGCGTGCCCATGGCCAGCTGCGATCCGCCGTTAAAGCCGAACCAACCCATCCACAGGATAAACGTACCCAGCGTTGCCAAGGCAAGGTTCGACCCTGGCATCGGCACCGTCCGTCCATCCTTGTACTTGCCAATCCGTGCACCGAGCACGATCGCACCAGCCAGCGCGGCAAAACCACCAGCAGCATGCACCAGAGTCGAGCCCGCGAAGTCGCTAAAGCCCATCTGGCTCAACCAGCCGCCGCCCCATTGCCAGGACGCTTCGATCGGATAGATCAGCCCGGTCAGGATGATGACAAAGATAAAGAACGGCCACAGCTTGATCCGCTCGGCCAACGTACCGGACACAATGGATGCGGTCGTCGCGCAGAACATCAGCTGAAAGAAAAAGTCCGAAGCGTTGGAATAACCACCCGCGTCGATATCTGTTTTGATGTCCTTCGGCCCGAACGACCCCAGAACGCCTTCGATCATCCAGTTGCCGTCGCCCGGATACATGACATTATAGCCGATCAGCCAGAACATGATCGATGCCAGGCCGAAAAGACCAATATTTTTGGTTAGCTGCGTGGTGACGTTCTTTGACCGGACAAGCCCGGCCTCGAGCATGGCAAAGCCGGCTGCCATCCAGAACACAAGAAAGCCACCGACAAGGAAAAGAACCGTCGTGAAGATGAATTGCGTCTGCGCGGCGGCGGCACCGTCCGCCTCCTGCGCCATCGCAAAGGTCGGAAGCAGCGCAAGCGCCGCACCGACGGAAAGGAGTTTGATTGGTTTCATTGAATTGTCCCTCGTTACGCGATCAAAGCGCGTCATCGTTGATCTCGCCCGTCCGCACACGCAGCGCGCTTTCCACGTCGAGCACGAAAATTTTGCCGTCGCCGATCTTGTCGGTCTTGGCGGTGGCGGCGATGGTGCTGACGACCTGATCGGCCATGCTGGCGGCGACCACGATTTCCAGCTTTACCTTGGGGACGAAATTCACCGCATACTCTGCGCCACGGTAGATTTCGGTATGCCCCGATTGCGAGCCGAAGCCCTTGATTTCAGACACCATCATGCCGCGCACACCGACCGAGGTGAGCGCTTCGCGCACTTCCTCGAGCTTGAACGGCTTGATTGTTGCAATGATCAGTTTCACTTTCTTCCCCTTGCACGTTCCCTCGGCAGGTCGCCGAGAGCGAACCTGCTTACGCGATGAGACAAAGCGCCCAGGCACCCGGCGGGCAAGGTCGTGCTGCAGTGCAGAAGGGTCAAAAACCGGCGCTATTGCACAATTTTTGCACAAATATCGATTAGTGAATATTTTTTAGGCAACTTTGGGACATCTATTCTCGCCTATTCTTGCAGCATCAGCGTCCCACAGATTCCCAGGATAACGGCCCCGGTGCCCAATGCCGAAACCCAGAAACGGTCGTGCCGCCATAGCGGCTGGTCGCGCCACGCAATCCCCGCTATGTTGCTGCAAAATCCAGACTCAATAATCAGTCGAGCGGAACATGAGTGGAAACGGCAAGAAACGAACACCTTTGGTGGCCGACAAGCGCTATCCGGCGAACAACGCGAAACCGCAGAAATCCGCCCCGGCGAAACGGACGGCATCGCGTCGTAAGGCCAAACCGGCCCGTCAGCAGAAAAAGCGCGGACTGATCGGCTGGATCCTGTTTCCGTTCGTATGGACGATCCGATTGGCTTGGGCCTTTGCCTGGCGGATCGGGCTGGTAACCGCACTGATCATCGGCGGCTTTGCGATGTATTTCGCCGCACAAATGCCACCGGTCGACGAATTGATCGACCAGCGGGCGCGCGGCTCTGTCACGATGACCGATCTGACGGGCCAGGTCTTTGCATGGCGCGGCGATCAGTTCGGTGGGAAGATCACGACCGATACCGTCTCCCCGCATCTCAAGAACGCAGTTGTCGCGACCGAGGACAAGCGCTTCTATCGCCATCTTGGCATCTCGCCGCGGGGCATTGCCTCGGCTGTGCGGATTAACCTGCGCGAAGGACGCGGGCCATTATCTGGCCACGGTGGCTCTACCCTGACCCAGCAGACGGCAAAGCTATTGTGTCTTGGCGTGCCATTCGACCCCGAAAAATGGGAAAGCGAAACAGCGTATGAAAACGATTGCCGTCAGGGATCGCTTTGGCGCAAGGCGCGCGAGGCCGTCTATTCGCTGGGGATGGAGATCGCCTATACCAAGGACGAAATCCTGACAATCTACCTCAATCGCGCATATCTGGGTGCAGGTGCCCGCGGGTTCGAAGCAGCATCGCAGCGCTATTTCAGCGCATCATCCGCCGAGGTGGACCCCGCCCAAGCCGCGATGATGGCGGGCCTTCTGACCGCCCCCTCGCGTTTTGCCCCCACCCGCAACCTGCAGCGCGCGCAGGACAGGGCCGCGACGGTGATCCGGCTGATGGAGGAGCAGCGCTATCTGACGGCTGATCAGGCCAACGATGCCCGCCAGAACCCCGCCACGCTGTCTGCCACCGCCCGCACCAATATCGCCCCGTTCTTCGCCGATTGGGTGATGAGCACCGGTCCCGAGTTCTTTACCCGCGACACGACGGAAGACGTGGTCATCCGCACAACGCTCGACAAGGATATTCAGAACGCAGCCGAAGAGGCGCTGATCAGCGTCTTTGAAACGGAAGTGCGCGAAGGGTCCGAGGCACAGGCCGCCATTGTCGTGATGTCAGCCGACGGGGCGATCCGCGCCATGGTCGGCGGGCGCAATCTGGATGAGACGGGTGCGTTCAACCGCGCGACGCAAGCGCAGCGACAAACCGGTTCGGCCTTCAAGCCGTTCATCTACGCCGCAGCACTCGATCTGGGCATGTCGCCCTATGCAATGGTCGATGACACGCGCACCTGCTATAGCGCACGCGGTTCGCGCGAATGGTGCCCCGAAAACTATGACCGCGTCTTCAAAGGGCCGGTGCCACTGACGCAGGCACTGGCCGAAAGCCGGAACATTCCCGCAATCATCGTGTCCGAGGATATCGGGCGCGAAAAGGTGCGTAACGTCGCCTTGGGCTTTGGGATTTCCGGTGACTTGGCCGCTGGACCGGCACTGGCGCTTGGCGTGTCGGAAAGCACACTGCTTGAAATGACCGGCGCCTTTGCAGGTATCCTGAACGGCGGCTCATCCGTGATCCCCTATGGTCTGACCGACCTACGTATCGTTGGCGACAGCGACGTCCTGATGGACGCGACAGGTGCCGGGATCAGCGAACGTGTCATCAGCGAAGAGGCTGCGCGGCAACTGACCTGGATGATGACCAAAGTGGTTCAGGAAGGCACCGGACAGCGGGCACGCATCGACGGATGGCAGATAGCGGGCAAGACCGGCACGACGAACTCGTCCCGTGATGCCTGGTTCATTGCTTTCACCGGCGACTATGTCACGGGCGTTTGGATGGGCTATGACGATAACCGCCCTTTGACAAAGGTCACCGGCGGCACGTTGCCCGCCACGATCTGGCGCGAAACGATGGTAAGGGTGCTGGATGGTAAGACGCCCACGCAACTACCGGTCTCAATCCCGCCGGAACCTGTGGCAACCGGTGTCCTGCAAAGCACAGGTGGCGAAGTCATCGACGAAGACATCCTGAACGTGCTCGACGATATCTTTGCGGATGATCCGACGAATTAAAAAAATCGCATGGAGCGTGGTAGCCAAGTTTTCACGTTGGTCATGGCGTTTTGGATGCGCTGACCCGGATTTGAGCCTAGGATGATGCACCTTGACGATTGCTGGGATATCAGCCCATCAGAGGCTACAATGGCATCAATAACCGGCTTCTTCTGCAGATGAATACGGACTGGGGTTAGGGTAGGCCTAGCATATTTAAGTGAAAGCAAATCTAAATCATGAAACGGCTTTGCAGCATTTGCCTCGTTCTTGCGATCTCTGGATGCTCCGTAACAAATAAAATTGAACCGGTTATTCCCGTCAGCGAAGAGCCAACTGCGGTTGAAACAGCCGTCGGCGTGGGCGTGGCCGCCGTATTGGTGTCAGCCGCATTCTTGTTGATTTCGCTTGCCGCAGTCGTGAATGACGCTGCAGACTAAGCAGCCATAGGGCTGATCGCGCAGCAGGACAAAATGTTTCGGGTTGATCGCAAATGGTCAGTTCTTCCTGCATATCGGCGATCGTCAGCCGTACATTTAGGTGCAGCCGTAAGTATCCTAGACATCACAATTCGCCCTCTTCACACCGATCATACCGAAACGCATACCCGTCCCAGATCATATAGATGCCGGTCTGTGCCTTGTCCGCCATCATGATCGCGCGTTCGGTCCAGGTCTGCCCCTCACCGGAACATTCCATCGTATAGATCGTCGCATCCATATCGTTGATGTCGACCGGATTGGTCATCCGGCATTGCACCTCGACCCCGTAAAAGATGCCTTCGTCGATCCGCAGCGATCCGCCATCGGCACCGACAAGGGCACATTCCGCATTGGCCGTCTGTTTATACACGCCGTCATAGGGGCCTGCCGCAACGGTAACAGGCGGAAACAGGCCGAAAAGGGCAGTGATCATCATCAAAGACCTGCGCATCCAAAGATTGATGGGCCATTTCAGTTATCAAATCAATCATTTGTGCTAAGTAACGCACCGGAATCGGGCCGCGTGATGATTAACCATTACCACCACCCCGAATTAAAGTATCCTGCAGGTAATCTGATCAGGCACAAAGGGCTTACGGGGGCGGATGTCAGACGAAGTGAAAGAACGGGGCGAGGCCGAATTGATCGCCGCCCGCAAGGAAAGCCGTCACCTTTATTGGATGGTCGGAATATTCAGCTTTTTCGTGAACCTGCTGATGCTGACCGGTCCGCTTTATATGCTGAACGTCTATGACCGCGTACTTAGCTCACGGTCGTTCGAGACGCTGATCGCCCTCTCGGTGCTGGTGGCGTTTCTCTACGGCATGATGGGTATCCTCGACTATGTACGTGGCCGGGTCATGGGCCGGGTCGGTGCGCGGTTTCAGGCACGGTTGGATCGGCGGGTCTTTGCGGCGGTGCTGAAGGCGACGACGCTTAATCGCGCCCCGCGCGAGGCAGCGACCGGCCTACGTGATCTGGAGTCGACCCAACGGATGATCACGTCGCCCGCGCTGATGGCGCTGTTCGATCTGCCTTGGGCACCCCTTTTCTTCTGGGGCATCTTTATCTTTCATCCGCTGATGGGGCTTCTGGCGCTGGTGGGCGGGGGCATCCTGATCGCGGTCGCGATCTTCAACCAGTTGACCACCCGCAAACCCCTGGAAGAGGCGAACGCGGCCACCTTTGCATCAGAGCAACTGGGTAGCCAAATCCGGTCCGAAAGCGAAATGGTCCATTCGCTCGGCATGCGCAACGCATCCTTCGACCGCTGGCAGGTCGCTCGCGGCAAATCGCTGGACGCCACGATCGGCGCGGCGGATGCATCCGGTACATTCACCGCACTAACCAAATCGTTCCGCCTGTTCCTGCAATCGGCGATGCTGGGCCTTGGCGCATATCTGGTGCTGATCAACCAGCTGTCCCCCGGTGCGATGATCGCCGGTTCCATCCTGCTGGGACGCGCGCTTGCACCGATCGAGATGATCGTGGGTCAATGGGCCGTGTTCCAGAAAGGGCGCGAAGGCTGGCGGCGACTGACGATCCTGCTGGGCAGTGTCAGCGAGGAAGAACAGCGTATGAAACTGCCAAAGCCCAAGGCGCGGCTGCTGGCCGATCAGGTTACCGTCGTGCCACCCGGCGAAAAGCAGGCATCGCTGCGGCTGATCAGTTTCGACGTCAAACCCGGGATGGCGGTCGGCGTGATCGGCACCTCTGGCGCAGGCAAATCCACACTGGCCCGCGTTCTGACCGGGGTCTGGCAACCGGCAGGCGGGAAAATCCGGTTGGATGGTGCGGCGCTCGATCAATACGACCCGGATGTTCTGGGCGAACATATCGGCTATCTGCCTCAGCGGGTGCAGCTGTTCGACGGTACGATCAAGGAAAATATCGCGCGCATGTCGATGACGCCCGACGACGCAGAGGTGGTGAAGGCCGCAAAGAAGGCCGCAGCGCACGAAATGATCCTGAAGTTGCCGGATGGCTATGACACCCGCGTGTCCAGTAATACCGGGCGGCTGTCCGGCGGACAGATCCAGCGTGTCGGCCTGGCCCGCGCAATGTATGGTGACCCCGTAATCCTCGTTCTGGACGAGCCGAACTCGAACCTCGATAATGACGGATCAGCCGCGCTGAACAAAGCCATCAAAACGCTCAAGGCTGAAGGAAAGGTCGTCTTTATCATGGCGCACCGTCCCGCCGCCATTCAGGAATGCGATACGCTGTTGGTGATCGAAGGCGGCGCGCGCCGTGCCTTTGGGCCCAAGGACGAGGTGCTGGCAGAAATGGTCAAAAACCACAAGGAAATCAAGCGGAGCGTGGGCAAGACCGGGGGCGTCTCATAATGAAAATGCGTGATCGCATCAAAGAAGGCGCCAAGTCGGAAAAGCTGAACGGCTTGAAAAAGCTGACGGAAAAGATGGTTGTCGACAAAGTGGTGAAACCGCAAAAGAAAGCGCCCGCCGCCAAGCCATCGAACGACCCCAACGCCGCCCGTTGGTCCACTGCGCGACACATGAGCGTTGGTCTCATCTCGCTTGGCATTCTGGTATTTGGTTTCGGTCTATGGTCCGTCTCGGCGCAGATCACCGGTGCCGTCATCACCAGCGGCCAGATCGAGGTCGACCGCAATCGTCAGGTTGTCCAGCACCCTGACGGCGGCGTCGTCGAAGAAATCCTGGTGGACGAGGGCGACACCGTCGCCGCGGGCGATCTGCTTATCCGGCTGGACGGATCGATCATGCAATCCGAACTGGCCGTCGTCGAAGGCCAGCTATTCGAGATCCTGGCCCGCCGCGCCCGGCTCGAGGCAGAGCGTGACGACCTTGATGAACTGATCTTCGATGACGTGCTGCTGGCGGCAGAGGATGCCGAGGCACAAGACCTGATCGCAGGCCAGAAGCGCCTGTTCGAAGCGCGGCGCGAGTCGAACAAAAGGTCGGTCGAGCAACTGACCCAGCAACGCGCCCAGATCGCCAGCCAATTAACCGGGATCGAAGCGCAGCAAACGGCGCTGACCACCCAGCGCGACCTGATCGCACAAGAGTTGGCCGACCAGCAAAGCCTGCTTGATCGTGGCCTCGCCCAGGCCAGCCGCGTACTGACCCTGCAACGGGAAGAGGCGAACCTTTTGGGCCGCGTTGGCGAACTGACCGCGCAGGCTGCACAAGCGCAGGAACGGATGACTGAAATCGAAATCCAGATCCTTGGCCTGTCGTCCACCCGCCGGGAAGAGGCGATCAGCCGACTGCGGGATCTGCAATTCAACGAATTGGAACTCTCTGAACGGCGACGCACGCTGACCCGGCAGCTCGACCGGCTGGATATCCGCGCACCTGTCTCGGGCGTCGTCTACGGGTTGCAGGTCTTTGCCGAACAATCGGTGATCCGACCCGCAGATCAGGTGCTGTTCCTGATCCCGCAGGACCGGCCATTGGTGATTGCCACGCAAGTGCAGGTCGTCGATATCGACCAAATCCATGTGGGGCAGGAAGTAACCTTGCGCTTCTCGGCCTTTGATCAGCGTCGCACGCCCGAACTGAAGGGCGAGGTGACACTGATCTCTGCCGACGCCTTTCAGAACGAAAATTCGGGGGTGTCCTATTACCGGGCCGAGGTGCAGTTGAACGAAGGCGAGGCCGAGAAACTGCCCGAAGACATGACACTGATCCCCGGCATGCCGGTCGAGGCCTTCGTGCGCACAGCGGACCGGACACCGATGAACTATCTGCTCAAACCGCTCGCCGATTATTTCGCCAAAGCCTTCCGCGAGTCCTGATTGCGCCTGCCCGAGTTGCCCGCTAGCGTCACGGCAACAACGGAGGATGCAATGAGCGAAATTGAATCAAAGCTGGCCGAACTGGGTGTAATCTTACAGGACGCGCCTGCGCCTGCCGCGAACTATGTTCCTTACGTGATCGCAGGCGACATGGTCTATGTATCCGGCCAGATCTCAATGGACGAAGACGGCATGATCACCGGCAAGCTGGGCGCGGACCTCAGTGTCGAAGACGGCGCCAAGGCCGCAAAAACCTGCGCGATTAGCCTGTTGGCGCAACTCAAGGCGGCTTGCGGCGGCGACATCGAACGGCTGGTGCGTGTGGTCAAACTTACCGGTTTTGTGAACTCTGCCCCCGATTTTCCGGACCAACCCAAGGTGATCAACGGCGCGTCTGACTTCCTTGTCGCGGCACTCGGCGACCGGGGCCGTCATGCACGTTCCGCCGTCAGCGCGGGCAGCCTGCCGTTCGGCGTCGCCGTCGAAATCGAAGCGATTTTCCAGATCAAATGACGCTGCCTGCGTCCTTCCTCGCCCGCCCCATCGCCCACCGCGCCTTGCATGATCGCAAGGCCGGGCGGGTCGAAAACAGCGTAAAGTCGATCAAAGCCGCGATCGATGCGGGCTATGGAATCGAACTCGACCTGCAGCTCAGCGCGGATGGGCACGCGATGGTCTTCCATGACGACGATCTGGATCGGCTGACCGCGGAAAACGGTGCCGTCCGCGCGCGAACACGCACAGGGTTGGAGGCGATCGAACTGACCGATGATGGCGGTACGATCCCGGCGTTGGAGGATGTATTGGCGTTGGTGACCGGACAGGTCCCACTGCTGATCGAGATCAAGGATCAGGACGGTAGCATGGGCGCCAATATCGGCGCGCTTGAAGAAGCGACTGCCGATGCGCTTGAAGGCTATAAAGGCGACGTCGCGCTCATGTCTTTCAACCCGCACAGCGTCGCCAAACTGGCCGAGATCGCGCCAGATATCCCCCGCGGTCTGGTCACATCCAGCTACCGCGCCGAATTCTGGCCAGAAGTTCCGGATCAGGTCCGGGACGTGTTGCGCGAGATACCGGACTATGCGCGAACCGGCAGCTGTTTCATCAGCCACGAAGCCACCGACCTGCGCCGCCCCCGTGTCGCGGAGTTGAAGGACCAGGGCGCAACTATCCTCTGCTGGACCATCCGCAGCGCACAGGCCGAGGCTGTTGCGCGTGAGATCGTGGATAACGTCACCTTCGAAGGCTATCTGGCTTGACGGCGGCTCGCGCCCGCCCAAGTTGACGTTCATGGATGATACGCCCATCGAAATCGCCGCGCACCCGACGATCAACGGCATCGACCCCGCTGATTGGGACGCCTGTGCCTGCCCCGAGGCCAATGAAGGACGACCCGACGACCCCTTTACAACCCACCGCTTCCTCAAAGCGCTGGAAGACAGCGGATCGGTCGGCCCCGGCTCTGGTTGGCAACCCCGCTACCTGACCGCCAAAATCGATGGCCAAATCGCCGCCGTCGCGCCACTCTATGCCAAGGGCCACAGCCAGGGCGAATACATCTTCGACCACAACTGGGCCCATGCCTATGAAAACGCGGGCGGGCGCTATTACCCCAAACTGCAAATCGCCGTCCCCTTCACCCCCGCCACTGGCAGGCGGTTCCTCACCCGCCCCGGCTATGAGGCCGCAGGTATGTCCGCCCTGATCCAAGGCGCGATCCAGATCGCCGCCGACAACGAACTGTCCTCGGTCCACAGCACCTTTTGTACCGAAGCCGAGGCCATCGCGGGGGCCGAAATGGGCCTACTCCATCGCACAGGGCAGCAATTCCATTGGGTGAATGACGGCTATGCGACCTTTGACGATTTCCTCGCCTCCCTGTCCAGCCGCAAACGCAAGAACATCCGTAAGGAACGCAAGCAGGCGCAGGATTTCGGGGGCGAGATCGTCGCGCTGACGGGTGACGCCATCAAAGAAGAGCATTGGGATGCCTTCTGGCAATTCTACCAGGACACTGGCAATCGCAAATGGGGGACGCCGTACCTCACGCGCAACTTCTTCCACTTTGCGCACGAGACGATGCGGGATGACATGATGCTGACGCTAGCGATCCGCGACGACCGACCTGTTGCCGGGGCACTCAATTTCATCGGGCGCGACGTCCTGTTCGGGCGCTACTGGGGCTGCACGGAACACCATCCCTGCCTGCATTTCGAGCTGTGCTACTATCAGGCCATCGACTTTGCCATTGCCCACGGCCTCGGCAAGGTCGAGGCCGGGGCGCAAGGCGAACACAAACTCGCCCGCGGCTACATGCCGACGGCCACCCATTCGTTACACTGGTTCGGCGATCCCGCTTTTCGGGACGCCGTCGAACGATATCTTGAGGCCGAACGGAACGCCGTCGATCACGAAATCGAGGTGCTGACCAGTTACGGCCCCTTTCGCAAAACCCATCAGGAGGAACAGCAATGACCGACAAACTGACCGAGGCCGAGCGTACCGAGAAAATCCAACCGCTTTTGGATAACGGCTGGGCGTTGCAAGATGGCCGTGACGCGATCCATAAAAAATTCGTCTTCGGGAACTTTGTCGAGGCTTTCGGGTTCATGACAAAGGCCGCGATCTGGGCCGAAAAATGGAACCACCATCCGGAATGGTCCAATGTTTACAAGACCGTGGAGGTTACGCTAACCACCCACGACGCCGATGGTTTATCGGCACTGGACGCGAAACTGGGCGCCAAGATGGACGCGCTCGCAGGAGACTAAGTTGGAAGAGTTATTGAATACCGAAATCTGGGGCGGCAAAACCGCCGCAGATTTGCTGACCCTCGAATTTCTCGCCTCGATCTTCGGCAGTGTCGTCGCTGCGATTCTGATCCTGATTGTCGGTTTCATTATCGGCGGCTGGGCGCGAAAGCGGCTTGTCCGGCTGGGCGAAAAGCACCGGCATCTGGATGAGACATTGTTCAACTTCCTTGGCAATATCGCGCGCTATGTCGTCGTCGGTTTTGCCTTCCTGTTCGTGCTCAACACGTTCGGCGTGCAGACAACATCCGTCATCGCCGTCATCGGTGCCGCCGGTCTCGCCATTGGTCTCGCGTTGCAAGGCACGCTATCCAACGTGGCTGCGGGTGTGATGATCGTCTTCTTCCGCCCCATCAAGATCAATGATTTCGTCGAAGTGAACGGACAGATGGGCACGGTGAAAGATATCACCCTGAACTACACCGAACTGGCCTCTATCGGGAACGTCCAGATCATCATTCCCAATTCCGAAGTTTGGGGAAACACCATCGTCAATTACTCCACCTATCCATTACGTAGGGCCGAATGGACGTTCGGCGTTGGCTACGGGGTCAACCTCAAGCAGGCCGAGGATGTGATCCGCAACACGATCATGTCAGACGAACGCTCCAAGTCAGACCCGGAGCCATTCATTCAGGTTAACAACCTCGGCAGTTCTTCGGTCGATTTCCTCGTCCGGGTGTGGTGCGACAGCGCAGTCTATTTCGCCTATCAGGCTGATATGAAGCGGCAGGTGAAAGAGGCGCTCGACGCCGCCAATATCAATATCCCGTTCCCGACGCGCACGATCGTCAGCGCGGCGGAATGACAGCGGGCGGCCAGAAAGCCGCCCTTTTCCTAGGCGTCCATCTGCTCGAGCAGTGTCTCACCAGCCGAGATTTCGCACTCGCCGGGATTGCTTTCAGCGTTCAGGATCTTCACTTCGCCATTCTCGACCAGCATCGAATAGCGCTTGGACCGGTCAACGAACCCAACGGGCGGCGCGCTGAAATTCATACCGATCGCTTTGGTAAAGCTGCTTTCCGCATCTGCCAGCATCGTGATCCCGGAATCCGTGGCACGGGTCGTATCGCCCCAGGCCTTCATCACGAACGGGTCGTTGACGGCCACGCAGATAATCTCATCCACGCCCTTTGCCTTAAAGTCGTCGTGGGTGATCATGAAACTGGGCACATGCGCGGTTGAACACGTCCCTGTATAAGCGCCCGGCAAGCCGAAAATCACCACTTTCCGATCCTTCAGCTTATCCCCCAGCGCCACTTGCTGCGGGCCATCTTCGCCCATCTGCAGCAGTGTCGCATCGGGCAGCGTGTCACCCTGTTTGATCGTCATCATTCGCCCCTGTTCGTATTTGTATCCACAGATCACTCGCATATAGAGTTTTCGACAGCAAGACACCAACGGGCAAAGGCGACAGGCACATGGCTCACATTATCGTTGTCGGCGCAGGGCAGGCCGGGGCGTCGCTCGTGGCGAAACTGCGCGGCGAAGGCTTTGACGGCGAGATCACCCTGATCGGGGCCGAGCCTGTGCCACCCTATCAGCGGCCGCCGCTGTCAAAGGCTTATCTGCTTGGAGAAATGGCCGAAGAACGGCTGTATCTGCGGCCAGCGGACTATTATGCCGATCAGAACATCACCCTCCGTCTGAACACCCGCGTCGTGGCCGTCGACCGCGCCGCCCAAGTGGTTGAAACCAACGACGGCACACGTCTGGGCTATGACCAACTGGCGCTCACCGTCGGCGCACATCCGCGCACCTTGCCGCGCAAGATGGGTGGAATGCTGAACGGAGTCTTTGCCGTGCGCGATCTGGCGGATGCAGACGCGATGGCCCCGGCCTTTGAGGCGGGCAAACATGTTCTGATCATCGGCGGTGGTTACATCGGGCTGGAGGCCGCCGCCGTCGCGTCCAAACGCGGCTTAAAAGTCACGCTGATCGAAATGGCTGACCGAATCCTGCAACGGGTCGCGGCGCCCGAAACGTCGGACTATTTCCGCGCCCTGCATCAGACTCACGGCGTCGATATTCGCGAAAGCGTCGGCCTGACCCGCCTGACTGGCGACGATCATGTGACCGGTGCGGAACTGTCCGATGGCATGCACCTCGACATCGACTTCGCCATTGTCGGTGTCGGTATCACCCCTGCGACGATCCTGGCCGGGGCCGCAGGTCTGGACGTCGACAACGGCATCACGACCGACAGCCATGGCCGCACATCGGACCCGCGCATCTGGGCGGCCGGTGACTGTGCATCGCTGATATGGGGTGACCAGCGCATCAGGCTCGAAAGCGTCGGCAACGCCATCGATCAGGCCGAGACGGTCGCATTGAACATGCTGGGGCGTGAACAGCCCTACATCGCCAAACCGTGGTTCTGGTCCGACCAGTACGATTGTAAACTACAGATCGCGGGGCTGAATCTTGGCTATACCGATGTCTATGTCCGCAAAGGCGACACCACCGGCGTGCAGTCGCACTGGTATTACAAGGGCGATCAGCTTATCGCCGTCGATGCCATGAATGATCCGCGCAACTACATGATCGGAAAACGATTGATCGAGGCCGGGCGGAGCCCCAGCCCCTCCCAAATCATCGACCCGGCAACGGACATGAAAGCGCTTTTGACCTCGTGAGGATCATCGGCGGCCAACATCGCGGCACGGCATTGGCATCCGTCGGCAAAGGGGACGCAGGCGCACATCTGCGGCCCACGACCGACCGGGTGCGCGAGAGCCTGTTCAACATCCTGCAAGGCGGTCGATTCGGCGACCGAGTGACCGACGCCCGCGTCCTCGACCTCTTCGCAGGCACCGGCGCGCTGAGCCTGGAGGCGCTTTCGCGGGGCGCCACCCATGTTACTTTCGTCGAAAACGGACGGGCCGGGCAAAAGCTGATCCGCGCCAACATCGCAAAGCTGGACCGGACCGGGGACACGATGCTCATCACAAGCGACGCAACCCGATTGCCCAAAGGCACCCCTTGCAAGCTGGTCTTCCTCGACCCGCCCTATGGCAAAGGTCTGGGACAAAAGGCTCTGAAATCCGCAACCGAAAACGGTTGGATCGCGGATGACGCGCTGATCGTCTGGGAAGAAAGCCAACCGCAAATCGCCCCACAAGGCTTCCAAACTGCCGACCAACGCCGCTATGGCGATACCTGGATCACCTTTCTGCAAAGGGCCGCCTGATGGACAACATCGAACTGGTCATCTTCGATTGCGACGGCGTGCTGGTCGACACCGAACCGGTAACCGACGTAGTCATCGCAGAAAACCTGACGACCCACGGCCTACCCATCGCACCGGACGAGGTTCATCGGCTGTTCGCGGGCGGCACGATGGCCGGGGTGCGCGATGAGGCGATCGAGCGGGGGGCCAAGCTGCCCGAAAATTGGCTTGACCAGATTTATAACCAGATCTTCACCGCACTCCGTAAAGGTGTGCCGACATATGACGGCCTCTTTGATCTGCTCGACGCACTTGATGCGAAAGGTGTCAAACGGGCGATCGCCTCGAACGGGCCCATGAAAAAGATGGCGATCTCGCTGACCCCAAGCGGTCTCTGGGACCGCTTCGCAGGCCGTATTTATTCGGGGCACGATCACGGCCCCAAACCTGCGCCTGATATGTTGTTGAAAATCATGGCTGACGCTGGTGTGGGTCCGAATGAGACGATTATGATCGACGACATGCCCGCTGGGTTTCAGGCCGCAAAGGCTACAGGCATACGCTGCCTCGCCTTCCTTGCCGATGGCGACCAAAGCCGGGCCAACGGCAGCGGTGCCACCCCTGTCAGGTCGATGCCGGAGGTTCACAAGGCGCTTGGCTTACCCGAAGGAAATACGCAGTCCCGGGCCTGAACCGGGACCTCAGCGTCGCAGACCTACTCGGGGCGTAAGATATCCACCAGCGCGCCTGCCATCACCTTGGCGCTATCCAGCATATCCTCGACGCCCACATACTCATCAGGCTTATGCGCCAGCTCCAGTATCCCTGGTCCATAGGCGATGCAGTTCCTCAACTTCCCGATCCGGTCGATATGCTTCTGATCATAAGTGCCGGGTGAGGCAACAAACTCTGCAGGTTTCCCAAGCACTTGCTCGATCTGTGCCGCCACGGTCTGGACAATCGGCGCATCGCGATCCGTCATGCTGGGCAGGACGACGTTGATCTCGCGCAGGTCGTAATCGAACCTGTCCCGTTCAGCCTTCAACCCTTCCAGCAGCGCGGTCACCTCGTCCCGCACATCCACAATATTCTCTTCCGCCAGAAAACGCCGATCGATCACGATCCGACAGCTGTCCGGGACGCAATGGGCAGGCAGGCCGGTATAATCCTCGTCCTGTTCAGGCTGGCCGCCATGAATCGAATTGATGTTCATCGTCGATGACCGGGCCCCTTCCGGCACGACAGGCATGTCAGTCGTGCGCGCCGCCATGGCGGGATACAGCTTATCCTCGAATTCGGTCAGCACAGCCCCCATATGCCTGACCGCGCAATCGCCAAGGAAAGGCATCGAACCGTGGGCGATTTCACCAAAGGTCTCGATTTCGGCCCACCAACCGCCCCTGTGGCCAAGGCAGACGCGGTCCTTGTTCAGCGGCTCGGGGATGATCACGTGCTGAACACGCTGAGGGTCGAAATACCCCTTCTCCGCGAGGTAGGCGACACCGCCATAACCACCCGATTCCTCGTCCGCTGTCCCCGAAATCTCTACGGCCCCGGCATAGTCGGGATGGGTCGCGATAAATACCTCGGCGGCAATGATCGACGCGGCCAAACCGCCCTTCATATCGCAGGCGCCACGTCCGTAAATCTTCCCATCGTCCAGTTCACCGCCAAACGGATCCCTTGTCCAGCCATGTCCGACCTCGACCACATCGATGTGGCTGTTGAAATGGACGCAATCGCCGCTGGTCCGGCCGTCACGGCGCGCGATCACGTTCCAGCGCGGATACTTGTCGCTGTCGCCGGGCGTACCGCGGGCGCGGATCAGTTCAGTTTCAAAGCCTGACGCCTGCAAGCGCCGATCCAGGTAGTCACAAATCGTCCGGTATCCGGCGCCGGGCGGGTTCAGCGTTGGGATGCGGATCAGGTCCTGGGTCAGTGCAATCAGGTCCTCGCGGCGATCGACGATAGCTTGGGTCAGGTTCTCCATGACTCCGACTATTGGACGGGCGGCGATGGCTGTAAAGCGCCGATGCGGTTGAGGGGCACGGGCCCATCTCCTAGCCTGCAACCATGGACGACATCCGACCGCCACAACATTTTGCCGGGCGCGACGGCTATGACCGCGCTTTCCTTGGCGACGTCGCAGTACCGCTGCCAATGGTCCCGCTGAACCTCGCCCGTCCCAGCGATGCAACGGATGACCGCCCGAATGAGCTGCGCTATCAGCATTTCAGCATCCTCTACAGTCTGAATCGCAAAAGCCCGGTCATCGCCGCGCTGAACATCGACGGCAGCCAAACAATCCCGATCAGGCGCCGCAGCAACCGCTGGCGCAAAGACGGGCGTATCCCCACTGATGCGCAACTGGGCCGGGCGGATTTCGGTAATCCGGACATTGACCGGGGCCACATGATCCGTCGCGCTGCTACGAATTGGGGACGGGATCGGGCGACTGCTGAACAGGCGAACGACGACACCTACCATTACACCGTTGCGAGCCCACAGCATGAGGACCTCAACCAGAACAACGACACATGGCTGGGCCTCGAAAACTACATCATGGAAAGCACCCGGACCTTCGGATTGCGGGCGAATGTGTTCACCGGCCCGATCTTTTCCGATGAAGACCCGCCGCTGGGGGACAGCGGCGCGCGGCTCCCGCTGAACTATTTTAAGGTGGTCAGCATGCTTGCCGAGGATGGCGCGTCACTGCACGCCACCAGCTATGTTCTGGGCCAAAGTGAATTCGTCCTGCAGATGCTGCGACAAGATCAAATGGCCGATTTCACCTTCGGCGCGTTCGGCACATTTCAAGTGCGGATCGCTGATTTGGAAGCAATGACAGGTTACGATTTCGGGGCGCTCAGCGCAGCCGATCCATTGGCGCAAACAGATGTCGTCTCACTGTCGCCGCTCTTGGATCTCGCACAGATAACCCTCTGAGATACATTGCTCTTCCGAAAAAAAGTAGCGCTTGTCAGCGCACGCGATAGATGTATCGTGCATGCAAGGCTTTCCTTTGCGGATTTCATGGTGACATTAAACTCACCCCGAAAATGTGGGAAACCGGACGCGCGGCGGCGCATCTGGCAAATGACAAGAAGCTCGCCGCTGACTTTCGGGACACACACGAGTCTGAAGTAGCGCACCTTTCCGACCCCGATCTGCTGGCCGCCGTTACCGACGCACGGCAGCGGGTCCTGAACCTCGGCATCAAAGACCGCAACCTGCGCATGCGCTTTGTCAAGCTGGGCGTCTTTGGCGTGCCCAGTTTTGGCAGGACGCGCTGTTCCAACAGATGATGTCCAACCCGACCGGCACACCCGACACCCGGTTCAACGATTATTGCACGTTCCCGAAACTTGGCGCCATGCGCGCGGGCCAGCCCGAAAAGGTGTGGTGGTGATGGCGGGGAAAGCAATCAAGACATTGTTGGATGAAATCGTGAGCCGGTTTCGCGGCCCCATTTCCGATCCACCGACACGCACAAATCCGATCCCAAGGACCAAACCACGCACCAACCCGGACCCCGAACCGCAACCACTGCCGCCACCGCGCACCCCACGGCCCCGGCCACCCACAGATTTCCGTGACACTGAGATGGACCCGGAAAACCCGACACAGCCATTGCCGCAAGAAGAACCGCAACCACAACCGGAAAGGGTCCGCCCCGCCAACGTCGAAGAAGAACCTCATTGCCGCGACTGCCCCGAATGTGCCGCGCGAGATATGGGGCAGGCTAAGCCAACGGCTGCGCCACAAACGCCTGCTGCTCAGAAACGTGGCTATGACTATCAGCACTTTCTATTTCCGTGGCATTGGTACGCCCCTGAGACGGCGAAAATTCAGGAATGGGAATGGAAGGGCATTGATTTTGACGCGCTACATCCGACCGAGTGTCATTTGTATGAGGCAAAGCATGGCTATAACGGTTTTCTGCGACATAGCGATGTGCCGACGCCGGAATGGGAGCATGGCGTGCCAGAATTGCAAGAATGGGCGACAAGAAAGGGCGGTACGCTGCAAGCCTTCAGGCGCATGGTGATACAAGGACGCAATCAACACTTGGCGGTCGCACCGCATAACGGAGAAGTCCATCTGACATGGGTGTTTAGCCACGGGATCACCCGCACTTACGTTGGTGCGCTTTTTCTAACCGAAATCGACGGATGGTATCATGAAATGGAAGTGAAGCCGTTTGGAGGTCAGAATGACACAAATTGATCTGAAACTTTCTACTAAACTAGCGCCTCACAAGTACGGGTTTGATGCAGGCGTCCAAGACTTTTTTAGTGCCTTGCGTTGCATTGAAAAGGTTCCCGGCTTTGATCTTGGCTGGATGATGAGCGCCAATAGGCTATAGATAGACCAACAAGCCTACGTTGAGGAATATCGGCAACTAAATGACCACGACGATCAATTCGACGTCAGCATTGCTGACAATTACGACAAAGCCATTCAGGCAGAACTCTTGTTCTACAGCTTCAGCTACACGTGGGGTCAATACGCGACCCAACTTAACGGCGAAATCCGCCGCCCCCACCCCACTCACGGCCTGCAACTCAATCACCTGATCGGTCTGGTCGATGCGGTCACCACATGGAAACGCCCGCAGCATCTTGCCTTCGGGTCTGTGTCATACCTCGTCCATTTCCACCCGCTTGCCCGTAATCGTGTCGGTATCCGCTGGATCGGCTGGCTCCCCTTTGACCTGTCCCCATCCGACGTGCCCGAGGCCGAGATTGTGCGCCCGATGAATGGCGGCACCTTGGTCATCACCCAATCGGATTTCTGGCAACCGATGCAAGGTCACCCCAACTACTCCAAAGAAGCCATCGACCGCGCGCAAGAGGTCGAAGTCCGGCTGAACCTCCTCGGCGTCCTGCCCATCGACCTTGAGTTGAACCGTGGGGATTGGGGTGTGCGAGGCACGCGGTAGCGGCGATATGTCAATCAGGGGCCGGATCGTCACTTTCCCGTCACCAAGATTGCGTGATCGTAATGCTTACGGCACAAGACAGCATCTTTTCTGGAAAACTCGATGCTCGACCGCCACGCCCGCAACATCATTGATCCGCCGTTGAACCAGATTGGCCAAGGCCTTGCCGCTGCAGGCTTTACGGCGAACGGGGTGACATTGATCGGGCTGGGGCTGGGGCTGCTGGCCGCCCTGACGATCGCCCTTGGCGCGCCGGGCTGGGCGCTGATCCCCCTCCTGGCCAGCCGTCTGGCCGACGGGCTGGACGGGGCGGTGGCCCGCGCGACGCAAAAGACGGACTTCGGCGGATACCTCGATATAACCGTCGATTTCCTGTTCTACGGCGCGATCCCGATGGCCTTTGTCTTCCTTGATCCCGTGGAGAATGGCATGGCGGGCGCATTCCTGCTGACATCGTTCTACTTCAACGGCACCAGCTTCCTCGGCTACGCCATCCTCGCCGAGAAACACGGGCACAAGACCGACGCACAGGGCCAGAAATCGCTCTACTACTCGAACGGCATCCTCGAGGGGACCGAGACGATAATCTTCTTTGTCCTCCTCTGCCTTTTCCCCGACTATTTCGCACCGCTCGCCTGGATCTTCGGCACGCTTTGCTTTGCCACGGCAACGCTGCGCATCTATGCCGCCAAACAAATCTACACGACCTGAAGGGACATCATCCATGAAACATCTTGCCGTGCTGGCCGCGCTTTTGGCGCCCGTCGCCGCCTTCGCCAACCCCGACCCCGCCGACTGGGATGCCGTCACCGCAGAGGCCGCAGGCCAGACGGTTTACTGGAACGCCTGGGGCGGCTCGACGACCACGAACGATTTTATCGCGTGGGTCGGGGAACGTGTGGCCGAAGACTATGGCGTGATCCTGGAACATGTGAAACTGACCGATACCGCCGATGCCGTCACCCGGGTCCTGTCCGAAAAACAGGCGGGCGAAAATGATGACGGCGCCATCGACATGATCTGGATCAACGGCGCCAACTTCGCCGCGATGAAAGACGCGGACCTGCTGTTCGGCCCCTATGCCGAACAACTGCCGAACTGGGCTATTGTCGATGTGGACGGCAAGACGCTGCAGACTGATTTCACCGTGCCAACGGAAGGTTTCGAAAGCCCCTGGGCCATGGCGCAGGTCGTCTTTATCCACGACACCGAGGATCTGGACGAGGCATTGCCGGATATGAACGCGATCCTGTCCTGGGCGCAGGCGAGCCCCGGCCGCTTCACCTATCCGCAACCGCCGGATTTCCTGGGAACCACCTTTCTGAAACAGGCGCTGGTCGATTTGCTGGATGATCCAACAGTGCTGGCGAAACCGGCCACCGATAAGAACTACGACAACGTGACAGCACCGCTCTGGGCGTTTCTCGACGAACTCACCCCGGTTCTCTGGCGCGAAGGCCGCGCATATCCGGCGACGGGACCGGCCCAGCTACAGCTCATCGCGGATGGTGAGATCGATCTGGCAATTTCCTTCAGTCCGGGCGAGGCCACGGCAGCCATCGCCAACAATCAGTTGCCCCCAACGGCGCGGACCTTCGTGTTGGAGAAGGGGACCATCGGCAACGCCTCTTTCGTCGCGATCCCCTACAATTCCGGGTCCAAGGCTGCCGCGATGGTCGTCGCCAACTTTCTGATGTCACCCGAGGCGCAAGCGCGCGCGCAGGATCCCGATGTGCTGGGATATGGCACCGTCCTCGACGTGGACGCGCTGTCCGCCGAAGACCGCGCCTTGTTCGATGCGCTGGAACTTGGCGTGGCCACCCTGTCCCCGGCAGAACTTGGGACAGTACAAGCCGAACCGCATCCAAGCTGGATGACCCGCATCGCCGATGATTGGATCGAACGCTACGGGGTGGCACAGTAAGGCGTGCATGATTGGTTACAGCGCAGTCCCGGGCTTGATCCGGGACCTCGTATAAAGCGCGACGGCCTTGGATCAAGTCCGGGGCTGGGTCACCCATGAAAACCCGCCGTTTTCTCCCTGCTCTGCCGCTCATTACTCTCCTTGCCATGCTCGGCCCGGTGGTCGCGGGCCTTTGGGGCACGCTTCTTCCTGCATTCGGGCACCTGCCCGCCGCTGGGTTGACTGGCCCGTCGCTCGAGCCCTTCCGCGAGCTTTTCGATTGGGCAGGTTTGCCCCGCGCGGTGCTTCTCTCGCTCAGCACGGGTCTTCTTGCCACGCTGATTTCGTTGGCCATTGTCATCCTTTTCACTGCGGGATGGTCCGGTACGCGCCCGTTCCGCGCGATCGAGCGGCTGCTCTCACCACTGCTGTCAGTCCCCCACGCTGCTGCCGCTTTTGGCCTCGCCTTCCTGATCGCACCCTCCGGGTGGCTCGCCCGCGCTGCATCACCGACACTCACGGGGTGGGAACGCCCCCCAGACTTACTGATCGTGCAAGACAGCTGGGGCCTGACGATGACGTTGGGCTTGATCGTCAAAGAGGTGCCCTTCCTGCTCTTGATCACCCTCGCCGCGCTTGGTCAGGCCGATGCAACACGCAGCGTGAGGGTTGCGCAAGCACTGGGTTACGGGCGTCTGACAGGCTGGCTCAAGACGGTGTTCCCACGTGTTTACGCGCAAATCAGACCGCCGGTCTATGTCGTCCTTGCATATGCGATGTCGGTCGTCGATGTCGCTGTGATCCTCGGGCCCAACACGCCGCCCTCGCTCTCGGTACAGATCGTCAAGCTGATGTCCGACCCCGACCTTGCCATGCGGCTGGAAGGGGCGGCTGCGGCGCTCTTGCAGTTGGCGCTGGTTATCGGCGCACTTGCGCTCTGGCGGCTGGGCGAGATTGGCGTATCCCGTCTTTGGCGCCGCTGGATCTACACGGGACAACGGGGCAAGGCCGACCCGATAGTCGCAGGCATGGCACTCAGCATGGCATCGCTTTCGGCGCTTGCGGTTCTCTTGGGCCTTGTCATCCTCGCCATATGGTCCCTTGCCGGGTTCTGGGGCTTCCCTGACGCGCTGCCCGATAGCTTTACTTTGCAGAATTGGGAACGGCACGGGCCCGGCACGCTGCAGGCATTCGGCAAAACCGCTCTGATCGCCTGCACTGCTGCATTCATCGCCCTGCTACTGACCATCGGCTGCCTCGAAGCCGAGCATCGCCACGGCCTGCGTTTCGGCCAGCGATCGGTCTGGTTGCTCTACCTACCGCTATTGATCCCGCAAACGGCCTTCCTGCCCGGCTTGCAGACACTGCTGCTGAACGTAGGCGCGGACAAGGGGCTGCTGCCCGTCATGCTGGCCCATTTGGTCTTTGTTCTGCCCTATGTCTTTCTCTCGCTTGCCGACCCCTACCGCGCATGGGATCATCGCATGGGCACCATCGCGAGCGCCTTGCGGGCAAGCCCGGATGGCGTCCTGTGGCGCGTCAGACTGCCGATGCTGTTGCGGCCCATCCTGACCGCCCTTGCGGTTGGGCTGGCCGTTTCGGTCGGGCAATACCTTCCGACGCTCTTGATAGGCGGCGGCCGGGTAGAGACACTGACGACCGAGGCCGTCGCACTTGCATCAGGCGGTGATCGCCGGGCTATCGGTGTCTATAGCCTGATGCAAACCGGTGCGGCACTGATTCCATTTGCCTTGGTGCTACTGATCCCGGCATTGATCTGGCGCAACAGAAAGGGCCTGCGGCATGGATGAGGGGTTGGATCTGCGCGATGTCTGTATCGAAAAAGACGGCGCCATCCTTTTAGAGGTCAATCACCGGATCGGCCCGGGCGAGGTCCTGACGATCATGGGGCCATCCGGCGTGGGCAAATCAACGCTGCTGTCTTTCGTGACAGGGACGTTGGCACAGGGTTTCGATGCGATGGGTGCCGTCTGGCTGGACGGGCATGACATCACGCACGCCCCCCCGCACCAGCGCCGCGTTGGTATCCTTTTTCAGGACGATCTGCTGTTCCCGCATCTGTCTGTGGGCGCGAATCTGGCCTTTGGGCTGCGGCCCGGCGGTTCGCGGGCAGAACGGCTGACCAAGGTCGAAGCGGCATTGGAGGAAGTCGGCCTTGCCGGTTATGCCAGCCGCGATTCGGCCACGCTGTCCGGCGGACAGAAGGCACGGGTGGCCTTGATGCGGATGCTCCTGTCAGAGCCATGCGCACTGCTGCTGGATGAGCCATTCTCGCGCCTTGATGCGGCCCGACGGGCCCAAATCCGCGACATGGTGTTCGACCGGGCAAGGGCACGGGCGCTGCCGGTTCTGATGGTCACGCATGACGCGGAGGATGCGCGGGCCGCTGGCGGAACCGTGATCACCCTCAGCGAGAGCCGTTAACCATTTTGTCTTAGCAATGTGTTAGGCCCGACCGCGTAAGCATTTGTGTAGGTCCATTCGAATCGCGGCTGGGCCGGTTAGCGTTTGCCATGGGCGGAGTGGCGGTTGGAACGATTTGTACGATTTACGGCCCCAAGGGACAAAATCGACTTTGCAGCCAAGCTGGTCGTGTTCCTGTTCATCTGTGGTGTGCTGAACGACCTGCGCGACCTTGTCATGGATGGCCCGCTTCACAAAAACGATTTCCTGAAAAACTTTACCGATGCCACCTTTACCGCACTACCGATGTGCAGCTTTTCACTTTTGCTGATCGGTCACCTGAACGGCCTGCAGGAACGGCTTTACAAACAGGCAAACCGCGACGCATTGACCCGGCTGCCGAACCGACGCTGGTTCATGGGCAACACGCCAGAACGGCTAAGGGCCGGGCAAGCGCTGATGGTGATCGATATCGACCATTTCAAGCGGATCAACGATCAGTTTGGCCATGATGCGGGTGATCGCTGCCTTGCACAGATGGCTGCGCATGTAGCGGACATTCTGGATGGCATGGGCACATGCGCGCGAATGGGGGGCGAGGAATTCGCCAGTTTTCTTGCGCATGCCGATCAAGGGACGATGCGCGATGCGGGCGATCGGATCAGCGCCGGTTTCGATTTTGTGGCCGAGGACACGCAGATCGTCCGTGTGACTATGTCAGTCGGCGTCGCCGTTGCCAGCAAGGGGCTGACGCGGCTCGACGCGCTGCGGATCGCGGATGCAGCCGTCTACCGGGCCAAGGCGGGTGGCCGCGCACGTTGCATCATACATGTTTCTACGGATGACACGGCCATTGCCGGTCTTATGCAACCGGCTGAGTAACCGGGCTATGGCGCAGGCCAATCCCGTCGCCGCGGCACGCGCACGGCCAGCATCGGCTTGATCAAAGGCGACGCAAAGCGGTTCAGGTCAAGCGCTTCATGCACGCCAGTCACGATCTCACCGTTCAGTTGGGTCTGCACGACAGAGCGGGAATAAAATGGCGCATCCAGCATATTCAGCACCTGGCGTGGCGTCGTTTCCGGATCGGCTCGTGTTTCGCGCCGAACCTGCCACAATGACCGACGAAACGGGGTACGCGGCGGGGCGTCAACCATCCAGGCCCGACCGTCACGATCAAACGCAACCGCGGCATCCAGCGTCGTCCCATCACGTCGCGTCGCATCATAAATGCATGTGGCCCCGTCGCGGGTCGGATACCGCCCCCACGTCCAAAAGCTGAAATCCTGCTCAAGCGCGCGGGTCCCGAAATTCGCGTCGAAATAGCCGTGACCCGACCATTGCCAGCCCTTCGCCTCCAGATCGACTTTGATATCGGCCGAGGGCGCGAAGGGCCGCCAGACATGCGTACCGTCTTCGGTCAACGGCATTTCAACGGATGTGAGGGCATGCGGCGTGACGATGATCTGCCCCCGCACGCGACTGATCAGCGGCGGGCTCGCAATCTCATTGACGTTGATCACCAGTGCGTCACCGTTCCAATGCATGCTGGATGGCCCCACAGTGAAAGTGTTCGCCGTCGTCTTCAGTGCTTCCCGCCCCCGGTCGGTCATCGTGAACCGCCCGCCAGGGCCGTAGGTGGCCACGTTGATGCAGCAATGATTGGCCGGGTCCTTGCGCCCCGACCACGCATACCACGGCGAAAAGACCGAACCGATAAACCCTATGACGCTGACGGCTTTGATCCCGCAGTCGCTGATCCCGTCAACATACCACCAGGCATAGCCGTTGGGCGGGACGTCGAGGTTGAAGAATGGTCGGTCATGATCGCATCTGCCGCATGCCGGGCGGAGAGGGTCGCCATCGGCACACCCGCCCCCGGATGCGCCCCGCCCCCGCACAGGTACAGGCCCGGCAGTGTCGTCCGTGCCGTCGGGCGCCTGAACGCCGCCATCAGCCCGTGCGGGCTGCGCCCGTAAAGCGACCCTTGGCTGCCCGGAAACAATGCGTCGAAACCCTCCGGCATCGTCAGTGCCGCCGTGGTCGGGGTCGGCGTAAACGTCAGCCCGAATGTTTTGAACCTGTCCAATATCTGTGTCTGACATCGGCTTGCCTCCTCTGGCGGGATATCGGGATTGGGTGGGGCGTTCAGGATGACCTCAAAGCGTTGCAGGGCATCTGGCCCGGCGGCGCCGTAATCCTGCACACATAGATAAAGGGTGGCGTCAGTCGGGATATGGCCCGTAGCCAGCGGCTTGAACTCCGCCGCCGGATCATGCGCGAAAAAGACGTTGTGATGCGCAAGATCGACGCCTTCCGGGATCGCCGCAAAGGCCTGCACACACGCGCTCAGGCTGCGGGGTTCGACTGCATCAGCCCGCACGGCGCTCTGCGGTGCAGGTCCAAGCAACCCCATGGTCAAAGCACGCGGATCGCCGTTGAACAGAACGACATCCGCCGCAATATGACCGGTAGCGGTTTCGACACCGGACACGCGGCCATTTTGCTGGCTGATCCGCGTGACATGGCTGTCATAGCGAAACACGACACCCTTCTGCTTCGCCAAGGCTGCGATGGTGCGGGCGACCTGATGCATCCCCCCTTCGACGGTCCAGACGCCCCGCGCCTCGGCATGCGAAATCAGCGCCAGAATCGCGGGCGACGCATAAGGCGATCCGCCCACATAGGTCGCGTAGCGCCCAAAAAGCTGCGCAAGTTTCGGCTCGCTAAAGGCGCCCCGCAAAAGCCCCGCAAGGCTGCGATGCGGGGCCATATCCGCGATAAGACGGGGCTGGCCAAGGACGGTCCGGGTCACGGCCATCTGGTCCGGCGCCGCCGTTCTCATCATCGGTGCGTCGAACGCCTTGAACAACCGCCGCGCACGGGCCGCGAAACGGGCGAATTGTCGGGCTGCCGTATCCCCGAAAACGGCGCGAATGTTGGCTGCGCTTTCCAGAGGATCGGCACTCAGGTCCAGCACCGTGCCATCATCCCAGAAATGCCGGGCGAGCGTCTTGAGAGGTGTCAGTGTCAGATGATCGGACAATATCTCATCCGCATCCGCGAACAAATCCTCGAATACCTCACGCATCGTCAGCACGGTCGGGCCCGCATCGACAGGTCCGGCATCGCTGTCCACCACCCGCATCTTGCCGCCTGGCGCGCCATGCCGCTCGAGCACGGTGACGGCACAACCACGCGCGCGCAGCCGCAAAGCGGCGGAAAGCCCGCCAATACCCGCACCGACAATAACCACTTTCGGTGCACCGTTATGCTCGGATTCATGTCGCATCGGATTTACATTGACACATGTAAACTAAAATGGACACTATGAACCGTCAGCGGGAGACTCCTATGAAAATCTCTGATCGGATCGAAACAGCCGTCAATGCCGCTATCCGACAGGGTCAGGGTGGACTGGCACCGGTCAAACTGGCCGCGGCGCTTGACTATGCCGTCAAACCCGGCGGGGCGCGGATCAGGCCAACGATCCTGATGTCCGTGGCAATGGCCTGCGGCGATGACCGACCTGACCTGACAAATGCGGCGGCTGCGGCTTTGGAAGTCATCCATTGCGCCAGCCTTGTCCATGATGACCTGCCCTGTTTTGACGATGCCGATCTACGGCGGGGCAAGCCTGCACTGCACCGCGCTTTCTCGGAACCTCTTGCAGTGCTCACTGGCGATAGCCTTATCATCATGGCGTTTCAACAACTGGCAATGGCAGCGGGTCACACGCCGAACCGCGCCATGCAACTGATCGAAATCCTCAGCACCCGCACCGGCATGCCGAATGGCATTTGCGCGGGGCAAGGCTGGGAAAGCGAAGACAAGATCGACCTGTCCGCCTACCACCAATCCAAGACCGGTGCACTTTTCATCGCGGCCACCCAGATGGGTGCCGTCGCCGCCGGGCAAGAGGCAGAACCATGGGAAGAACTCGGCGCCCGCATCGGTGAGGCATTCCAGGTCGCCGACGACCTGCGTGATGCGCTGTGCGATGAGGCCACGCTTGGCAAACCTGCAGGGCAAGACGACCTGCACGGACGGCCTAACGCGGTGGCGGCTCTTGGCATCTACGGTGCCGTGCAGCGGTTCGACGACATCCTTGGCGGGGCGATCGCCTCGATCCCCGCCTGCCCGGGTGAGGCCGCCTTGGCGCAGATGGTCCGCGCCTATGCCGACAAACTGGTTCCCGCAGGCGCGCGCAAACGCACCGTTCCTGGCGAATAATGGCTGACCTGGACCTGCCCGGCGCGGGTCTGCATCCGCCAGCGATACCCCGCAAATCCTCTTGGCTGATCCGCCTTGTCGCCTCCCGCCGCTTCCAAAGCTGGGCTGCGCGTTTTCCGTTGACCCGTCGGATCGTCCGGCACGAGGGAGAAGCGATGTTCGATCTGGTTGCTGGCTTCTGCCATAGCCAAATCCTGCAGGCCCTCGTGAAACTTGAGATTTTCGACGCCTTGCTAAAGGCCGAACATCCTACCCCGACCTTGGCCCGCATCGCGCGGGTGCCCGATGACCGCATGCGCGCTCTGCTTTGCGGTGGGGCCGCCCTTGGCTTACTGCACAAACGGCGGAACGGAAACTATGCCCTGACGACACGCGGCGCGGCATTGGCCACTGTGCCCGGCCTGAAAGGCATGATCGCCCACCACGATGTGCTCTACCGCGATCTCGCCGATCCGGTGGCGTTCTTCCGGGGCGAGGTCGAAACCGAACTCGCCGCATTCTGGCCCTATGTCTTTGGGGCCGGGGCCGCCGATGATCCGCAACAGGCGGCCACCTATTCTGAACTGATGGCCGACAGCCAGACACTCGTGGCAGAGGATACGCTGGCTGCAATCTCGCTTGATGGCGTGCGGCATCTGATGGATGTCGGCGGCGGCAGCGGGGCATTCCTCTGCGCCGCAGCGGCACGGCACCCACAGCTTCGTTTGAGCCTGTTCGACCTGCCTGCGGTCGCTCCGGCCGCGCAAGCGCGCTTCGAATCTGCAGGGCTTGATGACCGCACCACGATCCACCCCGGCTCTTTCCGGGACGATCCTTTGCCCAAGGGTCCGGACATGATCTGCCTCGTGCGGGTTCTTTATGACCACAGCGACGACACGGTCGGGGCGCTACTGCGCGCCGTGTACGCGGCGCTGCCCAAAGGCGGTCGTATCCTCATCTCGGAACCGATGACCGGCGGCGCACGTCCGACGCGGCCCGGTGACGCTTATTTCGCCCTTTACTGTATGGCGATGCGAACCGGGCAGGCCCGGGCGCCCGCCGATATTAGCGCGCTCATGGCGCAAGCCGGTTTTGCCCGCATCGGCCGGCAGCGGACCGCAAGGCCGTTTGTCACCTCGGTGATAACTGGTGTCAGGCTAGATTGACACTTTGTATGTCTAAATTGATTGACACTACGCTGCGTCAAGCTAGACTGACGGCAAGGACAGAGTGTCGCGGGTGAGTCCACGTGGGGGCAGATGCGACATGTGGGAGACGTTTTGGACACCAAGGCAGTCATACTGACAGCGCCCGGAAAACTGGGCCTTGATCGCATCGGCATCACGCCGCCAAAGGCAGCTGATGTGGTCGTGCAGATCAGGCACTCGGGCATCTCGACCGGTACGGAAAAGCTGTTCTGGACTGGTGAAATGCCGCCCTTCCCCGGTATGGGCTATCCACTGATCCCCGGCTATGAGGCCGCTGGCGAAATCGTCGAGGCAGGCCCGGACAGCGGCCTGCGAGTTGGCGATCATATCTTCGTGCCCGGTGCAAATTGTTATGATGGCGCGCATGGATTGTTCGGGGCGGCTGCGCAAACCATCGTGACTAACGCATCGCGGGTCACCCGTATTGATCGGGGGCTTGGTGCCGCCGGTGCCTTGTTGGCGCTTGCGGCCACAGCGCGCCATGCAATGGCGGGGCACGGTAAGGCGGTCCCGGATCTGATCGTGGGCCACGGTGTTCTGGGTCGTCTTCTGGCCCGCCTGACCATCGCCGCCGGCGCACCCGCGCCGACAGTGTGGGAGGTTGATCCTGTCCGCATGACCGGCGCCCAAGGTTACGAAGTCATGACACCCGACACCGACACGCGCCGCGACTATCAGTCGATCTATGACGCCTCCGGCCAAGGCGATCTGCTCAACGATCTGATCGGGCGCATCGCCAAAGGCGGTGAAATCGTGCTCGCGGGCTTCTACACGGCGCCCCTGCAATTCGCTTTCCCACCCGCCTTCATGAAAGAGGCGCGGCTGCGCATCAGCGCGGAATGGACACCCGATGACATGACCGCAACGAAGGCATTGGTCGAGGCCGGGACGCTCGAACTCGCCGACCTGATCACTCACCAACACAAGGCTGATGCGGCCAAGGCGGCTTACGAAACCGCCTTCACCGATCCGCATTGCCTGAAAATGATCCTGAACTGGGGAACCGCATGAAGGACGAAATACCAAATCTCAAGGATTTCGATCAGCGTCTGCGGGATGAGGCGGCGGAAGAGCCTTCGTTGGAGGTGCCCCAAGGCGAACCCACATCCAAAACCCAGATCATCGCGATCTATGGCAAGGGTGGGATCGGCAAATCCTTCACGCTAGCCAATCTCAGCCACATGATGGCCGAGATGGGCAAGCGCGTGCTGCTGATCGGCTGCGACCCCAAATCCGACACGACCAGCCTGCTCTTCGGTGGCAAGGCCTGTCCGACGATCATCGAAACATCTGCGAAAAAGAAAATCGCCGGTGAAGAGGTCCAGATCGGCGATGTCTGCTTCAAACGCGGCGGCGTGTTCGCGATGGAGCTTGGCGGGCCCGAGGTCGGCCGCGGCTGCGGCGGGCGCGGGATCATCCACGGCTTCGAACTGCTTGAAAAGCTCGGCTTCCACGACTGGGATTTCGACTACGTCTTGCTCGATTTCCTGGGCGACGTCGTCTGCGGCGGCTTCGGCCTGCCGATCGCGCGGGACATGGCGCAAAAGGTGATCCTTGTCGGGTCGAACGACCTGCAAAGCCTCTACGTGGCGAACAACGTCTGCTCCGCCGTCGAATATTTCCGCAAGCTCGGCGGCAATGTCGGCGTCGCGGGCCTTGTGATCAACAAGGATGACGGCACGGGCGAGGCTGCTGCTTTCGCCAAAGCCGTCGACATCCCCATCCTCGCCGCGATCCCGCAGGATGACGACCTGCGGAAGAAATCCGCTAATTACCAGATCGTCGGTACGTCCAAATCCCAATGGGGCGACATGTTCGCCGGCCTGGCCGAAGCCGTCGCTGGCGCGCCGCCTGTCCGCCCGACACCATTGGATCAGGACGGTCTGCTGGGCCTCTTCGATGCGAAGGATACGGGCGGCGACTACCAACTGGTCCCCGCCACCGATGCCGACATGCGCGGCAAGCATGCCAAGCCAAAAGAGTCGCTCGAGGTGATCTATGACGACGCCTGACGTGCAGGGATACGAAGTCGGCTACGATGACGCGGGCAATGTCCAGATCATCGAGGGCCAGGCGCGGGCAGAGGTCCCGGATCAAGTCCGGGACGCCATAGCGCTTGAAGGCGGATGTACCGCCGGAGCGGCGACGATGGAGGCCGCCGCGCGCGAGGCAGGCAAATCCGACATCCTCGACCAATACGCCAAGGACTATCCGCAAGGACCCCACGACCAGCCACAAAGCATGTGTCCGGCATTCGGATCCTTGCGCGTAGGCCTACGGATGAAACGTGTGGCCACGGTACTTTCTGGGTCCGCCTGCTGTGTTTATGGGCTGACCTTCGTCTCACATTTCTACGGCGCGCGACGGTCGGTCGGCTATGTGCCGTTCAACTCCGAGACACTCGTCACCGGCAAGCTGTTCGAGGACATCCGCGAAAGCGTCCACGACATGGCCGACCCGGATCGCTACGACGCGATTGTGGTGACGAACCTCTGCGTGCCCACAGCTTCTGGCGTGCCGCTGCGGCTGTTGCCCCGCGAGATCAACGGCGTGCGGATCGTCGGCATCGACGTCCCCGGCTTCGGCATCCCGACCCATGCCGAGGCAAAGGATGTGCTGGCAGGCGCGATGCTGGACTATGCGCGCGAAGAAATCGCCGCCGGACCCGTCCAAGCACCCGTCGGCGGAAAATCCGACCGCCCGACCGTGACCATGCTGGGCGAGATGTTTCCCGCAGACCCGATGATGATCGGCGCGATGCTGGCCCCCATGGGCCTCGCCACAGGTCCGGTCGTGCCGACACGCGAATGGCGCGAACTTTATGCAGCGCTCGATTGTGGCGCGGTCGCGGCGATCCATCCGTTCTACACGGCGGCGATCCGGTCGTTCAAAGCCGCCGGGCGCCCGGTGATCGGCTCGGCCCCCGTGGGTCATGACGGCACGGCAGCATGGCTCGCGCAGATCGGTGATGTGTTCAACGTCCCGCAAGCGCAAATCGCCGCCGCGCAAAACGCCTTCCTGCCCGCGATAAAAGGCGCGCTGGAAGGGGCAAAGATCAACGGCACGATCACACTGTCGGGCTACGAAGGCTCCGAACTTCTGGTCGCGCGCCTGCTCGTCGAAAGTGGCGCGAACGTGCCGTATGTCGGCACGGCTTGCCCGAAAACACCATGGTCTGCCGATGACGCCGCATGGCTCGAAGGTAAGGGCGTGAAGGTAACCTACCGCGCCTCGCTCGAGGATGATCTGGCTGCCGTCGATGCGATCAAACCCGACCTCGCCATCGGCACAACACCGGTGGTCCAGCACGCGAAAGAGCGGGGCATCCCGGCGCTCTACTTCACCAATCTGATTTCGGCACGGCCACTCATGGGGCCAGCGGGTGGGGGCTCGCTGGCTCAGGTGGTCAATACGGCGATTGCAGGGAAGGAAAAGATGGACCGGATGCGCGCCTTTTTCGAAGGTGTTGGGGTCGAGGATACAGCAGGCGTCTGGGAAGGGTCGCCCAATCTGCGGCCCGACTTCCGGGCGCAGCATCAGAAAAAGCTCGACAAAATGGCCCGCGCCACCAAAGCGCAGGAAATGATATGAAGAATTTTGGCCAAAATTCTCCGGTGGGAAAAAATCTTCGTGACGAAGATTTTTGGGCCGTGGGAGGCGGATCATGCTGATCACCGATCATGATCGCGCTGGCGGCTATTGGGGTGCCGTTTACGCCTTCTGCGCCGTGAAGGGCCTGCAGGTTGTGATCGACGGCCCGGTCGGTTGCGAAAACCTGCCCGTCACATCTGTCCTCCACTATACCGATGGTCTACCGCCCCATGAGTTGCCGATCGTTGTCACCGGCCTCAGCGAAGATGAGATGGGCGAAGGCACCGAAGAGGCGATGAAACGTGCCTGGGATGTGCTGGACCCGGCACTGCCCGCCGTCGTCGTGACGGGCTCAATCGCCGAGATGATCGGCGGCGGTGTCACTCCGCAAGGCACCAATATTCAACGTTTCCTGCCGCGTACGATTGATGAGGATCAATGGGAATGCGCCGACCGGGCAATGACCTGGATCTTCACAGAATTCGGGATGACCAAAGGGCGGATGCCGCCTGAGAAGAAGCGCGAAGAAGATGCCAAGCCCCGCGTGAATATCCTCGGACCGATGTATGGCGCGTTCAACATGCCCTCTGACCTCGCCGAAATCCGACGTCTGGTCGAAGGAATCGGGGCCGAGATCAACATGGTCATGCCGCTGGGTGCCCATGTGGCCGAGATGCGCAATCTGGTGAATGCCGACGTCAACATCACCATGTATCGCGAATTCGGGCGCGGGCTGTGCGAAGTGCTGGGCAAGCCATACCTGCAAGCGCCGTTCGGCATCGACAGCACAACCAAGTTTCTGCGCAAGCTGGGTGAATTGCTGGACCTCGACCCGGAACCCTTCATCGAACGCGAGAAGCATTCGACAATTAAACCCGTCTGGGACCTCTGGCGTTCGGTCACGCAGGATTTCTTTGCCACCGCCGAATTCGGGATCGTCGCGAACGAAACCTATGCAAGGGGCGTGCGCAATTTCCTCGAAAACGATCTGGGTTTCCCTTGCGCCTTCGCGGTCGCCCGCTGCCGCGGCAAGAAGACGAATAACGAAGAAGTCCGCAGCCTGATCCAGACCAAACGCCCGCTCGTGGTGCTCGGGTCGATCAATGAAAAGATGTACATGGCCGAGATGAAGGCCGGGCATGGGCCGCAGCCTGTCTTCATCCCCGCCAGCTTCCCCGGCGCCGCAATCCGGCGCGCGACAGGAACGCCATTCATGGGCTACGCAGGTGCGACCTACCTGCTGCAAGAGGTCTGCAACGGGCTGTTCGACGCGCTTTTCCACATCCTGCCGCTCGCCACCGACATGGATGCGGGCGACGCAACACTCACACCTTTGCGCCGCGATTTCCCGTGGGATGCCGACGCGCAAGCGAAACTGGATGAGATCGTTGCGACCCATCCGATCCTCACACGTATTTCGGCCGCCAAAACGCTGCGTGATGCAGCCGAGCGCGCGGCCCTCGACGCTGGCCAGAACCGGGTGGTTCTGGAAACGGTCGAGACCCTCAACGCCACTTCGGGAGGACCACAATGACTGACTTCACCAGTGACGCACCACTCGTCCGTAACCGGACAGCCCCACCGAAACGGGAATACTACGCCTATTTCACGCTGATCTTTCTGGCGACCCTGCCGCTCGCGTTCCTGACCTGGACGCTCAGCGCCGCACGGCAGATGCAACTGCCCGAAAAGGGACCCTTCGCCAAGGCCTGGACCCAGGCCCGGATCATCACGCCGCATATATTCAACGCATGAAGCTGCGGCACGACATTTGCCCATCAGGGCACACGACATTCGCCATGCCCCCGTGGGTTGGCGGATTAGGGCAGAGGAAGAGCTTCTGTCGTAACCCGGCCGCGGGGGCTGCGCGGCGTCAGTACCTTTTGGAGACAAAACATGGCTGACAATTCGGACCTGTCTTTCACAGGTCTCACTGACGAGCAGGCCCAGGAGCTGCACGCAGTGTATATGAGCGGCTTCGGACTTTTCACAGTCGTCGCAGTCGTCGCTCATATCCTGACGTACATCAAGCTGCCCTGGTTCAGCTGGTAAGGAAGGGAAAAAGACATGGCACAGTTCTACAAGATCTGGCTGGTTTTCGACCCGCGCCGCGTTTTCGTGGCACAGGGCGTTTTCCTGTTCCTGCTGGCAGCGATGATTCACCTCGTCCTGCTTAGCAACCCAACCACAAACTGGTTCACGCTCGCCTTTGGTGGCGCGCCGTAACCGGTTTGCCGGGACAAGATCGCTACGGGCGGGTCATCCGCTCCGCCCGTAGCAAACACCTGAATTGACGATGGCGGGACGCAGCCTGCCAAGCATGGAGTAGGAAGATGGCACAGCTCAGCTTCGAGAGAAAATACCGGGTCCGAGGCGGGACCTTGGTTGGCGGTGATCTGTTCGACTTCTGGGTGGGGCCATTCTACGTGGGCTTCTTCGGGGTCACGACATTCTTTTTCGCCGTCCTTGGGACGATTTTGATCTTTTACGGGGCCTCACAAGGCCCGACATGGAACCCGTGGTTGATATCCATTAACCCGCCGCCGCTGGAATATGGATTGGGGCCAGCCCCACTCCTGAACGGCGGCCTTTGGCAGATCATCACGATCTGCGCCATCGGGGCCTTCGTCAGCTGGATGATGCGCGAGGTTGAAATCTGCCGCAAACTCGGCATCGGCTACCACGTACCGTTCGCGTTCGGCGTGGCGATCCTTGCCTATGTAACGCTGGTGGTGATCCGGCCGGTGCTGCTGGGCGCCTGGGGGCATGGCTTCCCATATGGCATCTTCAGCCACCTCGATTGGGTGAACAACGTGGGCTACGCCTATGGCAACTTCCACTACAACCCCGCGCACATGATCGCGATCACGTTCTTCTTCACGACGTGTCTGGCGCTGGCGCTGCACGGGTCACTCGTCCTGTCGGCGGTCAACCCGCCCAAAGGGCAGGAAATCAAATCACCCGATCACGAAGACACCTATTTCCGCGATCTGATCGGCTATTCCATCGGGCCATTGGGCATTCACCGTCTAGGCCTGTTTCTGGCGCTGAATGCCGGGTTCTGGAGCGCGGTCTGCATCGTGATTTCCGGCACCGTCTGGTTCGAGGAATGGATCGTCTGGTGGGATTGGTACTACGAACTGCCCTGGTGGCGGGATCTGTAAGGAGGATATGAACAATGGCTGAATATCAGAATATCTTCACCCAGGTTCAGGTGCAGGGCCCGCCCGAGATGGGCGTGAACCCCAACAGCAACCCGGCTTCTGAACGGATCGGCAAGGGCGGTTTCTCGAAACTGCTTGGCTGGTTCGGGAATGCGCAGCTGGGCCCGCTCTATCTGGGGTCATTCGGGGTGATCTCACTCGCGACCGGTCTGATCTGGTTCGTCATGGTCGGCATGGCGTTCTGGGCACAGGCCGACTACAACCCCGCGATTTTCCTGCGCGATCTGTTCTGGCTATCGCTTGATCCACCATCACCGGGCTATGGGCTGGGCATGCCGCCCATGAACGACGGCGGGTACTTCATGATCGCCTCGTTCTTCCTGCTGATCTCGGTGCTGACTTGGTGGGTGCGCACCTACCTGCGGGCCGAGGCGCTGGGCATGGGCAAACATGTGGCGTGGGCCTTTGCCTCTGCCATCTGGCTGTTCCTCGTGCTGGGTCTCTTCCGGCCGATCCTGATGGGCGACTGGTCCGAGATGGTGCCATATGGCGTCTTCAGCCACCTCGACTGGACAAACCTGTTCTCGATCACCTACGGCAACCTGTTCTACAACCCCTTCCACGCGCTTTCGATCGTGTTCCTCTATGGCTCGGCCCTGCTGTTCGCCATGCACGGGGCGACGATTCTTGCCGTCAGCCGCTTCGGCGGTGAGCGCGAGATCGAACAGATCGTCGACCGGGGTACCGCCACCGAACGGGCCGCCCTGTTCTGGCGCTGGACCATGGGCTTTAACGCCACGATGGAGGGCATTCACCGCTGGGCATGGTGGTTCGCGGTGCTGACCACGCTGACCGGCGGAATCGGGATCCTATTGACCGGCACGGTCGTGGATAACTGGTTCGTCTGGGCCCAAGAACACGGCTTTGCCCCGCTGGATTAAGGAGAGAGATGATGAAAAACGAAAACATCCTCGACATGAGCGAAAAGAGCCGGCTGTCAGCGGACATCACGCTCTTGATGCTCAAGGGTGCGGGCTATGCAGCGTTGTTCTGCCTGTCGGTCTGGCTGATCATCGCGGTCTTCGCGCTGATCGGAAACGCCCTGCCGGATGAAAGCCGCGATACACCCGACCCGATCAATCGGTCATCGCTCACGTTGCCAGTAGATATGGTTCAAGTGACCTGATTGACCGGGGCGGTGCGCGACGCTGCCGCCCCGGTCTACGCCGTCGAGCCTCCCTCCCTGGCGGGTTCGTCATTGGGGCCTTGCGCCTCAGTTCCCTTCCTGTTGGCTACAGGAGACTGGCGTCGCAAGAGGGCTACCCCTTGCGACGCTTTTTCATTTTTGAGGTGCTGCCATGACAGATCGTCCCGAAACGCCCTTCCTCGACACAGTTGCCGGGCCAGCCGATCTGCGACGGCTAAACGACACGGCGCTGGCCAACCTCGCCGATGATCTGCGGGCCGAGGTGATTTCGGCGGTATCAGAGACCGGCGGCCACCTGGGATCGTCCCTTGGCGTCGTCGAACTCACCGTGGCCTTGCATGCCGTCTTCGACACACCCCGGGACAAGCTGATCTGGGATGTCAGCCACCAATGCTACCCGCACAAAGTGCTCACTGGCCGCCGTGACCGCATCCGCACCCTCCGGCAGGAGGGCGGGCTATCCGGCTTCACCAAACGCAGCGAAAGCGACTATGACCCGTTCGGCGCCGCCCATTCCAGCACCTCCATTTCAGCCGCCCTTGGTTTCACCGTGGGCCGCGACATGGGCATGGCCACCGGCGACGCCATCGCCGTCATCGGCGACGGCGCGATCAGCGCAGGCATGGCCTACGAGGCGCTGAACAACGCAGGCGCTGAAGGTCGCCGCCTGTTCGTCATTCTCAACGACAACGAAATGTCCATCGCGCCACCAACAGGGGCCATGTCCAAATACCTGTCCAGCCTCTACGCCTCACCCATGGGCGAGTTGCACAAGATGGCCGAGGGTTTCGAGGCCGCTTTACCCGGACCAATCCGCGACCACGCTAGGCGCGCACGGCAACTCGTCACAGGCATGCAAACCGGCGGCTCCGGCACCCTCTTCGAGGAACTCGGCTTCAACTATATCGGCCCCATCGACGGGCACGACATGTCACAGCTTCTGCCCGTCTTACGGGCCTCCCGCACCCGCGCCACCGGCCCGGTCCTGATCCATGTCTGCACGACCAAAGGCAAAGGCTACGCCCCTGCCGAAGACAGCGCCGATTGCGGGCATGGCGTGTCGAAATTCGACGTACAAACCGGTGCACAGGCGAAAGCCAACGCCAACGCGCCCGCCTATACCAAGGTATTCGGTCAGGCGCTCACCGAAGAGGCCGCGCGCGACCCCTCCATCGTCGCCGTCACCGCCGCCATGCCATCCGGCACCGGCGTGAACATCATGGGCGACCGTTTCCCAGCGCGTGTCTTCGACGTCGGCATCGCCGAACAACACGCGGTTACCTTCAGCGCAGGCATGGCCGCCAGCGGGCTCAAACCCTTCTGCGCGATCTACTCCACCTTCCTGCAACGCGGCTACGATCAGGTCGTTCACGACGTCGCCCTGCAAAACCTACCCGTCCGCTTCGCCATCGACCGGGCCGGTCTCGTCGGCGCCGACGGTCCGACACATGCAGGCGCGTTCGACATCGGCTACATGGCGGCCCTGCCCAACATGGTGGTCATGGCCGCCGGGGACGAGGCCGAACTGATGCACATGGTGCGCACCGCCGCCGCCTACGACTCGGGGCCGATCGCTTTCCGCTACCCTCGCGGCGCCGGGGTCGGCGTCGACCTGCCCGACCGCGGCGAGATCATCGCAATCGGCAAAGGCCGCATCGTGCAAGAGGGCAGCGACATCGCCCTCCTCTCCTTCGGCGCGCATCTTACCGAATGCCGCGAAGCCGCCGGTCAAATGGCCGCGCAAGGTCTGTCGACCACCATCGCCGACGCCCGCTTCGCCAAACCACTCGACCGAGACCTGATACGGCAACTCCTCAAAAACCACCGCGCCCTGATCACCGTCGAACAAGGCGCGAGGGGAGGCTTCGGCGCCATGGTCCTGCACGACCTCGCCAATGACGGCCTGCTCGACGGAAGGTGCCGAATCCGGACAATGACGCTCCCCGACCGGTACATCGACCAAGCGTCCCCCGCCGCCATGTACGCCGACGCCGGGCTAACCGCGGTGGACATTGCGGCAACAGCGATGCAGGCGGCTGGGGTGAAATTGAAGCGGTCGCCTGTGGGCGTGGCATAGACCGGCTGCACATAACATCCTACAAAAATGAACTACCTATTTTGTAGTAACTGTAGAAGATCAACGAATGTAGCGCCGAGGGCTTTATCTGCTTGAGAAGGCGCTTCTCCAGACCATGCCTGGGCGAAGGTAGTCAGTATGCATTTTTCGCCTACGATTGTTTCTGATTGGTCTGAGCGCAAGTATGCAACCAAACCGCGCGTACCATCCAAGAACTCCATTGGTATTGTCTTGCAAGCGATAGTCGGTTCGTTGTGGTTATCGATCTTCGCGCGTATCGATCCACCAACATAGTCAGCAAACTCCGGCCTCAGCTGATCATCAATAAACAGATTATACCCGGCAAAGAAGATCAAAAAATCGTATGCGGGCTCACTAGCCAATTCGCCCGCAGCGTCCAGCGACTCAAGTATCTTTGCCGTCGATGCATAAAATACACTTACATCATGGTCGTTGGAAAACATCGCGACATTGAGCGAAGAAACATTGATCGTGGATGCGCGAGGCTCCTCAAAGCTCTGGCTCAATATGATAGAGGGCCAAACCAAAAGTGATAAACTAAAACCAATGAGCCGAACCCAACCCATAGCCCGGTCAAGACGGCCATTAACATTCACAAATCTGCGAAATATCAAATTTGACGATTTCATTTCTAAAGAGCTCCAGCCTGAAACAACCGCACCTTCAACCCACCATGCGACACGGGCGGCCCCTTCTCCAGCGACATTCCCGTCGCTTTCGCCAACCCCGCATCACTGGTGACAATCCCAACGCGCCACCCTTCAAACCTTGCCCTCAAGGCCTCACCAAGCCCCGCATAGACGCCATACAGCATCCTCTGGTTCCCGATCCGCCCGCCATATGGCGGATTGCAGATCACCAGACCCGGAGGCCCCTCGGGCCGCTGAATATCCGCCGCATTCATATTCTCAAACGTGGTAAAGTCACCAACCCCCGCCCGCACCGCATTCTCCGTGGCCATCCGCACGGCCCCCGCATCCCGATCCGACCCATAGAACCGCACCGTAGGATGGGTGATATCACCCATCCTACGCATCCCATCCCATGCACCGGGATCAAACGTCGCCAGTTCCTCAAACGCAAACGCGCGAGACCGACCCGGCAACAAGCCCGCAGCCATCTCCGCCGCCTCGATCACAAACGTCCCCGAGCCGCACATCGAATCGAACACCGGCTCCGCCCCACCATACCCACAAGAGCGCAAAAACAGGCTCGCTAAAGTCTCACGCATCGGGGCCTTGCCCACCGACTCCTTATGACCGCGCTTGTGCAAGCTCTCACCCGAGGTATCCACGCTCAAAGTCACGCGATTATCATCAATCCGCGCCTTGATCACGACCTGCGCATCGGCGGTCACCACAAACCCCGCCGCCTTCAACCCGCCCTCGATCCGCTGAGCAGCAGCCCCAGCATGATAAATCTTGGACTTGCGCGAGGTCGCCACCTCAACCCGCACAGGCACGTCCACCCGCAGCACATCGGACCACGGAAACTTGCGCGCCCGCTTGTCCAACTGTGCCAGATGAAACGCCATGAAAGAGCCGATGCGGGCGAGCACCCGCGTCGCCCCGCGCAACACCAGATTGGCGCGCCAAACGTCCGGCCATTCGCCATCAAACACCACCCCGCCAGGAACCAACCGGGCATCGGCAAACCCGCATGCCTGCACTTCTGCCAGCAAAACCGGCTCAAGCCCCGGGGTGCCTGTTAGGAAAATTTCAAAAGGTTGAGTCATCCCACTGCATAAGGGCAAGCGAGCCGCGGGCGCAAGCAGATCAGAAGTTGGATTCGAGACCGAAGCGAACCTGTAAAGACGACGCACTGAACTGATCCACATCCGACCGCCGCCGTTCCGCCGTCAGATCCACCCGCGGTGAAAACCCGAAATAGGAAATGTCGGTCCAGGTCGCGCTGCCACCGCCGAACACGTATTCATCGCGTCGACCATCAAGGGACAAAAAGAAATCATCGTATGTCGTCTGCCCCGCACCAAGAAAACCACCCCAGTTGATCCCGAAAACGGGACGCGCCAAGCGATAATCAAAGACGATGCTGTAGTCCTCGAATGACGACTCGAAGGCATCGGTATCGTAGAGTTGGCAGTTCAGGATCACCTGCATCTGATCGCGATTGGCAAGGGTGGCGCGATAACCCGTGGCGATACTTGTGATCCGTGTATCAGCCTGCCGCCCGGCGATGCCACGTTGATCCTCAACGGCGGCTTGAAGTGTGATCGCACTGCCATCACCAATCATAAAGTCCTGACCAACGCCGATCTTGCCGTATTGCCAAAAGGCATCGCCGCCAAACCAGACCTGACCGATATGCCCGGACAAGATCGTCGGCCCGACCTGCGGAAAGATCAGACGGCGCTGTGCAAGCGAAATATCCAATAGCGCCAGGCTATAGTCACTGCCACTTATGCCCGGCACCGAATCCTTGGCGGAATCCGACGGCGTATAGGTCCGGCCATAAAGAAACACGCCCAAGCGGGTCGCCTGCGTGGCGCTGCGCGACAAACGATAACTCAGCTGGACGTCACCGGAATATTCGATCCCGCTCAGCGCCACTTGTTCGGGTGGCAGAAACAGGTCGAAATCTAGCCCTTCCAACCGAAAAACCTCGCTTTCTGCCCCCCCATTGATGTTGTTCGATGGGGCCACCCCAAAATTCAGCCTTACACCCAGCGGGTTTTCCCGCCGCACGGCCTGAAACTCGGTGAACACATTCGCCGCCTCTTCTGGCGTATTCACATGGTTCGAGGCCCGCCGCAGCCACCATTCCGCCCTTGCATACTGCCGCGCGCGAAAATGCGCGCTGCTGGCCAGCCGGGCGGCTTGCAGACGTTCGGCGTCATTCTGTGCAGCCCGAAACGCCGCGCCCGCGGTTTGGGCCGCATCCCCGAAACGCCCAAGATCGGACAGCGCAGCGGCTTTGACGAAAAGTGCTGGGAAGTCGACAGGTATGTCCGCAAGGATTTCGTCGGTGATGTCGATCACCTCCGCAGAACGACCAGCTGTCAGCGCCGCCTCTGCATCCGCCTGTAGGTCAGCTGAAGCTGGCGCAAACCACGCCACGAAAACCGCGGTCCAAAGTAAGAATCTCATCATGTATCCCAAAGCGTTTCACTCCCGTTACCGCAACTGCGGGCGGAATTAAGGCGCGATCATGGCAGACCTGTGTTCCGGCAAGTCTTTGCAATCACTGATCTTTCCACTCGGCGATATGCCGCCTTTAGTGACGATGCTGACGAAGAAGGCTTAGCGCCTTGCAGATCCCACGTTACCACAGCCGACGGGGGCCGGGAGATAACGAATGAAATACACTTTTTGCGCCCTCGCGCTGCTGACGCTGCCTGCCTGCATGGGTGGTGGTGGCGGGGCTGACGTTACCATGAACCTCACGCCGGACAGACCCGACGCACCGATGAATGCCAGTTTCGGTTCCTTGATGAACGGCGTCCGCATGGGGATCGATCCGGGCCTTGCACCACTCACCTACGACAGCCGTGTCGGCCAGGCTGCCCAAAATCACGCGAACGACATGTTCACGCGGGATTATGACAGCATCTTCATTCCCGGCACGGACAACGGCAGCGGGGCGGAGCAGGATATCGGCGATCGGGTGACCGCGCAGGGCTACCGCTGGGACGACATCGCGCAACTGATCGACAAAGGCGAACGCAGCCTTGGTGATCAAGTCGACGCCTTTTCGACCGAATTGTGCGACGCAGACGGCACAACCTGCTTTGAACGGCCGAATTTTGTCGATTTCGGGCTGGCCAAGGCCGGTTCAGGCGCTGATCAGCGCTGGGTTCTGATCCTGACAGAACCGACCTTGTAACGCGAATATGACCCATATGGGCGGCGAATTGCCCGCCCGGGTCCACGCGATCGGCATCGCTTCGCCTTGGAGTTGGCCCCTATCATCGATGCTTTGCCCTGCCGATCACACTACGTTTAAGGAACAATTCGGGACGAGGAGTGAACCAATGAAATACATCGCAGGCACCACAGCGATCTGTCTATTATCTGCCTGCCTCGGCGGCGGAGGCGGTACATCCGTGTCGACTTCATCGTCGAACAACCCTGTCTCGGCGCCGACACCATCGGTCAATGTGCCGACACCCCCACAACCGCAAAACTTCGCTGGCATGCTCAACAATGTGCGCGCCTCCAACCGCGCTGGCGCGGTCAGCTTCGATGCACGCTTGGGCCGGGCGGCACAGGCGCATGCCAATGACATGCTGGCCAATAACTTCTTCAGTCATACCGGTTCCGACGGGTCGAATGTCGGTCAGCGTGTCGCACGTCAGGGCTACCAATACCGGACCGTCGGCGAAAACATCGCGCGTGGCTATCAGACCGAAGAGTCGGTGATGGAGGGCTGGACCAACTCACCTGGTCACCACGCCAACAACATCAATCCCAATTTCGAAGATTTCGGGCTCGCCCGTGCAGGATCGGGATCAAACCGGTACTGGGTTCTGGTGCTTGGCGCAGAGCGCTAAACCTTCTCTCGTGCCGTTTCCGGCTTCGGCGCGGGCTTGGCGATTTCTTCCAGCGCTTTCAACGGTCGCTTTACCGCCTCACCCAATCCGGGCCGGGTCGGGGCGGCCATTTGCTTGGTCGCCTCGACGATCAACACCCCGCCACCGGCGATAAACGGCATGTTATGCCCGATACGTTCCAGCATCCCCGCCGATTTGCGCCAGACCTTGCTGCTGGAAGGCGGCTGATACAGCGCCGACATGGTTCGTTCGGTGACGAACTGATGCCTGCGCAACTGCGCCTCGAGCTGGCTCATCGAATACGGGCGACCGTAACCAAACGGCGTGGCGTCCGACCGTGACCATAGCCCGGCACGGTTCGGCACCACGAAGACCGCCCGCCCCCCCGGGCCCAGCACACGCCACGCCTCATCCAGCAAGGCCGAAGGTTGCTCTGTCGTCTCCAGCCCGTGCAGCATGACCAGCTTGTCGACATGCCCCGTCTCGATCGGCCATAGGGTATCCTCGCACAGCACACTCACATTCCGGCCATCCGGCGGCCACGGCATCACGCCCTGCGGACCCGGCATCAATCCAATCACCCGGCGGGCATCCGCGAGAAACGGGCGCAAGAGCGGCACAGCAAAGCCAAAGCCCACGACCATCTGCCCCTTTGCCTCGGGCCAAAGGCCAACCAGCTCATCCCGGATCACCTTCTGCGCCGCACGGCCCAGCGCCGAGCGATAGTAGAATTTTCGCAGATCCAGCACATCGAGATGCATTGCGGTTCATGGCCCCATCGGCAACACTTGAGGCTCAACATAGCAACAGAAAGCGCCATTACCATGCCCGATGATTTCGCCCCGATCGATCTGGTCGTCGTTCCTTGCCTGTCGGACAATTACGCCTTTCTGGTGCATAACCGGGATAACGGTGAGACAGCCTTGATCGACGCGCCCGAGGCCGGGCCGATCAAGGGCGTGCTCAAGGCCAAGGGCTGGACACTGACCGACATCCTGATCACCCATCACCACCCCGACCATATCGACGGTGTGGCCAAACTACGGGAAGGGACCCGGGTCATCGGAGCCGCGCGCGACGCGCACCGGCTGCCTGACCTCGACAAGCAGGTGGCCGACGGTGACTCCCTGACGATCTGCGGGGTAGATTGCCATGTCATGGATGTCTCCGGCCACACCAACGGGCACATCGCCTACCACATGCCCGAACCCGAACTCGCCTTCACCGCCGACAGCCTGATGGCCCTGGGCTGCGGACGGCTTTTCGAAGGAACGGCAGAACAGATGTGGGAAAGCCTGCAAAAACTGCGCGCGTTACCGGAAGACACGATTATTTGTTCAGGCCACGAATATACCGAAGGCAACGCCAAATTCGCCCTGTCTATTGACCCCGACAACAGCGACCTTATCTTTCGTTATGAAGGGATCAAGGCTGCGCGCGCTGCCGGACGCCCCACCGTGCCCTCCGCACTCGATGATGAAAAGCGCACGAACCCGTTTTTGCGGGCTGATGACCCCATCTTGAAGGCGGCGATCGGAATGGCGGATGCCAGCGATGTTCACGTCTTTGCCGAGATCAGGGCACGCAAAGACAAATTTTGACCACGATGATGTGACATCGTGTCCGAAAGACGCTGAATTTCTGGACTTCACCCGATTTGTGAAGCGGAATGAGAAAAAAGTCCTTGAAGGTTTTTGGATAACACCAAACCTTAAGGATAAGAGGCCACGGTCGGCGTGCGCACAGAATGCCGACCCCCGATATGAAGGAGCACCTGCCGTGCCATCATTTTCGACAACGTTAGAGCAGTCCATTCATGGCGCGTTGGCGCTTGCCAATGCGCGCAAGCACGAACTTGCGACACTGGAACATCTCTTGCTGTCTCTGATCGACGAACCCGATGCAGCTCGTGTCATGCGCGCCTGCTCGGTCAATCTGGACGAATTGCGCAAGGATCTGGAAGATTTCATCTCTGACGACCTGTCCACCCTGATCACCGACGTCGAAGGGTCCGAGGCCGTGCCGACAGCGGCATTCCAGCGGGTGATCCAGCGCGCCGCGATCCATGTGCAATCCTCCGGCCGGAACGAGGTGACGGGCGCAAACGTCCTTGTCGCCATCTTTGCCGAACGCGAAAGCAACGCCGCCTTTTTCCTGCAGGAACAGGAAATGACGCGCTATGATGCCGTGAATTTCATCGCGCACGGCGTGGCGAAAGACCCGGCTTTCGGCGAAGCACGGCCTGTCACCGGCACGCCCGAGGAAGGTGAGACAATCTCGCCCGACGCCGGTGGTGAGGAAAAGGAAAGCGCATTGGCCAAATATTGCGTGGACCTGAACGCCAAGGCGACCAAGGGTGATGTCGACCCACTGATCGGGCGCGCGCACGAGGTTGAACGCTGCATTCAGGTGCTCTGCCGTCGCCGCAAGAACAACCCGCTCTTGGTGGGTGATCCGGGCGTGGGTAAAACGGCGATTGCCGAAGGTCTGGCCTTCAAAATCGTCAACGGCGAAACGCCCGAGGTGCTGTCATCCGCCACGATCTACTCGCTCGACATGGGCGCGTTGCTGGCCGGGACCCGCTATCGCGGCGATTTCGAAGAACGGTTGAAGGCCGTGATGACCGAAATGGAAGATCACCCCGATGCGGTCTTGTTCATTGATGAAATCCACACCGTCATCGGTGCTGGCGCGACCTCCGGCGGTGCCATGGATGCCTCCAACCTGCTGAAACCGGCCCTACAGGGCGGCAAATTGCGGTGCATGGGGTCCACGACCTACAAGGAATTCCGCCAACATTTCGAAAAAGACCGCGCGCTCAGCCGCCGTTTCCAGAAAATCGACGTGACAGAGCCGTCAGTGCCGGATTCGATCAAGATCCTGCAGGGCCTCAAGCCGTATTTTGAGGAACATCACAGCATCAAATACACGTCCGATGCGATCAAAACGGCGGTGGAACTTTCCGCCCGCTACATCAACGACCGCAAACTGCCCGACAAGGCGATTGATGTGATTGATGAGGCAGGTGCTGCACAGCATCTGGTCGCCGAATCCAAGCGGCGCAAGACCATCGGCACGAAAGAGATCGAGAACGTGGTCGCCAAAATCGCCCGCATCCCGCCGAAAAACGTCTCAAAGGACGATGCCGAGGTGCTGAAAGACCTCGAAAAAACGCTCAAGCGTGTCGTCTTCGGTCAGGATACGGCCATCGAGGCGTTGTCATCAGCCATCAAACTCGCGCGCGCCGGTCTGCGAGAGCCTGAAAAGCCCATCGGCAACTATCTTTTCGCCGGCCCAACCGGTGTGGGAAAAACCGAGGTCGCCAAACAGCTTGCCAGCACGCTGGGCGTCGAACTGCTGCGCTTTGACATGTCCGAATACATGGAAAAGCACGCTGTCAGTCGCCTGATCGGCGCACCTCCGGGCTATGTCGGCTTTGACCAGGGCGGCATGCTGACCGACGGCGTGGATCAGAACCCGCATTGCGTGCTGCTGCTGGACGAGATGGAAAAGGCGCATCCGGATGTCTACAACATCCTGCTGCAGGTCATGGATCACGGGAAACTGACCGACCACAACGGGCGGACAACCGATTTCCGCAACGTGATCATTATCATGACCTCGAACGCAGGTGCAGCTGAGATGTCGAAAAACGCGCTGGGCTTTGGCCGCGACAAGCGCGAAGGCGAAGACACCGCCGCGATTGAACGGACCTTCACGCCGGAATTCCGCAACCGTCTGGACGCGGTGATCTCCTTCGGCGCGCTGCCGAAGCCGGTGATCATGCAGGTGGTCGAAAAATTCGTGCTACAGCTTGAGGCACAGCTGATCGACCGCAACGTGCATATCGAACTGACACCTGCCGCCGCCGAATGGCTGGCCGAAAAAGGCTATGATGAGAAAATGGGCGCGCGTCCGCTGGGCCGCGTGATCCAGGAAAACATCAAAAAGCCGCTGGCCGAAGAACTGCTGTTCGGCAAGCTCATGAAAGGCGGCATCGTCAAGGTCGGCGTCAAAAAGGACAAGCTGGATCTGAAGTATCTGGAACCCGAGCAGGGCAAGATCACGGACAAGGGCAAAAAGCCCCCGCTGCTGACGGCGGATTGATCAAAGAAAGGGTCGCCCGCTAAGGCGGCCCTTTTTACATGACATGAAGCCAACACCGCTTTTCATATGCCTGATACTCGCCGCACAACCAGCATGGGCGGCTTTCGGTTGCGACGTGGCCGGTGTGCCTGGCGATATCATCACTTTGCACGAAAGCCCTGATGCCGGATCACCGGTCGTTGCAAGGGTGCCTACTGGCGCTAGCGTGTCACTTTTTGATGAACCTCAAGACACCGTCGGTCAATGGCAGCGTGTCGCATATTCGGAGGATCAGACGGCCTTCTGGGGCAACGGCGTGAAGGGCTGGATCATGGCCGATAGTCTCGGCGAATGCGGTTAACGAAGGCCAACCGCATCGTACGCCGCATTAACCTTAACAGCCGTTAACGACACCGAACGCCGGGGTCCGATGAAATTCCGATGGAATTCCGATACAATTCCGATCGCCGTTTTTCGACAATTTCAGCGTTAACCATTCCATCAAAACACGAAACGGATGTAGCCCATCGGAACGTCCTGTGGCGCAAAAAAGGCACCCAGCGTCGCCCTTGGCCTTTCGCCAAACCCCTGTAAATGCTGTATTCTTCTCTGAACCCGTGGAGAAACGCGCATGTCCGACCAGATCACGTTCACGCTTGACGGCAAACAGGTGACGGCCCAGCCCGGCCAGACCATCTGGGAGGTCGCCCACGGCCAAGGCCTTGTAATCCCTCACCTTTGTCACAAACCCAGCCCCGGATATCGGTCCGACGGCAACTGCCGCGCCTGTATGGTCACCATCGAAGGAGAGCGCACACTTGCCGCCTCCTGCATCCGCGAACCGTCCGAAGGTATGGTCGTCACCACCGACCAACCCCGCGAAAAACAGGCGCGCAAGATGGTCATGGAATTGCTTCTCGCCGACCAGCCGGAACAAGAGGTCGCCCACGATAAATCCAGTCATCTCTGGGATATGGCGAAAAAACAAGAGGTTAGCGAAAGCCGCTTCCCCACGATAGAGCCTGACCACGTCCCACTTCTCGATGACAGCCACGTCGCGATGTCGGTTAACCTTGATGCCTGCATCCAATGCGGCCTCTGCGTGCGCGCCTGCCGCGAGGTTCAGGTCAACGACGTGATCGGCATGGCGGGCCGTGGCCACAACGCCTATCCTGTCTTCGATATGGACGACCCGATGGGCGCATCGTCTTGCGTGGCCTGTGGCGAATGCGTCCAGGCCTGCCCGACCGGCGCGCTGCTGCCCGCGACGGTAACGAATGATCAACAAATCGGAGATACTGCTGACTACGACCGCGAAGTCGAAAGCGTTTGCCCTTTTTGCGGCGTCGGTTGTCAGGTGTCGCTCAAGGTCAAAGACAACAAGGTCAAATTCGTCGAAGGGATCAACGGCCCCGCCAACGAAGGGCGGCTTTGCGTCAAGGGCCGCTTTGGCTTTGACTACATCCACCACGATCATCGGTTGACCAAACCGCTGATCCGCCGCGACGACGCCCCTGCCAAGGGCCTGAATGTCGACCCCGGCAACTGGCAAACGCATTTCCGCGAAGCGACATGGGAAGAGGCGTTGGATGTCGCCGCAAAAGGACTGAAAGACATCGGCGGCAAAGGCGTTGCCGGTTTCGGCTCTGCCAAGTGCACAAACGAAGAAGCCTATTTATTTCAAAAACTTATCCGTCAGGGGTTCGGTCATAACAACGTCGATCACTGCACAAGGCTCTGTCATGCCTCCTCGGTCGCCGCACTCCTCGAAAACGTAGGATCAGGCGCTGTGACCGCCACGTTCAACGAGATCGAGAACGCCGACGTCGCCATCGTCATCGGCGCGAACCCGATCGAAAACCACCCCGTCGCCGCCACCTATTTCAAGCAATTCACCAAGCGCGGCGGCAAGCTGATCGTCATGGACCCGCGCGGCGTCGGGCTGCGCCGTTTCGCGTCGCATATGCTGCAATTCCGCCCCGGCGCCGACGTGTCGATGCTGAACGCGATCATGCACGTGATCGTCGAGGAAGAACTCTACGACCAGCAGTATATCGCGGCCTACACCGAAAATTGGGAGGCCGAGAAGGCGCATCTGAAAGACTTCTCGCCGGAGAAAATGGAAGGCGTCTGCGGTATCTCGGCAGACACCCTGCGCGACGTCGCCCGCACCTTTGCGGGCGCCAAGGCCGCGATGATTTTCTGGGGGATGGGCGTGTCCCAACACATCCACGGCACCGACAATTCCCGCTGCCTGATCAGCCTTGCGCTGATGACCGGACAGGTGGGCCGCCCCGGCACGGGGCTGCACCCGCTAAGGGGCCAGAACAACGTGCAAGGCGCATCCGACGCCGGTCTGATCCCGATGTTCCTGCCGGACTATCAGCCGGTCGGCGACGATGGGGTGCGCAGTGCCTTCAAGGAGGTTTGGGAAGATGGTCAGATCGACCCGAACAGGGGCCTGACCGTTACCGAAATCCTTGATGCCGTCCATGCGGGCGACATTCGTGGCATGTATATTCTGGGCGAAAACCCGGCCATGTCAGACCCGGATGTCGAGCATGCGCGCGATGCATTGGTCAAGCTCAGGCATTTGGTGGTGCAGGATATTTTCATCACCGAGACGGCGAACTATGCCGACGTGATCCTGCCCGCGAGCGCATTCGCCGAAAAGACCGGAACCGTGACGAACACCAACCGGCAGGTCCAGATGGGCCGCCCAGCCGTCCCGCCACCCGGTGACGCGAAAGAGGATTGGTGGATCACCGTCGAATTGGCCAAGCGGCTAGGCTTGCCATGGACATATGAACACCCGTCCGACATATTTGGCGAAATGACCAAAGTCATGAAATCATTGAATAATATTACTTGGAACCGGTTGGAAAGTCAAAATGCGGTAACCTATCCTTCCTTGTCACCCGAAGACCCCGGTCAGCCCATCGTCTTCGCCGATGGCTTCCCCCGTCCTGAAGGCCGCGCCCGGTTCACGCCGGCCAACGTGATCGCGCCGGACGAGACGCCAGACGAAGAGTATCCGATGATTATGACCACGGGACGGCAGCTGGAACATTGGCACACCGGGTCGATGACGCGCCGATCAAAAGTGCTGGACGCGGTCGAACCAGAGGCGAATTGCTCGCTTCATCCATCCACCTTGCGCAAACTTGGTGTCGCGCCCGGCGGTCTTGTCCGCCTGTCCACCCGCCGCGGCAGCATCGACATCATGGCCCGCGAAGACCGGGCCGTCGCGCCGGATATGGTGTTCGTTCCCTTCGCCTATGTCGAGGCAGCGGCGAATATCCTGACCAATCCGGCGGTCGATCCATATGGAAAAATCCCCGAATTCAAATTCGCCGCCGTTCGGGTCGAGAAGGTCGAAGGGCAAGTCGCGGCAGAGTAATATTACTGCGTAAATGCGCCCTGAAATCGCCTCGTACGATGCATATTCATTTTTCGCGCACGAATTAAATGAACGCTTGTTCAAAAAATGATTTGACGGATGGGGCCGACGCCCCACAATATATTCTTGCGGGCGGCGCTTGGAGGTGACTCGCCGGCAACGTTGACAAAGATCAGCGAGGGAGGATATCTGCGATGAATGCATCCGCGTCCGGCGGCCTTACATCCATTCCTGATCTGCTGGCCCGCAACGTGGCGCAGCACGGATCAAAAGCGGCCTATCGCGAAAAGGAATTCGGCATCTGGCAAAGCTGGACCTGGGCGCAGGCGGCCGAGCAGATTGATGCGTTGGCAATGGGTTTCCTGACGCTGGGCGCCGATCCGGGTGATCATATCGCGATCCTGGGCCGCAACCGCCCGGCGCTCTATTGGGCCATGGTCGCGGCACAACGTGTCGGCTGCGTGCCGGTCCCACTATATGCCGACGCTGCCGCCGAAGAAATCGCCTATGCCCTAGATCATTGCGGCGCACGGTTTGCTATTGCGGGCGATCAGGAGCAGGTCGACAAGATTGCAGATGTTCGCGACGGACTGACCGCGCTGGAGCATGTGATATATCTGGATGGACGGGGCCTGCGGAAATATGACCACGCGCAGATGACATCCTACGCCGATCTACAGGAGGCCGGGCGCAAATCGGGCAAAATGGCCGAGGTCGATGCGCGCAGCAAGGCGCGGACCTATGATGATACCTGCGTGATGCTTTACACGTCCGGCACGACAGGGCGACCCAAGGGCGTGGTGCTGTCGAACCGCAACGTGATCGAGACGTCCAAGAACTCGGCTGAATTTGACCACCTGAAAGCCGGGGATGAGGTCCTGGCCTATCTACCAATGGCATGGGTGGGCGATTTCATCTTTTCCATCGGGCAAGCCATGTGGACGGGGTTTTGCGTGAACTGTCCCGAAAGCGCCGATACGATGATGACCGACCTGCGCGAGATCGGACCAACCTATTTCTTCGCCCCGCCGCGTGTGTTCGAAGGGCAGCTGACCACTGTGATGATCCGGATGGAGGATGCGGGACGGATCAAGAAATGGTTGTTCGACCGCTACATGGGCGTGGCTCGACGGGTCGGCCCTGCGATCCTTGATGGAAAGCCAGTCAGCGGGATGGATCGTTTTCAATACTGGCTGGGCCAACTGCTGGTCTACGGGCCGTTGAAAAACACGCTGGGGCTGAGCCGCGTGCGTGTGGGTTACACGGCGGGCGAAGCAATCGGGCCGGAGATTTTCGACTTTTACCGGGCCTTGGGTATCAATTTGAAACAGCTTTACGGCCAGACGGAGGCAACGGTGTTCATCACCCAGCAGCCCGATGGCGAGGTGCGATCCGATACGGTCGGCGTGCCGTCACCGGGGGTGGAGTTGAAGATCGCCGAGAGTGGCGAGGTGTTCTATCGCTCTCCCGGTGTTTTTGTTGAATATTATAAGAATGCCGACAGCACCGCTGGTACAAAGGATGCCGAAGGCTGGGTCGCCACAGGCGATGCCGGGTTCATCGAGGAAGATACCGGCCATCTACGCATCATCGACCGGGCCAAGGATGTAGGCAAGATGGCCTCAGGCGCCCTCTTCGCGCCGAAATATGTCGAGAACAAGCTGAAGTTTTATCCTAATATTCTGGAGGCTGTCGTGTTCGGCGCGGGCCGCGAATATTGCACGGCATTCATCAATATCGATCTGACGGCGGTGGGAAATTGGGCCGAGCGAAACAACATCGCCTATTCCAGCTATCAGGAATTGTCGCAGCATGCGCGGGTTCTGGAGATGATCGAAGGCCATGTCGCCGAGGTAAACCAATCCGTCGCGGCGGATGAGATGCTGGCTGGCTGCCAGATCCATCGGTTCCTTGTGCTGCACAAGGAACTGGATGCCGATGATGGCGAGATTACACGGACCCGGAAAGTGCGCCGCCGGACGGTGGAGGAGAAGTACGACGACCTGATCGCAGCGCTCTATGGTGGCGCAGCGGAGGTCTACACGGAAACCGAAGTGACTTATGAGGATGGGCGCAAGGGCAAGATCAAGGCGACCTTGGATTTGCGCGATGCGCAAGTGCAGGTCGTTGAAAATAAGGTGGCAGCGGAATGACGGTTCGACGCTCGCCTGCGGCATCGCCCCTCCCGCCATCCCATTTTGCCTCCGGCGGGAGTATTTTCGGCAAGATGATAAGAGGTTTGACGTGAAGGATCATGTGGAGCCTTACGTGACCCCGGACGGCCGCACCATTGGAGATGTGCTGATGGATATGCGCGGCATCACCCTGCGCTTTGGCGGGGTGGAGGCGATCAAGGATATCTCGTTCGATATCCGCGAGGGTGAAATCCGCGCGATTATCGGTCCGAATGGCGCGGGTAAATCGTCAATGCTGAACGTAATCTCGGGCTTTTATAATCCGCAAGAGGGTGAGGTCTGGTTTCGCGGGTCCAAGCGCCCGCCGATGAAGCCATATCAGGTGGCGCGGCAGGGCATCGCGCGGACGTTTCAGAATATTGCCTTGTTCGAGGGGATGACCGTGTTGGACAATGTCATGACAGGGCGACTGACCCATATGAAGGCGAACATGTTCTGGCAGGCGCTGTGGACGGGGAAGGCTGAGACCGAGGAGGTCGAAAACCGCGAGAAGGTCGAGCGGATCATCGATTTTCTTGAAATTCAGGCCATCCGCAAAACCCCCGTGGGCCGTCTGCCATACGGTTTGAAGAAGCGGGTCGAACTGGCGCGCGCCTTGGCAGCGGAGCCGAAGCTGTTGCTGCTGGATGAGCCGATGGCGGGCATGAATGTCGAAGAGAAGGAGGATATGAGCCGCTTTATCCTCGATGTGAACGATGAATTCGGGACAACCATTGCCCTGATCGAACACGACATGGGCGTGGTCATGGACATATCCGACCGCGTGGTCGTGATGGACTACGGGCGCAAGATCGGGGACGGGACACCCGACGAGGTGCGGAACAATGAGCAGGTGATCGATGCGTATTTGGGGGTGGCGCATGACTAGGTGCAACGCAGTCCCGGGCTTGACCCGGGACCTCTTGGTCAACGTTGAGACCCCGGATCAGGTACGTGGCTACGGGGGCGCCGATGTCTGCTGATTTCCTCTATGGCATCGAAGTCGTCATCAACGGTCTCATGGCCGGGGTCCTCTACGCCCTAGTCGCGCTAGGTTTTGTTCTGATCTTCAAGGCCTCGGGCATCTTCAACTATGCCCAAGGCGTCATGGCCCTCTTCGCCGCGTTAACCCTGGTCGGGATCATGGAGGGACAGGTTCCGTTCAGCCACCTGATCAACGCGATCTTTGGCACCAGCATCCATCATTTCGGGTGGGAGGTCCCGGCGCTGCTTGCCATCGCGTTGACCGTCCTGATCATGATCGCCTTTGCCTGGGCCGTGCAACGGTTCGTCTTCCGCCATCTGGTCGGGCAAGAGCCGATCATTTTGTTCATGGCGACCATCGGCCTCGCCTATTTCCTTGAAGGCGTGGGCGATCTGATGTGGGGGTCGGATATCAAGACCCTGGCGCTGGGATTGCCGCAGGGCGGGTCGCTGGTGATCGAGGAATGGACCGCGGGCCTTGGTGGAGACGATTTCTACGGCTTCTTCATCGACCAGTTGGACATGGTCGCGACCGTCGTGGCGATCATCCTTGTGCTGGGGCTGATAGGATTTTCGCAGTACACGAAACAAGGCCGCGCCATGCGCGCAGTGGCGGATGACCATCAGGCCGCGTTGTCGGTGGGGATTTCGCTGAACTACATCTGGGTGCTGGTCTGGTCGCTGGCCGGGATCGTAGCGCTCGTCGCGGGCGTCATGTGGGGCGCGAAATCGGGAGTGCAGTTTTCGCTGTCGTTGATTGCCTTGAAAGCGCTGCCGGTGCTGATGCTGGGCGGCTTTACCTCGATCCCCGGCGCCATCGTCGGCGGGTTGATCATCGGGGTAGGTGAGAAGCTGTTCGAATATACGATTGGCGCGCCTTATCTGGGTGGCGCGACCGAGAACTGGTTCGCCTATATGCTCGCCCTGATCTTTCTGGTGTTCCGGCCGCAGGGGCTGTTTGGGGAGAAGATCATTGAGAGGGTTTAAGTAATGCCAAACGTCGCTTCACTCATCGGCGGTGTTATCGGGGGTTTGGTCCCGATACTGGTCATATCTTGGATTTTGCGTCGTCTCTTTAGATCGACTTCGTTTTCTGGCGTCATCATCTCGGTCGTTTTGGCGGCTATAATTGCGATGGGCCTTTACATTCTGGGGAATGCAAACGGAGACTTCTCAACTGCAAGGGCACTTCAAAGTTTACGCTATGGTGAGCTCATTTATGGACCGGCTGCGGTCGTTGCCGTGTTTGTGATCATCACATTCAGAGCTGTATCGACCTCCAAAGATGAGGAGCGTCAGTAATGCTCTACCGTGAAGCTGGCGATTTCAAAACGTCCTACCACGCGGACAGTCAGACCTTTCCGATCAAGTTTGATCGGATCGGGTTCTGGGTCGTCATGGCCATCGCCTTTGCCGTCATCCCGTTCTTTATCAACGATTACTGGGCCAATGCGATCTTTGTGCCGTTCCTGATCTATTCGATCGCGGCCATCGGGCTGAACATCCTGACGGGATATTGCGGGCAGGTGTCGCTTGGCACCGGCGGCTTTATGGCTGTGGGCGCCTATGCCTGTTACAAGCTGATGACGGCCTTCCCGGATGTGTCCATCGTTATCCACATCATCCTTGCGGGTGGGATCACCGCTGCGGTCGGCGCGGCCTTCGGCCTGCCCTCGTTACGGATCAAGGGGTTCTATCTGGCGGTGGCCACCCTTGCCGCGCAGTTTTTCCTCGTCTGGCTCTTCAACAAGGTGTCGTGGTTCTACAACTACTCCGCCTCAGGCCAGATCAACGCGCCAGAGCGGTTCGTGGCCGGCGTCGCCGTCACCGGGCCGAACACCGCGCCTTGGGCGCAGTATATGATCTGTCTGGTTTTCCTGACCATCTGCGCGCTGATCGCGCGGAACCTGACGCGGGGTACGATTGGGCGGTCATGGATGGCGATCCGTGACATGGATATCGCGGCCGAGATCATCGGGGTGAACCCATTGAAGGCCAAGCTGACGGCGTTTGCCGTGTCGTCATTCTTTGTCGGCATCTCGGGCGCGCTGTTCTTTGCCGTCTATCTTGGCGCGGTCGAGGTGGGTGAGGCCTTTGGCATCCAGAAGTCCTTCCTTGTGCTCTTCATGATTATCATCGGCGGTCTGGGATCGATCTTTGGCTGCTTTGCGGGGGCAGCGTTTCTGGTACTGTTGCCAGTCGCATTGAAGGTGATCGGGGTCGATGTATTGGGTTGGCCAACCGACCTCGTGGCCCACCTGAACCTCGTGATCGTGGGCGCACTGATCATGTTCTTCCTGATCAAGGAACCGCACGGGCTGGCGCAGCTTTGGCGGCTTGCGAAAGAGAAGTTACGGCTGTGGCCGTTTCCTTATTAGGTGCGCATGGATGCGCACCCTACAATCGGAACAATCTATGGGAGGAAAGAACCGATGAAACTTAAGACACTGGCCGCGATGGCCATTGCCAGCGCAGTGGCTGCAGGCCCTGCCTTGGCCGATCTGGTCATCCCCGATCTCAGCTATCGGACAGGGCCCTATGCGGCGGGTGGTACGCCGTTTTCGGACGGCTATCAGGACTATTTCGCGCTGCTCAATGCCCGTGACGGCGGAATTGGAGGCGAGGCCGTGCGGATCGTCGAATGCGAAACCGGCTACAACACTGAAAAGGGCGTGGAGTGCTATGAATCCACCAAGGGCGAAGGCGCGCTGATATATCAACCGCTCTCGACCGGCATCACCTATCAGCTGATCCCGAAAGCGACCGCCGATAATATTCCGTTGCACACGATGGGCTATGGTCGGACTTCGGCAGCGAATGGCGAGGTTTTCAACTGGGTGTTCAACTACCCCGCCAACTATTGGGACGCGGCATCCGTGGCCGTCAACTACCTGCTGGATGAAAACGGCGGCGACCTGAACGGCAAGAAAATCGCGCTGGTCTATCACAATTCTGCTTACGGTAAGGAGCCGATCCGCACGCTCGAGGCGCTGTCAGAGATGCATGGCTTCCAACTCAGCCAGTTGGCGGTGGACCACCCCGGACAAGAGCAGAAATCGCAGTGGCTGCAAATCCGCCGTGAACGTCCCGACTATGTCCTGATGTGGGGCTGGGGCGTGATGAACCAGGTGGCCGTGCAGGAAGCAGCCAATATCGGTTTCCCGATGGAAAACTTCATTGGCAACTGGTGGGCTGGTGCGGAACATGACGTGACACCTGCGGGTGCTGCGGCGAACGGCTACAAGTCGCTGAACATGAACCGTGTGATCGACTATCCGGTACTGGCAGAGATCAAGACGCAGGTGCATGATGCCGGCAATGCCGCCGGGGATGGATCGAACCTGGGTTCGGTGCTTTATGTTCGTGGCATGTATGCCGCGATGCTGGCCGCCGAAGCTATCGCAAAGGCGCAGGAAATTCACGGTACGGCCGACGTGACACCCGCCATGGTGCGTGACGGTATGGCCGCGTTGGAGATTACCGAGGCGCGGATGGAAGAGCTGGGGATGGCCGGGATCGGGCCAGAGTTCTCGGTCAGCTGCCAGAACCACGGCGGCTCTGGCCAGGGCCTTGTCCAGCAGTGGAATGCATCCAGCGGCACCTGGGAGCCACTGACTGACTTCATCGCGCCGGACAAGAGCGTGATCACGCCACTGGTGGCCGAAGATTCGGCTGCGTTCGCCAGCGAGAACAACATCGAACCGGGTTGCCTCTAAGGCACCCATTGTCAGGCGGCCATTGAGCCGCCTGACGTTGTACTGGTGGGCATTCGTTTCATGTATTTGGCTGGTCTGAGGACACTGATGATAAGCGTTTGCGCTGCTCTTGCACTTGCGGCTTGCGCCGTTGACCGGCCCGAAAGCACGCAATGCCGCGGTCTTGCTCCCGCAAACAAATTCGTTATGCCAGAGACTGCCACAACGACAGAACCGGTCGAAGACGAAGAGGCGATCATCGCCCGCTCCGCTATGCCAGCCATCGAAAAGGCCGTCGCGGCGGACAGGCGCGGTGCGGTTGAACTAAACATTTTGACATTATCCGCCGGGGGTCAGTACGGCGCCTTTGGCGCGGGCTTCCTCCGCGGCTGGGGTGCGGACCGGCCCAGCTTTGATCTTGTGACAGGCGTCAGCGCCGGATCGCTTCTGGCGCCGATTGCCTTTGTCGGGCCTGCATATGACCGGACCTTGGACCTTTATGACGGGCTGTCCGATGACGACGTGTTGCGCGAAAACATTCTGGCCGCGCCGTTCAGTCCGGCCTTGGCGGACACGACACCGTTGCAGGCCCTTTTGGATCAGCAGTTGTCAGACGCGCTGATCACACGCATCGCCGAACGCCAGAAGAACGAGAATGCCCAGCTTTTGATTGCGGCGACCAACATCGACACGACCGCCAACCGGATTTTCAGCCTCAGCGACGTGGCGGCGAGTGAGGCCGACATCACCACCCGCCGAGATTGCATGCGCGAGGTCATCATGGCCTCGTCCGCGATCCCGGTTTTTCTCCCACCGCGTAACATCGACGACAACCTCTATGCCGATGGCGGTTTACGCGATCACGTGTTTCTGCGTGGGATCGAAAGCGCACGCGCCCAAGTCGCGCGAAAAACCGGGCGTACGATCCGGGTCAACGCATTCATCGTGGTGAACGGTCAGTTGCGCACCCCAGAAGAGGCGGGAGAGGCCGAAGATGCAGGCGACAGCATTGTCGGCTATGCCCTGCGCGCGGCGGATATTTTGGCTGATGAGACCTTGCGCGACTCTCTCGCCGAAACCATTCGCTTTGGTCAAAGCCAGCCGGGATGGACGGTGCAAGGCATCTTTGCCGATACACTTATACCCAGGGAATGTCGCGAACAGGAAGGGCGCTTTAATCCCTGCGTCACGCGCCACCTGTTCCAATATGGGGCCGGCATTGGGCAACAGCGCCCGATCCCATGGCGGAATGCCCACGATCTGTTAGAAATCGCCAACAAACTCTGAGGTTCACGCGATGCTGGATATGGACAAGACCGAGACCCTGCTGGAGGTCAACAATATCGAGGTGATCTACAACCACGTGATCCTTGTTCTGAAAGGTGTGTCGCTGACCGTGCCCAAAGGTGGGATCACCGCGCTTTTGGGCGGCAATGGCGCGGGCAAGACAACCACGCTCAAGGCGATTTCGAACCTGCTGCATTCCGAGCGTGGCGAGGTGACGAAAGGGTCGATCAATTACCGGGGTTCGCGGGTGCAGGATCTGTCGCCCGAGGCGCTTGTCAAGATGGGTGTGATTCAGGTGATGGAAGGGCGCCATTGTTTCGAACACCTGACGGTCGAGGAAAACCTGATGACCGGCGCCTACACCCGCCGAGACGGGGGCGGTGCGATCAGTGATGATCTGGATCTGGTCTACACCTACTTTCCACGGCTGAAAGAGCGGCGGAAGTCGCAGGCGGGGTATACTTCGGGCGGGGAGCAGCAGATGTGCGCCATCGGTCGCGCGCTGATGTCACGGCCCGAGACGATTCTGCTGGATGAGCCTTCCATGGGCCTTGCCCCCCAACTGGTCGAGGAAATCTTTACCATCGTGAAGAACCTCAACGAGAAGGAAGGCGTGTCTTTTCTGCTGGCTGAACAGAACACCAACGTCGCCCTGCGGTTCGCGCATCAAGGCTATATCCTGGAAAGCGGACGTGTCGTGATGGAAGGACCAGCGGCGGAATTGCGCGAGAACCCGGATGTGAAGGAATTCTATCTGGGTATGTCCGACGAAGGGCGGAAGTCTTTCCGGGATGTGCGGAGTTATCGGCGGCGGAAACGGTGGTTGGCGTAGAGTGGACGATACCGTCCAAGTTCACATCAAGACTTCTCCAGCACCAACATCAGATACGTATTGTTCGCCGCAAAGTGCGCCGCATTCCGTGTCTTCTGGTTCAACCGCTGATCCAGCCGTGCCCGTTTGCGAGGGCTGAGAAAGCGGCGCATAACCCAGTGCAAAGTGCGCCTTGTGCGCGGACGGCTGACCGATAGCTCTGCATCAACCCGCTGCAGCCCGTAGCCGACGACGTTGAACAGTCCCTGTTCCAGATCGATGGACGGGGCGACCTCGGTCGTAATGTCCTCCTCCTGATTTATGGTCAGATCAAGCTGCTGCACCACATCGCGGAAATAGCCAATCGCATGCCCACCACCCACTGTTGCCAGCACGGCATCAGGATTGAACGTCTCGCTGCGAAAGCAATCGGCGATAACGATCCGGCCATCGGGGGCCAAAAGCGACAGGCATTTCTCTAACCCCGGCTTCGCCGGGATGTATTGGAAACTTTCCGAAAACAGACACACATCAAACGGGCCCGTCAGCGATGCGTCCTCGAACTTGGCCTCGTGTACCTTGGCCTCGGGTGCGTTCTTGCGGCAGCGCTCGGCAAGGAACGGGCTGGGGATGACGATCTCAACCTCATGCCCCAGCGCGATCAACTTGCGGGCGGTTTCACCCGCGCCGCCGCCGATATCAAGAATGCGGCACGGCCCCTGTGGCAAGCGTGAGAACAATTTCTCAGTATAGGTTGCCTGCGCAGCGCCCAGATTGGCGGCGCAGACATCGAGGCCATCCCAATAGCCGTAATGCAGGTTTTCGGCCCCGGTCAGCCACTTGGTATAGGCCAGCCCGATATCCAGACCCAAACTGCGCGTATCGATCTTTTTTCGCCCCATATCCATCGGGTAGAGGATTGGTTTTGCGAGGGAAAGGAAAATCTGTTGCGATCAGCGCCGCTTTGCGTCGGGCGGTCATCTGATATCGCATAACATCGCCGTTGCCCCCTAGCTTTCCCCTGTCCGACCCGGCACCATATCGCCACGTCAGGACAGGAGAAGACGATGCCAACCTATTACGACGATCTGGAGATCCGCGATCCGGCAGAGCGGGAGGCAGCCCAGGTAGCGGCCCTTGCTGCACAAGTCGCCATCGTACGGGATCGAGAGGAGTCCTGTCTGCCGGATGTGCAGATCAACGCCCTGTCTGACCTCACCAAACTGCCTGTCCTACGCAAATCCGACCTTACGACCTGGCAAAAGGAAAAGCCCCCCTTTGGCGGGATCCACACCTCCAACATCACCCATATCTTCCAGTCGCCCGGCCCGATCTATGAACCCGGCGGGTCATCGCATGATTGGTGGCGGTTCGGTCGGTTTCTGCATGCGATGGGGATCGGCAAAGACGATATCGTCCAGAACTGCTTTGGCTACCACCTGACCCCAGCGGGCACCATGTTCGAAAACGGCGCGCGAGCAGTAGGAGCCAGGGTTTTGCCCGCTGGCACCGGCCAGACCGAGCTGCAGGTGCGGGCTGCCGCCGACATCGGCACGACCGCCTATGCAGGCACGCCGGATTACCTCAAGGTGATCCTGGAAAAGGCGGATGAGATGGGCGTGATACTGAACATTGGAAAGGCTGCGGTCTCGGGCGGCGCGTTATTCCCGCAACTGCGTCAATACTATGCGGATCGGGGAATCACTTGCCGCCAATGCTATGCGACGGCCGATCTGGGTCATCTGGCCTATGAGACAGGTGATTCAGGTGGCATGATCGTGGACGAAGGTGTGATCATGGAAATCGTAACCCCTGGTACCGGTGATACTGTCCCCGCAGGCGAGGTGGGAGAGATCGTCGTGACATCCCTCAACCCGGACTACCCGCTGATCCGTTTCGCCACCGGCGACATGAGCGCCGTGATGGAAGGCGCCAGCCCCTGTGGCCGCACCAATATGCGGATCAAGGGGTGGATGGGCCGCGCCGACCAGACCACCAAGATCAAAGGCATGTTCGTCCGGCCTGAACAGGTGGCCGATCTGGTCAAGAAAACCGGCGCCGACCGGGCGCGCGTCATTGCGGACCGGGATGGGGACGCGGACAAGATGATCGTGCAGTTGGAAGGAAGCATTGATGAAGCTGCTGCCGCAAGCGCAGTTCAGGATGTGTTGAAGTTGAAGGGCGAAGTGTCGGTCATGTCACCCGGCACGCTGCCGCGCGATGGCCTCGTGATCGAGGACCGGCGTACCTACGAGACGTGAAGTGAAGGAAAGAATATGCGTAAATTGACCCTCGCCGCGGCCCTTTCGGGGTTGGCCTTGCCCGCGCTTGCCGATGATGCGGCGCTGTTGATGGCGGTGCAGCGCTATGATGCGTTGGGCCGTGTCGGCGGTGCCGACGATATCCTGAGCGCGGATGAAGATCTGCGCGATGCGGGCTATGATGTCAGCACGCTTGAGGATGGCGACGGGGACGACATGGTACGCCTGCTGGGTCAGTTCGCGGCAGAGGCCGAGGATGCCAACCGTCTGGTGCTGGCATTGTCGGGCAAGTTCATGACTGATGGCGCACGAACATGGTTCCTGTCCACCGATGCGCGCAGACCGACCCTGTTTGCCATGGGTGATACCGCTGTATCATTGGAAAGCGTTCTGGCTGTTCTCGCCAAGACGCCGGGTCAAGCGGTGCTCGTGCTGGGCCTTGATGAAGGCGATGACAATGCTATTGGGCCCTACCTGCGCGAGGGGCTGGGTGATCTGGATGTGCCACAGGGTGTGACGGTGGTCATCGGGGGTACGACGTATGTGGACGATCTGCTGCAGGATGCGGTGGCGCGGCCAGGTGGGGACGTAATGGATTACGTGCGCGACACCCGACGCCTACGGGCCAAAGGATATCAACCGGCCAGTCTGATCCTGCAGGCTGATACAGGCGCGCAAGCCCCGACTCCCGCGCCCGCACCTCGGCCGGCCACCGATCCGACCCTGCCGGATTGGACCGCGGCGCAAGAGGCGGATACCGCAGACAGCTATCGCAACTTCATCTTCCGCTACCCCAATAGCCCGTATACGGCCGAGGCACGGCGACGGCTGGACGAGATCGAAAACGATCCGGTGCGATTGGATCAACAGGCCGAGGATTCGCTGAACCTGACCCGTCAGGATCGGCGCAATATCCAGCGTGACCTGACACTGCTGGACTATAACACGCGGGGCGTCGACGGCATCTTTGGCCCCGGCAGCCGGGGTGCGATCCGGAATTGGCAGCAAAGCAACGGATACAATCAGACAGGCTTTCTGACACGCGAACAGATCAACCGCATCGATGCGCAGGCAAGCCGCAGGCGTGCCGAAGTCGAGGCCGAAGAGGCACGTCAACGCGAAGAGCAGCTACGGCTGGACCGGGCCTATTGGGAAGAAACCGGCGCGCGGGGTGACGCGGCGGGCTATCGTGCGTATCTGGATCGCTACCCCGAAGGCCAATTCGCCGATCAGGCGCGGGCAGGTCTTCAGGAACTGGAGCCTGAGGAACCACGCGCACCTGAGGTGCAGCCACCATCGAACAATGACGCGATCGCGGCGGAGCGCGCCCTGAACATCAACCCGATCCTCGCCCGGCTGATTGAAAGCCGATTGTCACAGCTTGGTTTCAACCCGGGTCGGGTCGACGGCCGGTTTGACCGGGATACACGCGGCGCGATCAGCCGCTACCAAAGCAGCCGAAACCTGCCTGCGACAGGCTATTTGAATGAGCCCACTCTGGCGCGGCTTCTGGCGGATTCGTTCGGGCGGTAAATTCCGGTCATTTGACCGTCATGAAAGCGCAGGGCGCGTCATGCGCAATCTGCTGAGACGTACTGCCAAGCACGAGGCTGGCGACACTGCCACGACCCCGACGTCCGGCAACGATCAGATCGGAACCTGTTTCCGCGGCGACCGAAACAGCCTCGGCTGATGGTGTGCCGTGGCGAACCAGCTTACTGGCCGGTTCCAGACCGGCGTCCTGAACGGCTTTTGCAGCCTCGGCCATGACAGCCTTTCCGGCCTCTGCAATCTCTTCGGGGGTGGGCGGAATCTCGATAGCGGCGGACCCGACTGCCATGCCGATTGTGGGGACTTCCGGGGTATGAACGAGGTGGATTTGCCCATCATAATGTTTGGCCAGATCGCAGGCGACCTGAATCGCCCTGTTTGCGTGGGCCGATCCATCGATGGCAACAGTGATATTCCTGAACATCGCATTCTCCTTTTGTCGGTGACGATCGGAGCATAGACCCTGCGGGCAAAGACTGCCTTGAGGCAGGTCAAGAATAGCGATCTGGTGACATCCTGCCCGCCTGCGGGGCAGGATGTGAGGTCTTGGGTTATCGTGCGCGGACGTACCGTTCGAGCACCAAACGGATGAGGCCAGCGCTTTCATCATAGTGCTTCACCCCGACGATGTACGTGCCAGGCTCAACCTTGGCGCTGACAAGGCTGTCGAAGCCCGCACCGTAATCGTCGTTCTGACCGACCTCACGCCCCAAATCATCGAAAACGATCAGCCAAGGATCGCCATCACCTGCAGCGATCGCCTCGACCAGGACAAGCCCCGATTCTTCGACATCGAAGGTGAACCATTGCGTGTCGGCCGTCGCTTGCACATCCTGCCGGGCGCGGGTGCTCAGCGCGCCAAGATCGGTGACGGGAATGCTGCCGTCAAGTGGTGGGGCAGCCTCGCCCCGGGCGTAAATGTCCATAAGGGCGGCTTCGGGATCATATTCTGTCACGCTGACGGTGATGGGCAAGGTTTCATCCGACAATGCACCGACCTCGATGCAATAGATGCCGGGGTCGAGTGGCTGCTCTACGTCGATCTGTGAATTCAGCCCGTCATAATCGTCATTTTCGTCGATATAGGATTCATTGCCGTCATACAGCGTGATGGTGGGATCAGCTTCTTCGTTTTCGGCGGTGATCGTGACGGGGGTGGATGCGTCCAACGTGAAGCTGAGGTAGCCATTTTCGCTAGGCGTGGCGACAGCTGTGCTGCCAAGGCCACCCATATCGGTCGCCTCGCCGCAGCTGCCGATGGTGTCGGTGCTGGTCACCTCGGCGATACCTTCGGTCAGGGCATCCTGTTCGGCACGGCCGATCCGGACGAATGCAGTCATCGGACCACCGTCATAGCTGCGTACTGACAGGCAATAGGTTCCGGCATCCAGGAATGTTTCGGCGCGCGAAGCCGCGTCGCCACCGGAATCGTCGTCGGACAGGATTACGCTGCCGTCTTCGCCCAACAGGTCGATGATCGGATCACCGGCGCCGCGGCCCGCAGCCTCGACCCGGATATCAGTGCCCTCGGACAGAGAAAAGAGCGACACATAGTCGTTGCCACCAAGGATCAGCGCCATCTGCTCCTGAAAATTGTCGACGGTCGTGATATCCGACGTGGCTTCATCACCGCCGATCCAGATACCGTTCGCGCCGGATCCACCGCAAAGATTGGCCTGCGCCAGCGCAGGCACGGCAAAACCGATGGTCGCTGCGGTCAACGCAGCGGATCGCAGAAGGGGCAATGTCATAAAAAGGTCCTTTGTGGTTTTGAAAATTCCGCCGTGACCTTAGCCCCAAATATTCGCTCATGGCCAGAGTTGGGTGCGTTAAAACGCACCTTACGCCCTGCCAAAACAAAAGGGCCGTGCCACTGGCACGACCCTTTCGAAATCTATGTCTTTGTCGGTTCAGCCCTGGCGGGCCTTGAACCGGCGTTGGGTCTTGTTGATCACATAGACCCGGCCCTTACGGCGCACGACGCGGCAATCGCGGTGGCGCTGCTTGAGCGAACGGAGGGAGTTGCGGACCTTCATGGCGCTTATCCTGTCTGTCGCGGCGCGCGGATTGCGCCTTGGGTTCCTGTCATGCCCCGAGCGGTCGGGGCGGCGAATACATGGTGGACGATACTGGGATCGAACCAGTGACCCCTTCGATGTCAACGAAGTGCTCTACCGCTGAGCTAATCGTCCATGCCCGACATGATCTGCGCGCCCCATAACGAAATAGGACGCAGGCCATGCCCACGTCGGATTGGGCGGTCTATAAAAGGAGTCGATCAGGGGATCAAGGGCTTTTGGCCAATTCGAAAATTGGGCTATCTTAGGTGTCGGAGGAGCACCCCATTGTCCGAACCTGCCTATTATCTTGCCACTCCGGCACAGCGCAGCACCAGCGTGGTTTTTGCCTCACCCCACAGCGGGCGGGATTACCCTGTGTCGTTCCTGGAACAGGCTGTGCTGAACGCGCGCGAGATCAGGTCTTCGGAAGATGCCTTTGTCGACCGGTTGTTCGCGGCGGTGCCCGATCATGGTGCACCGTTCTTGTCGGCGCGGATGCCGCGCGCCTATCTCGATCTGAACCGGGGGCCGGATGAACTGGATGCCGCGCTGATCGAAGGCTTGCGCCGCCGGGCGCACAATCCCCGTATCGCCAGTGGGCTGGGTGTCATACCACGTGTCGTCGCGAATGGCCGCCAGATTTACCGGGGGAAAATCACCCTGGCCGAAGCCCACACTCGGATCGCAGGGTATTGGCGGCCCTATCACGACCGTCTGCAGACCTTGCTGGATGAAAGCAACAACACCTTCGGCCACGCGATATTGATCGATTGCCACTCCATGCCGCATGAAGCCTTGGAAAACGTCGGTCCACCCGGCACACCGCGACCTGATATCGTGCTGGGCGACCGGTTCGGCGCGACGGCATCCAGCGCAATCGTCGAGCAGGTCGAGGCCGCCTTTTCGGCGGCTGGCTTGCGGGTTGCACGAAATATGCCATTTGCCGGGGCGTTTATCGCGCAGCATTACGGCAGGCCGGCGCGAGATCAGCACGCGATACAGGTCGAAATCGACCGGGCGTTGTACATGAACGAAAAAACGCTCGAGCCGCATGACGACTTCGCCGCGTTCAAGGCGACGTTGGATGGCGTCATCGCGGCCCTGGCGCAAATCGGTCGCCCGGTCGAGCGTAGCGTCGCCGCGGAATGACGGTTATCAACGTGTCATCGCGTCGTGCCAATATATGGCAAGGCACCGTCAGGGTCTGTTTTCAAACTTCGTCGGAACCGCAGCCACCCGTGTTTCGGGCCAAGCCATGCAATGCCATGCACGGCCGAGCATAACTTTCAGCATCGGCCAAACCTTTGGGAACAGCTCTGCAGCGTCATGCCGCCTGATGCCCACGGACGGGACCTATCGGTGACAAAAGACGCGCTACCTTGTCAAAGGCCAGGCGATCGCGACCGTCCCTTTTTGCCCGATAAAGCGCCGTGTCGGCAGCCGTTCGCAATGTCAAAAAATCCGGACGTTCGGCGACCCAGGTACAGCCCACACTGACCGACATGTCGATTTCGGCTCCATCGGCAATCATCGGATATGCGCTGATTGAATTCTGGCATCTGTCGGCAACGGCCCGTGCCTGGTCGGCCATCAGGTCATTCAGTACGATGACGAATTCATCCCCGCTCATCCGGGCAAAGATATCATCCGGGCGCAGGCAGGCTTTCATCCGTCGGGCGATTTCGACCAAAACCTGATCTCCGCGCAAATGTCCGTGGGTATCATTGATCGATTTGAAATGATCGACATCGATGCACAGCATGGCGATCCCTTTCGACGGGATAGTACCATTCTCCAGTGCGGCATACTGGGACAGCGCGGCCTGGCGGTTCATCAACTGCGTCAACGGGTCGACCGATACCGCGTTTTTAAGTTCCTTTTGCTCATCCAATAGAACCCGCTCTCTGGCGATAAGCATGCCCAGAAATGGGGCACCGATAAGATGAGACACCAAAACAACCGGAGCGAGCTTATAGAAAAATACCTCTCGAACGCCATCGGCGAGCATCAGACCCAGTCCGAGTTGGACCGAAATCATTGCCCCTAACACAAGAAAGGACCTGAGCGGGTTTTGCATCCGCGGTCTGACCCATGCCGCCCAGGCAAGCCCCATCAGCATCGCGATCGTCATGCTTGTCATGCCGATCGCCGCGCCATCGCCGCCAATACTGAAACGGGTGATCAACCCGAAAGACAGCGCAATCGCGCCGCCCACGATGCCGAAAAACGCCGCCGCCGCCCCAACGAACAATGCTCTGATATCGACAATGACGCCTTCGACGATCGGGATCGGGTTCATCATGGCGACCACCGCGCAAAGACCAAAGGCGACCCCCATCACGATATTCACATGATCCTTCATCCAGCCTTCGCGACTGACGACGCTATAGGCGTAGACCAGCAAAAAGGCTAACGCGGTCGGTTCCACGAACAGAAGAGTTTTTTCGACGAGTTGCATATGATGCGGATCCTCCAGCACTCAGTGCGTCCGTTAAAGAGGAAGAAGGTAAATGGACCCTTGATGCGATTCCCGAGCTAGCCACACAACTGGTTAGAATTTTATCTATACCACCTGCGCCGCGGGTCGGTTTTCGGCGATCGGCAAATGTACGATGGCGCTGAACGCACCCACTGCTACGCCGACCCACCAGACATGGGTGTAGGTCCCATAGATGTCGTGCAGGGTTCCGCCCAGCCAAACCCCCAGAAAGGACCCCAGCTGGTGCGAGAAAAAGACGATCCCATAAAGCGTGCCCATGTAACGCAACCCATAAAGATGCGCGACAAGGCCCGATGTCAGCGGGACGGTCGCCAGCCACAAACTGCCCATCGCGACCGAAAACAGGATCACCGTCATCGGCGTGATCGGCGTCATGATGAATGCAGCGGCGACGATGGTACGCCCCGTATAAATCCCTGCCAGCAAGTACTTTTTCGAATAGCGCTTGCCGGCCCAGCCGGCGGCCAGCGTGCCTGCGATATTGGCCAGACCGATCAGCGAAATCGCCACCGCGCCAAGCGCGCTTGTCGTGGTGATGCCCATGCCCGCCAGGATCCCCCCCTGGTCGATCGGTCCGCACATCTCGGTCACCAGCGCGGGGAAATGCGCGGTGATGAAGGCAAGTTGATAGCCGCAGGAAAAGAAGCCTAAAAAGATCAGCGTATAGGACGGATCCTTGAACGCGCGGATCAGGATCGTGCCCATGCTTTCTTCCAGCTCAGCCTTGGTCGCGGGGGTCGAGCCGCGCATCATCGGCAGGACCAGCAGGCTGGCCATGACCAGCCCGGCAAAGCTGACGAATGTCATCTGCCATGTCATGAACGTCAGCATGTATTCGGCCAACGGCGCACCGAAGACCTGTCCGGCAGACCCCGCAGCGGTGGCGATGGCAAGCGCCATGGACCGGTGATCGTCCGATGCCGCCCGCCCGACCACCGCGAGGATCACCCCGAAACCGGTGCCCGCGATGCCGAAACCCACCAATACCTCGTAGATCTGATGCGCCAATGGCGTTGTCGCGCCTGCGGACAACAGCAGGCCTGCCGCATACATCAGGGCCCCGATGATGATGGCCTTGCGGTCACCGATCTTTTCCGCGATAGCCCCGAAAATCGGCTGCCCGATGCCCCATGCGAGGTTCTGGATCGCGATGGCAAGGCTGAAATCGGCGCGCAGCCAACCGAACTCCTCAGCGATGGGGATCTGGAAAACACCAAACGACGCGCGGATGGCAAAGCCCGTCATGATGATGACACAGCCCGCGATCAGGACCGGATTGATAAGGTTCGCTTGACGTTCCATACGTGCATGACGCGCGGACTAACGGTGATTGTCAACGAGGCGCGCTGTGATAGCATGCTTCACGATCCTTGATCATCGAAGGGTGGACGATCCCAGCCATAGACCCGTTCCATTGTTGGTGTTTGGCCGATCAATTCCTCTCGGGTCACCAAACACCGCCCGCCCGCCTTTTCATAAAATGCGCAAGCGCGGGCATTCCTATCGATGACACACGCAGTGAATGGACGACCTGCGGGACCGAAAGCCGCCTGGATCAGCGGGCGACCCAGTCCATAGCCATCGCGGATCAGATACATGGCATAAAGCTCTTCTTGATAGCCCTTGTCGTGCCATATCTTTTCGCGTTGCGGGCCGAATTGCGCAAAACCCATATCGTCGATCAGCCAGACGCGACTATGCGCTTTCGACAGGACACGCGCCCAGATGAATTGTCGCTTTTCATATGTGCGCGCTGCGATCTCGGTATCCGGCAGCAGCCCGGGATAAGCCTCTCGCCACGCCTGCACATGGATGCGGGCCAGCATGCTTGCATCATCTATAGTCGCCGGTCTTGGGTCCATCGTCGCTTCCCATCGCTTTCGCGCCACGCTATCCAAACGCGATGCGTGTACAAGAGGCATATGAAACCGCCGTCAGCTCGGGCGATCTAACCCGCGACGCAGCGCAAGTCGCTGTATTGCCGGAATTGGAACGGGTGCGGGCCAGTCTGGCGGAACCGGTCAAGAAAGGCCTGTTTCGCAAGGCGCCACCACCAGTGCCCGGCCTCTACATGTGGGGTGGCGTCGGGCGCGGCAAATCCATGCTGATGGACCTGCTTTATGATCTGGTCGATGCGCCCAAACAACGACGGCATTTCCATGCGTTCATGCAATGGGTGCATGCCGAACTCGCCGCCGCGCGGAAGAAAGGGGTCGATGATGCCATCGCACCCGTCGCAGCCAAACTTGCCGGTGAGGTGCGTTTCCTCGCCTTCGATGAAATGCAGATTACCGATATCACCGACGCGATGTTGGTCGGTAGATTGTTCGAGGCGCTATTCGACGCTGGTGTAACAGTCGTGACCACATCGAACCGCCCCCCGGATGATCTATACAAGGACGGGTTGAACCGGCAACTTTTTCTGCCGTTCATCGCACTTCTGAAAGACCGGATGGTCATCCATGAACTGACCAGCGACACCGATTACCGGCAAAACCGGCTTGCCGGAACGCCCAGCTATTTCACCCCGATCGACGATGACGCCCGGCAGACGATCCGTGATATCTGGCAGGACCTTTCCGGCGGGCAATCCGAACCGCTGGTGCTACACGTCAAGGGACGGCAGGTGGAACTCCCGCACTTCCACAACGGCGTGGCACGGGCCAGATTCTACGATCTCTGCGGCAAGCCGCTTGGCCCAGCGGATTATCTGGCGCTGGCCGACGCGGTGCGGGTGCTGATCCTCGAAGACATCCCCGCCCTGTCCCGCAACAACTTCAACGAAGCCAAGCGGTTCGTCACCCTTATCGACACGCTCTACGAAGGCAGGGTTCGGCTTATCTGCAGCGCCGCCGCCAAACCCGAGATGCTGTATCTGGAAGGCGAAGGCACTTTTGAATTCGAACGCACCGCCAGCCGTCTACGGGAAATGCAGTCGGACGGCTGGGGGATGGATGTCCCCGCATCATCCAAATAGAGGTCTCGGATGAAGTCTTGGACTGCGATGACCCGACGGCTTAATGACAGCGCAGCCCGGGCTTGGCCCGGGGGCCTATGCCCTCACCCAGCCGTCTCAGTTCGCGAGGGCAGATTTCGCTTCTGAAAGCCGGTCCGTGATTGCGAAAACCCGGCGCTTTCGTAAAACGCCAGCGTCTCCGGTCGCTTCGAACCAGTGCTGAGCATGATCTTGTAACAGCGATGCGCCCAAGCCCGCTCTGAGGCAGCATCTAGAATCGCTTTGCCATGGCCCCGCTTTCTATGATCGGGATCCGTCACGACGTTTTCGATCACCGCGTAAGGCTGACCGCCTCAGGTGAGGTTGGGAATGACGACCAAAGTACAGGTGGTGACAATCTTCGCGTCGATCTCTCCAACCAGCACCGCACTACCCTCATATCGCGACAGTGCCGCAAGATGAGCGCGGGCCGTATCTGGCGGACAGGGCACGTTGTCGGACGACAGGTGCATGTAAAGCGCCAACAGCGCATCGATATCGCTTGCCGTCGCAGGGCGGATGTTCGTCAGCTGCTGCATGGGCCGAACCCTACCGGAAGTCACGCAACAAAAAAGCCCCGGTCGAACCGGGGCCTTATTGCGCAATGCGGAGGTCCCGGATCAGGTCCGGGACGGCCTTGCGCCTAGTTCAACGCCTGATCCGTGATCATGCTGGTCCACGCACCCTCAGGCTGTTCGGTAATGACCGGATCGGACCCACCGGCCAGCAATGTGTCCACCGTTCGCTGAAAATCGGCCTCTTCCAATGAGCCATCTGATCCAGCGGTCAGCTTTGCAATTTCGCTCATCATGCGGATTTGCGCGGCCTCCCCCTGGGCACCGGTTTCGTCATAGTCCAGCACGATACCGGCAGCCTCTTCCGGATTTTCCTCGGCCCATTTCCAACCCTGCATCGAGGCGCGGACAAAGCGGACCATCTTATCGACGAAAACCGGGTCTTCGAGGTTTTCCTCAAGCACATACATGCCGTCTTCCAGTGTCGCGACGCCCTGATCTTCGTATTTGAAAGTCACTAGTTCATCCTCGGACACGCCCGCATCCAGCACCTGACCATATTCGTTATAGGTCATGGTCGAAATGCAGTCCGCCTGCCGCTGCAGCAGGGGATCGACGTTGAAACCCTGCTTGAGCACGGTCACGCCTTCCTCACCGCCGTCAGTGGGGATGCCCGCTTGGCTCATCCAGGACAGGAACGGATATTCATTGCCGAAGAACCAGACGCCGATAGTCTTGCCCCGGAAGTCCTCGACCGACTCAATACCCGTATCTTTCCAGCAAGTGAGCATTAGACCAGAGGTCTTGAACGGCTGCGCGATGTTCACCACCGGCAGGCCCTTTTCACGCGCCGCCAGGGCTGACGGCATCCAGTTCAGCATAACGTCAGCCCCGCCACCGGCCAGCACCTGGGGTGGTGCGATATCCGGCCCACCGGGCAGAATGGTCACATTCAACCCTTCTTCTTCATAATAGCCGTTTTCCAAGGCCACATAGTATCCGGCGAATTGCGATTGGGTCACCCATTGCAGCTGCAAGGTCACGTCATTTGCGTGCCCGTCAGCCTGGGCCATCCCGCCCAATCCTGCGGCCAGCGCCGCCGCTATCAGTAGTTTCTTCATTCTTGGTCTCCTAGTTGGTATTTTGCCCTCTTTGCGGGGCTCATGTGGTCATCTGCGTTGTGACGGGTGCCAGAATGTCACCCGGCCCTCGATCCAGGCCATCAATCCGTAAAATGCGCTGCCTGCCAGCGCGGCTACGACAATTTCGGCCCATACAAGATCAAGTGCAAGCTGCCCGACCGATGTTGATATACGAAAACCCATGCCAACGGTGGGGGAGCCGAAGAATTCAGCAACGATAGCCCCGATCAGGGCCAATGTCGTCGATATTTTGAGCCCGTTGAAAATGAAAGGCATGGCGGCGGGCAAGCGCAGCTTGAACAGGGTCGCCCAGTAACCCGCCCCATAAGTCCGCATCAGGTCCCGCTGCATCGCCGTGGTGTCACGCAGCCCGGCAACCGTGTTCACGAGGATCGGAAAAAAAACCATGACGCCCACGACAGCTGCCTTGGACTGCCAATCGCTCCCCAGCCATTTGACGAAGATGGGAGCGGTGCCGACGATAGGAAGCGCCGCCATGAACCCACCGACGGGCAGGATACCCCGCGTCAGAAAGTCAGACCGGTCTGCAAAGATTGCGACAGCAAAAGCAGCAAGCGCGCCTATGATATATCCCGTCATGGCGCCCTTGATGATCGTCTGCATGAAATCCGCCCAAAGCAACGGAATTTCCTGACTGAACCTTTCTGCGATGGCGGTGGGCGGGGGCAGAATGACGGGGCTGACCTCTAACAGCCGGACCAGCACTTCCCACATGATCAACAACGTCAGCCCAAAGATCGCTGGTATGAGCAGCTTGACCACTTTCGTTCCCGTCGCTGGGCCATTGGCGAGGCGCGCATTCACGAACCAGCCTGCGCCCCAGACCGCGAGGGCCGATATGAAAGCCACGCCTGTCATGCCGCCTGCATGCCCATACGGCGCAGGGTGAGACGTTCAAGGAAGCTGAACAGACCCACCAAAGCCGCTGCTGTGATCGCTGCCGCAAAAAGTGCGGCCCACGTCACGATCGGCTGGCCATACTGATCACCTACCAACATCCGCGCGCCGAACCCGGCCCGTGCGCCGGTTGGTAGTTCAGCGACAATAGCGCCGACCAGTGACGCAGATATCCCGATCTTCAGCGATGCAAAGAGGTAGGGAACCGAGGCAGGCAAGCGTAGTTTCCAGAACCCCTGCACCGCGCTCGCACTGTAGGTGCGCAGCAAATCAAGCTGCATCCCGTCCGGGCTCCGCAGACCCTTGACCATGCCGACCACCACGGGGAAGAAACTCAGATAAGCGCTGATTACCGCCTTGGGCAGCAGCCCCTGCACCCCGATCGCCCCCAGCATCACGATAATCATCGGCGCCAGCGCAAGGATCGGGATCGTCTGGCTGGCAATCGCCCACGGCATCACGCTCATATCCATCGCCCTGTTGTAAACGATGCCCACGGCAAGAAGAATGCCAAGCCCGGTGCCGATGGCAAAACCGACCAGGGTCGCCGACAACGTCACCCATCCATGATAGACAAGCGACCGGCGCGAGGTGATCCGCTTCTCAAAGATCGTATCCCACATCTCGGCCCCGACCTGATGAGGGGATGGCAAGCGCGGGCGTTCCAGCGTATAGGTCCGGCTGATCAGACCGAGGTTCTGCAATGTCAAACCCATCCCCGAATAGGCCTGCCGTTCAGCGGGCGTCGCCGGGCTGACCGCAATATCCTCCCGCTGCGCTTGATCCGCGGTCAGATGCATGTTCATCGGGATCACGGCCAGAACCCAAAACGCCATGATCGCGGCAACGACTGTCAGGATAGGCAGCACCGACCTCATGCCGCCCCACCCTTATCATCTTGCCAAAAATACTCCCGCCGGAGGCAATCCCTAGTCATCCACATGTCCCGCCCGCAGGCCATCACGCACCCGGTGCGCAATCTCGATAAATTCCGGCGTATCGCGAATATCCAAGGGCCGCTCTTTCGGCAGCGAGCTTTCGATCACATCCGTAATCCGCCCTGGACGCGGGGACATCACGACGATCTTGGTCGACAGATACACCGCCTCTGGGATGGAGTGGGTCACGAACCCAATCGTCTTCTCTGTCCGCGCCCACAGGTCGAGAAGCTGCTCATTCAGATGATCGCGCACAATCTCATCCAGCGCGCCGAAAGGTTCGTCCATCAGCAGGATATCGGCATCAAAGGCCAGTGCCCGCGCGATGGAGGCGCGCTGCTGCATGCCGCCCGACAACTGCCAGGGAAACTTCTTCTCAAACCCCGCCAGATCGACGAGGTCCAGAACCCGTTTCACCCGCTCTGCCTGATCTGCTTTCGAAAACCCCATGATCTCCAGCGGCAGCCGGATATTCCCCCCAATCGTACGCCAAGGATAAAGCCCCGCCGCCTGAAACACATACCCATAAGCCCGCGCCCGCCGCGCCTCATCTGGTGTCATGCCGTTGACAGTGATCTCACCGCCCGTTGGTGTCTCAAGGCCCGCGATGCAGCGGAGAAAGGTGGTCTTGCCGCAGCCGGATGGGCCAATGAAGCTGACGAAATCACCTTTCGCAATATCGAGGTTCACGTCCTTAAGGGCGTGAATGGGGCCGTCATTGGTTTGGAAGGTCAGATCGAGGCTTGTGGTAGAAACGACAGTGCTCATTCAGTTGGCACCATCAGGACTTGCGTGCCAATAACGGCGACGATGATTGCGCCGGCTGCAAAGTGCCGGGTGACAAGGAAGTCGAGACCTCCCCCTACTCCAATGGCAAAGCCAAGTAGAAGGTCCGTCACCACAGCGACAGAAATAGTGACAAGAACGGCGGTACAAAGTGCGCAGATGCGAGGCGGAATATGATAATCTAACAGGCTGGACACGACCAATCGCCACAAAGTAAATCCCATCACAAAAGCCAAGACCAACGTCGGTATCAGAAGTAACAAACCGAAGGTAAATTGGATTGTCAGAAAGCCGCCCAACCCTTGCAAAAGTTCCATCAAGGAAATCTGAACATCGGATCCGCCAGGAGAATTGAAGTGGCCCACTATCACAAAAGAGAGAAAAGGACCAAACAGTACGGCGAGCGCCGCAACCAAGACAAACCGCAGCTCGGACAGATGGTTTTGCTTGGATACCACAGCGCCCAATCTACACCCCCGTCGCCGGAATACCCGTCCGCTCAACCGGCATCGGTGCGGTCAGCGCTTTCCACGACGACAGCGCTTTGTTGACTGGCGTATTTGCCTCGCGCTTCACGAATTTCCCGTGCCCTTCCTGTGTCCGGACCTCGCCGTCATGCACCGCCACATGGCCGCGCGTCAGGGTAAAGCGCGGCAGGCCCGTCACTTCTTTCCCCTCGAACACGTTGTAGTCGATGGCTGATTGCTGGCTGCCCGCCGTGATCGTCTTCGACTTCTCCGGGTCCCAGACCACCAGATCGGCATCGGCCCCAACTAGCACCGCGCCCTTTTTCGGATAGCAGTTCAGGATCTTCGCGATGTTGGTCGAGGTCACGGCGACAAACTCGTTCGGCGTCAGCCGCCCGGTCTTCACCCCATGGGTCCAGAGCATCGGCATCCGGTCCTCAAGCCCGCCAGTCCCGTTCGGGATTTTCGAGAAATCGCCAACGCCCGTCCGTTTCTGTTCGGTCGTGAACGCGCAATGATCCGTCGCCACCACCGACAGGGACCCCGCCTGCAGCCCGGCCCAGAGGCTATCCTGATGCTGCTTGTTCCGGAATGGGGGCGACATGACGCGGCGCGCGGCGTGGTCCCAATCCTTGTTGAAATACTCGCTTTCATCCAAGGTCAAATGCTGGATCAGCGGCTCACCCCAGACGCGCTTGCCCTGCTGACGGGCCCGGCGGATGGCCTCATGCGCCTCCTCGCAGGACGTATGGACCACATAAAGCGGCACGCCCGCCATATCGGCGATCATGATGGCGCGGTTCGTCGCTTCGCCTTCGACCTGAGACGGCCGTGAATAGGCATGCGCCTCCGGCCCGGTATTCCCCTCGGCCAGCAGTTTCGCCGTCATCTCGGCCACCACATCGCCGTTTTCGGCGTGGACCATGGCGATCGCGCCCAGTTCGGACAGGCGGTTGAAGCTGGCAAACAGCTCATCATCATTCACCATCAGCGCGCCCTTGTAGGCGAGGAAGTGTTTGAACGTGTTGATCCCCCGGTCCTTCACGACCGTTTCCATGTCATTGAACACCTGCTCGCCCCACCATGTGACAGCCATGTGGAAGGAATAATCGCAGTTCGCGCGGGTCGATTTGTTGTCCCAACGCTTGATCGCATCCAGCAGGCTTTCGCCCTGATTGGGAAGGCAGAAATCGACAACCATCGTGGTGCCGCCAGCGAGGCCCGCACGGGTGCCGGACTCGAAATCATCGCTGGAATAGGTGCCCATAAACGGCATCTCCAGATGCACATGCGGATCAATACCGCCGGGCATGACATAGCAACCGGTCGCGTCCAGTTCCTCGTCCCCCTTCAGGTCCGGGCCGATTTCGATAATCTTGCCGCCGTCGATCAGGACATCCGCCTTGTAGGTCAGATCATGCGTGACGATAGTGCCGTTTTTGATGACTTTGGTCATTTTGTCTTCCCTTCAAGATACGATTGGGACAAGCCAAGAATTACTGATAGCCGACTACGCATCCCCTGTCCTGACTGCCGATATCCAGACCAGAACGATTTGGACTAATGAGAAAAGAAACAGGAATGCCAAAAAACTTCTCGATGCGATGAAAACCCATGCTTCAGCGTAGGTCGAAGGCAAACCCAACATGTCGCGAAATTCAACAACACCTGATGCCAATAAAAAAGCAAGTAAGACTGCTGCGCCGGCTGAGATCACTAAAGCATCGAGCTTTCGAATAAAGAGCAGGCTGGTGAAGGCCATCAATACAAAAGGTAACCCTGTTGCTATCGCAAGTGCGCCACCTATCAAAAAACCAACAGATGCATCCACAAAATACCCCCAAGCTAGAAGCATCACTATGGCAAATAAATACATTAGCGGGAGAAAATCCTTGGCAACCGTCACCCCACAATCTCCGCCGTCTCGACGACCGCGTGGAACAGTACATCCGTCCCGGCCCGCGCCCATTCGGGGCTGATCTCTTCCGCCTCGTTATGGCTCAGCCCGTCCACGCAGGGGCACATGACCATGGAGGTCGGGTAGAGGTCGTTGATCCAGCAGGCGTCATGCCCTGCACCTGACACGATATCCATATGGCTGTAGCCCAGCCGCTCTGCCGCGTTGCGCACGGCCGCCACACAGCCCTCATCAAAGGCGGGCGGGTCGAATTGGCCGACGATTTCGGCCTCAAAACTCACCCCGATCTCTTCGCAGAGTTTCGGCGCCCGCTCCATCAATTCATCTACCATCCCGTTCAGCTTATCCAGCAGATGCGTGCGCATATCGACGGTAAAGACCACCTTGCCGGGGATGATATTGCGGCTGTTGGGATGGACGTCGATGTGGCCGATGGCCCCCACCGCGTTGGGCTGGTTCTTCATCGCGATCTCGTGGACGAGTTCGGTGATCAGGGCGAGGCCGCGGCCAGCGTTCTTGCGCATATGCATCGGGGTAGAGCCCGTGTGGCTTTCCTTGCCCGTCACCGTGCATTCGATCCAACGCAGGCCCTGCCCGTGGGTGACGACACCGATATCCTTGCCCTCGGCCTCTAAAATCGGGCCTTGCTCGATATGCAGTTCAAAGAAGGCATGCATCTTGCGGTCGCCGACCTTCTCGTCGCCTTTCCAGCCAATGCGTTCTAGCTCGTCACCGAAGCGCTTGCCATCCGCGTCGACACGATCAAATGCCCATTCCAGCTCATGCTTTCCCGCAAAAACGCCCGAGGCGAGCATAGCCGGGGCGTAGCGCGTGCCCTCTTCATTCGTCCAATTGGTGACGACAATCGGATGCTTGGTCTTGATATCCAGATCGTTGAGGGTGCGGATGATCTCCAAGCCGCCAAGCACGCCCAGCACGCCATCATACTTGCCACCCGTCGGCTGGGTATCCAGATGCGAGCCGACATAGACCGGCAGCGCATCCGGGTCCGTCCCCTCGCGCCGCGCAAACATATTGCCGATCTCATCCACACCCATGGTGCAACCGGCCTCTTCACACCATTTCTGGAACAGATGCCGACCCTCGCTGTCTTCATCCGTCAACGTCTGGCGGTTATTCCCGCCCGCAATCCCGGGGCCTATCTTGGCCATTTCCATCAGGCTTTCCCAGAGCCGCTCACCATTGATACGCAGGTTCTCTCCGGGTGCGGCCATGGTATTCTCCAATCGCTAAGGCAGTCTTGATTTGACCAAGCGGTCAAAGGAACGCTATCAGAGGCGCATAAGCAGTCAAGTTTTCCGCGCAAAAGACAGGCGGATGCAAATTGATGATGCATCGCCGCCGTAATTTCGATGACCACGCCTGAAAATTGAGCAGGGGAGCCGCATGGCCAAGTCACTCACCCGCATTCAGCAACGCAACAGGTCGGTGATCATGGATGCGGGGCTGGACATGTTTTCGCAACATGGGTTCAAGGGGGCGACGCTTGATCAGATCGCCGACGCGGCAGGGTTGTCCAAACCCAATCTGCTCTACTATTTCCCATCGAAAGAGGCGATCCACACGGCCCTGCTTGAACGTCTGCTGGAAAACTGGCTGGACCCGCTACAGGCGCTGGACGGTGCCGGCGACCCGGTGACCGAAATACTGGCCTACGCCCAGCGCAAATTGAAAATGAGCCGCGACTATCCCCGCGAAAGCCGCCTTTTCGCCAATGAAATCCTGCAAGGCGCCCCACGGATCAAAGATATCCTCGGCACCGACCTCAAGCAGCTTGTCGACACAAAGGCCGACATCATCCGGGGCTGGTCTGCGACAAATAAGATCGCCCCGATCGACCCGTACCACCTGATCTTTTCGATCTGGTCGTTCACCCAGCATTACGCCGATTTCGATGTGCAGGTGCGCGCCGTATTGGGCAGCGACGATCCGTTCGACGGGGCCAGCGCCTTCCTCGAACACGTGATCACGCGAATCCTGTCGCCCAATAATTGATCATTTGCCCCGATTTAGGGCGATTTTTTACGCATGCGCTGATAATCTGACCAAAGCCCCCATGGGTTTGATTGAAAGCGCGCCAAAACAAAACTGACAGTTGCGACGCCGGGCGATTGGGGGACGACGTTTGCCAAAGCCGGGTGTGTGACAACCGGACGACTTCGAACCCCGACCGGCCGCCACACGATGCGCAACACGAGTTGCGAGAGGTCATGTGGGACGTCATGCCATGGCATGCAAGCTCTGTGATCCTTCGCAGGGAGAACTTTATGAAGAATTTAACCAAAGCCGCCGTCAGCGCTGCCGCCCTAATGACATTTGGCCAAACGGCGTTTGCACAGGATTGCGCCGACCCGATCAAGGTTGGCGTGCTGCACTCGCTGTCCGGGACGATGGCGATTTCGGAAACCACGCTGAAAGACACCATGCTGATGCTCATCGAACAGCAGAACGCCGCGGGCGGCGTTCTGGGCTGCGAAATCGAAGCGGTGGTCGTCGACCCCGCTTCCGACTGGCCGCTTTTTGCGGAGAAAGCCCGTGAATTGCTGACCGTGAACGAGGTTGACGTGATCTTCGGCAACTGGACCTCGGTGTCGCGAAAATCGGTTCTGCCGGTGATCGAAGAATTGAACGGTCTTCTGTTCTACCCCGTTCAATACGAGGGCGAAGAAAGCTCTAAAAACGTGTTCTACACCGGCGCGGCCCCGAACCAGCAGGCCATTCCTGCCACAGATTACTTTCTCGAAGAATTGGGCGTCGAGAAATTCGCTCTGCTCGGCACCGACTATGTCTATCCCCGCACAACGAACAACATCCTTGAGGCGTACCTGAAAGATGCGGGAATCCCCGAGGACGACATCTTCGTAAACTACACCCCCTTCGGCCATTCCGACTGGGCCACCATCGTTGCAGACGTTGTCGCATTGGGTGAAGATGGCAAGCAGGTCGGCGTGATCTCGACTATCAACGGTGACGCCAATATCGGCTTTTACAAGGAACTCGCTGCCGCTGGCATCAGCGCTGACGACATTCCCGTCGTGGCGTTCTCGGTGGGTGAGGAAGAACTGTCCGGTCTCGACACCTCCAACCTCGTCGGTCACCTCGCTGCCTGGAACTACTTCCAGTCCGCTGAAAGCGACGCGAACACCGAGTGGGTCGCCGCCTGGAAAGAACGCATGGGCGAAGACCGCGTGACCAATGACCCGATGGAGGCCCACTATGTCGGCTTCAACATGTGGGTGAACGCGGTCACCGAAGCGGGAACCACCGACGTGGACGCCGTGCGCGACGCCATGTACGGACAGGAATTCCCCAACCTGACTGGCGGCACTGCCTTGATGTTGCCCAACCATCACCTGGCCAAACCGGTTCTGATCGGTGAAATCCAGGCTGACGGTCAATTCGACATCATCAGCCAGACCGAAGAAGTCCCCGGCGACGCCTGGACCGACTTCCTGCCTGAATCCGCGGTCCTCAAATCCGATTGGCAGGAACTCGGTTGCGGTATGTACAACACCGAAACCGAAACCTGTGTTCAGCTGACGTCCAACTACTGAACCCGCCCCGCCGGGGCTGCATCCACGCAGCCCCGGACCTCGCTTTGGCGCGACCGGAAAGACCCCCAATATGCTCCGTTTCTTACTCGTAGGGCTGTTGTTCCTGCATCTCCCGGTCATGGCCGCCGCACAGGATTTGCAGGCGATCCTGCAAACCCACGCTGAAGAGGTCGCCAAACCGTCCCGCCGATCCGTCGGCGTGGTGCTGGACGACCTGATCGCATCGGCTAACCCCGCCGTTCCCGAAATGCTCCGACGCTGGCAAGCGAAAGAGCTTTATCGGCGCGACGATGACGGCCTGTTCTTCTATGTCGAAGACTTTGATGACACTCTAAACCTGATCGACATCGAAACAGGTGAAATCGCCGCGGCCGACATCTCCAAAGACCTCATCACCGAAATCAAACCCAATGGCGGCGTTCGACGCGAGATCGGGACAGCACTTGTTCAATTCGAATTGTCCGACCCAAATCCGACGCAGCGGGCTCGCGCTCTGGCCGCCATCGGGCGGAACATGGAGGCCACGCATCTCGACCCCTTGCTCGCCTCGCTCGAGGGCGAGGATGACCTGATCCTTCTGGATCGCAAGAAACGGCTCATCACCTATCTCAGCGCGCGCTTCGCGGAGGAAACAGAAACGCGGATCGCGGCGATCGAAGACCTGGCCGACGATCTCAGCGTCGAAGGCCGCGCTGCCCTTTCACAAATCCTGCGCAGCGATTTGGTCGCCATCGAAACGCTACCCGAAGATGCCAACATCGCGAGGAAAGTCACGCCCGGCAGCGATGAACTGTCAACGGCAGAGGCCTATGCGATGCTTGTCGCCGAAGATGCCGCGCCACCACTCATCACCAATGATGCCATCCGCGCGGCCCTGACACGCCATATCATGGATGGTCGGGTCGGTGGCGTCGCCTTGCAGGCGCTCGATACATGGCCCGCTCGATATCAGGCCTACGATGCTCTGGTCGCCGAAGGGCTGGAACCACCCGGCGTGACCGAGGCCGATGTCGCCAGCACGCTCGAAAACTGGACCTTCGCCGAAATCTACGATGAGGACGACCCGGCCATCACCGACGCCGCACAGGCAGCACAAGCCACCATCGAAACCCGCGTCGTCGCCAATCAGATGGCCGACCTGGGGCTTGACGCCATCTCGCTCGCCTCCATCTACTTCCTCGCCGCGATCGGCCTCGCCATTACCTTCGGTGTGATGGGCGTCATCAACATGGCCCATGGCGAATTCATCATGATGGGCGCCTATACCGGCTATGTCCTGCAACTGATCATCCCCGACTACACCTTGTCCCTGATCGTGGCCCTCCCCACCGCCTTCGCCATCACCTTCGCGGCCGGTGTCGCGATGGAGCGGCTGGTCATCCGCTGGCTTTACGACCGCCCGCTGGAAACGCTGCTCGCGACATTCGGCATCTCCATCGCCCTGCAGCAGCTGGCCAAGAACATCTTCGGCACACAGGCGCGCCCGCTGACATCACCCGATTGGCTCGACGGAACCTGGGTCATAAACGAGGTCGTGCAAATCAGCTATATCCGCATCGCGATCTTCGTCCTCGCGCTTCTGTTCCTGGGCCTGCTGTTGTTCATCCTCAACAAAACCCGGCTGGGGCTCGAAGTCCGCGCCGTCACCCAAAACCCGCGCATGGCCGCCGCCATGGGGATCAACCCCGACAAGATCAAAATGCTGACCTTCGGCCTCGGCTCGGGCATTGCTGGCATCGCAGGTGTCGCCATCGGGCTCTACGCCAAGGTCACCTCCGAGATGGGGTCCGAATACATCGTCCAAAGTTTCATGACCGTCGTGGTCGGCGGCGTCGGCAATGTCTGGGGTACGCTCGCAGGCGCAGGCATGATCGGCATCCTGCAAAAAGGGATCGAGTGGCTGAATCCATCGAACACGCTGGCGGCACAAACCTACATGATCCTCTTCATCATCCTGTTCATCCAATTCCGGCCCAAGGGCATATTCGCCCTCAAAGGCCGCGCCGCAGGAGACTGATCCCATGCTTCTTTTGTTCATAAATACCTTGGGGGTGTCTGAGGGGGCAACGCCCCCTCAGCGTGGCGACGCGCGCAGCGCGGCGCAAAACCTCGCTCACCAAAATACAAAGTTGATAAAATTAGTCAGAAATACTACTCCGCTGACAGCGCCGGGGCTCATCTCGCCGCAAAACCCATCAGGAGTATATGATGAAACGACTTACCATCGCAGCGACCTGCCTGCTCGCCGCCACTGCGGCGCAGGCGCAGAACGCCTGCCCACTCAGCTACGACATCTTCGAAATCGGCGTCCCGCATACGGATATGGACACCTGCCCGGACAGCATGGCAGCCGAGGGCACCTATTGTCGCCTGTCACTGGTGGCAGAGGTCGCGACCATCTTCGCCTTCTCGGAAGAGACAGACTGCCTCGTCACCTCACAGGCCTATTACGACGACCAGTTCACGCTGACCATCGAATAACCCCCTCCAACCCGAGGGCACGGACATGACAGCCAGCTTCACAGCCCGCAATCCGTCCGTCCTTTGGTTCCTCCTGATCCTTTCGATCTTCACCCTGACGGTCACAATCCTGTCCGAGGCCACCGGCACCGGCCTCATCTCGACCTCATTCGTCAAAACGCTGGGCAAAACCCTCTGCCTCTGCCTCGTGGCCATCGCGATGGACGTCATCTGGGGTTATTGCGGCATCCTCAGCCTCGGCCATTTCGCATTCTTCGGGCTCGGCGGCTATGCCATCGGCATGTGGCTGATGTATGCCCGGACCGAGATCATCGTGACTGGCAGCATGTCCGGGAACGTCATCCCACCCACCCCGGACGAGGTCAGCAGTGCAATCGCCAACCAAATCTTCGGCGTCGTGGGCGCATCCGAATTCCCACTCATCTGGGCATTCTCAAATAGCCTCGCGTTCCAACTGGCCATGGTCATCCTGGTCCCCGGCCTGCTCGCCCTCATCTTCGGCTGGCTGGCATTCCGCAGCCGGGTCACCGGCGTCTATCTGTCGATCCTGACCCAGGCGATGACCCTCGCGCTCGCGCTCTACCTTTTCCAGAACGACAGCGGTTTGCGCGGCAATAACGGCCTTTCGGGCCTGCAGAACATCCCCGGCTATCAGGACGTCTCTCAAGCCCAACTCTCCATCATCTTCTTCTGGGCCTCCGCCATCGCGCTTGGCGCGGGCTACGTCATGTTCGCCTGGGTTCTGCGTGGTAAGTTCGGCAGCGTGATCCGCGCCATTCGCGATGACGAGGCACGGGTGCGGTTCCTCGGCTACCACGTGGAAAGCTACAAACTCTTCGTCTTCACCCTCACCGCCGTCGTCGCCGCGGTCGCGGGCGCGCTCTATTACCCCCAAGCTGGCATCATCAACCCCGCCGAACTTGCCCCCATCGCCTCGATCTACCTCGCCGTCTGGGTCGCCATCGGCGGGCGCGGGCGGCTCTATGGCGCGGTCATCGGCGCGGCCTTTGTCTCGCTCCTGTCAAGCTGGTTCACCGGCGGCAGCGCACCAGACATCAACCTCGGCTTCTACACAATCAACTGGACAGATTGGTGGCTCGTCCTCCTGGGCTTCTCCTTCGTCGCGGTCACGCTCCTCTTCCCCGGCGGGATCGGCAGCCTGTTCGACAAGTTGGGCCGCAAATCATGAGCACGCTCCTCGAACTCTCCGGCGTGTCCGTTTCCTTCGATGGCTTCAAAGCGATCAACAACCTGTCCTTCCAGATCGGTGAGCCTGAGATGCGCGCCATCATCGGCCCCAACGGTGCTGGCAAGACCACTTTTATGGACATCGTCACCGGCAAAACCAAACCGGATGAAGGCACCGTTCTCTGGGGCGAGAAAAGCATCTCACTGGTCGGCATGAACGAAAGCAGCATATCGCGCGCGGGGATCGGGCGGAAGTTTCAGAAACCAACGGTGTTCGAGGCGCAAACCGTGCGAGAAAACCTCGCCATGGCACTTCGCAACCCGCGCGGCCCCTTGGACGTCCTGTTCTACCGCAAGAACGCAGATGGGACCCGTCGGATCATGGACGTCGCCGAACAGATCGGCCTGACCGATGAACTACAGCGCCCCGCTGGCGAACTCAGCCACGGCCAAAAGCAATGGCTGGAAATCGGGATGTTGCTCGCACAGGAACCTCGCCTTCTGCTCGTCGACGAACCCGCTGCGGGCATGACCCCGGCAGAGCGCGAAAAGACCACTGAAATCCTGACCGATGCCGCCAAGACCCGTGCCGTTGTCGTTGTAGAGCATGACATGGAATTCGTCCGCCGCCTGAATTGCAAGGTCACCGTCCTGAACGAGGGGTCGGTCCTGGCCGAGGGCAATCTTGATCACGTGACCAAGAACCCCGACGTCATCGACGTCTATCTGGGGCGCTAAGCGATGCTGAAGATCGACAACCTGACCCTCCATTACGGCCATTCCCAGATCCTCTACAATATTTCGCTCGGGGCTGCCGAGGGCCAAATCACCTGCCTCATGGGCACAAACGGGGTGGGCAAAACCAGCCTGCTCAAGGCCATTTCCGGGACCCATGCCCGTTCGGGCGGCGACTTGCAGATTAACGGCACCAACATGCCGCGCAATGCGGCCTCCCACACGCTGGCCCGTGCGGGCGTCGGTTACGTCCCCCAAGGCCGCGATGTCTTTCCGCTCATGACCGTGCGCGAGAACCTCGAAACCGGCTATGCCTGCCTGCCGAAAGACGAACACATGGTGCCAGATGAGATTTTTGAACTCTTCCCGGTGCTCAAGGACATGGAAGGCCGTCGGGGCGGCGACTTGTCAGGCGGCCAGCAACAGCAACTCGCCATCGCGCGGGCGCTGATTACCAAGCCGAAACTCCTGCTGTTGGATGAGCCCACTGAAGGGATCCAGCCCAATATCATCAAGCAGATCGGTGAGGTCATCGCTTACCTCCGCGACAGTGGTAAAATGGCGATCCTGCTGGTCGAGCAATATTTCGACTTCGCCTTTGGCCTCGGCGATCACTTCGTGGCCCTCGAACGCGGCCGCGTGATCCATAACGCGACCAAGGCCGATACGGGTCGGGATGATCTGATGGCGAAAGTATCCGTCTAGGTGTTTGCGCTTGCAGCATTCAATTTGAGCAAACATGCACCAACTGCCATCACATCGCTGGACTACCTGCGAACGAGATCGCCGGTTTCCTCAGCGCCGCCAAAGCCGCGGGCATCCCTGTTGAAATCGTCCCCGGCGTCACCGCCGCTTTTGTGGCAGCGGCAACGCTTGGCCGCAGCCTGACGGAACGCGGCCAGACCGACACCATCGTCCTCGCCACTGGCACCGGACGGCCCGAAGCACCTTTGCCCGACTGCACGCGCTTCGCCGGGCCGGGGACGGCGCTTCATATGGCAGCGTGTCATGCACCACGCATCGCCGAGGCGCTGCTGGAACGGGGCCTGCCACCGCATACGCAAATCGAGATCGCGGTCGATATTTCAAAACCGACCGAACGGCTGATCGAAACGCGCCTCGACGCTTTGGCGCAGACGGTCGACAGCAACGCCATCGACGGCTGCGCAATCCTGCTGATCACGTGGCCCTTCGCCGCGCAGCAACAGATTGTATCTGCCGCCTGAGCGCCTGATTTTTAGGCAACGCCAGCCGAACCGTCATAAAATTGGGCTGAAAACGTTGCCCTCTGGGAGCAATCTGACATCCTGCAGGCTGTCCAACAGCCGAAAAGCATGAATATTCAATCGACTGCACAGCGTTTCAGCACAATACCGCCGCGGGCGCGGGGCATTGCGCGCGTGACCGTCAAAGACGAACACGGGCGGACGCGCCTGACTGATCTGCATCAAGCAGGGTGCATGAAGCTGATCTTTCCCAAGCGGTTTCGGCCCGACGCCGAGGCCGTGCTGGTGAATACGGCGGGCGGGATCACAGGTGGCGACCAACTCAGCCTGATCGCGACCGTCAAAAAGGACGCCGCGCTGACGCTGACGACACAAGCGGCAGAACGCATTTACAAAGCACAAGACGGCGATGCGGGGCAGGTCACGACCGATATCGTCGCAAGGGAAAACGCCCAACTCCGCTGGCTGCCGCAGGAAACGATCCTGTTCGACCGCGCGGCACTCGACCGGAAACTGACGATCAACCTGGCCGAAACGGCGACAGCCTTGGTCGTCGAAACGCTCGTCTTCGGGCGCACGCTGATGGGTGAGACGCTCAGCAAACTTTACCTGCGCGACCGGATCACGATCAATCGCGACGGCAAACCGCTCTACCGCGACGCTATCGCGCTCAACGGTGACCCGACCGTCCACCTAGCCCGCCCCCCCACCGCCGACGGCGCTGGCGCCGTCAGCACACTCATCTACACCGCCCCAGATGCCGCCAACCACCTCGCGCCCATCCGCACGGCACTCCCCAAAACCGCAGGCGCCAGCATGATCACCGACGACACCCTCGTCCTGCGGCTCCTCGCCCCCGACAGCTTTCTCATCCGCAGCCATCTGATCCCCATTCTGGATCGGCTCACAAACGGATGCCTACCGATCAACTGGAGACTTTGACCCATGCAACTCACCCCCCGCGAAAAGGATAAATTGCTGGTCGCCATGGCTGCCGAGGTGGCGCGCAAGCGGCTGTCGCGGGGGGTGAAACTGAACTACCCCGAGGCCATCGCGCTGATCACCGACGCCGTTGTCGAAGGCGCCCGCGACGGCAAATCCGTGGCCCAGATGATGGAAGAGGGCGGCAAGGTCATCACCCGCGATCAATGCATGGACGGCATCGCCGAGATGATCCACGAAGTGCAGGTCGAGGCGACATTCCCCGACGGCACGAAACTCGTCACCGTCCACGACCCCATTCGGTAGGATGGGTGATTGCACCCATCCCGCACAAAGGAGCATCCCATGATCCCCGGAGAAATCATCCCCGCCGATGGCGAGATCACCCTGAACGTCGACCGCGAAGCGATCACGCTCATGGTCGCAAATACCGGCGACCGGCCCGTGCAGGTGGGCAGCCACTATCACTTTGCCGAAACGAACCCCGCTCTGGACTTCGACCGAGACGCCGCCCGCGGCATGCGGCTCAACATCGCCGCAGGCACGGCCGTGCGGTTCGAACCGGGGCAGAAACGCGAGGTCTCCCTCGTCCCCGTCGCCGGGGCGCGGCGGATCATCGGGTTCAATCAAGCCGTCATGGGGGATCTGTAAATGCCTGCAAATCTCAGCCGCGCCAGCTATGCCGCCATGTACGGCCCCACGACCGGCGACAAGGTCCGCCTTGCCGACACTGACCTCATCATCGAGGTCGAACGCGATCTCACCACTTATGGTGAAGAGGTCAAATTCGGCGGCGGCAAGGTCATCCGCGACGGGATGGGTCAGTCTCAGGTCACCCGCGCCGATGGCGCCGTCGATACGGTCATCACCAACGCGCTGATCGTGGACCATAGCGGCATCTACAAGGCCGACGTCGCCCTGAAAGACGGGCTGATCCACGCCATCGGCAAAGCTGGCAACCCCGACACACAGCCCGGCGTCGATATCATCATCGGACCGGGGACCGAGATCATCGCGGGCGAAGGCCGCATCCTGACCGCCGGCGGGGTCGACAGCCACATTCACTTCATCTGCCCGCAACAGATGGAGGACTCACTGCATTCCGGGGTCACGACCTGCTTTGGCGGCGGCACGGGCCCGGCGCATGGCACGCTCGCCACAACCTGCACGCCGGGGCCGTGGCATATCGGGCGGATGCTGCAGGCGCTCGACAGTATCCCAATGAATGTCGGCCTCTCCGGCAAGGGCAATGCCAGCGAGCCCAACGCCTTGGTCGAGATGATCAAGGCAGGCGCCTGCGCCCTCAAACTTCACGAGGATTGGGGCACGACCCCGGCCGCTATCGACAACTGCCTCGCCGTCGCCGACCACATGGATGTGCAGGTGATGATCCACACCGACACGCTCAACGAAAGCGGCTTTGTCGAACACACCGTCGCCGCCATGAAGGGCCGCACGATCCACGCCTTCCACACTGAAGGCGCCGGCGGCGGCCACGCGCCCGACATCATCAAGATCTGCGGTGATGCGAATGTCATTCCATCCTCGACCAACCCCACGCGCCCCTTCACGGTGAACACGCTGGAAGAGCATCTGGACATGCTCATGGTTTGCCACCACCTCGACAAATCCATCCCCGAAGACGTGGCCTTTGCCGAAAGCCGCATCCGGCGCGAGACCATCGCGGCGGAAGACATCCTGCACGACATGGGCGCCTTCAGCATCATCGCGTCCGACAGCCAGGCTATGGGCCGCGTAGGCGAGGTGATCATCCGCACGTGGCAAACCGCCGACAAGATGAAGAAGCAACGCGGCGCGCTGTCAGATGAAACCGGCGACAACGACAACATGCGCGTGCGCCGCTACATCGCGAAATACACGATCAACCCGGCCATCGCGCAGGGGGTCAGCCATGTCCTCGGTGATATCGCAGTCGGCAAACGGGCAGACCTGTGCCTGTGGTCGCCTGCCTTCTTCGGTGTGAAACCCGAAATGGTTCTGACCGGCGGCACCATCGCGGTGGCCCAGATGGGTGACCCAAACGCATCTATCCCGACCCCGCAACCGGTCTATACACGACCGATGTTCGGCGCCTACGGACGGGCGCAGGAAAAATCGACGGTCAGCTTCATTTCCGAGGCTGCGGCGACAAACGGATTGGGCGATACACTCGGCTTGCGTAAAGACACCATCGCTATCAAGAACGTCCGCAAGATCGGCAAGAAAGACCTGATCCTAAACGACGCCACCCCCGACGTCTCGGTCGACCCCGAAACCTACGAAGTCCGCGCCGACGGCGAACTTCTCACCTGCCAACCCGCCGAGGAACTTCCCATGGCCCAACGGTATTTTCTGTTCTGATGCGCGCGCTTGTCTTCATCCTCGCGCTTGCCGCGACCCCCGTCATCGCCTGCCCCACGGCTGATGACCTTGCCACCGGTATCCGCGTGACGGAAAGTGGCGACATCACACACCTGTTCAGGACCACAAGTCCTGGCATTGTTGAGGTCATTAGTGATTTTGGTGGCGCGGACGGCGGTCTGAACCACCTTTTTCACGGAACTTACATTCTGCGGATATCATCACTCTATGATGGCTTACTGGACTTCGACTCTGTGATGCTGACGGACTATCACAGGGACGGGACAGCATTGCCGTTACCGTCCCCTGGCCTCGAACAGACTTTCAAGACGACGGTCCGTTCTTTCGACGAAAGCTATAGTGAGACGCAAGCCCAAAGCTGGGGCGCGTTGGAAGAGATCACGATCGGTGACTGCACGACCCCGTTGATCAAAGGCACCATTATCTATGGCAGTGAATACGGAACGGTGACCGAAACAATCGCATATCTGCCTGATATGGAGATTGGCTTGCTGACCTCGTACGCCGATGGTGATCAGGAACCGGATACTTATAAATTCATCGGGATCGAGGCCGTCGAATGACTGATTACGTCACGCAAAAAGTCCGACCAGCGGGCGAATGGTCCGGCGCGTTCGAACTGTGCGTGCTGACCTATGACGAACGGTTTTTGCGCCGCAAGGTGATCAAGACGGTTCACGACGAAACACTGCTCGTGGACCTGCCGCAGACGACGTCGCTGGACCATCGCGACGCCTTGGAGCTGACCGATGGCCGATTGATCGAGGTCATTGCCGCCGACGAAGACCTCCTGAAGGTCACAGGCCCCGACCTGCCCCGCCTCGCCTGGCATATCGGCAACCGACACACGCCCTGCCAGATCGAAGGCGATCACCTGCTGATCCAGGATGACCCGGTAATCGCGCATATGCTGGAACATCTGGGCGCGACCATCACAAAGGTCACCCGGCCCTTCACCCCCGAAGGTGGCGCCTACGGGATGGGTCGCACGCATTCCCATTCACACGGTCACACGGCGCATGACCACTGAGGCGCTGCTGACCCTGACACAGTGGTTTTCGCCCAGCTATCCAGTCGGGGCCTTCGCCTATTCGCATGGGCTCGAGACGGTCATCCAGGACGGCACGATCAAAACGGCCGCTGACGTTGAGGATTGGCTGAAAGATGTGCTGCAAAACGGAACGGGCCGCAACGATTGTGTCCTGATCCGGGCGGCCTACGACACCGATGACATCACTCATGTCGATGCGACAGCCCGCGCCTTTGCCGCCAGCGCCGAACGAATTGCCGAGGCCGAAACCCAAGGCATCGCCTTCGCCCAAACCACAGCGGCGATCTGGGATAGCGACGCAACGCCGCTGCTCTACCCTGTCGCTGTCGGCCACGCGGCTAAGCAACAAAACCTGCCCGTTGACCTGACCGCCACGCTCTACCTGCAATCCTTCCTCAGCAACCTCGTCTCGGCCGCGATCCGCGCGATCCCGCTGGGCCAGACCGAAGGCCAGGCCGTCCTCACCCGGCTCACCAAGCTCTGCCCACAGATCGTCGCGGAAACTGCGAAACTCACCATCGACGACCTCTCAAGCACGACCTTCCTCTCCGACATCGCCGCCATGCGGCACGAAACCCTTCACACAAGGATCTTCCGCTCATGACCCAGATGAACGGCCCGCTGCGCGTGGGCATCGGTGGCCCTGTGGGCGCCGGGAAAACCTCCCTCACCGCAGCCATCGCCAAGTCGCTGCACCCGCAAATCTCGCTCGGGGTAATCACCAACGACATCTACACGCAAGAGGATGCGGAAGCGCTGATGCGCATGCAGATTCTCCCGCAAGACCGGGTGATCGGGGTCGAAACCGGCGGCTGCCCGCATACGGCCATCCGCGAAGATGCCTCGATCAACCTCGTCGCCGTGGCCGAGATGCAGAAACGGCACGCTAACCTCGATCTCGTCCTGATCGAAAGCGGTGGCGACAACCTGTCTGCCACGTTCAGCCCCGAACTCGCTGACCTCACGATCTATGTCATCGACGTGGCCGCAGGCGAGGAAATCCCGCGCAAGGGCGGGCCGGCCATCACGAAATCCGACCTGCTCGTGATCAACAAAACCGACCTCGCCCCGCATGTCGGGGCGTCGCTTGAGGTGATGGAGCGGGACGCGACCCGGGTCCGCAACGGTCGCCCCTTCGTCTTCAGCGCCATCCGCAAAGGGGCGGGTGTTCAGGACATCGTCAATTTCATCGCCGAGGGCGGTGGCCTCAACGTCAAAGGGCACGCAGCGCTACTTGGCGCCGAATAAGCGGTAATACATCCAGTCCGGCATGAACTGCGACAGACGGAAGACCCAGGAAAACACCATCGGAAAGCTCTTCTTGAACGTGTCGTCGTTCATGTGATCAAAGAATTCCCGCGCCGCCGCGTCCGGTTCCATAATGAACGGCATGTTGAAATCGTTCTTGTCGGTCAAACGGGTCTTGATGAAACCCGGATTGATCACCTGCACCTTGATGTTCGACGTCCGCAGGTCGGCCTGCATCGACTCGGCCAGCGCCATCAACCCGGCCTTTGAGGCCGAATAACCAATCGCGCCCGGCAAACCACGAAAACCCGACAGTGAGCCGGTCAGAACAATGTGGCCATGACCGCGCTCAACCATTCCACGGATGACAGCACCCACCACCCGGGACCCGCCCAGATAGTTGATCTCACCCATCATGTCGGCCTTTTCATTGTCCCATTCGCTGGCCTTCATCGGCCAATAGACCCCGGCAAGGTACACAACACCATCCAGTTCACCGACCTCTGCGGCGGCTTTCTCAACAGCCTCGCGGTCAGCCACATCAACCGTCACGTAAGATGCCTTGCCCGGCAATTCCTCAACCAGCGATTTCAGGCGATCCTCGGACCGGGCTGAGACAATCACCTCGGCCCCCGCACGGCTTAGGCAAAACGCAACTTCACGGCCAAGGCCTTCACTTGCGCCCACCAGCCAATAGCGCTTTCCTTGCCATTCTTTCACGTTATTCCCCTGCGTAGACGTCCTGATTTTTCGGTCTCATCGTGGCGACCAACTCGGCCACCTTGATACCAAACTTCCGAAACTGGCTGCGGTTCATAATTGATCCATTCGCCATCAGATACATCCAGTCGGTGACATCCAGCGCATGGCCCCCGGCCTCTTCGGTCAACTTGATGCGATAGTTCAGCAGCACAGCCGATCCTTCCTGACGCCCTTCGCCAACACCCACAACATCGGGGGCCTCTGCCTTGATGCGCCCATCGTTGCCCAGCGTCAGCGTCCACACACGATCCTGCACCGACCCGCTGTCATAATGGAACTTCTCGACCATTGTGCCAACATTGCCGTTCCACGAGGCTTCGAAATCGGCCACGAAACGCGATGATACCCGCCCCGTCGGACCATAAATCACACCTTCGCACAACAACGGCCCATTGAACCGCTCGCGGATATCAAAGATCGGGCCATCCGCGTAGTCAGTCGATTTCTGCGCCCAGAAGGACACGTAACGCGACTTCATGAACGTCGCGACCAGCATCAGTGCCGCCCCGATCAGGATGTAGGTCAAAAATGACATCGTTCAGTCCTCAAGTTTCGTGGCGACCAGCAGGCCGATTGCCACAAGTTTCAAAAGCGACGGCACAAGCGCATAAAGCACCGTCAAGGTCGTCAGCGCCGTCTCGGGCAGGTCGGTTTCCCCCGCCGCGAACCCCGAGCGCTCCAATACCGGCAGAAGAACCACCGCGGCGAAGGCAAGCGTGAACTTGTTCACCAAATTCCACAGCCCAAAGCCCTGCCCACCATTGGGCGAGATGACAGCCATGCGTTTTGCAAACATCGCAGGGAGAAGCGTCAGGTCTGCCCCGATCGTTGCACCACTTAATACGCAAACAATCGCAAAGGGGATCACATCGCCGGTGGATAAAGTGAGGGTGTAACCAAATGACGCAACGGCGAGGACCATGGCGGTCAGCAACACGCGCTTTTCACCAAAGCGCTGGGCCAGCGCCGACCAGATCGGCGATGATATCGCAGCAGCCAGGAAAAACAGGACCAACATAGCCCCTTCCCATCCCGGCGCACCCAGACGGCTTTCGACATAAAACAGAAACAAGGTGGATGAGACGGCCAATGGCGTCGCGTTAACCAGCGCAAGGATCAACAGCTTACGCGCTGTCCCATCCTGAATGATGGTGCCGATCTGCGCTGGTTCGGTGGTCGTGCGCCCTTTCCATTCGGGCCACATGAACAACGCGGCGACGATTGCTGCCAGCGCAAAGCCATAGGCAAAAGCCGCAAATGGATCAGCGACAACATCCATCAACAAGGTCGGTGTCACCGCCGCGATGCAGACCCCCAGCAACGCGCCGCTCTCGCGCCACGCCGCCAACCGCACATGCCCCTTTGGCCCATCCCCCGCCTTGCTGATCCCCTGCGCGTAGAAATTGATGCTAAGAAAACTGAATGCGGTGAACAGCCCCGTGATCGTCAGCCCGAACCACCAGATCGGATCGATCGGCGGGGCGATCGCGAACAGGCCGATCATCGACAGGGCGAGGATGGCCGCAACCAGCGTCACGACCAGTTTCTTGACGTCGCCCAGTCTTTCGCTGATCCAGCCCAACACCGGGTCCTGCACGACATCGAACAACCGCAATCCGAACAGGACGGCACCCAACGCGGTCAGGCTGACCCCGAACGTGTCGGCATAATACTTCGGCGCATAGATATAGATCGGCAGCCCCGCACCAGAAAGCACGGCGGCAAAGCCGGTATACGCCGGCAGCCGTTCCTTAAGGGCCTGCATCAGCTGATCTCTTGCGAAGGCGGCTCGGGTTGAGACCGGAACGTCGCGCCCTTCCACCACAGCTTCAGCGCCTGCCAGTGGATCAAGGTCAGCACCCTGCGCGACCCGAACGGACGGCGAAAGACCGAGCGGAGGATGGACAAATTCGTCATCGGCTTGCGCGCGCCATGAAGCGTGGCGATCAGCCCGCCATTGCCGCGGGAGTAGTCGATCCAGATGCCGATACCGTCTGCACTGATATCAAATCGAAACACATACCCGCCTTCAACGGGCTGAAACGGCGAAACGTGCATAAGTTTCTGCGCCGAGATCGTTTCGGCTTTCGTGATCGCACGACCATCATCGTGGCGGCACAGATAGGAATGGCGATCACCAAACGTATTCGTCACCTCGGCAATTACGGCTGTCAGATCATCGCCATCATAGCACAACCAAAACGACACCGGATTGAACACATGGCCCAGCACGCGCGGCTGAGACAACAATTCAATCCGCTCTGGGTCAGGCACATCATGCGCCGCCAGAACCTCACGGACCCAGACGGCACCGCGACCATGCTTCGGCGCACCGCCATGGTCACGATCCAACAGCGACATGACATTCCCGCGATTACGCGAAAACAGCGCTGGGCCTTTCACATCCGCCTCGGCGTCCATCAACACGTAATCAATGGAATAGCGAAACGCATTCTTTGTGGCGCCACGGCGCCCATGATACGTTTCTGCCGGGATATGATCGACGGTCGGCGTCACTCTGCCGCGATCTCTAGCCGCTCAACGGCATTCAGGGCATGTACGACGTCCAGCGCACTCGACAAGCCATCCTCGTGGAAACCGTTCTTCATCCAGGCACCACAGAACCACGTACGGTTGGACCCGTTCATGGCAGTTGCAGCTTCCTGCGCCGCAAGCGCCTCAAGATCATAAACCGGATGGCGCAACGTGACCTCATCCCAGATCAACTCCTCGCGGATCGGCCGTTTGGAATTCAAGGTGACCATCATGTTCTCACCCTTCAGCCAGGGCTGTAGGGAATTCATCCAATAGGTCAGATCAATTTCGCGGTTATTGGTCTGTGCGTCCTCGGAATAAACCCATGATGCCCACACTTTTCGCCGCTTCGGCATCACATTTTCGTCAGAATGCAACACAATATAATTGGGCTGATACCGCACGGCGCCCAGAACCGACCGCTCGACCGCTGTCGCATCGGTCAGCATGGCCAAGGTATCATCCGAATGGGTCGCAAAGACGATCTCGTCAAACATCTCCCAATCGCCACCATGGGCCTTCACCTCAACCCCCAGCGGACCGCGACGGACACCAATGATCGGCGCGCCAAGACGCATATCGACACCACGGCGGAACATATCCTCGCCCAAGCGCCGAACATACTGCTCCGACCCGCCATCAACCGTATACCACTGATGCTGCCCCGTCACCCCAAGCAGCGCGTGGTTATCGAAGAATCGCATCATGGCATAAGCCGGGAAATCCAAGATCTTCTCTTTCGGCGTCGACCAGATCGCGCCCGAAAATGGCAACAGATAATGATCGCGGAAAAAATCGCTCAGCTTCAGCTTCCGCAGCAATTCGCCAATCGTCAGGCTTTCATCCTTGCTTGCATCCAGGCCCAGGGCATTGAACCGAAAGATATCACGCACCATGCGCAGGAACCGAGGGCTGGCGATGTTGCTGCGTGTAGCAAAAAGCGTGTCCAGACTATCCAGACTGTATTCTAGCTTGCCCCCACCAAAAGAGGCCCCAAAGCTCATGTTGCTTTTCACGACCGGTACGTCGAGGTGGTCAAACAGCTTGGTCAGGTTGGGGTAATTCGCGTAGTTGAAGACAATGAAGCCCGTATCCACCGGCTGATCACCATCGCGTCCGGCCATCCGGGTCCGGGCATGACCGCCCAACCGCTTTTCAGCCTCGAACAGCACGACCCGGTGGTCCTTGGCCAATGCATGCGCCGCCCCCATCCCCGAAATGCCTGCCCCGATCACCGCAACTTTTCTGGGTGCGGCTGTCCCTGTCTCAAAAGGCATTAATGGTTGCTCCGTCTGCCCGTCATATCTCTATTCTTTGTTACGTAGCTTGGACTTGGCCGGATCAAACAGAAAATCGTACGTAAAGTGATCCAACCCCGGCATACCGGCGTAAGCAATACATGTTGACCAACAATCAGGCCCTCGTGAAAGCGGATGCAGCAGAAATTTTGCCACCATATAGTGGTTTGAACATGGCCGTATTTCGCAAATCGGGGGCGAAGACGTTGACGACGGAAGAGACGACAAAACGCATCGCCTGGGTCGTTCAGGTGAATGCTGTGCGCGACAGCAAGGACAAGGTCGCCTTTGCGGAACTGTTCGGCTTTTTCGCGCCGCGCGTAAAGTCTTTCCTGATGAAGTCGGGGGCCAGCCCGGATCTGGCGGAAGAATGCACGCAGGAGGTCATGTCGACCCTTTGGAACAAGGCCCATATGTTCGATCCGACCAAGGCAAGTGTATCCACATGGATATTCACAATCGCTCGAAATCGGAAAATCGACATCCTGCGTAAGCAGCGACGGCCAGAACCCGAAGACCTGCCATGGGGTCCCGAGCCAGAGCCTGACCAGGCCGAAGCGATAGGACTGCAACAAGAAACGCAACAACTGGGCGATGCGATTGCGACATTACCGCCCGAACAAAGGAAATTGATCGAAAAGGCTTATTTTGGCGAACTGAGTCACAGCGAAATCGCCGCTGAAACCGGTCTGCCGCTAGGCACGATCAAATCGAGGATAAGGTTGGCGCTGGAACGTTTGCGCCACGTAATGAAGTGAACATGACAATGACCAAGATCAAACATCATCTGACCGATCAGCTGCTCATGGGCTATGCAGCCGGCACGCTCCCCGAAGCGTTCAACCTGGTCGTGGCGACACATATTTCCATGTGTGACGATTGCCGTGCGGCCCTTGCTGCTTACGAGGCAGTCGGAGGAGAGGTAATTGCCGAGGTCGACCCGATCGACGTTGCCGAAGACGCGCTCGCCGCGACGATGGCTCTGATCGAAACCGGCGCGGTCAAGGATGTCAGGCCAAAGCTGCACAAAGCGAATGGCGTGTTTCCCGCACCTCTGCAGGAATACGTGAAAGGCGACATTGAAGGCGTGAAATGGCGCAAGATCGGCGGCGGCGTCAGCCAGATGATCCTGCCGACGTCCAAAGACGCTTCGGTCCGCCTACTGCACATCCCCGCAGGCGCCGCGATCCCCGATCACGGCCACCGCGGCACCGAACTGACGCTTGTGCTGCAAGGTGCCTTCGTCGATGAAGAGGACCGTTTCGGCGCAGGCGACATCGAGGTCGCGAACGAAGACCTGAATCACACACCCGTCGCGGAAATGGGCGAAGACTGCATCTGCCTCGCCGCGACCGATGCGCCGTTGAAATTCCACGGGCTGATCCCCCGGATCGCCCAACGCTTCGCGCGCATCTAAGCCATTCCCAAGGCCACTCAAACACACCCCGGCTTCGGCCGGGGTTTTTTTGTGGGCGTTGGCAATTAAATGAATACTGCGAGAGTATCACACGATAGAGACGTTTGATCAGACACAGGGTGAACGAAATCTGCCAAATTACTCGTATACCTATTTTGCCAGACAGACGTTGAAGGATTTAAGATAAATGACTTTGCTCAAGATAAGTCGCCTCATATACATCCTGTCTCCGTTTTTCATTTCAACGGTCGCTGTAGGTGAGCCTATAACACTACGCTACTTCGCAAGGGTTCAGCTACAGATGGTCGACCCAACTCATGCAGATTTTGACTGCGACGGAAACGACCTTACCGCCCAGATAGTGATCGACGAAGACACGTTTGGTGTAGCTTCGGTGGATTTTCCGATATCGCTCCTGAGTCGACCAAAACCGCCTCAGATAACTCTAAGGCGCGGCACCGAGCGTGTGCTTGAACGCCCGGATCGGACGCCGACCCGCATCGATAGCACCGATTGGGACATGACGATTGCTGGGGGAGTTGGCCTTTGCGTCGGGCCCGCGACTTTGCAGGTGGTGCAAGGAAATTTCGCCGTTTTCACTCAGCTAGGTCAATACGAAGGTGTTATCCTTGATACCGATGACGTTCTACAAGATTCACAAATCGAATACTTGGCCAACATCTGGGGCGAAGACCTCGTCCACCTCGTCAACTCGGGCCATGAAAACTCACCACCCGAGATGAGCGGCAAGTTCATTGGTCCTATAGTCGGCGACAACGAGAACCGCGTTCTTGGGCGTTTGGATTTCAATACAGCTCAGTCGGAAATTACTTTCAAAGGTAGCAGGGATCTCGGTGACGTAACTCACCCCACACGTCTGAATATAAGGCTGATACTGGAAGAAGCCGGTCCAGCCTCAGATTAATGATAACCGGCAATAAACCGAGATAAGAGTTTCCGTAGAAGAAACGCAGCAAAAAAGACCGGCGGAACCTCTTCGCCGGTCTCCCTGTACCTCACCCTTCAGGCGCGGCGGACGTAAATTGCGGGATCGCCCTGTCCGAGGCCGGGTCGCTTTCGATCGATGTCCAGTTACCCTGGGCCAGATCGATGTTCCCCGGAATGTCCTCTTCCCAGAACCCCACGACGTTTTCCGTGATGTTCAGATACAGCTTGTCATCGACAATCCGCCACAGGTTGGGGTTGCCGGGCACCTTGCCACCCTTGGACACGCCATAGGCACAATGCCCGTCATATTGCGGGGCGTAAAAGGCCGGGTCCGACAGGAATGTGTCGCGGTTCTCCTCGGTGGCGAACGCGAAAACGGCACCGTTATGTTCCGCGGTGATATCCGCACGACCGGGCACCGCGGCAGGCTGTGCTGTGCCAACGGCGGATTGGTCCAGCGACCGATAGGCCACCACGTCATAGCCGGACACGGCAAAGTTGGTCTGATCCAGATACTGATCACCGGCAAAAGCCGGGACAGACAAAAGCGACAGGGCCGCGGCGAAAGCGAAAGACTTCATGGGATGTTCCTTTTGATTGCGGTGGTGAAAGATGATTACGCCCCCGCCGATCATCTGTCAGCCGACCCTCCCGTGGATGTGAACCAGCGACAGATCGCGTCATCGGCACCGCGCGGGGCGTTTACGTTCTGCCAAATGATGTTGGTTAGGCGGGGGCCTGGAAGGTTAACGAAACCTCATCCACCCGCCCGGCAGGGTCCGATGGAATTCCGACGAAAATCCGATGCTTTTCCGATAGCCCTTATTGGGCGTAAAGCATCACCTCAAAAGGAAAAAATGAAGGTAAGGACACCTTCACCCCTCCCAACCGCCAAACCCTAACGAATGCTTAACTATTCCGCCAGATGACACGCCACGCGCGACCCGCCCACATGGCGCATCGCAGGACGATCCCGTTTGCACACATCCTCCGCAATCGGACAACGCGGATGAAACGCACAGCCCGACGGTGGATCAATCGGATCCGGAATTTCCCCCTGCGGCGGCGGCACCTCGCGCCCGAATCCATCCATCTGCGGAGCCGCATCCAGCAGCATCTGCGTATAAGGATGTTTCGGCGCGGTGAACAAATCCGCCGGCGCAGCCTCTTCCACCAGACGACCCAGATAGAGAACCCCGATCCGATCCGCCATATGCCGCACGACCGTCAGGTCATGGGTGATCAACAGATAGGTCAGGCCCAGATCGTCTTTGAGGTCACTCATGAGGTTCAACACCTGCGCCTGCACGGATACATCCAGCGCCGAGGTCGGTTCATCACACACGATCAACCGAGGTTCCGACGCCAGGGCGCGTGCAATGCAAATCCGCTGCCTTTGCCCACCTGAAAACTCATGCGGATACTTGCCCGCATCGCTGGGATGCAGGCCGACCTGTTGTAACAACCGCTCAGCCAGTCCCTTGGTCTGACCACCCTTTGCGGCGACCGGCTCCTCAATAATATCCCGCACCCGCCAGCGCGGATTGAGCGAGGCATAGGGATCCTGAAAGATCATCTGGATATTGCCACGCACCCGCGCGACCTTCTCATCGTCCCGCTCTTTGGCGAGGTTCACGCCCTCGACCTCCACATCGCCGCCCGAGGGGTTCAACAGCCCCACAAGCATCCGCCCGATGGTCGATTTGCCCGAGCCACTTTCGCCCACCAAAGCATAGGTCGACCGTTCCTCAACCTCGAAATCCACCTCTGACACGGCAGTCAGAAACGCCTTTCCGCGCCGCTCCAATAACCGGTTCAGCCACGGTTTCGAGACGTCGAACACACGGGTCAGGTCCTTGACCGAAACGTAGACGCTCATGCCACGTCCTCCGCCATCAACGGAAACAGGCAGGCCGCGCGGCCATCGCCGATCTTCGGCCCCGGCTCTTGCCGACACACATCCTGCGCATAGGAACAGCGCGGATGAAACGCGCAGCCATCGGGCAACATCGTCAGGCGCGGCATTGATCCAGGGATCTGATGCAGCCGCGCCTTCCCTTGCGAGGCCAGCGGAGTCGAGGCCATCAGCCCATGCGTATAAGGATGCGACGGCTGGGTCAGCACATCGCGCACCGACCCAAGCTCGGCCAACCGCCCGGCATACATCACCGCCACACGATCCGCCGCCTCGGCAATCACGCCCATATCATGGGTGATCAGCATCACCGCTGTGCCGCGCTCACGACACAGCCGTTTCAGCAGGGCAATGATCTGCGCCTGCACAGACACGTCCAAGGCGGTCGTCGGCTCATCGGCAATGACCAGCGACGGCTCCGCACAGAGCGCGAGCGCAATCACAACCCGCTGCCGCATCCCGCCCGAAAACTCGTGCGGATAGCTGTCGATCCGCTCCGCCGCGCCCGGAATGCCCACCTCATCCAGCGCGGCGATGGCCCGCTTTTCGGCATCCCGCCGACCGATCGACAGATGCGTCAGCATCGTCTCGGTCAACTGATCGCCAATGGTCAAAAGCGGATTGAGCGAGGTGAGCGGGTCCTGAAAGATCATCCCGATCTCTTTGCCCCTGACCCTGCGCATCTTTTCGCCGGTCAGCGGATCAATCCGCTTGCCATTCAACCAAATCTCACCCCCCGCGATATGGGCTGGCGGATTGAGAAGGCCAATCACAGCATTCCCCGCCATCGACTTGCCCGCGCCGGACTCGCCCACGACACCAAGGATTTCACCCTTGGCAATGTCGTAAGAGACGCCATCGACTGGCTTCACGATCCCCACACGGGTCGGGATTTCGACGGATAGGTTGCGGATGGAGAGGACGAGTTCAGTCATTTACTTGACAAATCCATTTAGTATCACTAATTATTCTTACACCACTAAACAACTTATAAAAGGTAAAGCAGATAAAGTGATTAAAAGACATCAAGACTTGATTGAGTCCGAGTTGGAACTGCTCCTGACGAAAGGTCTGGCGCGGTTCAGCAAGGAGTGGCTCAGAGTAATTCATGGGCAGGAACGCTTTTCAAAGTCCATTTTTCGAGATTTGATGGATCGACTTCCTGAAGACTACACTGTGGATGACCTGCATGTATTCGAATGGAAGGATGATATCATAATTATTGAAAGTGCATGTATGAAGAAAGCCCCAGAAGTTATCTGAATGACATGGCCCCGAAGATGGCCGATCAGCCTTCTTCGGAAGTCCACTTCTGTGAGATTCGATGCTCAGCCCAAGCATCACCGCAACCTCGGGTTCAAAGCATCCCGCAGCCAATCCCCCAGCAGGTTCACACTCAGCGCCAGCGCCAAGAGCGTGCAGGCCGGGAAGAACAGGATCCACCATTCGCCCGAGAACAGGAAGCCTTGGCCGATGCGGATCAGCGTGCCGAGCGACGGTTGCGTGGGCGGCGCGCCGACGCCGAGGAAGGACAGAGTTGCTTCGGCGATGATCGCCAAAGCCAGCGAGATCGTCGCGATCACCAGCACGGGCGACATGGCGTTGGGCAGGATGTGCTTGATCATGATCGCCCATGGCTTCCGCCCGATCAGACGAGCGGCGGCGACGTAATCCTTGTTTTTCTCGACCAGCGTGGCCCCCCGGACGACGCGGGCGAATTGCACCCAATCGGACAGACCGATGGCGAGGATCAGCACCCAGATCGCCATCTGGTCGCGGTATTCGACGGGGGTAAACCCCTTCGCCACGCCAAAGATCAGCATCGCCACAAGGATCGACGGAAAGGTCAGCTGCACATCGGCGATCCGCATGATGATCGTCTCGGTCCAGCCGCCGAAATAGCCGGACAGCAGGCCCAGGGTGATCCCGAGGATCATCGCGAATAGAACGGCGGCGGCGCCGACAAACAGCGAGACGCGCATTCCGTAGAGGATCGTCGAGAACACATCGCGTCCCTGATCATCGGTGCCAAGCCAGAATGCCTCTCCGGTAAAGGCGTTTGGTTCCATCGGTGGCGTGAAGCCGTTCATCAGGTTCAGGCTTGCCGGGTCGAAGGGGTTCGTCGTTGCGATCAGCGGGGCGAAGACGGCGGACAGCACCAGCAGCGTGACCACGGCAAATGATGCAATGGCGACGGGCGAGCGCTTGAACGCATAGAAAAAGTCGCTCTCGCGAAAGCGTTCCCAGCGCCCCTTGTCACGGGCTTTTTCGGTGGTCGGAACAGAGAAATCAGCCATCAATGCGCCCCCGAACGATCCGCCCGCAGGCGCGGGTCGATAAATACATAAAGGATATCCACGATCAGGTTGATCCCCACGAACATCACGGAAATCAGCATCAGATAGGCGGCCATGACCGGTATATCGACGAACTGAATGGCGTTGATGAACAGAAGGCCAACACCGGGCCACTGGAACACAGTCTCGGTGATGATGGCAAAGGCGATGATCGCACCCAGCTGCAGGCCGATGACGGTCACGACCGGCACCATTGTGTTCTTCAACGCATGGTGGAAGTTCACCGCACGATCCTTCAGGCCACGGGCGCGGGCGAAGCGGATGTAATCCTGTCGCAGGACCTCCAGCATCTCGGATCGCACCAGCCGCATGATCAGCGTCATCTGATAAAGGCCCAGCGTGATCGCGGGCAGAATCAGGGCCTTCAACCCCGTTTCGGTCAGAAACCCGGTCGTCCACCAATCGCCCACCCGCACCGTCGCGCCGCGTCCGAAAGAGGGCAGCCAGCCAAGCTCGACCGAGAACAGGTAGATCAGCAATATCCCGATGAGAAACGTGGGCAATGACACCCCGATCAGCGACACGGCCATGATGGCATTTGCCGTGAACCCGTTACGCCTGATTGCGGTGAACACGCCCAGCGCGATGCCAAAGGCAACGGCCAATATTCCCGACACCGCCGCCAGTTCCAGCGTGGCCGGTGCCCGTTCAAGAATGATATCCGCGACAGGCCGCCCCTGCCGATAGCTCACCCCGAAATTACCTTGGGCGGCCCCCTCCAGAAACCGGAAATATTGCACCGCGAAGGGCTGATCGAGGCCTAGTTGGGCGCGTAGGCGTTCGACATCCTCCATCGTCCGTTCCTGCCCCAGCATGTTGTCGATGGGGTCACCAACAAAGCGGAACATGGAAAAGGCCACCAGCCCCACGATCAGCAGAACGAGGATAGATTGGCCAATACGGCGGATGATGAAGGCGAGCATTAGTGCTGGCGTTCCTTTGGTTTGTCATCTTCGCAGCCCCGGACGTGATCCGGGGCCTCAACGTGGCGCAGGTAAGAGGTCCCGGATCAGGTCCGGGACTGCGTTGGTCTGCGTCTTAGTTCACCGTCACCCAACGCAACAGAAAGAAGTTGTCCGGGCGCTGGGTCAGTTCGATATTGCTGCCGGTGCCCCAGACCAAGGGCTGGACATACATCGGTACATAGGCGACCTCTTCCTGCAGGATCTTGTGCGCCTCGTCGATCATCGCCTGCCGCGCGTCGTCATCCAGTTCCGACTGGATCTGCGGCAATAGCTCATCAACCCGCGCGTTCGAATAATCACCGAAATTCCATGATCCCAGCTTCTTTTCCTCGTTTGGTGTCGCAGCAAGGAATCGGATCGGATGTTCGGCATCGAACGTGCCGGGCGACCAGCCCAGCAGGTACATGTCGTAGTTATCGGCGCGCAGTTCGGGCCAGTAGTTCTGGACCGGCATCGCGTCCAGCGTGGCGCGCAGGCCGACCTGCGCGAGCATGCCGGTGACAGCCTGACAGACAGCCTCGTCATTCAGATACCGGTCGTTGGGGCATTTCAGTCCGAAAGAGAAACCATCGGGATAGCCCGCCTCGGCCAGCAGGTTTCGCGCCGCTTCGGGATCATAGGCGGGACGTTCGGACAGCGACGTGGAATAGCCGCTCATTGCGGGTGAGACCAGTTGGCTCACCTCCTCCGCGCTTCCGCGCATGATCGTTTGCAGAATGGCGGGTACGTTGATGGCATGACCAACGGCTTGCCGCACACGGACGTCGGCGAAGGGGTTGGCGTCCGTCGTCTCGGCCGAATATTTCAGCGCCTCCGCCTGATGCGGAAAGCCCAGCATGATGACGCGCGCCTCGATCCCCTGGATGACGTTCACATCCGGGTTGCCTTGCAGGCGGGCGACGTCCTGCACGGGCACCGGGTTGATAAAATCGACATCGCCGGACAAGAGCGCGGCCAATGCCGTCGCCGGGTTCTGGATCGGCGTCAGCGTCGCCTTGGTGATGTTGTGTTCAGCCTCACCCCACCAGCCCTCGAACGGCTCCAGCACCGTGGTCAGACCGGGCTGCCGATCGGTGATCTGGAACGCCCCGGTACCATTGGCGTTCAACGTCGCGTAGTTGCCGTTTTCCTTGTCGGGCAGGGTCGTGTTGTTCTCTTCCGCCCAGCCGCTATCCATCATCATCCAGTTTGCGATACTGCTGGGAAAGATCGGGTTGGGGCTGGCTGTCATGATATCGACGGTGAAGTCGTCGACCTTTACCACTTCGGTGACGGGGGCGAACCAGCTGCGGGTGTCAGACACCTCGTTCGAGGCACGTTCGTAAGAGAAAACCACATCATCGGCGTTGAATTCCGCGCCGTTATGGAAGGTCACGCCTTCGCGCAGGGTAAAGCGCCAGCCTTCGCCGTCGCCAATCGGTTCCCACGACGTCGCGAGCGCCGGTTCGACCATCATGTCTTTGTCGCGGCGGACAAGGCCCTCGTAGACGTTGTTCAGAAACCCAAGGACCGGGGCCGAGTTCACGGCATGCGGGTCCATGGTTTGCGGGTCGGTCGTGACGGCCCATGTGAATTCTTCGGCCTGCGCGGGCAGGGCAAGCGCAGTGGTCATCAAAAGCGCGGCGAGTGATCGGGGCATGGGGTCACGTCCTTTTTCGAAATGTCAAAGTGGCGGCGCGCCCCGGATTTCGCCGGGGCGGGGCCAGCGCTTAGTTCATGGTGATGTATTTCACCTTGGGCTGGTCTTCGGGATCGACCTCGATCCCGACACCTTCGCCCATGCCCCAGTTCAGGACCTGGTGGTGGATGGGGATATACAGCGCCTCATCCTGCACGACCCGCCAGATAGCTGCGATATCGGCATTCCGCGCGTCCAGATCGGTGTTCGAGGCCAGCGATTTGATCTTTGCGTCCAACTCATCATTGTCATAGCCGGTGCCATTCCATGTGCCGATATCGCTTTCGCGGCCATGGACGAGGAAGTTGAACACATATTCACTGTCATAAGTCGGCACACCCCAGCCCAGCATGTAGAAATCCGTCTGACCATCGGTGATCAGCGGGAAATGCTGCGCTTTTGGCTTGGCATCAAGGTTCACGGTCACACCGATCTGACCCAGCATACCGACAGCGGCCTGACAGATCGCTTCATCATTGATGTAGCGGTCATTGGGGCAGTCGAGCTGGATTGAAAAGCCATCTTCATAACCCGCCTCGGCCAAAAGCTCTTTGGCACCTTCGATATCGGTGCTGCTTTCCGCATCCATCTCAGCCGTCCAGCCGTTGACGAAAGGCGGGGCGATCATGCCTGCCGGTTCGGACTGGCCCCGCATCACGACCTGCTGAATCGCATCGCGGTTGATCGCCTTGGACATCGCTTGACGCACGCGCACATCGGCAAGCGGGTTCGCGCCGTCGACATTATCGGCCTCGATATCCTCTGCACCCATATTCATGCCGAAGAAGATGACGCGGTTCTGGGGCGCCTTTTTCACGACAAGACCATCAGCCGCATTCACGCGCTCAAGGTCCTGCACGGGCATGTCCTGCAGGAAATTCACCTCTCCCGACAACAGGGCCGCAACACGGGTCGCGGCGTTCTGGATCGGGGTATAGACGATCTCTGACACTTCCAGCGGGAACTGGTCGCGGCCCCAATACTCCTCGTTCCGGGTCATGACGGTTTTCACGTCAGGTTCGCGACTGGTCAGGACATACGGACCGGTGCCGTTGGCGTTCGTGGTCGCATAGGTGATCTCACCACCTTCAAAGTCCTGCACGTTGACGGTGTTGTTCGCCTCGGCCCAATCCTTGTCCATGATGAACAGGTTGGTGAGGTTTGACGGCAGGATCGGGTTCGGGCCGTCCGTGACCATTTCGATGGTCATGTCATCGACCGCACGGACCTCAACGATCGAGCCGATCAGCTCTTTCATATCCGAGTTTTCCTGCTTGGCGCGCTCAAAGCTGAACACGACGTCTTCGGCGGTGAAATCAGCACCGTCGTGGAATTTCACACCTTCGCGCAGGTTAAAGACCCAGACATTCGGGTCCTCGTCGCTGACATTCCAATCGGTCGCCAGTGCGGCCTCGAACGCGCCGGTCGTGTCGCGGATGATCAGCGGTTCGTACATCTGGTGACGGATCGTATGGGTCGGCCCTTCGTTCTGGGCATGCGGGTCAAGCGTCAGCGCGTCACCCGCGCGGGCCCAGCGCAAGGTTTCCGCACCCGCAGGCACGGCGATGGCGGCGATCAATGACGCAAGAACAGCTTTTGCTGCAACTTTCATGGTAACTCCCCTGGTGGATTTTTTCTCTGCGGCCAGTCTTCGCCAAATCCAGAAGAAGCACAAGGGCCGCTGCGGCCATGATTTGCGCCAGATCAAAGCGCGATGTGCTAGGATGCGGTCAAACAGGTGCGACTGAAGGAGGCAAAGAATGCTACCCATTTCCACTGATAAAGTCGCCGAGGTGATCATCCTCGCTCGCGAGCTCGACCGGGCCGAGAATGAATTCGACGGTTTCGTCGATCAGTTGACCGAGGATGAACAAACCGCTCTTGTCGCGATTTTCTGGATCGGGCGCGGTAGCTTTGACGCGGACGACCTGCAACAGGCTATCGCAACGGCAGAGGCGGAGGCAACGACGCCGACGGCGCAATATCTCAAAGGCTCTCCGCATTTGGCCGACCATCTTGAAAACGGGTTGGAGGCCCTGGGGATCAATGCAGGCGCCGCAGAGGATGATCTATATCGACCGACCTAACCCACAGCCCGATCGAAACATGCCTTGGCCCGGCCCCAGACGCCATCTTCCAACGCCGTCAATGTCATCAGATGCGGCAAGAGTTGTTCTGCAAAGTCCTCGCTGCTTTCTGCGGGCAGCATCGACGGCAGGTTATCGATCGCGGTGACATCCAGCACCGGCGCATCATGGACGCGCAGTGCCGGGGCGCCCCAGGTTGTCGTCCGATCATACACCTTGATCGGGGAAAAGTCGCTGTCGGGGTCGCACGCGATATCCCCGATCACCGACAAATGGCGTGGCGCGACCTTCGCGGATGCAGGCACAAAAACCGGCGTGCCCGGACGAGCGGGAATGCAGTTCAGAAAGATATCGTGCCGCAGCACTTCGGGAAACGGACCACCATGGGCGGTTTCGGCCATATCCCACTTGGTCGTGGCCACGCCCATCGCTTGACACAGATCGGCCGCACCTGTGCCCACCCGGCCCAGCGCCCCGATGATCAGCGCCGTCGGGCGCTGCGCGCCGATTGCGACCAGCGCCTGCTGCAGGTCTGCAAGCAGATGATTGGCACTCGGATAAGCCCGCACCCCTTCGGCAATCTGCCCGCGCTGCTGCGCAATCCAGCACAACAACGACACGGCAGCACCCGCGTAACCCGCCCAATAACCAAAGGCCGCGACACGGCGGCCATCGGTATCGGTCAGATATTCCAGATCATACAGCGCCCCACCCCCGGCGTTAAAGCGATCAAGCAGCACCCGCCCGGCCGGCTGCCCCTTATAGGCGTGACCGAACATAATATGGCGGTGGCGCAAGGGTGTACCATCCTCGGGCAGTTCCTTCAAACCAAAGACAATCGCATCATCCGGCGCATCGGTCCAGGAAAACTCTGGCGCAATCGTACAGCCCGCCGCCCGATATTCATCAACAGGGATGATCCGCTGTCGGCTCTCCTCGACCGTCACGTCAAACCCCAGCGTGATCAACTTGGCCGCACCCTGCGGCGTGATGCCCACCCGTTCTTCATTGTTGCGCGCTTCGGCCCGGACCCACAGATGCACGCTCACAACATGCCCTTATCGCGAATGGCTTTGACCGATGCGCGGTTCTCCATCCGTGCCTGAAAATCAGCGAGCCCCGGGTAATCCGCGATATCCACACCATCGCCGTCAAGCCAGGATAGCACGACAAACAAGTAGGCGTCGGACACGACCTGCATCTCACCCAGCGGGAACGGCATATGTGGCAACTGTTCCGCCAAATAAGCGCAGCACTCAGCCACGCGCATCGGCGTCTTCTGCCGCATATCTTCGAATGAGCTTTCCTTGTCCGCCCACCGTTCCCCACGCAAGCGATGGGCGTGGTGCGGGTGCATAGTACCGTTCAAATAACACATCAGCTCGCGCATCTTCGCCGCTTGGAACGGGTTGTCGGGCACCAGCGCGGGCGCGACATATTCCAACAGCGCCCCGGTCTCGGTCAGGATGCCATCCGGCGTCTCCAGCGCCGGCACCCGACCCTTCGGGTTGATCTTGTGATAATCCGGCTTGGTCTGCGCAGCCGATGCAAAATCGACCAGCACCAGTTCATGCGGCGCGCCGACTTCTTCCAAAGCTAATGCAACAGCGACCGAAATCGTGCGAGGGGCGTAGTGTAGTTTCAGCATGCCGGGTCCTTTGAATGACTATGCATATTCTGGATATACGGACGCTGTTTGACATCGCGGTCAAGCTCTGCCTGATACAAAGAACCCGTGACCAGGTGCATGGCAGGAAATCAAGCTCTCTATTTGCTGCTGAGATGACTAGTGGTCCCGCCGGTTTTGGTTCTGCCGCCCACGCCCAGTACTTTCGTCAGGAAAGCTACTAAGGTAGCCTTCGCCTCCATAATAACGCCGTCTCTTGGGCCGACCATTCCCCGTGGACTTCTGATACTTCAGAACAAGCGCAGCAAAAATAGGTCCTATTGGTATCCAGAGAAGTTCTCCCAATATCAGATCAATTACGCTCATCGTTCGTGTTCCTTGCGCATAAAGTACAAACTGACATGTCGTTGTACGGGGCGACCAAATTTTAACATGAAGCTGGAAAACCGGTAAAGCTACCCTTTCTCAGGAAAGCGTAGTTGGCTCGAATTGGGCCACACAATTCCAGCTTGGGCGTGCTATTTCGATTTATCTCAGTAATGCGTCACGGCATGGGCACGGTCGGGGTGGTCCAGATGCGGAATCGCGTTAAAACTGGCGAGGATCGGGCCCTGCGGGATGACATGGATGCGGTGGATCGAGGTGTTCATGATCGGCAGCAGCACATGTGCCATGCGAGTCGGGTCAAGCGACAGAAGATGGCGCATGATCATGCCGATCACCCCACCCGAGGTCACGCACAACACCCGACTGCCCGGCTTTGCCGCCTCTTGCAAAACACCGGTCACCCGGTCTTCGAACGACGCAAAGGTCTCGACGCCCATGATCTCGGCCCGGTGCCAGGCCTCCATCACTTGCGGCACATGGGCGGCAAATTCATCCGGTCCGGGGAATGGCACGCCATGCACGTCCTCCAACGCGCGGCCCAGATTGAAGTAATCCATCTCGTTCAAACGCGGGTCGATCATCGGAGTGTCATAGCCGATGCCAGCGCTAGTTTCTTGGTGGCGGCGCAGGCTGCCGCAGATGATCTTGTCGAACGGGCGCTCGCGGGTTTTCAGATAATCGCCCAACCAGCGCGCCTGCTGATGGCCAAGATCGGACAGTTTGTCATAGCTTTCCTCATCCGTGGCGGCCGAATTGGCCTGCCCATGCCGCACCAGAATGATTTCACCCATGACCGCCCTCCTGCCCGTGCAGGGTTACGTGGTTGATTCCATCGATGCAACGGTGTGGTGCGGGCCTGGATCAATGGTTTTCCTTTCAGATTCATCACGTGGGCGTTTGTGTTTGGAAACATTGTTGGTTCACGGAATTGCGTGGGGGTGAAACCTGTGATCGGTTGAAACGATGTGACGCAGGGGCAAGCGGCGGTTCGGC
>NZ_JBBIFZ010000007.1:0-176070 GCF_037572755.1 Yoonia sp. 2307UL14-13 | reverse complement strand
ATCGAGATGTTCTACAATCCGAAACGCAAGCACACAAACAACGGCATGCTGTCGCCCGTTGACTTCGAAGAAAGACAGCTCAAACTAAAACAGGCGGGTGTCTAGGAAACTAGGGGCACCTCACAAAGCCATAACCCCGCAAGGAGCCGTCGCCTATGCCTGAGTTTACCATCCGCAAGATGCAGCTGATCGTCGAGGAGGTCCATCACGACGGTGGCCCCGTACCAGATACCCTGCGCAAGCTGGGCGCGATTTTGGCCTGTTGTGCCAATCCCTTTGCCGGACGGTATGAATCCGATCTACAACCCGCAATGGATGACCTCAAACCACTGGGCGCTGAAATGAGCGAACGTCTGATTGCAGCACTTGGCGGCAAAGATGTGGTTGATGGTTATGGCAAAGGCGCGATTGTCGGCGAGAACGGCGAATTGGAACATGCAGCCCTTTGGCATGTGCCGGGTGGCTATGCGATGCGTGGGCTTTTGAACGATTCCCGCGCGATTGTACCATCCTGCATGAAACGCGGCGGCGTTGGCTCGCGATTGGATGTCCCCTTGGGCCACATCAACGCAGCCTATGTGCGCAGCCATTTTGACGGGATCGAAGTCGGCCTGCCTGACGGCCCCAAAGCAAATGAAATTGTTTTTGTACTGGCGATGTCCAGCGGCGGACGCATCCACAGCCGTATGGGCGGATTGGAAGCCTGGGACGTGAAGGGCGACGATGGGTTGAGGTAAGCATTGCTGATGAGGTGGTGTTTGTTTCTTCACTGGCGAAAGATCTCGATCGCGATGATCTTTCTACACCAGTGGAACCAATCGGGGGTGTGAGAACCTTGTTACATTGATCGCTCCGGGCATACATCTGACGTCGTGGCCAACACCATGATGTCGACGCAGTTAAATGTTACATGAGAATGAAAAGGTTTCTCCGCTCTCTCGCTACGAATGAGGGAGCCTCGGGGGTAGGTTACGAAGTGCTTGATGTTGAGGCCAAGCGGCCATGTCCGCCATGCAGGGCGTGACCGCAGCATTTGGGTCATAGGATGAGTGACCGGTCTGGGCTGCGCTTGAGGACGGCCCGGATCGTCAGATTTCGATCGCCTCTGCAATCGTAAGTGCATACTGACCTGAGACCCGACTTCCCTTTAGCCCTTGGAAGAATCCGCAAATCCATTTCTGGCTTCATGCGACCTTGGTTTTCAGTCTCGATTTTATTGCAAATTCCAGCGGCGTGTGATTGCCGAGACGCGCCCGGCAATCACCACATTCGCTTAGCCGTCGATCCAGCCTTGGACCGTATCCATGTTGTCGGCGATCCATTCTTCGGCGACCTCTTGTGGGTCACGCTTATTGTCGAACATCTCGACGATCCATTCGTTGATTTCGTCGCCAGAGAACTGAATATTCGACAGCATTTTGGCAACTGCCGGGTTGCGGGTTTCAAGCGATTTCGAATAACCCACATACACGTCATTTGCTGCGATCACGCAGTCGAAGGTGGAAACTTCCAGCCAATTCTCGGCATCCAGATCGACGTCTTCGCAGCCTTCGGTCCGCCCAGGCTCTTCCAACGCAATCAGATCGTAGCGCACATGCAGCGCCTCGGGCGTCCAGTAGTAGAAGAGTTGCGGTTGACCGGCTGAATATGCAGCTTCTAGCCCCGCTTTGAACGTGTCGGCGGAAACGATATTCGGCTCCCACAATTCGTCCAGCCCATAGGATTTGAACTTGATCTGCCACCGCTTGGTCGAGGCCCAGGTTACATCACCGGCCCAGTATTCGCCCTTGCCGTCACCGTCGGTGTCGAACATCGCGGCGATTTCGGGGTTCGCCAGATCCTCGATCGAGCTGACCTTGTCGGTCATGTAGCTGGGCACATAGATGTTGGACGTACCCTGATACGGTGCGTTCACCGCGACCGTCTGATTGCCGTCGATATATTCGTCCCACAATGCCTGCTGGTTTGGCATCCACAGGTCGGTATAGACGTCGATCGACCCGTCACCCTTGTCCATGCCGGCCATGATGACAGCGGCCTGGTTCATGCCTTGCACGATTTCGGCGTCGCCACCCATCGGTCCTTCGATGATCGCTTCGATCACGTGGCCGATCGCGCGCGCGCCGTTCCAGCTGAGGTCGGATAGCGTGACCTTTTCCTGCGCGCTGGCCCCCCCGGCAGCGAGAGTTGCCGCGAGCAGCGCGGCAGTGGTTTTGGTGAATGTCATGACGTTGGCTCCCTTGTTGTTGGTCATGTTTGTCAGATCCGGCTGAACGAGTTGCGGATCCCTTTCAGTATGCGGTCTATCATCATTGCGACGAGTGCGATGGCGATCCCGGCCAGCAGGCCTTTGCCCGCCTGAGCGTCGCCAAGCGATGCGGTTACGATCGCCCCCAGCCCTTCGGCGCCGATAAAGGCCGAAATCGTCGCCATGGACAAGGCCAGCATGATCGTCTGGTTCAGGCCGGCCATGATGGACGGGACGGCCATGGGTAGTTCCACCTTGCGCAGCAGCTGGCGTTCGGAGGCCCCGAAGGCCATTGCGGCCTCTTTCGTGCTTTCAGGGACTTGCAGAATGCCAAGCGCGGTTAGCTTGATCATCGGCGGCATGGCAAAGATCACCGTCGCCAGAACCGCGGGCGGCTGCGATATGCCGAAGAAGGCGACTGCGGGCACAAGGTAACTGAGCGACGGGATCGTCTGCATGATGTCCAACATAGGTTCGGTGAACCATCGAAACCACCTGTTCTTGGCCATCCAGACCCCGACAGGCAGGCCGATCAGGATACAGACCGCCGTCGAGACAACGACCAGCGCCATGGTTTGCATCGCAACCTGCCACAGCTCGAACACCGCAAGGAAGGCGAGCGAGGATACGACAAAGATCGTCGTGCCTGTCCCGGCGAAGGCCCAGGACAAAGCGATGAACAAAAACGCGACGACCGGCCAGGGCGTTTGCATGAATGCGACCTCGACCCGGATCAGCGATTGCCGCAACACGTTCGTCATTGCATCAAAGGCCGTGGCGAAATTGGCCCGCAGATAGTTGATCGATTTGTCGATGCTTTCCGCGCTGTAGGTAAAGATGGTCACTTGTCGCCCTTCGACCGGCGGCCTGACCTGACGGCTGAGCATGGTCGCTCCTGCATTCCCGGCCGCGATCGCCTCTTGATCCGGGACACGGCGATAGGTCACGTCCTCTGGCGGGTCAAGCCGCGCAAGCGTTGGGAAATCGTCAATGAAGTAGCAGTCAAAGTGGTCCTTGGCTGACAGAGCCACATAGCTATTGACCGTATCGATATTGCGTTGCAGGTCGCGGCCTTCTTTGCGCAAGGCTGCCCTTTCGGTCTTTTGCGCATCGGTCAGTTCGTCCAGCGTTTCGAACCTGGCCATTTGCGCCGTGATTCCGTCGACCCGGTGTTGTATTCCGGCTATCATTGTCGGGATATCCGCCGCACCGGACTGGGCCATCAGCGTGTCCGTTTCTTCCGCGGCCAGCACCTGTTTCAAGCATGCACGCTCATCCGCGCGGATCTGCGTTGCCCGATAAACCGTTAGGGGCATGATCAACGCCATGATCACAACTCCGATGACAACACGTTTCATCGACGTCCCGCTGGGTACGGCACTTTTGATTCGCCAGCGTGAATATTGTCTGTAATACCAAGGGTTTGCACGACTACCCAACCACAGTCGCCCCAAGACAAAAACGACGACACCGGTCGTGCCGAAATTCCTGATCCAGCGCGTATAGCGTTCGATCAAGGTTGTGTTCTGTGCGGCGTTTTGCTGTGCCTCTTCCAGAAGCGGCATGAATTTGAAAACCTGCATGATGCAAACCAGTGCCAGAAGGTCGATGGCCAATGCCAGCCAGAACAACAGCCAGACACCACGGAAAGCCGCCCACAACCATGGCACCAGCAGGGCCATGGGATTCTGGCTCCAGAATTTCAGGTTTCCTTTTTGATAGCGCTCGAAAGTTGGTGCATAGTAATCGTCGCGTTGTGCGACAAACGTGCCGACCGAAACGTCGCGCTCTTCTATTTCGCGTTGTTCGGCCCCGCTCATTCGTCCGCGCTCCCCTGTAATCCGTGCAGCAACGTATCTTTGTTGACGACCCCGACGGTTCGCCCGTCGGCTTCGATCAACACTGGCAGATCGGTACCCGTGCTGCGTTCGACGAGCGTATCAAGGTCGTCGGTGGGTGCGGCGGTCGGATAGTCGGTCGTCTCAGCGATTGGACCATGTTTCGCCTCGTACATGTCCGGCGGCACCATGATTTTCGAGGCCGACACCAATTTCAACCGCGAGATACCTGCAACGAAATCAGCGACATAATCGTCTGCCGGGGCTGTCACGATATCCTCGGCCGTGCCGATCTGGACGATCTCGCCATCTTTCATGATCCCGATGCGATCACCCATGCGGATCGCCTCATCAAGGTCGTGGGTGATGAAGATCGTCGTTTTCTTCAGGTTTTCCGATAGGCCAAGGAATTCGTCCTGCAGATTGCGCCGGATCAGCGGGTCGAGCGCCGAAAAGGGTTCGTCCATCAGCAGGATTTCCGGATCGGCGGCCAAGGCGCGGGCAAGGCCGACGCGCTGCTGCATCCCACCGGATAGCTCAGACGGCAGACGGTCGCCATACCCATGTAGCGACACAGTCTCCAATGCCTGATCGGCCAGTTGGGAGCGGTGATAGGCATCCATCCCCCTGAGTTCCAAAGCAAAGCCGATATTGTCGCGGACCGACCGGTGCGGCAGCAACGCCATGTTCTGGAAAACCATGCCGATCTTTTCGGCGCGCAGCGCGCGCAGGCGTTCGAATTTCATCGCGCCGACATCTTCGCCCAATATGCGGATCGTGCCGGCCGAGGGCTCGATCAGCCGGTTGATGTGGCGAACCAGCGTGGACTTGCCCGAACCAGACAGACCCATGAGGCAGAAAATCTCGCCCTCGGTCACGCCGAAACTGGCATCCTTGACCCCGACAACCGCGTTGAACCGCTCAAGCACCTCAGCCTTGGAAATCCCCTCGGCCCGGATGGCGTCCATCGCGGGGCCGGATCGGTCGCCAAAGACTTTCCACACGTGTTCGAGCTCAACAACGTTCTCTGTCATATACCGTCCCTGTTCAGTCTTTTTGTTTTCTTCAGGCCCGCGCCCGTTCCCGGCGTGGGTCGACAAATGGGATGTCGGTCACTCTTGCCGGCAACCGTTTCATCCGTCCATCCATCATTCCCACTTCCAGCGTAGTATCGTTCGCGGCATGTTCGACGGCAAGCCGCGCCATGGCAATACCGCGTTCGAGCATCGGTGAACGTGTCGCTGACGTCACCTGACCGATCTGACGCTCGCCCGCATAGACGGCAGCCCCGTGCAGGGGTACGTCGTCACCTTCGAAAAGCAGACCCTTTAGTAAGCGGCGCGGCTGGCTGGCGTTACGCACCAACGCGGTTTTGCCGATGAAGTCGGATTTCGTGAGGTCGATCGCAAAACCCAAACCGGCCTCGAACGCATCGTGTCCTGGGGCGAATTCGGCACCGGCGGCGGCCAACCCCGCCTCGACCCGAATGATATCAAGAGCTGCATTGCCCATCGGTGCGATGCCATGGGCGGCCCCTGTTTCCATCACCGCATCCCAGATGCGCAGGGCATCGGACGGGGCGCAGAACAATTCGTAGCCCAATTCACCGGTATAACCTGTCCGTGACAGCATGAATGGCGCGCCATCACGGTCATGCAGACGGGCGATAGTGACGCCAAACCATTTCGTCTGGTCCAAGGTGGGCACATGGGCCTGCGTAAAGATCAGCTCCGACAAGAGGTCGCGTGATTTGGGACCTTGTAGCGCAAGGTTCACCAATGCGTCGCTCATATCGTTCATACGGACCTGCAGACCTTCCGCTTTGGCGATATCCTCGATCCTGCGCGCGCTTTCCTCGCTTCCGCAGCACCAGCGGAACAGATCGGAACCAAGGCGAAACAGCGTGCCATCATCGACGACCGCGCCAGTTTCGTCGCACATCAGCGCATAGGTCGCCCGCCAATGGGCAAGACGGGTAACATTGCGTGTCATCAACCGCTGCAACAGCTTCTCGGCATCGGGGCCGACAATGTCGTATTTACGCAGCCCGCTCATATCCTGCACGGTAACATTTTCGCGGCAGGCCCAGTATTCGCCCAGTGTCCCGGTCGACGGGAACGATACCGGTGTCCAGATATCGCGAGCCGCCGCGAAATGCTGCGTTAGCGCCGAAGTGCGTGGGTAGAATGCGCTTTCATGACTGATAGACATCGTGGTGTCCTCTTTCACGCGGTAAGCGACCGCGCGGCGGATCGGGGCATCGGGGCGATAGATGCGCACATGCACATCCGTCGGATTCCATCCATTGATCGGGTCTACATCGTCGGGGCAGGCAGTTGAGACGCAAACCAGATCGCTCATCGCCTGCATGGCGACATAATCGCCTGGGCGTGAATGACTTTCCTCGGTCAGGATTTGATGGGTATGCGGATCGACCCACGTGTTCCAGAAAAAGTTTATCGCAGGCCATGCCGGGCGGGATGTCACGCCATGGGGTGACATTGCGCGGGAAATATTGTCGGAACAATTCACATGTCCGGGAAAACCCCGATCCTCGTATCCGCGCGCGGTACAGGCCAGCCCAAACGTATCGTGCCGCCCGCACGTATCCTGCAAAACCTGCAGCATGGGCCGCATATCGCGATCGAAGAACTTGTCCATTAGCCCCGGCGCCGGGTAGGCCTGCCGCACCATGGACCGGGTCGCGGTGCTGTCGATCATGATCTCATCGCCATGGTTCAGCGCATCGGCGCGAAACGCCATAAAGTCCGAACATTGCTGCCCTTCGACATCGATGATCTGCAGGATTTCGCCTTTGGCAAGCCGATAGGCCTGCGCCGTCCCCCGGTCGATCGTGAACTCATCCCGGACCTCACCCAGCGGTTCGGGCAAATGCGTGACCCCCATCGCACGTTTGACCGAGATGATGACGTCCGACACCTTTCCGCCTGCCACGACGTCCTGCTGGCTAAGAGGGGAGATAAACCAAACTGTACAGTCAGTATCGGACTTGAGGATCACCGGTTCCACAGCGTCGATACGTGCCGCGTCGAGGGCGGTCAGCTCTCGCCCTTTGCCTGCGCTCCACCCCCACATTTCGGCACTGTCGAAATCATGCAGGCCGATCTCTTTGTCACCTACAAGCCCCAGTGCGGCCAGTGCCGATCCGCCACGTGCATCGAATGCCGCGATCGCTACGTTGCCATTGTTGTCAGTGATGGACACAAGATCGCCAGGTGACAGCGTGACCCTGCGGGCACCGCGCGGGGCGAGCCTGATGTTTTCGGTGGCCGTAGATGGAAATCCAGGAAATGATCGTGCCGGTGAAACCAGCCCGATATTGCTGAAATCTAGAATTGCCGTCCCACCGTGCATCGTGACCACGGACCCCTTGTAACTAGTTACATCAAGAACGCCACTGATGACATCTGTCAAGTTTTGACTCTATGATTTCTGCATGGTGGGGCGGATTGTGAAGAAACGGTACAATTTACGGGATGTTGCCCATCATGCAGGCGTTTCCGTGGCAACCGTCAGCCGCGTCCTGAACGTTCCCGACAAAGTGGCACCACCGACGCGGGAGCGTGTGGAAACAGCCATGAATACCTTGCGTTTTGTCCCGTCAGCTGCGGCACGCGCGATCAATAGCGGCCGATCGCGGATGGTTGCCGCACTGCTGCCGACGCTTGAAAATTCGATTTATGCACGTGTCGTGGACGGGTTGGAGAACAGGCTGGATGCGCATGGCCTGTCGCTGATCGTGGCGCAAACCGGTGATGACCCGAAGGTCGAGCTGGACCGTGCAAAGCGGTTGATCGACATTGGTGCCGAAGGACTGATCGTTGCCGGGATCACCCATGATGACAGCTTTTACGATCTGATTGATCGGGCGCAGATACCGGTGGTTGCGGTATCTTACTTTGATCGGACCCACCGTTTGCCGACCATCGGTTACGATAATTGGGAGGCCACACATCTTGCCGCGCAGCATCTACAGGATTTGGGTCACAGGCATGTCGCGGTGGTGCATGGACCACTTGCGCAGAACGACCGGACCCAACGCCGCCGCGCCGCGCTGGAAAGCGGGGGCTTTGCGCTGACCTTTGATTACTTCGAAGTACCTATTTCGATCGCCGGGGCCTGCGCTGCTGTCGAAAGATTGTGCGGAGAATCCAGTCGACTCACTGCAATCTTGTGTTTCTCGGACGTTTTGGCGATGGGCGCATTGGCCGAATTGCACCGTCAGAAGGTGCGCGTTCCACGGGATATGTCGGTCATGGGGATCGAGGACCTTCCCGGTTCCGCGCGGTCCTATCCGCGCCTGACCAGTGTGCGCCTGCGCGTTCAAGAGATGGGCGAAGAGGCGGCCGAGGCGTTGTCCGCGTGGGTCGAACACGACCGGCGTCCTGAGCCATTGCATTTGGCTTCAGAGTTGATCTGGCGCGACTCTACTGCGAAACCGCGCTGAATGCCGGTTGTCTGATTTCCATGATCGTGTCGCGCATTACGCCGTTGGCCCTCACCGTGGTTTTGGCAGATGATGGCGAAAACGGCGGGGCGCCCTGAACGCAACGAAGATGATGTTGCGACGCATGATGACCGACCGTATCGCTCTGATCAGATTTCCAGTGCCGCGTCGGCCGCGATCGCGTTCAGGTCGGGTTGACCCTGTGGTCCGATCACGACGTAATCGGCCCCATTCGCTGTCCAGGATACGAAGTCGAACCCATTGATCGTTTGCTCCCGGAACGCCAGGGTGCCGTCGGTTTCGCGACTGCTGGCCTGCAGGCACAATGCGACGACCGTGCCATCAGGCAGGCGGTACATCAGCTGCGCTACCGGCTTTGCATTGGCCACCAGCAAACGCCCACCCTCAAATGTCAGACCGAACTCCGACAGATCGGGGATCGAGAATTCTGCACCGACCGTATTGCCCAACCAGGCTTCAATATGGTCGGACTCATCCGCTGCGACCTCGACCAGATGACGGCCCTGGCTTGCGTAAACGGCGTGGTAGTCGGCGATGTCCGCCAGCCATCCTGCTGTCTGGACAGGTGGCGTCGTCTGCCCTTTGACCACGTAGCCCCCGACGCCGCCAAGAACCAGCATTACAAGGCTGGCCGCGATGGCCCCCCAACCCGACCGCGGCGTCGGTGCGGCGGCGCTATTGGCAGGCACTGTCAGGTCCGCTGCCTTGATCTGTTGCGCCAGCGCAAAAGGCACGGGATCATCCAGTTGGGCTTCGAAGACATCCTGCGCCAAGGCATCGGCCTCCATCAGCGCGTCGAACTCCGCTTGGGCGGCAGGATCCGATTCCAGCCGTGCCTCGACCGCTGCGGCCTCGGTCGCGTCCAATTCGCCATCCAGATAGGCGCTTAACTTTTCAGAAAAGTCTGTCATTGCGTGACATACTCCCCTTCCGACATGCTCGCGATCAGTAGTTTTCGCGCGCGGTGTATGCGGCTCATCACGGTTCCGATGGGGATACCCAGCAGATCCGACGTCTCGCGATAGCTGTATCCTTCGGCGCAAACCAGCATCAGGGGTTCGGCCAGGTCTTGATCCATATCGGCCACTTTCTGACGAACCTGCTGCGCTGTCAGCACCTCTTCGGGCCGACTTTCGACCTGCAATTCCGTGCTTTCCGCCGCATCGACCTGGCCTTCACCCAGCCGCACCTTGCGTTTGCGGATTTCGCTGATCCAAAGGTTGCGAACGACACGGAACATCCACCGATCCAGCGGTTGCGCCGGATCATATTGATGCCATTTCTGCAGGGCCGCCGTGACGGCATCCTGTAACAGATCGTCGGCATCCGGCCCGGATCGGGTCAGGCTCAGCGCGAAGCGGCGCAGCCGCGGCAGCAGAGCGATCATCTCTGATTTGAACTGGTCCGGTGTCATTGCGCGCGCATCGAATCCTTGGCGGACAAAAAGCCCATTCCACCGGATTATCTGCGATTTTCGCATGTATTTCAACGTTTTGCCGTCGGGTTTTTGACCATTCGGCAGATATTCTCCCGGGTCGGGCCGGGCGCCTATGACGCCCGGTGCGACAGGCACTGCCCTAGTAGGCCGCGTGCCACACGCCGCCGACGCCATCACCGTTCGTCTCGCCTGGTGCCGTGTCACCGATCCAAAGGTAAAGCGGTGCGCCGTCCTTTGCCCATTGTTGCGTTCCGTCGTCGCGCGTGACCATGGCAAATCCGTCGCCCATATCCGCGGTTTCGGCGGTGGCGATGTAGGGTGGCCAGTTGACGGCGCAATCATCATAGCAGGTAGATGTGCCATTGGTGTCCTTGTCGAAAGTGTAAAGTGTCATGCCGTTAGCATTCGTCAACGGCGTATCCCCCGCCTTTGCGGCTACGGGGGTGTCATCGCTCCCGTAGCTGTAGTCATATGTTTGCGCATCGGCGTTTTCGCAACCGGCGATCAAACCGGCGGTGGCAAGTGCTGCGATCAGTTTCATGTTCTGGCTCCTGTTGTTTTTGAACGACGCTGTGTCGCTCTCAACAGGGTTACGCTGCCGGTCGCGGGTTTATTCCCGGTTTCGACCATTTATTTGTGCTCTTGCAGGAACGGGGTGATCTCATCCATGCAGGTTCATCGCTGAGAAGCATTTGTCTGCGACCGTCCAGCAACGCGAAACGTGCATTCGGAAAACTAGCCTTTCGGTCCCTGCCACGACAAAGCGGGATGCGTTTGTTGGGGTTTACCACGGTTTTGTCACCTGTCGCGCCAATCCCGTGCCTCCGTTTCCATCAGACGTAGGTATTCCTTGGACACGGCCTGCGCCTCCTCGATCCGATCCAGCTCCATCAACTTGCGCCACAGCATAAACGGGGCGTCGTGCGAAAACGGGTCTTGCTGATGCCATTGACGCAACCATCGCAACGCCTCGGCATCGGTGATCTGGGGCGCCCACGCCAACTTTTCGGTGATCCCGCCGCGAAGGCTCAACAACGCCTCTCGGGTGCGGATCAGCCAAAGCTGATATTCATCGGCCCGCCGCAGATCCAGGTCTGGAAACGGTTTTTGCGACAAAAGCTGTGCCGCGCGCCGTAGACGGGCGATCGGTGGATTGGGGTGCCCGTGCGTTGCACGCAGAAAATCGATATCGAGAGCGATATCGGCCTTGTCGATCGCCACATAGTCCCGTTCGGATATCAGCCGGTCGGCCCCGTCCGTGTTCATCAACCGTCGCAGCTTGCTGAGCGACCAGCGCAGCGCACCGCGCGGATCAGCGGTTTTGGCGAAAAACATCTCGCACAGATGTTCGCGATGTTGCGACCGGCCGGTGACGACAAGATAGATCAGCAGGGCGCGGGTTTTGCGCGACGTGATCAGAGGTACTTTCGTTTCACCCCGATAGTAAGCGACTTCGCCCAAAAGGTTGATTTGGATGATTTCAAGCATCGATCGCCCATCGGGGCATGATCTGCCTGTACTTGTCGGATGCTTGCGCATCACATGTCCTGAACATGGTCACCACCCCTGTCATCGTGTCGTTTCAGGACAGTTACGAACGACCGGCGGGATTTATTCACGAAAAAGGCCCGACACTGACGTGCCAGGCCCTTTTGGAACATCATTACCGAAATGCAGGGTGGTCAGGTCAGCGTCGCCCTTCGCGCAACCAGGCGCCGATGATCAGCAGTGACGCCAGCAGTAACCATGCCCACGCTGGCAGAAGTGGCGTGATGCTGATGTCGGCTGTCCGGTAAGCCCCGCGCGGAGTGATCCCGATCCAGCCGCGCCCTGCGGCCGGGCGTCCTTCACGCACGGTGCGGATGTTCAGGTCACCATCTGCGATCGCCCTGATCCCGCCACCGGTGGCTTCCGCGACCGGCTCCAGCAGTTCGCCCGATGCGATGGTCTCCTCGAACTCTCGTGGTGCCGCCGGGCCTAGCGCGATAACGCTGGTCTCTTCTCCGTCATCCAAACGATAAAGACCGATTTCCGGCGCTTCCCAGGTTGTTTCGAAACGCCCGGGTGAAACCTCTTGCAGCGTCAACACTGTCTCGGTTCCGTCGGGGTGGGTGACCGTCACATCTCCGGTTTCCAGGTCCAACGTGCGGCGGATGATCTGCATGGTCTGCCCCACAGGTTCGGCCCACAGCGCCTCTTCCTCAAGTTCCGGTTCCTTCATCATCCAGTGGGCGAGGCGGCGCAAAAGTTCGAGTTGCGGCCCGCCGCCCTCGTACCCCCGGTCCCAGAGCCAGCTTTGGTCAGAGGTCATGAGCGACACACGGCCTTCGCCGATCCGGTTGAGGATCAAAAGCGGCTTTTCGTCGACACCGGACATGACCGTGTCGGCACCTTCCGGTACCAAAACGTCGATCAGGCGAAACCACCGCCCCCAACCCGGGCCTTCATCATCGCTTTCGGGTGCGAAAGCGTCCAAACCTTCCGTAACGGGATGGCGTTGGCCGATATCGGTGATTTGCGGTGTGAACCCCTGTTGGTAAACCCGAGCCGTCGGCGCGCCCGGCAGAATATTCCCCAATGGCGAGCGATAGATGCTTTCCGCCGTTCCATATTCAGGACCGGAGGAAATCAGAACGGCGCCGCCCTGTTCGACATATTGCCGAATGTTATCAAGATATTCACTAGGCAGGATGCCCCTGCGGCTATAACGATCAAAGATGATTAGATCGAAATCGTTTATCTTTTCCAAAAACAGTTCGCGTGTCGGAAACGCGATAAGCGACAGTTCTTCGACGGGGACGCCGTCCTGCTTGTTCGGCGGCCGCAGGATCGTGAAATGCACGAGGTCAACCGAGGCATCGGATTTCAGAAGGTTCCGCCATGTGCGTTCGCCCGGATGCGGCTCACCCGAGACAAGCAGCACCCGCAGCCTGTCGCGCACGCCGTTGATCTGGACGACGGCGGCGTTGTTGCGGTTGGTCAGCTCGCCCTCGGCCTCGGGGATGGTGAATTGCAGGACGTTCATGCCGCCATGGGGCAGTTCAATGGGCAGCGTCACGTCTTCGCCGATGGGAACGGGCAGGGTCAGAGGTGCGTCGCCGTCGATGGAGATCGAGAGGACGACGCTGTCTTCCTCAGGGGCTGCGCCCTGGTCTTCGACGCGGAGTGTCAGGTTGACCTGCTCGCCCAAGATCGCGAAGGCGGGGGCGTTGGAGACGATCAACCGCCGGTCCCAGTCCTCGGGTTGGCCGGTCAGGAGCGTGTGCGTGGGAGCGGGCAGCCGGGGCGCCCGTTCGAGGTCGTGTAGGCGCCCGTCGGTGACGAGGATGATCCCGGCGACGCGGGCGAGGGGTTCTTCGGCAAGGGCTGTGGACAGGGCGGTCATCAGCGCGGTGCCGGTATCGCCTTCGCCATCACCAAGCGTGACTTTGCGCAGTTCGGTATTGGGCTGGCGGGCCAGTTCGGCCTCGATATTCGCGATGGCGGCCGCGTTTTGCGCGGGCCGGTCGCCGATCCGTTGGCTGGCGCTTTCATCGACCACCATGACGACGATGTCGGTCAATGGCTCGCGGTCTTCCCGCTGGATGGCTGGGTTGGCAAGAGCGGCGAGCAAGGCCAGCCCCGCGAGCCCACGCAGCCACCAGCCGGGAAGACGGCGCCAGATGGCGAGGCCCACGGCAAAGGCGGCCAGCCCGGCCAGCGCATAGAGCAGGACAAGCGGCAGAAGCGGGTCGAGGATCAGCGTGCCGGTCATTATTGCCCCAGACGGTCAAGCAGGTCAGGCACGTGGACCTGATCGGATTTATAATTGCCGGTCAGCACGTGCATGATCACGTTGACCCCGAAACGCAGGGCGATTTCGCGCTGCCGCTCACCCGCCTGACCGCGCCCAACGGGGAACATGCGGGTGCCGTTGGGGTTCACGGCCCAGGCACGTGCCCAGTCATTGCCGCCGATGATCACCGGTGTCACACCGTCATTGAGGTTGCGGAAGGGCATCCCTTCGACCTGCACCGCGTCGGGGGGTGATGCCTCAACCCAGACATCGCGGCTGGCGTAGCGACCGGGGAAATCCTGGAGCAGGTAGAAGGTGCGGGTCAGGACGTGGTCAGAGGGGATCGGTTCCAGCGCCGGGATGTCGAGGCTGCGTGCGATGGCTTGCAGTTTGCGGCCCTCGGGTGAGCTAGAGCCGAAGCGGGCGGTGTTGGCGTCGCCCGTGTCGAACATGATCATACCGCCAGAGCGGAGGTAGCGGTTTAGCTTGCCGTAAGCCTCGCGGCTGGGCAGGGGCTGGTCGGCTGTGATGGGCCAGTAGAGGAAGGGGAAGAAGGAAAGTTCGTCGGTTTCCAGGTTCACGCCCATGGGGGAGGCGGGCTCGATTGACGTGCGCCTGAACAGGGTTTGGGATAGGCCAAGGAGACCTGCCTCGGTCACGTCGTCGGTTTCATCATTGCCGGTCAGGACGTGGGCGAGGACGACTTCGGAGGTGGCGAGGATGGCGAATTCGTCGTCGGCTTGCGCTTGGGCGTCCGGGGCAACGAGCAGCATGAGTGCTAGTAACGCTGCGACATCGGCGCGGGGACCGCGTAGCCGCCCGGCGACAGCGAGTGACGCGATGACGTCGATCAGAAGCAGGACCAAAGCTGCCCCGATCAGCCAGCCCTTAAGTGCGGTTTCGCGGGTCACGGCCATGCCTTCGACAGCGATCCTTGCGGGCCATTGGGCGACGTTCAGCATGGTTTCGGGTCCAATCACGTTGATGGCGATCTGGCGGTCATCACCTGCATATAGTCCGGGCGGTAGGTCAGGCCCCGGTGTGCCGGTGGCGAGCGTTTCGCCCGCGATGCCGGGCAGTGTGCTGCCGTCTTGCAGTCGCCCATAGGCGTCAAGCACCTTGTTGGCCTGCCATGTCGTACCTTCCAGTTCGGCGCTGTCCGGTGACGCGGGCCGGGTGGACACGGCGAGCCGTTCAAGCATCTGCACGAAGAGGCCGGAGAGTGGGAGCGTGGACCATTCGGCATTGGCGGTGACGTGGACAAGGACGACCTGACCTTCGCCGCTGGTCTTACGTGTCACGAGCGGTGTGCCGTCGGCGAGTTGCGCGATGACGCGCTGGGCCAGCGTCGGATCGGGCTGCGCCATGACCTGACTGCTGACGGTCACGTCCTCGGGGACGGGCAGGCCGAAAAACGGACTGTCTTCGTCGAAGGGGGCGAGAGATTTGGGCTCACCCCAACTCATCGCGCCACCGACGCTGCGCCCGCCGGAACGCAGGCGAACGGGCAGCAGCGGATCCTCTTCGCTCCGGCCCAAGTCGCTGGCGGCAAGACGGGGGCCTGCGAAACGTAGCAGCATCCCGCCGTTTTCCACCCATTCTTCCACACCTTCCGCCTCCACGCCGGTCAGGATCGCTACGTCAGCAAGGATAATGACGTCGGGGTTCGCAAGCAGGATGTCTTCCAGCGCGCCGTCGATGATGTCGGCGGTCGGCTCAAGCGCCTCGCGCAGGTAGTAGAGCGGCGAGAGCAGTTCGAGGCTTTCGCGTTCGTCACGACCTGCAATCAGGGCGACTTCGCGGCGTTTGAGTGCGTCATCGGTGAGGCTGACCGCCCCGGCGGAGCGGGTGCCGGTGATCTCGAACCTTGTGATCCGGTTGCGCAACTCCGGGGGGAGGATCATCGGCGTTTCGGCTACGGCCTCGCCTGCATCGAATGTCATCGGCACGGTGGCGAGTTGCCGTTCGACGCCGGCCGGGTCGAGGCCGATGGCGGTGATCGTGGTCTCGGTCGCGTTGCCGACGGGGGTGCGGGTGGCGGAGACGATGGTTTGGCCGTCTTCAAACCGCGCTGGGCGCAGGCCGATGGTCTGGCGTGGAGTCTGAAAGACGGTGACGTTCCCTGCAGCCTCGAACGTGGCAAGCAGGTCTTCGCGGGTCTCGTAATTCAGACCGTCTGAAATCCAGTAGGTCTCAAAGTTGCCCTGTTGTTCGGCGAAATAGCTGACGGGATCGGCGGGCTGCCAAGGGTTGGGTGCGATATTTGGCAGGCGGTTTTGCCAGTCCATCGGGGCGTCGAAGGGCAGGTCTTCGTCGGGTAGGTCGGTCAGGTTGACGACGGCCACGCGGCGTTGGGCCAAGGCGGCCTCGGAGAGGAGGGTTTCGACACGCTCAATCTTCGCGGCCCATGTCGCTGCACCGGCCCATGATCCGTCGAGCGCGATGACCAGATCACCCCTGCCGTCGCGCGCGGTTTGCGGGTTCAGGACGGGGCCAGCGAAGCCGATGATGACAGCGGCGACGGCGAGCAAACGCAGGAGCAACAGCCACCATGGCGTCCGGTCCGTCTGGTTTTCGTCGTCCGTCAGGCCCAGCAGAAGTGCGACACCGGGAAAGCGACGCCTGATCGGGGCGGGAGGCACGGCGCGCAGGAGAATCCACAGGATAGGCAGCGCGATCAGGGCGAGCAGGAGCCAAGGGGCCGTGAAGCCTATGGGACCGAGCGACCACATCAGGGATGCCGCTCCAAAGCGCCATAGAGCCACAGGAGGGCGTTGGCCGCGCTTTCGCCGGTATGGTGTGTCTGGAATTGCCAGCCCGTCGTTTGGGCGAGGTGCTGCAGGCGTGCCTTGCGTTCAGCGAGACGGTCGAGATAGCGTTTTTTCAGGTCACCGGCTTTCAGCGTTTCGTGCTGAATGGCCCCGGTCATGGATTGGAAGATCGTGCGGCCGTCAAACGGGAATGCCTCTTCCTGGGGGTCCAGCACCTGCAGGATGACCCCGCGGACACCGCGGTCGGCGGCGCGCAGGAGGGCCGCCTCGACCGGTTTGATGTCGCCAAGGAAATCGCTGACGAAAAGCGCGCGGGAATGGGGGAGCATCCCTTGCGCTTCGGGTGCGCCGTAGTCGATATCTTCCATTTCGCTCAGCAGGGCAGCCATCCTCATCAGTTGCGCCTCACCCCGGCGGGGTGGCAGGCGCAGCCCGGTCAGGCCAACACGCTCACCGCCGCGGATCAGCAGAATGGCGATAGCGAGCGAAAGGGTCCGTGCGCGGTGCGCCTTGGTCGGATGATCGTCGGACTGGAATCCCATCGAGGCCGCCTGATCCACCCAAAGGACGATGGATTGGGCGATCTGCCATTCCTTGTCTTGCACAAAGTCACTGTCGGATCGGGCCGAACGACGCCAATCGATACCGCGTGCATCGTCGTAAGCCTGCGCGGGGCGATATTGCCAGAATGTGTCGCCGGTACCCGCTCGGCGGCGCCCGTGATCGCCCAGCAGCACCGTCGTCGCCAAGTGCTCTGCATCCGCCAACAGGGGCGGAAAGGGTGCGGCAAGCGCCTCGGCGTCTGAACGTAGGGCGAGAGGGTTGCTCATGCGGCGGTCGCGACCCGGGTGACATGATCGGCGGCGGCGTTGATGACATCGTGGATGTTCTCACCCCGGGCGCGTGCGGCAAAGGACAAGGCCATCCGATGCTCAAGGACTGGGACGGCCATGGTGCGGATGTCTTCAACCGATGGGGCGAGGCGACCGTCGAGCAGCGCGGCGGCACGCACTGTCAGCATCAGCGCCTGCGCCGCGCGTGGGCCAGGCCCCCAGCTGACGCTTTTCTTGATCATGTCTGGGGCGCTTGGGTCGGATGGACGGCAGGCGCGGACGAGGTCGAGGATGGCCTCGACGATGTTGTCGCCGACGGGCATCCGGCGCAGCAGTGTTTGTGCATCAAGCAATTCCTGCGCGGTGAAGACGGCACTGGATTGCGCTTCCTCGACACCGGTTGTGGCGATCAGTATGTCTTTCTCGGTGTCACGGTCGGGGTAGGGCACGTCGATCTGGACAAGGAAACGGTCCAACTGTGCTTCGGGCAGCGGATAGGTGCCTTCCTGTTCGATCGGGTTTTGTGTGGCCAGTACATGGAAGGGTACGCCAAGGGGGCGGTGCTGCCCGGCGATGGTGACCTCTTTTTCCTGCATAGCTTGTAGCAGGGCCGACTGTGTCCGGGGCGAGGCGCGGTTGATCTCGTCGGCCATCAGAAGCTGGCAAAAGATAGGGCCTTCGATGAAGCGAAAATTGCGGCTGCCGGTTTCGGTCGTTTCCAACACCTCGGACCCGAGGATATCGGCTGGCATCAGGTCCGGCGTGAACTGGATCCGATTGCCGTTCAAACCCATCACCGTTGAGAGTGTATCCACCAGCCGCGTCTTACCCAGACCGGGCAGGCCGATCAGCACCGCATGGCCACCGCAGATCAGCGCGGTCAGGGTCAGGTCCACGACCTTTTGCTGGCCGATGAAACGGGCCGAGATGCTGGTGCGGGCTGCGCCCAGCTTTGCGCCCATTTCCTCGATTTGGGCGACAAGATCGGCGTCGTTGGCCATGACTTTCCTCCGGTTACGCTATATCTACATAGGACCAGATAATCGGATGAAGCCCAATGGCAAAAGTAATGCCCACACAAAAGATTGTGACCCCGTCGGCAGAAAGCCTCGCATCGTCGGCACGTGCCGTCCAAAAAGGCGGTTTACCACCGGTGCATGAGTGGAATCCACCGCATTGCGGCGATCTGGACATGCGGATCGCGCGGGATGGGACGTGGTATTATCAGGGGACGCCGATCGGCAGACCGGGGCTGGTGCGGTTGTTTTCGACCATCCTACGGAAGGACGAGGACGATTTTGTTCTTGTGACGCCGGTTGAGAAGGTCGGAATCACGGTCGATGATGCGCCGTTTGTGGCGGTCGATTTTGATCAGGACGGCGACGCTTTGGTTTTCGAGACAAATGTGGGCGACTACGTCAGCGCTGGGCCGGATCATCCGATCCGGGTGGAGCGGGATGCGGAGACGGGCGAGCCCAGCCCTTATGTGCTGGTCCGCGCCAATCTGGAGGCGCTGATCGACCGGAAGTCGTTCTATCGGCTGGTCGAGATCGGGGAAGAGGCGGACCACGACGGGGATCGCTGGTTTGGGGTTCGGTCGAACGGCGCGTTCTTTCCGATTATTCCCGCGGCGGAGTTGGGCTGAAAAATTCAAGAGCTTTGCCCAAAAAACCAGTGTTAAGTCTCTTTTTTTGAGGGGAAAAATATAAATAATTGATCAAAAAGGATTTTAAATGCGGTTACCTCTCGGTGCGATGCGGAAATGCATCACCAACAACTAACAGAATTTACATCGTCTTGAGGTCCGCAACATCTCAATACACATGACCTTTCATCATCACAAAGAAAGGAATTGAAAATGATACGTATTCTTTCAACAACGGCTTTGGCTACGTTGATTGCGGCGCCTGCAACGGCAGATGGCTTGAACTATGGTCGGTTCAGCTATGACTTTACGCGATATACCAATGACGACAGTGATTTTGAGCTTGATCGCAGCGTATTGCTGGGCGGTGTCGAGTATGAATTGGGCCAGTTTCTGTTGACGGCTGATATCGCCAACCTGTCTTTCGACATTGATGATGTTGACCTATCAACCTTTGTCCTTGGCGCTTCCGGTGCCTATATTTTTTCGCCCGAAGTGCTGGCCGGTGCCGGTTTGTTTTATACATCAGTTGACGCAGATGACGGGGTGACCGAGGTCGAAGACGATGCCACCGGATTTGAGGTTTTCGGGCAATACGTGAACTCGCAGTTCGGCGCCGGTGTCAACGTTGCGAAAGCCGATACCGACGAGGACAACTTTGTAACATCACTCTATGGTGAGTTTTCTGCATCGCCCGAAATTACGCTGGCCGCGATTTTTTCGACCGATTCCGAGGTTGATGGCACATCTTATGCTTTGACTGCGGAATATGAAACCGGGCCTATCTTTGTCCGCGGCGTCTATAGCGACTTTACCGAATCTGATATCGGCGTATTGCTGTTGCGGGGTCACTACGAGATTACACCCCAAATTCGTGCAACGGCGGGCTATGAAGTCTTCACAGGCGACGACCTTGGTGATTTTTACACCCTGACCGGTGGTGCCGGATATCAGATCACGGACGGTTTCTGGGCCGATGCACGTTACGGTATCCTGGGCGGCGATGATGTCTCCGGCGACCCTTATGCTGCGCAGCTGACGCTGACTTACGAATTTGGCGAACGTAAGCGTCTTGATCAGCGTCTGGGTCAAGCCCGGTCTGACGACAACCGGTTTAGCGCGCTGCCTGCACTGGCGTTCTAAGCGGGCGACGTTAACTCCGGACATGGCAAAGAGGCCCGCGTTGCTGCGCGGGCCTTTTTCTTAAGCGTTCAGGACGTCTGGCCAATTAGCATCCGCTGACGCGATCCGGCCCGGGATATCACGCTCCCACCTTCTTTGGATCCGGCGCGAGAAGTTCAGATACAGTCTGCCGTCAACGATTTTCCACGCCTCGGGCACGGTTGAGGCGGTGTAGCCTTCGCTGACTGCCCAGGCGCAATAGCCGCCGTATTGCGGGGCGTAGGCTTCCGGGTCCGCGGCGAAGGTGTCGCGGTTTTCGGCGTTAGCGAACCGCCAGGTTGCGCCATTCCAATCATGGGTGATGGATGGATCACCGGCCACGGGCGCGCTCTCGGTGAAATATGCAACCGGATCGGTGCCATCGATGGCAATACCGCCCTCGGCGTAGATGGTTGGTGTGGATTGGGCGTGGGCAAGTCTGCCTGCCATAGCGGCAAAGGGCAGTGTTACAGAGATTGCGAGGATCTGGCGACGGTTGTGATGCATTGGGGGCTCCTTCATGATGCGGGTCCGATACCATTCAGATGCGTCATCGCGTCCGCAAAAGCGACCCGGCTCACCCAGAGTTTATGTTGATGTCATCGACCGCGCACCGCGTGGCATCTTGGTGATCCCATAGGCCTTGCGCGCAGTGACAAGCCGCAAATCCTCGGGATCCATGCCCATCGACAGGATCGTTTCGCGGTCATACCGCGCGCGCGCCTCATACGGGTCATGCGGGGTACCAAACAATCGGTCGATCCAACCCATACCAAAGCTGACATGGAAGGTCGCGTGGTGATCCTGAAAATGATGTGCCAGATGAGACCGCGTAATGCGCTGCCCAAACCAGCCCTTTTTGACGTTCAGATGGGCCAACGTGTGGCAATATTCATAGAACGCAAACGCGCTGACCGATCCCGCGAAGAGCGCGACAAAGGCAAACAGCGCAGCAGTGCCGAGGCCCAGGAAGGGCCAGAGGACCAGCGTATGCAGCAGAACCGAGATCAGGCCGAAGCGGACCGGATACCAATGATCATCGCCGGTAAAGAATTCGGGGTCGGACGGAAATTCATGATGCCCGATATGGCTGCGATAGAGCTGGTTGAACACGCCCTGATCAGTAGGCGGTTCGCGGTGTAGCAGGAATCGATGCATCCCGTATTCGACGAAAAACTGCAGCAGGATCCCGTAAGCCAGCGCCAACAGTAGCCACGGCGAAAAGAAGATGACGATCATTGCGACCGCGGCCAACCAGAACGGAAACAGCCGTTGCAGGCTGCCCATATGCATCAGAACACGCAAGGTTGCGATCATGGTTTACCCTCCCGATCCTTTTGGCAATCGTGCGGAGCAACGGCCCGTGCGACAAGTCGAACGCCGCGTCACTACCAGGAATTCATGCCGACCCAGAGCCACACGACCAGGCCCCAAACGATCCCGGCGCCGACCATCCCGATTCCGGCCCAGACGACATATCGCCAATCGTTATCGATCCCCCAGCCGGCGACAACACCTCCGACAGCGATCAGAATAACCGGCATGAACAGACCGATGACGAAACGCAGAAACGACTGCATGATCACACTCCCTTACGACACCCCACGACAAAACGTAGGAACCGTCTGATCGGATTGCAAATTTATTGCATCCGGCGGTTGCTTTTGCGCATGGTCACCGGACATCTTGATGGGACTGCACCATGCCGAAATTCTGTGCCAATCTGACATGGCTCTTCACCGAATTGCCGTTTCTGGACCGTTTTGCAGCCGCGAAAGAGGCCGGTTTCGACGCCGTGGAGGTTCTGTTTCCCTATGACGTCAATGCGCAGGACATCGTCAACGAATTGGCACGCCACGAACTGAAAATGGCACTGATCAACTGTCCGCCGCCGAACTATACTGGCGGTGAGAAGGGCTGGGCCGCTGTGCCCGCGTTGCAAGATCGCTTTCGGCGGGATTTCCGCCGCGCCGCCCGCTACGCCCGCACCTTGGGCGCGCAGCATGTCCATATCATGGCAGGCAGGGCGTCCGGTGCCGAGGCCAAAGCATGTTTCATCGAAAACCTGCGATGGGCTGCAAAAGAAGCGCCCAAGCAAAGCCTGACGATCGAGCCCATCAGCCAAGGGTCAATGCCAGGATACTTTCTGAATGACTTCGATTTGGCCCGCGATGTGATCAATGCGGTCGATGCGCCCAATGTCCAGCTACAGTTTGATGCCTTTCATGCGGGTCAGATCGGCGGCGATGTGATGAGCACTTGGAACGCCATGCGCGATATCGTCGTACACGTGCAGATCGCGCAGATACCTGATCGAACGGCGCCCGGTCCGGGAATGATCGACTATCCGGCGTTTTTCGCCCGGATAGATGCGGATGGCTATTCCGGTTGGGTGAGCGGTGAATATGATCCGAAGGGAAAGACCGAGGCGGGTTTGGGATGGATGAGGCTCGACCAGCGTTAGGGGGTGTCATCGTCCGACTGCACTTCGGGCCCATGCAAAAAAAATCGCTCCTGAAAACATGCTGACATAACGCTGTCAGGAGGGGTATGTTCTAAGATGTCCATCAACCCGCAACACAGGAGATGAGACATGGGTGAGCGCGCAATTATGGCCTGGGGCGAAATCCCGGTGACCGATATGGAAAAATCGGTGGCCTTTTATAACAAGGTCTTTGGCTACGACATGAAGATCGACAATTCGGGTCCGAACCCGATGGCGGTTCTGGGAAACTCCATGCAGGATGCGGGCGCTCATCTGTATCCCGGCAAGCCTGCGGCAGACGGTGGCAATACGATCCACATTGCGCTGGATGACGCGCTCGAAGACGGAATGGCCCGCTGCAAAGAGGCCGGTGGCGAGATCATCGGCGACCTGATCGCGATGCCCTTTGGCCGGTTCGCCTATGCCAAGGACCTCGATGGCAATTCCATCGGTCTGTTCGAGCCCGCAAAGGCATGAGACGCGCCGACCGCCTTTTTCAGATCCTGCAATATCTGCGGGGCGGTCGGCTGATGACAGCTGCGGGGCTGGCCGAACGGCTGGAGGTCACGCCCCGTACCATCTACCGCGATGTGGCGCACCTGATCGGATCGGGTGTGCCCATCGAAGGTGAGGCAGGCGTCGGCTATCTGATGCGCGACGGTTACGATCTGCCGCCGCTGATGTTTACGCATGACGAGATCGTGGCGCTGGTGGCGGGTGCGCGTATCCTGCAAACCTGGGGTGGCTCAAACATGGCCGCCGCCGCGCAAGAGGCCCTTGTCAAAATCGACGCCGTGCTGCCCGAAGATCAGCGGGCACGGGTCGGCCATGTCAACGTACACGCGATGGAAACCCCGTGGCACGGTGGACATTGGCGCGATTTTCTCGACATTTTCGAGGCCGCGTCCGAAAAATACATCCGACTGCGGATCACCTACGAGGACGAGTCCGGCAAAGGCTCTGACCGCGTTGTCCGCCCTCTTGGCGTCTGGTTCTGGGGCAAGGTCTGGACCGCAATATGCTGGTGTGAATTGCGTCACGATTTCCGGATGTTTCGGCTGGATCGGGTGCTCGATGTGACCGAGGTTGGCGACTTTCGTCCCAAGAAGGGTCAGACACTACGTGATTTCTACGAGACGGAAGCCTATTGCCGCTGACATCGCTGATGGCATCAGGCATCTCGCAAACCCGCGGTCGGGTTGACGAAAAACGATTTGCAGACATCACGGTTTTCTCAGTGGCCTTGGCGTAAAGACGCGGTAGTCTTCGGCGCATTGTCTATCGGAGCCCGTATGCCATCAATCACCCGCCGCCATTTTCTGACGACCGTGGCGACGGTCGCTGTGGCACCGGCCCTTGCGCAAACCGATCCATGGCAGCCGGTCGCGGCCCGCGCATCCGAAATGGAACAATGTCACGCTTTGGTCGTGCGAATGGATGGCCAAAATGTGCTTGCGCAGGCGTTTCGCGGGCCGAAATTGGGCCGGGCCGTGCCAGTGAAGTCGGTGTCCAAAACCATTGTCGCGGCCTTGCTGGGTGCCGCTTTGGACCGCGGCGAAATAGTGTCTGTCGATGCGACCATCGGCGAGGTGGCCCCGGGGTTGATCCCGCCATCCGCCGATCCCCGTGTGGCGGATATCACCATGGAACATCTCGTCACGATGCAGGCAGGCCTCGAACGGACATCCGGCGCGAATTACGGTGGCTGGGTCAGCAGTAGCAACTGGGTCGCCAACGCCCTGTCGCGCCCGTTCGTGGCCGAGCCAGGGGCGGGCATGCTCTATTCCACTGGGTCTTTTCATGTTCTTGGGGCGGTCTTGGCCGAGGTTTCGGGCCAAAGCCTACTGACCCTTTCCCGCCGCCGCCTGGGTGACCCGCTGGGCATCGACATCCCTGCCTGGACCCGCGATCCACAAGGCCGCTATCTGGGCGGCAACGAGATGGCGCTGACCCATCAGGCGATGATCCGATTTGGTGAGATGTACCGGCAGGGCGGTGTCTATGGCGGGCAGCAAGTCCTCAGCCGCGATTGGGTGGAGCGGTCGCTTCAGCCGCGCACACGGTCCTTTTGGTCCGGGCTGGGCTATGGTTATGGCTGGTTTCTGGGGCGGACAGGCGGCGAGCCTTTTGCGCTGGCGCGGGGCTATGGTGGACAGATCATCTGCGTTGTGCCTGGGCTTGCACTGACCGTCGCGCTGACGTCCGATCCTTTGCAGCCCGCGCGGAGCGGGGGCTATTTCAGCGACATCATGCGGCTGATCACGGAAGGGATCGTGCCGACTGCGCGGGCGCAGTTGAGGTGACAACGCAGTCCGGGGCTGGACTCGGGAGATGGGGGTGAACTGGTTGGACAGTCATAGCGTCAAAGGATCATTCAACCTTTACCACGGCCATACCTTCTTTGTGATTAACCGACCACATCGATCTATCGGCACATACATGTCCGCCATTGATTTTGAGACGGCCTGTCCCTCACGTATAGTCCGAAGATCATGAGCTATTCGGACACTACCGCCAAAATCCAGCCTGTCTGCCAAAGTGCTGTCGGGCATCCAACCTTCGGGGCCGCTTTGAAGCACCGTACAACAATCCGGAAATTCCCTTTGAAAGTCGTCCACTGACGCATATCGTACCAATGGCACTTCCGCCCAAACGCCGCTTTCGCCGGATATTATTGTTGTCGGTTGTGCCTCGAGATAGACGGCCAGTATGTTTTCGATCACCTCGTCATCAGGTGGGCGCAGGCAAGTCTCGGCCATTACATTCTGAGCTATGAGGGTCAGACAGCAACCAAAGATACTGCTCATCCGCTTACCGTGCATTTCTGTACCTCAATTCCGCGATCAGGTGTTTTGAGTGCGTCGCATCACCTTTTTCAAGGGCGGTTTGTTAAGATTTGCTGGTGCCTTCTGCAACATTTTATTTGAGGATTTGTGAAAGACCCCGGATCAGGTCCGGGGCAAGTATCAATGGCTTCGGGTGGGTGAAATCCACGCGCGCTACCGCGACAAACTCTGCGCCAGCCGCATCAGCTGCACCGCCTCCGTCCGATACCCGAACGGGTCTTCGGCGCGGTTCGCATTGGCCAACGCGATGGCGTCGTCATAACCCCAATCGCCAAGATAACGGTCATCGCGTAGGAGTTGCCCGAAACCCGCGATGGCGGCGGCAAAGTTCGCCTCGGCTCCGGGGATGTCGCTGCCGATGATCGGGGTCTCGATCAGTTGGCTGGTATCCTCACCCGGCTCCTTGTAGCGCAGTTTGACATAGCCGAGTTCCTCGGATGATGCCGCGACGGTGTTGGGCGCATAACGCAGCGGGTCGCTCAGTTGGGCCGGGCTGCCGACGGGGGTGATTTCGTAGATTGCGGTCACTGCGTGGCCCGCACCGAGTTCACCCGCATCGACCTTGTCGTTATTGAAATCCTTACGGGCCAACGCGCGCGTCTCATACCCGATCAATCGGTATTCGGCGACTTGCTCAGGATTGAATTCAACTTGCACTTTCACGTCGCCAGCGATGGGGAAAAGCGCGCCTGACAGCTGATCGACCAGCACCTTCTGCGCCTCGTTCAGCGTGTCGATATAGGCCGCCGTCCCATTGCCGTTCTGGGCGAGCGCCTGCATCGTTGCGTCGTCCAGATTGCCACGTCCGAAGCCGAGGACGGAGAGGTACGTGCCGGTCTCGCGCTTGTCGGCGATGAAGTCTTTCAGCGCGTCGGGGTTGCTGATGCCGACGTTGAAATCACCATCGGTCGCAAGGAGGATACGCCCAACTTCACCGTCTTCGGCCATCCTATCAGCAATGGCGTAAGCCTGCTGCAGCCCGCCTTGCCCATTCGTGCCGCCACCCGGCTGCAGCGATTGGATCGCTTGCAGGATCGTCTGCCGGTCGGAGGCCGGGGTGGGCGCCAGCACCTGCCCGGCGCTGCCCGCATAGGCGACGATGGCCACCTCATCCTCTGGCCGCAACTGGTCGAGCATCAGGCGGAAGGACTGCTTGAGCAGCGGCAGCTTATTCGGCTGGTTCATCGACCCTGACGTGTCGATCAGAAAGACGAGGTTCAGCGGCGGGCGGTCGTCCAATGCTGGCATTTCGCCCTGCAGGGCAATGTGGACCAGTTGCGTGTCGGCGTTCCACGGGGTCGGGAAGGCGCTGACGGTCGGACGGAACGGCGCCTCACCCGCGTCGGGAGCTGGGTAGTCATAGGGGAAATAGTTGATCATTTCCTCGATGCGGACCGCTTGGGGCGGAGGCAGTTGGCCTCCCGTCAGCGATGAGCGCACGACCGAATAGGCTGCCGTGTCCACGTCGATGGAGAAGGTGGAGACGGGGTCCTCAGACGTGATTTTCAGGTCATTGAGGGCCTCTGTGGGGAAGGCTTCGGTGGCAGGTGCGGGGGCTGGGGCAACTTCGTCGAAGATCGCGCCCATATCGGCGGCGGTAAAATCGGAAGAATTATTTGACTGAGCCCCGATGGCTGGTGGCGCTGTTTGCGCAATCGAACGTGCTGTTGGTGGTGGCGCTAAGGGAGCGGTGGGAACAGGGGCGGGCGTGATGGAGTCGGTTACTCCGAGCAGAATGCTTGAGCTATCGGCGCTCTGTTGTAGCGCCGTTTCTGCGCTTTCCGCAGCAAGTTCGTCTATATTTTCGACGACCCGCTCTCTGGGTTCTGGTCGCACGCTGGCAGTATTGGACGGCTGAACGGGCACGCGAACCGTTTCACCATCCCCAAACGTCAGATCGATGGTGGAAGCCTCATCATTTTTCGGCACTGCTTCAGTAATCTCGGGCGTTGGCGCACGCGGCGGTGATTGGATCACCTCGGCTTCATCATCCCCGAGAGGTTCCCGCAAGATCATATCTGACGGCATGTCCTCTGCACGAAACGGTTCCCGTTCGACCTCGGGCTGAGCGACGTCTCCATCAAATTCTGATCGCGTCAGTTCTCCGTCCGTCGGTGGCGACAGCAAATCCTGCCCTTGCGGCGTCAAAAACAGAAAGCCGCAGGCGACAAGCGCCGTGGTCGTCGTCAGCGCAGCTTTTGAGGTAAATGTGTTCAGCATGGTCTTTACTCCTGTCCAAAGGCCCTTCGGCCGGTTTGCAGGAGTGGGACGCGCCGCCTTGCGCGATCCTTGGAGATCTTCGAAATTTTTCTGGGCCAGAGCCAGATTTTCCGCCCGCCGCGCCGCATCGGGGCGGGGGGTCGCCCTATCCATCATTGCCTTGAGGTCGTTCAGATCGTCTGTCATGCCACGTCCTCCTTTTCCTTGATCGCCCGCAGGGCTTTTTTGGCTTCCGATATCCGCCAGCTGATCGTGCCTTCGCTGACACCCAGCACTTGCGCCGCCTCGGCGTGGGTCATGTCGTCCAGCACAAGGGCGAGCGTGTCGCGCAGGTCTTCGTTCAGTTGGTTCATGGCCATCGTCAGCCAATCCAGTTGTTCATTCGTGTCACGCGCGGCGGCGGTTCGGTTCGTTTCCCAATCGCCCCAGCCCTCGGTCGCCTTGGTATAGGTGGCGCGCTTGCGGCGGCGGTCATGGGCTGCGTTGACAGCGACGCGGTAGAGCCATGTCGTCACCTTCGCCCGCCGCTGATAGCTGGCGAGCTTGGCGGGCAGCGCGGCGCAGATATCCTGCGTCAGATCCTCCGCCTCGGCCCGCACACCGGTTAGGCGAAAGCAGAAGGCGAAAAGCCGGTCATAGTGCCGATCGAGCAGGCTCGCAAAGGCCGCCCCGTCGCCGTGGGCCGCCGCCTCTGCCAGGTCCTCGTCGCTTGTCATCATGCGCATCACGTTTGGTAAGACGCAGGCCAAAGGTCAATCCTTGGGCACATTTTGCTTTTTTTCGCCAAAATAGGCCGGTTCGTTCTTTGCGGACTTGCGCAAAGGCTTTAGGTGCAGTGTCGTAAGCGCTGAAGGAGACCTCACATGCCCGCCTTTCTCGATGGATTGTTTTTCAGCGAAATCCTTGCCGACAATATCGGCGGCAGTGGCTTCAACACAGATGGTGACGGAAGTTCGAACAAGTCGGACGAATTTATCGAGATCCAGAATAACTCCGGCGGTACTGTCGACCTCAGCGATTATCAGCTTTGGTCACAGACCAATGGGTTGCTGTTCGATTTCGCGACAGCTGGTTCACCGACGGTTGACGATGGTGCAACGGCAACGGTTGTCGGCGAGTACAGCGGTACCCCGCCAGCGGGCTTTTTCGACTCGGGCGACAGCAACGGCACGAACTTTATCCCGGACGGTGAAACTGCTGGCGGTCAAAACCGGGCAGATGTTCTCTATCTGGTAAACGCTGATACAGGCGACTACATCTTCCTTTCATACGGAAGCAATCCGCTGACGGTATCTCCGCCAGCGGGCTTCCCCGGTACGAACGAGGTCGGGGGTGAGGTATTCGCGAATGGTGCACCGAATGCCACGTCATTCGTTCGTGATGCGGATGGCGATTTCACAACCGGTTCACCAAACCCGGGGACACCGGGACCGGTCTGCTTTTGCGCCGGCACGCTGATCAGAACGGAACAAGGTGACATCCCTGTGCAAGAGCTGCGGCCGGGCATGCGTGTTCTGACCAAGGATCACGGCTTTGTCCCGCTCCGCGCCGTGCGGGCCGCGCCGATCGGGCGGCAGATATTGCGGTGGCACCCCGATGCCAGACCCGTTGTGATTCCTGCCGGCCTTGTGGGCAACGATCGACCCATTCACGTCTCGCCAGCGCATCGGGTTCTGATAATGTCCGGGCTGGCGGCATTGCATTTCGGTGCCGAAGAGGTGCTGGTCTCGGCCCAGCAGATGGTACGTCATGGGGCCGCTTTCGTGGATGAAAGCGATGCGCCCGCCCATTATTTCCACCTGTTGTTTGATGCGCACCAGCTTATCATGGCAAATGGATGCTGGTCGGAAAGCCTGTTTCTGGGGGATGCGGCTCATGCTGCGATCGCTACAGCCAGTGGTTGGGACGTGCAGGAGGGCTGCACGATTGAAGACATGTCGCACGACAAGACCTGCCGCCCGGTCCTGCGCGGGTTCGAAGCGGCACTGCTGCTGGCCCTGATCGCACCGCGCGGTGATGTGGTGCGCCGCGCCGCCTGAGGGCTACGCTTCGGAAGCGGTGATCGAGTCCCGCAACGGCCCAACCAGTGCATCAAGCTCTGGATCCATCATCAGTGACGCTGCCTTGCGCTGATGCCAGTCCACTGCCTTTTGGTGAAGTTCGCTCAACGCCGGATCCGATTTCAACTCTGCCGCTAGCGCGCCGCTTGCCTCAGCATAGCGGTCAATCGTCGTGTCTGTCTCATCATTCAGGTTGAATTTGTTCCAATACTCCAACCCCAACACGTGATGCGAATGGTTGGCCCGTCCGCGCGCCCGTTTGATCAGGAAACTGCTCATCGATCGTAGCGCGTAGTGATTGACCTGCGCATGGGTGAACAGGGGCGGGTGCTCGGTTCGTTCGCCATGGACCACATAATCCATCCCGCCGGGCAGAACACGTTTGGTGTCCGCGATATGCTCTTCCAGAGAGACAGGCGCGTGCAGGCCCATCCGCTGGAACTTGTGCTGGTTGGTGTATAGCGATTTGACGAATTTGCCGGTCTGCGGGCGCAATTCGGCATCCCATGCAAACTCACCCTTCCTGAACTGGGTCGTTACCGGTTCATCGACGAAATCCTGCACATTATCCGGGCCGAAAATCCGCCACGGGACGGAAATGACATCGGCATCATCGCCAGAGCCCTCCACCAGAGCCCGGACACTGCCATCGCCCATATGGACGTTCAGGTATTCATCTGCATCGCAGACAAAGACCCATTTGGCGTCTTTCACCACGTCATAGCGTCGGCTGGCCTGCCGCAATGCGCTGCGATGAATGCCTGCCCGGCGCACGATTGTGTTGTGCTGGGTGACTAGGCCCATCTCTTGCAAGCGCAGCAGGATGTCGACCGTCGGGTCGGTGCAATCGTTCGTGCAGACCAGGATATGATCGAACCCAAGCGTTTTGTAATGGGCCACCCAGTCGATGATATAGGGGCCCTCGTTCTTCATGGTCGAGACGACGACGTATTCTGGTTTTGCCACGTTGAGCCCCGGGAAAGTGATTGATTTTGCGATCTTCTACGATGTCCGGCCATGGCGGTTCAAGGAACCTTGCCGCGCCGATCAGATATCATAGCGCTTGCAGATACGGCCTTCAGGTGTGCGGTAGGTGCGAAAGCCCATCGCCTCATAATAGCCGAGGCCCTCGGCGTTGTCGGCGCCGATGCTGGCGTCGATATGTTTCAGACCATGTGCTTCGGCAGCCTTGACGGTCACCGGAAACAAGGCACGGCCGACACCGCGCCTTGCGGCATCAGGATTCACATGGGTGCCAACGACGCCCCAGCCGGGCGTGACGCCGAATTCGTCATTTTCGACAGCGACGCCCAGCCATTGAAAGCCAAGGACAACCCCGTCTTCTTCGGCCAGCGCGCACTGAATTTTGTGCGGCGCATTGATGTAATGCCCCAGCACAAAGCCCTCGTCGCTTGGGCGGGTCCGCTTGCCCATCTCCGTCAGCCGCGTCAGGAAAGCGCTCATTTGCGGGACATCTTTGGCGGTCGCATCGCGGATGATCATGTCAGACACTCGTGCAGATGTATTTCATTTCCAGATAATCCTCGATCCCGTGGCTTGATCCTTCGCGCCCCAGCCCGGACTGCTTGACACCTCCGAAAGGCGCGACCTCGGTCGAGATGATCCCCGTGTTCACGCCGACGATCCCGTATTCCAAGGCTTCCGCGACCTTGGTCACCCGGCTGATATCCTTTGCGTAAAAGTATGACGCCAGCCCGAAGATCGTGTCGTTGGCCTTGGCGATCACGTCGTCTTCGTCTTCGAACATGAAGAGCGGCGCGAAGGGGCCAAAGGTTTCTTCGGTGCTGACCTTCATGTCCTGTGTCGCGTTGGTGAGGATCGTGGGTTCAAAGAACTGCCCGCCCAGATCGTGCGGTTTGCCGCCTGTCAGGATTTCACCGCCCTTTTCCAGTGCGTCATCCAGGTGTTCCTGTACCTTGTCCACCGCATCGGGTTCGATCAGCGGCCCGAGTGCCACCCCGTCTTCCATCCCGTCGCCGACCTTCAGATCCTCGACGGCCTTTTTCAGCTTTTGGGCGAAGGCGTCATAGACACCCTTCTGCACGTAAATCCGGTTGGCGCAGACGCAGGTTTGCCCGTTGTTGCGAAATTTGCAGGCGATGGCACCTTCGACAGCTGCGTCGAGGTCAGCATCGTCGAAGACAATGAAAGGCGCGTTGCCGCCCAACTCCATCGAGCATTTCATGACCTGATCGGCGGCCTGTTTCAGCAGGATGCGCCCCACCTCGGTCGAGCCGGTGAAGGTCAGTTTGCGCACTATGGGGTTTTCGCAGAATTCTTTTCCTACGTCAGAGGACGAGGTTGAGGTTACGACCGACAACAGCCCTTTTGGCAGCCCAGCTTCCTCCGCCAGTTTCGCCATGGCCAGCGCAGAGAGGGGCGTCAACGACGCGGGCCGCACAACGAAGGAACAGCCCACTGCTAGCGCGGGTGCGGCCTTGCGCGCGATCATCGCGTTGGGGAAGTTCCATGGCGTGATTCCGGCTGCAACACCAATGGGTTGCTTGATAACCGTGATCCGCTTGTCGGCCTGATGGCCGGGGATGGTTTCGCCGTAGACCCGGCGCGCTTCCTCTGCAAACCACTCAATAAAGCTGGCGCCATAGGCGACCTCGCCCCGGGCCTCGGCCAGCGGTTTCCCCTGTTCGGCGGTCATGATGATGGCGAGGTCTTCTTGGTTCGCCATCATCAGATCGAACCATTTGCGCAAGACCTGCGACCGTTCCTTCGCCGTCTTCGCGGCCCATGGTTTCTGCGCCTTTTCGGCGGCGGCGATGGCCTCGGCGACTTCGTCCCGGCTGAGGTCAGGCACTTTGGCGATCACGTCGCCCCTTGCCGGGTTCACCACGTCGAATGTCTTGCCCGATTTTGCCTGTACCCATTCGCCACCAAGAAACGCCGCCTCGCAGATCAGATCCGGGCGCGACAGCATTGATTTGAGGTTTGTGGTGTCGTCGAGCATGATCGTCTCCCAGATGATTTGCGCTATTTGTGAAACAGTTAGGGCGTGGCGACGGGGGGATCAATGGAATTGGACGATGCTTATGCCAACGGGGCCTATATTCCGGATGGGGATAGCTACCCGGACAAATGGGCCGCCGCGGCTGCCGCGTTTCGGGACCGCGTGATGTGCGAGTTGGATTTGCCCTACGGTGAAAGCCCGCGTCAAGTGGTCGATATGTTCCATCCCCCGCGGCTGGCAAAGGGGGTCGTGATCTTCGTGCACGGGGGCTATTGGCTGCGCTTCGACAAATCCTACTGGTCGCATTTGGCGGCGGGGCCGTTGGGGCATGGCTGGGCGGTCGCGATGCCGTCTTATGATCTGTGCCCCGATGTGCGGATTGGCGAGATTACGCAGCAGATTGGACAGGCTGTGACAGTCATCGCGGACCGTGTGCCTGGGCCTGTGCGGCTGGTCGGGCATTCCGCCGGGGGGCATTTGGTGGCCCGTGTCGCGGGGGCGGAGCGGGTGGAAAAGGTGGTATCGGTGTCGCCGGTGTCGGACCTCGCCCCGCTGATGAAAACCAGCATGAACAAGGACTTGCGGATCGATGAGATCGAGGCGCGGGCGGAAAGCCCGGTGCATATGATGGCGCCGTCGGTTCCGGTGAACGTGTGGGTGGGCGCGGATGAGCGGCCCGCCTTTCTGGATCAGGCGCGTTGGTTGGGGGAGGCGTGGGCGTGTGACCATGTCGTCGCCCCGGATCAGCACCATTTCAACGTGATCGAAGCGCTGGAGGATCAGGCGTCGCCGCTGACGATGGCGGTGGTGAGCTGATCGGGCGGTTGGCCGGTATAGTGGATGGCGAGGAGGCCTTCGGCGCGGGCGGCTTCGACATTGGCTTTGGTGTCGTCGATGAAGATCATGTCTTGGAGCGGACGCCCTTCGCGCTTTGATATTTCATGGAAAAACAATGCGTTGGGCTTGGCCATACCAAGGGCGGCAGAGTAGTAGATGCCGTCGCAATGGGCGCTGAGGCCGATGGTATCCATGATGTAAGCCGCCCTTTCGTGCTCTTGATTTGTGGCGAGCATGACCCGGTGTCCGGCATCGCGTTGGGCATCGACCCAAGCGATCAAAGGGACGTTGCGGCGCGCATCATTGGCGAACCAATAGTCGCGCAGATCAGTCGCTTTGACGGTGCTGCCCATGGCCTGCAAGGCCTGTTCCAGACGTGGCATGAGCGTGTCTTTTCCGGTGACGATGTCTTTCCAGAAGGGGCGGAAGAAGTGGTCGCTGAGCGCTTTCCTTTCGAACCCGACATCGCGTTTCAGATTGGCTGTCCAGTGCGTCGCGTCAGGGTCATTCGGGAAAATAAGCACTCCATCCACATCCACCAGAAGGACCGGTTTTTCAGCGTTAACCATTGCTCATTTCTCCGGGAAAACGGTGTCGGAATTCCATCGGACTTTCATCGGAATTCCATCGGACCTTCAAGTGCGGTGCCAAAGGTTAACGTTAACGACTTGGCCTAGCCTGCGCCATCGATCAGCCAGTTCCCGTGCACCCATCCGACGCGGCGTGGGTCGCCGTAATAGACCCCGAACCATTTGCCGCTTTGCGCGCAGGTCCGGACAAGATCGCCGTTTCGCAATTCGTCCACCTTCCGATAGTCCGCGCCCGGTCCGGTCCGGACGGCCAGAAAGCCGTCGCCGTTCGGGTCAAGACCCGACACGATGCTGCCAGCGCATCCGGCGGCCTGATCATCTTCGAGGATGTCGAATTCGACATCTAATTGCTGCGCGGCCAGCGCGTTTGCCGAGAAAAGCAAAGCCAAGATCAGAACATGTTTCATACGAAATCCCCACATGACAATGATACGAGCATAGGCGGGGGATGACGTTTGCCGCAAGGCTGTGGACAGATGGTGATGGTTGATCACCGGATCGGATCGAATTGCGCGTCATCCAGCGTGCAATCCCGCACCACGTCGTCTCCGCAAAGCCGGGGGGCGAGATTGCGGTCCAGGCAGATGCGGGCCTCTTGGATGTAGCCGTCGCGGCAGGTGATGGTGATGTGATCGGGCATCAGGGTCGGGTTGTCGCGGATGAAGGCCTCTTCCACCACTTTCGCGGGTAGGGTGATCGGGTTTTCGAGTTGCCGGAACACCTCCGGCCGTGTGATCTGGCCGTAAGCCTGGCGCGACAGGTCGTAGTAATCGTCTGGCGACAGGCCAGAGCAAACCCCATGCTTGCGCCACTGGTGCCAGGCGAGGCCGGATGTACCCATGATGTCGGCCATCGCTGCGGTATCGCCGCGGCTAGGGGGGCGATAAGACGACCGGCAGTATTCAGGATAGCCGCTTTCATATTGTGGCCACAGCCCGTGCAGGATCCAGCCGTGATCTTCAGCGGGGTCGCATTGGCGGGAGTTGCGGGCGTCGCCCTCAAGCGCGCACCAGTTGGCGGACCACGACAATGACAAAACGTAATAGTCGAATTCGCCTGCGATATCGTCCGCAGTGACCGGGGTTGTGATGAGGGCGAATGCCGCAATCAGCCAGCGCATTTTTGACCTTTCCTCTGGGCAACGCGGCCCTTATATAGGCGTCAAGTTCCCTGACAATGCGAACCCGGCCTGACATTCAGGTCAGCCCAAGACAGGGCGCGGGACAGCTTTGTCGGCTGATAGGAGAGAAGCGATGTCAAATACACCGATCATGGCCAAGGCGACCGCTGTCTGGCTGTGCGACAATACCACGATCACGTTCAAGCAGATCGCCGATTTCTGCGGTTTGCATGAATTAGAGGTACAGGGGATCGCCGATGGTGATGTGGCGACCGGCGTGAAAGGGTTCGACCCTATTGCGAACAAGCAGTTGACCCAGGAAGAGATCGACAAGGCCGAAAACAACCCGATGCATAAGCTGAAGCTGCTGTATAACCCTGCCTCTGCCGGTGAGGAAAAGCGTCGTGGGCCGCGGTACACTCCCTTGTCCAAGCGGCAGGATCGTCCGGCCTCGATCTATTGGCTGGTGAAGTTCCACCCGGAATTGACGGACGGCCAGATTTCCAAGCTGGTCGGGACGACCAAGCCGACGATCCAGTCGATCCGCGATCGGACCCATTGGAACATCAACAATATCGACCCGATCGATCCGGTCGCCTTGGGCCTGTGCAAGCAGTCCGAACTGGACATGGCCGTGCAGAAAGCCAACGCGAAGAAGGCGAAGGAAGGCACGGTAATGTCCGATGATGAGCGGCGCAAGCTGGTCAGTACCGAACAGTCGCTGGGCATGGAGCCAGAGCCAAAGATGCCTGCGGCAATGGCGGGCCTCGAGACATTCAGCCTGTCCGATCCCCGCGATGACGAGGATGAGGAAGAAAAGCCGGATGATCGCGATGTTTCCGATGCGGACAGCTTTTTCAACCTGCCCGATGATGATGAAAGCGACGAGAAAGACGATTGATAAAAAGCCCCGCCAAGGCGGGGCTTTTTTTGGGACCCGAGCGCCGTATGGCCGGGACATGAACCGGCTGAGCTATCTATGCTTCGCTACGATAAAACGGCTGTTCTTTTGATCCAGAAAATGCGCCGTCTCGACCAGTGTGAATCCGGTCTCGCGGAAAGCCTGCTCCAGCGCATTGATGGTGAAGCTGTTCACGTAGGGTGCCCGACCGACCAACCGCATCGCACCGATCGCGATCGGCAAGAACATGTTCATCTCGCCCAGGCACGGGGTCTTTGTGATCACGAAACCACCCGGTTTGACCGATGCCTTCAGATGCGCAAGCGCCTTTGGCAGGTCAGGCAGCAGGTGCAGCAGGTTGAAGGCGCAGATGGCGTCGAAAGGCGCATCCGGCACGGGTGACAGGGCGGCGGCCTGCTGAAAGCTGACATTGCCGGGCTGTTTCTTCGCACGCGCGATCTCGACCATCTTTTCCGAGATATCCGTGGCGGTCACATGCGCGACGGATGGCGCAAGCAGGATCGCAGTGCCGCCCGTTCCGCAGCCCATTTCGAGGATATGGTCATCGGCGTGCAGAAAGGTGCGGGTGCGGTCGAGCGTGGCCTCGTAGGCGGGAACGTTGTCGATCGGTTTGCGCGAATATTTGAGGGCGAGGCGATCCCAAAAGGCGGCTTCGGTCATGGCGGTTTTCCTTTTGTGGCGTTGATTTGTCATTGGCTGAAACATACCCATGCGCACTTGACAGAGGAATTGCCTGAATTCGCACCTCAGCTATACATGATTGTATGAACTGGCAGGCGATTTCCTTTGATTGGAACCAGATCCGGGCGTTTCTCGCAACGGTCGAGGAGGGTTCGCTCAGCGGTGCGGCCCGCGCGCTGGGGTCCACACAGCCGACCGTGGGCCGACAGGTGACTGGGCTGGAAGAAGCGCTGGGCGTGACCTTGTTCGAACGCGGCGGCCGATCATTGGCGCTGACCGGCGCTGGCCGCGATCTTGTGGAGCATGTTCAGGCGATGGGCGAGGCGGCAAGTCGGGTGTCGATGGTCGCCAGCGGTCAGTCGCAGGATGTGTCGGGTACCGTGACGGTGACGGCGAGTGACCTGCTTGCTGCGCAGTTTTTGCCGGATGTACTGGTTGATCTTCGCAAAGCGGCACCGGGCATCGACGTTCATGTCGTCGCCTCGAACCGGATCGAGAACCTGACCCGGCGCGAGGCCGATATCGCCATTCGCCATGTTCGCCCGGATCAGCCGGACCTGATCGCCAAACACGTGTCGGATATGGCGGCGAATCTTTACGGATCAGTCGATTATTTCGCTGCGCGCGGCTATCCGCCGACCGCTGATGACTTGCGCGGCCACGATTTGATCGGGCCACCTGATATCGAGGTGATGGTGGCAAGCATGGCCGCCTTCGGATTTCGGGCCGACCCCGCGCAGTTTCGTGCGAGATCCGACAGCGGTGTGGTGATGTGGCAGTTGATGAAGGCCGGTTTGGGCATGTGTGTCTTGCCGGATAAACTCTGCGCGGACGACCCGGAGTTGCGCAAGGCCATCCCGGATCACCCGCCGGTCACATTCCCGGCATGGTTGGCGACCCATCGCGAGTTGAAGACCAGCAAGCGGATCAGGATCGTGTTCGATCTGCTGGCAGAGGCGTTGGCGCGAAAATGATTACAGCGCCTTCCGCGCGTTCAGCGCGGCGGTGATCGTTCCGTCGTCCAGATAATCGAGTTCACCGCCCACAGGCACCCCCTGCGCGAGTGATGTGACGGTGATGTCGGGCAGTTGGTCGGCGATGTAATGCGCTGTCGTCTGTCCATCGATCGTGGCGCCAAGGGCGAGGATGACTTCGCTGATCTCTTCGCTTTTGATCCGGTCGATCAGTTTCGGGATGCGCAGTTCTTCCGGGCCGATGGCATCGAGGGCAGACAGGGTGCCGCCAAGGACGTGATAGCGTCCTTTGAAGACCCCGCTGCGTTCCATTGCCCAAAGGTCAGCCACGTCTTCGACGACCGCGATCTGCCCGACGGCACGTTTCTCGGACGCACAGATATCGCAGATATCCGAGGTGGTGATGTTCCCGCAGTTGAGGCATTCGCGCACCGTGCTGCCGACCTTGTGCATCGCTTCGGCCAGTGGCAGCAGGATCAGGCTGCGTTTCTTGACCAGATGCAACACGGCACGCCGCGCGGAACGCGGGCCGAGGCCCGGCAGTTTGGCCATCAGTGCGATCAAATGATCCAGGTCTTCGGTGCCGTTACTCATCTTCGCCCTCGACCGGGATGCGGACGACGGCAAAGCCCGCGTCGCGCATCATCGTAACCAACCCGGTTTCTCCGGGAAGATTAAACGCGCCAATCGCCACGAAAAGTCCGCCTTCTTCAAGTTCACCCATCGCAGCGGCAAGGAAGTCGCGATTGCGTTGCGACAGCAGATAATCATCGCGGAGCGCGACTGCGGCCTGGCCGTTGGGGCCTAGCAAATCGGCGACGTAGACGTCATCAGCCACCATCATCTGTCCGATCTGGCCGCGATGATATTGCGCCATGAAATTGATGCGCGCTGCATTGGTTTCTTGTGGTTCCAAATAAGCGCCGTAGGTCGTGATCATCGCCTGCGCATAGTCGATATTGGCGGGGTCGTTGATCATTGTCATCATCGCGTCTGGCGACTCTAGCCCCATGATCGGGGTGCCGTGGATATGGGCCAGCGACATGAGGTAGTAATCCTGATAGGGGATCAGGCCTGCATTGAAATCATCGCATGGATCACCCAGTAAAAGGCTCAAGATGCCACCCGGGCTCATATGCCGGTAATCGTCGGCTTGATAGCCTTGGGACAGGACCCGGTTTTCGATCCACTTTTCAATCCGAGGGTCGGCGCCCGCAAGAAACAGGACTGGTTTGTGGGGAAGCCACGGGTCCTGCCACCAGTTTGCGTAGCTATAGGTTTCGACCATCGCGTCGCGATCGGCGAACCGGAAATCAACCTCTAGCGCCAGAATGCGGGACTGATCCAGATGGTCGCGCATTGTCTGCGGCAGCCGCAAGATGCGTGCGTCGCTGGAATGCATAGTGCCCCAAAGGTGGGACACGGCCCCGTCGGATGACGTGATTTGCCACAGACGCCCAAGCCCGTTTTCGGGTTCGTCCGCCGTGGGATCAACCAGATCAGCGGTCGTCAGGGCCGCGATCTGATCATCGGTAATGGCGCAATATTCCGGTGTGACCCAGTCCTGCGCTGTGGCAGATGGGGCGAGCGCCGAAAGGCATACGAGGGATGCGCACCAGCGCGCCAATGAACGACGCAGATGCGAAAACATGCCGCGCGGATGTCCGGTGCCGTCAATCATACCCGATCCGGAAACACGCCTGGATTTCGTAGGTCTTAGAATGGCAGGTTCACCCCGGGTGGTAGGCCCAAACCTTCGGTAATCTTCCCCATTTCTTCCTGCGCGCGTTCGTTTGCCTTGGTTTGCGCGTCCTTGATTGCGGCCAGGATGAGGTCTTCGACCACTTCCTTGTCGTCCCCGTTGAAGATCGATGGGTCGATGTCGAGCCCTTTCAGTTCGCCCTTGGCGGTCGCCGTCGCCTTGACCAGCCCCGCCCCGCTTTCGCCGGTGACCGTGATTGTATCCAGCTCTTCCTGCATTTGGGCCATCTTGCCCTGCACTTCCTGCGCCTGCTTCATCATCTTGGCCATATCGCCAAGGCCGCCTAGTCCTTTGAGCATTTTTGATCTCCTGTCATTTTTGCCGCCCCGTCTGAGGCGTCGTGTAAAGCACGATCCCGATACATATTGCAGTGGCGAGCCCGATGAACAAGGCCGGAGAGCCCGCGCAGCCCTCGGCACGGATGTCGGCGAAAATCTGCGTCGCGATCAGCATATAGGTGAAGATACTCCAACCGATCACAACGATCAGCCCGCCCCATTGGCTGCGCAGCCGGATTACAAGCGCCGTCGCGATAAGCAAGGCAAGCACGATGGGGGTCTGGGCCAGAAAGATCACCTCTTCCCACGCAGACACCTGTCCTCCCGTCCAGCCGGGTCTTTGTTGCTGGCAGGCATCTGCGGCGGCTGAATTTGGGACCAGCAGGGTGACGCCCCCGATCAATCCTCGTCGAATGGATCCCATTCTTCGTCCACTTCGGGCAGCGCGTCTTCGAGCGCGTCCTGGGTTTTGTCGTCTTCGGTGCGGATGTCGGTGATTTTGGCCTTGGGGAAGGTTTTGATGACCGCCTGCACGAGCGGGTGTTGTTCTGCCTGCGCCTTGAGCGCGTTTGCCGCTGCATCCCGCGTTTCGGCGATGGTCGGCGTGCCGCCTTCGGCGACGCTGATCGCCCAGCGATTGCCCGTCCAGGCTTGCAGCCGCGATCCGAGCCGCCCGATCAGGTCCGGGCTGGCGTCAGGTGTCGGGTTTACCTCAATCCGTCCCGGCTGATAGCTGACCAACCGCAGGCCGGTTTCGACCTCGACCAGCAGTTTCACATCGCGATGGGTGCGGATGAGCGCGACCACATCCTCGAACCGCGCGTAGTGTTGCAGCGCGTCCGTGGCGAGGGCGGTCGCCGTTTGCGCGCCTGATCCCGTCGGGCCGGTCGATCCGCTGTGGGTCGGCGCAGGACTCACCGCCATGGCCGTCGTGCCAGCAGGCGCCCCGCGTGGTGCGGCGGGTGCCGTTGGCGGTGGCGTCGCGTCTTGCAGTTTTTTGACCAGCTCATCCGGGCTGGGCAGGTCCGCCACATGGGTCAGCCGGATCACCGCCATCTCGGCGGCCATCATCGCGTTGGGTGCGATGGCGACCTCTTCCAGCGCTTTCAGCAGCATCTGCCACATCCGCGACAGGACCCGCATAGGTAGCTCAGCGGCCATAGTCTGACCCCGGCTGCGCTCGTCGGGGCTGATGGTCGGGTCTTCCGCCGCGTCGGGGGTGATTTTCACCACGCTGACCCAGTGGCAGATTTCGGCAAGGTCGCGCAGCACCGCCATCGGGTCGGCCCCGTCGGCGTATTGCGCGCCGAGTTCGGTGAGCGCGTCCGCCGCCTTGCCGCGCAGGATCATGTCGAAGAGGTCCAGCACGCGCCCCCTGTCAGCGAGGCCGAGCATGGCGCGGACTTGATCGGCGGTGGTTTCGCCCGCTCCATGGCTGATCGCCTGATCGAGCAGTGAGGTCGCGTCACGGGCAGACCCTTCCGCGGCGCGCGTGATGAGTGCCAGCGCATCGTCGGTGATCTGTGCGTTTTCGGCGTCCGAGATTTTGCGGAGGAGGCCTATCATCACCTCGGGCTCGATCCGCCGCAGATCAAACCGCTGGCAGCGCGACAAGACGGTGACCGGGACTTGCCGGATTTCGGTTGTCGCGAAGATGAATTTGACGTGTTCGGGTGGTTCCTCGAGCGTCTTCAACAGCGCGTTGAAGGCGCTTTTGGACAGCATGTGGACTTCGTCGATGATGTATATCTTGTACCGGGCCGAGGCCGCGCGGTAATGGACGCTGTCAATGATTTCACGGATATCGCCGACGCCTGTGCGCGAGGCGGCGTCCATCTCCATCACATCGACATGGCGCCCTTCCATGATCGCGACGCAATGTTCACATTGCCCGCAAGGATCGGTCGTGGGTCCGCCTTTCCCGTCGGGTCCGATGCAGTTCATCCCCTTGGCGATAATCCGCGCGGTCGTCGTCTTTCCGGTGCCCCGGATGCCGGTCATGATGAAAGCCTGCGCGATCCGGTCGGCGGCGAAGGCGTTGCGCAGGGTGCGGACCATCGCATCCTGCCCCACCAGATCGGCAAAGGTTTCGGGCCGGTATTTACGGGCGAGGACTTGATAGGCGGGTTGGTCTGACATGCGGGCCTTTGGATTCGGAACGTTGCCAGCCTAAGCGTGGGGCGGGGGGAGGTCTATGGGGATCGTGGGTTGGTGTCTCTCAGGACGGAGATGGTACTTTCCCATGAGTTCCGCCCGGTGGGCGCCACCGGGCATCGCCCGACCTCCCCACGGAGGGCGATTTTGCAGCGTCTCAAGAAGCGGAAGGTCAGGCATATGGCGATGTTGCCTGTAGCTCATACATCCCAATGCCCTCCAGGTCGGGCGGTGCCCTCAGCGCTGGAATGTCAAAACCACCACAAGATCGCCCCGGTCGCGATGGCCCCACAGGTCAGGACGGTCGCAATAATGGTCATGTTGGTCGACGATTGCGCGTTGGTCGCATGATCGTTCATCCGCCGTTGAGTCTGGCAGGATTTGTTCCGCGCGGCCCAGAAGATGAAGATCGCGAGCAGGACAAAGACGTTGGCAACCACTTTCGGCACCCATGTGGGTGAAAAGCCGTTGAATACGGCTTTCAGTCCCAGCGCCAGTCCAAGACACGCCATCCCGGTCCGCATCCAGCCGGCAAAGGTGCGTTCATTGGCCAGGATCGTCCGATCTTCGGCCCAGTCCGTCCGGTCTTCCGCCCAATCCGTGCGGTCTTCAGCAAGGCTGTTCTTGTCATTCATTCCCCGACAATAGCGGCGGACTTGCGAAAGGCGAGCCTTCGCGTTAACCAAAGCACGCCGTGTTGGGCGGCATCCAGGTTCGCGGAAAGCGTGATGCACCCAATGAAGACCTTCAAGATGACCTCATACGGTCTTTCTCATATGCCCGGATCAGCGAACCGGCGGGTGATTTGGTGAGGAAGCCATGATGGATGATCTGGATAGCCTGCGGCGGCAGGCGAAGGTTTTAAACAAACGATATGAGGCCGGTGATAAGGCGGCAATCCAGCGGATTGACGTGATTCAGCCGCGGGCCAAGGGCGCGCTCAAGCGGGCGGATTTTCTGCATGTCATCGCGCGCGAGAACAGTTTTGTGTCCTGGCCGCAGCTGAAGCGCGCGGTGGAGATACAGGGCATGGACCGCGCGACCAAGCAGCAACGGCTGAAGATGGCGTTGTTTCACGGGCAGATGCATGTGGTGCAGGAACTGCTCTGGGATACGCCTGATTTGGCGGAAGGCGCGTTTGGGCTGCAGGTGGCTTTGTTCGATTTGCCAGCGGTGCGGGCGGTTTTGGCGGATGACCCGAAGGCCGCCACCCGGTCCTATGGCCCGCGCCGTCCGATCCTGCATCTGGCGTTTTCGAAGGTGCTGAAGCTGTGGCCGGAGCGGGAGGCGGATATGCTCGCTATCGCCGAATTGCTGTTGGCGTATGGGGCCGATATGAATGACGGCTTCCCGCATGAGCCGGGCAGCGATCATAAGCTGTCGGCTCTTTATGGCGCGATTGGGCATGCGGATAACATGGCCTTGGGCCGATGGCTTTTGGATCACGGGGCTGATCCGAACGACAATGAAAGCCTCTATCATGCGACGGAATTGGGCCATCACGAGGGCTTGCAGATGCTATTGGCCCATGGTGCTGATCCGGCGGGTACGAATGCGATGCTGCGGGCGATGGATTTTCATGATGTGAAAGCGGTGCGGATGTTGCTCGACGCCGGTGCGGATCCTAACGAGTTTGCGGGGGAGCCTGTGGGTGGTGAATTGCCCTTTGTCGTCCCGTCCTTGTTTCAGGCGGCGCGGCGGATGTCTCCGCCTGATTTGATTGATCTGTTATTGGAAGCGGGGGCGGACCCGGACCTGACGTGGGATGGAGTGCAACCGTACGCGGCGGCTTGTGTTTATGGGAATGACGCCCTGCGGGAACGCCTGCCCCAGAAGCCGTTGTCACCGGTTGAGGTGATCCTGGCTGATTGCGCGAAAGGGCAGGTGGAGAAGGGTCGCTGGATCGATGCTGATCAGGTGCCGCGCCCGTTCCGCAATATCCTTGGCGAACTGCTTGGGCTGCCGGGGCGGGAGGCGCATGTGCAGGCTTTGGTCGCCGCCGGGCTGCCATGGGATGCGCCGGATCATCAGGGCATGCCGCCGGTGCATCTGGCCGGGTGGCAGGGGCTGCCGGAGATGTTGGATTACTTCCTGCGGCTCGGCCCCGATATGTCCCACGTGAACGGCTATGGCGGCACGCTGCTGAGCACGATCATCCATGGGTCCGAGAACTGCCCGGAACGGGCAGAGCGCGATTATGTTGCCTGCCTGCGCCTTGTGTTGGAACACGGGGTGGCCCTGCCCAAACGGGCCGTGGATTTGGCGGGCGAGCCGGATGTGGCCGATTTCCTCGCCGAATGGGCGGTGGCGCATCCGGGGCAGGTGGTGGAGCACGGGATTGCCTGAGTTTGTGATCCACAGCCTGCAAGTGTGCGGGGGTGAACTGGCGATCACCCCCATCCCGGGCCGCACGCGGCACTATTATACCGACTGGTTGCGGCTGGAGGCCTGGGGGCCTGCGCTGGTGATCTCCATGACAACGCAGGCGGAGTTGGAACGGAAAGGATCGGGGTCGCTCGGCACCGATCTGGTGAATGCGGGGATCAGATGGCTGCACTGCCCGGTCGCGGATTTTGGCGTACCGGATAGGGGTTGGGATTGGGCGCCCGTCCGGGATGAAGCGCTGAGCGTGCTGGGGCAGGGCAAGCGCGTGCTGGTCCACTGCTTCGGCGGCTGCGGACGGTCAGGGATGATGTGCCTGCGGTTGATGATTGCGGCAGGGGAAGACGCGGAGACGGCCTTGGCGCGGTTGCGAAAGGTGCGGCCCTGCGCGGTGGAGACGGAGGCGCAGATGGGGTGGGCGGCTGGTTAATGCTGAGGTGATTAACTAAGTTGATTGCTTAGAGATATTTTACGATTCGCGAGCATAAGTCTTGAAATCGTTTCTGAGGACGAGAGATTGGCCTACCCAAAACCACCAGCAAGTAAGTCTGCAGTTCGAAAAGCTGGACGAGCAATCGCCGATCATACCGCAACCGCTGAGGACATAGCACTGGTCGATCAGTGGCGTGCTTCGCATGGCTATGTAATTAATACTTTTCAGGCTTGGATAAAGGGTCACATCGCGAAACAGGAGTTGTGGGTGGAGTTTGCCCAGCGGCTTAAACGCCGAAACACAGTCATTGATAAACTACTTAGAACAAGCTCCAGTGGCGTGCCGTTGATCAAAGACGTAACCGGTATGCATGATTTCGCGGGTTGTCGTATGATATTTGATGATTTGGCCGAGCTTACCAGCTTTCGAGAGTATCTGCATTCATCTGGTGTGATGCGGAATGTAGAGCATGAGCTTCGACACTCCAAAGACAAATACGACTACATAAACTCTCCCAAACCAAGTGGCTATCGTGGAATACATGATGTCTACCGGCACTACCCACGAGGATCGAAAAGACTGGAGGCAAAAAAACCCTGGGACGGTTTATTAGTCGAAATTCAGTATCGTACTCGCGCACAACACGCATGGGCCACCGCAGTCGAGATTTCCGATTTATTGGATGGTGAGAAAACCAAGTTTGAGCTGGATCGGTCCGCCAGAGGATTATTTTTTGCTTTGGCGAGTGAGTTAATCGCAAGAACCGAAGAGAAGTTAGAGCGCGCATTTCTGGACCGATCCACCAACGAGATAAGAGATCAATTAATGAGTTTAGAAAAATCGATGGGTATACTTAGAAGGCTGGAGCTGCTTAAACAATTTGAAGTGGAGGAAAAGCTGACCGAACATAGTGTGCTAAGTATTGTTAGAGACCAGTACGGAGATTTTCAGTTGGATATTATATCATTCCGGTCTGCGGCGCCTGCTATCTTAAAAGCGACCGAGCTTGAGGAGAGTGGTGAAAGTGTAAATGCGGTTTATGTTCGCTCCGAGAATCCAAAACAGTTACGCTCGGCGTACAGAAACTATTTCTACGACCCAGTAGACTTTGTTGAGCTGCTGCGGGCAGCATAGACTTGTCAGAGAACCTCGCTGAATACACGAACCGTCAGTACGATATGGACCACCCTCTTATCTCTCTCATCGACCAACAGATCGAAGCGGCCCGTCGTCGGGGCGAGTTTGATAATCTCCCCGGTGCCGGCAAGCCGTTGGACCTGACGGGCGATCCGAAGGATGCTTTGCTGGATCGGATGGCGAAGGATGCAGAGGTGCGTTCTCCGGTGGGTGTGTTGCGCGAGCAGATTGCCGCGTCGAAGGCCCGGTTGGCGGATTTGACCGACCCGGATCAGCGCAAGGCAGAGATGAAGATCCTTGCGGACCTGCAGACCCGCCTTGCGGTTGAGATCGAGGCGTTCAAGCGGTTTGGGTGAGGGTGGATTGAAACCCACCTTACGACATGACCCTAACGCTTCTTCCGGTTTTGCGCGTTTTTGACCATGCGCCCGAACTTCTTGTACCGCTCGCGCGCCTGCGCGATGGTCTCGGTCGCGTATCGGTTTTCCCGCTTCAGCTTTTGGAACCGCTTCAGCCGCTCCGGGTCCACATCACCCGCCGCGATGGCCGCCTGCACCGCGCAGCCCGGTTCGGTCTCGTGTTCGCAATCCCGGAATTTGCAGTGCTCCGCCAGCTCCGTGATTTCGGAAAACGTGGCCTCGATCCCGTAAGCGACGTCAGCCACCCCTAGGCCGCGCATCCCGGGCGTGTCGATCAGCCACCCGCCCGCGGGGATGCGGTGGAGCGACCGCCCCGTGGTCGTGTGCCGCCCGCGCGCGTCGTCTTCGCGGATGGCCTGCGTCTCCGCCGCACCACCGGTCAGCGCGTTGGCGATGGTCGTTTTGCCCACGCCGGATGAGCCGGTGAGGGCGACGGTTTGTCCTTTGCCGCTCCACGGGGCGAGCGTGTCGCCGACGGTTTCGGATTTGGCGTTGAGCGTCAGCACCTCGAGATCGCGCCCGAGGTTGCGCGCCGCGTCGCTATAGCTGTCCGGGTCGTCTGCCTGATCGGCCTTGGTGATCAGGATCACCGGCGTGATCATCGCGTCATGTGCGAGCGCCAGATACCGTTCCAGCCGCGCGACGTTGAAGTCATCGTTGCAGGATGTCGTGATGAACAGCGTGTCGAGATTGGCAGCGATCAGTTGTTTGTCGCCGGTATGGTACTCGGTGCCGCGGCTGAGTTCCGTTTTACGATCTAGCACACGGGTCAGCCGGTGCTGTTCGGGCGCGCACATCACCCAATCACCGACGGCGACGGCGGCGGTCGTGATACCGGGATCAAGCGTCAGTTCGAGCGGGCCGTCTTCAGATAATGCGTTGACCCGATCCCGATGCACGTTGGTGATGCGGGCAGGGGTGAGGTTTTCCAGTTCGTCGATATCGAGCTGGGACATGTAGAAAGGCGACCAGCCAAGGGCGTCGCGTGTCAATTCAGTCAATGGGGTATCCTCGTCAAAGGCGTAAGGTGGGCTGGCCTGATATGGTCAGCAAAGACCGGACGAGGGAACGGAAACGTCTTCAGCGCACCCAAGCCGGGAGGGGTATCAACACAGTCATGAATGTCCTCCTGTATCATCGGTTTCGTTGATATTGGATGCCCAAGGCAAGCATACCTTGTCAAGGCAGACTTGTTGAGCTTTGCCTTTATGTATGCATAGTTTGCGCTGATACGATCATTCAGGGGCGATAAATGCGTTTCTTCACGGTTCTGCTTGGCGCGATCATCGCACCGTCCGCGTTGGCAGAGCCGGTGATGATCGCGCCCGAACGGATATTGGCCGGCCTGTCCGGCGACGAATATGCGCAGTTGAACTGGAACAAGGATGCCTATCAGGACCTGGCTGCGCTGGTGCTGTCGGAAAGTCGGGAAACGGTCGAGCTTTACATCGCGATCTCCGACCCGGATACCGGTGCTTTGCAGGCTGTAGTGGTTAATCCAGCGCTCTTCCCATATGATCCGTCCCGTTTTGCCGAAATGAACTATGACATGCATTTCGGTAACGAATGGGGCGTCGTCTTGTCGGCCTCATCCGTTGAATCAGGGCTCACCATGACGATCTCGCTAACCGAGGCTGCGGATGATGCGATTAAGATTGCCGACATCACGACATATCGGACCGAGGCCGAGACTAACGTGGCCAAGAATGTGTGTCAGGTCGTCTATGAGGGCCTATTCCTGCCTGACATGGCCGGAAAGGCCGTCATTACATTGGCCGATGGCGAAGTGGTTGAGTATCCTGCCGGTCCCGCACCGTCGGTGACGGAATGGCGGTACACAGATTGGCCAAAGCCATGCTTTCCCTGAGGTGGCTTGCACTGATCCTGCTGATCCAGCCGTTGGCGGCACGCGCTGACGGACAGGTCCCGACGGCGGTTGATTTGAATGACGTGTTGGTGGTCAGTGACCTCCGGAACTGGCAGGGCAGTACTTTCACGCAGCGTGTGCTGCTTGTCTTGACCGAGGACAAGACCGCCGCTGACCTTGTTACGATCGTCACTGATCCGGTGACCGGTGACCTTACCGGAAGAGAAAAGATGGCCGGCATCCTTCCGGCAAAGTCGCCACGTCTGGAGAGTGATCTGCATACCCTGGCGTTGAGCCGAGAGGCGGATGGTGTTCAGCGGCTGCTTTTGTGGATCAGCGGTCCCGGGATGTATGGTGAGGTTTTCCTTGGTCGTCGTTCGGACGGATGGGACATCACGCGCGCCTCGTTGACCAATCAGGACAAAAACCTGACATGCCGCATTGAAAGCGTGGATGACGGCACTTTTGTCGAACGGGTGATTTCGGATCAAGTCGAGATTGAAAGCAGGACCCGGGATGCGATTGGACCATTCTGGTGGCAATCGGGTCTTGCCGCTGCTTGTGATCGATGAGATTTGATTCCGTCTGCCGACCGCAGATGCATCTAAGGTGAGAGGCTGACAACGACCCAAGCGGGGCTCGTTATGGCTGCTTCCTTCCGGACCTGACCAGGTTGGCGAGGCGCTCGCCCGCGCCAACCTCTCACCGCTGATATAGGCGGCGATGGCGGCGGGTGCAACCCGTCAGAAACAGATCCGATAGCGGTGGAAACCCTGCGGGCCGGGGCCAAGATGAAAGACATTCTCGGGCAGGTGATCTTGGGCAGCGGGCGCCGACAAAAAGGTCGCCGCGGTGCCCGGGATCGGACTGAACTGGAACAGCGGCTGCGGTGTCACGCTGATCCGGGGATGATCGCGCAGGTAAGCGATCAGGATATCGCGGTTGGCATCCGTGGTGCTCAGCACGATATCCGGGATGCCGTCTGTCACGATCCCACCGCCACCTCCGGCGCGGTAGCTGTTGGTGGCCACGATAAAGACATCGTCGTCCTGCACCGGCTTACCGTCATGGGTCAGGTCCACGATGTGGCTTGTCTGCAGATCGATCCGGTAACTGATACCGAACAGGCTGTCGTGGTTGTAGCCTGGAAAGCGCGGGTTAATCAGCGGTTGGTCCTGTTGACCCGGCGCGATCCCCGCAAAACGTGCGGCGGATACTTGCAGCCAGTCGCGGATTTGCCGACCGGTCCGACGTAAGGCGCAGAACGTATTCGGGAAAGGATAGATCGCCGCCGCATCCCGCAGCGTCAGCGGACCGGGTGCGATGTCCACGTAATGATCTGGCCCTGCACGACCTCCGGCGCGAAAGGGCGATGTCGCCGACAGGATAGGCAGGTCATGATATGGCGTCTCGGCAAGCAGATCGCGGGCGAAGTCCTGTTGCGCGCGGGCAAGTAATTGTTGCGCATGGTCGTGGCCGATATCTGCAAAATAACTGTGGATTGGCCCCGACGTTGTCGCAATCGGCTGGCGAATGTGGTCCAGCGTCGCTTTGTGCGCGGGGGCCATATGTTGTGCGATGATCGCGGCAGAAGGGTCCGTCGAGGTGGCGCCGGTTCGCAATCTTGAACAGTGCTGGCTGATAACCCATCCATCGCGCGTCCAATCAAGGACAAGGTCGATCTGCCCCAAATGTCCGCCGTAAAAGCCCGCCATCACCGCGGGTTTGCCGTGCAGGGTACCGGCTACCGGATCGACCGGGCCGTTTGCGGTGGCATCGGCATGCGGGAACAGTTCATGCGTGTGTCCGGTCAACATCACGTCGATTCCGGGAACGGCGGCCAGCGGAACAGCGGCGTTTTCCATGTTGTCGACATGGCCGATGCCTTCGATCCCCGAGTGACATAGCGCGATGATGATGTCCGCGCCGTCCGAAATCATCTTGGGGATGATCCTTTGGGCTGCTGTCACAATATCTTCGGTTTCGACACGTTCGGCGAGCGTGGCGTGGTCCCACGTCGTGATTTGCGGCGGAAGAAACCCAATGACCCCGACACGGATCGGCCGGTCCTGTCCGTCACTGCATGTGACGGTGCGATCGAGGATCAGATAGGGCCCGGCCAGGTCAAGATCATCAAGGTGACGCAGGTTGGCGCAGGTGATCGGAAATGCGGCGTCCGCCAGGACGTCTTGCAGGTAATCCAGCCCATAGTTGAATTCATGATTGCCCAGTGTGATCGCGTCGTAACGTATTGTATTGAGCGCGGCGATCATCGGATGCGTGTCGCCCGTTTCCCAATGCGCGGCGATGTAATCGGCCAACGGATTGCCTTGCAGAAAATCGCCATTGTCGAAAAGCAGCGTCGTGACCTCGGGCGCGGCCCGCAGGTCTGCGATCGTGCCAATCAGTTGCAGCAGGCCGGTTTTGGGGTCTGGCCGGTCAGCAAAATAGTCATAGGGCAGTACCTGCATGTGCAGATCGGTCGTTTCCAGAATGCGCAGCCGCCCGGACGGAAAGGGGTTTGAAGATGTCATACGTCGTTGATCTCGGCTGATTTGCGCGGCGAACAACCATAAGACGAATTGCGTGGATGAATAAAGGTAAGCGACAGAAAAAATTGAACTCGCATCGTGTACATGTCATTGCCGCATAATGAGAATTGCGGAAATGGTGACATTTGGTGGGGGTGGTCTGGATCGCGCGGCGGAATGCCGTGCCGACGTAACCGAACTGAAAAAACGGGATGATGCGCGGACGATCCTGATGTGGCGCGGCAAGCCGTTGCTGGAAGATGACATGCTTGTGCGGGTTCCGCTGGATCACCCGGCATTGATGGATGCCGGGGATCAGATATTGCTGGGCCGGATCGACGATGCAACGGTTTTCGCCAGCGATCTGTCTGGCTGGACGCCGGATGATCTGGATGATCGAACACTGGACAAGTTTCTGGATCCCAGCCAGCAGCAGCACCCGACGCTGACCGATACCGCTTTTGTCGAACTGCGCGTCGCGATGACCCGGCTGAGCGCGCTGGATGCCGAAATGGCTGCGACGGCCCGGGCTGTCCTGGGTTGGCACCAGACCCACCGTTTCTGCGCCCGGTGCGGTGGCGAAAGCGTTCTGTCCATGGCGGGATGGCAGCGCGATTGCCCCTCCTGCGGTGGCCACCATTTCCCGCGCACCGATCCGGTGGTGATCATGCTGATCACCCATGGCAATGCGGTCCTTCTGGGCCGGTCGCCCGGCTGGCCTGAAGGGATGTATTCCTGCCTGGCAGGCTTTATCGAACCCGGTGAGACGATCGAGGCCGCAGTACGCCGCGAGGTATTCGAAGAGGCAGGTGTGCGCGTTGGACGGGTTGACTATCTGTCAAGCCAGCCCTGGCCATTTCCATCGTCGCTGATGTTGGGCTGTATCGGTGAGGCGCTGAATACCGATCTGACCATTGATCCGGTCGAAATCGAACATGCCCGCTGGGTCAGCCGCGAAGAGCTTGCCCTTGCCTTTGCTGGCGATCACCCGGAAATTCTGCCGGCCCGCAAAGGCGCCATCGCACATTTTTTGCTGGAAAATTGGTTGGCGGATCGGCTTGATTAGGCGGACTGCAAATCTGGGGCGCTGTAAATGAAGTTCAGCACACGTGAGGATATCGAGGCGCCGATCGACCACGTCTTTACCACGGTCAGTGATTTCGCCGCCTTCGAAAGGCGCGCCCTGCGCCATGGTGCCGAGGTGACGCGGCAGGATGAAGGACCGGTCAAGCTGGGTTCGGCATGGGATATCGGGTTCAAGTTTCGTGGGCGCGATCGACGGATGCACTCCACGATTGCGGAAATCGACCCACCCAATCAGTACATCATTCTCACGGTGTCGGAAGGGATGACGATCACTGGATCGGTCGATCTCGTCGCTTTGTCCCCCGGCCGAACGCGGGTCGCTGTGGCCTTTGACCTGCGGGCCAAGACCCTGACGGCGCGTCTGCTGCTCCAGTCGATGAAGCTCGCCAAAACCAAATTGAACAAACGGTTCAAGGCCCGGGTCCTGGAATTCGCCGAGGATATCGAAGACGACTATCGCAAGGCTGGTCAGGTCTGAAGGCGGTCGCGCCGGTGCGGTGCTTCGGGATAGACCCCCATCACGTGCATGTAGTCGGTGAAATAGTTCAGCTCTTCCAGCGCCAGTTGCACGTTCCGGTCGTCCGGGTGCCCTTCGATTTCCGCATAGAACTGGGTGGCGGTGAATGATCCGCCGACCATGTAGCTTTCCAGCTTGGTCATGTTGACGCCATTGGTCGCGAAACCGCCCATCGCCTTGTAAAGCGCCGCCGGAATGTTGCGCACATGAAAGACGAAGCTGGTCATCATGCTGCCTGTGCCGCGCCGCTGGTAATCCGGTTCGCGGGCCATGATCAGGAAACGGGTGGTGTTGTTGCTCGCATCCTCGATATTGCGGGCCAGGATGTCGAGACCGTAGATATCCGCGGCAAGTTCCGATGCCAGTGCGCCGACGGTCAGGTCCTCACCTTCGGCGACGTCGCGGGCGGCTTTGGCGTTGTCTGACTTCGCACGGGGCGTGATCCCGTTTTCGCGCAGAAAACCCGCACATTGCGGCAGGATCACGACATGTCCGAACGCGGTTTTTACTTTATCAAGCCGCGCGCCCTGCTTGGCGAGCAGATTGATATGTACCCTGATGAACTGCTCATCGACGATATGCAGCCCGCTTTGCGGCAAGAGCGAATGAACGTCAGCCACGCGGCCATAGGTCGAATTTTCGACGGCGATCATGCCAAGATCGGCATCGCCGGTGCGCACGGCCTCGATCGCGGCTGTAAAGGTGGGGCAGGGCAGTGGTGCGTGATCGGGCCGGGCCTCGGCACACGCCTGATGGCCATAGGCCCCCAATTCGCCCTGGAATGCGATTTTCGGTGACATGGTCCGATCCTCTCCGACAACAGCGCCAAAAATTGGGCGTTTCGTCGCGCCACTATACCTTGCAACCCGGCGTTGGAAGCGGATACATACCCGCAAAACTGTGAACGGAATGGAACGCGACATGTTCGACACAATGACGATGACCAAGGTACTGGGTGGCCTGTGCGGCACGTTCCTGGTGTATCTGTTGGGGGCTTGGGTGGCCGAAGAAATTTATCACGTCGGTGGTCACGGTGATCACCACGAACAGGCCTATGTGATCGAAGTCGAAACGGATGAGCCTGCCGACGGTGAACCCGTTGAAGAAGTTGATTTTTCTGTGGTCATGGCCTCGGCCAGCGCCGCGGACGGAGAGGCGCTTTGGCGCAACTGCCGGTCATGTCACGCGCTCGAGGCCGGACAGCATGGCACCGGTCCCGCGCTTTATGGCGTGGTCGGTCGCGAAGTCGCGTTCTACGACGATTTCAATTATTCCGGCGCGCTTGCGGCTGTGGCCGAGGTCTGGACGCCGGAAAACCTGAACGGCTTTCTGGAAAACCCACGCGGCTGGGCACCGGGCACCGCGATGAGCTATAACGGCATGCGCAGTGTCGAAGATCGGGCCAACCTGATCGCCTATCTCGATAGTCTGGACGACTAAGCACAATTTAAGCAGCAAAAAGGCCGCCTGACCGGGCGGCCTTTTTGCTGCTCATTGACGTGCGATCAACCGGTGATCACGCAAACTCAACTTGAATGTTTGCCAAAACGTCCTCTAGCTTCATTTATACATGTATGCCTGTTTCGCCGTTTTTCAAGCTGGAGAGAATGATGAAAAATCGCCCCCACGCCCAAGCCACCGCCCGCCAGGATGAGATGCGGACGCGGTGGAAACACTGGGCGGTCGGGTCGGTGATCGCGATGGGGGCGGTTTGGGGCGGGGCAGAGGTGTTTGGCGCAGAACATGAGACGGTGATCGAGAGCCACGGATACACCAATTTTGGAGAGCTGAAATACGGGCCGGATGAAGTTCTGAGTTACGTCAATCCTGACGCACCCAAAGGCGGTGAGTTTTCGCAATGGTCGCAAGGCACGTTCGACAGTTTCAACCAGTATGCCCGTGAGGGAACGACCGGCGCGCTAAATACGCTGCCCTACGAAACGGTGCTGACCGCTTATGCTGATGATCCGTATGGCTCTTATTGCTATCTTTGCAAGACGTTAGAGTATCCAGAAAGCAAAGACTGGGTGATCTTCAATCTGCGCGACGACGTGACTTTCTCCGACAGCACACCCATGACCGCCGAAGATGTCGCATTTACCTTCAATCTTTTTCAAGAGCAGGGCATCGCCGAATACCGCGCGGTTGTGAGCGAATACATTGATACTGTCGAAGTGTTGGATACCCACCGCATCCGCTTCAGCTTTACTGATACCGCGCCACGGCGCGATGTAATCGGGTTCGCCGGCGGAACGCCCGTTTTCAGCAAGGCTTGGTTTGAGGAAACCGGTACACGTTTGGATGAAGCAAACAATGCGCCCTTTGTGGGCACGGGGCCCTACTTGCTGGATACTGTCGATATCAATCGTCAGATTATTTATCGCAAAGACCCAAACTGGTGGGCCGCGGATCTGCCTGTGAACCAAGGTCGAAACAACTTTGAAACGATCCGCATCGAGTACTTCGCCGACGGCAGCGCTGCTTTGGAGGGGTTCAAATCGGGCGTTTATACCTTCCGGAGTGAGAACTCTTCTTTGCAGTGGGCAACGCAGTATGACTTTTTGGGTGTTCGGAACGGCTGGGTTAATAAGGTCGAGCTTCCCGACGGGTCAATCGGTTCAGGGCAGGGGTTTGTTTTCAATCTTGATAAAGAAGTTTGGCAGGACAATCGCGTGCGCCAGGCCGTCAACATGATGGTGAACTTCGAGTGGATGAACGAGACACTCTTCTATGGTATCTATGATCGTCCGGTGTCTTTCTGGGATAACTCCGATTTGGTGGCCACCGGCGTGCCAACAGAGGGAGAGATAGCGATCTTGCAGCCCCTCGTCGATGACGGTTTGCTGGATGCGAGCATTCTGACAGATGAAGCGGTGATGCCCTATGTTTCTGGAACTGTAGATCGTCCGCTTGACCGCAGCATGCTGCGCCGCGCTTCTGTTTTGCTTGATGACGCCGGTTGGGTGGTTGTTGACGGAAAGCGCATGAAAGACGGCAAGGTTCTGACCGCTGAGTTTCTGCAATTCTCGCCGCAATTCGACCGGGTGATCAATCCCATTGTCGAGAACCTTCAGCGCCTTGGTATCGAGGCAAAATTAAATCGCGTCGATACCTCGCAATATGTGGAGCGGCGCCGGTCAGGTGATTTCGATCTTGTGAATCACTCCCTTGGTCAGGGGTTTGAACCGAGCTCGGGTCTACGCCAATGGTTCGGGTCTGAAACGGCTGATGACAGCTCACGCAATCTGATGCGACTGCGGTCGCCAGCGATTGACCAACTGATGACAATCGTGATCGAAAGCGAGACGTTGGAGGAGTTGACGACATCGACACAGGCGCTGGATCGTGTGCTGCGGGCAGAGGGCTTCTGGATCCCGCAATGGCAAAAGAACGTCCACACCGTCGCCTATTATGACATGTTCCGATTTAAGGAGATTCCGCCGTTGTCGCTCTCACCGATCGATAATTGGTGGTACGACGCCGAAGCTGGTGAGGCGTTGCGCGCCGCAGGTGCATTTCAGTAAGGCAAGGATATGGGAGCCTATATCCTTCGCCGATTGTTGCTGGTGGTCCCAACACTTCTTGGGATCATGATCCTCAATTTCAGTCTGACCCAATTTGTCCCCGGTGGACCGATCGAGCAAATCATTGCCCAGATGGAAGGGGGCGGCGATGTCTTTGAAGGTATCGCCGGCGGCGGCAGCGAATTGCTTGACGGTGGTGACAGCGACTATGCCGGTGCGCGGGGCCTGCCGGCGGATTTCATCGAAGAACTCGAACGCGAATTCGGCTTTGACAAGCCGCCCCTTGAACGTTTTCTGATCATGATGGGCAATTATATCCGCTTCGATTTCGGCGAAAGCTACTTCCGTTCGATCAGCGTGTTCGATCTGGTGATGGAGAAGATGCCCGTGTCGATCACATTGGGGCTTTGGTCCACGCTGATCGCCTATCTCATCTCAATCCCACTTGGCATTCGGAAGGCCGTGCATGATGGCACGCCGTTCGATACTTGGACGTCTGGCGCGATCATCATCGGCTATGCGATTCCCGGGTTCTTATTCGCCATCCTGCTGATCGTCCTGTTCGCCGGTGGGTCCTATTTCCGCATCTTCCCCCTGCGCGGCCTGACTTCGGCCAATTTCGAAGACCTAAGCCTGATCGGCAAAGTTCTGGATTATTTCTGGCATATCACCTTGCCGGTGCTGGCCTCGACCATTTCGGCCTTTGCGACGCTGACCTTGCTGACCAAGAACAGCTTTCTGGACGAGATCAAAAAGCAATACGTGATCACCGCCAAGGCCAAGGGCCTGTCCGAACGCAAGGTGTTGTACGGCCATGTTTTCCGAAATGCGATGCTGATCGTCATCTCGGGTTTTCCGGCGCTCTTCATCGGTGTTTTCTTTGGCGGGTCGCTGATTATCGAGACGCTCTTCTCGCTCGACGGGCTCGGGCGGCTTGGTTTCGAGGCGGCCGTGGCGCGGGACTATCCGGTCGTCTTCGGGACGCTTTTTGCGTTCTCGCTGATCGGCCTGGTCGTCGGGATCATCACCGACCTGACCTATGTCCTGATCGACCCGCGCATTGATTTCGAGGCCCGAGGCTGATGCGCCTGTCCCCCCTCAATCAGCGCCGCTGGCGCAATTTCCGCCGGAACCGCCGTGCATGGTGGTCGCTGATTATCTTTAGCGTGCTGTTCGTCATGTCGCTGTTTGCGGAGTTTATCGCCAACGACAAACCGATCCTTGTCAGCTATCGCGACGAACTCCGCATGCCGATCTTTAGCTTCTATTCCGAGCGTGACTTCGGCGGCGATTTCCCGACCGAGGCAGGTTATCGCGATGTGGAGGTGCAGTGCCTGATCGTTACCGGCGGTCTGGTCGAATGTTTCGACACGCCCGAAGGCCTGATCGCCATGGCACAGGCGGGCGAAGATATCGAATTCGAAGGCTATGAACGTGGCTGGATGATCTGGCCGATCATCCCCTATTCCTACAACACGGTTGTTGATGTGCCCGGCGTAGCGCCCTCAGCGCCGTCTGCGGATAACTGGCTGGGGACCGACGACACCAAACGCGATGTCGTTGCCCGGGTGATCTATGGCTTCCGGCTGTCGGTCCTCTTTGCGATTATCGTGACGGTCCTGTCATCCATCGTGGGCGTGATTGCCGGCGCTGTGCAAGGCTATCGCGGCGGCTGGACCGACCTGTTGTTCCAGCGTTTCATTGAAATCTGGGTCGGCATGCCATCGCTTTATGTGATCATCATCCTGACCGCGATCCTGGGGCGAAGTTTCTGGCTCTTGGTCTTTGTCACCGTGTTGTTCGGCTGGCCTGCGCTGACAGGATTGGTGCGCGCGGAATTCCTGCGCGCGCGGAACCTCGAATATGTGCGTGCGGCCAAGGCGCTAGGGGTAAGCGATTGGACGATCATGTTCCGCCACATGCTGCCCAACGCGATGGTCGCGACAGTGACGATGCTGCCGTTCCTCGTTACGGGCGCAATCGGTGGCCTCGCCACGCTGGATTTCCTTGGTTTTGGCCTGCCATCGTCGGCCCCATCACTGGGCGAGATGACGCTGCAAGCGAAACAGAACCTCCAGGCGCCTTGGCTGGGCTTCACCGCCTTCTTTACTTTCGCGATCATGCTGTCGCTGCTTGTCTTCATCTTCGAAGGCGTTCGTGATGCGTTCGATCCGCGCAAGACCTTCGTGGCCGATGGTGATGTCGTGCAGGACGATACGGTCTTTGCCGACCAGCCCATGACGCTTGAAAAAACGGGGACCGACGGACGATGAGTACGCTTCTGGATGTCCGCAACCTGAAGGTCGCCTTCCGACAGGATGGCACCACGACCCGTGCGGTGCGCGGCGTGTCTTTTCAAGTGAACAAGGGCGAGACCGTCGCGCTGGTCGGCGAAAGCGGCTCTGGCAAATCCGTCACTGCCTTGTCCACCGTACAGCTATTGGGCGACAGTGCCGTCATGGCGGGGTCTATCCGGTATGACGGGGCCGAGATGGTCGGTGCCAATGAACGCGAACTGCGCCGCGTCCGCGGCAACGATATCAGCTTTATCTTCCAGGAACCGATGACATCCCTCAATCCGCTGCACACGATCGAAAAGCAGCTGGCGGAGAGTATCGAGCTGCACCAGGGCGTGCGCGGCCCAAAGGTGCGCGAGCGGATCATCCAACTGCTCGAACGGGTCGGTATCCGCGATGCGGAAAGCCGCCTTGGCGCCTACCCCCATCAGCTTTCGGGCGGGCAGCGTCAGCGGGTCATGATCGCCATGGCGCTCGCCAATGGGCCGGAACTCTTGATCGCGGATGAACCGACGACGGCGCTCGACGTGACCATCCAGGCGCAAATCCTCGACCTGCTGGCCGACCTGAAGCGCGACGAGGGCATGGCGATGCTGTTCATCACCCATGACCTGACCATCGTGCGCAAGATCGCCGACCGGGTCTGCGTGATGAAGAATGGCGAGATCGTCGAAACCGGGCCGACGACCGAGATTTTCGGCAACCCGCAGCATCCTTACACTCAAACCCTGCTTGCCGCGGAATCGACTGGCGTTCCCCAACCGGTGTCTGGCGACGCGCCAGTTGTTCTGGAAACCGAAAAGGCAAAGATCTGGTTCCCGATCCATCGTGGGTTGCTCAAACGGACCGCCGGTTACGTAAAGGCTGTCAATCAGGCGACCATGACCGTGCGTGCGGGCGAAACCTTGGGTGTTGTCGGCGAAAGCGGGTCAGGCAAGACGACGTTGGCGCTGGCCTGCATGCGCTTGATCCAGTCTGAGGGGCGGATCGTGTTTCAGGGCAAACCGATCGATGGGCTGAGCCAGCGGCAAATGCGCCCCCTGCGCAGCGAGATGCAAATCGTGTTCCAGGACCCGTATGGGTCCCTGTCGCCCCGGATGACAGTGGCCGAGATCATATCGGAGGGGCTTGGCGTTCACGGCGTGGAAAAGGGTCGGGATCAGCGTGAAATGGTGGCCGAGATCATGGGTGAGGTCGGGCTCGACCCCGCGTTGATGGACCGCTACCCGCATGAGTTCTCGGGTGGTCAGCGGCAGCGGATCGCCATCGCGCGGGCGATGATCCTGCGCCCAAAGCTGGTCATTTTGGACGAACCCACGTCAGCATTGGACATGACCGTGCAGGTGCAGATCGTGCAGCTATTGCGAGAATTGCAACAGCGCTACGGTCTGGCCTATCTGTTCATCAGCCACGACCTGAAGGTGGTGCGCGCCTTGTCGCATAAAGTCATGGTCATGAAGCAAGGCGATGTGGTCGAGGCCGGGGATGCCGATGCGATTTTCGACAATCCGCAAACCGACTATACCCGCGCGCTGATGGCGGCGGCGTTCGAAGGCAAAGTGGCTTAGCGACGGCTCCGAGCGGCGCTCGGGTCGGGTTTTCACCTTCACGCTTTAGTTGACGGGTTGTAAACTCATCGCTTAACGTCAAGAGACGTTTTCGCAGTGTACCGTTTGTCAGTTTATTGGATAGATATGAAAAACTTTAGGTCGGCATCGTGCGTTTTCGCACTGCTCATTTTTTCTGGGTCAGGACTATTTGCCCAGACAGTCGCTTCGTCGGACGACAGTTCGGTCGATCAACTGTCGCAGCAGGCGGATGCATTCAGAAAGATTATCGCGTCTCTCGAGGCTGACGCCGCTGCTGCGCAAGCGGCTTTTGATGAAACGCAAGAGAAGCTGACGTCAGCAAATGCGGAATTGGCTGCAATAGAAACCCGTGTGACCGACCTGCGGTCCGAAGAGGCCGAGATGACCACACAGCGCGAGGCCGTGCGCGCCGAACTGAACGATCTGCAGGCCGAAAAGACGCGCATATCCGACGAAGTTGACGCGCTGGGCGACAAGTTGTCGGGCATGACCGATGATCTCGCGACCCAGCAAGCCGCGTTGGCGCAGGCACAAACCGATGCGCAAGCCAAACTGGACAGCACGATGGCCGAATTGGCCAGTGCAGAGCAGGAATTGGCGTCACTGCAAAGCGAACTGGACAATGCAGAGACCAGTTCGGGCACTCAGCTGTCTGATTTGGAAACGGCAATGACCGCCGCAAGTGCCGACTTGGCTACGCTCACCGCTGAAAAGACCGCGCTCGAGGCGGAATTGACCGCGCTGCAAGAACAGCGCGTCGCCGAGGAAAACAGCCTTGCCGAGGTGATCGAACAGGCGAACGTTGCGCGGGAGCGGGTTGATCAGCTGACCTCGGACGCGCTGAGCGCATTGGCGAATGCAACCGTCGAACGTGACAAGGCCGTGGCCGAAACCGCCGCTGCACGGGCGGAACTGGCCGCATTGCAAAACGCGCCGACGCCCCAGTCCGAACCACAGGCCGACACGGCGGCGGCGCCAACCCCGGACCCGCAAACGCGCCAAGATGCATTGACCTTGGACCAAATCCGCCAGGCATTGCAGGCCGCGCCGGGACTGAACGATGCATCCGCAGGACAACTTTCGCAGCTCGAGCAGCTGTTGTCGGATGGCGTTTGCGCACCGGACGCCCTGAAAACGGTTTTTGGCGCGGCCAACAGGCAAACCTTGGTATCGCTGATCCGCGACCTTGGGCGCTGCTAGGAATTCAGTGAGGAAAAATCGATATGTTTAACCTGAGAACACTCCAATCGGTGATCACCATCGCCGCGATGGCCCTTGGTGCAGGGGCGGCAAGCGCGCAGGAGTTCGAAAAGAACATCCTGACCGGCGGGCCGACCGGTACTTATATCCAGTTTGGCAACGACATCGCCGACCTGATGGGCGAATGCGGGCAAACCCTGATCGTGAACGAATCCGCAGGGTCGCTGGAAAATTTTCTTGGCGTGCGCCAGCGCCCCCGCACCCAGTTTGGGATCGTGCAAAGCGACGTTCTGGAGTATCTGCAGACCTATTCCGCCGATGATCCGGCCATTGCACGCGCCATCAGCGGTGTCCGCATCGCCTTTCCGCTTTACAATGAAGAGGTTCACATCCTCGCCAAGAAAGAGATCAACAGCCTGGCCGATCTTGCCGGTAAGCGTGTGGCGATCGGGGTCGAGGATAGCGGCACGTTCCTGACGGCCTCTCTTATCCTCGATCTGGCCGAGGTCGGCGTGGCCGAGGCCCTTACGATCGGCCCCGACGATTCATTCGCGCAGTTGCGGTCCGGCGACATCGATGCGTTTTTCTACGTCGCTGGCGCGCCGACCCGGTTGTTCGCCGATGCCGATATCGATCCAGAGGTCTTCCATTTGGTGCCGATCTCGGACCCTGTGCTGCAGTCGGTCTATACACCAGCCGAAATTCCGGCGGGCACCTATGACTTTCAGGAAGACGTGCTGGAGGTTGTCGCGGTCAAGGCGATCCTCATGACGTTCGAGTATAATCCGCGCCTGAACAGCTATCACCGGCAAAGCTGCAAGGCGGTATCCGACATCGCCAACCAGGTCTTCAGCCGGTTTTCCGATCTACAGGCCGAAGGTCACCCGAAGTGGAATCAGGTCGATTTGACGGATATCCCGCCGGGCTGGGACATTGCCGCCTGCGTGAACGAAGGGCTGGCCCCGGGCTATACCGTCAGCTGCACTGGCGGTCGCCCGGCAACTGCCGCTGCAGATGAAAGCGATGCCAACCGCGCCTATCGCGAACGTATCTGCGCCCAGATCGGCTGCTGAGAAAGACCGAAAAGGCGCAGCGAACCCTGCTATTCGTTGCGCTCATCCCCGATCGGGATCCAGTCAGCTATGCTCTGCTCGCTGGTCTGAACACGCCACAGTACCGCATCCGGCGGGATTTCGACCAGCGCGGCGGTCAACGGTGTGGTGAATTGGGCAATGGGGTTGCCGTCTGCATCCCCGATTTCCAACCGGAACATGGCCGCGTTTCCCTCCCAGATAAACTCGGCCATTGTGCCATTGATCGCGGAAAAAAGCGGGGTGATCGCACCGCCGTTAGCCAGATCACGGGGCGATACGGCTTTGTCCAACAACGCCGCATCCTCGGCTACGGCGTACCATTGCGCGGCGACATCCGGGGCGAACGTGACCCCATCCCCCGTCTCGAACAACTGCCCGAGGTAAAGCGCGCTGCGTGTATGGCCGCGGATGGCCGCCCGGCTGTAGGCAACCGCGATCTCTTGCGAACCGGTCGATGCGATCGCCGCATCGTAATAGGGACCGGCGGGGTCCGCGACCGGATCGAATGTGCGTTGCAGTGCGGGCAGGGCGGTTATGTCCGGTTCCGCGGTGGGCTGGGTCCTCTCGACGTCAGATTCGGTTGCGACAGACCGATCTGCCGGGCTGGTCACAGGTGGCGCGCCATACAATGCGACCATGATGGCATTGTCCGCGGGCAACGGACCAAAGGGGCTGAGAACGTAGATCACCGCAATCGCGACGATGCCTAAGATGGCGAACCCGGTGCCGCGTCTACCCTTGCGGGGCTTCGCCGCGCGAGACGATCCCCTTCGTGGTCCGGCGGGTGAAACTGGGGGCGATAGTAGTGGGTTCTCACGCAGCGGCGTGTCCACCTGTTGCCGCTGCGGCTCTTGTAGGACGATAACATCCGACGGGGCGCTTTGATCGTCGAGGGCGTCATGTTGGCCGGGTACTTCCATGTCGTCATAGATCACCAACGTTTGACGCAGCGACTCTGCCGTGATCGAAGTCGCCTTGCTTTCCCCGGCCAGAAACAGACAAACCTCGCACAGTTTGTTGATCTGGCGCGGCACCCCACCCGTCGCATCGGCGATCATGGGAACCGTCTCTGGCGCAAAGATGTCGTTGTCTGCAGGTGCGCCGGCCTTTTGCAGCCGACTGTCGATGTACGGCCCAACCTCATCCGGTGACAATGGCCCCAGGTCGATCGATGCATCAGACGATGCACCCTTGAGCAGCCGAAAGGCCGGTAGGTTCAATCGCCGCACCGTCGTCGGCTGACCGACCAGCAACACAGGAACAGGTATCGTCCGGGCGCGATCCCCGGTGGCGAGCTTGCCCAGGATCGCCGCGCCCTCATTGGACAGCAGATGCGCATCATCGACGATGACGATGGCGGATGATCCCGTCGACCGGGTCTGATCGACACCCGCCCAAAAAGCATGCCAAGGGTCTTCTATCGCCGGGGGCGGTTGGAAGACCTGGACAAGTTGGTTGAGGATAACGGCCGTTTCACCCCGTGGGTCACTGATCAGGCAAGGGCTGAATTCGCTATTCTTGCTCAGATCGGCCAGCAATGCCTGGACCAGTAACGTCTTTCCCAGCCCGGTTTCTCCGGTCAAAAGAGTCAGGAACGCCCCGTCCCGGATGCCGTCGCTTAGTGATTTGAGTGCTTGCGTATGTTGTCGCGACCCAAAAAAAAAGCAAGCTCTGGCCGTGTCGCGAAAGGGCGACGATCCAGTTGGAAATGGTCAAGATAAATCAAATCGTTACACCCGTTGCGCGCGACACGCCGAAAGCGATGATGTTCATATTACAAAGGTATAAGATGACGTGCCGTGCATCACGTCAAGAACTATCGAAAAGGGCGGCGGCTCGTACGCAGATACCTCTGACCCATATGTGCAAGGACCGCCGCATGCGACGACATCGAAATGTCACCGCAACACTTCGGCTGCTAGCTCTCGGACCCGATCATGAAACAGGTCGTCCCACGGGCCTGCAATCTGCGGCAGGCCAGGTCTGCGCCTTCCCGCGTCAGTCCCATGAAATTCGCGTCGAAGCCGCCCGACCGCTGCACGACCCGGCGAAGGGAACCGTCAAGCGTGCTCATCTCGTTCAGGGCAACCCGCAGCAGTACCTTTTCGGCCTCGTGCCGCGAATTGTAGCGCCCGACATTGACCCCCCAATGGCGTCCGCCAGAGGTTGATATCCGGGTGACGACTTCGGGGCCGGTTTCGACCGGGGCATTTGCCAGCGGGTCCGCCGCCGCGACGACCACTGTTTCCGCCTGTGGGGCGGGTCGCGCGGCCGGTGTCACCACCGGCGTCGTCGTCGCGACCTGAACCGGTGCCGGTGTTTCTGCTTCCAACGCACCGGCGAGCGCTTCGGCCACAGCGGCATCTACCGCACTCGCCACTGCCGCATCGATCACGCTTGGATCCACCGCCGCGATCAGAAGGTCTTCGGCAGGCGCTGTATCAGGCACGGGTCGTGCGATCGGCCGCATACTGGTGTTTACCAGACCACTCACGCGGACGATCTTGCCCGCGCTGCCCGACGTACCGGCACGGGCGCTGGGCGCCGACGAAACCATCGCGACGGGTGGGTTGGGTTGCCGGATGCGCGCGCGATCCGGCGCGCGGTTAAAGCCCATATCCATCAATTCGGTCACGCGGGCATTGCGGGCGGATGTCGAGGACCCACCGAACATCGTCACGATGATCCGTTCTTGGCCACGCTGCGCCGAAGCCGTCAGGTTGAAACCCGCCGCGCGGGTATAGCCTGTCTTGATCCCGTCGCCACCCTGATAGCTGTCCAGCCAGCGGCGGTTCGTATGGCGCACGCGGGCGATGCCGGCATCGGCGGTCCGACGCGAGAACAGGTTGTAGTATTGCGGAAAGTCATAGATCACGTGCCGTCCCAGGATCGACATGTCGCGGGCGGTCGACATATGTCCGTTCTGCGTCAGCCCATGGGCATTGCGGAAGGTCGTGTTGCGCATACCCATGGCGACGGCGGTGCGGTTCATGCGTGTTGCGAACGCCTCTTCCGAGCCGGAGATCGCCTCGGCAATGGCGGTCGAGGCATCATTGGCCGATTTCACCGCCGCCGCACGCAACAGATAACGTAGACGAATCCTTTGTCCGGAGCGCAGGCCCAGCTTCGAGGGCGGCTCGCTGGCCGCATGGCGGCTGATCGTGACCTCTGTGTCCAGCGTGATCTCGCCCCGCTGGATCGCCTGAAACGCGATATAAAGCGTCATCATCTTGGTCAGCGAGGCTGGGTGCAGCCGCGTGTCGGCGTTGCGCGAATGCAGCACCTCCCCCGTGCGGGCATCCATCACCATCGCCGCATAAGGCGCCGCCGCCATACGCACGGGCGCCAACATCAAAGTGATCAACAAAATACATGAAAATAGCCCCTTCAGGGCCGCCTGTCCCGGACGACTTGCCACGTCGCTGCCTCTTTATCTGCCTCTGGCCCCGGATTTTTCCGGTGACCTTATTGTTATGATCAAACGCTAACACAGCTTTAATTCTCGGAAAATACCCTAATTTCAAAGACTTTCGGGGTGTTCATGAGGCACCACTTGCAACATGTTGTGGCACAACCGGGATCGCCCCCAAGATCGTCAAAAATCCAGCGCTGGTGCGAAGACGACGCATTGCTGCATCAAGGGCCTTTTCAGCACCACCTCGTGTTTTATATATACCACGTAGCGAACGGGACCTTTTTATGCTCACTGACTGGATCATGATGGCGGACAAGCGCGAAGATGACGACGGTGATGTTGGCGTCGCACTCGAAACCAAACCAAAGACAAAGCGTCCGCCTCTTTATAAGGTATTGATCCTGAACGATGATTTCACGCCGATGGAATTTGTGGTGCACGTTTTAGAGCGTTTTTTCGGCTTGTCCCATGCGCAGGCGTTCGAATTGATGTTGACGGTGCACAAGAAAGGTGTGGCCGTCGTCGGTGTCTTCAGCCACGAAATCGCCGAGACGAAAGTGGCGCAGGTCATGGACTTCGCCCAGCGTCATCAGCACCCGCTGCAATGCACCATGGAGAAAGAATAGCGACTCGTCGCTATTCCCCCTGATGCCCCAATCCCGCCTCGCGACCGCACTGAATGACGGCCTTTTGGCGTTGCCCGCAGGCAACATCTGCGTGATGCGGCCCTCGGCAACGTATGATGTGGTCGCCCTGCCGCGAGAGGCCGTGCAGATCATGCAGGGGTTCCATCCGGATCATATCGCTTGGGAACGTGCAGGCTATCCGGTCGGACAGGAAGGTGGCGCCGCATCCGTCGCAATCGTCGTTGTCCCGCGGGCCAAGGCCCTGGCGCGCGACATGATCGCACGGGCCTGCACGAATGCCGACCTTATCATCGTCGACGGTCAGAAGACCGACGGCGTGGATAGCTTGTTCAAGGACTGCCGCAAGCGGCTGGGCGATTTGTCATCCATCACCAAAGGACATGGGCGGCTGTTTTGGTTCGACAAAACCGACGCCTTCGCGGATTGGGCCGCTGGCCCCCCGCAAATGGGCCCGCACGGTTTCTACACGAATGCCGGTGTCTTTTCGGACGGTGCGATCGATGCAGGCTCTACCCTTCTTGCCGAACACCTGCCTGCGAAATTGCCTGCCCGCATGGCTGATCTGGGGGCGGGGTGGGGTTATCTCGCCGGTCCGGTGCTGGAACGGAAGGGCGTCATATCGCTCGACCTGATCGAGGCCGAGGCGCTGTCGGTCGCCTGCGCCCGTAAAAACGTGACCGACCCCCGCGCCACGATCCACTGGGCCGACGCGACGGATTTCACACCTGACGCGGCCTTCGACGGCATCGTCATGAACCCACCCTTCCACACCGGCCGCACACCCGATCCGGCGTTGGGGCGCGCCTTTATCCACGCCGCCGCACGTTTGTTGACACCGAACGGTAAGCTCTGGATGGTCGCGAACCGCCATCTTCCCTATGAAACCACGTTATCCGATACGTTTCGCAACGTGGACATGATCGCCAGTACCAATGCGTTCAAGGTTTTCCACGCCAATCGGCCCAAGCGCTGAGAAGGAGCCCAAACATGTCTTTTTCGATTGATGGCAAAACCGCCATCGTGACCGGGGCCGCCAATGGCGTCGGCCTCGCCATCGGGCGACAATTCGTCAAGATGGGCGCCAATGTCGTCTTTGCCGATATGGATGAAAAAACGCTGGAAGATCAGATGGGCGATGCCGCCGAGGGCGAAACGAACGTCCGCATTTTTGCAGGCGATATGCGCAAGAAGCTGACGATCGCCAACCTGCTGTCGGCGACGGTCGATGCGTTCGAGCGTGTCGATATCCTCGTCAATGCCTCGCGTCAGGTGATGACGACCGACCCTCTGAACCCCGACGACAATTCCGTCGAAGAGCTTTTGCAACAAAACATGATGACCGCCCTTCGGATGAGCCAGGCAACGGCCCGACGAATGATCAAACAGGCCGAGGGACAGGACGAAGGGCCGGTCGGGTCAATCGTGAACATCAGCTCCATCGCCGCACGCCGGTCGCATCCCGATCTTCTGGCCTATTCGATCAGTTCCGCAGCACTCGACCAAATGACACGGTCCATGGCCGTGGCACTCGCGCCGAAACGGATCAGGGTGAATGCCGTGGCTTTCGGCAGCGTCATGAGCGCAAGTCTGAAAGGATCCTTAAAAGATCATGAAGAGGCGCGCGAGGCCATCGTCGAAAACACCCCCCTCCACCGGATCGCCAGCCCCGGTGAGGTGTCAGACGCCGTGCAATACCTGGCGTCCGACGCCTCGGGTTTCGTGACCGGTCAGATCATCACGGTGGATGGGGGTAGAACGTTGTTGGATCCGGCAGCGGTGTCGGCGCACTAGAAGTCACAGCAAATGCCCCGACTTCGCGGCCTTGGTCGCGAGATAGGCCGCGTTATGCGCGTTCTCACCGACCTGCAGCGGCACCCGCTCTGTCACGGTGATCCCGCAGCTTTCCATCCGGGCGACTTTGGCCGGGTTGTTGGTCAGCAGGCGCACCTGCGAAAACCCCATCCGTTTCAGAATATCCGCCCCGATCCGGAAGTCGCGCTCATCATCTTCGAACCCCAGCCGGTGGTTTGCCTCAACAGTATCGAACCCCTGATCCTGCAGCGAATAGGCCCGCATCTTGTTCGCGAGGCCGATCCCGCGGCCCTCTTGATTAAGGTAAAGCAGCACACCTTCGTCAGCCGCGCCCATCTGCGCAAGCGCCCCACGCAACTGCGGGCCACAATCGCATTTCAGCGACCCAAGCAGGTCGCCTGTGAAACAGGCCGAATGCAGACGGGACAAGACGGGTTTGGATCGATCCGGCTGTCCGATCTCGACGGCATAATGCTCTTCCGCGCCGTCATCGGGGCGGAACACATGCAGCTGACCCGCCTCTGACACGGACAGCGGTAAGCGGGCATGTACGACGGCTTGCATTGGCGAAAGGGTCGTGTCGGTGAACGGTTCAACGGGCAATAGCGTCAGATTATGCGCTGTGGCGAACGCTGCCCCGTCCAACACCGCGCATGTCAACACGGCAGGCAGCAGCCGGGCGGCCTTGGCCAGCGCGATGGCGGCGCGATGCATGGCGGCATCGCCGTCACGCACCGCATGAAATGGCCCCTTCATCGGGTTCTGCAGGTCATCCGCCGGGTCCGCGACCGCCTTCACCCAGGCTGGACCCGCATCTTTGGGAACGGTGATCCGTGCGATGTCGTCGTCATAGACATGCACCTTCAACGTGCGCGCACGCCAGTCGGTGATCGCCAAAACGGCGGGCTCATCCAGTGCCATCAGGTCGGCAAACCGGGCCGCATCCAGCGTCTCGGCGGCCAAAACCACCAGCCCACCCTCCAACACAACCGGCACACCCATACGCAAATCGGCCCGGGCGCGGGCGATCCGTTCGGTGATGTCGGGGGAAAAACCCATGTCTGGCTGCCTTCCTTTGTTACAGCAGATAGTCGGTTTCAGTGTGAAAGTGAAACATTTGCCGGGCAGGGGACACGTCCGTGTGAAATATTTCAGGAAACCTTGCCGCAGCCGCCCGTTCATCACATTTCTAATCACGAAACGACGGAGCATGTAATGGCACAACTGAAACGCATTTTGTTGGTCGATGATGATGATGATCTGCGCGAAGCGCTGGGCGAACAGCTTCTCATGACCGAAGATTTCGACGTGTTCGAGGCCGATGACGGCGCGAGCGCGATGGTCAAGGCGAAAGAGGGAATCTATGACCTGATGATCCTCGACGTGGGTCTGCCGGATACGGACGGGCGGGAACTGTGCCGGGTATTGCGCAAGCAGGGCGTGAAATGCCCGATCGTTATGCTGACTGCGCAAGACAGCGACGCGGATACGATCCTCGGCCTCGATGCCGGCGCGAATGACTACGTCAGCAAGCCGTTCAAATTTCCTGTATTGCTCGCACGGATTCGCAGCCAGCTGCGTACCCATGAACAGTCCGAAGATGCCGTATTCCAGCTTGGGCCATACACATTCAAACCTGCCCAAAAGATGCTGGTGACCGAGGACGACAAAAAGGTCCGCCTGACCGAGAAAGAAACCAATATCTTGAAGTTTCTTTACCGTTCGACCGAAGGTGTTGTGGCCCGCGACGTGCTGCTGCACGAGGTTTGGGGGTACAATGCGGGCGTGACGACGCACACATTGGAGACACATATTTACCGTCTTCGTCAAAAAATAGAACCAGATCCGTCCAATGCCCGCCTTCTTGTGACCGAATCCGGTGGCTATAGATTAGTGGCGTAGTAAATTTGGCGGTCGGGTCAGCCTCCCAAGCCTGACCGTCAAACGCAACAGAATCCCGCCGGAGATCGGGTCATATCTCCACCTCCCTGTTGGACTTGCCCGGGCTTCGTGCCCGGGCTTTTTTTATGGCGCTTGCCATTATGAACGTTAGGCTGAGGGCGAACATCATGGTGGAGAGGAGCAATACAATGAAATCATCCAAGGACTACATGGAAGAGGCCAACGCCGCCGTGACCCGCATTCCGGGTGGCGAGGCGATTTCGAAACACGGGACCGATGCGGTGTTCGTCGATGTCCGTGACAGCGCGTCGATCGCCAAAACGGGCACGATCGCCGGTGCCGTGCGTGTACCCCGTGGGATGATGGAATTCGCCGCCGACCCGGCGACTGATTTTCACAACAAGGCGCTGCAGAAAGACGCGAATATCTATCTGGTCTGTGGGGCAGGCGGACAGGCGGCGCTTGCTGGCAAGACACTCAAGGACATGGGCTACGAAAACGTGACCAATATCGGCGGTATCGGTGAGTGGAAGGACGCAAACGGCCCGATGGAGGAATGATGCGATAGACACTCTTGGTCAACCTCTCGACCTGCCCTGTGGCACACGTCTGAAAAATCGACTGATCAAATCTGCCATGTCCGACTCTTTGGGCGTCGGGGCGTGCAACCCGACCGCCGCGCAGATCCGATTGGACGAACGCTGGGCCGTCGCCATCGGATATCGCCGGATTGCGGTGCGAGGGGATGTCACTTGCGGATATTCAAGCCCTGCCGAACCTTTGTTACCCGCGCCGCTGGGCTGGCGCAGTGCAGCGACCAATCGTTTGGAAAGTGGCCTGACGCCCAAAGATGCGCTGCATGTCGTTTGACTGCTCGATCTGAACTCGGTCGATCTGATCGACACCGGTGGCGGTACGTATTTCCCGGGTGCGCCTGCCAGTTCGGACGGTGTATCTGACGGCGCCTATTTCGCTGACTTTGCACAGAAGGCGAAGACGCTGACCGATATACCGATTATGCTGACAGGCGGTATACGGACGCGGGATCAGGCGCACGCGCTTTTGCGCGAAGGCGCGGCGGATGCGGTTGGTCTGGCCCGCGCGATGGCGCTGGACCCGAACCTCCCCGCGAAGTGGCTGGCGGGGCCAGAAGGCCCGACCTTCCCGCGCTTTACAGAGACACCACCGGGTGGAGTGACAGCTTGGTATTCCATGCGGTTGACAGCCTTGGGTGAAGACGCCGAGGATCGCTTCGATATGGCCGTGCCCGAGGCGCTTGCGGCCTATGGCGCCCGCGACGCTGCACGGTGCGAGTTGTGGCGAAAGCGGTTCACTTCCGCCGTCGCTTGACCTTGCGCGCCGTGGCCGCTGCCTTCTTGCGCGCGCTTCCGGCACGTCTTCGTACCGGTTTTCCCCGGCCCCGCGCAGGCCCTTTGGGCAATGTCTTCCCATCGACCTCAAGCAATTCAACGATGAGCCCCCCGGTTACCGGCGCCGCCTTGGCCAGCTTGACCGTCGCCCGCTGGCCCAACCCGATGACCAGCCCGCTATCGCTGCCCATCAAGGTCTGACTGTCGGCATCATAACCCCAATATTCGTTGCCCAATGTCCGTAGTGGCACCATCGCATCCGCACCGGTTTCATCCAGCTTCACGAACAACCCAAATTTCGCGATCCCGCTGATCCGCCCGGTCAGTTCCGCGCCCACCCGGTCAGCCAGAAAGGCGGCCAAATACCGATCAGTCGTGTCGCGCTCGGCCAGCATCGACCGTCGTTCAGTGTCGCTGATCTGCTTGGCCGTCGCTTGCAGGTGTTCGATATCCCACGGGCTCAGCCCATCATCATCCCAGCCATACACCGCGATCAGCGCCCGATGCACGATCAGGTCGGCATAACGGCGGATGGGCGATGTGAAATGCGCATAGGCCCGAAGGGCCAGCCCGAAATGCCCGAAATTGTCGGGGCTGTAATAGGCCTGCGTCATGGAACGCAGGGTCGCCATGTTGATCAGTTCCTGATTTTCCGTATCCGCCGCCCCGGTCAGCAGCCGGTTCAGGTGCGCCGTTTTCAGGACCTGCCCCTTGGCAAGAACCAATCCCGACGCCTGCGCGACCTCGCGCAGCGCGTCCAGCTTTTCGGGGCTGGGTTCCTCGTGGACCCGGAATAGCAATGGCGACTTCTTGGCAATTAGAATCTCGGCAGCAGCAACATTGGCGAGGACCATGAATTCCTCGATCAACCGATGCGCGTCGAGCCGCTCCTTTTCCGCGACCGACGTGACCTTGCCATCGTCATTCAGCTTGATCTGTCGCTCCGGCAGGTCTAATTCCAACGGTTGCCGCGCAGCGCGCGCTTTCTTCAGCGCGGCATAGGCCGCGTAAAGCGGTTGGATGATGTCATCCATCAACGGCGCGGTCTTGGCATTGGGTCGTCCATCGACGGCCTGCTGTACCTCTTCGTAGTTCAACGATGCGACTGATTTCATCAGCCCACGGTGAAATTCATGGCCAATCTTGTTCCCGCTCCCGTCGATCTTCATCGCCACAGCAATACAGGCCCGTTCGACGCCCTCATGCAGCGAACACAGATCGCCCGACAGCCGGTCGGGCAGCATCGGCACGACCCGGTCGGGGAAATAGGTGGAATTGCCGCGTTTGCGCGCCTCGCGGTCCAAAGCGCTGTTCGGGCACACGTAATGGGCCACATCGGCGATAGCGACCCAGATGGTGAAGGTGCCGTCGTCGTGGGCTTCGACATAGCAGGCATCGTCGTGGTCGCGGGCGTCAGATGGGTCGATCGTTACAAGGGGGAGGTCGCGGAGGTCTTTGCGGCCTTTCAGCCCCGCGGGTTTCGCCGCATCAGCCTCTGCAATGACCTCATCCGGGAAATGATCAGGGATGCCGTGCTGGTGGATCGCGATCAGCGACACGGCGCGCGGTTCGGTCGGGTCGCCGAGGCGCGCGATGATACGCGCCTTCGGCAACCCCATACGGCCCTTCGGTCCGGCCTGTTCCGCCTCGACCAACTCGCCGTCTTTCGCGCCGCCTGTCGCGCCTGCGGCGACGGTCCATTGCTTGTCCGACCCCTTGTCGATGGGCATCACGCGCCCGCCTTCGGACCCGGCACGGTACACGCCAAGAATGCGCCGCGGGTTCGTCCCGATCCGCCGGATCATGCGGCCCGTATGACTGTGATCCTCGGTCGCGTCGACCGTCAGGCGGGCGAGGATGCGGTCGCCTTCGCCCAAGGCGGGGTCACTGTCGCGCAGCATCATCAGGATGCGGGGTTCGGCGCCTTGGCCCTTCCATTCCAGCGGGCGGGCAAACAGATCGCCGTTCTCATCCGGCCCGACCACCTGCAGCACGGCCACAGGCGGCAATTCCTCGGTATCTCGATAGGACGATCGCCGCTTGGTCAGCTTGCCGTCATCCTGCAATTCGCGCAGCAACCGTTTCAGCTCGATCCGCGCCGCACCTTTGATGCCAAAGGCCCTGGCGATATCGCGTTTCGCGGTCTTGGTGGGGTTGTCCGAGATCCATGACAGAATTTCGGATTTTGAAGGAACGCGTGTCATGGGACTGCCCTAACATGGGCAGACAGGGCCGTCATCCCGTCAGGTTTTCAAGGATCACGCGCGACGCCTCATCGGCGGGAAAGTACAACTCGATCTTCAATTCGTTCAGCGCCAGATCCTCGGGCGTGCCGAATTGTGCGATGGTCGCGAAAAGGGACAGGCGCGCCTCGCCCAGCCGATAAATCGTGGGAACGACGGGGGCCAGCGCCGTATCGGAACGGCCCGGCACCTGCGCCAGATGCGCCGCCACGCGGTCAAGCATGGCGATGCCGCCTTGCGCGACACTTTCCGTCCGCAAGCGTTGGGCTGCGTGATGGGCCACGTCGGGCCAATTCTCGATCAGTGGTGGCAGATGATCGGACATCATCAGGTCCAGCAGGCTGTCGCCCTCGGTTACGTTCAGACCCGCGAACAAGGTCCGGGCGGGGCCATTCATCTTGTGCAGGATCCATAACCGGTCCAAGGCCAGCGCCGGATAAGGCGCGTGGCGGTCCAGCATGTGATCGATGGCCATCCGCACCGGCGCCATATCGGCGCCATCCCAATCACGCGCGCTGTACTGGGCGGCAAAACCGGCATGGGTCAGCATCTGATTGCGGGCCGCAAGGGGCAGCTGCATCACATCCGACAACCGCCCGATCATGTCGCGGCTGGGCCGCGCCCGCCCGGTTTCCAGAAAACTGATATGGCGGGAGGACACGTCAGCCTCCAACGCCAGGTCCAGCTGGCTCAGCCTGCGCGTCTTGCGCCAGGTTTTCAGGGTCTCGGGGAATGCACTCATACCGTCACCCTAACCGATGGATCGGCGCAGGTCAGTTACCTCCAAGGTAATTGTTTTGCCGCGGCGGTCGGTCCTATCCATGCCCCAACACGAAACAGGAGCATCCACATGACCCATGATTTCCACAAATTCTGGCTCAAGATTACGGCGATCGTCATCGGATCGTTCGGGCCTGTGTTCTTCCTCGCCACGATGTTGCCTACGGCAGAACCGGCACGGTTCACGCTTGATCTGATCGCCTGGCCACTCGATGGGGTGCAGAGCTTCGACGACGGCACAACCCGTTTCCTCTCGGCTCTCACCGGCGGTTTCCTGTTGGGATGGGGCGTGACGATCTGGTGCCTCGCCACGCAGGTCTATGATCACGCGCCCGAGGGCGTGCGGCGCAGCGTCGTCGTCGGGGTATTGGCATGGTTCGTGCTGGACAGCGCCGGGTCGGTGCTATCGGGCAATCCATCGAATGTTCTGTTCAACATCCTGATCCTGCTGGTCGCCATCGGCCCGCTCTGGCGTAGGGTGGGTGAAACCAACGCGCATTACGCAAAATAATCGCGCAAAATCCGCCCATAAATGGCCTTGAGCTGATGCACCTGATCCACGGCAACCCGTTCGTCGACCTGATGCATGGTCTTACCGACAAGGCCGAATTCAACCACCGGGCAGTGATCTTTGACGAACCGGGCATCCGACGTCCCGCCCGAGGTCGAGAGCGCGGGCTTACGCCCCGTCTCGGCCTCAACAGCTTGCGCCACAAGATCAGACAATTCGCCGGGCGGGGTGACAAAGCTCTCGCCCGAGACCTTCACCTTGATATCGACGTCGACGTCGAACTCGTCAGTGACGCGGCCCGCCTCATCCCCGATCCAATCGACGATAGACTGGCTGGTATGGGCGTCGTTGAAACGCACGTTGACCGCGGCCTGACACGATGCGGGGATGACATTCGTCGCCGGATTGCCGGTGTCGATACTGACGACGGCAAGGGTCGAAGGATCGAAATGATCCGTTCCCTGATCCAACTCGTGCGATGCCAACCGATCCATCAGACGCGCCATCGCGGGCAGAGGATTCTTGGCCCGATGCGGATAGGCGGAGTGGCCCTGAATGCCCCGCACGGTGACCCAAACAGTCAGCGACCCACGGCGCCCGATCTTCATCGCCTCGCCCATCTCATTCGGGCAGGTGGGTTCGCCCACCAGACAAACCGACATCGCCTCGCCCTCCTGCACCATCCAGTCCAGCAGGGCGGTCGTGCCATGCAGCGCGTCGCCCTCTTCGTCCCCCGTGATAGCAAGAACGATGGCGCCGTCAGGCGGTGTATCGTTCACGAAATCGATGGCGGCAGCAGCAAACGCCGCTACGCCCGATTTCATATCCGTCGCGCCGCGCCCGTAAAGATACCCGTCCTTCAACTCCGCCCCGAACGGCAGCACCGACCAATCGTTTTCATTGCCAACGGGCACCACATCGGTATGGCCATTGAACCCGAACGTGCGGTTCGCTCCTTTCCGGCCCCAGCGCGCGAAAAGGTTGGCGACACCACCTCGATCGACCCGGGTGCAATCGAAACCGGCGGCGCTGAGTTTCCGTTCGAGAAGAACCAACGCCCCGCCTTCTGCAGGGGTGACAGACGGACAACGGATCAGTTCAGCGGTCAGGACAACAGGATCGGTGGGCATGGGCGGCTCCTTTTCCCGCATGGCTATCGGGAAGGGACGGGGGATGCAATTTTTGGAGTGTTAGCGCCGTTCTTCCTGTTCTGATCTTGTTCTCATTGCCACCCACTCACCCCTCATCAAAAAACGGCGTCATCTGCGCCACGATCACGCTGTTTTCCTCCAGCGCCCGTTGCATCAGCGCCTTTTCCTCATCCGAGATGTCGTGCCCCTCTGCCAACCGTTCCTCCAGCGTGCCATAGCCGGACACGTCCAGCGGGGCCAAATCGGCCTGCTTCAGGATCGCCACGGTTTCGCGCACCGCCTCGGCCTCGTCCACGCCGCTGGCATAGCACACCAATGCGCCGCCCGTGGCTTCTTGGGGCAGGCCATCCCCGGCGTTGCGGCCTACTTCGACCAGCAAGGTATAGACCTGTTGTTTCGACTTCGCCTTCGACATCATCCGCCCATTTCTTCGCGCCGCCTCTGGATGAGGTGAACGCGTGCAGGTGTCAATATAAGCACTTTGACGGATGGCCTGCGCAACACGAGGGGATTAAAGTCAACAATCATGAAAGACCTAAACATCTGATAAAATTACGCTTTCTAAGTTTTTGAGTTACGCACCTCAGAAATGCATAGACTTGAGGTACGCACCTCATATAGCCTCAAACCACGCCACGATTCGCAAAAAATGAACCTGGCGCATGAAGGGGAGGAATTTATGTCTTATTTGAAACTGGCTGGCGCCAGCGCCATTGCGATCGCGGCAACAGGGGCTGCATCGACAGCATACGCCGATGACCTGACGCTCTGCTGGGCCGCCTGGGATCCGGCCAATGCCTTGGTCGAACTGTCAAAAGATTTCGAGGCCGAGTCCGGCCACACGATGAATTTCGAATTCGTGCCGTGGCCCAATTTCGCGGACAGGATGCTGAACGAACTGAATGCGGGTGGCCAACTCTGCGACCTGCTGATCGGTGATAGCCAATGGATCGGTGGCGGCGCGGAAAACGGCCACTACGTCAAACTGAACGATTTCTTCGACAGCGAAGGCATTTCCATGGACGATTTCGCACCGGCGACCGTCTATGCCTATTCGACATGGCCGAAGGGTACGCCCAATTACTACGCTCTGCCAGCGATGGGTGACGCCAACGGCTGGTTCTACCGCAAGGACTGGTTCGAACGGGACGATATCAAAGCCGCCTATCAGGAGGCGACTGGCGAAGAACTGCGCGAACCACAGACACAACGGGAACTGCTGCAAATCGCCCAATTCTTCCAGGAACGCGAGATCGACGGCAAAACCGTCTACGGCGCGGCTATCTTTACCGAACGGGGCTCCGAAGGGATCACCATGGGCGTGACCGGCGCGCTTTATACCTGGGGCTTCAAATACGAAAACGAACCCGGATCCTACGACATGGTCGGCGCGGTGAACTCGGCTGAGGCCGTCGAGGCATTGGAATTCTACAAAGAATTCTACGAAACTGCGACGCCGCCGGGCTACACGAACTCCTACATGGGTGAGTCGCTCGATGCGTTCAAATCCGGGCAGGTGGCGATGGCGATGAACTGGTTCGCCTTCTTCCCCGGCCTCTACGCCGACCCGGCCACCGGCGGGGACAAGATCGACTTTTTCGTGAACCCACCGCAGAACATCGCGGCGTCGACCCTTGGCGGTCAGGGGATTTCGGTGGTCAGCTATTCCGACAAACAGGATGCGGCGCTGGAATACATCAAATGGTTCGCGCAACCCGATGTGCAGGCCAAATGGTGGGAGCTGGGCGGCTATTCAGCCCACAACGCCGTGCTGCAAGACCCGGGCTTTGTCGAAAGCCAGCCCTTCGCCGGTGACTTCCTCGAAGCCATGGATGCCGTGCAGGATTTCTGGCAGGAACCGGCTTATGCCGAACTCCTCCTCGCGATGCAAAAGCGGGTGCATGACTATGTGGTCGCCGATCAGGGCACCGCGCAAGAGGCGCTCGATAAACTGATCGAGGACTGGACCGAAGTCTTCGAGGACGAAGGCAAGCTCTAAGCGTGTGGCGGGCACATGCCCGCCGCAAACCGCAACCCGTAGGGCGGGCGCAACCCCGCCTTACAACCGGACAGGCCAATGACAGACAAACTCGCCACCAGCGTTGCCAGCGCAACGCCGCCGAAAGTTGCACGCCAGATCAGGGGCTTATCCGACCGCGCGATCGCCTGGATATTCGTCGCCCCGACGATCTTCCTCTTGCTCGCGATCAACATCTTTCCGCTGATCTGGACGATCCGGCTGAGTTTCACCAACTACCGCGCCAACCGTCTGAACCGCGAACCCGAATTCATCGGCCTTCGCAATTACGAACGCATCCTGACAGACACCGATATCTGGCTGAACATGCAGGCCACGGCGCATTTCCTGTTCTGGACGATCGTCTTTCAGGTGCTGATCGGGTTCACGCTGGCCTGGCTGATCAACAAGAAATTCAAGGGCAACGATCTGTGGACCACGATCATCGTCCTGCCGATGATGCTGTCCCCTGCCGTCGTCGGCAATTTCTGGAAATTCCTCTACCAGCCGCAGATCGGCCTGTTCAATTACATCGTGGCCTTCTTCACTGGCAAAGACCCGTCCAGCTTTGAAATGCTGGGGCAGGTCGACCTTGCCCCTTGGTCCATCGTCATCGTGGACACCTGGATGTGGACGCCGTTCGTGATGCTGATCTGCCTCGCCGGGCTCCGCAGCATCCCCGACTACATTTACGAGGCCGCTGAAATCGACCGTGCCTCCAAAATCCGGCAATTCTTTACCATCACCGTCCCGATGGTGCTGCCTTTCCTGATGCTGGCGGTCCTGTTCCGGGGCATCGAGAATTTCAAGATGTTTGACCTTGTCGTGCAGCTGACCGGCGGCGGCCCCGGATCGGTGACCGAACTGACATCGATCAACCTCAAACGCGAAGCGTTTGAAAAATGGCGGACGGGCTATGCTTCGGCCTACGCGATCATTCTCTTCGTGACGGTGTTCGGCCTTGCCAGCATCTACGTCAAAGCCCTGAACAAGGTGAAAGAAAGATGAGCAGCTTTTCCGTCACCGAACCCTCGAACCGGACCAAATGGTTCGCGGGCACATTGGTCATACTTTACGCCCTGATCACCATGATCCCGCTGGTCTGGATCGCGATCACCGGGTTCAAAAGCCCCTCTGACGCCATCGCCTACCCGCCGAAATACATCATCGGATCGGACAGCGAGGCCGGGTTCATACCCACGCTCGAAGGCTATGTGAACCTCTTCACCACGCGCACCCGGCAAACACAGGAATTCCTGAACGCCAACCCACCCGAAAACTGGGCGGACGAGATCGTGCGCCAATACGGCATGGTCATCGTGGGCCCGTCGAAGTTTGGCGAACGGTTCATGAATTCGGTCATCATCGGGTTCGGGTCCACCTTCCTCAGCGTCTTTCTCGGCACACTCGCCGCCTATGCGTTCAGCCGGTTCAAGATACCGCTGGCGGACGATCTGCTGTTCTTCATCCTCAGCACCCGGATGATGCCCCCCATCGCTGTCGCCATCCCGATCTTCCTGATGTACCGGCAACTGGGGCTGTCCGACACGCATCTGGGGATGATCCTGCTTTACACCGCCGTGAACATCTCGCTCGCCGTGTGGCTCTTGAAAAGTTTCATCGACGGCATCCCGATGGAATATGAAGAGGCCGCGCTGATCGACGGCTACACGCGGTTCCAGGCTTTCTACAAGGTCGTCCTGCCACAGGCCGCCACCGGCATCGCCTCCACCGCGATCTTCTGCCTGATCTTCGCCTGGAACGAATACGCCTTCGCGGTGCTGCTCACCACGGCCAACGCACAGACGGCCCCGCCCTTCATCCCGACGATCATCGGCGTCGGCGGCCTCGACTGGCCCGCCATCGCCGCGGGTGTCACGATCTTCCTTTTGCCGGTCATGATCTTCACCATCCTCCTGCGCAAACACCTGCTGCGCGGGATCACCTTCGGAGCGGTACGCAAATGACCAGGTTCTTCACAGGCCTCCTCCGCCTGCGCCGCGGCCCATGGGAGGCGCTGGCCACCATCATCATCGCGCTTGGGGTCTTTATGCTGATGCAACCCTTCGCGATCTGGGCCTTCACCTATTCCTTCATCACAACCCTGATCGGCACGGTGATGTTCATCGTCGTCAGCCATTTCCCGGAGTAAGCATGGCGCAGATCGTCATCAAAAACGTCAAAAAGCAATTCGGCGATTTCACCGCCGTCCGCGAAAGTTCATTCACCATCGAAGACGGCGAATTCTTCATGTTGCTCGGCCCCTCCGGCTGCGGCAAGACGACGACGCTGCGCATGATCGCGGGGTTGGAGTTGCCCACTTCGGGCGAGATTTTCCTCGACGGGGAAGAGATTTCCCAACGCCCCCCGTCCCAGCGTGACATCGCCTTCGTTTTCCAGATGTTCGCGCTCTACCCGCATATGAACGTGCGCAAGAACATCAGCTATCCATTGGTCAGCCAAGGCATGCCGCGCGCCAAGGTCAGGGAAAAGGTGGCCGAGGTCGCGAAAATCCTCGGCATCGAAGACATCCTCGACCGCCCCGTCGGTGGCCTGTCCGGCGGCGACAGACAGCGCGTCGCCCTTGGCCGCGCCATCGTGCGCGAACCCAAGGCCTTCATGATGGACGAACCGCTTGGCGCACTCGATGCCGAGTTTCGCGAACACATGGCCGAAGAACTGCGCGCGCTGCACGACCGGATGGGGGCGACAACCGTCTACGTCACCCACGACCAGCTTGAGGCGATGCAGATGGGCGACAAGATCGTCGTGATGAACAACGCCGTCGTCGAACAATTCGGCACGCCGCAGGAAATCTACGACAAACCGGCCACCATGTTCGTGGCCGATTTCATCGGCTCTCCGTCGATGAACTTCCTCAATTTCCACGGCAAGGTCGGCAGCGGCTCCGCCGATGTCGCCATGCACCAGAACACCTTCGCCATCCCCCAAACCCGCGAACCGTTTGAGGGCGACATGGCCTTTGGCGTGCGCCCCGAACACATCACGCTGTCCGACGATGCCCCTTTCCGGGCGGAGATTATCGCCACCGAATATCTGGGCACGACCCAGATCGTGACGCTGAAAACCGCAGGGGGTGAGGCCAAGGCCCGCATTTCAGCCAAACACCCCGCAAAAACCGGCGACACGGTCGGCCTGCAATTCAACCCGAACACCATCACCCTGTTCGACCGCCAAACCGGGCGCGCCCTGAAATCCGAACTGAACGAAGGGGTGCTTCATGGCTGAAGTCACGCTCAACAACGTCTCCAAGGCGTACGGGAAAACCCAGGCCGTCGCCGACATCTCGATGACGATCGAAGACGGCGCTTTCGTCGTCCTCCTCGGCCCCACGGGTGCGGGAAAAACCACAACCCTCCGCCTGATCTCGGGCCTTGAAAAGCTGGATAGCGGCAGCATCCATATCGGCGGGCGCGACGTGGGCGACGACACCCCCGCACAACGCGACGTGGCGATGGTGTTCCAGCAATACTCGCTCTACCCGCACCTGACCGTGCGCGACAACCTCGCCTTTCCGCTCCGCTCCCCGATCCTGAAAACCCCCGAGGATGTCATCGCGCAAAAGGTCCAGACCATCGCCGAAACGCTCCAGATCCCGCACAAGCTGGACAATAAGGCGACGGAACTGTCAGGCGGTGAAATGCAGCGCGTGTCCATCGGGCGCGCCCTCGTGCGCGACCCGCAGATTTACCTGATGGACGAACCGCTCAGCTCGCTTGATGCGAAATTGCGCGCTGACCTGCGCGTCGAACTCAAACGCATCCACGCCGATCTTGGCGCGACGCTGCTTTATGTCACCCACGATCAGGTCGAGGCGATGACGATGGCAACCCATATCGGCGTCCTGGAAAACGGGCGGCTCGTGCAATACGGCACGCCCCGGGAAGTCTACGAAGACCCGGCCAGCATTTATGTGGCGAGCCGCCTTGGCTCACCCCGGATCAACATCCTGCCCGCGGCCCTGTTTCCGGGCAATCACAAAGGCGACCAGATCGGCCTGCGCCCCGAAAACATCCAACAGGGCGACGGGATCGAGGCGACAATCATCCGGTCCGAACATTTGGGCGACCAGACGCGGCTACACCTTGATCTGCAAGGCCACGCGATCACCACGCTGACCGATCCGCATCAGGATTACGCCGACAACACAACCATCAAGATCAGCCCGCGCGATCCGCTGTATTTCGACGCCACAGGCGGGCGCGTGGCTTAAAAGGGAGGGGACACCATGGCCCAATTCATCAACGCCAAAGAGGATCTCGTGACCGAGGCGATCGACGGTGTGCTTGCCGCCGCGGGCGGCGCGCTGTCACGGTTGGACGGCTATCCGCATATCAAGGTCGTCTTTCGCAGCGACTGGGACAAATCCAGGGTCGCGCTCGTCTCGGGCGGCGGCTCGGGCCACGAACCCGCCCATGCGGGGTTCGTGGGCAAGGGCATGCTGACAGGGGCTGTCTGTGGTGAGGTCTTCGCGTCACCATCGGTCGAGGCCGTCCTGGCCGGGATCCTAGCCGTCACGGGCGAAGCAGGCTGCCTGCTGATCGTGAAAAACTACACCGGTGACCGCCTGAATTTCGGGCTCGCCGCCGAACGGGCGCGGGCCTTGGGTCGCAAGGTCGAAATGGTCGTCGTCGATGACGACATCGCCTTGCCCGACCTGCCGCAACCGCGCGGCGTCGCAGGCACCCTCTTCGTACACAAGATCGTCGGTGCCATGGCCGAAAACGGCGCCGACCTCGATGCCGTGACCGCAGTTGCACGCACGGTCATCGGCAAAGTCGCCTCCATCGGGATGAGCCTTGACACCTGCACCATCCCCGGATCGCAAAAGGAAAACCGGATCGGCGCGGGCAAGGCCGAACTGGGGCTGGGCATCCATGGCGAACCGGGCGTGGAACAGGTCGATTTCGGCACCGCGATGGACGCGATGGGCACCGTCGTCAGCAAACTGAGGGACCATGCCGGGGGCAACACCGTTGCCATCGTCAACAATCTCGGCTCCACCACACCGCTTGAGATGTCAGTGCTGACGCATGCCTTGGCCGCCTCTGGCCTCGTCAAGCACATCATCGGACCCGCGCCCTTGATGACGTCACTCGACATGCACGGCTTTTCCGTCTCGATCATGGACGCGACGCCCGACGAACAGGCGGCATTGGCGCAGCCCGTCGCCTTGCCCGCCTGGCCCGGCCTCGCACAACTGGCCAAGCCGCCCATCGTGCCACTCCCCGACGGGCTGACGCCAATCGAACCGATCCCATCGCAAAACGCCAAGACACGCGAGATTATCGAGCGGGTCACCGACCTCCTGATCTCATCCGAGGGGGCATTGAACACACTCGACGCAAAATCCGGCGACGGCGATACCGGTAGCACGCTGGCGACGGCGGCGCGCGCGCTGAAGTCCAGCCTCGACCGGATGCCGCTGGCCGATCTGACCCAGCTTTTCCCGGCCATCGGCAACGAACTTAGCCAGACGATGGGCGGATCGTCCGGCGTGATCCTCGCCATTTATTTCAACGCCGCGGGCGACGCCTGCGCAAACGGCGCATCCGTGCTAAAGGCCCTGCGCGAAGGTTTGAACCGCGTCAGCCAGGTCGGCGGCGCGGGCATCGGCGACCGCACGATGATCGACGCGCTGTCCCCGGCGCTTGACGCCTTACCCCAAGGGATCGCCGCCGCTGCCGCCGCCGCGCGCAAAGGGGCCGACAGCACCGCATCGATACACCGTGCCAAAGCCGGGCGCGCCGCGTATGTACCCGAAGAGAATCTCAAAGGGCACAACGACCCAGGGGCCGAGGCCGTGGCGCTGCTCTTCGGGGCGCTGGAACAGGAAATGGTGGACTGAACTGAACAAAACCGGGCTCAAAATCGTCACGAAACCAACGGTCAATGACATTGCCCGCGTAGCCGGGGTCAGCCTGGCGACGGTCGATCGCGTGCTCAACGAACGGCCCGGCGTTCGGTCGGCCACGATCAATAAGGTCCACGCGGCAATCGCCGAGCTTGGCTATATACGCGATACGGCGGCGGCGAACCTCGCCCGGCGGCGGGTCTATAACCTGCTATTTGTATTGCCCGACACCACCAACGAATTCGTTCAGGCGCTGCGGCATCAGATCACCGAACAGGCCGAGAAACTGGCGAACGAACGCACCGAACTGTCGCTCGCGCTCGCCGCGCCTTTCGACGCGCAGGATTTTGTCGCGGTGCTTGACCGGATTGATCCGCAGGAAACCGATGGCGTCGCGATCTTCAGCCCCGAAACCCCATCGGTCCGCGACGCCATCAACAGGGTCCGGGACAAGGGCATCGCCGTCGTCACGCTGGTGTCCGACCTGCCATCATCCGACCGCGACCATTTCGTCGGCATCGACAACGTGGCCGCTGGCAGGACGGCCGCACAACTGATGGGCCGCTTCATCCGGCGACCGGGCAAGATCCTGTTCATCGCCGGTTCCCGCTTTGCCCGCGATCACCTTGAACGGCGGCAGGGTTTCGATCTGGTCATGAACGACCAATTCCCCGACCTCGATGTCGTCGCGTCCTTCGAAGGGCGGGACGATCCCGACCTGATCCACCGCCTCTTGCCCGAAGTGTTCGAAAATCACGCCAACATCTGCGGCATCTATTCCAGCGCCGCGGGGAACGAAGGGCTGATCCGCCATCTGAAAGATCGTAAGGCAGCGGACGATATCGTGGTGATCGGCCATGAACTCACCCCGCTTAGCCGCGCCGCCCTGCAGGATGGCTATTTCGACGCGGTCATCAACCAGGACAGCGGACACCTCGTGCGATCCTGCGCCCGTCTCTTGCGGGCGACCGCCGACAGCGCGCCTTACAATCCCGCACAGGAACGTATACGCATCGATATTTATATAAAGGAAAACATGCTGCCCTAAGGCAGCAAAAAGGGGAGGATCACATGCAAACCATCAAAGGCCCGGCGCTGTTTCTGGCACAATTTGCCGGGGACACGGCACCGTTCAATTCATGGGACAGCATCACCAAATGGGCCGCCGATTGCGGTTATGTGGGCGTGCAGGTGCCCAGCTGGGATGGGCGGCTGATCGATCTCGCCAAAGCGGCGGAAAGCAAGGATTATTGCGACGAATTCAAAGGCGTCGCCGCCGCCAACGGGGTCGAAGTCACGGAACTCTCGACGCACCTCCAGGGACAACTCGTCGCCGTCCACCCCGCCTACGACACCGCCTTTGACGGCTTCGCGGCAGAGGAGGTCCGCGGCAACCCCAAGGCACGTCAGGCATGGGCCGTCGATCAGGTCAAAAAGGCGCTGACCGCCTCCAAAAACCTCGGCCTCACCGCGCACGCGACATTCTCGGGCGCGCTGGCATGGCCTTATGTCTACCCATGGCCACAGCGGCCCGCCGGGCTTGTCGAAACCGCCTTCGACGAACTCGCCCGCCGTTGGAAGCCAATCCTCGACCATGCCGAGGATTGCGGCGTCGATATCGGCTATGAAATCCACCCGGGCGAAGACCTGCACGATGGGGTGACATATGAAATGTTCCTCGAACGCACCGGCAACCATGCCCGCGCCTGCATGCTGTACGACCCGTCGCACTATGTCCTGCAATGCCTCGACTACCTCGACCATATCGACATCTACAAAGACCGGATCAGGCTGTTCCACGTCAAAGACGCCGAATTCAACCCGACAGGGCGGCAGGGCGTCTATGGCGGCTATCAAAGCTGGGTCGACCGCGCCGGGCGGTTCCGGTCATTGGGCGACGGGCAGGTCGATTTCAGCGCGATCTTTTCCAAACTCACCGCGCACGGCTTTGACGGCTGGGCGGTTGTCGAATGGGAATGCGCGATCAAACATCCCGAAGACGGCGCACGCGAAGGGGCGGCCTTCGTCCGCGATCACATCATCCGCCCGACTGAGGTCGCCTTCGACGATTTCGCAGGCAGCGGCACCGATGAGGCCGCAAATCGCAAAATGCTGGGGATCGACTGATGGCACAGACACGTATTCGGCTTGGCATGGTCGGCGGCGGCAATGACGCCTTTATCGGCGGCGTTCACCGGATCGCCGCCCGGATCGACGATCATTACGAACTGGTCGCTGGCGCGCTCTCGTCCACGCCCGAGAAATCCCGCGCCAGTGGTGAGGCGCTGGGCCTGCCGCGCATCTACGATGACTTCAAACAAATGGCCATCCGCGAGGCGCGGTTGAAAAACGGGATCGAGGCCGTGGCGATCGTCACGCCGAACCACGTGCATTATCAGGCCGCGCGCGAATTCCTCAAACGCGGCATCCACGTGATTTGTGACAAGCCCCTGACCTCGACACTGGCCGATGCCAAAAAACTGGTCAAAGCGGCCGAGGCATCCGACGCGCTCTTTGTCCTCACACACAATTACACCGGCTACCCCATGGTCCGCCAAGCGCGCGAGATGGTCGCAGCGGGTGAGATCGGCAAGGTCCGCGTCGTGCAGGTCGAATACCCGCAGGACTGGCTGACGGTCGCACAAGACATCAAGCAGGCAGAATGGCGGACGGACCCGGCACGCTCGGGGGCAGGGGGGTCGACCGGCGACATCGGCACACATGCCTACAACCTCGCCTGCTTCATCACCGGGCTGACGGCGACTGAACTCGCCGCTGACCTGCAGGCTTTTGTGTCCGGGCGTGAACTTGACGACAACGCCCATGTGATGCTGCGGTTCGATGGCGGGGCGCGGGGCATGCTGTGGTCCAGCCAGGTCGCACCCGGCAACGAAAACGCGCTGCGCATCCGGGTCTATGGCGAAAAGGGCGGGCTGGAATGGGCGCAAGAGGATCCAAACTACCTCTGGCACACACCGTTCGGCGAACCCAAACGGCTGATCACCCGCGGTGGGGCCGGGGCAGGCGCCGCCGCCGCCCGGGTCAGCCGGATTCCCCCGGGCCATCCCGAGGGGTATCTGGAAGGTTTCGCCAACATCTACACCGAGGCCGCCCATGCGATCCACGCCCACCGCAAAGGCGATCCCATCCCACCAGAGGTGGTCTTTCCCACCGTGCAGGACGGTCTGAAAGGTGTGGAATTCGTAGACGCTTGCGTGCGCAGTTCAGCGCGAAACGCGGCGTGGGTAAAGTTGTAGGTTCCGCCGATCCGGGCGCAAGGCGGCACGTGCTACTCAAGACCGCCGCTTTGCCAGCAGCCTCTTACGATGCGCGCGGAGTTTGTCGTTTGAAGCCTTCGTATTGATCACCCGCCCCGTGCGGGTGATCGTGACTTCATCGATCAAAAGCCGAATGGCGACCAGCATGGCACAGTAGCGCTCTTTGCTGTCCAGGGCCTCTTCTTCAATATCATCCCCCGGCAACAGCCAAGTGATGAACTTGGCGCGATCTGCATCTTCATGTTCCAACCACCAGCCACCGACTTCGCGAAAATTCCCACCATCGGCATCGACGTGCGTAAAGATGTGCCCGGCCCTAGTGTCATCAGGCACCGGCGCGCCCAGGGCGCGAATGGCGATCAGACCATTGATGAAGTCTTTTTCATAGTTGAATGGCTTGGCCATCCCGACACTCTCCAAGTGCGTACGATACGCAGCCTACAATTAACACATCGCTAACAATCACACCGCGCGTTGCGTTAATAGGCCCCGAACCGCCCGCAAGGGTCCGATGAAAGTCCGACGTTTGTCCGACGCTTTTCCGACACGTGAAATCCGGCCCGATTCGCCACGTTAACCATTGGATAGCGACTGTGTGGAAGCGACTTCAAATACCCGTGATCGCCGCTGGATCACTGCACCCGAAACGACGCAGAATCGCCAGCACCCCGGTCCACAGTGAACCGTATCAGGCTGCCATCCCATTCGACCAGCTGGCAGTTATACGGGATCGCCTCACCGCCCCAGTCCATCTCGCGGCAGAAATAGCCATCCTCCCAAGACCACGTCCCGGAGATATCCCAACCGATGGCAGAGCCCTGAATTTGTCCATTATTCAACACGTTAAGCCGCACACCATACAGACGATTACGCAGCAATTTGCCATCGACCAGCGACAGAAACGTCGCCTGATCAGAAACGGGTACATAGCTGTCTGCAGCGGCAGGGGCCGCGCCAAGCGTCAAAGCAATCGCAAGAATGAGCCGTTTCATCGGGCACCTCCTTTATCCTAGTTTAACTTTACTACGCGAAACCCCCGCAAATGGTTCACGCAATCGGCGGTTATAGGCCCAACACATCCATCATGTCGTACGCGCCCGGGTCCTGGTCCTGCCCCCACAACGCAGCCTTCAACGCGCCGCGGGCAAAGATGGCGCGGTCGGTCGCGATATGGCGTAAGACGATCCGCTCGCCCGGCGCGGCGAACAGTACGTCGTGCTCGCCCACGATGTCGCCGCCGCGGATCGCGCTGAAGCCGATACGGCCCTTTTCCCGCGCACCGGTGATCCCGTCGCGTGCACGATCACTCATGTCGTCGAGGGTCACCTGACGCCCCGCCGCCGCTGCCTCGCCCAGCATCAAGGCGGTGCCCGAAGGTGCATCGACTTTTTGATTGTGGTGGGCTTCGATCACCTCGATATCAAAGTCCTCGTCCAGCGCCGCCGCGACTTTTTTCGTCAACTGGACCAACAGGTTAACCCCCAACGACATATTTCCCGCGCGCACGATGACGGCATGGCGGGCCGCGGCGTCGATGGCTTTCAGGTCATCATCAGACAGGCCCGTCGTCCCGATCACATGCACCGCCCGCGCCTGTGCGGCCAGGCCGGCAAAGGCGACCGTCGCCGCAGGGGCGGTGAAATCGATCACCGCCTGCGCCTTGGCAAAGGCTTCAAGCGGATCGTCGCTGACCATGACACCCGATGCCGGTAGCCCAACCAATGGCCCGACATCCTGCCCGATCCAATCGTGTCCGTCCGAAACCAACACCCCAACCAACCGGCACTTATCCGAGGCCAGCACGGTTTTGATCAGCATCCGCCCCATCCGGCCCGAGCCGCCGGTGATCACGATCCCTGGAAGGTTGGTCATGTTCGGTATCCCTTTTGTTTCGGCAGTCTTAGCCGCGTGCGACGGGTGACGCAAAGCCTTGCTTGGCAAGGGGCGTGTCAGGGCTTAAATGGAACATATGGCAAAACACTCTCATCGCGATGGCAAAGCGCCGACCCAGCGGATGCTGCGTGTGGGCGAACAATTTCGCCGCATCCTGTCCGAGGTCCTGCAGCGCGGCGATGTGCATGACGACGATCTGTCGGGCATGTCGATCACCGTTGGTGAGGTCCGTATGTCGCCCGATCTGCGGATCGCGACCGCGTTCGTCCTACCGTTAGGCGGGCAGGGCAAGGACGAAGCGCTCGAGGCCTTGCGCCGCAACAAGCACGAAATTCGCCATCTTGTCGTCAAGGGCGGGTCGATGAAATACGCGCCGGAACTACGGTTCGAAATCGACGGAACGTTCGACCAGATGGATGCGACCCGGGCGCTTTTGGCCGAAGATCACGTGCGGCGAGACCTCGAATAATGCGCTGGCTGTGGTTTGCGGTTCTGTGGGCCACGCCCGCGGTGGCGGTGACGTGCGAAAACGTTGACTATGCCGGGGCCAGCTATACAACTTGCACAGTCGATGTCGCGGCTGAGGATCTACGTCTGTTCCATAGCGATGAAGCGGGCGAGGTATTGGGCAGTTTCGATGCGATCGAGACCACGATAGGTCCGCTTTCTTTCGCGATGAATGCCGGTATGTATCACGACAACCGCGCGCCGGTTGGTCATTATCTGGAACGCGGCGTTGAAAAGATGCGGGTCGTGACCAGCGAAGGGCCCGGAAATTTCGGGCTGCTGCCGAATGGTGTGTTCTGCATCCAGGATGATGCCGCCTGGGTGTTCGAAACACTGGATTACGTCGCACGCCGCCCGGCATGTCGCGACGCGACGCAATCGGGGCCGATGCTGGTGATTGATGGGGCGCTGCATCCGCGGTTTCTGGCAGAGGGCACGTCGCGCCACGTCCGCAACGGGGTGGGGACAACGGCAGACGGCGACCGAGCGGTGTTTGTCATCTCGAATGATCCAGTGAATTTTTACGATTTTGGAACGTTCTTCCGGGACTTTCTACAACTTCCGAACGCGCTCTATTTTGATGGGAAAGTATCACGACTTTATGCCCCGACACTGGGGCGGGAAGACATCGGATTTCAGCTCGGTCCTATTGTTGGTGTGTTGGATGATGAGGATCGACGCTGACTTACTGGCGAACTGAGAACATAACCACTAAGAAACAAGGAAAAGACCGTATGAACATGAAAAACATAGCAATTTATCCGATCTTCGTAATCGGCATTGGCGCATGCACAGAAACAACGACACTCCCCACACCAACCCCGCCAGAGAGTGCCAGCGCCGAAGAGGTTGTTGCATTTTACAGTGCCGTTTGTACGCAACGGGGTATCCCGAAGCTGACGATTGAAGAGGCCGCGGCACAAGGCGATCCACGCGCTGCGTTTGCGCATCAGGCGTGTATCGACAGGTTTGTCATCGAGGACATCCAGCGTCGTCAGGCGGCTACCTAAGGCGCGTTCGATCCGCTGACCAATCTGATCATCTCGTCGACGCGGTCGCTTTTGTCCAGCGCGGCCACATCTTCGATGGCGAACCAAGCCGCGTCGTTGACATCATCGGCGGCAAAGGGCGTCCCACTTTCATATCGGCACTCCACAGCGGCCAGCAGACAGTGAAATGTCACGTCGCCAGCGTCGTCTCTGAGGATGACGTCGACGTTGGTCAGATATCGCAGAGCCGTGGCCAGAACTCCGGTCTCTTCCTCCAATTCGCGCGCTGCTGCATCAAAGGCTGTCTCGCCCCATTCCACATGCCCGCCGGCAAATCCCCATTTGCCCGCATCGGGTTCATTCTTGCGTCGGACGAGCAGTGCCCTTCCGTCATGTATCACCACTGCGATGGCGCCGAGTTTTGGTCTGATCTGGCTCATATCGCGGACGCTAGTCCCACGTCGGCAGATCGTAAACCCAGATTACCTCTTGGCCTTCACCCAACTTGCGCACATATAAGCGTCAACCACAAAGGAGAGACCCATGCTGGAACTCGGCGATACACAAGCCCCCGCTGCTGATCTGGTGAAAGACGGCACCGATGCCAGTTTTGCGCAAGACGTGATCGAAGCCTCGCAGACGACACCCGTCATCGTGGATTTCTGGGCGCAGTGGTGCGGCCCGTGCAAGACATTGGGCCCGGCGCTGGAAGCGGCGGTGAACAAGGCAGGTGGCCGGGTCAAGATGGTCAAGATCGACGTGGACGCGAACCAGATCTACGCGGGCCAGTTGCAGGTGCAATCGATCCCGACGGTCTACGCATTCTTCAAAGGGCAGCCCGTCGACGGCTTTCAGGGGGCGTTGCCACAGTCACAGGTCGATGCGTTCGTCGAAAAGATCGCAGCCGTGGGCGGTGACCCCGAGGCCGAAGGGCTGAGCGCCGCGATCGAAGCGGCAGAGCAGATGCTGGATGACGGTGCGGCAGCAGACGCGGCCGAAACCTTTGCCGCGATCCTGCAGGAAGAGCCGAACAACGCTGTTGCCTATGCGGGTCTTGTCCGATCCTATCTGGCGCTGGATGACGTGGATCAGGCCGAGGCCATCCTGAATGGGGCGCCCGCCGAGATTTCCGATGATCCCGCGCTCGAGGCGGTGCATGCCCAAATTACGCTTGCCCGCGAGGCGGCGAATGCCGGGCCGGTGGCTGAACTGCAGGCCAAGGTTGCCGAGACCCCCGATGATCATCAGGCCCGTTTCGATCTTGCCGTTGCCCTGCATGCCAATGGTAAGGCAGAGGAAGCGGTGACCGAACTGCTGGAATTGTTCCGCCGTGATCGCGAATGGAATGATGGCGCGGCCAAAGCCCAGCTTTTCAAGATTTTCGACGCCAGCGACCCCAAGGATCCGGTTGTCCTGAACGGTCGGCGAAAACTGTCGTCGATGATATTTGCCTGAACGGATCAGCGGACTAATTCGATGATTATGATTTCATCGAACGACCTGCCCGACGTCATCCCGGTCTTTCCGCTGCCCGGCGCGCTTTTGCTGCCCCGGTCGCCGCTTCCGTTGCATCTGTTTGAGCCGCGCTATCTGGCAATGCTGGACGATGTGCTCAAGACGTCCACCCGGTTGATCGGGATGGTGCAACCGTATGAGGCACCGGGCGGCGGCGGCAAGCTGCACACGATCGGTTGCGCTGGCCGATTGACGGCATTCTCGGAAACTGAGGATGGGCGTTATATGATTACCCTGTCCGGTGCGTCCCGATTTCGTATCATCGAAGAGGTTGAAGGCTTCACGCCCTATCGGCGTTGTAAGGTTCAATGGGACGGGTTTGAGCGTGATCTGGGCGCGGTTGAAAAAGACCCGAATTTCGATCGAAAGTCTTTCATGGAGGCCCTGAACCGCTTCCTCGAGGATCGCGGGTTGTCGACCGATTGGGACAGCCTGCGCGAGGTCGAGGATGAGCTGCTCATCAACTCGCTATCGATGCTATGCCCCTTTGAGCCCGAAGATAAGCAAGCGCTGCTCGAGGCGCCGTCTTTGACCACACGACGAGAGACGCTGACCACCCTGATCGAATTCGCCCTGCGTGGCGGATCGGGCGAAGAGGTCATGCAATGAGCGATACGACCTTCGATCCCAAAATGCTCGAGGCGTTGGTTTGCCCGATGTCGCAGACGACGCTTCGCTATGATGCCGACGCCCAGGAGCTGGTGTCTGAGCGCGCCAATCTGGCGTTCCCCATTCGCAACGGTATCCCGGTGATGTTGATGGATGAGGCGCGCAAGCTGGATTAGGCTAAGTTGCTATTTGGCCGCCCTCAGCGCGGCGCGCAGGACTGACCGATCACCGATGTGATTGGCGAGGATCAGGATCAAGCGTGCATTCAGTGCATCGCTTTCATCTTTTGACAGCCCGTCATGGGCAACGACCAGATCGTCATAGAACCCGTCTGGGTCGGTCAGGTTAGGTGTAAGGTTCAATCCCATATCTCAGCCCTTTCCCAAGGCGGTTTTCAGTGCGGCATCGACGTTGACAGCGTCGAAACCCGGCCAGCGGGCCACAACATACTGGTCAGGTCGGATCAGATAGATCGCGGTCTTTGCCTCACCCAGATATCGCGCTGCCAATTCGGGCGAGGGTTCGGCGACGTGTAAAATCCGCACCGCACCTTCGGGCGGTGCGTCGTCGCCGATCGCCAACAAAATAAAGTCGTCCCCAAGCAGGTCCAAAAGGAACCCGTCGCCAATCGGCGCGTCGGTGCAGGCGGCGCCGGGTCGGGTGATCTGCGGGCCATTCAGCGCGTCCTCACCGAACAAAGGGAAGTCCGCGTACGCACACGGCACCGACAACCGTCCGGAATTGACCAGTGGCCGGGCAAAGTCGTGACGGTTGGCCAGATCCAGCACGGCGTCCCGGAAAATCCGAGACATCTCTGATTTCGGCGTCATGAAATCCGTCGCACGTGTGGAATTGAGGATGTTTTCATCCGCGGCAAAGCCACGTTCGTGATCGTAACTGTCCAGCAATGGCTCGGGTGCGTGCCCTTTCAGCACCGCATCCAGCTTCCACGCCAGGTTCTCGGCATCCTGCACGCCCGAATTCGCCCCGCGCGCGCCAAACGGTGACACCTGATGTGCGCTGTCACCGGCAAAGAACACGCGGTTTTTTCGGAACGTATCCATCCGGCGGCATTGAAAGGTGTAAATGGACGTCCAGACCAGATCATAGGGCGGCACCGCGCCCGATTGGCTGGACAGCATGGCGTCAACCCGGCCCCGGATGCGAACCTCGTCCAGTTCCTTGTCGCGGTCGATATCCCAACCGAGTTGAAAGTCGATCCGCCAGATATCATCCGGCTGCTTGTGCAAAAGCGCCGATTGCGCGGCAGCGAAAGGCGGGGCAAACCAGAACCAGCGCTCGGTCGGAAAGTCCGCTTTCATGCGGACGTCGGCGATCAGGAAATTATCCTCGAACACGCGGCCCGCGAAACCCAGCCCCAGCATGTCGCGTATCGGGGACCGCGCGCCATCGCAGGCGACCAGCCAGTCCGTTTCAAGATCATAAGCACCATCTGGTGTATCGACAGAGACCTGCACATGATCATCTTTCTCGACAATCCCCGTAACCCGGTTCCGCCCCCGAATGTCGATGGGTGCGCCATTCGCCTTCGCCGCGTCGATCGCTTCAACCAGAAACTTCTCAAAATAGGGCTGCTGCAGGTTGATGAAGGCCGGGTTCCGGTGGTCCGCCTCGGGCAGCAGATCGAAGGAAAAGACCATGTTGTCAGCATGGAACACCTTGCCCGTGTTCCACACCACCCCCTTTTCGATCATCTGTTCACCCGCACCCAACCGATGTGCGATATCCAGCGTGCGCTTGGCGAAACAGATCGCCTTTGACCCGGCGCCGGGCCCCTCATGATCGTCCAGAAGCAGAACCGGCGTGCCCTTCCGCCCCAGGTCTAGCGCGAGGGTCAAGCCAATAGGTCCCGCCCCGACGATCACCACCGGATGGCGGCGCGGTGTGGCGGATTGATCTGGGTGTTTTGCGTAAGGATACAGCGTGAAAGCGGTCTGATAGCGCGATGCAGCCATGACGATTAGCCTTGCAAAGCATCCCACATCGCCAGATCACGCTCTGCCGTCCAGATGCGCGGTGTGTCGATGCCGCGTGCCTCGTCATAGGCGCGGGCCACGTTGAAGGGCAGGCAATGTTCATAGATCGCGTAGTCGGCGAATTTCGGGTCGCAGCTTTCGCGGACGGCGTCCCACGCCTCTTTCAACGTGCCCCCACGTGCGGCGACGCGGGCGGCAGGGCGATAAGTCGACTGCACGAAATCACGTGTGGATTCGATTGCCTTATCCACCATCTCACGCCCCACCAGCGCATCACCGCGCCCCGGCGCGATAGCATCGACATCATAGGCTTCGATCGCATCCAAGGTCCGGTCCCAATCGGCAAAGTGCCCATCGCCGCAGTAACAGGCCGAGCGGTATTCGACGATATCACCAGTAAACATCACGTTCTGGTCCGGCACATGGATCACCGCGTCACCAGCGGTATGCGCACGACCCAGATGTCTGATATCGACGCGGCGATTGCCCAGATAGACGGTCATGCCGTCGCTGAATGTTGTCGTCGGATAGGTCAGACCCGGAATGCTTTCATGCCCTTCGAACAGGCGCGGAAAGCGCTGGAATTCGCTATCCCAATCCTCTTGCCCGCGTTCAACGACCATAGCGCGCGCCTTGTCCGACATGATGACCTGATCCGCGCCATAGGCCGACGCGCCCAGCACCCGCACCGCGTGATAGTGCGTCAGCACGACATGGGTGATCGGCTTATCGGTCACGCTGCGCACTTTCTCGATCACTTTGGCAGCGAGGCGCGGCGTCGCTTGTGCCTCGATGATCATGACGCTGTCGTCGCCGATGATCACGCCGGAATTCGGGTCACCCTCTGCGGTAAAGGCGTATAGGCCATCACCGATTTCATCGAAGGTGATCGTCTTTTCCGTCATGTCGCCCTGCGAGGCGAAGGCCTTGGTCATATCAATTCCACCTTTTGTGAGATGCGGCCGAAGATATCGTTCCCGTTGTCGTCTTCGAACCAGATATCGACCTGATCGCCCGCCTGCAGAAACGGTGTGCTGGCGCGTCCGTTCAGGATCGTTTCGACCATGCGTTGCTCGGCGATGCAGGAATAGCCGCGCCCGCCTTGGGCGATGGTTTTGCCCGGGCCGTCCGCGTCGCGGTTCGACACGGTGCCCGACCCGATGATCGTGCCGGGTTCCAAATAACGTGTCTTGGCTGCGTGGGCGATCAGTTCGGCGAAATCGAAGGTCATCTCGTCCTCTGACCGGGTGCGCCCAAAGGGCTGACCGTTCAGATCAACGCAGACCGTGCCCGTCAGCTTTCGGCCGTCCCAGCCGGGCCAATCTTCGGCGCGGATGGCCATGGGCGCAAAGGCCGATGGCGGCTTGGACTGCACGAAGCCAAAGCCTTTGGATAGCTCATCCGGGATCAGCGCGCGCAGCGATATGTCGTTGAGCAGGACGATATAACGGATTGCCGCAGCCGCCTCATTGACCGAGGCGCCGATGTCAACAAAGTCGGTGATCACGCCGATCTCGGCCTCGAAATCCATACCCCATTCCGGCTTGCCTTCGATCGGGTCGTGGGGGGACAACAGCCGGTCGGAGCAGCCCTGATACATCAGCGGGTCTGTCCAGAACCGTTCCGGCATTTCGGCCCCGCGTGCCTGCCGGACGAGGGCCACGTGATTGACGTATGCGGATCCGTCAAGGAAGGCCGAGGCGCGTGGCAAAGGCGCGCAGCATTGGTCCGGATCAAAGGCTTCCGGAGGTCCGTCCAGCGTGGCACCATCATGCGAGTCGAGCATGGTGCGAAATGAACCCTCAAAGGTTGGCCAGCACCCTTTGCCATCCTCGGAAACGATCACCAGTCGCCCGTCCGGGCTGCCATCCCCAATACTCGCCAATCGCTGCATTTATTTCTGCCCCGGTGTCCCGTCGAATTTCTTGTCCAGCGACGTCCAGCAATCGATGTAATCGTCCTGCAACGGCGCCTCTTGCCCCGCAAAGGCCGTCAGGTGCTGCGGAAAGCGGGTTTCGAACATGAACGACATTGTATTGTCCAGCTTATCCGGCCCAAGGTTCGCGTTCGACGCCCGTTCAAACGCATTCCGGTCGGGGCCGTGGGGCAGCATCATGTTATGCAGGCTCATCCCCCCGGGGACAAAGCCCTTGGGCTTGGCGTCGTACTGGCCATAAATATTGCCCATCAGCTCTGACATGACGTTCTTATGATACCAGGGCGGGCGGAACGTGTTTTCCGCCACCATCCAGCGTTCGCGAAACAGGACGAAATCAATGTTGGCGGTGCCGGGCACGCCTGACGGTGCGGTCAGGACGGTGAAAATCGACGGATCGGGGTGATCGAATAGGATCGCGCCGACCGGACAATAGGTGCGCAGGTCGTATTTCAGCGGTGCGTAGTTCCCGTGCCATGCGACCACATCCAAGGGCGAATGCCCGACCTTGGTTTCATGAAACTGTCCGCACCACTTGATCGTGACGGTCGAAGGCGCCTCGCGATCTTCGAACGCGGCGACGGGGGCCTTGAAGTCGCGCGGATTGGCCATCGCGTTCGCCCCGATCGGTCCGCGCCCCGGCAGTTCGAATTTCTGCCCGTAATTCTCGCACACGAACCCGCGTGCGGGGCCTTCCAGTACCTCGACCCGGTAGACCAGCCCGCGTGGGAGGATCGCGATTTCCTTGGGGGCGATGTCGATGATCCCCAACTCGGTCGCGAAGCGCAGTCGCCCCTCCTGCGGGACGACCAGCAGTTCGCTATCCGCGGAGTAGAAGTAGCTGTCGACCATGCTTTCGGTTACCAGATAGATATGCGCCGCCATCCCGACCTGCGTGTTCACATCCCCCGCCGTCGTCATCGTGCGCATGCCGGTCAGCCAGGTCAGCGGCTCTTCGGAGTGCGGAATCGGGTCCCAGCGGTATTGCCCAAGGCTGGTGACATCATCGACGACATGTGGTGCCGATTTCCAATAGGGCAGGTCGATCCGCGCATAGCGATGCGAATGCTTGACCGAGGGCCGGATACGATAACACCATGTCCGCTCGGGCCGTTCATGGGTGAAGGCCGTCCCGGATAGCTGTTCCCCGTAGAGCCCATAATTGCATTTCTGGGGTGAGTTCATGCCTTGCGGCAGCGCATCGGGCAGGGCCTCGGTTTCGAAATCATTGCCGAAGCCGGGCATGTACCCTTCATGCGGGCCGGGGATCGACGGCGCCTGGATCAGGGTGGTCGGGTGCGACTGGTCGTTCACGATGGCCTCCATTGTGCTTGGTCCGGGATAATAGTTGATTTTGTAACTAACAACCGACACCGTCGCAAACATGACCGATTATGACCTCAAGGATTTCACCCCTTATCTGCTGAATATGGCCGCCGAGACGTCGAGCCTTGGGTTCCAGCGTTCCTACAAGGAAAAATACGGGATGCTGCGGACCGAGTGGCGGGTGATTTTTCACCTTGGCCAATACGGGCCGATGCACGCCAAAGAGGTCTGCGCGAGGGCCCGCATCCATAAAACCAAAGTCAGCCGCGCGGTGGCGGCGCTAGAGCGGAAACGCCTTTTGACCCGTGAAGAAGTCAGCGCAGATCGGCGTCACGAGAAACTGTCGCTGACGCGGGCGGGCAGGGCGGTTTTCGATGACCTCGTCCAAGAAGCACGCCGCTTCGATGCGGCGCTTGTCGCCGGTTTTACACAGGAAGAGCAGGCGATCCTGAAAAACTGTCTGATCAAAATTGCAGGGCTCTAAGCGGATTACCGGGCATGGAACTTGATTGGTGCAATATCGTACTATATAGTGCGATATCGTATCATATTGGAGATCCTTATGTCCTTATCACGTCGCAAAGTCCTTTCACTCGTCGGCGGTGGCGTCGTCGCCGCCGCGATCCCGTCCGCTGCATTCCTGTCCACCCGCACCCCGACCAAGGCGCTCGCCCCGTGGGACCAAGCTGGTACCTATGTCGACCCGCGTATGAATGCGCTGTCCTATGCATTGTTGGCCCCAAACCCGCATAATCGGCAGCCCTGGGAGGCCGAATTGATCGGTGACGACGGCGTCACCATCTGGCGCGACCCGGCGCGTGATCTGCCAGTGACCGACCCGTTCGCGCGTCAGTTGACCATTGGCATGGGTTGTTTTCTGGAACTGATGCAGATGGCTGCAGCCCAACAGGGCTATGCCGTGCAGACGGACCTGTTTCCGGAAGGAGAGGACGGCCCCGTCGCCCAGTGCATGTTTACCGAAGGCGGCGCGCCCGACCCGCTTTTTGCCCATGTGATGGATAGGCGGTCGCATAAAGAGGCTTTCCTTGACACACCCATCACCAAGGCCGTTGCAGCGCCGCTGCGCGCCCATGCCGACATCTATGTTGGCGGCGAAGACCGCGACATGCTCAAACGCATCGCGCATGATGCCTGGTACAAGGAAATCGAAACGCAGGACGCCTGGCAGGAAAGTATTGACCTCTTGCGTATCGGCAAGGCCGAGATCAACGCGCAGCCAGACGGGATCGACATTGGCGGACCGATGATGGAAAGCCTCGCCTTGGTCGGTTTGCTGACACATGATGCAGCCGGAGATCGCGACAACCCCGGCACACGTAGCGCAATCGAAGAGACGGCGAACGCGATCATGGGCGCGCCCGCGATGACCGTCAGCCTGACTGCAGGCAACAGCCGTAAAGATCAGATCGCCGCTGGGCGGGATTGGCTGCGGCTGAACCTTGCCACGACGCAAGCTGGCCTCGCCCTGCGCCCGGTCAGTCAGGCGCTGCAGGAATACCCGGAAATGAAGCCGCTCTACGATGAAATCCATTCCCGCTTCGCCCCCAATGGCGAGACGGTTCAAATGCTGGGCCTTCTCGGCTACGGTCAGCGAACGCCGCGCACGCCGCGCTGGCCGTTGCCTGACCGGATGCGGAATGCCTGATACGAAAAACGCGATATTCTTCCAGCTTTTCAACGAGATTGGGATCATCGCCCAACTTAGCCGCGCCCTTTTCGAGGCGCGGCTGCCGGATGGTTTGCTGGTCTCGCATTTTTCGGTCCTGAATCATCTGATCCGCGTGGGTGACGGCCCAACACCGCTTACACTTGCCCGCGCGTTTCAGGTCCCGAAAACCACGATGACGCACACGTTGTCGATCCTCGAACGGCATGGCTTTGTTCAGATGCGGCCAAACCCCGATGACAAAAGATCAAAACAGGTCTGGATTACTGATGCTGGTCGCGAGTTTCGTGATCAGGCCATCCAGTCACTGGGTCCCGATATTGCGGAACTATCCAAAAGGTACAGCGTCGACGATGTCCAAACACTTTTGCCGCACCTGACGCAACTGCGGCAGATCATGGATCAGCAGCGGGATTAGCCCAATCCATTCGCCCGTGCCGCATAGGTCCGCAGCATATGCGCATCATAAAGCGGCATGGCGATCGGCTCCTCCCCGATCTCGGTGACGGCGGGAGAAAGGTAGCGGACACCAGGCAGCGTTGTCTGGCAAACTGCACCAACCTTGATCCCTCGGCTGACCGGGCAAATCTCGATCACGGATTTCGCCAACATGTCCGCGGTCAGCGGATCGTAGCGTGAATTCGGCCCCGCCCCAGCGCAATTCACGACAAAGCCTGTGTTATGCGTGAATTCACCACCCGAGGGATCGCGCATATAAACCGTTGCCCCGTCCTTTCCGTGTTCGACCGATTTGACCAGACCCGGAACAACCTTGACGCGGCCTTCGCCAACCAGCCGGTGCATATCGAGGATCGTGTCGCGGGTGCCGCCCCGCAGCCAAAAGCGCAGCTTGGACGGGACCTGGCGCGCCTCATCAAGGTCAGCGAGGTAAAGGTTAAGCGGGTTGGCAAGGAAATGCGCCCGGAACCCCGCACGGATTTCGCGCATCTCATCACCGTTGCGTCTGGCCGATGCGATCTCGTCCTCGATCTCGGACAGGAAACTCTTTGCGGTGTCGTGGCCCCGTGTCAGCGTCGGTTTCGTCAATTTGCGTGGCAAACGGGGCACGAGGGGCGCGGGAATATCACCGTCCGGCGCACAGACGACCATCTTGATATCTTCGTTTGGGATCAGGCTTTGACACAGGCGCAAGACATCCAGCATCGCAGCATTGCCACCGATACAAAAAATCTCGGCGCCCGCCCTGATGTGCTCGGCGATCCGTGGTTCCTGGCCAAAGACTGAAGGGGCTGCAAACGTGCCATCATCACCGGCTAGCCGCATGGTCGACGGGCCGCCCGGGGCGATATCCACGGATTCAGCGCTGATTTGCGCGCCCTTTTCCGTTTTCAAAACGACACCGTTTTCGGCGGGTGCGATAGAGGTCACACAATCGTTCAGGGTCACGATCCGCACGCCTCGCTTCTCAAGCCGCGACAGGGCGATTCGGGCCAGTTCCTCCATGAAATCGCCGTAAAACTCGCGCGGTGCATTCACACCATAAATATCACCCGCCGCCACCAGAGGGGCCGCCGCGTGCAGCCAATCCGGCGATCGCCCCGACATGGTGTCGGACACGTTGTCCCAGCGGTCAGACAACCATGCCGCAAAGGCCGGGTCGATGTCATCGGCAGGCGAGTTGAGCAGGTAGGCATAACGCCATGGCGTGTCGGGGTCGCCCTTCGCATAAGCCATGCCGCGTCCGAACCGGCTGACCATTTTGCCAAGAATGATCAATGTTTCGCCCGCGCGCAGATCACAGTGTTCCAGGAAGGCAAGTGCGGTGATGCCGTCACCGACGATGACATGTGTTGCAGTCTGCGCGGTTGACGGTGCGTTCATGAAATTCCTGGCTCGTTATTCACCATTCCGGGTTAGCGTTACCACCCGTCCGGCGTCAACAGCCCTTAACCACGCATCAGCTTTGGCAGGTCACCTGTCAGCCCCGCCGCCTCTCGGATAAAGCCTCGGCGTAATTGCGGGGCGGCATTGACAAAACCCATGCCAATGTCGCGTGCCGCACGGATAAGCGGGTTATTGTTGGAAAACAGCCGGTTGAACGTATCGGTCGCCAGTGCCAGCGTCGCGGTGTCGAACCGCCGCCATTGCTGATATCGCATCAGCGTTTGGATCGTGCCGATATCTTCGCCGCGGGCGCGCGCCTCTGACAGAACCTCCGCCAGCGCGGCTACATCCCGCAGCCCGGCATTCAGCCCCTGGCCCGCGATCGGATGCACGCCATGCGCCGCATCACCGACAAGCGCGACCCGCTCCGCGAAAAAGCTCTGCGCCAGCGACAGACCCAGCGGATAGGTATAACGCGCACCCGTCAGACTGATCGGGCCCAGAAAACTGCCAAAGGCAGGCTTCAGCGCCTCCAGAAAGTCTGCGTCGGTCATCGCGGCCAATTCTGTAGCCCGCGCGGCCGTCTCGCTCCAGACGATGGATGACCGGTTGCCGGTCAATGGCAGGATCGCCAGCGGTCCGCCCGGCATGAAAAACTGATGCGCGACACCGCCATGCGGTTTTTCGTGTTCCACCGCACAAACAACCGCAGTCTGCCCATAGCCCCAACCTGTGCGCTTGATCCCCGCGCGGGCGGCGGTGCCGCTCTGTCGGCCGTCGGAACCAGCCAACAGGACGGCGGAAAGTGTCTTGCCCGTGCCCAGGGTCACGCTGATCTCGGCGCCGTGCACTTCCTGTCCGACGACCGTTTCACCCGCCAGATGCGTGATCCGGTCATCCGCCGCCATCGCATCCAGAAACGCGCGCCGCAAATGCCGATCCTCGACCATATAGCCCATTGGGCCTTCCTCGATCTCGGCATGGTCGAAATGCATCATCCAGGGGGACGGGCCTTCCCCCGCGCGCCCATCGGTAACCTTGATCTCCAGCATGGGCTGGGCGTCGTCGGCGATTGTATCCCAAACACCGATCCCCTGCAGCAACCGCGTTGAGGTAAGCGCCAGCGCATAGCTGCGTCCGTCGAAGCCCGGTTTTTTGCGCCGGTCCACTGGTAGGCTGTCGATGATCGTGACGGTGAACCCGGCCTGCGCTGCGGCCAACGCCAAGGCAGGTCCGTTCAGACCGCCGCCAACGATGATGATGTCGTTTGTCATGCCTCGCAATATGGACATGGAACCGGGATTGTCCATGTGCCGCTTGGCCGCTACCGTCACCCGAAAAGCATGAGGTCAAGATGGACGATTGGCGGTGGATGAGCGCGGCAGATCTGGGCAGAGGCATTGCCGCGGGGCAGATTGATCCGGTCGACCTGACCGAAACCTATCTGGCCGCCATCGACGCCCATGAATATCGCGACCGCATCTATGCGCGTGTCACATATGACAGGGCGCGGGCCGAGGCGGCGGGGGCCTCTGCCCGGGCCAAGACAGGCCAGCGGAGGGGGCCGCTCGACGGCGTACCGGTTTCATGGAAGGACCTGTTCGACACGACGGGCATCGCGACCGAGGCAGGCACAAAGCTGCTGGAGGGTCGGGTGCCCGACCGCGATGCAAAGGTTTTGGCAGACGCAACGGCAGCGGGTCTCGTCTGCCTGGGCAAAACCCATATGTCGGAAATCGCCTTTTCCGGGCTGGGCCTGAACCCGATCACGGCAACATCTCCCAATGTGAACGATCCCAATGTGGTGCCCGGTGGTTCATCCTCCGGGGCGGCGGCTTCGGTTGCGTTCGGTTTGGCGGCGGCAGGCATCGGGACGGATACGGGCGGATCGGTCCGCATCCCCTCGGCCTGGAACGATCTGGTCGGGTTCAAGACGACCCACGGGCGATTGCCACTGGACGGCGTCGTCCCACTTTGCCTGAGCTTCGACACGATCGGCCCGCTCTGCCGGTCGGTCGAGGACGCCAACCTGTTGTTCGCCGCGTTGGACGGTGGGAAAGCGATCGACCTGAATGGTGTGTCGCTTGCGGGCGCACGTTTGATGGTGCTCGACAGCGTGGTGTTCGACAACATCCGCGATGCCCCCGCGCGGGCCTTCGACAGCGCCGTGAAACAGTTGCAGCAGGCCGGGGCACAGGTAATCCGCAAGCCCTTCCGGGCGCTGCAAAAGGCCTTTGACGTGGGCGGGCCGCTGTTTGCCGCCGACAGTTATGGCTACTGGCGCGATCTGGTCGAGGCGCATCCGGAAAAGATGTTCCCGCAAATACTGGAGCGTATCCGGGGCGGCCGCGATGTGAGTGGCGTCGACTTCGTCGCGGGCTGGAATGTCATCCACGAGGTGCGGAAAGCGTATGCGGACGTCACCGCAGGCTTTGACGCGGTGATCATGCCCACCGCCCCGATCATGCCACCCAATGCAGAACGCCTTTTGCATGACGACGCCTACTACAAGGCAGAGAACCTGCTGGCGCTGCGGAATACGCGGGTGGCCAACCTCATGGGGACCTGCGGACTGACCTTGCCGACCGACACGCCATCCTGTGGGTTCATGCTGAACGGTCCGGCGGGTGGTGAGGCTGCATTGCTGCGGCTCGGGGCCGCGGTTGAGGCGGCTTTGACGTAACGCACTCCTGCACTAGATGCGGGATCTCATGACCGAACGTTGATACCCCGGAGCAAGTCCGGGGCTGCGTAGTATCGATTCAGGACCTCTTGCTCAAACCCACCTGACCAAAAAGCCACAATATCGTCGGCACCACCCCCTTGTTCTGGACAGCCCGCCACTCCGCGCGCTAGTTTGGAAGAAAGCGGGACGAAATGATCCCGCATATTGAGGCAGTTATGGTGTTTCCCGAGCGGTTTTCGAACCTCCCGGTTGCGACGTGGCCACGTCTGCGTGCGTTGTTAGACGTACCCAGCAAGGCGTCGGACGTGATCAATATGACGATTGGCGAACCGCGCCATGCGTTCCCGCCATTCGTGGGCGATCTGCTGGCTGAAAACCTGGCTGGCTTCAATAATTACCCCAGCAATGAAGGGCAGGCGGACCTTCTGAGCGCCATGGGCGGCTTTCTCAAGCGCCGCTATGATCTGGATGTCGACAATGACCACATCATCGCGCTGAACGGGACGCGCGAAGGTCTCTACAACGCCGCGATGGCGCTTTGCCCCGAGACGAAGAATCGCAAACAGCCGCTGGTCCTGACACCGAACCCGTTTTATCCCGTCTATGCCGTTGCCGCCCTGTCGGTGGGCGCAGAGCCGGTCTATGTGCCCGCGACAGCCGAAACCGGGCATCTGCCTGATTTCACGAGTCTTTCCGCAGAAACGCTGGATCAAACCGCCATCGCCTATCTCTGCTCCCCCGCCAACCCGCAAGGGGCCGTGGCGAGCGAGGACTACTGGCGCGACCTCATCACGCTCGCCGAAAAGCACGATTTCAAGATTTTCGCCGATGAATGCTATTCCGAGATATATCGCGACACGCCACCGCCCGGCGGGCTTGAGGTCGCCACCCGCCTGGGCGCCGACCCGGATCGGGTGCTGATCTTCCAGTCGCTCTCCAAACGGTCGAACCTCCCCGGCCTGCGCTGTGGTTTCGCCGCTGGCGGCCAGAAATCCATCGCCCGCCTGCGCCAACTACGCGCTTTCGCCGGATCGCCGTTATCGGGGCCGCTCCAGACCGTCGCCACCAAGGTCTGGGAAGATGAAGGCCACGTGGTCGAAAACCGCAGCCTCTATCACCGCAAATACGGCATCGCAGATGATGTGCTGGGCCATATCCCCGGCTACCAGTCACCGCAGGCAGGTTTCTTTCTCTGGCTCCCCATCGATGACGGCGAAGAGGCCGCCGTGAAGCTCTGGCAAGAGACCGGCGTGCGCACGCTTCCCGGCGCTTACCTCAGCCGAGAGGTCCACGGGGACAATCCCGGCAAAGGTTACATTCGGGTCGCCATGGTGGCCCCAACACAAGAAATGCAGCGCGGGCTGACCCTGATCCGCGACTGTCTCTACGGTTAAGGAACGAGCATCATGGCATCATATCAGACACGGCAGCGCGACCCGCTTCTGGACAGCACGACACAGGCAGCGATCGAAAAGCGCGGCAAGGAATTGCTGGGGCTCGGGCTGGGCGTCGTCGGCCTGCTGTTCGCCGTGATGATCGGTAGCTACAGCCCCGATGATCCAAGCTGGATTTCTGCGACCGACGCGCCTGTTCAGAACTGGCTGGGGCATATGGGCGCGTCGATCGCCGCACCTCTGATGATGGTGATCGGGTTGGGAACCTGGGTCGTGCCGTTGATCCTGCTCACCTGGGCAGCGCGGTTCGTGCTGCATTACGGGCAGGAACGCGCCATTGGGCGCCTGATCTTTGCACCGGTGGCCGTCGTACTGGCCTCTGTCCATGCCGCGACGGTGACGCCCGGTCCGGACTGGCCCGCAAATTTCGGTTTTGGCGGTCTGTTTGGTGACACGGTTCTGGGCGTGATCCTCACGATCGTACCGTTCGGCACGGCGTTCGGGATCAAACTCCTGTCGCTGATTACCTTCGGTGCCCTCATTGCGCTGATGGCCGTTGTGCTGGGCTTCACCAAACCCGAGATCAAGGTTGGTCTGCGCTTTATCTGGCTGGGCACGGTCATGCTATATGCGGGTATCTTGGGCATCGTCGGCCGTGGTGCCGCATTGTCGGCACAGGCGGGGCAGGGCGTGTTCGCCACTGTACGCGACAAGCGTGCGCAGGCCGCGGCTGCCCGTGCCGAAAGCGGTGATGTCCTCCTGACCGAGACACCCAAGCCCGATCTGCGGGCGCGGGCTGCGGCTGTCGTTCGTTCGAACCCTGTCATGCCAATGGACGAACCACCGCTCAGCCGTGAGCGGAAGATGCCACCCGCACCGGCCCTGGCCGCGCCGACGCGCCCTGAACCCGAACCTGTCGAGCCATCAGGCGGCTTCCTGTCGGGCCTTCTGCGCCGCAACGACCCGATGCCGGAACCGGAACTGGTCACACCGCAGCCGACAAGCGATGCGATCCCCGGCAGCCCCGAAAGCGTCAGCGCGCGCATCGCCGACGTGATCAAGAACCGTGCGGCACCGCCTTCACCGACAGGTGTGCGGATCGAGCCCACGCTAACGGCTGGTCGCGGACCCAAACCGCTCGTCTACAACGACGTGCCTGACGAAGACGCATTGGTCGAAGATGAACCGGTCATGGCCGTCCCGCATACACCGATCCCACCGGTCAATATCCCACCCGCGCCGTCGCTCACGCCCGAGCCGCGCAATGTGGTCCAGCACCCGCCCAAGAAGGCCCCGCAACCGTCAACGCAGGCAAAGGCCGAAGCGCAGCCCAAGCTGCGGTTCGAAGACAAGCACGCCGATTATGAAAATCCGCCATTGGGGTTGCTGACAAGCCCCGTCAACATCCAGCGTCATCACCTCAGCGATGAGGCATTGGCCGAAAACGCCCGCATGCTGGAAAGCGTGCTGGACGATTACGGCGTCAAAGGTGACATCGTCAGCGTCCGCCCCGGCCCTGTGGTCACCATGTACGAACTGGAACCGGCCCCGGGCCTCAAAGCCTCTCGCGTGATCGGACTGTCCGATGACATCGCCCGGTCCATGTCGGCCCTATCGGCGCGTGTTTCGACCGTACCGGGCCGCTCGGTCATCGGGATCGAACTGCCGAATGAGAACCGCGAAAAGGTCGTCCTGCGCGAAATCCTGTCCCACCGTGACTTCGGCGACGGTAACCACAAACTGCCGCTTGCGCTGGGCAAGGATATCGGAGGCGAGCCTATCGTCGCGAACCTGGCCAAGATGCCTCACCTGCTTATCGCGGGTACGACGGGTTCGGGTAAGTCGGTCGCGATCAACACGATGATCCTGTCGCTGCTTTACAAGCTGTCGCCCGACGAATGTCGGATGATCATGATCGACCCCAAGATGCTCGAACTCAGCGTCTATGACGGCATTCCGCACCTCTTGTCCCCCGTTGTAACCGACCCGAAGAAGGCGGTCGTCGCGCTCAAATGGGTCGTGGGCGAGATGGAGGAGCGCTATCGCAAGATGTCCAAGATGGGCGTCCGCAACATCGACGGCTACAATGGCCGGGTGAAAGACGCGCTTGCCAAGGGCGAGATGTTCAGCCGCACCGTGCAAACCGGTTTTGACGACGAAACCGGCGATCCGGTATTCGAGACAGAGGAGTTCGCCCCCGAAGCGATGCCCTACATCGTCGTCATCGTTGACGAAATGGCCGACCTTATGATGGTCGCGGGCAAGGAGATCGAGGCCTGTATCCAGCGCCTCGCCCAGATGGCGCGGGCGTCGGGTATCCACCTGATCATGGCGACCCAGCGACCGTCGGTGGACGTGATCACCGGGACGATCAAGGCGAACTTCCCCACGCGCATCAGTTTCCAAGTGACGTCGAAAATCGACAGCCGCACAATTCTGGGCGAAATGGGGGCGGAACAACTGCTTGGCATGGGTGACATGCTCTACATGGCCGGCGGCTCCAAAATCACCCGCGTGCATGGTCCTTTCGTCAGCGACGAAGAGGTTGAGGAAATCGTGAACCACCTCAAGGCTTACGGCCCGCCGGAATACATGTCCGGTGTCGTCGACGGGCCGTCCGAAGACAAGGAAAGCGATATCGACCTCGTCCTTGGTCTTGGTGACGGATCAGACAGCGAAAACGCACTTTATGACACCGCAGTTGCCATCGTGATCAAAGACCGCAAATGCTCGACCAGTTATATCCAACGGAAACTGGCGATCGGCTATAACAAGGCCGCACGTCTGGTCGAGCAGATGGAGGACGAAGGCGTGGTCAGCAGCGCCAACCACGTGGGCAAGCGCGAGATTCTGGTACCAGAGCAGGGGTAAGATCAGACGCTCCGGATGATCGGATGTGGTAACACGCTGAAAGGCAACCTTTGTTGCGACAAGACCACTCCACCGCTATCATCGTGATCATGAAAGAGGGGGAATTGCTTTGTCTGTTCACATAAACCCAATGCTCATTGCCGCGGCAGGTCTGATCCTGCTGGCATCCTGTTCGCGCGAAAAGATATTTGACAACACCACCGATGCGGTCGTCTTTGTTGGGTCGACTGCAGTCAAAGGTGTCTTCGGGGCGAGCCGCCTAGTCGTGCGTGGCGCGGCCGCGGGCGCGAAACGGTTGCAACGGCAAGAAGGGCCATACCCGCCCGGTACGATCGTGTGCTTCGACGATCAAGGCGCGCTTTATGCAGCTGCCGTCGAAACCGAGGGCAAGTTTGTCTGCCCTGATCCACCATCATAAGTCAGCCATCTCCCGCACCCTGCAATGGTAGTGCTTCCTTGAAGGTCAGCGTGCGATAGGGGAACGGGATCTCGATCCCTGCCTCATCCAAGGCGCGTTTGACCGCGGCGACCACCTGATCGCGCGACCTTCGCACCTCGACCGGTTTTGAACCCGTCCACCACGTCACCTCGAAATTGATCGAAGAAGACGCGAATTCCTGCGCGAAAATCTGCACGGGTTTGCCATCCTGATGGACCGTGTCGCAGGCTTTCACCGCGTCTTCGATGACATCGCGTGAGGCATCTACATCCTCGTCATAAGCCACACCACAAATGACAGTGACACGGCGGATATCCTTGTCCGTCCGGATCGTCACAGGGTTTTTGAACAGGATGGAATTGGGCACGATCACGAGTTGCCCGTCGGTTTGCATGATGTGGCTTTCGCGAATTGCGATCTGGGTGACCTCACCTTCGATCCCCTCGCATTCGATATGATCACCGATCCGCATCTCGCGGCGGAACAGAATGATGATCCCAGCGAGAAAATTCTCGAACACGTCCTTGAATGCGAAACCGATGGCGACGGATCCGATCCCCAGGCCCGCCAGAATACTTGCCGGGGTTAGGCCCGGAAAGACGATCACGGCGGCGATCATAACGCCAAGAACCCAAACGAATATGGACAGCAGAAGCGAAAACAGCTCTTTCAGACTACGGCGCAGGCGGGTGCGATCAAGGATGCGACGCAGGATGTAACTCGCCAGATTGTTCAATCCCCACGTCAGCAGGATGACCACAAAGGCCACTGCGATCTGCGGCAGCAACTCGATCGATGCGCGCGCGATGTCGCGCAGCTGCGTCACGAGGATCTGAACTGGCTCCACTGGTTGACCTCCGCGAAACGTTGGAAAGATAACAACCAGCTATGGCGATGGTTCCGCGGGTCAGATGCGGCTGATATCGGTGTTGTACTGTTCGTAGATCGTCGGATTGAAGATGGAATTCACCTCCAGCCTCCGCTTCGGCCGCAAGTCTGTCGTGAAACTGCGGGCGGCGGCAAAGCTATCAGGCGTCAATGACCGCAGCCCGTCAGGCAGAGGACCCAGCGCACCGTCAGGCAGCTTGCTGGCCATATGAAACCCCCAGATGCCGAAGGACGGGATCGGGGTGTTATAGCTGATCACGTCGGGGAACAATTCCTCCAACGTCAGCGCGATGGTCCAATAGGAATGCGGCGCAAAAAAGGGGGAGGAGCTTTGGGTCACCAGCGTCCCACCATCGTTCAGGATCGCGTGGACCATGGCGTAGAATTCGACGGAATAGAGCTTGGCCAGTGCCTCATTATGCGGATCGGGAAAATCGATGATGATCCGGTCATAGGTCTGGTCGGTGTCCTTCACATAGACAAAGGCGTCCTGATTATAGACCGTCAGAATATCGGATTGCATGCTGCCGCCATTCAGACGGACCAAGGGGGCGAATTCAGACCCCAGCCGCGTCATTTCCGGGTCCAGATCCACCAGATCGATGCGGGTCACCGACGGATGCTTCAGCACCTCGCGGATCGCCAGCCCATCACCGCCGCCCAGGATCAGCACGGTTTCGGGGGCGGTATCACCCCATGAAAGAACCGGGTGCACCAGCGCCTCGTGATACCGGTATTCGTCGGTTTCGGCGAATTGCAGGTGCCCGTCGATGAACAGGCGAATGTCGTTGTTCTTCCACGTATTGGTCACGACGAGGTTCTGGTAAGGCGACTGATCGCGCCAGACGATGCGGTCGAAATACAGATGATCCTGTGCGAAGGATGTAATCTTGCCAGCCGACAGGGTCAGGACGAACAGCAGGACAATCGTGCCGATGGCATAGGTCAGCATGCGCTGAAAATTATCCAGATAGTCGCGCAACCAGATCACGTTCAGCAGGGCGACAGCGGCATTGGTCAACCCGATCGCGAAGGATGCGGTGATCAGACCCAGCGACGGCAACAGCAGCAACGGAAAGGCGACCGACCCGAACAGCGCGCCGATGTAATCAAGAGACAGCACATCCGAAAGCGACTCTCTGGTCGTCGACCGTTCCGACAAAACCCGTGTCAGGATCGGGATTTCCAACCCGACCAGAAAACCGATCGTGGAAATGAACGTAAACATGCCGACCTGATAGAACCAAGGCGCATAAGGAAAGAGCATGAAAAGCGAGATGCTGCACATCCCGCCAACAAAGGCCAACAGCAGTTCCACCCAGACAAAGGCCTGCAGCAGGTTGCCGTTGATGAAACGGGACACATACGACCCAACGCCCATCGCGAACATGAAAAACCCGATTGTCAGCGAAAACTGATAGACCGAGTTACCTAGCAGATAACTGGACACGGTGCCGATGATCAGCTCGTAGACGATGCCGCACATCGCTACGATCAAGATCGAGCCCAACAAAAGAACGGCGTTCTTCCGTGGCAGATCACTATAATTATAGGTCTTCTCGGTGGACATTGCGCTGTCAGACACGGCGAAATTCCCTTTGGTTGGGATCAATAAAAAAGGCCCAGCCCGCTGCGCGCGCGGCTGGGCCCCTCTATTTCTGCGGGTTTACTTGCCCGAACGTGGACCACCCGAACGTGCGCTGGATGGGGCGCGATAGTTGCTGCGCGGCGTGGCGTTGCGGTTGTTAAAGCTCGACCGCGTGATGCCAGCGGCGCGTTGACGGTTGATCAGGCTGCCGACAAGGGCGCCAGCCAGAAAACCGGTGGCGGAAAACTGCAGGCCGGATGCGTTGCCGGCCACGTCCGTGGCGATCAGGCGGCGGTTTTCTTCGTCGATTTCAACGGTGAACACCTTGCCTTCATTGGCATCCTGTACGCCGTTCGCGTTTTCATCGGCAAAGCCCAGAAACATAGCGTCATCCATGACTTCAAGGCCAAGTGGCTTGTTGTAGAACCGTGGCTCCGTGTTCAGGACGGTCACATAGAAATCTTTGAATTCGGCCATTTCCGCGTCGGTGATCTCGGTCACACCGGCTTCACCAAGATATTCCTGATAATTCACCATCACGAATTCCGTGCGGTCCAGAACCTGCCCCAGATCAGCCGTCTGTTCCGAGCTTGACCCGGACAACATCGAATAGCCAACAAAACCAACAACGGCGATCGCGCCGATTAACTTAATATTCTGAAGCATAGCCTCTCCTTTGACATGCGGTCAGACCGCACTAGATTAATATGCCCCCTACAAACATACCCACCATACCTGATGCAATGCAGGATTGTAGTAGTTTTTCAACGCCCCGCATCTTTTGAAGTTGTGCGACTCCAATGCAACGGCATTGGCGTCGGACAGATCGCTCGGCAGCGCCAAAACGGTCATCCGCGCGCCTTTGTCGCGCGCTTTGCCCAGCGCGTATTCCAAGCCAGCCACGCCGACCGGCCGTTCTTCCCATCGCAGGCCGTATACCTTTTTCGTCTCGGGCTCTTTCCCGATATCGGTGATGGCGATTCCCGTCTGCTCGCTGGCCGGGGCAGGGGGTGGTGCCACGAATTCGGGGTTGTCGAGGCCATAGACGATCTTGGCCTCACCCGGATTGTGATAATCGGGAATCGTCAGTTCGACATTTGCCCCGAAATCCGCGTACATCTTGTGCGCATCGGCATAAATCTTGCGCCCGAATTCCTCGTAATCGCTGGTTGCGATGAACAATTTGCGAACGCCGTACCCTTTCAGCTTGCCCAAAAGGTCGTTCATCATATTGCCGCCCAGACCCTGGCTTTGCTTTTTCTTGTCCAGATAGGTCCAGGACAGCCAGGCGATATCGGGCACCTGATCATCGACGCTATAGCCGATGCAGCCCAGCACCTCGCCTTTCTGCATCAGAACGAACATGCCTTCGAGGCCATCTTCGAGGAAGTTCTCCTCCGCCTCTTCGGCATCGTCATCATCTGTCTGTGCAATGATCTCGACCACCCGCGCGATATGGGCGGGTTGCATCGGTTTCAGCGTCGGGTCCTTGCCGCCGAAAAGCGTTTCAAACATGGCCAGCGATCCTCCGATCAGGGCGCCCGCCGCGTGCACGTAGACGGCGATGTGCTGCGACAGCGTCATGATTTCCAAGAAGATCAGCGTGGCCACGGCCAGTGCCGCCCAATACACGCCCCGCTCCGTCCGGCCCACGATAACGCCATAGGCCAAGAGCCCGTATGACACGCCCGACGCCCCGATAAACCGGGGGCCTTCGATCAGGTACTGCGCCACAGTGCCGCCCAAAGCGCAGGCCAGTATCAAGAGCGCGAAGCGGGTGGGGCCCAGCCGCGCCTCGGCCAGAAGCCCGCCGAAAAAAATCACCAGAATATTGCCCGACAGATGCATCAAACTGCCATGGCGCAGCACACCCGTCAGGCTTTCGCCGAACGTATCCAGAAACCCCGCGCTCAACGTCGCGCCGGTCACCGCATAGGCGGCGACCAATAGAAGGCAGGTGGTCAGTGTGACAAAGCAACTGCGTAGCTCATCCATGCGTGTGTCGGATCATGCGGTCACCGCGTGCGCAGCCATCCCGCGCTGAAGCAACTGCACGTCCTCGCGGGCAGGCGCAAAGAATTCGCGCAAGATCGCGACGCTTTTCATCGGCTCGGCATCGCCGCACATGAAAATGTCGATGGCAGCATAGTCGTGTTCCGGCCATGTGTGGATCGAAATATGCGATTCCGCCAAAACCGCGACGCCGGTAAAGCCGCAACGATCCCCGAAATCATGCATGTCGACACCCAGAACGGTCGCGCCAGCGGCTTTCGCAGCCTTTTCCAGAACAGCCCCGACCGGCGCACATTCGAACAGTTTTGTCGCGCCATAAAAATCTGCAATCACATGTTTACCCAACGGGGCCGGACGCAAATCCTCGGTCGTCAAAATATTCACGGTCTCGCAGTCCTTTCAGGTCAGGCGCTCAAATACGGTGTGCGGACAATCGGCCCCAATCAATCACATCCCGTTTAGGCATGCAGGCGGCAACACACCACCCCCGACTGATCATTCAGCAAAACCACCGCGATCTGTGGCTTTCTCACACAGGGATAAGACCAAAAAATGGCAGAGTTGGGCCTAGTATTCGGCGAGGATCGCCGCGATTTGCACAAGTGCCGCGTTCCAGTTGATCGTGATCTCATTCGTCGACCAACTGTCGATATCATCAACATAACAGAACTGCGCCGCACACCCTTTCAACAGCCGTTGCGCCACGGGGTCCTGGATCGACGAATTCGGCCCTCCGGCCAGCGCCCCTTTCGGCGGGTTGGGCAGGTCGGGGTTCAGCTGATTGGCCAACCAGCGCGAATGCTGGTTCTTGGCATAATGCGTGCCATAACCCGTCACGTATGAGATATTCAGCGCGTTGCGGCCAAAGATGTAGTCCATGGCCTCGACCACCGCCGCGCGATAACGGTCTTCACCGGTCAAGTCATAGGCTGCAGCCACAACCAGCGCATTCTGCAAATGCAGGTGGTTTGATCCCCAATCGTAATCATACCCTTCTGGCGCATATATCTGCCCGAAATGCTCAGCTTCTTGCACCGCGACATAAGTATCCGCCGCCGTCATGACTGCCTCTCGCATCGCTGCGCGTTGGTCGTCCGGCAGGCCTTCGGCACGCAAAGCGACCGAGATATAGGACAAAGCGCCGGTATTCTTCCAATCGAACGCCGCATCACCGAACAACACATCCATAGGCGGCTGATGCGTCTCCATCGCAGTCAGCCATTGTGCATCACCGGTGGTCATGAACAACTCCGCCGCGGCCCAAAAGAACTCATCACCGACGGTATCATCATCATAGGGGCCACCGCCCGACTGGCCATCCTCCGGCGTCGCAAACAGATCAGGCGTCGCCTCTGCTGCCGCATATGCGGTCAGCGCAGCGTCCAGCAAACGATCAGCAAAGGCCGCATCATATTCCGCGAACAACCGTGCCCCTTGCGCTGCGACAGCGGCCAAATTCAGCGTCGCCGCAGTCGAGGGCCTGTGCAATTCCCGCAGCTTATCCGACAGATGCGGCATCAGCGGCAGGCCGGTCCATTCATTGTCATGGATCTTGTGATGGACCATCCCAGCGAGCGGCTGCCCCTCCGGCACCTGCATTTTCAGCATGAATTCCAACTGCCAACGGGCCTCATCCAGAATATCCGGCACGCCATTGCCCATCTCGGGGATCGCCATGTCACTATCAGCAAAGCGGTCCGGCGCACGCTCATAGGCCGTCATCAACTGCGCGACGGAAATTCCGCCATTGACCACATACTTCCCATGATCGCCCGCATCATACCAACCGCCGGTGACGTCGAGTGTATAGTCACAGGTCCACGGCTCACCATACGCCGCCTGCGAACTCTCCGGCGCCTGACACGGCACCGCCGTGTCGCCCTGATTGGGGGCGACCCCGATATGCCCTGCGGGGCGGGCATAGGCTTCACCCGCGATCGCACCATCGACTTCGATGCCGGAGCGGTTGGGGTAATAGTAGGCCAATGCATCACCCAACAGCGGGGCAAAAACATCGTCCGCGATCCGGAACGGATGGCTTTCCCGTTCACCCACGGCCAAGGTGAAGTCATCCCCTGCCTCGGCATATTCCGAAAAATCGATCAGATGCGTGCCCAAGCTAGAACTCGGGTCGACGCCCTGGGGTGCCGTTTGGCCTTCCAGGACGACCTTACCACCCCGCATCAAAGCCCAACCCAAAGCCTCTTTCGCATCACTCACCATCGTCGCCCGTTTCGGCCCATCGGGCAGGTAACCCACCTGATTGACCCGTACCGCCGGGCCGGTATCGGGCGCATAGGCTTCGATCTCTGCCCCACCAATCAGCGACACCTGTTGCAGGCAAAGCGACCATGGCTCTGCCGCGCCACCGACCTGAAATACGACCTGCACGTTATCCATGCTCGCGCCCGACTCGAACGTTACCTCATACGTATCAGCCTCGGCGGTGACGGTCGGCACAACCGACCCAAACGCTGTCCATGGGTCCTGACCTTCCTGCACCACGGCACGAACGACACTTGGCGCGTTGGCCGACGCGGTAAAGGTAAAGGCATAGCCCTCTCCCTCGGTCAGGGTCAGATCATTCTGGCCGACGATCACATCCCAAGGGTTCTGCGTCCCGCCAGGGATATCAGTGCAAAGCTGACCGTCTGTAGCGGTAGGGGTCACGTTGTCGGTGGCCCACCACCCGTTCATGTCATCCGAAAAATCCCCGTTGATGACATTCTCATTGGCATAGGTCGGGGTGGACATCGCAATCGTGACAACAAACGGTATGGTTCTGCGCATGGCGCAAGCCTCCTCCCAGTTTACGTACACGATTACGTTAGCGGTATCAGCGCGAGAGTCACGTCTCTTTTTACGGTGCGCGAAAGGAGGCCGATCGCGTCAGGCGGGTGGGTTTGCATGAGCGACCTAAAGACGGTTTGGCGGACGAAGTGGCAATTCGCTGTCACTCGGCAAATCCCTAGCAGAACATCAGCATCGTGCAGGAAGCGGACACTGCAAAGTTGCAAAATTTCGGGCGCTCGCTGGGTGCTTCCGGCCCAAACCAATCATTCGCAGACCGGTCACGATACTGCGGTCGCAGCCCTCCTACACGATCAGTTTGGACTAACGGCACTTGTCGCATCATGAGTTATCAACCGTGCGGGCGACTTGATCTGCATATGCGCCTTGGTTTTATCTATCCTTAGCACCTCTGGCGAGAGACTCCACCCGGCCACACAAAATAGGATGACATTATGGACGGTACACTTGGTCTGATCTGGCTACTGACAAGTCTCACAGATATGACGTTCAATGATTGCCCCAACGGTTGCCTTCGTACCGAAAAGCAAGAACCACAGCTGCTTTATCAGCTAGGAAACCTGCAATCTGATGGATTTCAGGGTGAGTATGAGGCCTACCTTGGCTACGACAGTCATCGTCGACGCGGCCCCTTTCGCCCCACTTACGGTCTTTCGCTCACAACCGATGGGGCTGCATGGTTCGGGATCGGCTGGAAATGGAGCACCCAATACGTCTACGACAGCCCATTGTTCATCGAAACCTCAATGATGCCTGGTGTTTATAGGCAAGGTGACGGCGCTGACCTTGATGGAACGCTGCAATTTCGATCCGCACTTGGTATTGGCTATACGTTTGACAACGGCAGTAAAGTGACGATCAGCTATGATAGCATGTCTAACGCGGATTTTCGCGATGGAAGCCCGAGCCGCGAAACGCTCGCCATCCGTTGGTCGACCAACTGGGAGGGACCAAGCCTTCGTTCAAGAATGGGTTGGTGAGAGCGACACCTGAGAAAGGCAGCCTCGTCTTTCGACCGTCATGCCGGGCGCACTGGGGCTCTGTTGTCGGTCAAATCGGCAATCTTCACCTTCAATGCAGACGTTGGCACGGAACGCACGAGGTGGTTGATACGTTCATCCAATGTCTCCTCCGGAGCCGCCAAATGCAGTTGCAGCGTTTTCGGTTTTGAGTGTGGTAGGTTTAGGTTCAAACCAGACTTCTCAGAAGACAGCGCACCAAACGAAAAACCCCCGCCTGATCGCTCGGACGGGGGCCTTTTGATCGTCACGTCGAAGTCTGCCTTACAGCAGCCCTTCACGCTGGAGCTTCTTGCGCGCCAGCTTGCGCTGACGGCGGATCGCTTCGGCTTTTTCGCGCGCTTTGCGCACGGAAGGCTTTTCGAAATGCTGCTTGAGCTTCATTTCACGGAAAACGCCCTCGCGCTGAAGTTTCTTCTTCAGAGCCCGCAACGCCTGGTCGACGTTGTTATCACGAACACTAACCTGCATGTGGTATACACCACCTTTCTAAGTTGGATTTGCAAAAATTGCAGGAAGTGGGCAGATAGCAAAGGCGCGCTAGTTTGTCCAGCACCGACGAAGGAGACCCGCCCATGCCCAATCCGCCGATCGATCCCGTCAAAAATCAGCTTCTTGACGCCATCCTGCCGCATGTGGCCTTCGACGGTTGGTCGCCGTCCGCCTTTGATGCAGCGGTCACCGAGGTAGGCATCGACCCGGCCCCTGCCAAAACGCTCTGTCCTCGTGGCGCGGTCGATCTGGCGGTCGCCTACCACGAACGCGGCGATGCCGCGATGGTCGCCGCGTTAAAAAAGGCCGATCTGTCCGAAATGCGCTTTCGCGACAAGGTGGCTCATGCGCTCCGGCTGCGGATCAAGGCGATCGACGACAAAGAGGCCGTCAGGCGTGGCACGGCGCTGTTCTCGCTGCCGCACATGGCGGCAGACGGCTCCAAACTGATCTGGGGCACCGCGGATGCAATCTGGGACGCACTTGATGACCCCTCCCGCGACATCAACTGGTACACCAAGCGCGTCACGCTGTCGGGGGTTTATGCCTCGGTCGTCCTCTACTGGCTGGGCGATGACAGTTTCGAGGCGCAGGCGACCGACGCATTCATCGACCGGCGCATCGATGACGTGATGCAGTTCGAAAAGGTCAAGGCGAGGGTCAAGGGCAATCCGCTTCTCAAGCCATTTATCGGCCCTTTGGACAAGATGCTGTCGGGCATCAAGGCCCCGCCCAAAGTACCGGATGTCGATCTGCCCGGCATGTGGCGCGACCCGACTTAGACTAAAAGCGAATTGCCCTTGATCACCGCTTGTTCCATAGCTGGAACAAAGCGAAGGATACGGGCAATGCAAGCCATCGAAATCACGACGCCGGGTGGACCAGAGGTTCTGGCCCTGACCGATCGGCCTATGCCCGAACCGACCCACGATCAGGTGGTGATCAAGGTGGCCTATGCCGGTGTGAACCGCCCCGACGCGCTGCAACGGGCAGGTCTTTATGACCCGCCGAAGGGTGCCAGCGATCTGCCGGGTCTCGAGGCAGCGGGCAAAGTCACCGCCGTTGGGGCAGGCGTCACATGGCCCAAGGTCGGCGATGAGGTCTGCGCGCTGCTTCCCGGCGGCGGCTATGCGGAATACGTCGCCACCCCTGCCGCCCACTGCTTGCCCATCCCCGATGGGATGACCTTGAAACAAGCCGCCTGCCTGCCCGAGACCTTCTTTACCGTCTGGTCCAACGTCTTCATGCGCGGCGGGCTGCAGGCGGGCGAACGGTTCCTCGTCCACGGCGGCTCTTCCGGTATCGGCACGACAGCGATCCAGCTGGCCCGGGCCAAGGGCGCTCGCGTTTTCACCACCGCCGGATCGGATGAAAAATGCGCCGCCTGCCGCGATCTAGGCGCGGAAATCGCGATCAACTATCGCGAGGATGATTTCGTCGAAAAGGTGAAAGCCGAAGGCGGCGCCGATGTCATCCTCGACATGGTCGGCGGCCCCTACATGCAACGCAACCTCAAAGCCCTCGCCGATGACGGTCGCCTGGTCCAGATCGCATTTCTGCAAGGGATGAAGGCCGAATTGAATATGGTCCAACTCATGACCCGGCGCCTCACCTTCACCGGATCAACCCTGCGCCCGCAATCCGACCTCGCCAAAGCGCGGATCGCGGAGCAACTCCGCGCACATGTCTGGCCGCTCTTGGCCAGCGGGCAGGTGGCGCCGGTCATGGATCAGGAATTCGCGCTGGCCGATGCGGCGGGCGCCCACACCCGGATGGAAAGCAGCGCCCATATCGGAAAGATCGTGCTGAAAATCGACTAGCCCAATGACTGATATCCCCATCCGCTCATTCTCTGTCTCGGTCATCGTCCTGCGCGAAGTCGCGGATGAGGTCGAGGTGCTGCTGCTTCGTCGCAACCGCAGTCTACAGGGCGAATGGTGTCAGATCGCGGGTGGCATCGAAGAGGGCGAAACGGCATGGCAAACCGCCCTGCGCGAACTGCACGAAGAAACCGGGCTGACACCAACGCGGCTCTATTCCGGCGACATCTGCGAACAATTCTACGAGGCGCACCGCAACGCCATCACGCTGGTCCCGGTCTTCGTGGCGTTTGTGGAGTATGCGGCAGAGGTCGTGCTGAACGAAGAGCACAGCGACCACAAATGGATCAGCCTCGATTGGGCCGAGGACATGGTGACCTTCGGCGGCCAAAGGCGCGTGCTGCGGCATGTGAAACAGGAATTCGCGGTCCGGGACCCGAGCGAGTGGTTAAGGATCGAATTCTGATCTCACCCATACGTCCCGGGCCTGACCCGGGATCTCGCGGGCATGGCAACAGGCTCCGGATCAAGTCCGGGGCGTGCATTATTCTGGGTTCAAGTCCGCGCCTTCTCAAACGCCGCCCACGCCTCCAACAACTTATCCAAATCAAACCCCGGCTCTTTCGCAGGCCCTAGGATAATCTGCTCCCCCGCCCACATCTTCTCAATCGCGGCCTTCAGGTCAGGGATCACCTCGGGCGGGATCACCAGCCCACCATGCCGGTCGGCATGCACAAGGTCGCCCTGACGCACCTCCATCCCGAAAACCTTCACCGGCGTCCCCAACTCACGCACATGCACAAACGCATGTGATGGCCCAATGGACCCGGCCACCACCGGAAACCCTTCGGCCAGATCACCCAGATCGCGCATCACCCCATTGGTCAGCGCGCCGTTCAGGCCAAGGCCTTTATGCACATTCGTATGGACCTCACCCCACCAGGCGCTGACGCAGTTGGGATAGTCGACATCCTCCAGCACCGCCACCGCAGGGCGCGGCCCGGCCGCCATCTCGCGGAAGTAATCCAAACGGCGGGCCTTGATCACCTCGGGCGGCTCCGTCGGCGGTTCGCGCCCCGCGATCTTGGCGGTTCGCGCAAAACCCACCATGACCTCGCCCGGGGCCGAACATTGCATCGTCCCTTTGGTAAACGCATCGAACCCCCGCTTGCCCTGCGCGACCTCGATCGCGTTACAGACCGTTGGCGTATCGACCCGCTTGAGCAGCGCCAGCAGGTCATCGGGGATCATCGGGTCAGCCATGCTGCCAAAGCCTCATTCGTTGCATCAGGTTGTTCAAGCGTGGGCAGATGTCCCGCACCTTTGATCACGGTCAGGGTCGATCCCGGGATCAGGTCGTGCATCAGCGTATGGCGATGCAGCGGGCACAGGGCATCATCCTCACCGCACAGGATCAGGGTCGGCACGGTCACCCGCTTCAACGTCTCTTGCTGATCCGGGCGCGACTGCAAGGCGCGCGACTGCGCGATGAACGCCTCCGGCCCAATCGTTTCCGCCATCGCCATGCACAGATCAAGGATCGCGCCCGTATTCGGGCCGTCCGTCAGGTAATTCGGCTTCATCTCGTCACGCATGACCGCGCGCAGGCCTCCTTTGCGGACCTTATCCATCTGCGGCTCCCGCCGCGCTGCGATCTCGGGGGCCTCGGCCTTGGGGTTCGTATCGAGCAGTGCCAGCCGGGTCACCCGCTCCGGCGCCTGCCGGATCACCTCCATCGCGACGATGCCACCCATGGATAGACCGGCCAAGGCAAAGCGGGGCGGGGCGTGGGCCAGAACATCCGTAGCGATCTCTCTGACCTTTTCATGCAGACCGAACGGGGCCACCATCACCGGGCGCTCGTGCGAAAACGCATCGATCTGCGGCCCATACAACCGCGCATCGCACATCATACCGGGCAAAAGGACCAGCGGTTCACTCATTTGAACGGCGCCATCCCCGCGCGGGCCAATTCATCCGCGCGCTCATTTTCCGGGTGACCCGCATGGCCCTTGACCCATTCCCACGTCACATCATGACGGGCGGCGGCGGCATCAAGGCGCTGCCACAGCTCCACGTTTTTCAACCCGCCTTTCTTCTTCCAGCCCTTCGCTTTCCAGCCATGGATCCACTTCGTAATGCCGTCCTTCACATAAGAACTGTCGGTCACCAGCGTCAGCTTTGTCGGGCGATCCAGCGTCTCAAGCGCCGTGATCGCCGCCATCAACTCCATCCGGTTATTGGTCGTCTCGGGCTCGCCGCCCTTCAACTCGCGCTCCTTCACCACCCGGGCGCCGTCCCGCGCAATCAATAGCGCGCCCCAGCCGCCGGGGCCGGGGTTGCCGGAACAGGCACCATCGGTATAGGCGAATAACTCAGCCATGCTTGCGCGCCCGCATCAGCACAAACGGATCCATCGTGCCTGCCATGCCCTTCTCTTCACCTTCTTTCACAAAATTCACTGTGAACCCGGCGTCCCGCAATAGGCCGCGCAGTTCGGCAACGGTGACAAAGGTATAATAGCGATCGATCGTATCGCGCAGATCACCTTGGCCCGTTTTCATCCCGACATGCAGAACGCCGCCTGTGACCAAAGCACGATTGAGGGCGGCAAGGTAGGTGGGAAGCATGTCGCGCGGAGCGTGCAACAAGGAAAAGTTGGCCCAAACCCCGTCGTAGACCGCAACGGTATCGATGTCGTCGAAAGTGCCAAGACGCGCACCGATCTCATGTGTCCCGTTCGCCAGATCGACCATCCCCTGCGAAGCATCTACCGGATCAGGGATAAGCCCCGCCGCACGCATATGCGCCGAAGACGTGGCCGGGCCACAACCAAGGTCGAGCACACGACCACCCTTGGGCATCAGATCGATAAAGGCCTGCAGGCTGGCATCCGGTCCATCCTGTTTTGTCAGCTTGATATAATCCCCGGCCTTTGCGTCATAAGTGGCGATTGTCTTTCGATCGACCATCAGAATACCACCGGGAAAAAGGAAAAAACGACGACAGCCGTCAAAATAACACGCAAATGCATCCACCAAGGCGGCGCAAGCGCAAGCCGCCAAAAATGCCAGTCCAGCAAAAGCAGCGCCAGAAAACCGACGATCAGATTGACGGCGGCAGCGGTCGGCCCACCGCCCGTCATGAAAAATGCCCACAATGCGGGTACCACCGAAAGGACATAGCCTGCCGTCGCCGTCCGACCCGTGGCCTTCGTCGCGAACCCCCACAACACACCCGACATGAACGACAGGATAACCGCGCCGTAAAACAGCTGCACATAAGGCCCCACAAAACGCGGTCCGATATTGCTGAGACCCCACGCGGCCAGTTCCGGCCGCATCACAGTCGCCGCGCCCCACAGAAACGGGATCAACCCGGCAAGGCTAAGAATCAGGGCAGAGCGTGGGATGGCATTCATGTGATGTCGACGATCAGTTTGGCGATGCGTTTGGCGCGGGTCTCGGCCCGCTTGGCAGAGTTCACCTGATGCAAAAGGCCCCGCTTTTTGCCCGGGGTCAAGGCCCCCCAGACCGCGGTCGCGTCGGCCCGTCGCAGGGCCAGCATCACATCTTCCGGTGTTTCGACCGTATCATCGGCCTTACGCAGGCGCACCTCCAGCGGGTCGCCCGGTGCAATGCCCATCTCATCCAGCAAAGACTTGCCAGCCCAAAGGAACACGCTGTCGATAACCGGTGCCGTGGTCAGGGCCAGGTTCACCGGGTGATCGTTGAACTCACCCTCCACGCGCCGGGCACCCTCGGCGGCCAAAGCATCGGCGACATCATCCGGCAATGGCAGTACCGTATAGGTCGACTTGCCCCACTTCATCGGTACGACTTGGCCCTCGAACGTATGATAATCGCTCATGCCTTCTCAAAGGCGAGCCGCAGACCAAGGGCCGCGAACATCGCCGCAAAGGATCGGTTCAACCAAAGCATGACCCTCTCGCTTTGCAACAGCCAGTCGCGGGCAAAGGCCGCAAAGACCCCGTAGAGGACGAAGATCACGAATGTCAGCGCCATGAACACGGTACCCAGCAGGATCATCTCCGATGTCACGGTTGCCGGATCGCCCGACAGGAATGGCGGCAGCAGGGCAAGAAAAAAGATCGACAGCTTGGGGTTCAGGATGTTGATCAGCGCTCCACGGACGGCGATTTTACCCATCGGCGTCGCGCGGGTATCACTCCGCACGGCCAGCGCGCCGTCAGCCTTCAAGGCCTGCCAGGCAAGATACAGCAGATAGGCGACCCCCGCGAATTTCACGACCTGGAACAAAAGCGCGCTGGTATGCAAAAGCGCAGCCAGCCCTAGTGTCGCCGCCGCCAAATGCGGCACGATCCCAAAGGTGCAACCTACAGCCGCAGCAATCGCCGCGCGGCGGCCTTGGCCAAGACCGAGGGCCAACGTGTAGATCACGCCCGTTCCGGGGGCGATACAAACGACGATGGCGGTGATGAGAAACTGCAAAGATATCATAGGCAAAGCCTAACGCGGTTTCCGCAGCGCATACAATTCTTATCCTAAGAATTGTTCCCAAATCCGCATATCGCGGATTTGGCCCCGGATTTTTCGTAGAAAAATCTGCCCCCTCAAGCCGGTTCCCGCAACACACGCGGCACCTTGAACTCCACGTTCTCTTCCGCGGTCACCACCATCTCGACCGTCACGTCAAACCGATCGCGGAACGCATTGATCACCTCATCGATCAGCACCTCGGGGGCCGAAGCCCCCGCCGTGATCCCGGCCGACCCGATCCCCTCCAGCGCGCGCCAGTCGATGTCCGTCGCCCGCTGCACCAGCTGCGCATAGGCGCAACCGGCCCGCGCACCGACCTCGACCAGTCGCTTCGAATTCGACGAATTCGGCGCGCCGACAACCAGCATTGCATCGCATTTCGGGGCCATCGCCTTGACCGCCTCTTGCCGGTTGGTGGTGGCATAGCAGATGTCTTCCTTATGCGGGCCGACAATGGCAGGGAACCGGGCCTGCAACGCGGCGACGATATCCGCCGTGTCATCGACCGACAGCGTCGTCTGCGTAACAAAGGCCAGCCGGTCCGGATCGCGCACCTGCACCCGCGCGACATCATCTACAGTCTCGACCAGCAGCACCTCACCGGGTGGCAACTGGCCCATCGTGCCGACGGTTTCCGGGTGGCCGTCATGGCCTATCATGATCATTTGCAGCCCGTTATCCGCATGGCGCTGTGCCTCGATATGCACTTTGCTGACCAAGGGGCAGGTGGCGTCCACGTATATCATCTCGCGCTTGGCCGCCGTGGCAGGTACGGATTTCGGCACGCCGTGCGCGGAAAAGATGACCGGGCGATCATCAGGGCATTCGTCCAACTCCTCGACGAACACCGCGCCCTTGTCGCGCAAACCGTCCACGACGAACTTGTTATGTACGATCTCGTGGCGGACATAGACCGGCGCGCCCCACTTCTCCAACGCCATCTCAACAATCTTGATCGCGCGGTCAACGCCCGCGCAAAACCCGCGCGGCGCGGCAAGGTATAGGGTCAAAGGTGGTTTGGACATCAGGCTTCTCCGGTCTTCACCCCATAGGTATGGGGTCGCAGGGCCAAGGTCCAGTGGCGGCGATGCCGCGGTGCGCCATGCAAATCCGTATATCTATCCTGCAATTTCAGCGGATTTTCATAAATTCACGTATGAGCCAAAAGGCAGCAGACACGACAACAACACCAGAAAGGAGCCCACGATGTCTGTTCACCCTCTGCCACATACGCATGACGCGGCCATCCCGGTTTTTGCCCGCTGGTTCGGAACCTGGCGGGTGTCCGTCGAAAGACGGCCGCTGGACGCCCGGCAACTCGCCCGCTTCTATGATGCAGAGGCGGCCACCTGGGATAGCAAACTCGCCCGGTTGGGTGTGGGGGTCGGCTACGAACAGGTGTTGCGGCAGGTTTTCCCGCGCAATCATCCGGTGCCCGAGGTGCTCGATGCCGGGATCGGGACAGGGGCTCTTTCCGTGGCATTGTCCAATGTGATCGACGGCTCGTTCTATCTGTCGGGCGTGGACCTGTCCGCAGGCATGCTGGCGCGGGCGCGCGAACGGCTTGGGGTGCCGCGCTGCCATCTTGACCTGCGGCAGGCTGACATGACCGCGCTGCCCTACGCCGATAACAGCTTTGACGTGGTGATGACGGCGCACACGCTGGAACATCTGCACAGGCCTCAACAGGCGATCCGCGAATTGGTGCGGGTGCTGCGCCCGGGTGGCATGATGGTGGCCTGCGTCACCCAGACATCCCTTCTGGGTGCGTACATTCAGGTCAAATGGCACACACACCGGGTCAGCGCGCAGGTCGGACGGCGCTGGCTCAGCGAAAACGGACTGACGGGCGTGCGGGTCATCCCCATGGCTCAAGGCGGCGGCGGGTTGTCGCGGCTCTCCGTGGCCTATGTCGGCTGGAAAGGCGACACGCATTAGCGCATCGCCAAAGGCCCTTAGCTTTCTTCGGTAACCTGTTCTTGCGCGCGATCTTCCACTCGCGGTTCGCGCGCAGGGCGTCCGACGACATCACGTAACTCATCCAGTTCGATGAAGTTATCCGCCTGACGGCGCAACTCATCCGCGATCATCGGCGGTTGGCTGCGGATCGTCGACACGACCGACACACGCACGCCTTTGCGTTGCAACGCCTCGATCAGCGGGCGGAAATCACCGTCGCCGGAAAAAAGCACCACATGATCCACATGCGGGGCCAGCTCCATCGCGTCGACGGCCAGCTCGATGTCCATGTTGCCCTTGACCTTACGCCGACCCATGCTGTCGGTATATTCCTTGGCCGGTTTGGTCACCATGGTGAAACCGTTATAATGCAACCAATCCACGAGCGGGCGGATCGGCGAATACTCGTCATTTTCCAGAAGTGCGGTATAGTAGAACGCACGCAGCATTTTCCCGCGCCGCATGAACTCTTGCCGCAGCAACTTGTAATCGATGTCGAACCCAAGCGACTTAGCCGCGGCATAAAGGTTCGATCCATCGATGAAGAGCGCCAATCGCTCGTCCCGATAAAACATCAAATGTCCTTCCAATATCAGCCTTGCTGTGGTGTCCGATAGCGAGTGGTATTGTTATTTCGCAAGACTTCACGATAATTTACGTTTTTATCGGTGTGAGGCAAGTGTCGAAAATGGCGGACAATGGCCGACAGGCGCTTATTTTGTTAGGAAGCAACAAAATTTCGCCTCTCGGTGACGTGGAGGAAACTGTCCAAAGGGCTATGGAATTGTTGGCGAATTCAGCCACCGGGCCCGCCAAATACAGTGGTCTTTACCGTACACCGGCCTTTCCACCGGGTGCCGGTCCCGATTTCGTGAACGCGGCGATCGCCTTTCGGACCCCGCGGGATGCACCCGCCCTGCTTGAGGAATTACACCGGATCGAAGCCGCCGCTGGCCGTGTCCGAACCACACGATGGGCACCTCGCACCCTTGATCTGGACCTCATCGCGTTGGGTGTCCAGGTGCACCCCGACGTCGAAACCCAGACAACATGGCGCGACAAATCGCCTGAACAGCAACAATCGCAAACGCCCGACCAGCTTATCCTGCCGCATCCGCGGCTGCAGGACCGGGCGTTCGCCCTTGTCCCGCTCGCCGATGTCGCACCCGACTGGATGCATCCGATCCTGAACAGGACAATCGCGCAGATGCTGTCCGACCGTCCGGCCGCCGAACGGGCCGAGGTGACGCCACTGAACCACGCCCCAGAAAACCTCTGAAGGGGCCGCGACGGGGCTTGTCAATCCCCTTTCTGGCCACTAAACACGCCACTTCTAATCGCCCCAATGCTGGAGATCGCCAATGGCCCGCGTCACCGTCGAAGACTGCGTCGATAAAGTTCCCAACCGGTTCGAGCTTGTGATGCTCGCCGCGCACCGGGCCCGCGAAATTTCGTCCGGCGCCCCGATCACCGTGAACCGCGACAACGACAAGAATCCCGTCGTGTCGCTGCGCGAGATCGCCGAGGAAACCCAGCAGGCGGATGACTTGCGCGAACGCATGATAGAGGCGAACCAGACCCAGATCGAGGTTGACGAACCCGAAGAAGACAGCATGTCGCTGCTGATGGGTGCCGAAACCGACAAGCCAGCCGAAGACGACATGTCCGAGGAAAAACTGCTGCGCGCCCTCATGGACGCCCAGGGCCAGCGCTAGGTCACTGCCAGACGAAACAAAAGCCCCGGTCTGGATCAACCTGACCGGGGCTTTTTTTCTGCTCGATTATTAGAATTTATCAGGATTTGACCCAGACCTCGACGCGCCGGTTGATCTGGCGACCATCGGCATCCAGGTTACATCCGGTCGGGGCAATCTCGCCGTAACCGGCGGTGCTGATGTTCAGGTCGCTGATCCGGTCACCGGCCGCGTCGCTCAGTGCCGCAAATGCATCCTCGGCCCGCTGCTGCGAGATTCCCAGATTGTTGTCGAACGGCCCGACATCATCGGTAAAGCCGACCAGCAAAACCTCGGTTCCGGCTGGCTGCTCTTCCAGATAATCGACCAGGCGGGCCATATCCGCGCGGCCACGCTCGTCCAGCCGCGATGACGCGGTACCAAAGCGGAACGTCGTGGACAGACGATCATAGCTTGCCATCGTATCCAGCATCTCTTGCATGAACGGCGCTTCGTACTGATCCACGGCCGGATCGGTCAGCATCGCGGTACGCTCGGCATCGGACGAAAACGAACGTCGCTCAATCCCCAGGCCGATAAAGCCGGACTTTGCGATAAACGGATCAGCCTCGGGCGACGCTGCGAAATCGACGAAATCCTGAATCTGGTCGGTGCTCAGGTCGGCCCGATTATACAGATACAGACGGCGCTGCAGCGGATACTCTTCCGTCCGGGCCGAGAATGAATCCGGTACCATCGGCAGTCCACATTCGTTGACCAGTGTCACTGCCTTCGTTCCGCGCTGGAACGCATAACCCAGGAAACCGATCGCGTTTTCGTTCTCGCGCACCAGTTCGGCGGCTTTGTTGCTGTCGTTGGCGATGCGCACTTCCAGCGGCGAAAGCGTGGCGACGATCTGGGCCTCGAACACTTCGGCCAGAACGTCACGTGTGCCCGACCGTTCAGGGCGGTCGATGACGAGAATATTCTGATCTTTGCCACCGACTTCGGACCAGTTCTTGATCACACCGGAATAGATCTGACCCAGCTGTTCCAGCGACAAGGCGTCGACCGGGTTGTCCGGATGCGTCACGACGACAAGGCTGTCCACACCAACGATATGTTCCTGCGACGGGCTGACCATGTTGCCGGCCCCGTCGGCCCGCAATGCGCGCGCCTCGTCCGGAACGATACGGCGTGCCGACATGCCGATTTGCGCGGACTTGTTGATCAATGCGTCGAAAGCGGTATTGGAGTTCGAAATATCGACGACATAGCGGCCGATTTCGTCACCGAACCCGTCTTCGGACACCAAAGAGGTGACGCTCAGGCGGTTGTCGCTCAGCTCACTGGCCAGCGCTTCACCACCGATATGTGCGGCATAGCCCTCCATCAACAAAGGCATCAGGCCCAGACCGATGGTCTCGGAACCGGCGATCGCGATGGTTTCGGATGCAGCGGCGGCTGGCGCTTCTGCGACGGCGGTCGACTCCGATACGGTTTCGATCTGCGTCGTTGGACATGCCAACCCGATACATTCGACGCGCGATGCGGCGACCCGCAGCTCTCCGCGTGCCGTCCGGATGATGTATGAATCACCTTCAAGGCCCAGCAATTCGCCCGTCAGGCTGACATTCCCGTCTGTCGATCGCAGGGTGACCTCTTGCGCGGCGGCCATGCTCGGCACGGTTACGCTGGCAATCATCGACAGCACACAAACGGCGCTTGCCGTCGTTGATAGAAGTTTCCGTTTCATTCCCGTTTTCCCTTACCCTATAGCCATGCGCACCACCCAAGGGCATGCAAAGACTTAACGTATTAGCGACTGTTACTCTAATCCCGACAATTACCTGTTTTTCGGGTTTAATTGGGCCTAAACCATGACATTGTTGAGGATGACGCGACGTTAGACAAAGAAATGGCCACAACGTATCATTTAAAGTCTGATTGTTTAGGTCGCAGCTACCCACACCCGCTGATGACCAAAGTTGAACATAGAGATCCGGGTCATGGAAGAGCCCGGCGCGAATACCGATGAAAGTGTGGCATTTCCCACGGCCATTTCATGCGAAACCGCCATATATTCCGGGAAAGCCCTTGAACATGTCGGTCGGACTGCGCTTTTCTCTCGTGATTGACTATCCTGGACCTGCACAGGCGGCCAAGCCCCGCCAACGTTTCCACCTCGGTCCGACGAAGGGCCCAATATGAAAGGCGCATGACCGGATGACGACTGCCGATGATCTGATCGCACTGGTCCGCACCTACAACCCGCGCCTGAACGAAGACCTCTTGCGTGATGCGCATGCTTTTGGCGCGCAGATGCACGAAGGGCAATTCCGACACTCGGGCGAACCCTATTTCACCCATCCCGTCGCCGTCGCCGAAATCCTTGCCGAGCAGCAAATGGATGACGCAACGCTGGTCACCGCCCTTTTGCACGACACGATCGAAGACACCAAGGCCTCTTTCACCGAGGTCGAAAAACGCTTCGGGCGCGAGATCGCGGAACTGGTCGATGGCGTCACCAAGCTGACCAACCTGCAACTGACCTCGACCCAGACAAAACAGGCCGAAAACTTCCGCAAACTGTTCATGGCGACCTCCCGCGACCTCCGCGTGACCCTCGTTAAACTCGCCGACCGCCTGCACAACATGCGCACGATCAAATCCATGCGCCCTGACAAACAGGCGCAAAAGGCACGCGAAACGATGGATATCTTTGCCCCCCTTGCAGGCCGGATGGGGATGCAATGGATGCGCGAGGAGTTGGAAGACCTGTCCTTCCGCGTCCTCAACCCCGAAGGCCGCAATTCGATCATCCGCCGTTTTATCACGCTCCAACGCGAGGCGGGGGACGTGGTCCAAAAGATCACCGCCGACATGCGGGTCGAACTGGAAAAGGCCAATATCGTGGCCGAGGTGCATGGCCGCGCCAAGAAACCCTATTCGATCTGGCGCAAGATGCAGGAAAAGGATCAGGGGTTCTCACGGTTATCCGACATCTACGGTTTCCGCATCATCACCGCGACCGAGGCCGATTGCTATCGCGCGCTGGGCGCCATCCATCAACGCTGGCGGGCGGTCCCCGGGCGGTTCAAGGATTACATCAGCCAACCCAAATCCAACGGCTACCGCTCGATCCACACCACCGTTTCGGGGCGCGACGGTAAACGGGTCGAGGTCCAGATCAGGACCCGCGAAATGCATGAGGTCGCCGAAACCGGGGTGGCGGCCCACTGGTCCTACAAAAACGGCGAACGTGTCGAAAACCGCTTTGCCGTCGATCCCGTCCACTGGATCTCGTCGCTGACCGAACGTCTGGAAGACGACCAGGACCACGACGAATTCCTCGAAGCGGTCAAGCTGGAAATGTATACCGACCAGGTCTTCTGCTTCACGCCCAAGGGCGACGTGATCAAGCTCCCTCGCGGGGCCACGCCTATCGATTTCGCCTACGCGATCCACACGCGGATCGGTTCGGCTTGCGTCGGGGCCAAGGTCGACGGGCTGCGCGTCCCCCTCTGGACCCGGCTCAAGAACGGGCAATCGGTCGACATCATCACCGCCGAGGGGCAAACCCCGCAGGCCACCTGGATCGACATCGCCGTCACCGGACGGGCCAAGGCGGCGATCCGGCGCAGCCTCAAGGAAGAAGACCGCGAGCGGTTCATCCGGTTGGGCCGCGAACTGGCGCGCGTGGCGTTCGAAAACGTCGGCAAAAAGGCGACGGATAAGGCTCTGCGCACCGCAGCCAAGGCCATGGCCATCGAAAACCTCCCCGAACTCTTGTCCCAACTCGGCAGCGCCGAGATCACCGGGCGCGAGGTCGTGCGCGCGATCTATCCCGAACTAAAAGAGCGTGACGCCGATGTGGTCGACGCCAAACGTGCCGTCGTCGGCCTCGGCCCCGACCAATACCAGCAACGCAGCCCCTGCTGCCAGCCCGTCCCCGGCGAACGGATCCTCGGCATCACGACACGGGGGCAGGGGGTCATGGTCCATGCCATCGATTGCGAAGCACTGGCCGATTTCGAAGACCAGCCCGACCGCTGGATCGACCTGCAATGGCATGAAGGCACGCACAGCCCCGTCAACACCGTCAGCTTCGATGCAACAATCACAAATGATTTCGGCGTGTTGGGACGAATCTGCACATTGATCGGCGAACAGAACGCCAATATCTCTGACCTGCGATTCATCGACCGGAAACCGGACTATTTTAGGTTACTGATCGACGTGGATTTGCGCGATGCCGAACATCTGCATCACGTGATCACCGCGCTCGAGGCGGAAACAAACGTGTCGACCATCGCGCGGCATCGGGACCCCGGTCTCGCCAGTACGGGAAGGAAGACGAGTTTTGGTGTTCAAACGCAGGGATAGACGACCGGTCTGGCAGATCGTTGCCAGCATCGTTTATCCTCGCGGCGGCTGGTCCCGCGCGGCACAATACGTCAAACACCGGATCCGGCGTCTGCCCGACACGCCCGAGAAAATCTCGCGCGGGATCGCGGCGGGCGTCTTTACCACCTTCACCCCGTTCTTCGGGCTGCATTTCCTCATCGCTGCGATCATCGCGCTGGTCATGCGCGGCAACATACTGGCCGCACTGCTGGCGACGTTCGTCGGCAATCCGCTCAGCTTCCCGGTGATCGGTTATGTCAGTCTGAATATCGGGACCTGGATGCTGGGGATGCCCCGGGCCGTCGTCTACAATCTCGGGCAGAAATTCGTGACGGCGGGCAATGATCTTTGGCATAACGTCAAAGCGATCTTCGGGCCGGGCAAGGCGGAATGGTCCGGTCTTAAAATCTTTTTCGACGACGTCTTCCTGCCCTATACGATCGGCGGTCTGATCCCGGGCCTGATCCTTGCCAGCTGTTCCTATTACCTTGCACTACCACTCATTTCCGCCCATCAAAAACGGCGTAAGAAAATCCTGCGGGCCAAGCTCGCGCAGCTTAAACAAAAGACGCCACCAGAGGTGCAGCATGACCAATGACTTACGGCTGGGTGTAAACATCGACCACGTGGCGACGGTACGCAATGCCCGCGGCGGGGCCGTTCCTGATCCCATCCGCGCCGCCGTCATGGCCGAGGAAGCGGGCGCCGACGGCATCACCGCCCATCTACGCGAAGACCGGCGGCACATCTCGGATGCCGATATCGAAGGGCTGATGGAAGCGCTCAACGGCCCACTGAATTTCGAAATGGCCGCGACCGAGGAAATGCAGAAAATCGCCCTGCGCCACAAACCCCACGCCGTCTGCATCGTCCCAGAAAAGCGGGAAGAGCGGACGACCGAAGGCGGGCTCGAGGTCGCGCGCGAAGAAAACGCACTGGCCCACTACATCGCGCCCCTGCGCGACGCGGGCTGCCGGGTGTCGATCTTCATCGCCGCCGACCAGCGCCAGATCGAGGCCGCGCACCGGATCGGCGCCGAAGTGATCGAACTGCATACAGGCGCCTATTGCGACGCCCATGCCGAAAAGCGGTTCGCAGAACGCGATGAGGAACTGCGGAAACTCACCGACATGGCCGCATTCGCCCATGACCTCGGGCTCGAAGTCCACGCAGGCCACGGCCTGACCTACGGCTGCGTCGGTCCGGTCGCCGCACTCCCACAGGTCAAGGAACTCAACATCGGCCACTTCCTGATCGGAGAGTCGATCTTCCGCGGCCTCGGCCCTGCGATTGCCGAGATGCGGCGGATCATGGACGCAGCCCGCGCCGGGGAAGCTGCGTGAGCGGCTTCGAACTCGCCGCGCTCTGGTTCGCCTGGGCGCTCGCGGGGGCCAGCCCCGGCCCCGCGACATTGGGCATCGCCAGCACGTCAATGGCGCATGGCAGACGGTCCGGACTTCTCTTTGCGCTGGGCATTCTGACAGGCGGCGCAACCTGGGGCATCGCCGCCGCGCTTGGCATGAGCGCGCTGATGATGGCCAATGCCTGGGTGTTCGAGGTGCTGCGCTATGTCGGTGCAGCTTACCTGATATATCTCGCGGCCAAATCGCTCCACTCGGCCATGTCCGACAAACCGGGCCTCACCGGAAAGGCACGATCCGGCACGCCTTGGCGCATCTACACCAAGGGTGTTCTTGTCCATCTGACCAATCCCAAGGCGATCCTCAGCTGGGGTGCGATCTATGCCATCGCGTTGCCGCCGGATGCCAGCGGCAGCGACCTCGCCTTCATGTTCTGCTTTCTCTATTCCGGTGGAGTGGTCGTGTTTATCAGCTATGCGTTCCTCTTTTCATCGCAAAAGGTGGTGCAGGGCTACACCCGCGCACGCCGCTCGTTTGAAGGCGCATTCGCACTGCTGTTCGGGGCAGCGGGTTTGAAAATTCTGACGACCCGCGTCGTGGCATGACGTTGACCATGCCGCGCGACCCGGATCGGCGCTGATCCGCACGTTGCAGGCATATTTAAGCCAAATCAGGCTAGAATACGCGATGCCCTGAAAGGAATTGGTGGCAGATTGCGACAAATCGCATAGTCGAAGGCGTCCGTTCACTCCGTAGCTATGCGACGTCTACAGGAACATCCATGACCCATCCGACCCTCAGCTACACTTTCGAAATCGACGGCATCACATGCGGCAAAATGGACGTCTACCGCTCTGACGGATATCTCAGATCCGTGACCGATTTCGAAACGCCGGCGTTCGGGCATGTCGTTTCGGACTTCGCCTATTACCACAAAGATCGCCGCATCCATCGTGCACGCAAGGCACCCTTGGACTGGGTCGACTTTACAGACTTGTCTGACGACGCTTTTCCCGACTGCGCCTATCCGCTGTTGATCGCGCGGGCCCTGCGCCAAGACTTCGACTACCTCTGCATTGATTTGGAGGGCCAACGGCAGCCCGCCCACCACAGAATGGCCCGCAGCGACGATGTGGTCATCGAAACGCGCGATGGGCAGGTGCTGCGACGCTTCGGGCTAAATGACGGCATACCTGTGCACATCGATTGGGGCGGCGCGGTATCGAGCTTAATCGCGCCCTCAGCCGCATCGAAATGACTTTCTAAGCCATGCCGCCCAAGCTATCGTCCGCCCGATGAATACCGGCAACCTCACCCCGACAGACCTCGAACGCCAGGCCATGCGCGCGGTGACAGACCACGCCCGCCAGCTGGCGGAAGAAGGCCACGACATCATCTTCACCGCCGCCATCGTCAAGGACGGCAGGATTATCGCTCAGGCACGCAACGAAGCGGCCGACACCAACGATGTCAGCCGTCATGCCGAGGTCGTGGCCATCGCCAGGGCCACCGATGCCCTTGCAACCCGCGACCTGTCCGGCGCAACGCTGATTACCTCCTGTCAACCGTGCGAGATGTGCCTTGCCACCATGCGCTGGGCTCGTATCGACAGGGTCATCTTCGCGGCACAACAGGAAAACACGAAACCGGAATTCTTCCGCTTTCCGGGTCTCAAGATCACCGACTACCACGCCGCCTGCGACGGGTGTTTTGACTGGCACGGCGGTCTGGACGAAGACCGGGTCGCGCATATCTATGCGCAGGAGGACGACGCATGATCCGACACATCGTCATGCTCGCGCTCCCCACCAACCACGACGCGGCAGAGCTACAGTCGGTCATGGGTGAACTGGCCGCGCTGGTGGATCACCTCCCCGGGTTGGAAGCGTTCGAACACGGCCCCAACCGCGACTATGAAGATAAATCGGGGCGTTATCCCTATGGTTTCATCGGCACGTTCACGGACGCGGACGCCCTGCGCATCTATGCCCATGACGCGCGCCACAGTGCGTTGGGCCAACGGCTGGTCGAGATATGCGGCGCGGACGGAATCATGGTGATCGATCTGGAGATTTCATCGTGATTTCGGACATCCAAACCTTAACCAAACCTTCATACGACCGAACGCCAGGGTCCGATGGAATTCCGATGGAATTCCGATGGAATTCCGATCGCGATTTTCGGGGCTTTTCATGATCCTCGGCGTCGGCACCGACCTCGCCAATATCGACCGGATCGCAGGGGTCCTCGACCGGTTCGGCGACCGCTTCCGCAACCGGGTTTTCACCGACATCGAACAGGCCAAGGCCGAGCGGCGGAAAGATATCGCAGGCACCTACGCCAAACGCTGGGCCGCGAAAGAGGCATGCTCCAAAGCGCTTGGCACCGGCCTTGCCATGGGCATCTCGTGGAAAGACATGTCGGTGACAAATATGCAATCAGGTCAACCGGTTATGCATGTCACCGGCTGGGCGAAAGAGCGGCTGGACAAGATGACACCACCGGGGCACGAGGCCATCATTCATGTGACTTTGACCGACGATCACCCATGGGCACAGGCCTTTGTCGTGATCGAGGCGCGGCCCGTCGCTTGACAGCGCAGCCCGGCCCCATCATGTAGCCCCAAACCGCGCAAAGGATCGTTGAAAATGGCCGAAAATCAAGGCTTCATCGGCAGTATCGTCGAGACCGTCAAGACCGTGTTCTGGGCCTTGGTCATCGCCGGCATCTTCAGAACACTGTTCTTCCAACCGTTCTGGATTCCATCCGGTTCGATGAAAGACACGCTGCTGATCGGCGATTTTTTGTTCGTGAATAAAATGGCTTACGGCTATTCCTACGCCTCATGCCCCGCGATCCGGATTGAGCGGATCGGCATCGATCTGGGCCCTGACGACTTTTGCGGCTGGTTCGAAGATCGCGATGGGCGGCTCTTCGGGTCCGAGCCCGAACGCGGCGATATCGTGGTCTTCCGCCACCCGGTCACGGGGCGCGATTTCATCAAGCGGCTGATCGGGTTGCCCGGTGACCGGATCCAGATGAAAGACGGCCTGCTCCATATCAACGATACGCCCGTCGAGATCGAAGATGCAGGTATCTTCGCCGAGGTCATGGCCCCCCAGGGCCCGCTGGGCCTGCGCCCGCAATGTGCCAATGGCGCGGTTGGTGAGGGCGCGACCTGCGAAAAGGAAAAGGCGATCGAGACGCTGCCCAATGGGGTCAGCCATTCCATCCTGAATATCGGAAGGCGTTCCGCCGACAATACCGGCGTCTTCACCGTCCCCGCCGACCAGTTCTTTTTCGTGGGTGACAACCGTGACAACTCCACCGACAGCCGCTTTCCGCAGGCCGCTGGTGGCGTCGGTTTCGTCGACCGCAAGGACCTTGTCGGGCGGGCAGACCGGGTGATGTTTTCATCCGCCGGACGGTCGATGCTGGCGTTTTGGACCTGGCGAAGTGACCGTTATTTCAAGGCGCTGGAGTGAAACTCTCTGCCGACCTTTCCGCCTTTGCGCAGCGGTTGGGGTATCGGTTCGAGACGCCCGAACTTCTCGTGCGCGCCGTGACCCATTCCTCGATGGCCAGCGTCCATCGCGACGATAACCAAAGGCTGGAGTTTCTGGGTGATCGGGTCCTGGGGCTGGTGATGTCCGAAGCCTTGTTCATGGCCGATCCAGTCGCTACCGAAGGTCTGCTTGCCCCGCGGTTCAACGCGCTGGTGCGCAAGGAAACCTGCGCCGATGTCGCCCGCCAGATCGATCTGGGCGCCGTCCTGAAACTCGGCCGGTCCGAGATGAAATCTGGCGGGCGCCGGAAAGAGGCGCTTTTGGCCGACGGGATGGAGGCAGTGATCGCGGCGGTCTATCTGGATGGCGGTTTCGATGCCGCGCGTCAAATCGTCTTGATCCTCTGGGGTGACCGTATCCACAACGTCGCCGAAGACGCACGCGACGCCAAAACCGCGCTGCAAGAATGGGCGCAGGCCCGCGGTGAGGTACCACCGCAATATATCGAGGTTGCCCGGACGGGCCCAGACCACCAGCCGATTTTCACCATCGAGGTCCGCTTGGCATCCGGCCCGTCCGAGCAAGCCACCGCCGGGTCGAAACGGCAGGCCGAACAGGCAGCAGCCACAGCCCTTTTGGAAAAGGTAAGCGCATGACCGAGACGACCAAAGCCGGTTTCGTGGCCTTGATTGGCGAACCGAATGCGGGGAAATCCACGCTGCTGAACCGCATGGTGGGCGCGAAGGTGTCCATCGTGACGCACAAGGTGCAGACCACCCGCGCCCGTATCCGCGGGGTCGCGATGGCGGGCAATGCGCAACTGATCTTTATCGATACGCCGGGGCTGTTCAAGCCACGCCGCCGGTTGGATCGGGCGATGGTGGCCGCAGCCTGGGGCGGGGCCGCGGATGCAGACGTCGTCGTGCTGATGATCGAGGCGCATCGCGGCATCACCGACGGTGTCCGCGCGATCCTCGAGACATTGGAAGGGCGGGCTGGCAAAAGCCCCGTGGCGCTGGCCATCAACAAAATCGACAAGGTAAAGTCAGAGGTCCTGCTGGCGCTGACACAAGAGATGAACGCGGCGTTTGCTTTCGCCGAGACGTTCATGATTTCTGCAGAACGGGGTCATGGCTGTGACACGCTACGGGATTGGTTGGTCACCCAAGTACCGGAAGGGCCATATCTTTATCCCGAAGATCAGATCGCCGATCTGCCGATGCGGATGATCGCGGCTGAAATGACGCGCGAGAAACTGACCCTCCGCCTGCATCAGGAATTGCCGTACGAGCTGACGGTCGAGACCGAAAACTGGGAAGAACGCGATGACGGATCGGCCCGGATCGATCAGCTGATCTATGTCGCGCGCGACGGACATAAGGGGATCGTGCTGGGCAAAGGCGGGGAAACGGTCAAGGCCGTCAGCCGCGCCGCGCGGCTGGAGCTCGAGGAGTTTCTGGGCCGCAAGGTCCATCTGTTCGTGAAGGTGAAAGTGCGGCCCAACTGGCTGGAGGAAAGCGAGCGTTATTCGGAAATGGGGCTCGATTTCAAGGACGGGAATGCTTGATCCCGGTGGAGGTCCCGGATCAGGTCCGGGACGGCGTTGCGCATGCGGCTGACGGCTGAAATCTGGGTATCCGCCTATCTGACACGCCTGCGTCTCGCCGATATCCCGGCTTTCGTGGTCAAACGCGGTGACGGGACCGCCGGTGCGGTGCTGGTGAAACTGAACACGCTGGATGGGCAGGCCTGTTGTTATCAGCGCAGCTTTGATCTGATGACGGGTGAGCGGCAATGGGTAGTGCTGACAGAGGGGGATGAGGGCGACGTGGATGCCTCAATCGCCAAGCAACGCAGTTTTGACCCCGATCTCTGGGTGATCGAGGTGGAGGACAGGGCCGGACGGCATCTTTTGGATGAACCGGGGCTTGAATAGATTTGATGCCTCCGGCGGGAGTATTTGGGGCAAGATGATAAGCACCTTGCCCCGATGATAAACTTTCGCTCATCACCTCGCACGGCCATCGGCTCTCCAGCCTGTACCGTGACATGATATTCGCGCGGCTTGGTTAAATTTGTCTTATCATTTCGCCAAAAATACTCCCGCCGGAGGCATCCAAGCGTTCCACAAGTGCAGCCGCTTGCATATTGAAGCGTCGACCTTGAAGTTGCACGGCATGGTGAGGGTGATCCGAGCATGATCGAATGGACCGACGAAGGGGCGCTGCTCGCCGCCCGGCCCTTAGGTGAGTCGTCGGTGATCATCGAGGTGTTCAGCGCCTCCCATGGCCGCCACGCGGGCGTCGTGCGCGGTGGCACCAGCCGCAAGATCGCCCCGCATCTGCAGCCCGGTGCGCAGCTTTCCGTCACATGGAAGGCGCGGCTGGACGATCATCTCGGGTCGTTCACGGTCGAACCCCTGCGCAGCCGGGCCGCAGCTGCGATGGGGGATCGCCTGTCGCTTGCCGGGCTGAACGCGGTTTGCGCCTTGCTGGCACACGTGCTGCCCGAGCGAGAGGCCCACCCGGCGCTTTACGATCGGACCATTGGTTTGTTGGACTTGCTGGGCCAGACCGACATCTGGCCGCTCGCCTATCTGCGGTGGGAACAGGCGCTTTTGGAAGAGATGGGCTTTGGGTTGGACCTGTCCGCTTGCGCGGTGCGCGGTGTCAATGAAGAGCTGATTTATGTGTCCCCGAAGTCCGGTCGTGCCGTCAGCCGGGACGGGGCAGGCGAATGGTCCGACCGTATGCTGCCCTTGCCTCCGGTTCTCGCCGGGCAGGGTGAGGCTGATAACGCGCAGATCGCAGTGGCACTGGGCACCACGGGGTATTTCATCGCCCAGCGTCTTATTCCAAGCCTTGGTGACCGTCCGATGCCACCCGCCCGCCAGCGTCTTTTGGATGCGATCGCGCGCTTAGACTAGATCTTCGTCGATCAGATAGGTCGCGGTGTCGACCACGGCCTCTGGCACAGGCCGCATGGGTCGCCCAAGTGTCGCCGCGGCGCGCGCATTGTCCATGGCTTGCCGCTTGCCGAGATCAGGCACGATGGACCGGACCGCGGGATCGAAAATCCCCAGAAGCCGGACAAAGAAATTCGGTGCGACCCGCGTGACGACCTTGCGGTTCGGATAGGCGGCCTTGATCGCCTTCGCCATATCCACGAACCACATGAACCGGTCCACAATCATGATCCGCTGGCCGTGTGTCTCGGGCTTGTCGATCACCGTCACATGCGTCTCTGCAACATCGCGTACATCCACGCAGGTGAACCCGAATTGCGGCACCATGGGATCCTTGGCGCGCAGGATACGGGCGATGACTTCGACCGAAGTGCCGAATGTCTTGTCCAGCGGTGCGCCGACCACAAAGCCGGGATTGATCATCGTCACCTTCAGTTCGGGGTACTCCTTGGCATAGTCCCACACGGCGCGCTCAGCGAGCGTCTTGGACTTGCCGTAGGGGTTGACCCTGTCGTCGGTTGTATCGGTCCAGTTGTTTTCGTCATAGGCCGTTTGTCCTGTGGATAGCGCACAACCGCTGATCGCCGCTGTTGAGGACGTCATGACAATGCGTTTCACACCCGCGTTATGCGCCGCTTTGACCGCACGCAACGCGCCATCGACAGCGGGGCGTATCACATCATCCGCGTCCTTGGGCTGAACGAGCGGAAAGGGAGAGGCGGTGTGCATCAGGATATCCACGCCAGCCATCGCCTCGTCCCAGCCGTCATCCCTGGACAGGTCAAGGGCGACGCAGGTCAGGCGCGTGTCCAGATCGGTCGTGCCGTTCAGATGCGGGCGAACCGCGTCGGCCACTTCGGCAGCGCGACTTATGCTGCGCACAGTCCCGCGCACGTCATATCCTGCGTTGAGCAGCTGCAACGCAATGTGCTTGGCGATGTAACCTGTCGCGCCGGTCAGCAGAACGGTTTGTGGCATCGGGGTTCCTGTCTAAACGCATCAGTTCAGATAGGAGGGTCGCGGGCTCAGTCCAGTAACCGTCGCGCAATCACCTGCGCCTGAATCTCGGCGGCCCCTTCAAAGATGTTCAGGATGCGCGCGTCACAAAGGATTCGGCTGATCTTGTATTCAAGCGCGAAACCGTTCCCGCCGTGGATTTGCAAAGCGTTGTCCGCACAGGCCCATGCCACGCGGGCGCCCAGCAGTTTGGCCATCCCGGCCTCAAGATCACAGCGCCGGTCGTTATCTTTCTCTGCCGCGCTGAAATACGTCAGTTGCCGCGCCACCATGATCTCGACCGCCATCATGGCCAGCTTGTTGGCCACACGGGGGAAGTTGATGAGCGCCTTGCCGAATTGCTTGCGGTCCTCGGCATAGCGCATCCCTTCGTCCAGCGCCGATTGCGCGACGCCAATGGCGCGGGCGGCGGTCTGGATGCGCGCGCTCTCAAAGGTTTGCATCAGCTGCTTGAAACCCTGGCCCTCGGTCTCGCCCAGCAGGTTCTCACCCTTCACTTTGAAATCGTCAAAGTTCAGCGTGTATTCCTTCATCCCGCGATAGCCGAGCACCTCGATCTCGCCGCCAGAAATACCCGGATCCTGCCAAGGTTCTTCATCCGTACCGGGCGTCTTTTCGGCAAGGAACATGGACAGACCCTTGTAATTGTCCGTGTCCGGGATCGTCCGGGCCAGTACCGTCATCACATGGGTGCGGGCGGCATGGGTGATCCATGTCTTATTGCCGTTGATGATCCAGTCATCGCCGTCTTTCCGGGCTTTCGTGCGTAGCGACCCGAGGTCGGACCCGGTGTTGGGCTCGGTAAACACCGCTGTCGGCAGGATTTCAGCGCTGGCCAGACCGGGCAGCCACTTTTCCTTCTGCGCTTCCGTGCCGCCGCAGAGGATTAGTTCGGCGGCGATTTCGCTGCGTGTGCCCAAAGACCCCACGCCGATATATCCGCGCGACAGTTCTTCGGACACGACACACATGGATGCCTTGGACAGGCCGAAACCGCCATATTCTTCCGGAATCGTCAGGCCGAACACGCCCAGTTCGGCCATCTCGTCGATGACCTCCATCGGGATCAATTCGTCCTTCAGGTGCCATTCATGCGCATAAGGCTCCACCTTTTCGACGCTGAAGCGACGGAATTGTTCGCGGATCATCTCAAGCTCTTCATCAAGACCCGACGCACCGATGGTGATATTCGCCGCCTGTTCGCGCATCAGTTCGACCAGTCGTGTCCGCGCGGCCTGCGTATTGCCCGACTGGGTCAGCGTCATGACGGCAGGGGCCATCAGGTCGCGCATATCGTCCTGCGAAAGGCCGATATCCTGCAAACGCACGATTTCGGTCTGGTTCATCTGGATGCCACCATAGATCTGCCAGAGATATTCGCCAAAGGCGATTTGGTGGATCAGTTGCTCGACCTCGCCGAATTGGCCATTCGCATCCAACTTGGTCGCCCAATCCTGCATCTGGTGTAGCGATTGCGCATAGGTCGCGAGCCAGGCAAAGCCATGGGCCGCTGTCTGGTGTTCCTCAATCAAAGCGCCCGACACACGACCATCGGCGGTCACCGTCCCGCGCACAGACTCTTTTGCCTTGGCCAGCACCGCATCGACGGCGGGCAGCGACGCCCCGGTCAGGGTCAACAAATCCGCCAAAAGCGGCTTATGCGTCATCGGCATGTCCTGACCATCATGGGGCATTGGGTGACTCCTTTTTTTGCAGGTGCAGAGATATCGACTTTGCAGTTGCAGCGCAATAATAATTCAACGAAATGACGCATGGTGAATAAAAGTGTCGCAACCAATTTAGAGTGCAGGGCACGCTTTCCCAAGATATGAAAAGATATGACCGACATTTTCAGCATTGTTTCACCGAGTTTATTCGTTTTTGCCTGCGTGGTCACCCTGATTGGAGGATTCGTGAAAGGGGCGGTCGGTTTCGCCATGCCGCTTGTGATGATCTCGGGCATGGGCATCCTGATCGCGCCGGATATCGTCGTGGCCGGAATCGTCATTCCCATCCTGATCAGCAACGGGCTGCAGGTCGCGCGCGCGGGGCTGGGTAAGGCGCGGGAGGCCGTGGCCGAACACTGGCGATATATCTGCATCGTCTGCATCATAATTCTGATCGCCGCGCAATTCGTGCGCATGATCCCGGCGGATGCGATGTTCATCGTGCTGGGCGTGCCCGTTGTCGGGCTGTGCGCGATCCAGTTGGCCGGTTGGCGACCGCGGATCAGCCCGACCTGGCGAACGCCCTTCGAATGGACCGCCGGGCTGATGTCAGGGACCCTTGGCGGGTTGGCGGGCACATGGGGGCCGCCGACCGTGCTGTATCTACTGGCGCTCGAGACGCCGCGCGAACGGCAGATGGCGGTGCAGGGTGTGATCTATGGGTTGGGCTCGGTGATGCTGTTTCTGGGTCATCTGCGGTCCGGGATTTTGAACGCCGAGACATGGGTTTTCTCGGCGTCACTCGTGATTCCGGCGCTGTTGGGCATGTGGCTGGGGTTCAAACTCGGGGACCGGTTCGATCAGGATCGGTTCCGGCAGGTCACGTTGCTGGTGTTGATCGTGGCCGGGATCAACCTGATCCGGCGGGGGGTGATGGGGTAACATAGCCCCGGACGTGATCCGGGGCCTCAATCTTGGCGAAGAGATCCCCGATCACGTCCGGGACTGCGTTGTACTATTATGAGAGCAGTGCCTCGTACCCACACACACTGGCCAATTCAGGCACCTGTGAAGGTGGGACCACTTCAAAAGATGTCGTATAAAGGACCTCGCCCTTGTGCATCGCCGTCATCCGCCATGTGCCGATCAGCAATTCGTAGTCATAATCGAATTGATAGAAGGTCAGCGATGGGTCCGCGCCGCTGATGGATGTCAGGAAATTCTGGCTTTCCACTGCGCCATCACCCATCGGCGGATGGGTGACCACCATGGTCACGTTATCAAGGCCAAACGCGCTTTCGGACAGGGATTTCGCGCCAAAGCCGATACCAAGGACGGCTGGAACACGGTGCGAGTTCGACACGAAAGGTGGTTCATCCCCGATCACATTTGTCGTGCCGGCGACAGTGCCGGGCGCCGGGCGGGTCCCGACGGGTTCCGGCGGGCAGATGATGCCTGTCTCGATGCTCGCGATTTCGGGCGAGAGTTTGGTGTTTGGGGCGGCAACCACGATGGTTGCGACCAGGGCGAACGGTATGGCGTTTAGGGCATGTCTCATACGCTTCACCCTAGCGAACCCGGTGCCGAGGCGTAAGGTGGGTTTGAACCCACCCTAGCTGTTTCAGCCGATCGCAGCCGCTTTCACGTCATCGTCGATGAAAGGGACGTACTTTTCGAAATTGTCGCTGAACATCGTGACCAGCTTCTCTGCCTGCGCGTCATAGGCGGCTTTGTCCGCCCATGTGTCACGTGGGTTCAGCAGACCATCGTCGACACCGTCGACCGATATCGGAACCTCGAATCCGAAATGCGCATCCTTGCGGAACGTGCTTTCGATCAGCGTGCCGTCCAGCGCGGCGGACAACAGCGCGCGCGTCGCCTTGATCGGCATCCGCGAGCCTACGCCATATGCTCCGCCGGTCCAGCCGGTATTCACCAGCCAGCAGGTCGCACCGTGGCTGGCGATCTTGGTCCGCAACAGGTTGCCGTAGACTTCGGGCCTGCGCGGCATGAAGGGTGCGCCGAAACAGGTGCTGAAGGTCGGCTGCGGTTCCGTTACCCCACGCTCTGTCCCAGCGACCTTGGCGGTGAATCCGGACAAGAAGTGATACATGGCCTGGGCTGGCGTCAATCGCGCGATCGGGGGTAGGACGCCGAACGCATCGCAGGTCAGCATGATGATGTTCTTGGGGTGCCCACCCAGCGCAGTATCCGAAGCGTTCGAGATATAGTTCAGCGGATAGGCGCAGCGCATGTTGGCGGTCAGGCTGTCATCATCGAAATCCAGCTCCAGCGTATCGGGATCGTATACCATGTTCTCGATCACCGTATGCGGCATGGAGCAGGTGGCGTAAATCTCCGGCTCGGCCTCGGGGTCGAGCCCGATGGTTTTGGCATAGCAGCCACCTTCGAAATTGAACGTGCCCCGGTCGGACCAGCCATGTTCGTCGTCACCGATCAATGTGCGGGTCGGATCAGCGGACAGGGTCGTCTTGCCCGTACCGGACAGGCCGAAGAACACTGCCGTGTCGACCGGATTGCCCGGCGCGTGGTTGGCCGAGCAGTGCATCGGCATGATGCCTTTCTCGGGCAGCAGGTAGTTCAGCAGGGTAAAGACCGACTTCTTGTTCTCCCCCGCATATTCGGTGCCCGCGATCAGGATCAGCTTTTTGTCGAAATTCAGCGTGATCACCGTATCGGACCGGCAGCCATGCCGTTCCGGGTCGGCCTTGAAGCTGGGGCAGTTGATGATGGTGAAATCGGGAACAAAGGTTTCAAGCTCTGACGCATCGGGACGGCGCAGCATGTGACGGATGAACAGGCCGTGCCACGTCAGTTCGGTGATGACCCGCACATCCAGGCGATGGGCCGGATCGGCGCCGCCGAACAGATCCTGCACGTTGTAGGTGCCGCCCTGCATATGGGCGAGCATATCGGCGTAAAGCGTGTCAAACTTGGCGGTCTCCATCGGCGGGTTGTTGTCCCACCAGATCGTGTCCTCGACCGACGGGGTGCGGACGACGAATTTGTCCTTCGGCGAACGACCCGTATGCTTGCCGGTGCTGACAAGGAACGTGCCGCCCTTGCCGTTTGCGCCTTCACCCGCGGCGACGGCGGCGTCCTGCAATTCGGCTGCGGAGCGGTTGTAATACACATAACCCAGCCCCGTGATGCCTTGATGCTCAAGTTTCATCTGTGGGTTGACCAAGCCTTGGTCCATGGGTTCGCTCCTTTATATGTTGGCGATCGTGATCGACCACAGGTTTCATTAACACCATGCTTTTGCGGCGGGATAGCCCGGATCGTCACAGTTAGCGCAACCAATTTGGTGTTAGCGCAACCAAATCCCGGCAGCGCATACGTTCGCCAAGCGGGCTGACCGGAATGACAAATTTGAACCAAAGGATAGATCAAATGCCGCGATGACGACTTTGGGATTGATTCGTCGCGACAAAACGATGAAAAGTTGGGAGAAACGGGCACAAAAGCAAAGTCATTTGGGGGAATTGATACTATGTCGAGAATTGCATTGGTTGACGATGATCGAAACATCCTCACTTCCGTGTCGATGACGCTCGAAGCCGAGGGGTTCGAGGTCGAAACATATAATGACGGTCAGGCCGCGCTGGAGGCTTTTAACAAACGGATGCCGGAACTGGCCGTGTTGGACATCAAAATGCCACGGATGGATGGTATGGATCTGCTGCAGCGCTTGCGGCAGAAAACGTCGATGCCCGTCATTTTCCTGACGTCCAAGGATGATGAGATCGACGAGGTGCTTGGCCTTCGCATGGGGGCCGACGACTATGTGAAAAAGCCGTTTTCGCAGCGCCTTTTGGTCGAACGCATCCGCGCATTGTTGCGCAGGCAGGATGCGATCGCCGGAGAGGAGATCGAAGAAACGGAAGATACGCAGATCATGGTGCGTGGGGAACTGGTAATGGACCCGCTACGCCATGCGGTAAAATGGAAAGGGCAGGATGTGTCGCTGACCGTGACCGAATTCCTGCTGCTTCAGGCGTTGGCCCAACGTCCCGGCTTCGTCAAAAGCCGCGATCAGCTGATGGACGTCGCCTATGATGATCAGGTTTATGTGGATGACCGAACGATTGACAGTCACATCAAGCGGCTGCGAAAGAAAATGCGGAATACCGATAACGAGTTTTCGGCGATCGAAACGCTGTACGGCATCGGATACCGCTACAACGAAGAGTAATCTATGACCGCAGCGCCGAAGGTCGACGTGCGCGATTTGCGCTCGGTTCGTGCGGCTGCGCGCGAACCCGATCTTCTTTTGGGTGACGATTGGATCGCCCCGGATCACCTCGACGACGATGCAGCCAGGACGGCGCGGCCCCGCGGTCTGCTGGGGCTACATGCCTCGCCGCTGGCCCGCAAGATCGTCACGTTCAATCTGATCGCCTTGATTTTGCTGATCGCGGGCGTGCTGTACCTGAACCCGTCCCGCGACAACCTTGCCTTTCAGCGCGCCAAAGGTGTCGTGAACGAGGCCCAGTTGATCGCCAACGTATTCGAAGCGCAGCTGCCGACCATCGCACCCGTCAACCTGGTCACTGCCGACGGGATCAATCCGACGGCCTTGCTGGCCGGTCTGAACCTGCGCGGCGGTGTAGAGGTTTCGGTATTTTCACCTGATGCCACGCTGGTGGCGCAGGCCACCGGCAGTCTGGCGACCAACGAGATCGCACAGCTGGTCCAGACGACCAGCGGCGCGTTCATCACCGATTTCTTCGCAGATGTCTGGTTCCGCGCATCGCGCTTTCTGCAACCCAACCAGGAATTCAAGACCGCGGAACAGCAGCTTTTCGAATTGGCGCAGGGCAATGTATCCGAGTCTACCGAGAAGGGTACGCTGCTCCGGGCATCCTATATCGGCGGGGTGACGACCTTTATCGTCACGACCCCGATCCGCCGTGGCGAAGAGGTGATCGGCGTGATCGCGGTAACGACCGCCGCGGGTGAGGTCGACAGCCTTGTCCGGCAAGAGCGTGAGTTGGTCCTGCGCCTGTTTCTTGTGGGGATTATGGTCAGTATCGGCCTGAGCCTCGTGCTGGCCTCGACGATCGCCAACCCTCTGGCCGATCTGGCTGCAGCCGCACAGTCCAGCCACGAAAAGAACGCGCGCCGCATGTCGCCGGTCAAGGTGCGTATCCCCGATCTGACGGCGCGGCCCGACGAAATCGGCCGCCTGTCCGGCGCATTGCGCAGCATGGTATCGGCCCTATACGAACGGATCGAAGGCAACGAACAATTTGCCGCCGACGTCGCGCATGAGATCAAGAACCCGCTCGCCTCGCTCCGCTCTGCCGTGGGCACGATGCGGGTGGCCAAGCGTGAGGACCAGCGCGAAAAGCTGCTCGAGGTTATCGAACATGACGTCAAACGGCTCGACCGGTTGGTCAGCGATATCTCGAATGCCTCGCGCCTCGATAGTGAATTGGTCAAGGAAGAAGAAGAAAGTTTCGACCTCTTGAAGATGCTGGGCAACATCATCGACTTCCTCGGCAAGGATGCCTCTCAACGCGGTATCGATTTCATTTCGGACATGCCGGAAGAGCCGATCATGGTCACCGGGCTCGAAGGGCGCCTGGCGCAGGTCTTCGTCAATCTGATCACCAATGCGATTTCATTCTGCGAAAGCGGTGATGCGATCCGGGTCTGGACACGGACGCGGCAGAATCGCGTGCTTGTCGTGGTCGAAGACACAGGTCCCGGCATTCCCGAAGAGGCGCTGACCAAGATTTTCCAGCGCTTCTACTCTGAACGGCCCGAAGGTCAGTTCGGCAACAACTCCGGCCTTGGCCTCGCGATTTCCAAGCAAATCATCGAGGCGCATGGCGGTGTGATCTGGGCTGAGAATATCCGCCCGACCGATGCAGACGCCACCTCGGAGCCACTTGGCGCCCGCTTCGTGGTCGGCCTGCCTGTCTGACGCCGCCGCAATGACCGAAGAGCAGACCGTGCATGCCACCTGCGTTGCATGGGATGACGCAGCCGTTCTGATCCAGGGCGCTGCCGGACGCGGAAAGTCGGCACTCGGTCTGTCTTTGATGGGTATGGGATGCACGCTTGTGGCGGATGACAGGGTGCTTCTGTTGCGTGAAGGGGGTGATCTGATCGCACGCGCGCCCGCAACCATTCGCGGCATAATTGAGGCGCGAGGCGTCGGCATTCTGCAGGCGGATTGCGTTGATCGGGCGCGGGTCGTACTTACCGTCGACCTTGATCACACCGAAACGCGGCGCCTACCGGAACGACGCCAAGTCATGCTCTTGAGAACGGAAATTCCCTTGATTCGCCACATTGAAGGTCCACATCTTGCCTCGTCGATCTTGCAGATTCTCAAGGCAGGATGGAGCCAGCGATGACAGATGATGCCAGCCATGACGTACATAAGCCGACCATCGTGCTGGTGACCGGCCCGTCCGGGGCTGGGCGTTCAACCGCGATCAACGCACTCGAAGACCTCGGGTACGAGGTCATCGACAACCTGCCGTTGTCTCTTCTACCCCGCCTGCTGGACGGACCACCCGTCAACCGGCCCTTGGCGTTGGGTGTCGATGTACGCAACCGGGATTTCGGCACCATCGCCTTGATTGAAATGATAGACAGGCTCGCCGCGCAGCCGGATCAGCGGGCGCAGGTCCTGTATCTGGACGCGGATGAAGAGGAACTCGTGCGGCGTTATTCCGAAACACGACGCCGGCACCCGCTTGCACCTGCCGGACCACCGATGGCTGGGATCGCGCGAGAGCGTGACCTGCTCGTGCCCATCCGCGCGCGGGCGGATGTGTTGATCGATACGACGGGGCTGTCTCCCCATGATCTGCGGGCCGAAATCGACCGCTGGTTCGCGACCGGCGAAGGGCGGGTGCTTGGCGTGACGATCCACTCCTTTTCCTACAAACACGGGCTGCCGCGGGGGCTTGATATCGTGATCGATTGCCGGTTCCTCAGGAATCCGCATTGGGAAGAGCGTCTGCGCGCATTGGACGGCAGGCACCCGGACGTAGACGCCTATGTCGCCGCGGATGAACGTTTCACTCCGTTCTTCGACCGGGTCAAATCACTGATCGACTTGCTGCTGCCCGCGCATAAGGACGAGGGCAAGGCGCATCTGTCGATCGGTTTCGGCTGCACCGGTGGGCAACACCGGTCGGTAGCCGTGACCGAACGCCTCGTTTCTGCACTTGCGAAGGACGGCTGGCCTGTGTCTAAACGACATCGGGAAATGGAACGGCGTGATGGCAAGGGGCCGTTGGACAAGGGACAAGGCGCGTGATTGGTATTGTGATTGTGGCCCATGGTGGGCTGGCCCGCGAATATCTTGCCGCTGTCGAACACGTCGTGGGCAAACAGCCCGGCATGCGCAGCATCGCCATCGAACCCGAAGACGACCGCGCTGCCAAGCAGACCGAAATCTGCAATGCCGCCGATGCAGTCGATCAGGGCAACGGGGTCGTGATCGTGACCGACATGTTCGGTGGATCACCATCCAATCTTTCGCTGTTGGCCTGCAATCCGGATAATCGGCGAATCCTCTACGGGGCGAACCTGCCCATGCTGATCAAGCTCGCGAAATCGCGCAAACGGTCCGTTCCGGATGCGGTGGATGCGGCCATCGCCGCCGCGCACAAATACATCAACTGCCATAATGGCGGACCCCCCGCATGAATACCCAAAGACTGAAGATCGAGAACATCAAGGGCCTGCACGCGCGCGCCTCGGCCAAATTGGTCGAGGTCGTCGAAGAACACGATGCCGATGCGACGATCTGCAAAGATGGCGAATGCACCAGCGGCGATAGCATAATGGGGCTTTTGATGTTGGCAGCTTCTATCGGAACCTATATTGACGTGACGACCAGTGGACCCCAGGCGGAAGAGCTGGCCACGGCGATCAAAGCGCTTGTCGCCGACAAGTTCGGGGAAGGTGACTGACGGTTTCGATATGGGGACGGGGAAAAGCGCAGTGTCGGAAACCACACGCCATATCGTGACACCTGTCGTGTCCGACGATGATCCGCCCAAGGTCTATGACCGCGGCAGCCTGACCTACTCCAATACCTTCGACAGCCCCGTTAAACGAACCATCATCCGCACGATCGAGTGGTGCACCGGTAAGGTGCAGATCGTCCGTATGATCCGCAAGTTCGAGCGGAAGGGTAAGTTTCGTGGCACCGCGTTCTGGCGTGCGGCGCTCGACGTGATGCGGATCGACCTTGTGACACCGCAGGAACAGCTTGATCGTATCCCGGCGGAAGGGCCCGTCGTTTTGGTCGCCAATCACCCGCACGGGATGGTCGACGGCATGATCCTCGCCGACCTGATCGGGCGGCGCCGCTCTGACTATCGCATCCTGACGCGGGCTTTCCTGACCGATATCGACGAAGAGGCGGGCAGTTTCATGATCCCCGTTCCCTTCCCGCACGAGCAAGACGCGCAGGCCAAGATGGTCGAAATGCGGCGTCAGGCCATGGCGCACCTGGCCGAAGGCGGGCTGATCGCGCTATTTCCCTCGGGTGTCGTGGCATCGTCCGACACGATGTTCGGCCCGGTGATCGAGGCCGAATGGAACATCTTCACGGCCAAGATGATCCGCAAATCCGGCGCCCGGGTCGTGCCGCTGTTCTTCCCCGGCGCCAATTCGCGCTGGTACCAGATCGCCAACCAGCTGTCCCCAACCCTCCGGCAAAGCCTTCTGCTCCACGAAATCGTCAAGGCCTGCGGGAAACCGCAGAAACCGGTCGTGGGCCGCGTGATGGAAGAGGGCGAAGTGGCTGAACGGATCAAGGAACCACGGGCATTCATGGCGTGGTTGAGGGAAAAGACGCTGGGGCTGGGGCGGTAAAGCAGTAGCGCATTGATCTCGGCAAAGTTGTACCGCTTCGGGCTTCTTCGCTTGAAAATGTCATTTTGAAACGGCAACTTGGTCGTGCAAATGATCTATGACCAACCACACCATTGACCTTCAAACTCACCCAACGCATGCGCGATGTCGGCAACGCGCCGTACGAAGCTGCCACCAACGCGCGCCTGGCCGCTGAAACTCGGGCGTTCCGCCCCGAATCCGTGTAGAACCTGACCGACAAACAACTCGTTTGGGTGATCGCGCGGTCCCGCAAAGCAGCGCGTAATTTCGGGGTGCGTGACTCCGCGACGGTTCGCCACTGGGTTTATGTCGAGGCATTGCTGACACCGGGGTTCTTCGCGCTGCCCGAGGCAGTCGCGCATTTCCGCGACACTTACGGCGACCCCGACACGAAGGCGCGCGACCTGATCCAGATGATCAAGGTGACGCTGCGCAGCAATGGCCGCGCGGCCGAGATTTGGTGGTAGAGCGATGTCGGACTGGATAGCGCAGGCATTCTGTACACCCACCGGACGCGCGTTGCAGGGACCAAACGGCTTGATCTACCCGATATATAGCTGCCCATGGTGGACGGCACCATTTCTTGAGGCCATGCCCGAAGACATCAACCTCCCGGAAATCGATATCCCCGGTATTGGCACCCCCGGTGACGACAACATCACCGACGACCCGGAAGAGGGGCAGATCGTCGGGCCCATCATCCCGCCAACCAGCGACACGACCGGTGTTGATACGGTGCCAGAGCCCGGCAGCCTCGCCAACGAAGCGGGTGAGCCATTGCCGCCTCCTGATTTGCCCACGGTGCATACCGACGTAACTGAAAAGATCCGCGCGGATCGGCAGCCTGACGAATGCGTCGAAGACTGCGACCAATGCCCACCACGGATCGAAGGGGTCGTGGACTGGCGCACCTATATCTCAAGCGGCGTGAATGAGACGAATAGCGGCGATTACATGTGGGCGGGTTACCAGGCCTATATCTGCGGCCTCCCGAATGATCCGGCGAACGGGCGGATCAAGGAATTCATCTACCTGACCGATGACCGTGGCCAGCCTTATCCATGGGACGGGTTCGAAAGCGGGTCGTGCACGCTGATTGAGTGTAAATATGGGTATGACACAGGGCTGACGGATGGCTTCAAATCCGTTATCGGTTCCGATGGACAGGAAGATGCGCGCATGGAAACCGTCGTTGATCCAGAACGCAAATTCGTAGTTGATATGACCTTCGAAGCCCTGATCCGACAGGCGCGCCGACAGCTGCGGTACATATCCGGTGTTGAGGAGGCGAAACTTCTCTGGGTTTTCTCTAGTTTTTATACGCAAGACTACTTTTTCTGGAATGGTGGAGGTGGTGTTGGCGTCGCTCCAAAGTTTCGGACCTTTTACATACCTTGGTCAGGAAGGGGGTGATGACATACATCGAACTCAATGCTTTTTTTCAGTATCGCCCCATGCAATTCGATGACGGTGTGTCGGAATTCTTCGAACTACTAACACGGCTTCAGTCTTTACGGCCTCTCAGTCTGGGCTGGGAAGGCGATGGTCATGCACTCAGCACTGATCCTGACGGTTTGCGTTCGATCTTACGTGATGCGAACGACCCCGACGGGCCAGAAGGATCGTTTTCATTTGCGATGGCAGAAAACGCGCGGTCCTCAGATGGGCAAAGTCATGTTGCGGGTCAGTACCTCGCAACCCTTCGGTTCGATCGTGAAGAAGGTGAACTGAGCTTTCGATTGAAGATCGTTCCTCACTTGTCCTCCGCCACCCTCTTCCGAGACATCATCAAAATCCTCCACGACTGGTGGCCCCTCCAACACGTCCACGTTGACGATCCCTTCTACGCCAAATACGACCGCCCGCTGGACCCCACAAACCGCGCCGGGATCGGCTGGGCGGGTTGGGTGCCGTTTCAACTGACACCCGCACAAGTCCCCGAGGCGCAGATACTTGCCCCCCTTGGCAACGGCACATTCCTCGCCACGCAGGAAACCTACTGGGAGACGACCGACCGAGACGCCGTCAAACGTGCGCAAGACCTAGAAATCCGGCTCAACAACCTCGGCATGCTGCCAACGATGGAGGCGCTGCGGCAGGGGATATGGCCTGCAGCGCGCTGAATGCGATGCAGATTGACGCCGGGCCATTTTATAAGGAACAAAAACTAAACAATGATCGGCACCATACCGATCTTTGTCCTCAGCAGAATTAGTTCAGATACCGCAGCCGCCCGTCAAAGCCTTCGGGGTCTCTCCACGAAAACAGGCACGGATCCGTTCCCTCGCCGAAGGGGTTCAGTTCAATCAGGACAACGTCCGACCCGGTCAGATCTCGTGTCGGTTCAGCGCCTACAAACACGTCCGCAATCACGGTATCCAAAGGTAGCTTGGCGATATGGGACTGAGCGAATTCATAAAGCGCGGCATTAATCCTGACGATATTGTCGGTGATCTCTACGAACCGTTCTTTGTAAAAGTACTGGGAAATCCCTTGGATTTTTCCGGCTTTGACAAAAATCCGGAACTCTGACCAGGGCGGAATATCGACCCATTTGCGAAGGTGCAGAACCGCGCCTTCATCGGCCACTGCGCATGCCGACAAAGCCCGACCAATGCGCCGATCATCTTGCGTGATGGTCCGCATGACATCACCGAAATTCCGTGCCGGTTCATGAACCAGGGTTGATGCTTTCCAACTGCACAGACCCAACCGAGGCATGACGCCGTCAGGGTACTTGTCCAAAGCTGCGTGGATGGCTTCTTGTGCCTCCTCCGACAGGGTGCTTTGACCGGAATAGACGTGGTGTTTCATGTAGAATGCGTTGAAGTGCCCAAGAACCGTGACATCCTCGGACGTCAAAGCGACCTCGACACCCGGAATGCTCAACTCTTTCAGTGCGTCGGGCCAGTTTTCGGGGAAGGTCGCCCGTAGGGCATCTGGGAAAAACACGCGCTACAGATCCAGTACAAGATCGACCGCCGGATCGTCATCGACAGATGCCATCCTGTTCCAGGGTGGGGTTTTCCCTTCGTCTTCATAGTAGGCGAAGGATTTGAGTAAATGTGCAAAGCTGTCGGCTATCCGTCGTTTGGTGCCATGAATGCCGTCGGTGCCATAAGATGACCAAAACCAGATTGCGCCGATGTCTGATGGATCGAGCGATATTATGATTTCATCACCACCACCCTCTACAGCTATACAAATGAAGGGAGCAGAAAAATCACGCATTATAAGATCGCGGCCGCTCCTTGTCTCAATACGATCAGCGGTGTGAAAATACTGCACAGCAAACATGCGCAGAGGACCTTCAAGTATGATCGATTCTTTCAGCTTGACGGTATTTGGGAAAATGTGTCCGCCGCCATACTTCAACATGAACTGCTTATAATGCTTCAACGAAGGGGTTTCGTTGCCTTGAAGAATTTTTGTCAAAGTCTCAGGATCAGTTGGGCTTTCCGGTATGATCTTCACTATATTTCTCCTGGTTAGAAAGCGTCAGCATGTTGCCCTTCAAAAAGAGACACCCCCCCCGGTATGCCGGTTGGCTGCGTGGATTTCTTCCGGCACTAATTCCATTGTCACGCCGTCTTCTTTGTGGTGCCATGTGAATTCCTTTCTGTCGTATCCGTCCGGTAGAGAGCCATACTTGTCGATGTATGCTTTCTCAGCCAAACCGAAATCGCCAGTCTCCGGGTTTTCCAACCTATTCCCTCGCATGGGTATCTCGACCGACCCCTCTGACACCCCGGAAAAATCCGGAAATCCGTTTTTATACTCAACTCGGGCCAGTTTTCGGGAAAGGTCGCCCGTAGGGCATCTGGGAAAAACACGCGCTATAGATCCAGTACAAGATCGACCGCCGGATCATCATCGACAGATGCCATGTCATTCCATGGCGGCGTTTTTCCTTCATCCTCGTAGTAGGCAAAGGACTGGAGCAAATCGGCAAAACTGTCGGTGATCCGGCGCGTTGTTCCGTGAATGCCATCGGTCGTGAATGATGACCAGAACCAGATTGCGCCCATATCCGATGGATCGAGCGATAGTATCACTTCATCGCCTCCACTGACGGCTGCTATGGCAATAAAGGGTTGTTCAAAGTCGCGCGCAATTATGTCCATGCTAGCTCTCTTCAAAATCCTCTTCGGATCATAAATGGACTGAATGGAAAATACTCTTAAAGGTCCCTCTAGATTAACCGGCTCGTCCAATCGCACGCTATTTGGAAATACTTGCCCACCGCCGTACTTGCGCAAAAAGGCTTTGTAAGGCTTCAGCGTCGCCCCATCTTGCCCCTGCAGTAATTCATCAACCTGTGCAGGTTCGACGGGCGTCTTGGGAATTATCTTCAAGGCCAGCTCCTGTAATCAAAAGTTGTCAGCATGCTGTCCTTCGAACAGCGATACACCGCCTGTATGTTTGTTGTTGTCATGAATATCAAAGGGGACCAACTCCATTGTAGCGCCATCCTCCTTATGGTGCCACGTAAAGTCTCCATCGTAATAACCATCTGGCATTTCACCGTACTTTTCTTTGTAGGCTCTTTCAGCCAAACCAAAATCCCCGGTTTCTGGATTCTTTAACCTATTACCTCGCATGGGTATCTCGACCGACCCCTCTGACACCCCGGAAAAATCCGGAAATCCGTTCTTGTACTCAATCGGGGTGTCCGTGCCTCCATTCGGATGCCAAACACCATCACCGCGCTCGGCGGGATTGCCATCCTTGTCCAGCCATTGGCCCAATCTGTTGCCGTTGTCATCGAATTCCCGGGGGCATTGGCGTATTGCGGACCTTTCAGGGTCGCCTTCTTATCCATGCAACGCCGGTCGGTGCCGCACTTTGCAATCGCCTCGTCATAACGTGCGCGGTTGCGTCTGATGATATCGTCGCAATATCGCCCGGCCGCATCCTTGGTGCGCTTTAAAGACTCTCCGATCGCCGTGCGACCGACGTCAAGCGCACGGCGCAGGTCGTTTACCTTATTGGCCAGCCGCCCCGCCTTGATACCGTCCCCGGCCAGCGGAGCCAGACCAACAACATCGAACAGCACATCACCCCGTGTTCCACCCCAAAAGCGATTTTCCGATGGAAACAAGATCTGCAGCGGTGCCCGCCGGTGGAGGTGCCATGCTGGCCCCGGTGAGAACGCCATCAGCAACTAAATCTCCGTATTCGTTGCTGAGTTGCTGAAGCTCCTGATAGGCGGTCCGCTGCTGCGCAACATCAATTCCATCTTCTCGAAGATAAGCACTCATTGTCTCAACTCCTCACGCCGCTTCACCATATCAGGATACCAATAGACCGCATCTGCGTTCATGATGGCTGCAACGGCGCTTTCTTTGGGAACATCGTAGCAACGATCGATTTTCTGGGGTCCTGTCAGAGCGTCATCAGCAAAGATTTCTGCAAAACCTTTCTGAATGAAAAAGTTTGCGCCGATTTGCCACATCAAGGTGATGAAATGCGCCTGTGATTGAGGATCGGTCAGGTCCCGGCTTTCAGCATATCGCCGACCGTTTACAACCATTTCCCGTTTTCCTTCATCGGACAAGGAATAGAACTGTTCGGGAAGATGCGTTTTCATGAAGTCGTTCACATACCAATCGCAAAAACCTTTATCCGATTGAATGGGTTTCGTGAAAAAATCGTTCGAGACGCGAAAAACCACAAGTTCTCCATCGAAATGACGATCAAATTTTGATCAGAACAGTCAAAATAATTCAAGCCTGACCACTACCGCGTCGGCACCGGCTCTTCCCCGCGATAATCATAAAACCCGCGCTTCGATTTCCGCCCCAGCCATCCGGCCTCGACGTATTTCGTCAAAAGCGGGCAGGGCCGGTATTTGGTGTCCGCCAACCCGTCATGCAGCACGTTCATGATGGCCAGACAGGTATCCAGCCCGATGAAATCGGCCAGTTCCAGCGGGCCCATCGGGTGGTTGGCCCCCAGTTTCAGCGATGTATCGATGGATCTGACCGACCCCACCCCTTCATAAAGCGTATAGATCGCTTCGTTGATCATCGGCATCAGGATGCGGTTGACGATGAAGGCCGGGAAATCCTCGGCGGTGGCGGCTGTCTTGCCCAGCCGCTCCACGACCTCTTCACAGGCGGTAAAGGTCGGCTCATCCGTGGCGATCCCGCGGATCAATTCGACCAGTTGCATGATCGGGACCGGGTTCATGAAGTGAAAGCCCATGAACTTTTCCGGGCGATCCGTGCTTGACGCGAGCCGGGTGATCGAAATGGACGACGTATTGGACGTCAGGATCGTATCGGGTTTCAGATGCGGGACAAGGTCCTCGAAAATCGCGGTCTTGATCGTCTCGCGCTCGGTTGCGGCTTCGATGATCAGGTCGGTCTGGCCCAGATCGGTCAACGTGGCTGTGGTGCCGATACGCCCCATCGCCGCCGCCTTGTCATCGGCGCTTATCAGATCGCGGCTGACCTGCCGGTCCATGTTTTTGTCGATCATGTTCATGGCGGCGTTCAGGGCGTCTTCGCTGATGTCGGTCATCAGCACCTCATAGCCCGCCAACGCAAAGACATGGGCAATCCCGTTACCCATCTGGCCCGCGCCCACGATGCCTACACGCTCGATTGTCATGATCCATGTCCTCGCTGGTTTCAGCGCACCATAGGCCCCGGCGGGGGCGGGCTTCAAGCCGGGTCAAGCGGTAAAGATTGTCTCAAATTGCGCCGTTAGGAAATTTTCAAACTCGATCGCCGAATCTGTGTCCTGGGTGAATTGAAATGGTGGACGGATGACACAGGATTCATGTGAACAGGACAGGTTGGATTACGCGCCGTGCCGCTATGGCGGGTCGCGCATGGTGTTTCGGGGGCCGCGTCGACGGCTCGACCAGCCATATCTGGCCTTCATCGGCGGAACGGAAACCTATGGCAAGTTTCTTGAGCGGCCTTATCCCACCATGGTCGAACACGCGCTCGACCGGCCCTGCATCAACCTGGGCTGCGTGAATGGCGGAATCGATGCATTCGTCAACGACCCCGCCCTGATGGAGATCTGTCATGATGCCGAGATGACGGTCGTTCAGGTCATGGGGGCGAATTATCTGTCCAACCGGTTCTATTCCGTTCATCCGCGGCGAAACGACCGGTTCGTGCAAGCATCGAGTGTGTTGCAGGCGATCTATGGCGATGTCGATTTCTCGGACTTCACTTTCGTGCGGCATATGCTGGGCGATCTGCACACGACATCGCCGAAACGGTTCGAAACCGTCGTCGGTGAAGTGCGCGAGGCATGGACCGCACGAATGAAAAACATGCTGGGCCAGATCGGGACACGCTCGATCCTGATGTGGTTTTCCGAAGAAGAGGTTAGCGACCGGCATTGGTCGGACCGACACGCGCAGTTGCAGGTCGATCCGCTGTTCATCACGAAATCCATGCTGAATGAGCTGCGACCGATGGTGCAGGATATCGTGATCGTCAATCCGTCACGCGCGGCATTGGCCACTGGGACGGCGGGGATGACATTCCTGCCGGATCAGGAAAATGCCGCATCCGAATTGATGGGGGTGGCCTGCCATGAAGAAGCCGCCGATGCGATCATCGCAACCGTTCAAACCATGATGCGGCAGGTGGCCTGAACGAAAGGGCCCGCAGCAGTGCCACGGGCCCTCATCGGTTTGAGTTGGCTCTACAGCTTTTCCGTCAGTTCGGGCACCGCGGTGAACAGGTCGGCCACCAGACCATAGTCAGCCACCTGAAAAATCGGGGCTTCTTCGTCCTTGTTGATCGCGACGATGATCTTGCTGTCTTTCATCCCGGCAAGGTGCTGGATCGCACCCGAGATACCGACAGCGACATATAGATCAGGTGCCACGACCTTACCGGTCTGACCGACCTGCCAATCGTTCGGGGCATAGCCGCTGTCGACGGCGGCACGGGACGCGCCAACAGCCGCACCCAGCTTGTCCGCCAGTTTCTCGATCAGGGCAAAGTCATCTTCCGACCCGACACCGCGGCCGCCAGACACGACGACACCGGCCGATGTCAGCTCTGGACGGTCGCTGGCTGCGACCTTGTCTTCGACCCATTCCGACAGGCCGGGATCGCCAGCAGCGCCGATGCTTTCGACGGCGGCAGACCCGCCCATGGCGGCGGCATCATAATTTGCCGTCCGGATTGTCAGCACTTTCTTGTCGTCGGACGATTTTACCGTCTGGATGGCGTTACCCGCATAGATGGGGCGTTCGAACGTGTCGGTATCGACAATCCCCGTCACTTCGGAAATGACCATTGCGTCCAGCAGGGCGGCGACCCGTGGCATCACGTTCTTGGCGTCCGTCGTGCCAGGGGCGGCGATGTGGGTGTAGTCACCGGCCAGCGACACGATCAAGTCCGCCGTCGCTTCGGCCAGGCGATGACCCAGCGCAGCATCCTCGGCGCACAGCACCTTGGCCACGCCGTCGATCTTGGCGGCCTCATTAGCGGCGTCCTTCGCAGACGCACCCGCACACAGCACGGTCACGTCACCCAACGCCTTCGCCGCAGTCACGGCCTTGGCCGTCGCATCGACCGACAATGCGCCGTCGGTCACTTCACCAATCAGAAGAACAGCCATTACACAGCCCCCGCTTCTTTGAGTTTCTCGACCAGTTCATCGACCGATCCGACCATGATACCGGCCTTGCGTGTCTCTGGCTCGGTCGTTTTCACGATGGCCAGACGCGGGCTGACATCCACGCCGTAATCGGCCGGTGTCTTTGTATCCAAAGGCTTTTTCTTGGCCTTCATGATGTTGGGCAGCGATGCATAGCGCGGTTCGTTCAGGCGCAGGTCGACGGTGATGATCGTCGGCATCGTCACCTTTATGGTCTGCAAACCGCCATCAACCTCGCGGGTCACAACGGCATGACCGTCTTCCAGGTTGACCTCGGATGCGAACGTGGCCTGCGACCAGCCCAGCAGCGCCGACAGCATCTGACCAGTGGCGTTCATGTCGTTGTCGATCGCCTGCTTGCCGCAGATGACCAGATCGGGGCCCTCTTCCTTGACGACGGCGGCCAGCAGTTTGGCGACAGCCAGCGGCTCGATATCGGTGTGCACATCATCGGCAGCCTCGATCAGGATCGCCCGGTCAGCCCCCATGGCAAGCGCGGTACGCAGCGTTTCCTGCGCCTTCGCGACGCCGATGGAGACGGCGACGACTTCCTCGACCTTGCCCGCTTCACGCAGACGGATCGCCTCTTCGACGGCGATTTCGTCGAACGGGTTCATCGACATTTTGACGTTGGCAAGATCGACACCCGAACCGTCCGCGTTCACGCGAACCTTCACGTTGTAGTCGATCACGCGCTTGACCGGCACCAGGACCTTCATTTGCGTATCTCTCCCAAAAGAATCTGACAATTATCGTTCTCGGGCCGTTGTTATCGTGCGCGGCAGGTCAAAAACAGTGCAAAATCGACGCGGCGCACGCCACCGACGCCACGTTTTTGACCATAACGTCAAGTGTGCAGCATTTCGTCGTCATGGGCGCAAGCCACCTTGACAGGGGACGATGGCTGCGCGTGACTTGGTGTCAGGCAATCCGGGGGAAATAATGAAGCGACCTATCACAGCGACACTCATCGCCGTCCTTTATGGCGGCGCAGCTTGGGCCGAGGTGACGATCAGCCACGGCTATTCCGCCTTTGGCGATCTGAAGTACGGACCCGACTTTACACATTTCGCCTATGCCAATCCCGATGCCCCGCAAGGCGGGACGATCCGGCAGCGCCAGCTCTACGGGGCCACGACCTTTGACAGCATGAATATCTTCATCATCAAGGGCGACTCCGCCCCCGAGGTCAGCCACCATGTCTATGACAGCCTGATGGTGCGCGCTTTCGACGAACCCGATGCGCTTTATGGTCTGGTCGCCGAAACGATCGAATACCCCGAAGATCTGTCATACATCGCCTTCGACATGCGGCCCGAGGCGCGATTTCATGACGGCGAACCTGTCACCGCGCAAGACGTCGTTTTCACCATCGACGCACTGAAAACCGAAGGGCATCCCTACTACCGCAACCTTCTGTCGGATGTCGAAAACGTCACGGCCGAAAGTGACCTGCGCGTGCGGTTCGATCTGGCGCCGGGCGCAGGCAGTGCCTTGCCGGGTGACATCGCGGAACTCGCTATCCTGCCGGAACACTTTTACGAGGCGAACCCATTCGACGAAAGCTGGATGACCCCGCCCCTGGGTTCCGGCCCCTACGAACTGACGGGTATCGACGCACCCCGGACGATTACCTTTTGCAAGGATCCCGATTACTGGGCAGCTGATCTGCCGGTGAACGTGGGGCGCAACAATTTCGAATGTTTCGCCTACGAATATTTCGCCGATGACACAGTCGGGTTCGAGGCGTTCACCGCGGGCGAATACACCATGCGGGTCGAAAACCGGTCGACCCAGTGGGCGACCGGTTATGATTTTCCGGCGATCGAGCGGGGCCATGTCAAAAAGACGATCCTGCCCGACAGCCGCCCGGCACGTGCGCAGGGCATCTGGTTCAACATGCGCCAGCCTGCCTTGCAGGATATCAGGGTCAGGCAGGCGATCGAATACACGTTCAACTGGGAATGGACGAACGAAACGCTGTTTTACAGCAGCTACAAGCGCACCGACAGCTTTTTCGAGAACACCGATATGGAGGCGACAGGCCTGCCCGAGGGCCAAGAGCTTGCCCTGCTTGAGGAATTTCGCGATCAGCTTCCCCCTGAGGTCTTTGATGAACCACCGCATGAGCCCTATGCCGGTGGCCCCAATCCGCGCGACCGGGGCGGTCTGCGCGCTGCGTCGCGTCTCTTGGACGAAGCGGGGTGGATAACGGGTGATGACGGTATGCGCCGTAACGCGGATGGTGAGCTGCTGACCCTTGCCTTGGTCGACGACAGCGCCAGCTTGGGTCGGATCATAACGCCCTTTGTCGAAAACCTGCGCAGTATCGGGGTGGATGCGACCTTCGATGTGGTTAATCCAAGCACCTGGACCGAACGGCGCCAGACCTTTGATTTCGATCTGGCTTTTATCGCCTGGGCCGTCCAGACGAACCCGGGTGCCGAACTGCGGGCGTTCTACGGCTCTGCCGCTGCGGCGTCCGAGGGCAGCAACAACCTAACGGGTCTCGCCGATCCGGTCGTCGATGCCCTTATCGAAAAGGCCGTCGCGGCCGAAAGTCGCGAAGAGGTGGTGACAGCGGCGCGGGCGCTGGACCGGGTGTTGCGGTCCAAGAATATCTGGATCGGCACATGGCATCTGGGGGCGCATTGGGTAGCTGTCTGGGACATTTTCGGCAGGCCCGAGGAACCGGCGCCTTATGATTTCAACCGCGGTGTGGATTTCTGGTGGCTGGACCAGGAAAAACACGACGCGCTGGTGGCCGAAGGCGCGCTCGACCCACAGATTTGACCGATCGCGCAACGTTCGGCGGGTGACAAACGATGCGTCGGCTCACGCGCCCGCGAATCATGTGTTAACGCAGAAAAAACAGGCGATTTGGGCCATCTGAAAATCATCGGACTTTCATCGGAATTCCATCGGACCTTCATACGGCAAATCGCGCCGTTAACGCACCGTGCGGTCAGAAAGTCGAGAAAGGGTAAAGGTCCGACGACTGCCTTGCGTGCAAATAGTCGGCCCCATCGCTGTGCGAGGGGCCGACTATCTTTTACTGACTATCCTGCAGCGTGTCCGACACCAGATCGTACAGCTCTTGCGCGGGAAGGCCCAAAGTGGTGTTGGTGGCGACCCACTCATTCGCCGTTGGCGCGGCCACTTCGGAATTGATGGCGCTGAGGATCCCCTGGTCGATAGTGATCTCAATAATTCCGCGATCACGCAGTGTATTGTCCCAGGCCGCCATCGTCGATTGTTCATAGTTCGTGATAAAGTGATCAAGCGCCTCATCAACCGATGATAGAAGCGCCACCCGGCTGGGTGTCGGCAGCGCGTTCAGCGCGTCGGTGTTCACGACGACCGGACAGTTCGCGGTGCCAGGGTTCAGGTTGGTCGTCCACCAAAGCGCGTTATTGACCGTCTCGAACGCCATATGCGCATGCGGGGCAAAGGCCACGGCGTTGATTTCGCCGTTGGACAGCGCATCTTTGACCTGCGGGGCAGGGAGGTTGATCGTGGATGCTCCGAGCGCGTTGATCGCATCCCCTGCGCCGCCTGTGGCGCGAACGGTCATATTTTGGAATGCGGCCAGTGTCGTTGGCGGCGTTCCGACCCCTGCGATGTTGTATTGCGGTTGCGGTGTGGGCATCAATAGCGTCGCATTCCAGCGCGCCAGATCGGCGATAACGGCAGGGTGGTTGTAGACCGCCTGTGATACGGCCCGTTCCTGTTCCATCGACGTGACGCCAAGAAACGGCAGTTCGAGAACCGTGATCGACGGATTCTTTTCCGGATGATAGCCGGCGCAGAATTGCGCCATTTCGAACGTGCCAGCTGCGATCCCATCAAGGTTTTCGCGGCTTGGTGCGAGGCCACCGTACGAAATGTTCAGGGTGAATTCACCATTTGTGTTCTGTTCGACCAGTTCGGCCAGTTTTTCCACATGTTCGGTGAAGGCCCGGCGCGAACCCCATAGCGACACGTCCCAGACGATTGGACCTTCCTCAACAATGGCCCCCGGACAGCCATCACCGATGCAGTCAACATTGTCGGCGCGGATGTTGACCATGCCCATCTGCGGTGAGTTGATCGTGTAGATGCCACCTTCGAACGACACGAATTCGCCCGTCAGTTCGAACGATTGTCCGTTATTGGAGCGAAGCGTGACCTCTTCGGCATTTGCGGGGAAAGCGGCCAACAGTGCGACGCCTGTCAATGCGGCTGCGGTCTGGGTGCGCATGCGGCGCAGGATCGTCGATTTCATCGTTTCGTTCTCTCCACATTTCGGTGACGGGGCTTGGGTAGTACAGATGTTGTGCTGTTTGCCTTCAGGTCAACAATCGGCGTATCTCAGCCGAATTGGGCCAAAATTAGCCAAAATTAAAGAATTAACCCGACCTTTACAAATTTGCCCTCTAACGCACCGAAGGGGCAGAAAACCACGAATGGTAAATCCCGGTCCTGACGTTACCTTTCCGCTTTCCCCGCAGCGCCATTTTCCAGCCATGCGCGGTCTGCCGGGTCCAAATGTGCGTCCATCATGGATGCGTAGGCGGCCAGTTCGTCACTTGTCAGCTTACCGTGCCATTTCCCGCTGGTCGCACTGTCAAAGAACGCCGAATCCGATTTGAAAAAGCCCTTCCCGCCCGACGGCGCATAGCGTTCCGCATTTTGCTTCATATGGTCGAACGTCGCCGCTGCGATAAGCCGTTCCATCACCGCTTGGGAATGGGATAGACCCAACAATGCCGAAACCTTGGCAAAGACGCCTGCCAGATCCGCCTTCATGTCGGCGTAGTGAAACAAGGAGACGTTCGGCCGGTCGGAAAGCGCATTGGCCGCCTTGTAATGCTGAATGATATGGGCAAGTGGCATGGCATCGGTATCGAACCCCTCTGCACCGCCGTCCAGAAATCGGCGAAAGGCGATGCCTGTCGTATCGCCCTCGGGATACCAATGGTCGAACCACGGCAGCGGCACGTTGCGCACATGTTGCCGGAACGAAAAATGTGCATCAAGCGGGTGACGGAACACGCAGATGTACTGGGCCTGATCATCCAAAGGCAGCCCGTCCATCGGCGTGTGGCTTTTCATGCTGCGGCGGTGGGTCATGGCGTCAAGCCGCTCTGCCACTTCTGACATTTCGCGGATGCGGATATCGACCCACGGCATTTTTACCGACAACTCCGTGTCGACCTCTGGATCGCCTGACAGCAACAGGGCGACGATGGTTTGCATCCATGTCGTGCCGCATTTGGGCGGCGTGACGACGAACACGTCATCCGGGCGGATCTTGACCATATCCCAGCGCCGGTTGTCCGTCAGCGGCCCAAGATAGAGCTTGCGGTCGGCCATGCCCTACCGGTTCGCGCCCGGCACCCAAAGCACGTCATCCTTGCCGTTGTCGTTCGCGATCCGCGCCGCCTGGAAAAACCAGTCGGACAGGCGATTGAGGTATTTCACCGCTGCGGGATTGACCGACTCCATCGTCGCCAGTTCAACCGTTAACCGTTCGGCCCGGCGCGAGATCGTCCGGCACAGGTGCAGATGCGCGGCAAGGGGGGAGCCACCGGGGAGGATGAAGCTGCGCAGGGGTTCGACCATCTTTGTCATCGCGTCGATTTCGCCTTCCAGCCGTTCGACCTGCGCGTCGGACATGCGCAGGGGGGGGTATTCGGCCTCATCATCCTTTTCCATGTCAGGGCGGCAGAGGTCTGCGCCGAGATCGAACAGATCGTTCTGGATCATGGCCAGTTGTGCATCCATATCGCCCGTCGCATGCAGGCGGGCCATGCCGACAGTCGCGTTGGTCTCATCCACGGTGCCGTAGGACGTCACCCGCATCGAATGCTTCGCCACCCGGCTGCCATTGCCCAGCGCGGTTTCCCCGTGGTCCCCGGTCTTGGTGTAAATCTTGTTCAGAACAACCATGGCTTAACCCCCTTGCCTGCGCAGAAACACGTATATCAGGATCAGGATCACTGCCACGAATTGCGCCCCGATCCGCCAGCGCATGATTTTGTTGGCGTATTTCTTGTTGAAATCCCCGCCCCGACCAAAGCCGCCGATCCCCAATAGCAGGATCCCCAACACGATCAGAACGGCGACGGCGACAAGCCAGAACAGCGGATCATCGGCCATATGCGGTCCTTTCCTTCACGTCCCCCGCGATGTAGCAGGCCATGCGGTGAAGGAAAGCCTTCACGCTTTCAAAATGATCGCGTCGAGCAGCCGCGTCGGCAGCACCCGCCGCAGAAAACCCATCAGATAGGTCGGCGTGGTGACGTAGTATCGGGGCTTCGGGCGCGGCGATGTCAGCGCGTCCAGCAGTTTTTTCGTCACTGCAGGGGCGGGAAGCTCGAACTTGTCTGGCCCGCTGTCCTTGTACAAACGATCCTTGACGTCATCATACTCGGCCCGTCGTGCTGAGTTTTCCCAGTCGATCCACTTCTCAAAATGCGGGATTGCGTTTTGCCGGATATTCGATGTGATAGGCCCCGGTTCGATCAGGATCACCTTGATCGGCGTATTCGCCATTTCCATCCGCAACACGTCGGTCAGCCCCTCCAGCGCGAATTTTGTCGACACGTAAGCGCCGCGCCACTTCATCCCGACAAGACCCAGGACAGAGGAACAATTCACGATCCGCCCATGCCCTTGCTGTCGCATGACGGGGATCACCAGCCGGGTCAGTTCGTGCAGCCCGAACAGGTTGGTCTCAAAGATTTCGCGCAGGCCAGCGACGGGCAAATCTTCCAAAGCACCCGGGCAGGCAAAGGCCGCGTTGTTGTAAAGCGCATCCAGCGTGCCGCCCGTCGCCTCGAGCGTTTCGGCCAGACCGTTCACGACGCTGTCGGGGTCGGCCATGTCGATCAGGGGGCTGTCGAACCCTTCGGCCTGCAGGCGCGCGCAGTCCTGCGGTTTGCGGCAGCTTGCGAACACCCGCCATCCGGCGGCGTGCAGACCCTTCGCTGCGTCATAGCCGATGCCCGACGAAGATCCGGTGATCAGGATGGATTTCTGTGTCATGCCCGCTTTGTGCCTGCGTGTCACAAATCAGGCAATAGCGTCATCCGTCGGTAAGCAACCGTTCGGCCATCCAGCCGGTCTGCCCGCTGTCCAGCAGGCGAATTTGCGCCCAACCGTCGCTGTTGCTGGCGATGATTTCGGCCTCGGTGCCTTTTGGCAATGTATTCAGGACGTCAAACGCGGTGCTGGGTCCGTCGCGCATGTTCACCCAGTCGCCTGTGACCAGACGAATATCACGCGGATCGGCTGGTTCGGGTGCGGAAACGGGCGCTGCTGTGCTGATGAGGACTGGCTCGCGTTCATAACCGACACGTTCGATCGCTGCCTCTTGTTCAGCGACGACTTGTGGCGTGACCTGAGGTTCGGCGACGAAGGTCACGACCGTTTCCTCGGCTTCGGGCAACGGCGGCACAATCGCCTTGGACCGTGCAACGGCAGGCTCTCTTTCCAGCGGTTGGAAATCTGCGCCCCCCGACATTTCGTAGAAGGCCCAGAAGAGCATAAGACTCGTCACGATAATCAACTTGGGCATGGTGGCAGCTCCGATCCCCTGATAACGACTCAGTGTATATCACATTCGTGAAACATTACCGAATGTGGTTGTATGGGAGAGTGAACGCCCGATCTGCCGATCAGTTCCGTCATGCCTTTACCGTCTGCCCGCCCGTCGCTAAACCAAATCCATGAGCGATCAGAGCAGTGCGCCGGAAACCGGCCCGAACGACATCACAGAACCACTGCGGCGCGCCATTGGCGACCGCTACCTGACCTATGCCTTGTCCACGATCATGCACCGGGCGCTGCCCGATGCACGGGACGGGCTGAAGCCGGTGCATCGGCGGATTCTCTATGCGATGTCGCGGCTGCGCCTGTCGCCGACCGGGGGGTTCCTGAAATCGGCCAAGATCAGCGGCGACACGATGGGGGATTTCCACCCGCATGGGGATGCGGCGATCTATGACGCGATGGCCCGCCTCGCGCAGGATTTCAACGTGCGCTACCCGCTGGTGGACGGGCAGGGGAATTTCGGCAATATCGACGGGGATAACCCGGCGGCCAGCCGTTATACCGAGGCGCGGATGACGGTGGCGGCCGAGGCGCTGCTGGAAGGTCTGTCCGAAGATGCCGTCGATTTTCGCGACAATTACGATGGGCGGCTGACCGAGCCGGCAGTTTTACCCGCAACCTTTCCCAATCTCCTCGCCAATGGCTCCAGCGGGATTGCGGTGGGCATGGCCACAAATATTCCGCCGCATAATCTGGATGAACTGATCAAGGCCTGTCTGCGGCTGATCGAAAGGCCGGATACACGGGATGACACGTTGCTGAACGACATTCCCGGCCCTGATTTTCCAACGGGCGGTGTGATCGTCGAGCCGCCAGAAAACATCGCGACCGCTTACCGGACCGGGCGCGGATCATTCCGCCTGCGCGCGAAATGGGAGGTCGAGGATCTGGGCCGGGGTCAGTGGCAGATCGTCGTCACCGAAATCCCCTATCAGATCCAGAAATCAAAGCTGATCGAAAAGCTGGCCGAGGTGATCCAAACGAAGAAGGTGCCACTCCTTGCCGATGTGCGGGATGAAAGCGCCGAGGATATCCGCGTCATCCTCGAGCCCCGGGCCAAGACCGTCGATGCGGATGTCATGATGGGCATGCTGTTCCGCAATTCCGATCTGGAAACGCGGTTCAGCCTGAATATGAACGTCCTGATCGACGGGCTGACGCCAAAGGTCTGTTCGCTGAAAGAGGTCCTGCGTGCCTTCCTCGATCACCGCCGCGATGTGCTGGTCCGGCGCAGCAAATACCGGCTGGAAAAGATCGACCATCGGCTTGAGGTCCTCGAAGGGTTCATCATCGCCTTCCTGCATCTGGACCGCGTGATCGACATCATCCGTTATGACGACGATCCCAAACAGGCACTGATGGTCGAAGATTGGTCCAAGGATCACGTGCGTGCGACATCCGAGAAAGACTACGTCTCGCCGGTTGGCGACGATCCCGAAGTGTCACTGTCCGAGGTGCAGGCCGAGGCGATCCTGAACATGCGCCTGCGCAGTTTGCGGCGGTTGGAAGAGCTTGAACTGATCAAAGAACGCGACACGCTGATGGAAGAGCGGGCCGGGATCGAGGACCTGCTGGAAAGCGATGACCTGCAATGGGCCAAGATCGCGGAACAGTTGAAGGAGACACGCAAGGCGTTCGGCAAAACCGGTCCAGGCGGTGCAAGGCGCACGGCGATCGAGGAAGCCGAAGAAGTCGTCGAGGTCCCGCTGGAGGCGATGATCGAAAAGGAGCCGATCACCGTCGTTTGTTCGAAAATGGGGTGGGTCCGCGCGATGACCGGTCACATCGACCTGACCCGCGAACTGAAATTCAAGGACGGCGACGGGCCGCGTTTCATCTTCCATGCCGAAACCACGGACAAACTGCTGGTCTTTGGCGCGAATGGCCGGTTCTACACTGTCTCAGCCGCCAACCTGCCCGGTGGTCGCGGTATGGGCGAACCTTTGCGCCTTATGATCGATCTGCCAAATGATGTGGAAATAGTGGATATCTTAATCCATACATTAGGCCAGAAGCTGATTGTTGCTTCGGCTGAGGGGAACGGATTTGTGGTGCCGGAAGAGGAAGTCGTGGCGCAGACCCGTGCGGGAAAACAGGTGCTGAACGTGAAGGATACTGTCGCGAAAATCTGCACCCGCGTCGCGGGCGATCATATCGCCGTGGTGTCCGAGAATGCCAAATTTCTCGTCTTCCCGGTCGAAGAATTGCCCGAGATGAACCGCGGCAAGGGCGTCCGCATTCAGAAGTATAAAAAGGCTACCGGGCGGCAGGGGATGCTGGAACTTGACGGCGGTTTGTCGGACCTGACGACGTTCCAGTGGGGCGACGGCCTGTCGTGGCCCATGGGCGGCGGCAAGACCCGGACCGAGCCGGACATGACCGAGTGGAAAGCGGCGCGGGCAGGCGTCGGGAAGCGGCCCCCTTACGGCTTTCCCAAGAACAACAAGTTTAGCTAATTGAAACGGGCCGTGCGCAGATCGTGTGTACGCTGTGTGTACAGCATGTGCACGCTTTGTGTACGTGGTGTGCTTGTCCTTTTGTTGATTGCCGGGCTGCTGATCCCGCGTATGTCCGCCGTGATCGCCGATGTCATTCCGAGCATCCAAACGATGGTCATCTGCACCGGCGAAGGTTTGATCACCCTGACCATCGGGCCGGAGGGCGAACCGATCGAAGTCGTCGAAAACCAGCAGCATCCTTGCGTGATGTCCGAGGGCGTGACCTTCGCCACCGTCGCCATCCCGTTCTGGCAAAAACTGGCCGCTGATTATTTCCACGCCTTCGCCATTCGCGAAAACACCCGGATCCTTGACGACCATCTGATCCGGCTTGCGCTGACCCGCGCACCGCCTGTCGTGACCTGAGCCTTAACCACTCAAATCACTCAAAAGACAGGATAATACTCATGACTGATGCAACTGCATCGGCATCGGCCGCGTCGCAAACGACCGGCGGTGCCTTCTATCGGCTCGTATGGAAATGGCACTTTCTCGCCTCTCTCTACGTGCTGCCCTTCATGGCCATGCTCGCCATTACCGGGGGAATTTACCTTTACAAACCGCAGATCGAAGAGGTGATCTATGCCGATCGCCTGAACGTCGCCGTCGGCGATGCGCGGCAACCTTATGAGGCGCAGCTGGCCGCCTTATCCGAGGTCGCCGAAGTGACCCGCATTCGGGGGATCGAGATCGAAGATCAACCCGGTCGCGCGACCTTGGTCACCTATGACGACGCCGACAAGATTCGGACCCATGCGTGGATCGACCCATACACGTCTGAAGTTTTGGCAACCCAACCGCGCGATGAGACGGCGATGCGTATCCTGCGGAAATTCCACGGAGAATTGCTGCTGGGCGATTTCGGCACCAAGTTCGTGGAGCTTGCCGCGCACTGGGCGATCGTGATGTTTATCACTGGTTTGTACCTCTGGTGGCCACGCGGTCAGCGAACGCTCGCCACGGCCTTGACCCCGCCCAAGGGCAAAGGCCGCAGCTTCTGGCGCGAGACGCATTTGTTCACCGGCATCCTCGCCGCCGTGCTGGTCGTGCCCATCATCGTTTCGGGCCTGCCATGGACGGATGTCTGGGGCGGTGGCCTGACTTACGTGCAAGAGCAGACCGATACAAAGTCTAAGAGCCTGCGCTTTGGTGGTGATGTGCCCAATTCGACGATCGCCGAGGGCACGCCGATCACCTATGAACAGGTCTTTGCGGTCGCTCGGGCCGAGGGGCTTGTGGCGCCATACGAGACCCGACCGCCGAAGAACGCCGACGCTGCATATTGGGTTCGGTCGGCCAGTATCAACCGATCGGAACAGACCGAATTGATTGTGGATCAGTATAGCGGTGAGGTGCTGAAACGGCATGGTTTTGCGGACAATCCGGGCTTTGCACGGGTGGTGTCGCAGGGGATTTCGTTCCACCAGGGTGAGCTTTATGGTTGGCTGAACCTCGCACAGAATACGCTTGCTGCGATCCTTGCGCTTATTCTCTCCGTCTCGGGTTTCGTCGCCTGGTGGATGCGCCGTCCTGCCGGATCACTGGGCGTACCCGCCGCGCCCGAGGCGTCGCTGGGCACAGGGATGATCGTTCTCGTCATAGGTCTGAGCCTGCTGTTTCCGCTAGTGGGTGCGTCACTTGTGCTTGCGCTTTTGCTTGACTGGTTGCTGTTCCGCAGGCTTGGATGGTTTCAGAGTCATAGGGGGGCCTGACTCAAAGGGGAGGTCGGCGGCTGAAAGGTCGCCCTTTCCCGCATTTTTTGAACCAGTATCTGTTTCTGTCACAAACTTGAAAAATACCGATCCTAGGCTCCCGGATGTCTGCATTACCAGCAAGGAGCCAGTGAAAATGAAAGATATCGATACGTCAGACCTGTCATGGGACGATTGGGACGAGTTGCAGCGCCCAGCGCCTGAAAGTGTGGAATTCGACGCCGTTGTCGAAGCGGCGATTTCGCGCCGCGGTTTTCTAACAGGTGTTGTGGCCTTCGGGTCCGGTGCCGCTGTGATGGGGACGGGCCTGCTGTCCGGCACGTCTGCCCAAGCGCAGGCTGCCAGCCGTTTCGGCTTTACCCCAATCCCGATCCAGACCGATGGGACGGTGCATGTCCCCGAGGGTTACACCTGGCATTCTGTCGCCCGTTGGGGTGATCCGCTGTTTTCAGATGCCGAGCCGTTGAGCCAGGAGAGTGCGATCAGCGTCGATAGTTCCGACCGCGTGTTCGGCGAAAACACCGATGGGATGGAGTCGTTCGTTGTTGATGGCCGTCAGGTGATCGCGGTGAACCATGAATATGTGAACCCTGCCATCAACCTGCCGCTGACCGAGGGTGAGACGACCAGCGCCGACGACGTGTTGACCCTGCAGAACATGCAGGGCGTGACCGTCATGGAGGTCGCCGAAGGTGAGGATGGCTGGAGCATTGTGGTGGACAGTGATCTGAACCGCCGGATCACCCACAACACGCCGATGACCATTGCCGGGCCTGCTGCCGGGCATCCGCTGCTGCAGACGCCGGATGATCCGGATGGCACGACGGCGCTGGGCACGATGAATAACTGTGGTTCGGGCAAGACGCCTTGGGGGACATATCTGACCTGTGAAGAGAACTTCAACGGGTATTTCGGTTCAACCGATCCAGAGGCCGCACTGCCAGAAGATTACGTCCGCTACGGAATCGGTGCAGAAAGCCGCTATGGCTATGAAAAGTTCGACGCCCGCTTTGACGTGTCGCAGAATCCGAACGAGCCGCGCCGTTTCGGCTATATCGTCGAGATCGACCCGACCGATCCGACGTCGCAGCCGATCAAGCATACCGCGCTGGGCCGGTTCAAGCATGAAAATGCGGCTGCCGTTCTGGCCCCCGATGGCCGTGTCGTCGTCTATATGGGCGATGATGAACGGGGCGAGTTCATGTATAAATACGTCTCGAACGGCGCCTACACACCGGGTGGTCCAACGTCGGAATTGCTGGATGATGGTCAACTTTACGTGGCCCGGTTCGACACCGACCAGACCGGGGAGTGGGTTGCCCTGACGCCCGAAGCGACGGGTATGGATGAAGCCGAAATCGCGATTTTCAGCCGTGCGGCAGGATCAGCTGTTGGCGCGACCACCATGGACCGGCCGGAATGGGTGGCCGTCAATCCGATCGCGGTCGAGGGCTATTGCTGCCTGACCAACAATTCGCGCCGCGGGCCTGATTTCACGAATGCCGGCGGTGATCCTGCCTTTGCGGTGGAAAATTCGCCTAACCCGCGCGATGCCAACCGCTATGGTCAGATCGTGCGGTGGCGTCCCGTCAATGACGATCATGCCGAAACCAAGTTCGAATGGGACCTGTATGTGATGGCCGGTAACCCCAAGGTCCATGACGATGCCTATGCCGGATCGGACAACATCAACGAAGGCAACCTGTTCAATTCGCCTGACGGAATGATGTTCGATTCGACCGGTTTGGTCTGGATCCAGACGGATGGCGACGACAGCAACGAAGAGGATTTCGTCGGCATGGGCAATAACCAGATGCTGGCGGGTGATCCCGTCTCGGGTCAGATCGAGCGGTTCCTGACCGGGCCGAACGGGTCCGAGGTGACGGGCCTGACATGGTCTGCCGATCGCCGCACGATGTTCGTGGGGATCCAGCACCCGGCGGCGCCATTCCCGGATGGTGAAGGTCAGCTGCCGCGGTCGACCGTGATTGCGGTGAAACGCGCGGATAACTTACCTGTGGGCTGAATGGGTAAGGGCAGCGCGCTGGCGCTGCCCTTTTCCTTTGGCGTCAGCCAAAGTCCATGTCGTAACGGCCTGGCCCGAAATCGGCGAAGAGGTCGGTGATCAGATCGTTGAATTCCGCGCGATCGGCAGTCGTGGTCGTGCCGTCCGGACCCGCGACCGTTCCGGTGAAGGTGTCGGTGCCGTCGCCCATATCGTCGAAGACGAACATATCGACGAAATCGAAGGTCAGTCGCCCTGCCGACAGGATTGTCGTGCCGTCACCGACGGGACAATCGAATAGATCATCCGGCAGGTCGGCGACATCGGTATCGTCCTCCGGTGGCACTTCGTCCTCGCCTTGGTCGGCGGTGTCGTCCGCGTCGTCGTCATCGGCAACATCGGTTTCGTCATCGTCGTCCGGCATGTCGTCGTCGGTCGTATCGGGAACATCGTCGCCTGCGGGCGTGTCATCCTCGGCCACGTCCGTATCGTCATCTTCATCGGTCTCGTCGGGAATATCCATATCATCTTCCGGCACCGGGCCGGGTTCCGGCATATCCGGGGCCGGAGGTGTGACGTCGTCGGTGTCGTTGTCCGCCATGTCCGGGCCATCGTCAGATGGAGTTTCCTCTTCCGGTGGTACGACCGGTGTCTCTGTGGGTGCATCTTGATCATCCGACACAGAGGGCGGCGGCGCCTGCACCGCGTCGCTGCTGCCGAAGTTCTGGGTGATCATCACGGCCTCCCATTCGCGGCCCTGGGTCGTGAAATCACCAACCTCGATGCCTATCCCGATATCCTCCAGATCGGGATTCAGCAGGTTCGCCCGGTGGCCCGGGCTGTCCATCAGGCTATCGTGGATTTGCGCGACATCGTCTTCGATGCCCGGCGCGCCGCGTTCGCTTTGCCAACCGATGTTTTCCGCCGTGCGCCAGCTGCCTTCCAGCGGATATTCAGCGGCGATCCTGTCGGTCGCGCTTGATCCGCCTGCACCGGTATGGCTGAAAGTGTCCGTGTCCAGCATCCACTGGCTGTGATCCTCGCTGGCTGTGTTCAGCGCGTTGTTGATCTGCAGCGGATCCAGCCCGCGCGATGTCCGCTCTTCGTTGATCAGGTCGAGCATTAACAGTTCGACGTCACTTGCCTCGCTCATGTCGTATCCTTTTCGTCGGTTCGGCCCTGCCAGCGGCTGGGCGCAGTGAGTGGTGTGGCAGCGCGGACGCGCTGCCATTGGAAAGCCCTGTGGTGTTGGGAAAAGGGCCCGGAAGCCGACGCATCAGATTGATACGATGCGTCGCAAGGCGGACCCTAGTGACGGTCTGCGGACGCGATCAACCGCCCGGAGCGGATGCAAGGGGGCGCCGGCGACGAACAGCTTGTGCCTGCCCAGCGGCTCGGCGGTTTCTTACTGTTCGCAAAAATGCGCTTATGGCCACTATCGTCGGGTAATTGTTTCCCGTTTAGCGATGCTGATCGACAAGGATCGGGTTCCCGTCGGGGTCGATCACGACGAAACTTGCCGGGCCGGTGGTTGTCTCATCCGCCTCGCTGAAGAATTCCACGCCCGCGGCTTTCAATTCTTTCTGGATGTCGCGCACATCAGTAAAGTCGTCGAGGTTCTGCGCGTTCTGGTCCCAGCCGGGATTGAAGGTCAGCGTGTTCTTTTCGATGAATCCACCGAAGAGACCGATCACCGTTTCGCCGTTGCGCAGCATGACCCAACCCTGCGCTGCATCACCGCCCATGGGGGTGAAACCAAGTTTGCCATAAAAATCCTGGGAGGCCTGAATATCTTTGACGTTCAGGCTGACCGAAAATGCGCCGAGTGCGGGCATGATAAAATCCTTTCTTTGATCTATGTGGTCAGCATAGCGGTATCATGCGCTGTCGTGAAATAGCCGGGGTCGCATGCGCCCGATTGATGCGATCCACCCCTTGATTTCCCCCTGCTTTCCAAATACATCGCCCGCGATATGGAAATGGGCCGCAAAGGCCCGGTAACTGCAAGGGTCCGCACGCTATGGCTAAGGAAAAGTTCGAGAGAAACAAACCGCATGTGAACATCGGCACGATTGGCCATGTTGACCACGGGAAGACAACGCTGACGGCGGCGATCACGAAGCAGTTCGGCGACTTCAAGGCG
>NZ_JBBIFZ010000006.1:152500-238658 GCF_037572755.1 Yoonia sp. 2307UL14-13 | reverse complement strand
CCGCACCGTGATCTGATGCACCGCATCCCGCTTGAAATCGTCGCTGTAATTGCTTGTCCCCATGTCGGCCTCCTCGCCTCAAAGTTAGGGGGCAAAGCGTCTACAAATCTAGGGGCACCTCAAACTGACTTCTGCACGTGGTTAATCGTTACCTTCATCTCTAACTCCCTTTGATCAATCGATAGGTGGTTTGGTCTGCATGATCCCTCGATAACCAGCCATCATGCAGGACATTGCGGCACACAGTGTCGAGGGTGGAAAAGCGGTATAGGTGGTGAAAGGCGGCAGGCAGGGTAGCGGAAGCACTGCGCATATTCGCGACCCGCTGGTCGCTGGTGGTGACCATCAGGACATGAAAGCCCGTGAAGTGGCCCAGATGTGCAAATCGCTCTGTTACGCGGCCCGAAGCCAAGTATCGATCATACTGCGCCAGTTTGGCCACGATCGGCTTCACGTCAGCTTCATCTTGATCACTGGTTAGCGGGGTGGTGCCCCGATCCACCTCAATCATGAACAGAGCGCGTTTGCCACTAGCCACATGCTCCAACGAAAAGCCTGCATCGGGTACAATCCGGTTCTCTGCAATCTTGGTGTCGGTCACATAGTCGGTGGTTTCGCGCCGCCAGCGCGACCCGACCTTTTCGCGCCGATACTCAAACAAGGTGTCAACCAAGCGATACTCCGAGAGTGCCGCGCAATCCCGCTCCACTGCTGCCAAGACATCCAGCGTGGCCAGCCGATGATACATCACCGGCGACCACCGGCTGTTCGTCTTCTCTTGCTTGAATGGTGCTGTCTCAAGGCCGTCCGCCGACCGCTGCTCAACTAGGTGTCGATAGCCCGTGCGGGTAAGGAAGTAGACCTTGGGTGTCTTCCCGAACCCCCTGATCCCGGTATTGCCGAAACTACCCAACAGGTGATGTCGTTCCAGCCGCAGCAGTATCTCCGAAGCGGATTTTTCGGTAACGCCGACCATCACCGCCACCTGCTTCACGGTCAGGTATCGATACGCAAAGATCACGCTAAGGGCAGAGACAATCACCGGAGTGATTGAAAGGATAACAACCTGAGACACAGCAACACACCAAATACTCTACCTGAAATGGTGACGGATTTCGTACCGATCTGTCTAGCCCAAAGAATCTTTGTTTATCAGTGGCTTATCGCTTGCAGCACTGCCCGAGATAGAGGCCAAAGGCCGTCTATCCCGCCCACCACCCGTCGCGACGCAAGGGGATTCGGTGATGAACAGAGACGTAAGACTGCGCGGCAACAGGAAAAGGCCGATGATAAGTTTCCGGTCTATTGGCTCAGCTGTCCAAGTCTAGGCGCATCTCGTTGTATCGTTTTGCCCACCGCTCCAAGTCTTCGGCTTCGAACGTGCCTCGATCAATCTCTTGGGGTAGTATCTTCAAGAACGACAGGAGGTGTTGAACCTCGGTGATGAGGGCAAGCGGCAGGTCGTTTGCTTTTTCTTGTTCACTGCGCAATCGCGAAAATAAGAGTAGCAAGAATGTTGGCACCTCGTAGTGACTTGCGATGGCTTCAAGGTGTGAGTATTTCAGTGCTGTTCTGTCGTCTACGATGTTGTACAACGCGTCTTTGGTAAAAGGATTTGTTTTTGTCCGCAACCTATCTACCGGCTTGATCTGTTCAGCCGCCACATCATAGTTGCCACCGAATTTCGCTTCGACCACCTCGAATATTAGTTGTCTGAGCACCTGTGGATTAAGCCGATCCCCCGGCTCCACAGACCGGGCCTCTGTTCGTTTACGACCCCTCACAAGTTCCTCACTTTTTACGTACCGCTCGCAATTTTTGCGTCATAAAGTCGTGGATATGTCAATCAAAAAAGTTGCGTATTGTTATCTCGGTGCCATAATGCCGACGATGTGTAGTATGCGGCAACGATCCGCAAGGGGACAAGAACAATGTTCACGAAATTGAAAAAATTCGCTCTTTATCCAAGCTCACCCACGATGAGGTATTTGTCATGGACAAACCCACCAACGTAGCCGCATCCGAACGCTACAAGCGTCAAGCGCCGACGTCTTCGGCGTGTCTATGGTATATTGAAAAAACCCGCGACCTTTCGGACGCGGGTTTCGTTTATTTTCGCCGAGGTATCTCGGCGAAATGGCGGTCAAGGCAATGATGCCTTGATCTAACCGGAGGGACGGTGCGGGAATAAGTTTGACGGCTCAACCCGCATCGCCCTCCTTTTTCAGAAGCACAGGAGTTTAAACAATGCCTCTGATTCTTTGTTACCTCGCGCGGCTGTGTGCCAAAATCCAATCCGGTTTCCAACCGCATAATTTCACCCTCTGGTGCATTCATGCGACGGAAATCTACCACACCGCTGCTCATCACCCTGAGCAATGGACCCATCTGCACATGACCGTAGGTTATGCGTTGCTGGCCACGGCGGTAGATTGGCTTAAGGCTTAAGCCACAAGCTGTAAAATGGCGCTGTCGGCCAAGGACGTTTTCGTCGGTGGTCGGCAGCAAAGACTGATAACGCTGGCAGGGCCGGTCTGTCATGTCTTCGCTTTCTTAAGGTGCTCTAAACGTAAGGACTGACAGATCAAGCGTCAATATATCTCACGTTCTTGCCCACTTAGATGTTATCACAACCGAGGGCGTATTTAAATGTAAAACACACACTTAAAATGGCCGACGCTGCCGGATCGGCTGCCCATTCGGAGCGCAATCCGGCGGATTGGTCAGCCCAAAAGCCAGCGGCCCTCCGCCAGTGATGACACAGTTATACCGCCGTCCGTTGCTGGCACGCACGCTGTAATAGGTTCCGCTGCCAAACTCTGACCGCCTTTCTGTCACCGTCAGACTAGCTGGGCTAACCCCCAGGACGCCAGCGGCTTCGGAGGCGAGGCGCTGGTCGGTCAGGGTGGTTTCGGCGCAGCCGGTGATCAGTAAAGCGGTTAGTGCAGTGGCACATATCTTGATGTTCATGGAAACCCTCATGTTGGTCTGGTGAAAAGCGATAGGTTGAAGTGTTGGGTCAGTCGGCAGCGAAGACACCGTTCTCAAAGACCGCGCGATTGCCGGTGGCAGCACCGCGATGCTCCATGGTCACCGTCCCCACCGCACCATCTTGGAACACCAACCCCACGGTCGCGCCAACGCTGTCGCCGCCGGTTTGCGTGCCCCGGATCACCCCATCGGCATCAACCGTACCCAAAAACGCTAAACTCTCTTCCAGCTGGGCATTGTCGTACCCTGAGACATCGAAGTCCGTTTCGCGGTTGGTGATCGCCACTACCGCCGTCCCGGTGCTGAAGTTGGCAGTGACACGGGCATCACCCGTCACCGAATAGAATTGCGAGGTAAAAGGGCCATTGAGTTCGGCGTTGTATGAGCCCGTGTGATTGACGCTGCCGGTCGTGGGAGCAGCGGTCGCACCGCTGAGATACGAGCCAAGGTGTTCACCGGTGAAACTCATCCCGACGATCGCGTAGCTGACACCATCACTACCCGACGCGACCCGAAACACGTTGGTGCCATCGCTATAGATGTTTGAGTTGGCCACCGCCTGCAGGACGGGCGAGGATACGCCATCGACGGTCATACGGGTAGGGACAGCCATACCGTTCTCAAACGACACGCTGGCTGCTTCCAAATCGCCGGTGCGCACAATCTCAGCGCTGGTCGGGTTCGAGGTGTCGCTTCCACCGCCGCCGCCACCCATGCAAGCTGCTAAAACACTGCTGCTCGCCAGAGCCAGGCATGTCGTTTTGATCTGTCTTTGCACCGTCTTCATACCCAATACCTTCACACTCATTTGGTGGGAACGCAGCGGCATTCAGATCGGTGAATTTGCACCACTATTCCCAATTTTGTACAGTATTGGGAACGCTGAGTATTTTGGGATTGCGTGATCGAGTTCCCGCGCCTAAGCTGCTTAGTACTGCAGGCAAGTTGTTGGTTTTATTTGCTAATCAGCTCGCGTGCACCAAAATTGGGAATAGTGGTGCACACTCAAAACGGAGTGCTTTGACCAATCCCAACGCTTCCACACACATGTCATCTTCAGAGCCAGCGCCGCGCCAGATGCGGCTGTATGATCAAGCAGCCCGGCGGTTGTATCTCAACGCCGCTGAACGCACGCGATTTATCAATGCCGCCCGCCGCGCAACATTAGCACAGGAGAGCTTTGGTCTGACCCTACTCTATACCGGCTGCCGCATTTCTGAGGCGCTGTCACTGACCACAAGCTGCATCCAATTTGAAACCGAGGTCTTGACCATTCAAACCCTCAAACGCCGCCGGACAGATCACTTCCGAGAAATCCCGATCCCACCCGAACTGGCCGCAGTCTTGCAAGCCCAAGCAAGGGATGCCGAAGCAGATCAACTGCTTTGGAAGCACCAGAAGCAAACCCTCAATCGCAGCACCGGGTATCGCTGGATCAAGCGGTTGATGCGTGAAGCGGGCATTATCGGAGTACACGCTTCACCCAAAGGCCTGCGCCACGGATTTGGCATTCACGCGCTGCAATCAGACGTCCCGCTCAATCTGCTGCAGAAATGGATGGGCCACGCTGATATTGAGACGACCGCGATATACGCCAATGCCTGTGGCCCGGAAGAGCGAGCCATTGCCGCTAGGATGTGGTAAACGGTGGTCGGGCTGTGCACGCCCGACCACCAAACGCTCTTGTGGAGCGTCGGTTGGGTCTATCGGTTGTTCAGGCGGCTTTCGATCCAGTCCAAGACTTCCGCTTCAAGCCACCCCACCCGGTTTGGGCCAAGTTGTATCCGCTTGGGGAACGTCCCAACCTTCTCCAGACGGGCAATGTGTTGAGGGGAATAAAGAACCAAATCACTCACCTGACGTTTTGATAGTATCCGCATCACGATCTCTCCATGATTGAAGAGCATCGCGATGCCCTAGGGTTCAAATGAGCCCAGGCCGTACAACCCTAGATGCCAGCGTCTCACCTGCCAAGGCAGAACATAGTAACGTACTGTTTCGCACAAAATGGGGTGGACTAAAGGGTGGACCAGTATCGTCCTATACGGAAAATTTCAATAAAATCAGAATTTTGCGGGAGGAAGTGGTGCCTCAAGAGGGACTCGAACCCCCGACCTTGTCCTTACGAAGGACCTGCTCTACCAGCTGAGCTATTGAGGCATTTCGGCGTGTCTGTTAGCACCAAGCCCGCAAACGGAAAAGCCCTATTTTTCCGGTGTGTCTTCCACCACTTCGGCTTCGACCACATCCACGACGGCAGGCAAATCCTCTGCCTCTTTCTTCTGCCCCACAATTAGCGGCAGCATCTCCGTCCCCGCAGGCATCGACACCTCGGTTGCAGGCGGCGTCCGCCAGCTAAGTGTATCGAATGATTTGCAATTATCGCAGGTCGCCGCCCATTGCGCGTGAATATGCTGGCAGTTGTCACAAATCCATTGCGGGCCGCGCGGCGCTATCAATGCGCGGGTCAGCCAGCCACGCACGACCGAGTCATCCGCCCCCTCACCGCGCTCGATCGCAGCCATCAGCGTCAGGTTGCGCGCCGTCGGATCGGTCTCGACCAGATCACCCAAGGCCCGCTTGGCTTCGGGGAAATCCTCCGCGGCAATGTATAATTCCGCAAGCAACATCTTGGTTTCCGCATGATCCGGAGCCGTCTTGACCAGCGCCTTGAACCGCTTCAAACGGGCCTGCGCATCCTCCTCCGGCACGATATCCGCAAAGGCGGCGGCAAGATCAGGATGTGGCTGCACACTCCATGCCTTCGTCAGAACGCGGGCAGCATACCGGGCATTGCCGTCTTCGATATAACCACGGGCCGCCATCACGGCGGCGGGGATCAGATCGGGCGACAGCCTGTTCGCCTCGATCGCGGCCTCCTTGGCGTCGATACCTTTGTCGCCATCGACTACATCTTTCGCCTCAGACAAAGCCAGCACCGCATCACGCCGCTTGTGCACGTCACGCGGCAGATAACCGGCCTTCAGCTTGGCATTCAACGTCTCGCGCGCACCGCCCCAATCGGCCTTTTCCGCCTGCAGTTTCAGCAGGACATCCTGCGTCTCTTCATGCTTGGGCTTCAGCGCAAACGCCTTTTTGGCAAGGGCCATCGCCGTGTCGGTATCTCCATCCGCCAGCTTCTGCTTCATGATCCCACGCACACCGACAAAGCGGGTCTTTTCGTCGGTCAACAGCTGCTTATAGGTCTCTTCCGCTTTACGCTTATCGCCCGTCAACTCTGCCGCCTGCGCCGTGAGCAGGTTCGTCAAACGCGGCTGCTGCAGGTACTTTTCCGCACGCGCCGCCTTGGTCATCGCAAGGTGACCCTCACCCGAAGCAAGGGCCATCATCCCTTCGGACAGCGCCTCATACCCTTTCCGTTCCCGATTGCGGTCGAAATAACGCGAAATCGCAGTCTCGTCGCCGTTCAAAAACCGGAAGGTCGCGGCAAGCAGGGCCAGCACTTTCAGCCCCAGCCACACCAGAACCACCAAGGCGACAAAGGCAAAGACCAGTTGCAGCGGACTTAGCTCAAAGGCAATCCCGGCCACTTCGATGTTGGCACCCCCCTCGACATCCAGCAGCATCGTCGCACCGAATGTCAGCGCGGTGACGGCGGCAACGAACAGGATAATTTTTATCAAGGACCAAAGCATATGTTGCGCCTTCAGCTATCGTTCAAAGAGGTGGACAGGACTTCGACCGCATCGATGGCCGCTGCACGGGTTTCGGCCTGGGCCAGCCAATCCGACATTTCAACCCGGGCCTCTTCGGGCAAAGCCGCGATCTCGGCCAATGCATCGGACAGACGGCCAGCCTTCACCGCCGCTTCGGCGCGTGACAGGATCGCATCGGTCGTCGCGCCTTCTTGCGGTGTGGTCGAACGGACATTGAACTGGTTGCGGAAAAACGCCCCGGCACCGCCTGTTTCTTCGCCGGAAACACCTGCACTGCGGGCTGCGGCAAGGGCTGCTGTTGCGACCTCCGGGAAACTTTCCTGCAGGGCGGCAAGCGTCGGCACACCGCCTTGCGCATTCAAGAGGGCATTGGGCGCTGGTGCCGCGATCGCATCCTCCAGATCACCCAAAGCGGCCCCAAGCGGCGCGCCATCATTCAAAGACGTGCGGATGCGGGCAAGCGCGGCCCGTCCGGCGGCGGCCCGTGCCGCGGCTTCGGCGTTTTCTTCGATCGATTCTGCTTCGGCCCGAGCTTCGGCCAGCTGCGTCGCGGCACTATCCGACATCGTGGCCAGTTCCGCCCGCAGCGCGTCCAGCTCAGCCTCGAACGCGGAAATCGCACGTTCGGACATGGTGCCATCGCCCACAGGCAGGTTCTCCAGTGCCGCGAGCCGCTCATCAAGCTCGCTCAGGCGATCGCCAAAACCCGCAATTTCGGTTGCGAAATAATTTTGCGCCGTTTCGATCCCGCTGATATCGACGGTCGGCATATCGGCGACCTGGCTTTCAAGCGTGGCGATGCTTTCACCTTGCGCCGCGACCTGTTCGGACAATGCACCATCCGTCCCGTTCGGGTTCAGTACCCCGACAGCAAGGCCGATCGCACCGGCCAATAAACCGCCAAGCAGCAATGGAAAGAACCCACCACGTCGGGCCGGCTGCGGTTGGCTTTTGGGCGTTTCGGCACGCTTCGGGGCTGGTTTTTGTTCTTCGGCTGTCGCTACTTTTTCTGGCTCCGGCGCAGGCTTGACCGGCTTTTCCAACGCCAACGGCGCCGAAACCGCATGCACCTCGGGCGGGATCGCGTCGATCCGCAATTCCGTCACTAGCGATTCGTCTGTGGATTTGGCGTTTGCAGCCGTGTTTGTCGGCTTTTGAGGCGTCTTGCGCCCCTTGGCAGGCTGTTTTGCCACGTCTTTCACCCTTTCAGCGCCCCCACCTGCTGAATGACAGGTGATAGGGTACATTATCTCGCCTGTACCGCACCCTCAAGCAATGGGTCAAACCACATCGTTTGATAACGCATTGAGGCGGATGATGGTTGCATCCAACATCCCGCCGCCATCCGGGCGCGGGGCGATGATGACGTCCGCTGCAGCCAGATCGGGCACGGCGGCCTCACTGATCGCGACGACATGCAAAGGGGCGCGAAACGGCACCGCCTCGGCCAACAGCTTGGCTGTCCGCGGCGAAAAAACTGGCGCGATGATCGGGGCATCACCTGCGACCGCAGCGCACGCTGCGGCGTTCAGGGCGACAGGTTCCTGCCGGTAGGCCACCACATCGGCGCAGGTCAAACCAGCGCGCGTCAGCGCCTTGGCGATATCACCGCGCGCATGTTCGCCACGGATATGGATCAAACGACCAGAGGGCCGTTTTTCGCACACCATGGCCACCGTTCCTGCTGCATCGCCCGGCCCGACGACCGGTAAGAAACCCGCGTCACGTGCGGCATCCGCCGTCGTCGGCCCGACGCAATAGGCGGTCGTGCCAGCGGCCAAACCCAACCGCACCGCCTGCGCCACCCCATTCGCGGAGGTCAGAATCACCGCATCGCACGGCGGCAGATCGGCGGCGATCGGCGCGATCCGCAACAACGGCGACACAACGACATCCATCGCCCCATCCCAGGCCGCCCGCAACTTGGCGGCAAAGGCATGCCCTTGCGCTTCGGGCCGTGTGATCAGAACGGTCGGGGTCATTGCGATGCCATTGTTTGCGGGGTTCGGCGATGTTACCTGCGATGGGCAAAGACGCAACCGGAACCGCAGGATGACGCCGACACTCACTATATTGGGCATCGAGAGCAGCTGTGACGACACCGCTGCCGCAGTGGTGCGCGGCAACGACATCCTGTCATCGGTCGTGGTGGGCCAAATCGATCTGCACAAGGATTTCGGCGGCGTTGTCCCCGAACTCGCGGCACGGGCGCATGCGGAAAAGCTGGATCATTGCGTCGAAGGCGCGCTGCAGACCGCTGGCATTTCGCTAGGCCAGCTTGACGGGATCGCCGTGACCGCAGGGCCCGGCCTGATCGGCGGCGTTCTCTCGGGTGTCATGTGCGCCAAGGGACTTGCCGCAGCAACCGGCCTGCCGCTGATCGGGGTCAACCACCTTGCCGGGCACGCGCTGACCCCAAGACTGACCGATCAGATCACCTTTCCCTATCTCATGCTGCTCGTCTCGGGCGGGCATTGCCAGTTCCTGATCGTCAACGATTTCGATGATTTCCAACGCATCGGCGGCACGATCGACGACGCCCCGGGCGAGGCATTCGACAAAACCGCCCGGCTGCTGGGCCTGCTGCAGCCAGGCGGCCCCGCCATCGAAAAGGCAGCAACCGAAGGCGACCCGGACCGGTTCCCGCTCCCCCGCCCGCTGTTGAACCAGCCGGGCTGCGACATGTCCTTTTCCGGGTTGAAAACAGCGATCCTGCGGGCGCGCGACAGCGCGATCACCGACGGCAATCTGCATCTGCAGGACCAACGCGATCTCGCCGCCGGTTTCCAGGCCGCCATCGTCGATATCCTGACCGAAAAAACCAGGCGCGCGCTGGCGCTCTACCTCGATAACACCCCCGAAACCCCCAGCTTCGCCGTCGCAGGCGGGGTCGCCGCGAACGGCGCGATCCGGGACAGCCTGCAAAACCTTTGCAGGGACCATTACACCGCCTTCGTCGCACCGCCACTTGCGCTATGCACCGACAACGCCGCGATGATCGCCTATGCCGGGATGGAACGGCTACGTAACGGACAGATTGACGACCTGACACTCTCGGCCCGCCCGCGCTGGCCGCTTGACGACCGGGCGGCTCCGATGCTGGGGTCAGGGAAAAAAGGGGCAAAGGCATGAAAATCGGAATCGCAGGTGGCGGCGCGTTCGGGACAGCACTTGGCGTGGCTTTGGCCATGGACGGCAACCCCATCACGCTCTGGGCGCGCAACGCGGACGCTGTGCGGCAGATGACCGAGACACGCACCAACCCCAAACTGCCCGATGTCACGCTGCCCGACCGGATGGCCTTTACAGCCGAAACCACCGACTTGTTCACAAACGACATCCTCCTGCTCGCCATCCCATCCCAGACTGTCCGCGATTTCCTGACCACCCACCGCGATCACTTGGGAGGCAAACAACTTGTCGCCTGCTGCAAGGGGATCGACCTCGAACGGATGACGGGCCCGGCCAGCACGATAAACGCGCTGGTACCCGACGCCATTGCGGCGGTTCTGACGGGCCCGAGTTTCGCCGCCGATATCGCGCGCGGTCTGCCAACAGCGCTGACGCTTGCCTGCGCCGATGACGCGATGGGTGCGATCCTGCAAACGGCCCTTTCGACGACAGCGCTAAGGCTCTACCGGTCGACCGACACGATAGGCGCGGAACTTGGCGGTGCCTTGAAAAACGTCATGGCCATCGCCTCGGGCGTGGCGATCGGGGCCGGTCTGGGCGACTCGGCCCGCGCTGCCCTGATCACCCGTGGCTTCCCCGAAATGCAGCGGCTCGCGCAGGAACTGGGCGCCGCACCAGAAACGCTCGCTGGCCTGTCCGGCTTTGGTGATCTGGTGCTAACCTGCACATCCAAACAATCACGCAACTACCGCTATGGCCTCGCACTTGGTGCTGGCGAAGCCTTTGACAAAGGCACAACCGTCGAAGGGGCTGCCACCGCCCGCGCCGTCCGACAACTGGCGAAAGAGATGGACATCGACCTGCCGATCTGCACGGTGGTCGCCGACCTGATCGAAGACAAGACGGACGTGGCCAGCGCCCTGAACGCGCTTCTGTCACGCCCGCTGAGGGAGGAATGAATGCGGATTGCCGTGATCACCAAAGACAAACCCGATGCGTTGCAAACCCGGTTGGACAACCGGGATGCGCATCTGGCCTACATCGCGGACACCGGCGTGGTCGAAATGGCCGGGCCGTTTCTGGATGCGGACGGGCAAATGTGCGGGTCGCTGATCGTGCTTGACGTCGTCGATATGGCCGCCGCGCAGCAATGGGCCGACAACGACCCCTATGCCAAAGCTGGCCTATTCGAAGATGTCAAACTGCAGGCTTGGAAAAAGGTGATCGGCTGATGGTATATTGGTTGTTCAAATCCGAACCCGATGTCTGGGGCTGGGATGCGCAAGTCGCCAAGGGTGATGCGGGCGAAGAATGGGACGGCGTCCGAAACTACCAGGCTCGCAACAACATGCGGGACATGAAAAAGGGCGATCTGGGGTTCTTTTACCATTCCCGCACCGGGCTCGAGATCGTGGGCATCGTCGAAATCTGCGCCGAGGCGCATCCCGACAGCACCACCGATGACGAACGTTGGGAATGCGTCGATATCCGCGCGGTGCGGCCCTTTGCGAAGCCGGTCACGATGAAAGACATAAAGGCGGAACCGCGTTTGAAGGACATGGTTCTCGTCAACAATTCCCGCCTATCTGTGCAACCGGTCACCGCCGACGAATGGAAGATCGTCTGCGAAATGGGCGAGACGCAGCCCTAGGGCTGGCCTGAACTTCATCGCTGGGCCATAATTCCCTTATCAAGAAGGGGAGGGACATGATGGGTTATCTGTCCGTTGTCGTTGCTGCATTCGCGGGGTTCATCATCGGTGCCGTCTATTATGGCGCACTATCAAAACCATGGATGGAGGCATCCAGCATTCCCGTGGACGAGGATGGCAAGCCGCTCAATGCCAGCGATCCGACACCTTATATCGTGTCGTTCGTCATGATCCTGCTGGTGGCCGGTATGATGCGGCACACATTCGCGCTGTCGGGAATCGACACTGTTGGCAAAGGGCTGATGTCCGGCCTTGGCGTCGGCGCGTTCTTCATCGCTCCATGGATTTTCATCAATACCGGTTATTCCGTACGCCCTTGGAAGCTCGCCGTGATCGACAGCGGTTATGCCATTCTGGCCGCTGGGGCGATCGGCATGGTGCTGATGCTGTTCTAAAACGCAAAACGCCCGCGATACCATCTCGCGGGCGCCTGTCGGAATGCGGATCGGGTCAGCCGTAAACGGCTTCTTTCCCGAAATGCTTGGTCAGCATGTAATAGACCACGGCGCGATATTTGTTCCGCTCCGACTGGCCATAAGTCGTCAGGGCCGAGTCGATCGCCTTGTCCAGTTCCGGCCCATCCGACAGGCCCAGCTTTTTCATCAAAAAATTCTTTTTGACGGTTTCGATTTCCGCAGGTTGGCTTGCCGCCACAGTCGATGCATCCGCGTTGTAGATGGCCGGACCACACCCGATGGTCACTTTTGTCAGCAGATCCATATCCGGCGTCATGCCGCATTTGTTCTTCAGGTCATCCGCATACTTCGCGATCAAATCGTCTCTTTTACCCATTGGAAATGTCCCCAGTCATGTGTGTTCATGCATTATTGCGCGCAGCGCCAGGGCCGCGGTGCCCGCACGTTAAAGGGACCGTTCCTTCCAGGTAAAGAAAAAAGCCCCAAAGCGGCGATGTTTCGCCAGACCCCGCCGATCTAACGGCACAACCCCCAGCCGGTGGATTGCAGATGAAAATGATCCGCATGCAGGGCGTTGTAGTCCGGCGAAAGGGTCAGGTTGAACCAACCGCAGGCGCCGTTTTTGGCCGCGCGCAGAAAGTCTGCCATCTGCCCGCCGCTGTCCCAGTCCCGCAACAAGCGCGCGCTGCGTCCATCGGCAAAGCGAAAACCCGCAATGTCGATGGCATCGGCGGTCGCATGGGTGCTCCACCGGTTGCTCGTGCCTGCGGATGTCCGCATGCGGCGGCACGAATAGCTGCCGAAATGATCGATACCACTGACCTGTGTGCCCAGGATTTCCTGCGCGGCCGGTTGCAGACTGTGGCGCTCCCACATCGCCATTCGCAGGGCGAGCGCGCAGCGCGTTTCGACATCCGTCAGGTCTGCCTGCCCGACCGATCGCAAATCGATCCGACCACGGATGTGGCATTGATCTGTATTCTCCAGATCGCTCATCGCCCGCCAGCTTGCGTGACCGGCAAGCGTCGCGGTGCATTGATCGATAGTGGCCACCGCCCGGTTCAGCTTCCACCCCGTCAACGGAGTCACCGGATCACTGATCTGAAGGGGTTGTGTCGGGTTCCACGCCGCGGGAAGCGGCGTGTCCGGGTGCATCAGCGCCTGATAACCGCCATATCCCAACGCTGCCGCAAAAACCAACGTGGCCACCGCGCGATATAGCGGGTGGCCACCGGATTTCTTTTTCGCGGCTTTCTTCTTTGCGGCGTCCTGCGCAATCTCTTGACGCTTGGCATGCCGCATGAAGATTTAGTACCGGTAATGCTCTGGCTTGAACGGTCCTTCGACGGTGACGCCGATATAATCCGCCTGCTCTTTCTTTAGCTCGGTCAGCTTCACGCCGATACGACCCAGATGCAGGCGGGCCACCTTTTCATCCAGATGCTTCGGCAGGATATAGACCTCGTTCTTGTAATTCTCACCATTCTTCCACAACTCGATCTGCGCCAGCACCTGATTGGTGAACGATGCCGACATCACAAACGAAGGGTGACCCGTTGCATTGCCAAGGTTCAGCAGACGCCCCTCGGACAGCAGGATCAGACGATTGCCCGAAGGCATCTCGATCATATCCACCTGTTCCTTGATGTTGGTCCATTTGTGGTTCTTCAGCGCAGCCACCTGAATTTCATTATCAAAGTGACCGATGTTGCCGACGATCGCCATATCCTTCATCTCGCGCATATGCTCGATGCGGATCACGTCCTTGTTGCCGGTTGTGGTGATAAAGACATCGGCCGAGTCAACGACATCTTCCAGAACGACAACTTCAAACCCGTCCATCGCCGCTTGCAGCGCACAGATCGGGTCAACCTCGGTCACTTTTACCCGGGCACCGGCGCCAGCCAAAGACGCGGCAGAGCCTTTGCCCACATCACCATAACCCATCACGACAGCGACCTTGCCCGCCATCATCGTGTCGGTTGCACGGCGGATGCCGTCGACCAGCGACTCCTTACACCCATACTTGTTGTCGAACTTTGACTTGGTGACCGAGTCGTTCACGTTAATCGCCGGGAACGGCAGCTGGCCCTTCTTGTGCAGATCATACAGACGATGCACACCGGTCGTCGTTTCCTCGGACACACCCTTGATTGCATCGCGCGTCTTGGTGAACCAACCGGGGCTTTCCGCCATCCGTTTCTTGATCTGGGTCTTGATCACCTCTTCCTCTTCCGAGGTCGGGACTGCCAGCACATCCTCACCCGCTTCCATCCGCGCACCCAACAGCACGTACAGCGTCGCATCGCCGCCATCGTCGAGGATCATGTTGGGACCGTCGGGGAACATGAAGGACTTATCAAGGTAGTCCCAATGTTCTTCCAGCGTTTGCCCTTTCACTGCGAAAACGGGTGTACCACCCTTGGCGATCGCCGCCGCCGCATGGTCCTGGGTGGAAAAGATATTGCACGATGCCCAGCGCACATCGGCGCCAAGCTCAACCAGCGTTTCGATCAGAACCGCCGTCTGGATCGTCATGTGCAGTGACCCGACGATGCGCGCACCCGCCAGCGGCTTGCTCTCACCATATTCCTCGCGCAGCGCCATCAGGCCGGGCATTTCGGTTTCGGCGATATCCAGTTCCTTGCGCCCGAATTCGGCCAGCGCGATGTCCTTCACGACGTAGTCCAGCGACATGTCATTCTCCTGTTCCAGTTGCGGCCCCTTTAGCATCGCACTTGTCTTGCGACAATGCGGTGAATTGGATTACCCAAGAGGTCGGATTGGTGGGATAAGTGATCGGATGTCAAAGCAACCACGGGCATGGCAAAGAATGCTGTCAGGACGGCGGTTGGACCTGCTGGACCCGACGCCTGTCGACATCGAAATCGCCGACATCGCGCATGGCCTCGCCTTCGTCGCCCGGTGGAACGGGCAGACGAAGGGTGACTTTGCCTACTCGGTTGCGGAACATTCGCTGCTGGTGACAGATATTTTCACCCAGCAGAACCCGAACGCGCCTATCAAATGGCAACTCGCCGCGCTCCTCCACGATGCGCCCGAATATGTCATCGGCGACATGATCAGCCCCGTGAAGGCCGCTGTTGGGTCGGGCTACGGCGAACTTGACGACAGGCTGACCGCCGCCATCCATTTGCGCTTTGGCCTGCCCGCGCAAATCCCGCAAAACATCAAACGGCAGATCAAGAAGGCGGACAAACTGTCAGCATGGCTCGAGGCCATCCAGATCGCCGGTTTCACCAAAGCCGAGGCCGACAAGTTCTTTGGCAAACAAGATCCGGCACTGGCTCAAAACCTCACGATCACCCTCCGCCCCCCGATTGAGGTCCGCGATGCGTTCACCGCACGGCACAACCACCTGATGGAGGCCCTATGATCATCCGCCGAGCCAACCCCGATGACGCCGCTGATATGGTCGCCGTGCTGAACCCGATCATCGCGGCAGGTGACACGACAGCGCATCAACGCCTGTTCGACGAGGCACGCATGGTCTCTCACTACATCACACCTGAATATCTGGTCTGTTGTCACGTCGCTGAAATCGACGGACAGGTCCTCGGGTTTCAGTCCCTCGAATGGCCGGACCCTTCGCAAGGCGATGTGCCCAAAGGCTGGGCCTTCATCGCCAGCTTCGTCGCGAACGAGGCCGCAGGCAAAGGTGTCGGGCAACACATCTTCGCCAAAACGAAAGAGGTCGCCATTGCTGCAGGGGTCCAAACGATCGACGCCAAAATCCGCGCCGACAATGTTCCCGGCCTCAAGTACTACACCGGTCTCGGCTTCAAAGACCACGACCGAGTCGTGGACGTACCATTGCGTGACGGGACCTTGGTTGACCGCATCCGCAAACGCTATGATCTGACCCCATGACCCAAGCGCCCCGGCATCACACATACGATATCATCATTGTCGGCGGGGCGATCATGGGCTCGTCCGCCGCGTGGTTCCTGACAGACAACGATTTCAACGGGCGCATCCTGGTCATTGAGCGCGACCCGACGTACCAGTTCGCCTCGACAACGCACACGAACAGCTGCATGCGGCAGCAGTTTTCCGAAGAACTGAACGTCCGCATCTCGCAATTCGCCGCGGATTTCGTGAAGAACCTGCGCGAATACATGGGCGGGGATGACCGCATCCCCGACCTTAAAATCCGCTCCTTCGGCTACATGTATCTGGCGAATACCGAAGGCTTCGCCGATATCCTGCGCGAAAACGTCAAAGTCCAGCACGCCGCAGGCGCCGCCACGCAACTCATGACCCCAGAACAGATCAAAGCGGCTTACCCCTTCTACAATGTCGATGACATCCTACTCGGCTCCATCAACCGCGTAGACGAAGGCTATTGGGACGGCGCCGCCGTCTTCGATTGGTGGCGCAGGCAGGCGCGCGAGCGTGGAATCGAATACATCGAAAACGAAGTCGTCGGGATGACGCTGAACGCCACCGGCACCCGCGTCGAAAGTGTCACCCTCAAATCCGGCGAACAGATCGGCTGCGGGCACGTCATCAACGCCTCCGGCCCCCGCGCGGTCGAGACCAGCCGCATGGCCGGGATCGACATTCCCGTTGAACCGCGCAAACGCTACTCATGGGTCTTCACCGCCGAAAAACCGCTGGACCGAGATCTGCCCCTCACGATCGACCCCTCTGGCGTCCACGTCCGCGAAAACGGCGGCGGCACCTATCAGGCTGGTGGGCATTCCGACATCGATCCCGCCGTTGCCTACGACGACTTCGTGATGGACCACGATATCTGGCAGGATCACATCTGGCCCGTCCTCGCCACCCGTATCCCGCAATTCGAGGCGATCAAGGTGCAGTCGGAATGGGCCGGGCACTATGCTTACAATACCTTCGACCACAATGCGATCATCGGGCCGCATGATCAGGTCACCAACTTCCACTTCCTGAACGGGTTCTCGGGCCACGGCCTGCAGCAATCCCCCGCCATGGGGCGCGGCATTGCCGAATTGCTGACCCACGGGGACTACCGCAGCCTTGACCTGTCACCCTTCGGCTACGCGCGGATCAGGGCGCAGCAACCCATCGCAGAAAAGGCCGTGATATGAACCTCGCTGAAAACCCCTTCGCCCGTGCAATCGCCGCCGACACCCCGCAAATCGGCGTCTGGATCAGCCTGTGCAATAACGTCTCGGCCGAGGTCATGGCCCATGCCGGTTTCGACTGGGCGGTGATCGACATGGAACACACCGTTAACGACTACGCGAGTGTCCTGTCCCAGCTTCAGGTCTTCTCCGCGTCGCCAACGACCGCCATCGTGCGGCCCGAATGGAACGACCCGGTCATCGTCAAAAGACTGATGGACCTCGGCGTGCAGGGTCTGCTGTTCCCGATGATCCAAACCGTGGAAGAGGCGCAAAAGGCGGTCGCCGCCACCCGCTATCCCCCCAAAGGCATCCGGGGCGTGGCAGGGGCAACCCGCGCCAGCAAATTTGGGCGCATCACGGACTATTTGGACCGGGTGGATGACGAAACGACTGTGATCCTGCAACTCGAATCCGCGGCAGCCATTGCCAAAGCCGAAGACATCGCATCGGTCGACGGTGTCAGCGGCATCTTCTTCGGCCCCGCCGACATTGCCGCTGATCTGGGGCTGGTCGGGCAACCCATGCATCCCGATGTCTGGGCCCTGATCAAACCGGCGGCCAAGCGGCTGCGGACCATAGGCATCCCCGTCGGCACGCTGGTCCTCGACCCTGATTTCGCGACAGACCTCCTGAAAGAAGATTTCACCTTCGTCGCCTGTGGCATCGACACAAGCCTGCTGGCCCGCGCGGCGGATGGCGTGCTGGCACAGGTCAAAGACGGTTTAGGCTAGCCACCCTTTCAGGTTCCGATCGATCACGCCACACAACGCATCGATGTGGGCGGCATCATCATTCAGACACGGGATATAAGTGAATTGATCACCGCCCGCCTCTTCGAAACTCTCTTTGATCTCTTCGTTGATCTCTTCCAGCGTCTCGATGCAGTCAGCTGAAAAGGCCGGGGCGCAGACGGCAATGTTCTTGACGCCGTCCTCCTCCGCCAACCGCGCGACTTCATCAACCGTGTAGGGCTTCAGCCACTCCTCCGGCCCAAAGCGGGACTGGAAGGTCGTCACGATCTGTGTGTCATCCCACCCCAACCGCTCTTTCAACAGGCGCGTCGTTTTCTGGCACTGGCAATGATAGGGGTCACCCTCGCGCAGATACCGCTCCGGCACGCCGTGATAGGAACACACCAACTTCTCCGGCTTCATCTCGGCCTCGGCATACGCACGCTCGATCGACTGCGCCAAGGCCTCAATATAGGCAGGTTCATCATAGTAAGGCTCAACGATCCGGGAAATCGGCTGCCATTTCTCTTCCATCAACGCGCGAAAGAACTGGTCATTGGCGGTGGCTGATGTGGCCCCCGCATAATGCGGATACAACGGGAAAAAGAGGATCTTCTGGCACCCCGCCTCAACCATCTCGCGCACCTTCGATTTGGTCGATGGATTGCCATAGCGCATGCAGAAATCGACGCGCACATCGTCACCGTACCGCTCAACCATCTGCGCCTTGATCGCGGCGGTCTGTGCCTTGGTGATCGTCATCAGCGGGCTTTCATCCGCCTCTTCATTCCAGATCGACTTATAGGCGGCACCCGATGAAAACGGCCGTTTCGACAGGATCACAAGCTGCAAGAGCGGCTGCCAGATCCAGACGGAATAGTCGATGACGCGCTTGTCGGACAAAAACTCATTCAGATAGCGACGCATGGACCAGTAATCGGTCCCATCCGGCGTCCCCAGATTAGCCAAAAGGATACCGACACGCGCCGGTTTGATCTTGGGATGATCAGGTCCAGCGTGGACCGGACATGTCGCTGGGCGTTCCGTCGCCTGGCTTTGGGCATCGAACATGTTCATGTCCCTCTCAATATCGCGATTAGTGCTGCAGTTAAATGGAATACGGCCCGCGTCAATCTTTGGACCTATCAAGAGGCATCTCGAACGTGCCCAATGCGTCGGCAAGTCGCGCCTTCGCGCTACCGGGGCGGAGCGGCTGCGGCTGATCGTCGGAGGGGGCCCAACCGGTCAATGTAATGATCTCAAACGTCGCATCGACGCGGCCGTCATCATTGCTGAAATTCGACGCATAGATGCTGGCCGCCTCGGTCAGCACATTGCGACGGGTCGAATGTTTGATCCGGCCAGTCAAGGCGTTGCCTTCACCCATCTTGCGCAGATCATGCATCAGGTGAAACGCATGGGCATACGAGGCGGTCATGGGCATACTATCGGCCACGGGTAGCGCAAAACCGGCCCGTTGGAGCAGCGCCCCAAGGTCTCGAATTTCACCCATCGGTGCGATGCGGGGTGACAGGCCGCCCGTGATGGCAACCTCAGCCTCTGCCAAGGCGGCCCGCAATTCCTGCAACGTCTGCCCGCCAAGGCAAGTCGCCAACAGCAACCCATCCGGCTGCAGTGCATGGCGGCACTGGACCAACTGCCCCACCGGATCATTCGCCCAATGCAGGCACATCGCATGCACGACCAGATCATGCGCTTTGGGTTGCAGCGGCAGCGTCTCATCGTCCGGTACGATCACCGCCTCAGGATACCGCGCCGCCCAGAAATCACGAAAACCCGTCACAATCGCCATCGACTGAAACGTTCTGTTAACCTCGTTCAGTCTTTCTTCGACCTCATCCGCAACGGCCCCTTGCAGGAACAGGGCGTCAGCATCGGCACGGGCGCGGTTGCGGGCCAAAGCTGCGCGGTCGATCAGGTCGGGCATTTTTTCCATGGGCCATCATCTAAGGTGCCGACATGTATATGCAAAGCGTCATTCGCGCCATTTATCCCCCGCAATGTGTCGCGTGTGGCGATCTGACCGACAGCGCATACGGGCTCTGCGGGCCATGCAGGCGCGATGCGCATTTCATCGGCGACACGATCTGCGACAGGTGTGGCGTGCCGCTGCCGGGCGAATCTGACGGGCACGACCTGCAATGCGACGATTGCATGCGTATCGCGCGACCTTGGGATCAGGGACGCGCGGCGCTCGTCTATACAGGCACCGGGCGACGACTGGTCTTGGGGCTGAAACACGGGGACAGAACCGATCTGGCACGTCCAACGGCAGAATGGATGGCGCGCAAAGCGAAACCGCTTGTGCGAGATGACACGGTATTGGTGGCTGTCCCTCTGCATCGGTTCCGGCTGGCGCGGCGGCGCTATAACCAAGCGGCGCTCCTCGCGCACGCTCTGGCCAAGCTGATGAACGTGGCCATCTGCCCCGACGCTTTGCTGCGTCCCATCCAGACCAAACCACTGGAAGGGCATAGCCGCGATGCGCGCTTCATCGCGCTTGCCGATGCGATCATCCCGAACCTCAGACGGGCCGACCGGATCGCAGGCAAATCCGTTCTTTTGGTCGATGATGTGATGACATCCGGCGCCACCTTGGCCGCCAGCGCAGAGGCGGCGCGCACAGCCGGTGCCGCAAACGTGTCGATTGTGACACTGGCGCGGGTGATGAAGGACGCATAAATAGCGGTCAAACGAACGTAAGGACCGCAAAAGATGTCACATGTCGAAATCTACACGAAACCCACCTGCGGGTTTTGCTTCATGGCCAAACGCCTTCTCAAAAAGAAAGGCGTCAGCTTTGCCGAAACCAACATCTCTGCGCAGCCGGACAAGCGGACCGAGATGATCCAGCGCGCGAACGGTGGCAGCACCGTGCCGCAGATTTTCATCGATGGTCAGCATATCGGCGGTTGCGATGATCTGATGGCACTTGAGCGTGGCGGTAAACTGGACGCCTTGCTGGCGGCATGAAGGCCGCGCTGCTGCAACTGACATCGGGCGATGATCCGGCAGCCAATCTACCGGTCACGCTTGATCTGATTGCACAGGCAGCGTCTCAGGGCGCGGGCTTTGTGCTCACGCCCGAGGTCACAAACTGTGTCTCGCAGAATCGCAAACATCAGATCGCGGTCCTGCAGCATGAGGCCGAGGATCGAACCCTCGCCGCCCTGCGCAAGGCCGCGATCCAGCACAACATCTGGCTATCCGTCGGCTCGCTTGCCCTGAAAACCGATGACCCGGATGGTCGTTTCGCCAACCGATCCTTCCTGATCGACCCCGCGGGGCAGATTAGTGCGCGATACGACAAGATTCACATGTTCGACGTCACCGTGTCGGAAAAGGAAACCTACCGCGAATCAAAAGGTTACCGACCTGGCACCCAAGCCGTCATCGCCGATACACCCTTTGCGAAGATCGGGCTGAGCATCTGCTATGACGTTCGTTTCGCCTATCTCTACCGTGCCTTGGCGCAATCGGGCGCGCAGGTTCTGCTGATCCCCTCTGCCTTCTCCACCGTCACCGGCGCGGCCCATTGGGAACCCCTCCTGCGGGCCCGCGCCATCGAAACGGGTTCTTACGTGCTCGCCGCCGCCCAAACCGGCGCGCACCCTGTCCAATCGGGCAAACCGCGCGAAACTTATGGGCACGGCATGGCGATTTCGCCTTGGGGAAAGGTGCTTTTGGACATGGGCACCGAAACCGGCATCGGTCTGGTTGATCTTGACCTAGGGGAAGTGTCAAAAAGCCGCCAACGTATCGCGGCCTTATCCCATGACCGCCCTTTCGAAGGACCCTGATGGCAGACACCCCGACCAGCCTTGCCGTCTCGCTCTTCAGCGAGATTTTGGCCGTTGATCAGCTCGCACGGGCCAATCTCGCGCGGGTACTGCCCAAGGGGATGGAGCTGTCGCATTTCTCGGTCCTGAACCACTTGGCCTATGCAGGCGCTGAACGGTCGCCTGCGCAGCTGGCCAAAACGTTCCACCTGACACGCGGCGCGATGACGAATACGCTCCACAAACTGGAATGGGCAGGCTGGGTCCACATCCGCCCCGATTGGGACGACGCGCGGCGCAAGATGGTCTCGATCAGTCCGTCCGGACTGGCAGCACGCAATGCCGCCGTCGCCGCGATCGCGCCCGTCATCGCGGAAGTGGTCGCAAAGGTCGGCGACGACAAAGTGCGCACGGCGCTGCCGGTGCTACGCGAAATGCGGGCCAAGCTCAGCGATACGGAATGACCTACCGCTCCCTCGCGCTCGCCAGCGATGCCGTGACAATGCAGGGCCTTTCGACGTTTGAGGATCACGGCGACCACATCGTACAACGTACCCGGGCAGAGCCAGATTACTGGCACGGCAATATCGTGATCATGAAGGATTGCCGCAATCCGCTGGCGGATGTCGGCCACTTTGCGCGTCATTTCCCCGACGCGACACACCACGTGACGGTCTGGGATATCCCCAATCTGGACCCCGCGCCAATCGCGGCCGTTCTGAAGCCGCAGGGGTTCGACATCGACACGTTCGACGTTCTTGCGCTGAACGGTCCGCTCAGCGACGCGGCGATGCCGTCAGGCATCATCCTGCGCGAACTCAATCATAACGATTGGCCCGCACTGACCGACCTCCAAATCGAAGTCAGCCGTGAAGACGGCTATGACCCCGCCTCTCACCGCCCCTACCTCGAACGGCGCAACATCGCGCGCCAAAGGCAAATCGCGGAAGGACTCGGCACGTGGTTCGGCGCCTTCGACGGCGACCTCATCGTCGGCTCTATGGGCCTCTTCCACGACACCAGCATCGCCCGCTACCAAGCTGTCGAAACCCGCGCCTCCCACCGACGACGCGGCATCTGCGCCGCCTTGCTCAGCCATAGCCACCAATGGCTCCATCCCCGCGCCCCGCAGGCAACAACCATCATTGTCGCCGAGGCCGACAGCAACGCTGGCAGGCTCTACCGTCGCGCCGGGTTCACATTGGCCGAAACCTTGGTCGAAGCGACGAAACCGGGCTATTGATAAAGGGAAAGGAGGCCCACCATGTCCTATTTCGACGGCTTCGTGATCCCTGTCCCAACGGAGAACAAAGACAAATTCAAGGAATACGCGGACGAGATCGACGCGATCTTCATGGAATACGGCGCGACCCGCATCGTCGAATGTTGGCCGGACGACGTCCCCGATGGCGAACACACCGATTTCCGCAAAGCGGTGAAAGCCAAACCCGACGAAAGTGCGATGTTCTCGTTCATCGAATGGCCCAACAAGGCGACCCGCGACGTTGCCATGGGCAAGCTGCATCACATGATGCAAACCGATCCACGCTTTGACGAAAAAACAAATCCGCCACCGTTCGACGGGCTGCGGATGATCTATGGCGGCTTCGCGCCTCTGGTCGACCTCAAGAAAACCTAAGCCGGCTTCGTCGCCGCCGTCACATAATTCACCGACATATCCTTCGCCGAGATCGACCACGTGAATTGCAGGAAGTTGAACACGAAACCCTTCCGGTCCACCGGCTCCATCCCCGCATTGCGCAGAAAATCGAACAACTCATCCGGCGTGATGAACTTCTTCCACTCATGCGTCCCCTTCGGCAGCCACCGCATCACGTACTCCGCCCCCACAATCGCCATGGCAAAAGACTTCGGGTTCCGGTTAATGGTCGAACAAATATGAATCCCACCCGGCTTCATCAGCGCATGGCAGGCGTTCAGATAAGCCTGTGGGTCGGCCACATGTTCAACCACTTCCATATTCAGCACTGCGTCAAATTGCTCACCCGCCTCCGCGAGCGCTTCGGCCGTCGTATGGCGATAATCAATCTCCAGCCCCGATTGTTCCGCATGGATGCGCGCCACGGGAATATTCCGCTCGGCGGCATCGGCACCGACAACGGTCGCCCCAAGCCGCGCCATGGGCTCACACAAAAGCCCCCCACCACAGCCGATGTCCAAAATCCTCAACCCATCAAACGGCTTATCCCCGTTCAAATCCCGCCCAAACTCCGCCGCGATCTGCGTTGTGATATAGTCCAGCCGCACCGGGTTCATCATGTGCAGCGGTTTGAATTTGCCCTCCAAATCCCACCACTCAGCGGCCATTGCCTCGAATTTGGCAATCTCGGACGGATCGACGGTTGTGGCAGACATTTCTTGGCCTCGCATGATGGTCACTGTTCCTGATACGCGATATAAGTCGCGAATGGACAAAGTCGTAGGACAAAAACGCGCGGCCACGCATCTGTATCAGCCGATTGATCCCTTTGATCAACGGATGCTGGATGTGGGCGACGGCCATCGGATTTATGTCGAACAATGCGGCAACCCGAATGGCGTTCCGGTTGTGGTCCTGCATGGGGGGCCGGGTGGCGGCTGCAGCCCGGCGATGCGCCGCTATTTCAACCCGAATGTGTTCCGGATCATCCTGTTTGATCAGCGCGGCTGCGGCCGGTCGCGGCCTCATGCGAGTGTTGAGGCGAATACGACATGGCATTTGGTCGCGGATATCGAGCGCACCCGCGCGGTGCTGGGCATCGACCGCTGGATCGTCTTCGGCGGGTCCTGGGGTGCGACGCTGGCGCTGATTTATGCGCAAGCCCACGCGGACCGCGCCGCGGCGTTGGTCCTACGCGGCGTCTTCCTGATGACCAAGCCGGAGCTGGATTGGTTTTATGGGGGCGGCGCGGGCAAGTTCTGGCCCGAACTGTGGGAGAAATTCACAGACCTGATCCCGGCTGACGAACAAGACAACCTGATCGCAGCCTACCATCGCCGCCTGTTCTCCGGCGATATGCCGATTGAGACGCGCCATGCCCGCGCCTGGGCCTCGTGGGAGAATGCGCTCGCCTCCATCGACAGCGACGGGATTACGGGCGAAAGCCCCGCCGACTACGCCCGCGCCTTCGCACGGCTCGAAAACCACTATTTCCACAATGCCGGTTTCCTGTCCGAGGATCAGCAGATCCTGCATCCCGATCAGATGGCAAAAATCGCCGACACACCCGGCGTGATCGTCCAGGGTCGCTACGACATGATCTGCCCGCCTTTCTCGGCGCATAACCTGTCGAAAGCCTGGCCCAAGGCACGGCTGACGTTCATCGGACGGGCCGGGCATGCGCTGTCAGAGCCGGGGATCAGCGCCGAACTCGTCCGCACAATGGACATGTTGGGCGGGCAAAGCGTGCGGTTGGGGCTGTAAGATGGATCAGCGGCAAGCCCGGATCGAAAGACGCCGCCTATTTCAAACAGGTGTTGCCGCAGGCCTGCTGGCGCTGACGGGCGTGCCATTGCGCGCACAAACACGGCGCGGTCGGTTCACTGCGGCACTGGGCGAGGCACGGGTCACGGATAACTGGGACGCCCGCACGCATGCCGGTCTCTTCATGATGGCGGCGGGTCATGGCGCGATCTTCGACTGCCTGACCGAGATCGCGGCAGATGGATCAATCAAGTGCGAACTGGCCGAAAGCTGGGAAGCGTCATCTGACGCGCGCGTCTGGACCTTCAACCTGCGCAAGAACGTGCGGTTTCACGACGGGCAGACCTTCTCAGCAGACGACGTGATCGCCTCGCTCTGCTGGCACATGGCCGATAACGTGGTCTCACCGGCACGTCCTCTGATCAGCCCTATCACCGAGATGCGCAAGATCACCGACCATCAGGTCCAGTTCACCCTCGCCGCAGGGAACGCCGATTTCCCCTATCTGATGTCCGACTATCATCTGGTGATCTACCCGGCGGATCGTTTGGGTGAACCCGTCGGCACCGGCCTCTACCGCCTGAAATCTTTTGATCCCGGCGTGCAAATGACGGCGACCCGGGTCGACGACCACTACAAAGGCGACAGCGCCGGGTTCTTCGAGGAAATCCGTTTCCTCGCGATGAACGACCCGCTTGACCGGATGAATGCGATCATGACGGGTGAAGTCGACGCGATCAGCGGGATTGACCTGCCGACCCGCGCCCGGATCAAGGCGAACCCATCGTTGCGGATGCATGATGTCGCTGGAAACCGGCACTATACCTTTGCGATGCCGACGGATGCGCCGCCGCTGGATCAGTTGCATTTGCGCAAAGCGCTGAAATACGGGGTCGACCGGCAAGGCATGGTCGATACTTTGCTCCGCGGTTATGGCCAAGTCGGGCGGGATACACCGATTGGCCCAGCCAACCAATACTTTGCGAAGGACATCGCGGCTTTTCCATATGATCCCGACCGCGCGCGCTATCATCTGCGCAATGCGGGTTTGGATCGGCTTCAGGTTGGCATTGCTGACTTTAATGACGTTCTTGCCGACACGATGGCCACCGCGGGAATCGACCTCAAGACCTCGGGCGTCCCGACGCTAAAATTCGCCGAATGGTCGGGCCGTCTGACCGAAGACTGGATGTTCGCCATGGGCTACACCCCTGCCGCGCCGTGGAACGATAGCGGCTGGGATCACGCGCAATTCAATGCGCTGATGGAAACGGCACGGTCGGAACTCGACAGCATCAAACGCCGGGCGCTTTATCGCGAGATGCAGGTCATCCTGCGCGACGAAGGCAACATGCTGATCCCGATGTTCGCCAACGATGTCCACGCGGTAAACAACCGGATCTGGTCGCCGCAAACCATCGGCAATCAGTGGCAAATGGACAACGCGCGGATGGCCGAACGCTGGGCGCGGGCCTGAAAATCCGATAAAAAGTCATATGAAATTCATATGCTTTTCATATGCAATTCCGATCGCCTGAATCACGCCCCTTGCAGACTCAGGACCGCTTGCGTATATGCATCCCAACAGCGGCGCGCTGGCTTCCAAAACCAACGCTCCACCGGGAAAGATCAACGGGCCGCGCGCCCGTTTTTTTGTGCCGCGATCAAGGCGGTTTTGAACAATGAATGACCTGATAGCCAAAGCGGCGATTGATCGCCGCATCGCCGAGATCATCACCCCCGTCGTCGAAGACATGGGGTTCGAGGTCGTGCGCGTGCGCCTGATGTCCAAGAAAGACACGATCCTGCAGATCATGGTCCAGCGCCCCGACGGCCAGATCGAGGTGGATGAATGCGGGCAGATTTCCACCGCGCTCAGCGCTGTTTTGGACGTCGAAGACCCTATTTTGGACGAGTATAACCTTGAGGTCTCAAGCCCCGGCATCGACCGCCCACTGACGCGGCTGAAGGATTTTGAGCAATGGGAAGGTTTCGAAGCCAAGATCGAAACCGAACAGATGATTGATGGCCGCCGTCGCTTCAAAGGCCCGTTGGCCGGGACCGAAGGTGACGAGGTTCTGATCAACATCGCCGAAGGTACGGTAGGTTTGAAATTTGATTGGCTTTCAGATGCAAAGCTGGTCCTGACAGATGAATTAATCCGCGACGTACTGCGCGGACGCAAAGACGCGGGTCAGATCGACGAGACCCAGTTCGATGAAATTGAAACAATAATCGAAGGTGAGGAGAACACCTGATGGCAATCACATCAGCCAACCAGTTGGAGCTGTTGCAAACGGCCGAGGCCGTGGCCCGCGAAAAGATGATCGATCCCAATCTGGTGGTCGAGGCGATGGAAGAATCGCTCGCCCGCGCGGCAAAGTCGCGTTACGGCGCGGAAATGGACATTCGCGTGTCCATCGACCGCAAGACCGGCAAGGCGACGTTCACCCGCGTCCGCACCGTGGTCGAGGATGAAGAGCTTGAGAATTATCAGGCTGAATTCACCGTCGAACAGGCTAAGCAATACATGGAAAACCCCGAGGTCGGCCAACAGCTGATCGAAGAAGTGCCGCCGGTGGAACTGGGCCGGATCGCCGCGCAATCCGCCAAACAGGTCATCCTGCAAAAGGTCCGCGAGGCCGAGCGCGACAAGCAGTACGAAGAATTCAAGGACAAGGCCGGTACGATCATCAACGCCCTCGTCAAGCGCGAGGAATACGGCAACGTCGTTGTTGACGTGGGTGCCGGTGAAGCCGTCCTGCGCCGCAACGAAAAGATCGGTCGCGAAGCCTATCGCCCGAACGATCGCATCCGCTGCTACATCAAGGAAGTGCGCCGCGAACAGCGCGGCCCGCAAATCTTCCTGTCGCGGACGGCGCCGGAATTCATGGCCGAACTGTTCAAGATGGAAGTGCCTGAAATCTATGAAGGCGTGATTGAGATCAAGGCCGTCGCCCGCGACCCCGGTTCGCGCGCGAAGATCGCCGTGATCAGCTATGACAACTCTATCGATCCCGTTGGTGCCTGTGTTGGTATGCGGGGATCCCGTGTGCAGGCCGTCGTGAACGAATTGCAGGGCGAAAAGATCGACATCATCCCGTGGAATGAGGACATGCCGACCTTCCTAGTGAACGCCCTGCAGCCTGCCGAGGTCGCCAAGGTGGTTCTGGACGAAGAGGCCGGCAAGATCGAAGTCGTCGTGCCGGAAGAGCAACTGTCACTCGCTATCGGGCGCCGTGGTCAGAACGTGCGTCTGGCGTCTCAACTGACCGGGCTCGACATCGACATCATGACCGAGGAAGAGGAATCCAAGCGGCGTCAGGCCGAATTCGAAGAGCGGACCAAGATGTTCATGGATACGCTCGACCTGGACGAATTCTTTGCGCAGCTGCTCGTATCCGAAGGGTTCTCAAGCCTTGAAGAAGTTGCATATGTCGAACTTGACGAACTTCTGGTGATTGAAGGCGTCGACGAAGGCACTGCCGGCGAATTGCAGGCCCGCGCCCGTGATTACCTCGATGCGCAGGCGAAAAAGGCGATGGAAGTCGCGATTGCCGCCGGTGTCGAACAAAGCCTTATTGATTTCGAAGGCCTGACACCCCAGATGCTGGAAGCGCTGGGCAATGATGGTGTGAAAACGCTGGAAGACTTTGCAACATGCGCCGATTGGGAATTAGCTGGCGGTTGGACGACGATCGATGGTGAGCGCGTCAAGGACGACGGTGTGCTGGAACCATTCGATGTTTCGCTGGAAGAAGCACAAGACATGGTCATGACGGCCCGCGTGATGCTGGGCTGGGTTGATCCGGCCGATCTGGAAGCCGACGCGGCGGAAGACGAAGACTCCGCTGAAGAGGAGGCGGAGGCCTGATTTCAGGCCTTCGGGTTCGCAGCAGATGGCGCGAGGCGGCCATAACAAAGAGCGCGGCGATGCGGAGCGTAAATGCATCGTCACGGGCGAGGTCCAGCCAAAGGCGGGGCTGATCCGTTTCGTCGTGGGGCCGGACGATCAGGTCGTGCCGGATGTGCTGGGTAAGTTGCCCGGGCGTGGGATGTACGTGACGGCGGACCGCGCAACGTTGGACAAGGCCGGTAAAGGGCAGTTTGCCCGGTCGGCGAAAAAGGCGGTCAAGGTGCCGGATGGGCTGGCCTATACAGTCGAACAACTGCTGGCCCGCCGCACGGTTGATCTGATCGCATTGGCCCGCAAGGCGGGCCTGGCGGTCTGCGGGTTTGAAAAGGTAAAGGGCTGGCTTGCCGGTGGCGAGCGGGTCCGCGTTTTGGTTCAGGCCTCTGACGGGTCCGAACGAGGGAAAACGAAGCTCTGGACGCCCGAAGGCGCCCGTTATTTCGGCTGTTTGACAGCGGCGGAATTGGGTTTGGCATTCGGGCGGCAAACTGTGATACATGGCGCGCTTGCCACTGGTGGACTCAGCAATCGTGTTGTAGAGGAAGCCACAAAGCTACGCGGGCTACGCGAAAACGGGGGCGATGGGGCCCTCGGGAAGGATAAAGAAGCTAGATGAGCGAAAACGACGGTAAAAAGAAACTGGGTCTGGGTGGTTCACGTCCAAGCAACGTGAAGCAAAGTTTCAGCCACGGGCGGACCAAGAACGTCGTGGTGGAAACCAAACGCAAGCGCGTCGTGGTGCCCAAGCCGGGTGCGGCCAAACCAAGTGCTGCGGCTGCGAAAGCTGTGGCCGGTGGTGATCCGTCCAAACGGCCCGCCGGTATTTCGGATGCCGAGCTGGAACGCCGGATGAAGGCGCTGGCCAAAGCGAAAGCGCGCGAGGCAGAAGACACCGCCAAACGTGAGGCCGAAGAAAAGGCCCGCGAGGAAGAACGTGCCGCCCGCCGTGCCGAGGCAGAGGCGAAAGAGGCCGAGGATCGCGAACGCGAAGAACGCGCCAAAGCGAAAGCCGAGGAAGAGTCGCGCAAGAAGGAAGAAGCGGCCCGGAAAAAGGCTGCCGCCGATGCGCCACCCGCCGCGGCGGCAGTGCCCGGCGAAACCGCTGTGGACCGTCCGACCCGCAGCAAGGTCGACCGCGAGCGTGAAAAGAACGATCGCACGACCAAGGCCAAGCCGGGCCGTGGTGACGATGGCCGCCGGTCTGGCAAGTTGACGCTGAACGATGCTCTGTCCGGCCGTGAAGGTGGTCGCCAGCGGTCGATGGCCGCGATGAAGCGCAAGCAGGACCGCGCCCGCCAAAAGGCGATGGGCGGCCAGGTCGAACGCGAAAAGGTTGTGCGCGAAGTGCAACTGCCCGAGGCCATCGTGGTGTCTGAACTGGCTAACCGGATGGCTGAACGTGTGGCCGATGTGGTCAAGTCACTGATGACAAACGGCATCATGGCGACGCAGAACCAGACGATCGATGCGGATACTGCCGAACTGATCATCGAGGAATTCGGTCACAAGGTTATCCGGGTGTCCGACGCTGATGTCGAGGATGTGATTCAGCAGGTTAAAGATGACGACAAAGACCTGAAAGGTCGTCCTCCGATCATCACGATCATGGGTCACGTCGACCACGGGAAAACGTCGCTTCTCGACGCGATCCGCAATGCAAAGGTCGTCGCGGGTGAGGCCGGTGGCATTACCCAGCATATCGGCGCGTATCAGGTGAAAACGGATGGCGGCGCCGTCCTGTCTTTCCTTGATACACCCGGCCATGCGGCCTTTACATCGATGCGGTCGCGTGGTGCGCAAGTCACTGATATCGTTGTACTTGTCGTCGCTGCCGACGATGCGGTCATGCCGCAGACGATAGAGGCGATCAACCACGCCAAGGCGGCTAACGTGCCGATGATCGTCGCGATCAACAAGATCGACAAGCCCGAGGCGAACGCCGACAAGGTGCGCACGGACCTGCTTCAGCATGAGGTCATCGTCGAAAAGATGTCCGGTGAAGTGCAGGATGTCGAAGTCTCCGCAATCTCGGGTCAGGGTCTGGATGAATTGCTTGAGGCGATTGCCTTGCAGGCGGAAATTTTGGAACTGAAGGCCAACCCCAACCGCGCCGCCGAAGGCGCCGTGATCGAGGCGCAGCTTGACGTGGGCCGTGGTCCCGTCGCGACGGTTCTGGTGCAGAACGGCACCTTGCGCCAAGGCGATATCTTTGTCGTGGGCGAACAATACGGCAAGGTCCGCGCGCTGATCAACGATAAGGGGGATCGCGTTGATGAGGCTGGTCCGTCCGTCCCGGTCGAGGTGCTTGGCCTCAACGGCACGCCCGAGGCTGGCGACGTACTGAACGTTGTGTCCACCGATGCCCAAGCCCGCGAGATCGCCGAATACCGCGAGAAGGCGGCGAAAGAGAAACGCGCAGCGGCTGGTGCGGCCACGACACTTGAACAGCTGATGGCAAACGCCAAGGCCGACGAGAATGTCAGCGAACTGCCAATCCTGGTAAAAGCCGATGTGCAAGGCTCTGCCGAGGCGATCGTGCAGGCGATGGAAAAGATCGGCAACGACGAGGTCCGCGTGCGCGTCCTGCATTCCGGCGTCGGTGCCATTACTGAGACGGATATCGGCCTGGCCGAAGCATCCGGCGCGCCGGTCTTCGGCTTCAACGTCCGCGCCAATGCCTCCGCCCGCAACACGGCGAACCAGAAGGGCGTGGAAATCCGCTACTATTCCGTGATCTACGACCTCGTGGATGATGTGAAAAAAGCGGCCTCCGGCCTGCTGTCTGCCGAGATCAAAGAGACGTTCATCGGTTACGCCAATATCAAAGAGGTGTTCAAAGTCTCGAACGTGGGCAAGGTCGCCGGTTGTATCGTCACCGAGGGCGTCGCCCGCCGCTCTGCCGGTGTGCGCCTTCTGCGCGACAACGTGGTGATCCACGAAGGGACGCTGAAAACGCTCAAGCGCTTCAAGGACGAAGTGCCTGAGGTTCAGTCGGGTCAGGAATGCGGGATGGCATTCGAAAACTACGACGACATCCGCCCCGACGACGTGATCGAAATCTTCGAGCGTGAAGAGGTCGAACGCGAACTTTGATCGGCGATGAGGCTCTTGGCGGTACAGCGCGCCGCCAAGAGCGCATCAGCTGAAAAGTCTTGTGAAAGCCTTACTTCCGACATGTTGAATTAACCAATTCGATGGCAAGCCACGCCAGACCTTTAGTTTTTGCGTGGATCGAAAATGAAAAAACCCGTCATCGCGTTAATCGCACCCCTCATGCTGCTCTCAGCCTGCGCTGGCGGAGGCGGCAGCAGCAGTGAAGACGTTGTCAGCCTGCAGACCTTGGTCGCGCGTGGCCAGGCATACGAACGCGCCGCCGAATTTGATGAAGACAACGGCGAGCCGATACCGACCGCATTTACGGATTTGCCCACCAGTGGCAGTGTGAACTATGAGGGCATCGCGACGATCAGCGAACAACGCACCGTCACCACTGTAGAGGGTGGCGGCGCAATCATCACCAGCGAGTCGGACACGACCTATCTTGCTATCGGTTCCGCGACCGCGACAGTCGATTTCGCCTCGACCGAATTTTCCATCGTGGGCAGCGACTTTTACGAAATAGACCTCAGTAGCCTCGACGGCGATAACCCTGATGTCTCTGACGTGTCCGGGACGCCGGTGGACGGGACGCTGACGATCGACATGTCACGCGACGTGATGGGCGAAAACAGCTACCGGGCGCAGGCCACTGGTAGCATTACCGCTGTTGACGGAACCGTTCGCACCGTAGACGAAACCGGCGGCGGCTTTTTCACCGGCGACAACGCAGCCGCGCTGTTCGTCGAAGCCTTCGATGACACCGAAATGGAAGATTTGCCCGACGGCACCTATATTGACGAAAGCATGAGTGCCGGGGCCGGCCTGGTACGGCGCTGACAGGCACCGCGTCGCAAAAAAAGGCGGTCCACACGGGGCCGCCTTTCGTTTTTCAAAGGTTAGCACCCTCCGGTATTCCGCCATTTGACGGCGCACACCTGCTTTGTGATACTGCCCCTGTTTCAAACAGGCATGTATCCTAAATGATTTTCAAAACGGAACAGATGAACAGCTTTCGGCGCATGGCCGAAATCAAGTTTCGACGGGCAGTGATTGACCAGATGCGCGCCGATCATCCCGGCTTCAAATCGCTGACGACCGAACAACAGCAATCCTTTATCGATCCTGCCTTGGCCTGGGCGCGGCATTTCGGCTTTACCTCGGAACGCGCGTTGGCCTTCTGGTCGAACGTCACCTGGGTGCTGCAGCCGCAATGGCACGAACATGTGGACCTTCAGCCCGTCCTAAATGACCTTGCCCCTAGCGAACCGGAACGGCTTTTCCGCCTGAAAACAGCGATCGAGACCGCCCAATGGAATGGCTAAGCAATCTCTGGGACAAGGTCACATCTATCTTTTCGGACGAACCCGCCGATTCCCCCGCCACGCCCTGCGACGGCGCGCTTAGCCCCGAAGAGGCGCAGGCGCTGCACGATGAAATGGCAGCACAGGACGACATCCCCTTCGATTACGCGCCCGATTGCTGCTATGCCCGCGCGCAACGCATGTCGCGGCTGATGGCGCGCATGGGCATCGCCAGCAAAAAGGCATGGGCCTATGGCAGTATGCTCAGCCCCCTCAGCCCCGTCGATACCAGCGGCAATCCGATTTCACTGGGTGGTCGGCAGGTTCAGTGGGGCTATCACGTCGCCCCTACGGTTCTTGTGCGCGGGGCCGACGGTGTATGCCGCGACATGGTGATTGATCCCTCACTGCGCGACCACCCCATGACCGTTGATGAATGGGAAGGGATCATGGGCGGTGCCCGCAGCTCTGCCACCACCGGCCCAAATGTCTACTACCGCAACCCCGCCGGGGGAGAGATGCGAGCACCCCCACCTGCCGAGGTTGACGCGACATTCGCCGAACACCGCGCCAGCCTTGCTGCCGCACGGGGCCGATAGGTATGGCATGGCGGCCCCTCATTCTTGCACTAAGCCTCGCGCTTTGCGCCTGCTTTCCCGCCGCCCAGACACGGAGTGACGACATGACGCTTTCGCTACAACCCATTCAGGATCTCGCCTGGGGACCCGAGCGCAGCACGATAGAAATCACCTTGGCATCCGGCGAAACGGCGACACTGGAACAGGGCGACAAACCAACCCCGCTTCAAGACGACTGGGCCTGGCTGCAGCGCAGTTTCGAACTGGGCAAACCCATCGCGGTGACGGCGGGGGGCGATGCCGCGCTGCCATCAACCGTCGTGCTGTCGGTTGAGGTGAACGCCCCCGAAGGCAGCCAGACAGCGCAGGTCTTCGGACCACCGCGCCCCGGGCTCATGCAACTCGACCTCGGCACGCCCACAGGGCCAAAGCTGCTTAGCCTGCTGCAACAGGCGCAGACATCACAATCGGCCGTCGTGCTCGCCCTGCGGGAGGGCGTCATGATCGAAGACGCACAAATCCTGTCCCAGGAAGACGCAACGCGCCTTCTGGGCTTTGCATCGCAGTAACGCTACCCAACCCTGCGGCCTGCGCACCACACACTGCGCAAGACCGGCGTATCACCGAACCGGTGCACCCGCGCGATATCCGCGCGCTGCCCCTTTGCCAGTACACCACGGTCTGTCAATCCGACGGCACGGGCAGGGTTGGCCGTCACGCACCGGATCGCGCGCGGCAGATCATCCCAGAGCGTCGCCAACCGAAATGACGACGATAGCAAAGCGGCGGGCACATAATCCGACGACACGATATCCAGCAGGTCCATCCGGGCCAGTTCTGGCGCCGAGACATTTCCCGAATGCGACCCGCCCCGGATGATATTCGGCGCGCCCATCATGATCGCGATACCCGCATCGCGGCAAGCCTGCGCAGCCTCGACCGTGGTTGGAAATTCCGCCAGCCGGATGCCATGCCGTGCCGATACCGCCACCTGTTCAGCGGTCGTATCATCATGGCTGGCCAGCACCGCGCCCAATCGGTTTGCGGCGGCAACCGCCCCGGCCTCATGCTTGGCCCCGATGCGTTCCTGCAAAGCCTTTCGGGCGGCAACAAGCTCTGCAAACTTGGCCTCGCTGCCGCCGCGCTTGCCAATATGATACGCCTTCAGCTTTTCCAGATCGCGAAACTGGCGTTGCCCCGGCGTATGATCCATCAACGACACCAGGCCAACGCGGTCCTCTGGCCCGAACGTGTCCAATTCCTCTAGCAAAGTCTCTGAACAAATCTCGGCCCGCAGGTGGATATGGTGGCTGATCCTCAGCGCGCCCGCATCGCGCAACGCAAGCAATTCCGACGACAGGTTCCGGGCATAGGCCTTATAATCCCGCCCGTCCGTTGAACTGCCGACACGCATCGCATCGAACACGGTCGTGATCCCGGTCGAGGCCAACTCGCCGTCATGTGCGATAATCGCCGCATCATGGGGCCATTCCACGGATGGGCGGGGCTCGATATGACGTTCGAGGTTATCTGTATGCAATTCGACCAGACCGGGGATCAGAAGGTCACCCGCACAGTCGATGGCACCAAACGGCACGTCAGCCGTTTCCTCCAACCCCGCGATCATCCCGCCCTCAACGATGATCTGCCCGGTGACCACACGGTCCTCCAGAACCAGACGGGCATTGGCGAGGCAGAAATTTTCTGTCACCTCCACGTCACGTGCTTCCGGCAATGGGGTCTGGGACAAGGGACGGTTCATGATGAATTACTCACGTTTTGCAATCTATTACCTGCCGACCGGGGCGCTGGCCAAGGCCGGGGCCACTTGGCTGGGTTGGGACGTAGACGAGGGCACGCCCTGCGATCAGCCCGATGTGACCGGGATTGGCGACATAACAGCGACACCGCGCAAATACGGGTTCCACGGCACCCTGAAACCCCCGTTTCGGTTGGCCGAGGGCACTGATGCCGATGGATTGGCGGACGCCGTCCAAACGCTCGCCACGACGGCGGCGCCTGTCAGCATCGATAGTCTTCACGTGTCGGCCATCGGCCGTTTTCTGGCGCTGATCCCAAGGGGTGACACCACCGCGCTTGCCAACCTGGCCGCGCGGATCGTGCAAGACCTGGATGCATTCCGTGCACCACCCAGCGCCACGGAATTGGCGAAACGGCGCGCCGCGGGCCTGAGCCCCGCGCAAGAGGCGAACCTGACCAGATGGGGCTATCCGTACGTCCTGAACGAATTCCGCTTCCACATGACGCTTAGCGGCAAACTGGACGACACTCAACGACAGATCGCGCAAACCGCGCTGACCCACCACCTGCCGCCGCTGCCCGCGCCGTATGTGATCGACCAGATCGCGCTGGTGGGAGAGCGTCAGGACGGCATGTTCCAAACCATCCATCGCTACGCCCTCACCGGTTGAATGGCGCGCAAAACTGCGGAAACCGTTTGATCCAACGGGCCGTCGTTGCTGATATCCGTCACCACCACACCATCGGGAAAGGCCGGCACCGTCCGCGCCAAGCGCGCACGGATATCTTCGACACTTTCCCGGCCACGATCAGCCAAACGGGCCGCCAACGTTTCGGGGCGGGCTGTCAGGTTGATCACCTGAAAGTTGGGAAAAACCTCATACGCCTGCGCCAAAACCTTGCGGGACAGGTTCACAAGAAACGACTGGCCCGACTGCGCCTGCTCAGCGACCTGCGCTGGAATGCCGTAAAACAACCCGTGCGCGGGCCAATGCAGGCAGAACGCGCGGTCATCGACCGCCTTCTCGAAATCAGCGACCGTCATCGGCACATAATCCTCACCGCCAAGGCCCGGTGCCCGTGTAATGACCCGCTGCACAATGGCCAAATTCGACACCGCCGCCATGCCCGCCATCACACTGTCCTTGCCCACACCCGACCGGCCGACCACGGCAATGACCCGACCCGGCTTCATGCCGCCCGCCCTGTGGTAAAGGCCCCCAGATCAACCTCGCGATCGCACAATTCTTCCCGCGCGGCCTTATCGTGAAAGATCCCGATGATCGCCGCACCCCGCGCCTTGGCCTCATGAACCAGCACCAGCACCTCGGCGCGGTTCACCGGATCAAGGCTCGCCGTCGGTTCATCCAACAACAAGGCGGGGTAGGGATGTGCGAAACCGCGCGCGATATTCACCCGCTGCTGCTCACCCCCGGAAAACGTGGTTGGTGACAGGCCCCACAACGTTTCGGGAATGTTCAATCGCGTCAGCAATTCACGCGCCCGATCCTGCGCCACATCAGAATCGACCCCAAGCGCCAGAAGCGGCTCTGCCACCACATCCAGTGTCGGCACACGTGGGACGACCCGCAGAAACTGGCTGACATAGCCCAATGTCTCGCGCCGCAGCGCAATGATCTCGCGCGGGGCGGCTCTCACAACATCCAACTCACCGACCTGGATCGCCCCTGATGCCGCCAGATAATTCCCATAGATCATCCGCATCAACGTCGATTTCCCGACGCCCGACGGCCCGGTCAGCGCGACGCATTCACCGGGTCCCACAGACAGGGCCGCGCCGCGCATTACCTCGATCGCGGCACTGCCCTGATAATGCAGTGTAAAGGTCTTGGATACGTTTTCGACGCTGATCATGATCACACCTGCAGAACGGAACTGACAAGAAGCTGGGTATAGGGCGCCTGCGGATCATCCAGCACCTGATCGGTCAGCCCCGCCTCGATCACATGCCCGTCCTTCATCACCATCAACCGATCGGCCAACAGGCGCACGACAGCCAGATCATGGGTCACGATAATGGCCGACAGGCCCATATCGCGGACCAGACCACGCAACAGGTCCAGCAATCGCGCCTGCACCGACACATCCAAGCCCCCGGTTGGTTCATCCATGAACACCAGCCGTGGCCCCGTCACCAGATTGCGCGCGATCTGCAAACGCTGCTGCATACCGCCCGAAAACGTCGTCGGGCGATCATCCACACGATCCGCGCTGATCTCGACCCGGCCGAGCCAATCGACCGCGCTTTTACGAATATCGTCATAGTGCCGGGCCCCCACGGCCATCAGCCGCTCACCCACATTGCCGCCCGCACTGACATTCATGCGCAAACCGTCGCGAGCGTGTTGGTGGACAAAGGCCCAATCGGTGCGGCCCAGCATCCGTCGCTCTGGCTCAGACATTTTCAATGTGTCACGTGGACCATCCCCCCGCGTGTCAAAGACCACCTCACCAGCATCCGGCGGCAAATGACCCGACAGACAATTCAAAAGGGTCGTCTTCCCCGAGCCGCTCTCACCAACAATCCCCATGACCTCGCCGGGGTACAGGTCGAATGAGACGTCAGCGCAGCCGATATGGGGACCGTATCGTTTGGAAACATCGCGAACTGACAAAAGCGGGGTCATGCCGCCTCCTCCCCGCGATAACCCGCCGCGCGGCGGCCTTCGCAATAATCCGTGTCCGAGCAGACAAATATCCGCCCGCCCTGATCATCGGTGATCACTTCGTCCAGATAGGAATCCATCGCACCGCATAACGCACAGGGATGATCGGCCTTCGACGCCTCAAACGGGTGATCCTCAAAATCCAGGCTGACCACCTGCGTGTAAGGCGGCAGCGCATAGATGCGCTGCTCACGCCCCGCACCGAATAGTTGGATGGCAGGCATCTCCATCTTCGGATTATCGAATTTCGGGATCGGGGAGGGATCCATGACATAGCGCCCCTCGATCTTCACCGGATAGGCATAAGAGGTCGCGATATGGCCATGCTGCGCGATGTCTTCATACAGCTTCACATGCATCAGGCCGTATTCCTGAAGGCTATGCATCTTGCGGGTCTCGGTCTCGCGCGGTTCAAGAAACCGCAAAGGCTCGGGGATCGGCACCTGATAGACAAGGATCTGATCCTCTCCCAACGGCTCTTCCGGAATGCGGTGGCGGGTCTGGATGACAGTAGCCTCAGACGTCTTTGTCGTCGTTGCGATCCCCGCGGTGCGCTGAAAGAAAGACCTGATGGACACGGCATTCGTCGTATCATCGGCCCCTTGATCGATGACCTTGAACACATCATCCGGGGTCAATGTCGCAGCAGACACCTGCACACCCCCGGTCCCCCAGCCATAAGGCATCGGCATCTCGCGGCTGGCAAACGGGACCTGATAGCCAGGGATCGCGAGACCCTTAAGGATCGCGCGGCGGATCATCCGTTTTGTCTGTTCGTCGAGATAGGCGAAGTTATAGGCCTGATCCATCACAAAACCCCCCGATCAACCAAAGCAACGCGCAACGCATCCGCCCCCGTGAAATGGATCGCATCCATCCCAAAGGCCTTCGCGCCATCCACATTCGTCGGGCTGTCATCGATAAAGATGCAGTCCGCCGCAGCCACACCGGCCCGCTCGCAGAGCAATGCAAAAATGCGCGGATCAGGCTTCAGCACCTTCTCATGCCCCGAAACGACGGTGACACCAAACACTGTGGCCAAACGCGGATGCGCCTTGTGCCCCTCGGGCCAGGTCTCAGCCGACCAGTTGGTGATCGCGTGCAGCGGCACCCCTTTCGCGCGCAAATCCTCAAGCACGTCCCACGTACCCGGCACCTCGCCCACCACCATCCGCGCAAACCGCGACACATAGCTGGCAAATAGCTCTCGATCCGCTGGATCATCCAATTCCTGCGCCAGATCGGCAAAGCGCTCACCCTGATCCCCGCGCAGGTTCTTCCCCTTGAAATCGGTTCGGTCCAGAAACGCCAATGCCTCGGCTTCGGTGGCGAACACATCCAGATACCCCAAATGCGGCTGCCAATCGACCAGAACGCCGCCAATATCGAACACAACGTTCTTCATTCCGCGGCCTCTTGCACTGATGACATCGCCTCGGCCCGCAATTTGCGGACCAGTTCCAGCTCGGCCTGAAAATCCACGTAATGCGGCAGCTTGATATGCTCCAGAAACCCGGTCGCCTGAATGTTGTCACCATGTGACAGGACAAATGCCGTGTCCTGCGCGGGCGCACCGGCATTATCCTCGCCCAACTCTTTCCAGCGCAGGGCACGATCTACCAAGGCCATGGAAATCGCCTTGCGCTCGGTCTGGCCAAAGACCAACCCATAGCCCCGCGTGAATTGCGGCGGCTCGGATTTGGAACCCTTGAACTGATTGACCGTTTCGCATTCGGTCAGCGTGATCTCGGCAATTTCGATGGCGAAACCCAATTCCGGTATCTCCATCTCGACCGTGACCACTCCGATCCGCAGCTCACCCACAAAGGCATGATTTCGGGCGTATCCCCGCTGGGTCGAATACGCCATGCCAAGGGTAAACCCCTCATCCGCCCGGGTCAGCGCTTGCAGGCGCAGCGGCCTGTCCGCGGGAAATTCCAACGGCTCCCGGGTCAGATCGGAGGGCGCTTCATCGCTATGCACCGCCTCTTCAATCAACCCCTCGCGGTTCAAAAACCCGGTGACATGCGGCTTCTCCGCCTTATCCGGCACCCCCTTTTCGGCGCGGGGCGGTTCACCATTGGCGGCCAGCGTGAAGTCAATCAACCGAAGCGTATAATCAAATGTCGGCCCAAGAACCTGCCCACCCGGCAGGTCCTTGAACGTCGCAGAAATGCGCCGCTCACAGGCCATCGCGCCTGTATCGACCGGCAGGCTGGCCCCAAAACGGGGCAATGTCGTCCGGTATGCGCGGATCAGAAAGATCGCCTCAATCAGATCACCCCGCGCCTGCTTGATCGCCAAAGCGGCAAGGTCCGGGTCATAAAGCGACCCTTCAGCCATCACCCGGTTCACAGCCAATGATAACTGTTCGCGGATCTGACCGGGTTGTATTTCCGGCACATCCACGTCGCCGCGCCGTGCCTCGGCCAGCCAGCGATGCGCATTCGCGATCGCGCGCTCGCCCCCTTTCACGGCCACATACATCAGGACACCTGGGTTGAGCGGGGCAGGGCCGCGATGCGGTCCCCTGCCGTGAAGATGAAGTCGAGACCCAATGGGAATTGTCCATGATTGCGCTGGAACGCATCAAGGTCGGGCAAAGACAAACGCGCCTCGATCTCGATCCCCGGTCCGCGCAGAGTCGCGCCTTCGCTAGCCAGCACATCCATCTCGGCGATCAAGGTCGCGGACCGATCGGGGTATTCCAGCGTTCCGGTCCGAAACCGCTCCAACGGCTGCAATTCGTGCCACCGCCCGACGGCGAAATGTGCGGCGCTTGTCGGACCAACGGGTGCACCAGTGTGAAAACCGATCCATTCCCGCACCGCCAGACTGTCGCATGAGGGCGCGAGATACAGCGCCGTATCCGGATCACACAGCGTCATCAGCACAGTGGCCGCGGCGCGGGACAAGGGGGCAGGACCCTCCGCCCCGACAATCGTCTCGATCCGTCCCGGACGGGCCATCGCGTTCATGATCCCGCGAAAGGCGAAGGCGGCATCAGGTGCAGGGTCCGCAAAACCGCCAGACAGAACTTCCATGCCCATCAATCCTCTCCCCGGACCATGGTAAAGAACTCAACCTTGGTCGCCGCTGCCTTGGCCGCACACGCACTACGGCGCGCATCACGCTCGGCCGCCAAAACATCCAGCACATCGGCCTGTACCTGCGCAGCCGTATCCGTCTGCATCAACGCATCGACAATCGCGGCCACCTCGGCATCCATCTTGCGTCGACCCTGCACATAGCCATGGCCGACCGTGCCATCGGCCAGTTGCAGGCTGCACCGGGTCACCGTGACCTCACCCAAATTGAACGGGGCGCCCGTCCCACCAGCCCGTCCACGTGTCATGACGCTGCCGATTTCCGGCGCACGCAACCACGTAAATTTCGGCGACTCAGACAGCAAAGCCGCCGCCCGCCCCTCTGGCGCGGTGGCCAATACGCTCAGCCAGGCCTTCCGATCGGCATTTTGTTGATCCAGCATCTCGACATGTCCAGATGTTACTATACAACTAGACACATCATGCGCTATTCCATGACAAAGCACCAGCCCTGTTTCGTGAAACTTCCATGACAAAACTGCGTAAAACACCCATCTGGCAGGCCATCGCACGCGCCCTGACCGCTGAAATCGCCGACAAGATCTATGTGCCCGGCGACAAGCTCCCGACCGAAGCGGAACTTGCGGATCGTTTCGGTGTGAACAGACACACCGTGCGGCATGCGATCAAGGCGATGGTGGACGAGAAACTGGTGCGCACCCGTCGCGGTGCGGGCGCCTATGTTACGGCCAGCCCAACGGAATATCCCATCGGCAAACGGGTGCGGTTTCACCAAAACATCCTCGCCGGCGGTCAGACGCCTGAAAAACAAGTGCTGCAGATCGAAGAACGCCCCGCGACTCCGAAAGAGGCCGCGCGGCTCGACATTCCACCCAAGTCGCCATTGGTGATCTATCACGGTCTGTCGCTGGCCGACGGCAACCCGATCGCCCTGTTTTCCAGCCATTTCCCCGGCGCGCGCCTTCCCGGTATCGTCGCCGCCCTGACCGAGGAAACGGGCGTGACCGAGGCGCTCAAACGCTGCGGCGTCGATGACTACACCCGCGTCTCAACAAGGATTAGCGCGCGGGCCGCGACAGCAACGCAAGCGCTGCACTTGCATGTCGATGAGGGCGCGCCGTTGGTCTACACGACCAGCCTGAACGCGGATGCGGATGGCAAACCGATCGAATACGGAATGACATGGTTTGCGGGGGATCGGGTTACGCTGACGATTGACGGCTTGGCATAACCCGCCCCGGGGCCTCCCGGTCAAGTTGCCGGGTCAAGCCCGGCACGGGTAAACCTCACCCACCGTACCGCTCCAAAAACGCCTCAGCCGACAGCGCCCGAAAATCCGCCAACGCACCTTGCAACCGCCCATGATCCCAATCCCACCACGCCAGCGCAATCAGCCGGTCGGCGATCTCATTCGGCTGCCGTTCCCGCAAATGCACCGCAGGCGTCCCTGCCACAATCGTGTAAGGGGCCACATCCTTGGTCACCACCGCGCCCGCCGCCACGACCGCACCATCGCCAACCGACACTTCCGGCTTGATCATCGCACCGTGGCCGATCCACGTGTCATGTCCGATAAGGGCCCGGCGCGACCGGCGATGCGCAAAGAACGCCTCATCCACCTCCGCATCGTCCCAATAATCCGCCGACCGATACAGAAAATGATGACACGAGGCAGTCTGCAACGGATGATCCGTCGCCCCGATCCGCACGAAACTCGCGATATTGGCAAACTTGCCCACAGTCGCATTAGCGATATCGGCATAGCGGTCACAATAGGAATAGTCGCCAATCTCGCTATAAGCGATCCGCGATCCTTTCCCGACCTCAGTAAACCTGCCAAAGGTCACTTCTGTCAGGTCGACATCCCCATGCAGAAACGGCGCATCCGCTTTCAGCCGGGCCATCAATGCTTATCCTCGGCCCGCCCGATCAGCTTGCCCCGCAACCAGCCCGAGAACCAATCCATGATCATCACCATCAGCACCACCAGCAAGATGTAATATGCGACCTCTTCCCAGTCCTTCTGGGTCTGCATCGCCTGCGTCAGCAACAGACCAATGCCACCCCCCGTAATCGCCCCGATGATCGTAGCGGAGCGGGTGTTGGACTCAAGGAAATACAAAATCTGCGCCAGCAGCACCGGCACGATCTGCGGGATCACCCCAAAGCGATAGCGCTGCACCGGCTTCGCCCCGGTCGAGGCGACCCCTTCGATCTGCTTCTCATCGACATTCTCCAATGCCTCAGAGAAGATCTTCCCGAACGTCCCCGTATCCGTGATCAGAATGGCAAGCGCCCCGGTCAGCGGCCCCGGACCGAAGGCACGGGCCAGAACCACTGTCCAGATCAGCGCATCGACACCACGCACAAAATCAAAGATGCGGCGCGTGATGCCGCGAATGATCGCCACGGGCGCAAACCGTTTGGCGGCCATAAACGCCAGCGGCAGCGCGATGATCGCCGCGCCAAAGGTGCCCAGAAACGCCATCAGGATCGTCTCGCCAATCGCCCACAGCACATCACCATGACGCCACATCGCATTGCCCCAGAAATCCTCCCACGCGCCTGCGACATTACTGCGGTCCGGGTCGATCTGATCGCCGAACAGCACCTGCGAGACCGGCACATTGTGATAAGGGGAGTCCAAGGTGAAATAGAACAACTCCCACCCGCCCGCATAGCGGAAGATCTCGGTCTTGGACCGGGTAATCGTGACCCGCCCATTCTCGGTCCGGATCGCGACGCGACGCGGGCTCGCGTTGATCCATTCAGGCACATCGTCGGCAAGGTTGGTCCGCACCTCACCATCAATCAACGCCGCTTCGATGACGCCAAAATCGGGGATCGCGATCTCGGTCCTGTTGTCCGGCAGCAGGCTGACAACGGCCCCATCGCCCAACGCGACCGTCAGCGTGTCACCCTCACCGGTCACCCAGTCCGGGCGCTGACCGTCCGGATAACGGCCCTTCCGCTCACCCTCGATTGCATATTCAATGTTATCGCCGCGATGATCACGGGTGACATGCGTCTTGTACGACCAACTGTCCGAGGCGAGGGTAACCGCATTGTCCCACTTCGCCCGCTGCGCGAGGCTCGGGATGTCGAAGGCGAAAAAGACGTAAACCAGATAGACGAAGATCACCGCAGGCACGCTGAACGCGACTAACTTCTTGCGGTTGAACAGGGCAGCGGCATTCGCCTGCAGGGCAGTCACATCACTCATGCCGCAGCCCCTTCGGTCAAACGGTTGCGGTAGCGGCTGGAGATCTGATCAAACAAAACAATCGTCCCGAACAGCAGGACAAAGATGGCAGCCGCCTCATCAAACCGCCCGGGGCCCCAGGACATCGCATTGCGCAGCTCATAGCCCAGGCCACCCGCGCCGACGAAACCCAGAATGGCCGAGGCGCGGATGTTGATTTCGAACCGCAACAGCGTGTAGCTCAGGTAATTCGGCGCGACATGCGGGATCACCCCCAGGATCATCTGCTGTGACCAGTTGGCCCCGGTGGACCGCAAACCATCGACCGGCTTCAGGTCCGCATTCTCGGCCACTTCGGAAAACATCTTGCCCAGCGCACCCGCCGTATGAATGGCAATGGCAATCATCGCAGGCACCGGGCCGCCGCCCAGAACAAAGATCAGCATCAGCGCGATCACGATCTCGGGGACAGCGCGCATAATATCCAGCAATCGGCGGAACAGCGGGATCAGGCGCGGCCAGCGGGCCAAGCCACGGGTGGCAAGCAGCGAAAACACGAGTCCGGCAAACGCACCGATCAGGGTAGACACAGCCGCGATATTGATCGTCTCGATCAAGGCCGGGAAAAATTGCGCGAGCAACCCGGGTAAATCGGCCCGTTTCTCCCACGCCTCTGACAGCACATCGGCAGGATAATCGCCGATCTTGCTCAGCCCTTCCCAGAACCCGCCTGCATTGCGGGCATCGGCGATGTTGAAACCGCTGACCATCAGGATGACGAAAATCAACAGCGTCAGACCGCCGTAAAGGCGGCGGCGATGGGTCAGGGCCATGTAATTGGCCTGTATCTGGGCGGTGGCGTCTGTCATGGGAAACCCAAACGAAATAAAGGGGCGCCAGATGGCACCCCTTTTCTTGTACTGAAAATTATCCGCCGATCTTCGCGCGGCGTGCTTCAATCACAGAGGTGTAGGTGTCATGCGTGACAGGCTGGAAACCCAGCGTCTCGCCAGCAGCCACACCATAGGCGCAATCGACGTCACGCTCATAAAGACCATCGACCAATGCGGTCATCTGCGCCTTCACATCGTCCGGCAGGGCCGAGCGGACAACAACCGGACCTTCAGGAATGACGTTCGATTTCCAGATCTGCACCATCTCGTTCATATCGACCAGACCCGCATCAACCGCCTTGCGCAGCGCGCCCGAGTTATAGCCGTCTTCCCATTCGCCCTGACCGTCGGCCCAGGTCACACCGCCGTCGATGTCGCCGTTATAGACGGCAACAATGGTCTGCTCGTGCCCGCCGGTGAACTTGACCTCTCCGAAGTAATCACCGCTTTCCATGGTCGCACCAGTGGCCTGTGGGATTTCGATGGATGGGATCAGATAGCCGGATGTCGAGTTCGGATCACCAAAGCCAAACACCTTGCCCTGCATATCCTCGAGCGATGCAATATCGCTGTCCGCACGCGCAAAGCCGATTGAGTGATATCCAATCGACCCATCCATGTTGACCTTCACCAGCACAGGCTCAACCGCGTCCGGGTCCTGCAGGTGGATCGCCGCATAAGACGACGCACCCAGCCAAGCCATATCCAGCGTGCCGCCCAACAGGCCCTGGATCACACCATTGTAATCAGCCGGTGCAAACAGCTTGGTCTCAACATCCAGCAATTCCTCGGTGTATTCCTGCAGGCAGGAATAGCTGTTCAACCGATCCTGCGCGTTCTCACCGCCCAGGATGCCGATGCGGAACTCGGTGATGTCCTGACCAACGGCAGCAGAACTCAGCACCGTTGTCGTGGCAAGCGCAATGGCAAGTGTCTTTTTCATAGGTCGTCTCCATTTGTGAAAAAGAGGGAAAGTCAGGCCGGCACCCGCTGCGCAGGTTGCGGCCGTTTGTGGGGTTCGATCGCGGTCGAGGTCGCGGCTTCGGAAAAATCAGCACCCGCGCCATAGATGTCGCGCGCCACGCCTGTGGTCAGCTGCGCAGGCGTACCATCGAAATAGATGCGGCCCATGCGCATCCCGATGACCCGGTCGCAATAGCGACGGGCGGTATCAAGGGTGTGCAAGTTGCAGATGACGGTCCGCCCGTCCTCATCATGAATACGGCGCAAGGCATCCATCACGATCTGCGCATTCATAGGGTCGAGCGAGGCAATCGGCTCATCCGCCAGAATGATCTCTGGGTCCTGCATCAGGGCCCGCGCAATCGCGACACGCTGCTGTTGACCACCCGAAAGCGCTTCGGCCCGTTTGGTCGCCTGTTCAGCGATACCAAGGCGATCAAGAATTTCGATGGCTTCATGGATATCCGTCTGCGGATACAGGTTGAACAGCGTCGCCAGGGTCGACCGGCGGTTCAACGTCCCATGCAATACGTTCGACACCACATCCATGCGCGGCACCAGATTGAACTGCTGGAAAATCATCGCGCAGCGCGACTGCCACGCGCGGCGTTTGGCACCTTTTAGGGCACTGACCTCTTCACCTTTGTACGTGATCGTCCCGTCCGACGCATCCGCCAACCGGTTCAGCATCCGCAACAACGTTGACTTTCCTGCGCCGGAGCTGCCGATCACCCCGATCATCGCTGGCTTCTCCGCTGTGAAAGACGCATGATCCACCGCGACCTTGTCACCAAATCGCTTGGTCAGTCCGTCAACCACTAACATGTATCTGCCCCCATATCGCGGGTGCAGCGTTAGGCGCGGTCTGAGTCCGTTTGGTGAAAGTTTTGAAACAACCTCGTGAAAGCTGCGTTACGGAAATATGACGGCTAGACTGATTGCAACCACTGGTCGTTTCAGTGCCAATTTTGACTGGCCAGCCAGGTCTTGAAAGCATCAACCGCGCCGCGTTTCGGATCATCGGCATGGGAAAGAAGCCAAATATCCCGTATGACCGGGGACATATCGGTCACAGATTGCAGCCGCGGATCATCTTTCACGGCAATGATCGGCAGCAAGCTCCGCCCCAACCCCGCCGCCACAGCCTCCAACGCTGTTTCGACATCGGCGACCCGCAATTTGCTGACAGCACCCTGTTGCCGCTGCAGCCACCGCGCCTGCGGCAGACTGTCATGCGCGTCGTCATAGGCGATCCACGGCAAATCCGGCGCGGTGCTGGCAGGTCCAAAAACACCAAAGGCCAGCGCCCCCAGTTTCCGCGCCCTGACCCGCAAGCCACCGGCCACGGGTCGGGCAAAGCGGATCGCCAAATCCGCCTCGCGCCGGGTCAGATCGAGGTTCCGCGCCTCTGGGGCCAATTCGACCTGCACCTCCGGATAGGTCTCCCAAAACTTCGGCAACCGCGGCACCAGCATACGGTTGATCAGCACCGGCACCGAACTCACCCTCACGACCCCAGCTAGATGTGCCCCTTTGCGCCCGGCCAACGCCTCGATCTCTGCATTGGCCCGCGCAACCGCCTCGGCCTGCGCCAGAACCTCCGCCCCCTCTGACGTCACCCGATAGCGCCCCGCCTGATCGCGGGCGAACAACACGATGCCCAGGTCACTTTCCAACGCCTTGACCTGCCGGGCGACGGTCGTGTCGCTGACGCCCAAGGCCCGCGCCGCTCCCGTCAACGTGCCCGCCCGAGCCAGCGCCAACAGCGATTTCAAAGCGTTCCAATCATGATCCTGCATTTTTGCAGATTAGGGCAGCAAACTTGTCCGCTCAACCTGCACCGACACCGTGCAAATATGCAGATGAAAGGAGCCACCATGACCCACATCATCATCTTCGAAGACGCCCCCGATGCCGACCCGGACATCCGGAAAAAACACATGGCTGCCCATCTGCAATTCCTTGAAAACAACGCGGACACGATCACCGCAGCCGGACCTTTGCACGACGATTAGGGGCGCAACGGCCTGTGGATCGTCGAAACTGACGACCCGACCGAGATCGAGGCACTGATCAAGGCCGACCCGTTCTGGCCCACCGGTCTGCGCAAATCCTACAGCATCATCCCCTGGACTCAGGTCTTCGCGAACGGCAAGCGCCTGATCAAACCCTGACTTGCGCACCCCCACGCGACGCCCTACCAATCCGGTATGGCGGCACAATTTCCCGACAGCTTCGACTATATCATCGTGGGCGGCGGCTCGTCCGGGTCGGTCCTTGCCAACCGACTTAGCGCCGATGGCAAAAGCACTGTCTGCCTGGTCGAGGCCGGGGGCAAAGCCAACGGTATCCTCACCCGGGCACCTATCGGGGCCTTCGCCACCATGCCTGCGCATCTGGGCATCAAAATCCAAAACTGGGCCTTCAACACCGTCCCCCAACCCGGTTTGAACGGCAGGCGCGGGTACCAGCCACGCGGCAAGGGCCTGGGCGGGTCGTCCATTCTGAACGCGATGATCTACATCCGCGGCAACCGGCATGATTACGAAAACTGGGCGGACATGGGCTGCACCGGCTGGGGCTATGACGACGTGCTGCCCTATTTCAAGCGGTCCGAAAACTTTGCTGACGGGGCCAGCGACCATCACAACGATGATGGAGAACTACACGTCACCGACCTGGCCAGCCCACACGCGATCACGGACGATTTCATTCAGGCCGCCCTGTCCACACAGCTCCCGCACAACACCGACTTCAACGGCCCCAGCCAAACCGGCGTCGGGCCGTTCCAGGTCACCCAATTCCATGGCAAACGGCGGGGCGAGCGTTGTTCATCCGCCGCCGCGTTCGTACATCCGATCACATCCCGAAAGAACCTGACGATCGTGACCAACGCGATGGCGCAGAAAATCCTCTTTGACGGCACACGCGCCACCGGGCTGCAGATGGATACGCCTAAAGGCCCGCAAACGCTTACCGCCGCCAAGGAAATCATCCTCTCAGCAGGCGCGTTCCAATCGCCACAACTGCTGATGCTGTCGGGCATCGGCAACCCCACGCACCTCAAACACCACGGCATCGATGTCATCGCCGACCGGCCAGCGGTTGGTGAAAACATGCAGGACCACGTCGACCTGACGCTCAACTACGGCGTCAAAACACGCGATGTCATCGGCATCGGCCCCGCCGCCACGTGGCGGCTGATCAAAGGCATGGTCGAATGGCGACGCAGCGGGCACGGCCCCATCGGCACCAACTTTGCCGAGGCCGGGGCGTTCTTCACCACCGGCGACGCCCCGCAGGATTGGCCCGACACCCAGCTGCATTTCGTCGTCGCCCGGGTCGAAAACCACGCACGCAACCTCAAATGGGGCTACGGCGTCTCGTGCCACGCTTGCGCGCTGCGGCCGCACAGCCGGGGCAGCGTCAAACTGGCCACCGGCAACGCGGATGACGCCCCCATGATCGACCCGCAATTCCTGACCGACGACCGCGACCTGGACCTACTGCGAAAGGCCACGCGCCGCGCCCACGACATCATGATGGCGCCACCCATGCGCGATCAGATCACGCAAAGCCACACGATCAGCGGCGATGAAAGCGACGCGGCGCTCGACCAGATCATCCGCAACAAAGCTGACACGATCTATCACCCCGTCGGCACCTGCCGGATGGGCGGTGACGATACATCGGTGGTCGATCCGCAACTGCGCGTGCGCGGGGTCGAGGGCCTGCGGGTGGCGGACGCATCGATCATGCCGCAGATCATCAGCGGCAATACCAACGCGCCTTGTATCATGATCGGGGAAAAGGCGGCGGACATGATCCAAGCCGGATAAAACCCCGGCCCACCGCATTGGCGGGCAGGGGTCGTGGTGTCACCACTATAGCATCTTGCGCAGCATCCGCTCCACATCGGCACCATTGGCACGGAAACTCTCGACAAATGTCTCGACACCGCGCCTGCTGCTGTCGCGCAGCACTTTCTCGAACGCGGCCCCGTCATCATCGATCAGCTTCTCGGGGTCCTTCACATCGCCGAATGTTTCCAGCGCGCCGTGAATGGCCGCGCCAAGCGCCACAGTCTCGAACTCTTCGAAATCCAGACCACCCGGCGGGTCGATCTCGGGGCGGCGGCGGTCGGGGATGAACGGGTTCTCAAGCTCGATAAATTCACGCGGGAACAGGATATCGAGGATCCACAGCGTCAGCTGACACCGGCTGGCCGACCGACCCAGCGCATCCTTGGCAAAGGTGCCCAGCTGCCAGAAATACAGCTGATGATCCCGCACACGGTTCAGCGGTTGGAACGTGATCGCGATATCGAAATCACCCAGCGTGCGGATCCAGCCACCATTTCGGATACAGCGCTGCAGGCTCGGACGCGCCAGCCAGACGGCGACATTGCGGAAATACTCCTGAATCTCGCGCCACTTGGCCACGGTCGCAGGGGTATAGGACGGATGCGCCGGATCCGACGCATTGGCATAAGGCATCGTGTTGATGTTGAACCAATGGTGCCACGTGGCATCCACCACAACCCGGCCCACATCGGCGCGATGACCGTCATAAGCGCCCAGCACGCCGAATTCCTGCGCATTCACGTTGTTATCGGCGTAGGCAATGACTTCGGGGCGGACCTGCACGCCATTGCTGTCATCGGGATATTCGGTGAATTCCTGCCCGTCGAACGTCCAGCTGTTGCCCAGATCATCCGGGACCTCGCACAGACCTTCATGCATGTGGTCGGGAAGGTAATTCAGAATGCCGCTCGGCCCGCACAAAACCGGGTGCGGATAGCGCACGACCTTCTTCAGAACCGACCCCGCCAACAACGTGCGCTGATACAGACGCGGACGGATCATCTGCGGATCGGGATCGGTCTGCGTACCGCCACCCACAAGCGTATCGTGACGATCGGCACCGGATTGGGCGGGTGCCACAGGCTCTCCGTTCGGGCCGGGGTTGGAATACCACCATCGGCGCATCGACCGGACACGCGGCACCTCTGCACACATCGAATTGCCCAGATCCTCGTGATCACCCGTGGCGAAAACACCGCCACCACCGTCCATGAATTCGGACACGGCCCGTAGCTCGGTTTCACTCAGCGGAGTGCCATTATTCGTCCGTTCGATACCGAACATCCAGATCTGACTATACTGATCCAGATCGTGATCATCGAACCGGAAATTGTCGATCACATCATCCTCGCCCGACTGGCCACGATGGGCCTTGGCGAAACTGAATTGAATATGGCTCCACGGATCGGCATTCACGATCGCAAGGGCCTGACCCAGATGAAACCCGGCGGTCATGCCGAAACCGCCCGCGAAACTGTCGGTAACAACAAGGATTTTGACGCGACAGCGAAATAGCCAGCGGCGGTCGAAAACAACTTCGGGGGTCAGTCTGTCTCGGATCGAAAGGTCGCGCACAGGCACACCCAGATCCTGGATGGGAAAATTGAACATTGAAATGGCCCTTAAAAAATAAAGTTTTCAAAAAAAGTATTAGCGCTAATGGAACTAGCTTACCAAAAAACGCATTTTCGGTCAAACACGACGCGCGCAGTGGTTGCGTTGATCAAATCATTCAAGCGCAAATTTTGTATCCATAAACGTATACATAAAGGTTGACCCGGGCGCGTCATCACTTACTAAACCTGCAACGATACCAATGAGGCCACCACATGCGCATAGCTTGCAAAAACACTTTCACCACAGCGACGGTTCTTGCGCTCAGCGCGTGTGGCGGTTCCGGCGGGGGCGGCGGCGCGGGCGGTCCCGGTGACCTGTTTTTTGGGAGTACGACAGCAACAGCGTCGGGCAACGGTTTGCAATTCGCCAACTTTGGAGGAAGCGCAGCAGACCTCGACGGCCAGACTGTGAATATCCGCCTTCCACGCACCATCGTTCGCGACGCCCCCGGCGAAACCGAAAAAGGTGTGTTTGACGGGGTGATCACCTTCGATGATGGTCAGACCCTCGTCGTCGATGGTGAAACCCTCGTATTCACGGGTGGCACGGCAACCCGGGCTGACGGTTCCGAAGTCCGGATCAACACCTTCTCCACCGGTTTCGGTTTCGAACCACAGGTCTTCCGCGTCCTTGCCGACGGTGAGCGTGGCGGTCGCGCGGGCGAAATCGAATTCGCACACTTTATCATCGGCGCCGAAACCGTCCCGGATGCCATTCCTGAATTGACCGGCAGCGTGTCATACACCGGCAATGTGTTCGGTCTCCTTTCCGTACGCGGCATAGCCGACGCCAGTGAAGTATCCGGAACGATCAATCTTACGGCGACCTTCGACGGCGGACAGGTATCGGGTGACGCTGCTTTGAGCTCGGGCGGCGCAACCTTCGATTTCGAACTGACCCCGGTTGGGATCACTGGCAACGGGTTCGTCGGCGACTTGAACGTCACGGCGTGCAGCACCGGGCCATGCACGTCCGACAGCCAGATTGGCGGGGTGTTCTTTGGCCGGACAGCGGGCACGATTGGTGGCATTCTCGATCTCGACCTGACGCTCGAGGACCCCGACGGCGTTGTGGACGACATCAACCTTGTCGGAAATGCAGGTTTCGTGGCCGGCGAAACGCGGTAATCGCAGACCTGCATTGTATGACCATTCATACGGACTGCGCACATCATTGACCTGACCCCAACCAAGCAGGCTCAGTCCACCCTCCCAAGGGTTAACGAACGATACAACCTGCTGCACGCAAGCGTCTGACGAAACGCCGACACGGGTCCGATGGTATGATGCGCCAATTAAAAGCGCTTTTTGCGCCACCCGTCGGATAGCGCACCTCACCCATCCAACCTTGACCAAACATCAACACCTAACGCTCAGTCAGCTTCAACTCGATCCGCCGGTTCTGGGCCCGCGCCTCCTCCGTATCCGCCGGATCTATCGGTTGGAACTCACCAAAACCATTCGCCGCCAGCCGTGTGGGAGGGATACCCAGATCTTCGGACATGAACCGGACGACGGACAGCGCCCGCGCCTGGCTCAATTCCCAGTTATCGCGATAGCGGTTGCCGGACCCCACGGGAATATCGTCGGTATGACCGTCCACGCGAATGATCCAATCGATGCCCGGCGGGATCTCGTCCGCGATCGACCGCAGGATCCCGGAAATGTTGGCGATCTCTTCACGCCCGGCTGGTGACAATGTCGCGCTGCCCGGCTGAAACAATACCTCCGAGGCAAAAATGAAACGATCACCCACGATCCGCACCCGATCCTGCCCCTCCAGCACCCGCCGCAACTGGCCAAAGAAATCCGACTTGAAGGTCTCGAGGTCCTGCGCCTCGGCAGCAAGCCGCGCGGCTTCTTCCTCAAGCCTGCGCCGCTCGGCCTCTTCGGCGGCGCGGCGTTGGCGTTCCTCGGCCGCGACCCGTGCAAGAGCCGTGTTCAACTGGGCGCCCAGCGTTTCGATCTGCACCTGCGCCTCGCGATCGGCGTCTTCGGCAAGGTTCAGCAGAGATTGCAGATTACCCACCTGAGTCCGCAATTCCGTCACCTGTTCGTTCAGAAGCGCCACCTGCCTTTGGCTTTCTGCAGACAGGGCCTCTTCCTCGGCAAGGGCCGCGTTCGCTTGGGCCAAAAGGGCGGCTTGCCGTTCCGCTTCGGTCACCTGCTCATCCTGCGTGCCTTCGGCGCGGGACAGCGCGGCTAATGCATCGGCCAGCTGTTGTTCCATATCGGCGGTATCCGCCTCTGCAGCGCGCCGCGCCAGTTCGGCCTCGGTCAGGTCCTGCTCGATCTCGGATTGCGCCGCACGGATCGTCGCCAGTTCCGCATCCAACTGCGCCCGCGCTGCCCGCGCGGCAGCGAGCAGCGTCAGCGTCTCCTCCGCCTCACGCCGCTGCTGTTCCAAATTCAACGTCATCGCGGTCAGTTCGGTATCGGCATTGGCCAACCGCTCGCGCAAGGCCTCTGCCGCCGCAGCATCGGCCAGCCCTTCGGCTTCCAGATCACTGATCCGGTCCGCATTCACCGCATTTTCGGTTTCCAGATCGGCGACCAGCGCTTCCAGCGCCTCGCGCCGGGCCGCGGCCAAACGGGCCGCCTCCGCGCCTGCGTCGATCTCGGTCCGGGCTTGGGCAAGCGCCAAATTCAGCGCCTCCTGCTCGTCCAGCAAGTCATCCCGCGCACCCTCCAATGCGGCGATCGTATCGGCATCCGCCGCACGATCGGCCAAAAGCCCGGCCACCTGCGCCTCGAACGCCGTGATCCGGGTCTCGGCATCGGCCAGCACTTGATCCTGCGCTTCGCGGGCAGCGATGAGCCCGGCGATCCGGCTTTCCTGTGATGCTGCCAGTGCTGCCGCAGCATCCAGATCGGCCGTCAGCGCCGCATTGCGATCCTGCGCGATGCCAAGCGTGCTGGTCAGCGTCGCGACCTCATTGCTGAGCTGATCCAGCTCACTTTCCTGGCCGGTGATCTGTTCGCGCAGGACGAACTGAATGACCATGAAAATGGTCAGAACGAACATCAGCACCAGCAAAAGACCTGTCATCGCATCCACGAAACCGGGCCAGATCGCGTTCTGAAATCTGTTTGATGATCTGCGGCTCAGCGCCATGGATCAACCGCGCTCTTTCAACGAAGAGGCCAGATTGGCCAGCTCACCGCGCAATTCGCCAATGCTTTCCTGACGACCCGCGGCCATTTCTTCCAGAATCCGCAGCAGTTGCACATCGATTGACCGCAGACGCATCCGGCTTTCGGCGTCGATCCCGTCCATGCCGGCTTCGCCCAGTTTGGCGATCAGGGCCTCTTGCCCCTCGGCGACGCGGGTCAGCAAAGCGTCGGTGCGTTCGTCCTGCAGACCTTGTTCGATCGCGGTGGTCAGCGCGGCAAAGCGGCGTTCGTTTTCTTCCCGGTCAGCATCCATCTGGCCCATGCTCATCTGGATCGTGTCCATCAATTCACCCAGTTGATCGACAAAGGCGACCATCGCGCCGCCATCGGCCACGGTGCCGGACTCATCGCCTTCCAGCCCGACCCGTGTGATGGTCGACATCCATTCTTCCAATTCGCGATAGAACCTGTTCTGACCGTGCCCTGCGAAAAGTTCGAGCAGGCCAACCACCAACGATCCGGCCAGCCCAAGAAGCGAGCTTGAAAAGGCCGTCCCCATACCGCCAAGTTGGCTTTCCAGCCCTGATTGCAGACGGGCAAAGATATCCGCCCCATCCTCACCTTCACCTGGGTTGAGCGATCGGATCGTTTCGACCAGTGCCGGAACGGTCGTGGCAAGGCCATAGAACGTGCCCAGAAGGCCCAGGAAAATAAGAACATTGCCGATATAGCGCGTGATCTCGCGATCTTCGTCGATCCGTTGCGCGACGGAATCCAGGATCGACCTGCTTGAGGTCGATGATATCTGCGTACGCGCGCCGCGCGACCGCAACAATGTGGCCAAGGGGGCCAGCAGCGATGGCGCGGCGATGTAGGAATGCCCACCGGCATCGCGCGCGAACCGTTCGATCCAGCGGACCGATTTGATCAACAGAAATACCTGATTGAAACAGGACAGAACGCCCAGAACGAAGACTGCCAGAATCACGCCATTCAGGTATGGATTCGAGTTGTAGATCGCGATGATCTGCGCCTGACCCAGATAGAACCCCGCCCCGATCAGCCCGATCACGACGAACATGAACAGGATTTGACGGATCGGTTGCGAAAACTGTGGTTGCGCCTTGGGTGCCTTTTTATCCGACACGTGCGTCTTGCCTTATGATGGTTAACTGCCCTACCCGAAGTGAATCATAGGTGCAGATGGCGCAAAACCCCAGCAAAATCGGGGGCATCGTCATGTTGCCGTCAAAGCACGGACGCGCGCGACCAGCCATTCGATATCCGCGTCGCGAATGCCCAGCTCGGCCAGGTGGGTCGCGGTATTGAACAGGTATTCCGTATTCGGCCCGCGCCCGCCCACCGCATGGGCAATCATCTGGGCCTGTTTTTCAAGGGCGAACTGGCAGTATTGGCGATGATCCCGGTCGATGATGTAGGCCAGTGCGGCGATGGTTTTGTCATCATCGGTGGTCAGCGAAACGGTATCTTCGTAATACGCGGATGAGATCAATTCGCGTTCGCGCAAATCCGCCAAGACCTGCGTCTCGTCTGCGGGCGCAACCTCGAACGCAACCCCCGTACATTGCCCGCCCGGATCACGGTCAAGCGCAAGGACAAGCCCCGGATCCTCTTCGGACCCGCGGTGATGGATCGATAACATGCAAAAGCTGCGATGGTAATCGGGCAGGACGGCCTTCACCCGCCGCACCGGCGCAAAGCCCGGGTTCCATAGCAGCGACCCGTATCCGAAAACCCACATGACATCATCCTTTTATCCGCTTTAGCATCGCATGGTTTTGACCGTAAGGGCCTGGTATGCTGATCTGGTGTCATGAGCCATGCGGCGATCATCGACTGGCTAAAGGCGGCCGGCAGCGCCGACGGCGTGGAAAGCCTGACCCGCTACGGCATCCCGAATGACGACGCCTGTGGCGTGCCGATGGGTGTGATGAAGAAAAAGGCCAAAGCGCTGGGTATCCGGCACGACACGGCCTTGGCACTCTGGCGTGAAGGCATCTATGAGGCGCGGACAATGGCGGTTTTTCTCGCCGATCCAGAACGACTGACGTCGGCAGAGGCGGATGCCTGGTGCGCGGATTTCGATAATTGGGCGATCTGCGACACCGCCTGTTTCTCACTGGTCGACCGAACGCCCTATGCCTGGGACAAAGTGCACCACTGGGCACCGGACGCGCGTGAATTCGTGCGGCGGGCAGGCTTCGCGCTGATCTGGTCCTTGTCCGTGCATGACAAGGCGGCTGGGGATGATCGGTTCATCGATACCTTCGATCTTATCCGACATGCCGCCACCGATGATCGGCCTTTAGTCAAAAAGGCCGTCGATATGGCGCTGCGTGCGACAGGCAAACGAAACAAGGCGTTGAATACGGCCTCGATCGCTCTTGCCACGGAACTGGCGGAACAGGACGACAAGATCGCCAAATGGATCGGCAATCACGCCGTGCGCGAATTGCAAAGCGACAAGGTTCAAGGCAGATTGAAGGGGTAATGTGGCTCAAGAGCCACCTTACGACGCCCGTACCAGATCCCCGAAAATTGCGTCCTGATGTTCCTGCAGGTAGATCCGCAGCCACGGCGTATAATCCGCCGGATACCGCGCCACTTCGGCGGATAGGTCATAGAAATTCACCCACCGGGTCGCCATGACTTCATCCGGGTTCGGAACGATCCGCAGATCATCCGCAGCGTCGGCCACAAAGACTTCGACAACCTCGTGTTCGATCAGGCCACCACCCACGTCGGCCCGATACTCGATCTGATCGCGATACGCAGGATAAAGCCCGGTGATCCCCAATTCCTCATTCAGGCGCCGCACGGCGCAATCGGCCGGGTCCTCGTCCCATTCAGGATGGGTGCAGCACGTATTCGCCCAAAGTCCCGGCGTATGATACTTGCCCATCGCCCGCTGCTGGATCAGCACGCGACCCCGGTTCATCACAAAGACGCTGACGGCTTTATGGCGCAGCCCGCGTTTATGCGCGTCCAGCTTTTCCACGGGGATCAACGTGCCGTTTACCCAGGCCGGGATCATGATCGTCATGTGCGCAGCGGCGACACCAGCCGTGTCAGATGGGCAAGGTTCTTGATACCGATTTTCAAATGGGCCAAGGGACGTGCTTTCACAAGTTTCTTGTTCATATACGCCTCGAACGTCAGCTTTTGCACGTCGACATCATGACACAGGGACACAAAGCGTTCGCGTCGTTCGTCGCTGCGGTAATAGGCGTTCTGCATCGCGCCCAAAACCCGAAAGACCTGCTTGTGCTCGCGCATGAAAAGTTTCCGGGCCAGTTGCAAATCTTTTACGCGCCCTGATGACAAAGTGGCCGCTGCCGCAGTGGCCGCGACCCGACCGCCCATCATGGCATAGTAGATGCCTTCACCGGAGGACGGGGCAACGACCCCTGCCGCATCACCGGCCAGCACCACGTCTTTCCCATTGTCCCAGCGGTCCAGAGGTTTCAGCGGGATCGGCGCGCCTTCCTTGCGGATCGTCTTGCACGCGGTCAGGCCCGACGCCGCGCGCAGATCAGCCGTGGCTTGCTTGACGTCTACTGATTTGACCATGGACCCCATGCCCACGCTCGCCTGCCCGCCATGGGGAAAGACCCAGCCATAGAAGTCAGGGGAGATTTTGCCGTCATAAACCACGTCGCATCGCATCGGGTCATAGGTTTCTGTCGCATCCGGCGCTTCGATAATCTCATGATACGCGATCACATAGGGGATCGTATCACCGCCTTCGACCTCGGCCCTCGCGACATCAGACCGGGCGCCATCGGCACCAATTACCAGCTTTGTCTCAAGGCTCAGAACATTCCCGCTGATCTTGTCGCGATAGCGCACTTGGACACCGCCATTTTCCCGCTCGATCCGGGTGAACGTGCCGGTGTAACGATGCGCACCAGCCTCTTTCGCGCGGACCCGCAGGAATTCGTCAAAATGCTCGCGGTCGACCATCCCGACGAAACCGTTCTCGATCGGGATATCGACCCGCCGCCCGGTGGGCGAGATCATGCGGGCGGTGTTGACCTTGGCCACAAGCTGATCATCGGGAATATGGAAATCGGCGATCAGACGGGGTGGGATCGCTCCGCCGCACGGTTTGATCCGCCCGTCCCGGTCGATAAAGGCGACCTTGTGCCCGGATCGGGCAAGGTCTTCGGCGGCGGTCGCCCCGGCAGGGCCCCCGCCCACGACTACAACATCGTATTGCATGATTACTCTCCCGGAACCAAAGTGGCGGTTGGCATTTTGCGGTCCATGATCTTGGCGGCCATTAGGGTGGCGGCGATGAATAGGGACGCCTCGAACAGAAAGACCGATCCAAAGGCCTGTGCGTCGGTCAGGCTGAGGCGCAACAGATCGACCATGCCGGCGCCGACCAATCCGCCAAAGCCCGCGGCGATGGCCTGCGCCGCGCCCCAAAGGCCCATGCGGGTGCCCTCGCGCCGCTCGCGCCCTTGACCGGCGAGCGCCATCATCGATCCGATAGCGGCGACAGCGAACATGCCGTTGAAGAACCCAAGCGCGACGACAGCTGGCATCAGCGGTGCACCCGGTCCCAAAGGGCCGAGTAGCGCGATCAGCGCGAGCGCCCCGGCAGATCCCATGCACCCCGCCATGACCCAGTTGCGCAACGCCCCGATTTTCAGGCCCGTGGCCATGATTCCGACAGTCAGCATCCCGATGAAGACACCGCCGTTTTGCGCGCCAGATAGCGAGGTGGACTCACCCGGGCTAAAGGCAAAGACAAGGCCTGCATATGGCTCGAGGATCAATTCCTGCATGAAATAAGCGGTCATCGACAGGAACACGAACAGGGTGAAATTGCGCGCTTTCCGCTCTTGCCAGACCTCGGCCAAGCCTTCGCGGAATGATGCCGTGTCGGGTTTGCGGATGGCGACCAGCTTGCGCTCGATCCCCCAAACGGCAAGGCAGGTCATACCAACGGCGATCAGGACGACGATCGCAACGATACGAATCAGTAATTCAGGCGAGTACGGATCAAGCTGCGCGCCAACGATCCCCGCCGTGGCGGCGATGCCAAAGATCATCATCAGCCATGTGATCGTCGCCGCTGCCGCCCGCCGGTCCGGCGCCGTTGTCGTGGCCAAAAGCGCCAAAAGCGATGTGCCCGAGGCACCCACACCCAGCCCGATCAGCGCATAGGCGATCACCGAAATAGCCATGCCCATGGCAAAGCTGCTTTCCAGCACCATGACACCAATGGCGGCCAGCATCGCGCCAGCGGCAAGCGCGACCATGCCACCAATGATCCACCGCGTCCGCTGTCCGCCCTTGTCCGAGGCAAAGCCCCAATGCGGTCGCGTCATCTGGATCCCGTAATGCAGCGCGACCAGCGCCCCCGGCAGAACGGCCAACAGTTCCAATTCGACCACCATCAACCGGTTCAGGGTCGAGGTCGTCAGCACCACGATCGCGCCCAATGCCATTTGCACCAGGCCCAACCGGAATATCTGCACCCATGATAATGTCATCCTAGCCCCCAAGGCTGCGCAGCGCGGTCGCCGCGATCATCATTCCGCTGATGTAGAAAACAATGCCCATGCCCTGATACCAGGGCGTCTTGCCCTCCGGGTCGCGGAGGAGAACGCGCATCGCCCCAAGCTGCACGGCCAGCATCGCCGTAACACCGAGCGCGTGCAGCGGTTTGTCCCAGATTGCCAGCAACCCGATCACCGCGACCTGTGGTACGGCCATGACACAACAGGCCACTCTTGCTGCACCGCCCGGTCCCAGAATCACGGGCAGGGACCGCAGGCCAGTGGCCCGGTCCCCTTCGATCGCCTTGAAGTCGTTGAGCGTCATGATGCCATGCGCACCCAGCCCGTACAGCACCGCGATCACGATGACCGGCCAACCGGGCGCACCGCCCGCCACAATGGCCGCCCCGGTGATCCACGGCAATGTCTCGTAGGCCAGACCGCATAGACCTGGCCCCCAAAGACCCGACCGCTTCGCGCGGACCGGTTCGGCGGAATAAGCCCAGGCCGCCAGCACCGCCAATACGGTCGCGCCGAACCCCCACGGACCCAACTGATACCCGACCAGCAAACCAAGCACGGTCATCATCAGCGCGATATAGAAGCCCCAGCGGCCAGGAATGCGCCCCGACGGGATCGGACGACCGGGTTCGTTGATTGCGTCGACATGCCGGTCACACCAATCATTCGCCGCTTGGCTCATCCCGCACACGATCGGACCGGCAAGGATCACGCCCAGAACCACCGGCCACCATGCTGACGCACCCGACAGCCCTGCCGAGACCGCGCCGCACAGATAGGCCCACATCGGCGGGAACCATGTCACGGGCTTGATCAATGTCAGCGTCGCCCGTGGTTCGGGCCAGCGCCGTGTCGCGATCTGTGGGTGTAAATCTGACGTGACACTCATGTCGTCACTTTAGTGTGACATATGAGAGTCGGGCAAGTGTAAACGCAATCTGACACCCTGTGTCAGATTGGCGCTGTCGGATCGACTGTCCTTGCGCGGAAAATCAGGAAAGGCCGCGTTGGCAAAGCGTGTCGCTGTCCATTTCCAATGGGTTAGTTTTTCTTGGTGCCCAGATAATGCTCGCGTGTCTGCATGAAGGCTTTGACAAGCCGCGGGTCGATTGCACCCATTTCTTTCAGTTGCGCGACAAAAGATTGTTCATTTTGCCCGTAAAATACTTCGGCAGCCTGCTGTGCCGCAAGCGACATGGTTTGGGTCGACATCATCACACCTCATTCGTTACACCCTGTTCCTTGCTTCCCTTTAGGGCATTTATTGGGCAAATCGTTGAAACTGACCAAAAAGACAGGGTGCCAGGACTGGCAGGCTAGGGGTCGAAACGGCTGTTAATCATTTATTAACCATTTCTTTACCTTATCGTCAGTCGAGTTTCCAGCGCCTCCATCACTTGCGGTCTTGTCTTCTGTGCGCAGCGGTCGCAAAATCAATCCAAAGCGCTTTGAGGGGGTGGTCATGACGATACGTGCAGTGGTCTGGGGCGAGAACGTGCATGAGCAGACAAATCCCCTTGTGGCCGACATCTATCCCGACGGAATCCACGGTACGATCGCCACAGCGCTCGACTGTGACGAAATCACTGCTGAAACCGCCACCTTGCAGGATCCTGACCATGGCCTGTCTGAAGACCGTTTGACGCAAACCGACGTACTGCTGTGGTGGGGGCACGCGGCGCATGGCGACGTGTCGGACGCCGTCGTCGAACGGGTCGCCCGGCACGTCCATGCGGGCATGGGTCTGATCCTGCTGCATTCGTCCCATTTCGCCAAGGTTTTCAAACGGTTGATGGGCACACCCTGCAATCTCACCTGGCGCGAAGCGGGCGAAAGGGAACGGTTATGGGTCACCGCCCCGAACCATCCGATCGTCGCCGGATTACCCACCCATTTCACGCTCGAAAACGAAGAGATGTATGGCGAACCGTTCGGTGTGCCCGAACCGCTCGAGACAGTGTTTATCAGTTGGTTCCAGGGGGGCGAGGTCTTTCGGTCCGGCCTGACCTATCGGCGGGGTGCGGGCAACGTTTTCTACTTCCGTCCGGGGCATGAAACCTATCCGACATATCACGATCCGAACGTGCAAAAGGTCCTGCGCAATGCAGTCCTCTGGGCGCATAATCCGGCCCCCAGGCTGCAGAATGTCGGTGATGCCCCCAACGTGCCGGTCAACGCCGCGCCCGAGCCGATCGTGGCCCGTGGTCCGAGCCTGCACCAGGACGGCGAAGAGGGCTTTCGGTGATTCGGCTGCTGGTCGTCGGTACGGGGGGGATGGCCGACACGCATGCCAACGCCTTCGCCGCTATCGAGGGCGTCAGCATTGTTGCCGGGGTCGATACAAACCCGGAAAATCTGCGAAACTTTACAAAGAATCACAATATCGCCCATGGTTTCGCAACGATCCAAGAGGCGCTGGCTTGGGGCGATTTCGACGCCGTCTGCAACGTCACCCCTGATGCCGTTCATCATCGCGTGGCCATGCCTTGCCTCGCCGCGGGCAAACACATGCTGTGTGAAAAACCGCTGGCCACCAGCCACGCCGATGCGTCCGAGATGGCACAAGCCGCCGCTGCTGCTGGCATCGTCAACATGGTCAATTTCACCTATCGCAACAGTCCGGCACTGATGAAAGCGGCCGAAATCGTGGCAGCCGACGGGATCGGTGACATGCGCCATTTCGAAGGATCGTATCTGCAAAGCTGGCTGACCCAACCCGCGTGGGGCGATTGGCGAACCGAGGATCAGTGGCTGTGGCGTTTGTCCAAGGGACATGGGTCACACGGGGTGCTGGGCGATGTCGGGATCCACATCCTCGATTTCGCAACTTATGCCGCTGGGGCGAATGTGGCACGTGTATCCTGCCGCTTGGCCACGTTTCCCAAGGCGCCCGATGACCGGATCGGCAACTATCGTCTCGATGCGAACGACAGCGCCATGATGCACGTGACCCTCACGAACGGCGCTGCCGGGGTCATCCACGCATCCCGCTTCGCCAGCGGGCACCTCAACGATCTGCACTTGCGGCTGTTCGGCACAAAAGGTGGGCTGATCGTGACCCATACGCATGGCAAGGATCATTTGCAGATGTGCGCGGGCGACGACCTGATCACCGGCACGTGGGTGGATATCGAAACACCCCCTGTCCCGACGATCTTTGAACGTTTCATCGCCGCGATCCGGGGTAAGGGCGACAGCAGGCCCAGCTTTGCCCATGGGGCTGATCTGCAGCGCGTCCTTGATGCCGCCGTCACCTCAGACACAAATCAAAGCACCGATCAAGTGGTCTGATCGGGCACCGTGCGGTGCCTTTTTTGACAAAAAACGCGCGGTGCTTTTCAGTTTTGGGATGATTTTACCTTTCCGCGCCAGACTGCCGGTCATGTTCGCTTCATCCGTCTGTGATCCCGCATGAACCAGATCTGTGTTCCCCTCTCGCCCGTCGACGCGATCGAACGGCTTGCCATACTGACCCTGCGCTACGACAGCGCCATCGTCGCGACTGAAAGGGCGCGGCTTCGGGGCGAACTCACCACGCTGGGCCGGGCGATCGATCGGATTTTGCCGGACAGTGCCGACCCGAAAAAAGCATTTTACGAGGTTCATGCCGACCTTTGGTCATTGCAGGATGATCTGCGCGCCTGTGTGGCGCGGGGTGATTTCGGACCGGCATTCCTGGCTTTGGCGCAGTCGCACATCGCCGTTCTCGATCAGGCAGAGGCGCTGCGCCGCACATTGGCAGATGAACTTGATAAAGGCGGATCGATCCAATGATTTCCTGCCAAAAAGATCGAAATTTATCATAAATCCGCACCTTAAGCCTCCTTTCATCCCCGCCGCGCTAGGCCCTTTGCGGGGGCCCGAGGAAGGTGGGAAAAATGAGCGCTGGCAGAAATGCACCGGTCATCATCAAACGCAAAAAGATCGTCGCCGGCGACGGCCATCATGGTGGCGCGTGGAAGGTTGCTTATGCGGATTTCGTCACCGCGATGATGGCGTTCTTCATGCTGATGTGGCTTTTGAACGCGACCACCGAACAGCAGCGCAAGGGCATCGCCGATTACTTTTCCCCCACGATTCCCATCAACCGCGTCTCGGGCGGCGGGTCCGGCGCGTTCGGCGGCGACAACATCTTTACCGAAAATGCACTGGCGCAAAGCGGAACGGGCATCAACCAACCGACGATCGGTGACAAACCCATGCGGTCGACAACCGAACTCGGCGGGGAAGATGCCGAGCAAGCCGCGCAAATCGCGGCCCTGCAACAGGTCGAAGATATCCTGTTCGGTCGCGGCGGGGAAAGCGCCGTGTCGGAACTGGCCCTGCGCCATATCATCACGCGCCTCACGGATGAGGGGCTGATCATCGAAATCTTCGATCTGCCGCAGGCGCAGCTTTTCCTGGCCGACAGCACCACGCCCAACCCGATCGCACAAGATATCGCTGCGATGCTGTCGCGCGTGTTTCAGCGGGTGAAGAACCCTGTCGCGATCAAGGGGCACCTCGCGGCCAAGCCGATCCTTGCCGTCGACAACCCGGTCTGGGACCGGTCGATCGGCAGGGCCATGGTGATGCGGACATTGATGGAAGAGGCCGCGTTCGACCCAAGGCGGATCGTGCGAATCACCGGCGCAGGTGACCGGGAGGCTGCGGTGCGCGATGCAACGGCCCTGCGCAACAACCGGATCGAGATCATTCTTCTGCGGACGGATCGGTGACAAGTACGGAAAGTTTTAAGCATTAGGCTGACGTTAAGCTCGCACCTTTAGGAAAGCGGTAATCTCGATCCAGAAAGGCACAATATGACGATTTCCTCTTCCCTGAATGCCAGCGTTGCCGGTCTTGCCGCAAATGCCTCGCGGTTGGCGACGATCTCCGACAACATCTCGAATTCGTCGACCTATGGCTACAAACGGGCGATCACCGATTTCCAGTCGATGGTCATCGAAAGCGGGCGGGGGACCTATTCCGCCGGGGGGGTGCGGACAACGTCATCGCGCCTGATCGACGAACGCGGCGCGCTGGTATCGACATCCAACCCCACCGATCTTGCGGTCCGGGGGCGGGGCATGCTGCCGGTCACGACCGAGGTATCGGTCAATGTGAATAACGGTGAAAATCCGCTGATGCTGACGACGACCGGGTCCTTCCGGCCAGATGCCCAGGGCTATCTGCGCAGCCCCGGTGGTCTGGTGCTGATGGGTGTCCCAGCCCAACCCGACGGAACGATCCCGAACTATCCGCGCGACTCGGTCGATGGACTGCAGCCGATCCGCATCAACGCCAACCAATTCGCGGGTGAGCCGACGACACGGGTCGATCTTTCGGTCAACCTGCCAGCGACGTCGACGCGCGAAGGGGCGGTGGGCAATGCAGAATCACTTTCCATCGAATATTTCGACAATCTGGGGGCGTCCTCTAATCTTAGCTTTACCTTCACACCCACGGTGCCGGCCAATGGTGCGTCCAACGAATGGACGATGACCATCCGGGACAGCGAAACCGATATCAATAACAACGGCACGCCGGATATCGTGGGTGAATACACGCTGACCTTCGACGACAGCCGCGGCGGCGGCGGCACCTTGGCAAGTGTCGGCTTCGCCAACGCGGGCGCGCCCATTGGCGGACCCTACGACCCTGCGACCGGTATCCTGACCATCGCCGTCGACGGCGGCCCGATGGAAATCAATATCGGTGAGGTTGGCAGTTCCATCGGCCTCACCCAACTCTCCGACGCCTTTGCGCCGGTCTCGATTTCCAAGAACGGCACGCCCGTGGGCAGTCTGACCTCGGTCGAGGTCGATCAGAATGGCTTTGTCCGCGCGTCCTTCGATATCGGCATCAACCGGGTGCTGTATCAGATCCCGCTGGTCGATGTGCCGAACGTCAATGGGCTCGAAACGCTGGATCAGCAAAGCTATCGCGTCACCCCGGATAGCGGCACGTTCTTCCTGTGGGATGCCGGTGACGGGCCGACAGGTGACATCGTCGGCTTCGCCCGCGAAGAATCCGCCACCGACGTGGCCGGTGAGCTGACCGAACTGATCCAGACCCAACGGGCCTATTCCTCCAACGCCAAGGTGATCCAGACCGTGGATGAAATGTTGCAGGAAACGACCAACATCAAACGCTGATAGGCGGACCATGACATGAGCATTTCCGGCGCCCTCAACAACGCGATCTCGGGCTTGACGACAACCTCGCGCATGGCCGAGATCACGTCGTCCAATCTGTCGAACGCCCTGACCGACGGCTATGGCCGCCGATCGCTGGACCTGTCCGCGGCAGAACTCGGCGGCGTCCGGGCGACAGGGGTGCACCGGCATGTCGATGCGGGGCTTTTGGCCGACAGGCGGCTCGCCGATGCGGCGCTGGGTGGGCAACAGCGCAGCGCGGGCATGCTGGCCCGACTGGAACAGACCATCGGCACGCCCGAGGATCAGGGCGGCATCGGCGCGCGCCTCGCCGCGCTCGAACAGGCCCTGATCAGCGCGAGCAGCGATCCGGCCTCTGAAAACCGGCTGCGCAATGTCGCGGGCCGCTTGCAGGATGTCACGGACACGCTGAACGGTAACGCGCGCCAGATTCAAACGCTCCGGGTCGAGGCCGATCGGGCCATCGCCGACGACATCAACGATCTGAACAACGCACTGGTTCAGGTGGGCGACCTGAACCGCGATATTCAGCGGCTGAAATCAACCGGCAGCGACATCTCTCCACTGCTCGATGCGCGGCAAAAGGTGGTGGACAAAATCGCCGAGATCGTGCCCGTCCGCGAAGTACGACGCGACAACGACACGATCGGGCTGATGACCGTATCGGGCATGACGTTGCTGGATGGACGACCAGCGCAATTTGGTTTCCAACCCACGCCCACGATTACTGCAGACATGACGCTCGCGTCCGGGGCGCTTTCAGGGGTCACGCGGGACGGCGTCTCACTCGATCCTGCGGGCGGCATCGGGAGGCTGGACGGCGGCACGCTGGGCGCATCCTTCGCACTACGCGACCGCACATTGGTCGACGCCCAAGCAGGCCTCGACAACGTCGCTGCTGATCTCATCGCCCGGTTTCAGGATCCGGCGACCGATCCGACATTGATGGCAGGCGATGCCGGTCTTCTCACCGATCAAGGCAATCCGCTGGACCCATTGGACCTTCCCGGCCTCGCCGGGCGGATTGGCATGAACGCCAGCATTGATCCCGCGCAAGGCGGCGATGTCACGCGCTTGCGCGACGGGTTGAACGCCGCCGCGCCCGGGCCAACAGGCAGCCCAGCCCAGATCGACCGCTGGCTCAGCGCATTGGGCGAAAGCCGCGCCGATCTGCCCGGCACACCTGCGCGCAGCGCCGCCGGGCGGGCGGCGGATTTCATCCGCGATGTCGGACAAACGCGCCTGCAGGCCGACGAAACGCTCAGTTTCGCCGCGGCACGCCACGACACCCTGCGCGAGGCCGAACTGGCCCAAGGCGTCGACAGCGATCAGGAATTGCAGACCCTTTTGCGCGTCGAACAGGCCTATGCCGCCAATGCCCGCGTTATCCAAACCATCGATTTCATGATGCAACGCCTGATGGAGATTTAGACCATGCCCGTGACTTCCCTGGGCGACATGTCCCAGCATTTTTCGGCGGCACGCCAGACCGGTGTGATCAAATCCGATCTGGCCGATCTGGCGAAAAGCCTTTCCACCAGGCAGGTCACCGACGTCACCGCTGCGCTTGGTGGTGAAACGACGCGATTGTCGGGGATCAATCACAGCCTTGCACAGCTGGACGGGTACGGGCAGGCAGGGACGGAGACGGCGCAGATGCTGACCGGAATGCAGAATATCCTGTCCCAGATTGATCAAATACGCGGCGATAGCGCCAATAACCTGTTGTTGGTGACGCAAGAAAGCTCCCCCGCGCAGGTGGACGAGGCCGGGCGCGCCGCCGCCGATGCATTCGCCGACATGGTGCGCGGCATCAATACGCGGGTCGCTGACCGCGCATTGATGGGTGGTGCCGCGGTGGATACCGCGCCGCTCGCCAATGCCGACGCGATGTTCGCCGATCTGCAAACTGCGATCGGCGGCGTAACCGACGCGGCCACGATCATCGGCGCCGTCGATACGTGGTTCGACGATCCTGCCGGTGGCTTTGCTACGATGGGTTATCAGGGCGATGACGGCGCTCCGCTCAGTCGGCGCATCTCTGAAAACAAGACCGTCACGCTAGACGCGCGCGCTGATGACCCCGCGATCAGGGACGTGCTGAAAGCGGCCGCACTGGCAGCAGTGGCCGATCGCGCCACCGGCATCGACCAAGACACGAAGGCAACGCTGTTACGCACAGCAGGCGAACAGCTTTTCACCAGCGCATCGGGCCTCGTCGCCGTCCAATCACGGTTGGGCTATGTCGAACAGCAGGTCGATACCGGGTTGGCGAAAAATGCGGCGCAGAAAACGGCGCTGGGCATCGCTCGTAACGATCTGATCCAGGCCGATCCATTCGAAATAGCGACCCGGTTGCAGGACGTGCAGTTGCAACTGGAAACGCATTTCAGCGTCACGGCGCGGCTATCACGCCTCAGCATTTTGGATTTCATCCGATGAAAGCGCTTATCGCCCTTCTGATGTTCTTCGCGCTCCTGCCTCTGTGCGCCACCGCGCAACCAGTGCGGATCAAGGACCTCGTCGAATTCGACGGTGTGCGTGGCAACGATCTGGTTGGTTATGGCCTTGTCGTCGGACTGAACGGCACGGGCGATGGGTTAAGGAACGCGCCGTTTACCGAGGAAATGCTCAGCAACATTCTCGAACGGCTTGGGGTGAACGTCACCGGCGAACAGTTCCGGCCCAAAAACGTGGCCGCCGTCCTTGTCACCGCCAGCCTGCCGCCCTTTGCCCGGGCGGGCAGCCCGATGGATGTGACCGTATCGGCGATCGGGGACGCCAACAGCCTGCTTGGCGGAACGCTGATCATGACACCGCTGAATGCGGCGGATGGAAATATCTATGCTGTGGCGCAGGGAACGATCATCGCAGGTGGCGCCGCCGCCACCGGTGACGCGGCGAGTGTGATCCAGGGCGTGCCGACGGCGGGTGTCATCCCCTCGGGGGCCACAATCGAACGCGAGGTCGATTTTGATTTCGGCGGGATGAATACGCTGCGGTTGGCGCTGCGGACACCCGATTTCACCACCGCCGGACGGATCGAACAAGCGATCAACCAGAACTTCACGCGCCCCGTCGCGGTGATGCTGGATGCGGGAACGGTCGAATTGAACATCCCCGCCACCAATATGCCTTCGCCCGCTCACGCGCTGGGCCGGATCGAAAACATCCTGGTCGAACCGCAACGTCGTGCGCGGGTTGTGGTCGATCAACGGTCGGGCACAATCGTGATGGGCGAAGACGTGCGGATCAGCCGGGTCGCCGTCAGTCAGGGCAATCTGACGTTGCGTATCCAAGAGGAACCGCTGGTCGCGCAACCCAACCCCTTTGCGCCGGGGGAAACGGTCGTCGTTCCACGGACCGAAACGGCGATCATCGAAGAACCTGGCATCGGCCTGGCCGAGGTGCGGGGTGGCACATCGCTTAGCGAGGTCGTCGCGGGGTTGAACGCCCTTGGCGTCGCGCCGCGCGACATGATCGACATCCTGAAAAGCATCAAGGCCAGCGGCGCGCTGCATGCCGAATTCGTGGTGCGGTAAGGCCAGCCCATGGTGATCTGAAGCGCCCGAATGGTGTGACCTTTGCAGGGCCGGGCAGGCCGAATGCTGGTTTTGACGTCGTGGCAACGGACGAAGACGGCAATCAGATATCGTTAATGAAAGGTCACCGTCCGTTGCGTTAATCCGGCACCGACCGGTCGCGACGGTCCGATGAAATTCCGATGGAATTCCGATACTATTCCGATTGCCGATTTCGGGATGCCGCACCTTGTTAACCATCGCCCGGTTTCGTCATCTCGGCCCTCAGAAATGGCTCTGGATCATCAACCTCAACCAGCCTTTTCCGGTCGATCTGCCAAAACCGATTGCCGACATTTCGCAAGAACTGCCGGTCGTGACTGACCAACAGACAGGCGACATCATGGGCGATAAGCTCGGCCTCAAGCGCCTCTTGCCCCGCGATATCAAGGTGGTTCGTCGGCTCGTCCAACAGGTAGAAATTAGGCATTTGCAGCCGCAAAACCAGCATCGCCAACCGTGCCCGTTGCCCACCTGACAGCGCATCGATCGGGCCATCCTGTTTATGGATCGCGATCCCGGCCCCGGCCAAAACACCCCGCGCCCGCTGATCACCGATATCGAACCGGTTGGTGATCGCCTGCATCGGTGATCGGTCATCCGCGAATTGGCTAAGGTGTTGATCTGCATAGCCTTCTGCAATCGTCGGCGCGTAACGGATACCGGCAACCTCGCCGCCGATCGCGTGGTGAATCAGCTTGATCATCTGGGTCTTGCCGGTCCCGTTGCTGCCCAACAGAACAACACGGTCGCCTTGCGCGATCCACTGCTTTCCGGTCCGGTACAGCAGGTTGCCGTCTGGCGTTGTGACATCGACATTATCCAACGATACCAGTGCCTTGGCATGTGTCCCGCGATTGGTGAGCCGGATATCCCCTGCGGATCGTTCGTCATGCGCAGGCTTGGCTGCGGCCTCGATCTTGGCCGCGCGTTCGGCCAGCTGTTTTGTCTTGGTGATCAACAGGTCCGAGCCGGAATTAATCCCGATATTCTTGAGCTTCGCGGCCTGTTTGCGCAGTTGGTTCGCCTTGTTGAGATCATTGGCATGACGACGCTCATCCGCCGCATCGGCCTCATCCAGTGCCGCGCGGGCCCTCGAAAACGGCAGTGGAAAGACGCGGGAGGCGGTCTCGCGCAAGAACAGGGTGCGGTTTGTCACAGCATCGAGGAATTCCCGGTCGTGCGCGGTGATGATCACGGGCACATCGCGCGGCAGGCGCGACAGCCAATCCTGCAGCAGGCCGATCCGATGCAGGTCAAGGTGGTTAGTGGGCTCATCGAGTAGCAGCAGATCGGGCTCCGTCACCCAGGCGGCGGCGAGAAGGGCGGTGCGCTGCCAACCTCCGCTGAGTTCCGACAAACGCTTATGATGAAAATCGACGGGAACAGATAGATCATCAAGAACGACATCGACACGCCAGCTTTCATAATCCTGCTGTTCTGGTGAAAGTGACGTAAGCACATGATCGTAAATAGTTTTTTCAAGCGCTTTGGTTGGGACGTCTTGGCTGACATAGCTGACCCGTAGCCCCCGGGCGCGGGTGATGTCACCACTTGTCGGCTCTGCCAGTCCGGCAATGCAGTGTAAAAGGCTGGATTTTCCCCTGCCGTTGGCGGCGATCAAACCGATCCGGTCGCCTTTGGAAATCGTCAGGTTCAGGTCGGTGAAAAGCGGATCGCCCAGCGTTACGCCAAGCGCGTTGAGATTGAGAATGGTCATATCGGTCTCTGGTCAAACGAAATTGGGCCGCAGCGCGGCATTGGGCGGACCGTGGGGGCGTTGTTCCCTGATCAGCCCTGCAAACGGATTTGCAGGGCGTGGCGGGGACCATGCTGAAGTCGGGGTGCGATGCGCATATTCAGCAGTTGCCCTCCCGTTGTTTGCGTTTCACCAAGTCAGGCGATCGTAGGGCCGGATGTGCCCCCGCGTCAATCCATCTACCGCAGTGCGCGCCCTTTGATGATCGCGTCTGCGCCATATTTCTCGCGGATGCGGTCGGCGGCCTTTTCGGCCTGCGCGCGTTTGCCCGCATCAGGATCAAGAAGGTCACCTTCGCGGTCGGCCCCGTCGGCGGCGACGATTTCGGACAGTCCGACACCCAGCAACCGATAGGCGCCCCGATGATCCACCTGGTCGAACAATCCGCGGGCGGTCCGGTAGATCACGTCGGCGATCTGGGTCGGGTGTCGCAGGCTGATCCGGCGCGTGATCCCTTTGAAATCATGTGTTTTCAGCTTGAGCGTTACGACCCGCCCGGCCTTGTCCTTGGCCTTGGCGCGGGCACTGACCTTTTCAGCCATGCGCCAGATATGTCCGTCGAGGATGTCGGGGTCGCTGGTATCTTCGTGAAACGTCGTCTCGTTCGACAGCGACTTGACCGGGTTGCGGGCCGAGATACGCCGCCCGTCCTCGCCCCGGGCGAGTTGGTAGAGGCGCTCGCCCATCCCGCCGAACCGGTCGTGCAGGTCCCGCCTGTCCCAGCGTAGAAGATCGTCGAACGTGCGAATACCGGCCTTGTTCAGGCTGCCCTGAGCGGCGGGGCCGATCCCCCAGATCAGGCGGACGGATTTCGGGCGGAGGAATTCCATTGTCTCGGCTTTGCCGATGATCGAAAAGCCGCGCGGTTTGTCGAGGTCCGACGCGACTTTGGCCAGAAATTTGTTATGAGACAGACCGATGGATCCGGTCAGCCCCAATTCGTCCCGCATCCGCTTGACCAAACGCGCGAGCATCACGGCGGGCGGTGCGTGATGCAGCCGGGCAGTGCCGGTGAGGTCCATGAACGCCTCGTCCAGCGACAGCGGTTCGACCACGGGGGTCAGTTCGTCCATCATGGCGCGGATGGCGCGCGAGGCTTCGACATAGGCATCAAAGCGCGGGCGGACGACGACGGCGTCGGGGCAGAGCTTCAGCGCCTGAAACATGGGCATCGCGGATCGAACGCCCTTGATCCGGGCGACGTAGCAGGCAGTGGACACGACCCCGCGTCGTCCACCCCCGATGATGACGGGTTTGTCGGCCAGTTCCGGATTGTCCCGCTTTTCGACCGAGGCATAGAAGGCATCGCAATCCATATGCGCAATGGATAGATCGAACAATTCCGGGTGTCGCGTCACGCGGGGGGAGCGGCATTGCGGGCAGCGGGTTTCGCTGTCAAACGTGGTCAGGCAATCGCGGCAAAGGGCGGGCATGGCGCCAATCTAAGGGCGGAACGATATGACGACAACGGGCCAGCATGACGGGGCGAAGGTCGCGCTTTTTCTGGGTGACAAGCTGGTCAGCATTCTGCGGGATGACATCCCGACGATTTCCTACCCGAACCTGTGGGATCTGCCAGGCGGCGGGCGCGAGGGCGATGAAAATACGTTTCAGACCGTTGCACGCGAGTTGGAAGAAGAACTTGGCCTGGTGCTGCCGTCAGAGGCTGTCTTGTGGGAAAGCGCATTCAGATCAGTGAGCGAACCGACCGCATGGGTTGCCTTTTTCGTGGCGCAGATGCCACCCGAGAGCGCGGACCGGATCGTTTTCGGCAATGAAGGGCAGCGGTGGGATCTGTTTGACTTTGACCACTTTCTTGCCCTCGAAAACAGGGTGCCGTCATATGGCGCGCGCTTGCAGAAATGGGTCGCGCAGACGGGCGGTTTGCCCCGCTGAAAAGGGCGCATTTCGGACTGGACACTTCGCGCAACAGGGTATGGAAAACCATACGGCATACTAGTGCATACATTGAAACAGGGTGAAACAGTTCTTATCTGTCGCATACAACAAAAAGGGACAGATATATGCCGATTGATCAGTTGATCTCCGAATTTTTGGGCCAGAATATCCTTTATTTATTGCTCGCCGTCTTCATTATCGTCTGCATTCTCACCGGTGTGCGGATCGTGCCGCAATCGCAAAAATTCGTGGTGGAACGGCTTGGGCGGCTACGCTCGGTTCTGGGGCCGGGGATTAACTTTATCGTGCCGTTTCTGGATCGTGTGCGCCATAAAGTGTCGATTTTGGAACGTCAGTTGCCGGCGATGACGCAGGATGCGATCACGTCCGACAACGTGCTGGTGCAGGTGGAAACATCCGTTTTCTACCGGATTATCGAGCCAGAAAAGACGGTATACCGGATCCGAGATGTCGATGGCGCGATTTCGACGACCGTTGCCGGTATCGTCCGGTCCGAGATCGGCCGGATGGAATTGGACCAGGTGCAGGCGAACCGTGCCAATCTGATCGACGCCGTGCGGCAGCAGGTGGCGCAGCAGGTCGACGATTGGGGGATCGAAGTGACACGCGCTGAAATCCTGGACGTGAACCTTGATCAGGCGACACGCTCGGCCATGTTGCAGCAGCTGAACGCCGAACGCGCCCGCCGCGCACATGTGACCGAGGCCGAAGGGCAGAAACGCGCCGTCGAATTGCAGGCAGATGCAGAGCTGTATGCCGCCGAGCAAGAGGCAAAGGCACGCCGGATCGCGGCAGAGGCCGAGGCTTATGCCACGCAAGTGGTCGCTGCGGCGATTGCCGATAACGGGTTGGAGGCCGCACAGTATCAGGTCGCTTTGAAACAGGTCGAGGCATTGAATAAACTTGGGGCCGGGCAGGGTAATCAGACCGTCGTTCTGCCTGCCGATGCGGTCGATGCGTTCGGCAATGCCTTCAAAATGCTGAAAGGACGCAGCTGATGGTACTTTGGACGGAATGGTGGGCGTGGATGTCAGCCGCACTGATCCTGGCTACGCTCGAGGTGCTTATCCCCGGGTATATCTTCCTTGGATTCGCCATCGGTGCCGGGGTCATGGGCCTGCTGATCCTGCTGGGTATCTCTGCGAAAGGCCTGGCGTTGACTTTGGTGATCTTTGCGACGCTGTCGCTGATTTCCTATCTGATCATGCGCAAGGTGTTTGGATTGCGCAAAGGTCAGGTCAAGATCTGGGAAACCGACATCAATGAATGAAAAAAGCCCGGCGTCTCAAACGCCGGGCAAGTATGATCAAGCAGCTTTTACAATATCGAGGGGACAGAGGCAGATATTGCAGACTTGATCGAGACAGCTTCAAATGCGGGAATCGGACATCTTCAATGCGCGCCGATGCAGGTTGGCAATAACGATTGCAGGTTCCATGTTGCGAGGTCCCGGCACTTCGCAGGGATAGCGGAACGTACGTCCGGCGCGTTTTATATCGACGGAAGCCTGAAACAGGCCATCGACAGGATCATATCGCAAGTTTCGAATTTGCATCGGTTCAACCTTTCCTTTGCTTGCCGAAACAATGCATGACGGCGAAGAAGGTTCCCGATGACGGATGCCGTTCAGAAATTCGGCGATAGGGCCTGGGGTGATCGAAGTTCGGTCAAGATGTTCTCTGCAGCCTGCTGTGGATCGGCGGCCTGCCAAATGGGCCGCCCTACGACGACGTGATCCGCACCATTGGCGATGGCCTGCGCTGGCGTCATGACCCGCTTTTGGTCGCCTAACCCGGCCCCAACCGGGCGGACGCCGGGCGTGACGATCAAGCGTCCCTCGGCCTCGGGCATTTTTCTGATGAGTGCCGCCTCGTGCGGAGAGCAGATGACGCCATCGGCGCCATTGCGCAGCGCGATCCCGGCGCGTTCCTGTACAAGGCCGGCGACCGAACCGGATTTGATGCAGGATGCGTCCAGATCGTCCCGTTCGAGCGAGGTCAGGATCGTGACAGCAAGGATTTTCATATCCGACGCGCCTGCACCCTCTTTTGCCGCGCGCACCACGTGTGGATCACCATGGACCGTCAGAAAATCCAGGTCGAACTGCGCGACACCGCGCACAGCGGCTTCGACCGTGGCACCGATGTCGAAAAACTTCATATCGAGAAAGATGCGTTTGCCGTGGTCCTGTTTCAGCTCATTGGCCAGCGCCAGCCCGCCGCCCGTCAGCATGCCGAGCCCGATTTTGTAGAAACCGACCCGATCGCCCAGCTTTTCCGCCAGGGCAAGCCCGTCCAGCACGTTGGGGACATCCATGGCAACGATCAGGCGGTCATCTGGCATGCTGCATTCTCCGGGCAGGTGTTTTGCGCGGTCTAGCTGCTGGCTGGGCTTGGCGCAATCGCGTAGGCATCGATCATGGACATGATGACGGTTTTCGCGACTTGGGATGGAAAGACGACCGCGGAATTGAAAGACGTCGCGGCGTCTTTGACAGTGGATGACCATCCGACGCTGTTATCGGCTTGCGATGCCGGGGGTAAAACGGGGCGCGCAGCTACCTGGGTTCTCAAGTCAGCCTACGAATCCGGGGCGTCGATCGCGTTTCCCGAGGATGTCCTGCGAGGAAACCCACATTGGGAGGTCGCTTTGCATCTGCTGCAATCGGTCAAGTATGCGGGCGCCCGGGTTGCACCCGAAAGCGTACGGCCGTTTCTGGATCACAAAAAACCGATGGTGCGGGCCTGGGCACTGGATGCCTATGTGTTGTTGGATGGGCCGGATGCCGCCAAATACCTGCGGCAGGCGTCAAATGACCTTGCGGCTTCGGTACGGGCACGGGCGCGCAATCTGCGGAAAAAATAGAAAGGCGCAGCCTGTCCCGGGGCTGCGCCTTGTCGTCCGTCTCTCGCATGCGCCTTGGCTACGCGGGGCGGACCAGCCGTGAGTGGCCTTCGTATTCGTTGTCATCCGACACGACGAGTCGGATTGGTGGTGTGTCGTTCGGCGCGCGCAGGGCGCGGACCGCGTCGGGGCTAAGCGGGAATAGCTGCATCGTTACCTTTGCCGCCTGCGTCTGGATCGTCACCTTGGTCATCGTCGTCTCCTCCACGCTGTCGATATGATCCAAAGCGGTTTGAATTACGCGGGGAAAAGCCTTTTGGCGCTCCCCGTCTGGAATTCCATACCCTCGCATCTTGCACCGGACACGCGGCGTTCCCATCTAAATGTCGAGGCCCGAAAATGGGTGTGCCGCGATGCCGGGCACCTGCGATACAGGGCGCTTAACAAAGGAGAGACCGATGAACTTGGATAAGTTCACTGAGCGGTCGCGCGGTTTTGTCCAAGCCGCCCAGACGATCGCAATGCGTGAGAATCATCAAAGATTCGCCCCCGAACACCTTCTCAAAGCCTTGATGGATGATGAGGAAGGGCTTGCATCGAACCTGATCAGCCGTGCAGGCGGCAATGCCACTGCCGTGATGGGCGCGGTCGAGACCGCATTGGCCAAACAGCCCAGGGTCACCGGCGATGCCGCCCAGGTGTATCTGGACAACACTACCGCCAAGGTCATCGACGAGGCCGAACAGATCGCCAAAAAGGCAGGCGACAGCTTTGTGCCCGTCGAACGGTTACTCACGGCACTGGCCGTCGTGAAGTCCAAGGCCAAGGATGCACTGGATGCGGGTGGTGTGACCGCCAAGGCGCTGAACGCCGCCATCAACGACATCCGCAAAGGTCGGACCGCAGATAGTGCGACTGCAGAAGACAGTTTCGAAGCACTTGCCAAATATGCCCGGGACCTGACCGAAGCAGCCGAGCAAGGCAAGATCGACCCGATCATTGGTCGGGACGAGGAAATTCGCCGCGCGATGCAGGTGCTTTCGCGTCGGACCAAGAACAATCCGGTCCTGATCGGTGAACCCGGCGTGGGGAAGACCGCGATTGCGGAAGGATTGGCGTTGCGCATCATCGATGGCGACGTGCCCGAGAGTTTGCGGAACAAGAAGCTGATGGCGCTTGATATGGGTGCCCTGATTGCCGGTGCGAAGTATCGCGGTGAGTTTGAGGAACGGCTGAAGGCCGTCTTGAAAGAGATCGAAACCGCGGCGGGTGAGATCATCTTGTTCATCGACGAGATGCACACCCTTGTCGGTGCGGGCAAGACGGATGGCGCGATGGACGCGGCCAACCTGATCAAACCGGCGCTTGCGCGGGGGGAATTGCACTGCGTCGGCGCTACGACCTTGGATGAATATCGCAAATACGTCGAGAAAGACGCGGCCCTCGCCCGCCGGTTCCAGCCGTTGATGGTTGAGGAACCGACCGTGACCGATACCGTCAGCATCCTGCGGGGGATCAAGGAAAAGTATGAACTGCACCACGGCGTCCGGATTTCGGATAGCGCTTTGGTTGCCGCAGCGACATTGTCTCATCGCTATATCACCGACCGGTTCCTGCCCGACAAGGCGATCGACCTGGTTGATGAAGCGGCGAGCCGTCTGCGCATGGAGGTCGACAGCAAGCCCGAGGAACTCGATGCGCTCGACCGTCAAATCCTGCAGCTGCAGATCGAGGCCGAGGCGCTGAAGAAAGAGGATGACAAAGCCTCTGTCGACAGGCTCGAACGGTTGGAAAAGGAACTGGCTGACCTGCAGGAACGTGGATCCGAGATGACCGCGAAATGGCAGGCCGAACGCGACAAGCTGGAAGGCACGCGCGCCGTCAAGGAAAAGCTGGACCGCGCCCGCGCCGATCTGGATATCGCCAAACGCGAGGGCAATCTGGCCAAGGCTGGCGAGTTGTCTTACGGCGTCATTCCGGCGCTTGAACGACAGTTGGCCGAGGCCGAGGAAAACGATGATCTGATGGTCGAAGAGGCCGTGCGCCCGGAACAGATCGCCGAGGTCGTCGAACGCTGGACCGGTATTCCGACATCCAAGATGCTGGAAGGTGAGCGTGAAAAGTTGCTGCGCATGGAAGAAGAACTGGGCAAGCGGGTCATCGGTCAAAAGGCTGCCGTCACGTCGGTTGCCAACGCTGTTCGCCGCGCGCGTGCCGGTCTGAATGACGAGAACCGCCCGCTGGGGTCGTTCCTGTTCCTTGGGCCAACCGGTGTGGGTAAGACTGAACTGACCAAGGCGGTTGCCGAATACCTCTTTGACGATGACAGCGCGATGGTTCGCATCGACATGTCGGAGTTCATGGAAAAACACGCGGTCGCCCGTCTGATCGGTGCACCTCCGGGCTATGTCGGCTATGACGAAGGCGGGGTGCTGACCGAGGCTGTGCGGCGCAGGCCGTATCAGGTCGTGTTGTTTGACGAGGTCGAAAAGGCCCACCCTGACGTGTTCAACGTGCTGCTGCAGGTCCTTGATGACGGCGTGCTGACCGACGGTCAGGGCCGCACCGTGGATTTCAAGCAGACGCTGATCATCCTGACGTCGAACCTGGGTGCGCAGGCGCTAAGCCAATTGCCCGATGGTGCTGACCCCGCACAGGCCAAGCGTGACGTGATGGACGCAGTGCGGGCCCATTTCCGCCCGGAATTCCTGAACCGTCTGGATGAGACGATCATCTTTGACCGTCTTGCGCGCGACGACATGGCGGGGATCGTGCAGATCCAGTTGGCACGGTTGGAGAAACGGCTGGCCAGCCGCAATCTGCAAATCGTGTTGGATGAGCCTGCGCTGAAATGGCTGGCCGATGAAGGATACGATCCGGTCTTTGGTGCACGCCCTCTCAAGCGGGTGATCCAGCGGGCGTTGCAAGACCAACTGGCCGAGATGATCCTGGCTGGGGATGTCATGGATGGTGACACGATCAATGTCTCTGCCGGTGCGGATGGCCTGATCGTGGGTGATCGTCTGTCGGCGTCGAACCGACCACGACCGGATGATGCCGTCGTCCACTGATCATGATGCCCGGCCCATGTGGCGGGGCATTTACGTTTGGCGGTTCAGGAAATCCGATAGCCGCCCCAACCCGTCGCTGAACGCAGATTCCGGATTGCCAAAACCGATCCGCACATAACCCCCCATACCAAAGACTTCGCCCGGGGTCAGCATGACACCGGTCTCTTGCAGCAGCCCGACGCAGAAATCGCGGGATGACATCGGCAGATCGTACTTAAGCAGTGTCGTGGTCCCTGACCGGGGTTTGATCCAGCTGAGCAACGGTTGATCGTTCATCCACGCCTCAAGGGTCGCCAGATTGCCGCGCGTGATGTCTTTGCTGCGGGCCAGCACCTTGTCATGATGTTCAAGCGCGACCATCGCCAAATAGTCATCAATCTGCCCGACCGAGATCGTGTCATAGTCGCGATGGATCATCACCGCCTCAATCATCTCGGGCGGTGCGACGACCCAACCCAGCCGTAAGCCAGCGAGCGAGAATGCCTTGGACATGCCCGCCGTCCCGATCCCTTTCTCGTAGATATCCGCAATGGATGCTGTAGTGCCGTCACCGGTTTGGTCGATCCCGCGATAGACCTCATCGCAAAGAATCCAGGCATCCGCAGCGCGGGCGATCTTCGCAATCTGTTCAAGCATGGGCTGGTCGATCAGTGCACCGGTTGGATTGTTGGGGTTGGTCAGCGCGATCAACTTTGTATCTGTCCCGACCAGATGGCGCAGGTGGTCGAGATCGGGCAGGAAACCGTCCTCTTCCCGCAGATAAAAGTGATGGACATCCGCGCCGAGGCTCGCCGGGATCGCGTCGTGTTGCTGGTAGGTCGGCATGATCGAAACGACCTTGTCACCCGCGCTGACCAGCGCCTTGTGCACCAGCATGTTCGCCCCGATCGTACCGTGGGTCACAACCACATTGTCCGGCGATTGTCGGTCGTAAAGGGCCGCGATGGCGCGCCGTAACCGGTCAGACCCCTTGATCGGGCCGTAAGTCATATGCATCGATAGGATGTCGGAAAGATCGTCGCTGTTCTTGCCGACGACCTCAAACAATTCCGCGACCGTCAGACTGTGGACGCAGGTTTCGGCAAGGTTCAGGTCGCACTTGGTCTCCCATTCGTTCATCCAGATTTCGACGCCGAAGGGGGTGATGTGCATGGAAGTGACCTGCCTGGTGAATTGTCCACCCACAGTACCGCGGGGAGGCATTCCCGCAAATCAAATGTAATGCCCGGCGACCAGCGACCGCCGGGCATGGTGTTTAGAAGATAAAGTTGTCTTCCGTCAGGCTGGACGTACGGACCCAGGACAGATCAATACTGTCACCGTCACCCAGATCGATATGGGTGCCGAACCAGCCACCGCTGATATCGAGATCATCGATACCGGTCAGGCCCAGATCGCTCAGATCGATCACATCTTCATGCACGTTGAAGTCGCGGATCTTGTCGCGTCCGTCACCGTCGTTGAAGACAAACGTGTCGGCACCCGAACCGCCAAAGAGCTTGTCACGCCCGGCGCCGCCGATGATCGTGTCATCACCCGATCCACCATAGATACGGTCACGGCCCGCGCCGCCGTCCAGATGGTCATCGCCGCTCCACCCGCTGATCAGGTCGCGCCCGGCACCACCAAGGCCCACGTCATCGCCTGAGCCGAGAAAGATGAAATCTTTCCCTCCCTTGCCACTGACAAAGTCATCGCCGCGCCCGGTGTAAAAGAAGTCACGCCCATCATCACCGATTTCAAGATCGACATTGTCGCCGACCAGCAGATCAACGGGGATCAACACCTCGTCGATGACGTGGACGACACCGTTATTCGCCTGAATATCGGTGGCGATCAGGTTGGCGTCAAACGTGTCAGGGTCATTGTCGATCAACGACGTGCCCGACACCTCAACCGTGCCTCCCTGCAGGGTCTCGATATTCTCGAGCCCCAAGACCTGGCTGGCCTGCAAGGACTGACCCGAGACGTGATAGGTCAGCACATCCGTCAAGAGAGGGATTGGGTCTCCCTTCCCCAGCAATGTCAGCACATCGACGAGGTAAGTCCACGCGCCGGCCTCATCCGTGCCGTGAAAACCGACATCCTGCGCCAGTTTGACGAAGGCATCATCGTTCGGGGCGAAGACGGTCAGATCAACCTCTGCGCTGGCCAGCGTGCCCGCCAACCCAGCGGTTTTGACCGCCTCGAGCAAGATGTCGAAATCCGCATTGTTGTCGTCGAACCCGTCGCCCGACGCCGCCACGATGTCCGTGATGCTGGGCGCATCATTGTCCGGCAGGTCGACGGGCAAAAGAACGCGGTCGATCACGTGGACGATCCCGTTGGACGCGGGAATATCTGTTGCCACCAGAGATGGGTCAATCAGGTCAGGTTCTTGATCTGTCAGTGTCGGCAATTCGCCCGCACCGATTTCCGCCCCTTGCAGCGTGCTGACCGTGCCACTGGCTGCGATATCGGCCGCGGTTTGGGCTCCGGGTGACACGTGATAGGTCACAACGGCATTCAGCGTCTCGACCGGAACATTGGCCACGATGAACCCGGTCACAGCCTCTGCGTCGGCAGGATCACCGTCAAAGCCCAGATCGACGGCCAGTTGGCCGAAGGCCGCGTTGCTGGGCGCGAAGACGGTCAGGGATTGCGATGCGTCCGCCAAGGTGCCGACCAGGTTCGACCCCTCGAGGTTCGCGTCGATGTATTGCAGTGCTGCGACGAGGATACTGAAATCAGCGCTGCCGAGTGCGATGTCGACGATGGTCGGGTCGGGCTCTGGCGCGGGTTCGTTACCTGGCAGATCGATTGGTAACAGCACCCGGTCGATGACATGCAGAATGCCGTTGTCGGCAGCGATGTCGGTCGCAACAAGCGTGGGATCGGTCAGGTCCGGCTCATTGTCTTTCAGGGACGGCAGGTGCCCGGCGTCGATCGTGCCACCCTGCAGCGTGGTCACCGTACCCGCAGCACCTATGTCTGCCGCGTTGAGCACGCCGCCGGCTACATGATATGTCACGACGGTATTCAGCGTCTCGACCGGTACGTTGGTGACGAGGAATGCGGTCACGGCCTCGGTATCGGCGGGATCGCCGTCAAAGCCCAGATCGGCGGCCAGTTGACCGAATGCGGCGTTGGTGGGTGCGAAGACGGTCAGCGATTGGCTGGGGTCGTTCAACGTCCCGACCAGATCCGAGCCTTCGATGTTGCTATCGATGAATTGAAGCGCCGCGACGAGAATGCTGAAGTTTTCATCGTCGCTGGCGATGCCAACGAATGTTGCCATGGTATTAGCCCCTGATGATATTGGAAAGAAAAAGGGCGGCCCGCGGGCCGCCCGAAACAGATCACTGGTTTAGCTTGGTGGCAGGATCACCTTATCGATCACGTGGATTACGCCGTTCGATGCCTCTACATCGGCGGTGACCACATTCGCGTCGTTCACCATCACGCCACCCTCGGTCATGATGGTCACGTCAGCGCCGTTGACGGTCGCCGCTTCCATATCGTTGCTCAGATCACCGGACATCACCTTTCCGGCCACGACATGATAGGTCAGAACCTCGGCGAGTGCCTCGGGATCGGCCAGCAGCCCGTCAACCGTACCCTCGGGCAGTGCGGCGAATGCTTCATCTGTCGGCGCAAATACCGTGAATGGACCGTCGCCTTTCAGCGTGTCCGCCAAACCGGCTGCTTCGACGGCCGCAACCAGTGTTGTAAACGTGCCAGCCTCGACCGCCGTATCGACGATGTCTTTGCTCTTATCGCCTGCATATGCGGCTGTTGCGATCGCCGCTGTTGCGGTCAGTGCCATGAATGTTCTGCGTAGCATTTATGAACTCCTCTGTTCGGACGCCATTTCGTTTGGCATCGCGGTTTTTACGCAGCGGAGGGGGTGCAGATCACAGGGGAAACATGCTGGTGTCGCTTGACCTGCGACATCAGCGGACTAAGCCGTGGCGTCGCATGATTTCCAATCACGGTTCTGTGATGCGCTGTGACCAAAAGCAGCATTTTGTGTGAAGTATTTCATCCCGCTGGCGGCATCGTGAGACACTTTTCAATCTTTTCATCCTATATGGTGGCTTGATGAAAAGGACGGAGATTTGAATGGCCCATCGTTGGACCAATACTTTGACCAAGGCGGATGTGACGCCAAAGGCTGCATATCTGAACCGCCGCCAGATTCTGGCAGGCACCGTTGGGCTGGGTGCGATCGGTTTGGCCGGCGCGGCGCAGGCGGATGAGCTTGAGCTGAACACGCTGGAAGAAATCACGACATACAACAACTTTTACGAATTCGGGACCGGGAAAGGCGACCCTGCCGCCAACGCGCACAAACTGGTGACCAAACCCTGGTCGATCAAGATCGACGGCATGGTCGACAACCCGGGTGAGTATGCGCTGGCCGATCTGCTGGATGGGCTGCCGGTGGAGGAACGCATCTACCGCTTTCGTTGTGTCGAGGCCTGGTCGATGGTCATTCCGTGGAACGGGATCGAGTTGGCCGACATCCTCAATAAGGTCGGCGTGCAGGACGGTGCGAAATACGTCGCCTTTGAAACGGTGGTCCAGCCGGACAACATGATCGGTGTGCAGCGCCGCGTTCTCGACTTCCCCTATGTGGAAGGTCTGCGTCTGGACGAGGCGATGCATCCGCTGACGATCATGGCCACCGGCATCTATGGCGAACCCATCGCCAATCAGAACGGCGCACCGATCAGGTTAGTGGTGCCATGGAAGTACGGGTTCAAATCTATCAAATCGATCGTGCGGATCACGCTGACCGATCAAGAGCCACCCACAAGCTGGAACAAGGCCAATGCGCGGGAATATGGCTTCTACAGCAATGTGAACCCAAACGTGGATCATCCGCGCTGGTCGCAGGCGACTGAACGGCGCATCGGCGGCGGCCTGTTCGCACCGCGGATCGATACGCTGATGTTCAATGGGTACGAAGAAGAAGTGGCCAGCCTCTATGAAGGCATGGACCTGTCGGAGTTCTACTGATCCATGGCGCCTTCCCAAACAATCAACGGCGCGCTGCGCAAGGTTCCAGCGTGGACTATATATATAGTCTGCGCTGCATGGACAGTCTGGCTGTTCTACCTCGCGCTGACCGGTGGTCTTGGGGTGGAGCCTATCAACGCGCTGGAGCGTGAATATGGTGAGTTGGGCCTGATCCTTCTTGTCGTCGGTTTAATGGTCACCCCCTTGCGGAAATGGACCGGGGTCAACCTGCTGAAGTTCCGCCGCGCGATTGGCGTCAGTGCGTTCTTTCTGATCCTCGCGCATTTCCTTGTTTGGGCGGTTCTTGACGTGCAGACATGGGGAAGGGTTTGGACCGAGATCGTGAAGCGGCCCTACGTGACGATCGGAATGGTCGGCTTTGTCCTGATGATCCCACTGGCGCTTACCTCGAACAATCTGTCGGTCCGCAAGCTCGGGGCGGCGACTTGGCGCAAGCTGCACAAGCTGACTTATCCGGTCGCGGTCCTCGGGGCTGTTCACTACCTTTGGTTGGTGAAAGGCTTTCAGATCGAACCGATCATCTATTTGATCGTGATCTTGGGTCTGATCGCGACTCGGTATGTATCGCTCGGATGGAAACGACAGGCCGCCTGATACAAAACCGCCACTGAATCGAAGGCCCGGCGCGAAAAGTGCCGGGTTTTTTGATTCCTGATCGGGTGAATCCCGGCACGAGTCGGCGACCCGTAGGTTAACAAGGGGTGAATCGGTGCGATTCAGACCAGAATTCGGCCCCGAGTCTGCCCGAGTCTGCCAGACTCTTGTGGGGGACTCTGTGGATAACCCAAAATCTTGTGTGTTCTGTTTCCATTCCGCCTAAGAAAATTGCGATTGAACCCGACGTCGGCGCATCGAAATTGCCCTAAACCCCTTAAAACATACAAAAAATCGGCTTTGTCACAAAAAATGCATTTTTCTCGAAAAAAGGGGTTGCGGGCACCCCGCACTAACCGTAGAACCCCCCTCACCGGCGGCGCTGAGGCGCACAACGGGACGCCAAACGGGCCACACTGAAGCGGAAACGCAGACGAACGGCAACGCGGCGGAACTAAGAAATTCTGAGGTATTCGAGGCGAGGCGCGCCAGAAAGTTAGGGCGCATCTAGTCTCATTTGTCTCTACGTTGTTTGAAATTGATATATCTGAAGAGATATGTGGGCGGTTTGGTTCATTCGATGGA
>NZ_JBBIFZ010000006.1:0-150000 GCF_037572755.1 Yoonia sp. 2307UL14-13 | reverse complement strand
AAGTACCCGGAGGAAAGGAAATCAACAGATACTCCCCTAGTAGCGGCGAGCGAACGGGGACCAGCCGAGCCATGAGTGTGAATAGAATGTGTTGGGAAACACAGCCATAGTGGGTGACAGCCCCGTATATGAAGCACGATTGGACGTATTAAGTAGGGCGGGACACGTGAAATCCTGTCTGAACATCGGAGGACCACCTTCGAAGGCTAAGTACTCCTTACTGACCGATAGCGAACCAGTACCGTGAGGGAAAGGTGAAAAGCACCCCGACGAGGGGAGTGAAACAGTCCCTGAAACCGAACGCCTACAATCAGTTGGAGGGCCCTTGCGGCCTGACAGCGTACCTTTTGTATAATGGGTCATCGACTTAGTGTATCTAGCAAGCTTAAGCCGGTAGGTGTAGGCGCAGCGAAAGCGAGTCTGAATAGGGCGACTGAGTTAGATGCATTAGACCCGAAACCGAGTGATCTAGGCATGTCCAGGATGAAGGTTAGGTAACACTAACTGGAGGTCCGAACCCACACCTGTTGAAAAAGGTCGGGATGAGGTGTGCCTAGGGGTGAAAGGCCAATCAAACTCGGAGATAGCTGGTTCTCTGCGAAATCTATTTAGGTAGAGCGTCGGACGAATACCCTCGGGGGTAGAGCACTGGATGGGTAATGGGGACTCACCGTCTTACTGATCCTAACCAAACTCCGAATACCGAGGAGTAATATCCGGCAGACACACAGCGGGTGCTAACGTCCGTTGTGGAGAGGGAAACAACCCTGACCTACGACTAAGGCCCCTAATTCATGGCTAAGTGGGAAAGCAGGTGGGACGACCAAAACAACCAGGAGGTTGGCTTAGAAGCAGCCATCCTTTAAAGATAGCGTAACAGCTCACTGGTCTAAATAAGTTGTCCTGCGGCGAAGATGTAACGGGGCTCAAGCCATGAGCCGAAGTCTAGGATGCACGTAGTGCATGGTAGCAGAGCGTAGTGTGATATAACTCCATGCGTCCTTAGTGCCTTCGGGCACATTGGACGCGAGGAGTTTTCGATGAAGCCGGCCTGTGAGGGATCCGGTGGAGAGATCACTAGTGAGAATGATGACATGAGTAGCGACAAACAGGGTGAGAGACCCTGTCGCCGAAAGTCCAAGGGTTCCTGCTTAAAGTTAATCTGAGCAGGGTAAGCCGACCCCTAAGGCGAGGCCGAAAGGCGTAGTCGATGGGAACCAGGTTAATATTCCTGGGCCAGGAGGATGTGACGGATCTCGAAGATTGTTTTCCCTTATCGGATTGGGAAGGCCGTTTAGAGGTTCCTGGAAATAGCCCTCCATGAGATCGTACCCTAAACCGACACAGGTGGACTGGTAGAGAATACCAAGGCGCTTGAGAGAACCACATTTAAGGAACTCGGCAAAATACCTCCGTAAGTTCGCGAGAAGGAGGCCCGATCAGTAGGCAACTATCGGTCGGGGGCACAAACTAGGGGGTGGCGACTGTTTACTAAAAACACAGGGCTCTGCGAAGTCGCAAGACGACGTATAGGGTCTGACGCCTGCCCGGTGCCTGAAGGTTAAAAGGAGGAGTGCAAGCTCCGAATTGAAGCCCAGGTAAACGGCGGCCGTAACTATAACGGTCCTAAGGTAGCGAAATTCCTTGTCGGGTAAGTTCCGACCTGCACGAATGGCGTAACGACTTCCCCGCTGTCTCAAATGTGGACTCAGCGAAATTGAATTTCCTGTCAAGATGCAGGATACCCGCGGTTAGACGGAAAGACCCCATGCACCTTTACTACAGCTTCGCACTGGCATCAGGCACAGTATGTGCAGGATAGGTGGTAGGCTTTGAAGCAGTGACGCCAGTCATTGTGGAGCCAACCTTGAGATACCACCCTTATTCTGCTTGATGTCTAACCGCGGCCCGTTATCCGGGTCCGGGACCCTGCGTGGTGGGTAGTTTGACTGGGGCGGTCGCCTCCCAAATCGTAACGGAGGCGCGCGAAGGTTGGCTCAGAGCGGTCGGAAATCGCTCGTTGAGTGCAATGGCAGAAGCCAGCCTGACTGCGAGACTGACAAGTCGAGCAGAGTCGAAAGACGGCCATAGTGATCCGGTGGTCCCGAGTGGAAGGGCCATCGCTCAACGGATAAAAGGTACGCTGGGGATAACAGGCTGATGGTGCCCAAGAGTCCATATCGACGGCACCGTTTGGCACCTCGATGTCGGCTCATCTCATCCTGGGGCTGGAGCAGGTCCCAAGGGTACGGCTGTTCGCCGTTTAAAGAGGTACGTGAGCTGGGTTTAGAACGTCGTGAGACAGTTCGGTCCCTATCTTCCGTGGGTGTAGGATACTTGAGAGGAGTTGCCCCTAGTACGAGAGGACCGGGGTGAACGATCCACTGGTGGATCTGTTGTCGCGCCAGCGGCAGTGCAGAGTAGCTATGATCGGACAGGATAACCGCTGAAGGCATCTAAGCGGGAAGCCCCCCTCAAAACAAGGTATCCCTGAGGACCGTGGTAGACCACCACGTCGATAGGCCAGAGATGTAAGCGTAGTGATACGTTCAGTTGACTGGTACTAATGGTCCGATAGGCTTGATTTGATCCAGTAATAGCTAGGATTGATCGAGTGCATACACACACTTCAGTGTTTGACTTGGAACTGATGTTCTTTTTTTGGTTTGGTGATCATAGCGCGAGCAAAACACCCGATCCCATCCCGAACTCGGCAGTTAAGTGCCGCAGCGCTGATGGTACTGCGTCTTAAGACGTGGGAGAGTAGGTCATCGCCAAACCTAAAAAGGAACATCAGGTATCTCTCGACGATGTATTTTCCTTCACTTTCATCAGCTTAGCCAGGCAGTAGACGATCACTATTGCCGCTTTATCCACCCTTTGCGGCCTCCGCCGCCGTGCCATATCGTGGCAAATCAGCGGTCGTTTTCCCGTGTGCGGCCAACAATGTGTCTCTGACATAAGCGATTTGCGCGGTCTCTTCGATGATTTCCGCCAGATATTGCGCAGCCATCAGCGTCTTTCCGGTTCCGATTGTCCCGTGATTGGCAAGAACTGCGGCGCGGATATGCATGTCGGTGAAAACCGGGCTGATCTCTACCTCGGTCTGCGGCCCGCCATTTCGTGACAGTGGAATCAACGGCATGCGCCCGATCTTTTCTATGGTTTGCACCGTCAGGCAGGGGATTTCGATCCCCGCACTGGCATAGCCGGTGGCCCATGGGCTGTGGCAATGCACGATCGCGTTGATATCTTCGCGGACACGGTAAAGATCGCGATGAAAGTCGAGGTCCTTCGACGGTTTCAGATCGCTTTGTGACAGGATCGTTCCATCCAGATCGACAACCTGCAGATTGTCGCGTGTGCATTCGGCAAAACCCACGCCCGACGGCTTAATCACAATCGCATCGCGCCGATCCAACCGGACCGACAGGTTCCCTCCCGCATTCGTTTGCAGCCCTAGATCAAAGCAACGCCGCGCACTTGCAATCAGCGTATCCATCTTGTCGTGCAGGTCGGGAAATGTGGCCAGGTCAGCCATGAAGCATCCTTTCAAGAAGCGCCGCAACGGCGACTTGCGCGCACTCCGCGGTGTTGATGTGGTGGTCTATGCGTTGGGTGGTGTAAGCCTTGGCCTGTCGTCCAAGGATATCGGCGGTGATCGTGCGCAGGTGCGGGTCTTCGATCGCACCGCCGGGTCTGTCTTCGTGGCTAAAGCCGCCCATGGGCAGGACGACGTGGCATGGCGCACGCGCGTTGTTCAACTCGGCCGCCAGCGCCCGCGCCTGATCAGCCATCTCGTCTTCCGTCAGTTTGACGTGGGTGAATTGCGCAGTGTGGCGATAATGCGGGCGCGCCTTATGCGCGTCACCGACCGTATCAATGGCGCCGAGGCCGATGAAATTCAGCCCACCCGGCAGAACCACACGGGGCAGATCATGGGCCGCGCTAAAGCGCGCCGCCATTGGCACGTGCGCCCCCGCCAGCCGCAACCGACCCAGCTCATGCACGTTGAGGTCGATAACCCCTTGCGCATGCCCTTCTTCGATAAAGCGGGTGAACGCCGCCCCACCATAGCCGTTGGCGTGAAAAACGGTCGCCTCGTGCCCGGTCCCTTCAAGCGTCTTGGCGACTTCAGCTCCGGCGATGCCGGTGGCGCCGAGTGTCGTAATCGCGATGCACGCCTTATCGGAAGGGGGGACAGACCGCCGATTTGCCAGCCCGGCTACGCCTGCTGCCGCATTCTCGAACACCTGTTTGAGGTAGGTGTTCAGCCCTTCGATGTCGCAAAGCGTCGGGATGATCGTGATGGAGCTGTCGGCGAGTGCCGGGCGCGGGTCGAAGGCCAACGTCGTGATCAGAATCTTTGGGTAGGCCGAGGGTAGACCTTTCATGGCGGCAAGAATGATCTCGCCCCCGGTCCCGCCGCCCACACCGATCGCGACCGAGCATTGTGAAGACTGTGCGGTGATGTGTGCTGCCGCTGCCTCTGCCTTGGCCGCCATCTGTGACAGTTTCTCGGCCCCGGACCAGATCACCCCATTATTGGCAAGCGACACATCAAGTGTGGATACGTCCAATCCATGATCGGCAAGCGCACCCGCGAGGTAATCCAATTCCGCCTTCTTCGTCTCGAACGTGCCGATCAAAAGCACCCGCGCCATGGTTCAGCCCTTCACCGCTCCGGCAGTCATGCCGGTGATAATCTGGCGCGAAGCGAAGAGCGTGAACAGGATCGGCGGAACCGCCAGTAGCATGCCCGTGGCAAAAATCGTGCCCAGCCCATCGAATTCCGAGGCGTTGTTCACGATCAGGATCGGCACGGTCATCGTATCACGGTCGGCCAAGGCGCTGGCGAGCAGGTATTCGTTCCATGCGATTCGAAATGTAAAGATCGACGCTGCAGCAAGGCCCGGCTTAATCAGGGGAAGGACGACCATGAAGAAAGTCTGGAACGGTCCTGCACCATCGACGCGCGCGGCCTCTTCCAGGCTTTGTGGCACCTGCACGATGAAACTCTGCAGGATCCAGATCACAAAGGGCAGATTCATCGCGACATAGATCAGGATGATCCCGGAATGTGTGCCAGCAAGGCACACATCACCGCGTCCACCAAACGTGTCGCGGATCCACGCACCCAGCCCATAATCATTGTCGAGGCAAAAGGCATTGTTCCACAGGCCGAAAACTGGGACCAACAGAACGGCGGGTGGGATCATACGGACAGCCAATGTCGAAAGCGACAGGCTATCCCGCCCAAGGAACCGAAACCGGACCAAGGCGTAAGCAGCCATGCACCCAAAGATCAGCGTCAGTGCAGTCGACACCAACGCGATGATGATCGAATTGATGAACGCCCCACCGAACCGGATCTGGCAAAACCGCAGATGCTCGGGCTCGTACCACAGGATATCGCACAGCGCCGTTTCATAGTTGCGGATCGTTGGCATGAACAAAAGCCCACCGACACCGCTGGTGATATCGACGTCCAGCTTAAGCGAATTGATCAGCAGCAGCGCCACCGGCCCGACGCTCATGAAGATCAGGATCGCGATCAGGGCATAGAAGGCCGGGTTCTGGCGGTCGTAGTTAACATCGGCCATCGCTTTAACCCTCCTCTTCCCGCGCGAACTTCAAACGCCGCGCGCGAGCCTCTTGCCAGCGGGTAAAGGCGAACATGCCCAAAGTCAGCACCATCAAGAGCATCAGCAGATAGTTGGACATTGCCGCCGCTTCGCCCAACTCGCGAAACTCCCGCGCCGTCCGTGCGATACGCAGGGCAAGGATTTCGGTCGAAAGGCCAGGGCCGCCACCGGTCAACACAAGGATCACCTCCAGCACTTTGAAGGCGTCGATCAGGCGCAACAGCATCGTGACAACCAGGACCGGCATCATCAACGGCAGCTTGATGTGGATGACCTGCTGCAAGCCAGTCGCGCCGTCAATGCGCGCCGCCTCCAAGGCCGAGCGGGGGAGGGATTGCAGCGCGGCCAGAGAGAGAATGAAGATGAACGGGGTCCATTGCCAGATATCAGCGATGATGACGGACAGCAGCGGGTTCTGCCCTAGCCAATCGACCTTCGGGATGCCGATCGCCTCGAAAAACCGGTTAAACGTGCCATAGGTCTGGTGGAACATGTACCGCCAGACCAGGCCCACAACAACGGGTGCAATCATCATCGGCAGGATGAACAGCGTGCGCAGAACGCTCATGCCCCGAATGTTGCGATCCAGCAGCAGGGCGAGCCCAACGCCGATCACCATTTCCACGGCAACGACGGTAAAGGCGAAGACAAGTGTGATCCAGAATGAGGTGTGAAAGGCCGGATCCACCAGTAGCTTGGTATAGTTCGCCAAACCGACGAATTCCGTCTCGCTCAAATTCTGGCTTGGGTCCCAGTCGCGAAAGCTGCCCCAGATCATGTAAGCGATGGGATAGAACAGCGCGAGGAGCATGACCAAGGCCGCAGGAGCGACGAACATATAGGGCGTCAGGCGGTTGAGGCGTTGGGTGGACACGGCTGCGTTGACCTTTGGTTTTTCGGCCCCAGCCAATTTGGGACGGCCGGGGCGTCAGGGAGAGAAGGGGCAGGTTGCCCCCCAAGTGTCCGGCTTACTGCCAGATATAGTAACCTTCTTCCTCCATCAGCGCTTGGGTCCGCTCGGCGATGCCGTCCAAAGCTGTCTGGATATCAAGGTCTTCGGTCAATACCTGGCTCATCGTTGTACCAATATCGGCGTTGATCTTGCCCCAGGCGGGGATGATCGGACGCCAGTCGGGATCGGCGAATTCAAGCGCTTCACCAAAGGTCGCCGACCACGGATATTTCGCGTTCAACTCCGCATTTTCGTAGGTTGAGAAACGCGACGGGTTGCCGCCAGCCATTGCGACGGCCAGATCACCTTCTTTCGACGTCAGCCATTGCATCAACAGGAACGCGGCCTCCTTGTTTTCGGCATTGGCCGGGATGCCCAGTCCGAATCCACCGGTCTGCGACGCGGCGGTCACCCCTTCGGGATGTGCGGCCCAGCCGACATTGCCGACGACCGTTGACCGGCTGTCATCCTCAAATGTCGGCGCAAAGGCAATCGAGTCGAGGAACATGGCGGCTTGACCTTGTGCAAAGGCATTGGCTGCTTCTGCCGGACCGAAGGCTGATGAGCCTTCAGGGCCGCAATCCACAATGGTTTTCAGCGCCTGCGCGGCCTCTGCGCCTGCAGCATTGTTGATGGTCGGCGTCCACGTTTCATCGAAGACACGGCCGCCAAGCGGGGCCAGATGCAGCAAAAAGGCATGGCTGGCCTGGTGACCGGACGCTGCGCGGGATGCAACGCCGCCCATTCCGGGCTCGAGCTCGGGGATCTGGCAGGCGAGATCAAGAAAGGCATCATAAGTCGTGGGCACGTCCAAACCGTGCTTTTCAAAGATGTCGGTGCGGTAATACAGCACCGATGTCTCTGACCCGAATGGCAGACCATAAAGCGACCCGGTCGGGCCGGGCAGATAACCCTTTTCCCCACCCGCAACACCAATGTTCTGAACATAACCGTCGATCAGATCGTCCGCATCGTAATTGGGATCAGCCAACATGGGGTTCATGAAATACTTGGCAAGGTTCTCCAGCTGGTCCGCGTACACATAGTCAGCCTTGGAAAACACGACGTAGGAAATCAGGTCATATGCACCTTCATCCAACGATAATTCCAGTGTCTGGCGTTCGCGCATATCGAGATAGGGTAGCATATCCACCTCGACCTCGATCCCGGTTTGTGCGGTGAATTCGGGCAGCACCTCCATGACCGCGTTGTAATGCGGGTGGGCCGGGAAGTTCACGATCAAAGTCGTCCCTTCATAAGGGGCATAGGGGCCTTCCGCATGGGCGTCGGCAAAGACAGCCCCGGCCATCACCAACCCGCCCAAGACGGTCGTCGTCTTCAATAAGTTCAGCATCTTTTCCTCCCAGTCGCTGACGGACGCTTCAAATGGCGTCCTCGGTCTTATGATCGAACAGGTGCAATCCCTCGGGGCGCACCGAAAAGCGCAGAGTTTCCCCCAGCGCAATGGGTGTTTCGGACTTGATTTCGACGGTCACGCGCGCATTGCCGCATTCGCAGATCAGCACGGATTGCGCGCCGATATATTCCGAGACGACGACATTCAGGTCGATGGATGCGGTGTCACTGCCCGCGGCGTTGTATTCAAGATCAGACGGACGGATGCCGAGGATTGCGGAAGATACGGCGTTTTTGCGGGCGCGCTCGGCAAGGTCCGTCGGCAAGGTCAGTGCAAACCCGTCCCCAATGGCGTAAAGTGTTCCGTCCTCATCCTTCAATTCCGCTGCAAGGAAATTCATCGGTGGCGAGCCCAGGAAACCCGCAACGAATTTGTTGGCCGGGTTCTTGAACAGTTCGGATGGCGTGCCTTGCTGTTGGATATGACCGCCATGCATCACGACGATCCGATCAGCCAATGTCATGGCTTCGATCTGATCATGGGTGACGTAGATCATGTTTTTCTTCACGCTCTGACGCATGACTGCCAGTTCGGCGCGCATCTGACCACGCAATTTGGCATCGAGGTTCGACAGCGGTTCATCGAACAGGAACGTCCCAGCATCGCGGCAAAGGGCGCGGCCCATAGCGACCCGCTGCCTTTGTCCGCCCGACAATTCGCCTGGCTTGCGATCAAGGAATGGCGACAGTCCCAACATCTCGGCGACTTCACGTACCTTCTTGTCGATGGTCGCCTGCGGTGTCTTTTTCAGCCGCAGTGAAAACGACATGTTTCGCGCGACATTCATGTGCGGATAAAGCGCGTAATCCTGAAAAACCATCGCGATGTCGCGGTCCTTGGGGTCAAGATTTTTCACAGAGGCGTCGTTCATCAGGATGTCACCATCCGATACGGCCTCTAGCCCCGCCACCATACGCAGGGTCGTCGACTTTCCGCAGCCGGATGGGCCCACCAGAACGGTGAATTCGTTCTCTGCCATCTGCAGGTCGATGCCGTGCAGCACTTCAACCGCGCCATAGCGTTTGACCAGTTGCTGCAAGCGTATTTCTGGCATCGAATCCCTCACCCCCACTCTTTAACAGCATTGTGTATACAAAATTGAAAGTAAATATCCAAAATTGCAAAGTTCCGTATTTCTGTGTATCAGAGCGGGTGATGATATTAAGCAACCAGTGGACTGCGCATGACAGATCAGCGGGAAAAAGGAACGCGAGGGTCCACCGTCGGAAGGATTGAGGCGGCGCTGATGGACGACATCGCCACAGGTCTGTTGCGGCCGGGCGAACGTCTGGATGAGGTAAAGCTGACCGAGCGTTTCGGTGTTTCCCGCACGCCGATCCGTGAGGCGCTGACGCGGCTGACGGCCCAGGCAATCCTGGTTCCCGGTGAAAAGCGGGGTGTTCGCGTGGCCGAATATAGCCGCGAAGAGTTGGCGCAAATCTTTGAAGCGATGCACGAAATCGAGGCGACATGCGCAAGGATAGCTGCGCAGCGCCTATCGTTGTTGTCACGGTCGGAAATCGAAGCGGCCCAGTCTAAATGCATCGCGGCTGCCGAAACGGGTGACATGCACGCCTATCTTCGGGCGAATGAGGCTTTTCATCAGACCATTTACCGGGCCACCGGAAACCCGTACATCGCCGAGATTGCGTCGGATTTCCGCCGCCGCACCGGTCCATTCCGGGCCAAGAAATTCGCGTCCAAGGATGATCTGATCGCGTCTGCCAAATCACATGAGGCACTGATCGCCAGCATTTTCTCAGAGGATTCAAAAGCCGCATCCGATGGAATGCGTGCGCATATGACCGAGAGTTTTTTACGTACATTAGAGGTCAACTAGACCTCCTTTACTGATTTTGTCTTGCATCTGCATGCGTGATCTTGTTTTTGTATACAAAAGTGAATCACAGGGACGGAGAGCCGGATGGGCATGAACGAGACCAAGATTTATCCGATCAATACCGGCTGGCTCGAGGCTGATCTGGGCACCTACACTTTTTGGAAGGGTCCGGCAGGCAAAAAATTCTGGAACCCAGTTTATTGCCACTACGTGGATACCGGAGAACACAAGATCCTGATCGATACCGGCCTTTGTGATGAAGAGCGGGCGACGAAATACCACCACAAATGCCAGAAACGCGGCTGCCTGCAGGTGCACGAGCATCTGGAACAGAAACTGGGCGTGCATCCGGATGAGATCGACGCGATCGTCTTTACCCATCTGCACTGGGACCACGTGCAGAACATGAAGAAATTCAAGAACGCACGTTACATCGCCCCAAAGGCCGAAATCGAAATGGCCTACAACCCGCTGCCTCTCTACTACCGCACCTATGAATCCGGATACCTGGGCATCGAACCGGCCTATGCGGGCTGCGTGTTCGAGGCGGTCGAGGATGAATGCGAGGTGTTGCCGGGCATCACGATGTTCCACACGCCCGGCCATTCCGTCGGTCATATGGCCGTGACGGTCGCGACCAGCATGGGCGACATCGTCGTGGCGGGCGATGCGATCTTTCAGGAGCGTAACCTGGAACCCTGCGCGACCGAAGGTTGGCGTTATTGGGTGCCTGCACGCTTTGTGAATTCCTACGAAGGGTGGAAGTCAGTGGAAGAGTTGGACAAGCGGGCCGACTACATACTTCCCTGCCACGATGAGGGCGCGAATGCCCGGTCCGATGTTTTCCCGTACAAGGGTATGCCACTGCGCAAGCGCCGACAGGTTATCCCCGGTTTTCAGTTCTATTTCGGCGACATGTCCGACGGTGCGGTGGCCAAGGCGGCACCCGCAATGAAGAAAGAGGACGTGCCCGCCTATCTCGACAGCCTGCGCGACCCCAAGGATATGGCCGAAGGCTGATCCATGACCCGTAGCCTCGATAGTCTGGCAGAGGTCGCGGGGGATTTCGACGCCATCGTGCTGGATCAATGGGGCGTGCTGCATGACGGGACCGATCCCTATCCTGGCGCAGTAGAGGCGGTGGAACGATTGAAAGGGGTCACCCGCTTGGCCGTTCTGTCGAATTCCGGCAAGCGGGCCGATCTCAACCGCGACCGTATCGCGACCAAGGGCTTTGCGCCGGGGCTGTTCGATATCGTCATGACATCGGGCGAGGCGTTGTGGCTGGATCTGTTGGCGCAGAATACAGCGATCAAGCTCTACCCGATCGAAGGTGCCGCCGGTGATGCAGCGCGATGGGCCGATGGGCTGGATGTCACGCTTGTGGATGATGTCGCCCGGGCCGATGCAATCCTGTTGATGGGCCTGCCGGACAAGGCTGATACCGCGACATACGAGGCGACACTCGCCACCGCAGACGGCCTTCCGGTCTATTGCACCAACCCCGACCGCGCCTCACCACGGGCGGGTGGTGTCACCGTCACCTCTCCCGGCGCGCTGGCGCATGCCCATGCAAAGGCCGGTGGCAACGTGACATTTTACGGCAAACCGCACGTTCCAATCTTTCGTGCGGTCGAACGCGCGCTTGGCGCGACATCCGACCGGCTTTTGATGGTCGGCGACAGTTTCGAACATGATATTGCAGGCGGATATAGTGCCGGCTGGTCTACTGCATTTGTCGAAAGCGGGCTGTATGCGGATCGGATCAGCGGCACTGATCGTCTCCGAACCGTCGGAAACCTTGCCCACGAAAAGGGCGCGCCGCCGCCGACCTACACACTTCGGAGCCTTGCATGACGATCCCCCGCCCACCCGAATTTTCGGCCTTTCGCACCTTGTCCGCCAAGCTCGGGCAGGACCCACTGCGCGTTCAGGGCCCTGGTGGTAACACGTCGATCAAGGACGGCCATGTGATGTGGATCAAAGCCTCGGGCACGGAATTGGCCGAAGCAGTGGAACGCGACATTTTCGTTCCCGTCGATCGGGCCGCAGCGCTGTCCGAGGCACGGGGTGAAGCCGGGGACGGATCGTGCAAAAGCACGGTCATCGATCCGGGAAACACGCTGCGTCCCTCGATCGAAACCACATTTCACGCGGCGCTCGACTGGCCAGTCATCGCACATACCCATTCCATCGCAACGCTTGTCCATGCCGTATCGCCGGACGGTATCGCTGCGTTGCAGGCAAAACTTGACGGTCTGCCATTCGTCACCGTCCCCTACGCGAAACCCGGTCTTCCGCTGACGGGTGAAATCCTCGCCAGGACAACGGCCCGCACGCAGGTGATCGTGCTGGGCAATCACGGCCTGATCATCTGTGGGGCTGATGTGGCGGGTGTCGCCACATTGACCGAAGAGGTCGAGGCGCGGCTTGCAGTGCCTGCGCGTTCCGTCGTCAGGCATATTCCCGATACGCCTGCACCAGACGGTTTCGAATGGGCAGAAGAAAGCTGGATCGCCATCGATGACCGATCCTGCGCGATCGCGGCCGCCGGATCGTATTACCCCGACCATGTCGTGTTTCTTGGCCCGGCGCTACCTGCAACCGATCATGACGGTGCCCGCCCGGCGCTCCTGATCCCTGGGCAGGGTGTGGCGCTGCGCAACGATGCGACTGCATCTCAAAGGGCCATGCTACGCTGTTTGTCGGACTTGCTGATCCGGCTACCGGATGACTGGACACCGAAAGCGATCGGCGCTGCGGCAGAAGCTGAATTGCTGGATTGGGATGCCGAGAAATACCGCCAGGCCTTGGCGGCACGATCATGACCGGGCTTGGCCTTGGGCTGGACCTTGGCACATCCGGTGTCCGATCGGCGGTGGTCGATTCTGGTGGTGCTGTTCTGTCGATGGCACGCGCAAGTTATGGCAACGCCGCCGACCGTCGCGATCCTGAACGCTGGTGGGGCGCTGTTCAGGAATGCTTGCATGCGCAGATCAAGGCCTTGGTCGCGCGTGATATCAACGCCCAGGACATCGCCCACATCGCGGTCGATGGCACGTCGGGAAGCCTCGTCCTGACCGATGGTGCGCTCGGCCCGGTGACGCAGGCGCTGATGTACGATGACGGCGGGTTCGAAGCAGAAGCCACGACAATCGCCCGGCACACCCCCGATCCGCACATCACACGCGGCAGCAATTCTGCACTGGCACGCGCCATGCGATTGGTGGCTGAGGATACGGATGGCCGGGCTGCACATCTCCTGCATCAGGCCGATTTCATAGCTGCGCGACTACGCGGCGGGGGGGCAGTATCGGACGTGAACAACGCCCTCAAAACGGGTTGCGATCCGAAAAATGCGACTTGGCCGGACTGGATCGGTGCCCTGCTGCCCGCACGGCTTTTGCCCGACCTTGTCATGCCGGGTGCGGTCATCGGATCGATTTCGCCGAATATCGCCAATCAATTCAGTCTCTCAAAACACGCCATCATTCACGCTGGCACGACAGACAGCATCGCCGCCTTTCTTGCTGCCGTCCCCGCCAAAGAGGGTGCGGCGGTCACATCCATCGGAACGACGCTTGCGATCAAACTTTTTTCCCGAACGCGCATCGATGCACCCGAATGCGGATTATACGCCCACCGGTTGGGCGATGGCTGGCTGGTCGGCGGCGCCTCGAATACCGGGGGTGGGGTGCTGCGTGCCCATTTCAGCGATGAACAGCTGGAATTGTTGTCTGCACGCATCGACGGATCAAAGCCGTCGGGCCTTGACTACTATCCGTTGAAAAAGCCCGGCGAACGATTTCCGATCAATGATCCCGGCTTAAGACCGCGCCTCACCCCACGTCCGGACAATGACGCAGATTTTCTGCATGGGATGCTCGAGGGAATCGCGCGGATCGAACACCGTGCCTATGCCAGCCTGCAAGACAGGGGCGCACCGGTGCCGGACCGTATCCTGACGGCGGGTGGGGCATCCCGCAATCCGGCGTTGACCCAGATTCGCGAACGCATTCTGGGGCGACCGGTACAGGCGGCGCACGAAATCGAGGCCGCGATCGGTGCGGCGCGGCTTGCCCTTTCGCCATAGCTGCGTGAATCGTTCGTAAATTTAATCGAATGCGATACTGTCCAAGACGTTCCGGTGACAATGATTTGGGGTTGATTACAGATGTCCGATCAAAACATGAGCTTTATCGACAAGGTCCAGAATGTCGGGATCATCATCGGAATCGTCGGGACGGTTTTCTCGGCATCCTGGACATACGCTGTCCATCGACGGGCTGAATGTGTTCAGGGTGAGATCCCCAAAGCCATCCTCGAAATATCACGATCGGACGCATTGATCGACAATGTGTCGCAAACCGTTCTGAACCTGGAAAAGTCCATGACGTCGGAAACGCTGGCGATCGCGATGCTGTTGCGGGAAAACCCCGATCAACGCGAAAGCCCGACACAAATCGCCAACATGATCGCAGCCCTCAGCGCCGCCCAGAAAGAGCTGCGGTCGGCCGTCGATAAAAGTGGGTCGGACGATACGGATTTAGCCGATGCGATCAGGCTTTTCGACGGAAGCATCGCGGGGTCGGCATGCGATCTGTCCGATCTGAATACTGCGCCACAACGCCTTCAGGCCTGCCCGGCGGCAATTCGGCAATCGGCCGAAGAGATGATCACGGTCTTCAAGGGCCAACGGGATGAGCAGGCCGCCCGTCTTGGCACCTTTGAACGATGCGAAGGGCGCTTCCTTGGTTACATATTCTAACCATCTTTTAAGGCGCCGCGCCGGCGTGGGCGTAACCTGATCAGGCTCTCCCGGCGTTCACCATTGCATTGTATAACAGCCATGCTCCACCCGTCCTGATGTCAGGCAAAGGCGGCGGCGCGGGTCGATCGGTACTTGGAACGTTCGTATCTTTCCGGCTATCGTGAAGCTCGGGGGCATGATGAGGAGTTTTTTGGATGAGGCTATCCCTCATTGCCGGTGTGCTGTTGCTGACGGCGCTGACCATTTATTTCGCGATCCGTTCGGTTTCGGGCGGAATCGATGCTCAGATTGCCACGAATGCGATGGCGCAGGCCACGAGTGTCGATGAAGCGCGCCGCGCGGCAGAGGCGGCGTTCGCCGCCGATAACGCCCAGCTGACCGAGCGTATCGCCGCGCTTGAAACTGAAAACCAGTCATTGATGGCCGAGGTGACGGAAATCGGTGCTGACCGTGACCGGCTCACGGCCGAGAAGGCCGAGGCGCTGGCTGCACGCGATGCCGCGGAGGTTGCGCGCGCCGAACTGGCCGCGACCGACACGTCGCTGGATGACCAAATTGCGACCTTGCAGGCTGACTTGGCTGCGAAAGATGAACAACTGCAAGTGGCCACAGCCACACTCAGCGACGTGCAGGCGCAGCTCGCGACCTTGCAAGAGGAATTGATGGCGGCGGAAGACGCCCGCGCTGCACTTGAGGCAGAGCTTGCGACCGCTGCGGACGAGGCTGCCGCCCTGCAGGCTGAACTAACCGCGACAGTCGACGCCACTTCGTCCGATAATGAGGATGCCGACGCTGCCGACATGCAGGCACGCCTGGCCGAAGCTGAAAACGCGCTTACCGCTGCCGAAGAACGCGCCGATGCCATCAGCACCGAAACCGAAGGTCGGATCGCGACGCTGACAACCCAAGCAGAGGAACGTGATGCCGCACTCGCCGCTGCCGATGCACGGATCGCCGAACTGATCGCCGCGGAAGCAGCGGCGGGGGATGCGATCGCCACTGCCACCGAGCGTGCCACGACTGCAGAAGCTGAAGTGACCGCATTGCGGGCGGAGATAACCGCTCTGGCCGATGCCGAAAGCGATACGCAAGTCGCCGCGGCAAGCAGCGAAGCAGGGGCCGTCGGTGCCACGGCTGAGGCGCCCACCCTGTCCAGCTGCACCGCGCTGACCCGCGACTTATTGCAGGATCAGACGGTCAACTTTCTCACCGGCACTTCGGAATTCACGGCCGAGTCGGTTCCCCTTCTCGAAGGGCTGGTCGAAATCGTGCAGCAATGCGCGGATGCCGACCTGATGGTTGAAATCGGCGGGCACACCGACAGCCTTGGTGCCGAGGCCAACAATCAGGCACTCAGCGAAGCCCGCGCCGAAGCGGTCCGCGCATTCCTCGAAGAGGCCGGCGCGCCTGCCGAGATGTTGGTCGCCGTCGGCTACGGCGAAAGCGAACCGATCGCCGATAACGATACGTCCGAGGGCCGCGCGAGCAACCGCCGGATCACCTTTGACTGGCAGCCGCGCCCCGAGCGGAATTAAGGGAAAACCGTTATGTCCGATCCCACGATCCAGATCATCATCTTCATGCTTGTCACGTTCGCGCTTGGGCTTGCTCTTGGCTGGCTGATCTGGCGCTTCGGCGGCGCCGATCAGCAGGAACTCGCCTCGTCCGAGGTGACGTTCTGGAAAAGCAATCTCGAACAGGTCCGTGCGGAGCGCGAGGCGGATCTGCAAAAGATCGCCGTGCTCCAGAACGAGCGGGAAGTGTTGAAAAAGCAGCTTGCCGCAGCAAAGTCTTCCTGAGTTTCGCCATACTCTCGCATCGTTGGTCATCGCGCGCCGCGCGGTTTGTCGCGGTTGCCCCGACTTCGGTTCTGGGCGGCCGTTTCTGACCACTGTGTTCGCTTTATCCGTGCAAGGGCGACGGCGGCCAAGACGGAGACAGCGGGATCGCAGGCATGTGGTACCTGTCCTTGACGACAATCACGGCACGGCCAGATACCTACGGATCAGTCGTCCCCCAAGTGCCGCGCGACAGAACCCTTCGGGTCGGCAGCATGCCAAGATCGTTAAGCCGAAGTTCCAGCGCCTGCGCGCGCCGAACCGCCTCGCGGTCTTGAACTGCCCAATAGGTGCGTTGGGTGGCGAGGAAGGTGCCATTCCCGACCGGTTCCAGAATTGCAGCCTCCGGCACTTGCTCCTGCGTCAACTGAAACGGGACCCACCCCGCCCAGCCAATGCCGCGACGACGGACATGATCAATGGGGGCGTCGTATTCGGCATAGGTGGCGGGGGTGGTTGACACATGTTGGAGGGGTGACCACGCGGCGAAACGTTTGATGATCTCGAAGATCGTGTCGATAGTGGCGAGTTCGGGGCGCAGATCGATGGTAACGGTCAGTCTGCCTTGGTTCTGGTCGAAATCGATCGTCGCAAAGTAGCTCTCCATCCTCAAAAATGGGGGAACCGGGCCGCGGGCGTTTCCCGCGATCATGAAAAACAGCCTTCCGTTGGAGCCTTCGCCCTCCTGTGCAATCCTGCCTTTTTCTAGGAATGCAGCTTCATCGTCATTCAGTGCTGTACCAAGTATCTCCCAACCGGACTTAAAGATGCTGATCTCCGACAATTCGCGAAGTAGTAACACAGCGTGGGCGGAGCCTTCGTCCCAACTCATTGGTCGAGGGCGGAAGTTGGCATGCAGCTTAAGGTCTGTCATGTTCAATACACTCGAGACGGAGGAATATGCATAGCCATATATCGCGATTGCTCAACCAACTCGAGCCCTCCTAGTTCGTTGAAGTAAAAGAGACTATCAGCGCTGAAAAACTCCAGAGAAGCCCTGCTTCGGGATAGGGTTGCAGCCGTTCAATTTGCTGACCGGCTTGCTTAATCAAGCGCCGAAAGATGTACCGGGCTAGCCCTTCCCACCCATCCATAGGCACCGTCCGATACCGTACGCTCTCTGTACCATCCTCCCGAAGCACACCATCATACCGATGCGTCAGCCGCGAGTCATACCCGTACTTCGTCTCCAGCATCGTGCAAGACCCCGGCTCGAACCCGTCCCAGGAGTATGACGCGAATTTCCATTCCTGAATCCGGCTCGTCGCGGGCTCGTAGGGGAGGCGGCAGATGTCGTGCTGGTAGTGGTAGCCGTTCCAGACACCTTCGCCCACATATTCCGCATCTTCAGGCGCATAGCGCGTCCAACCCGTATTCCCCTGCACCCGTGGTGCGCATTCATCGCAGCCCTCGGTGCAGTCATCCTCGTCCGCCCAGCGGTCGATCTCCTGCTTCACCTCCGGGTGCGGCTGCGGCAGGTCGGGTTGGGGCATCGGCCCGTCCAGCTCTCCGGCGAGTGACCCGGGTTCTGGCGCGGCCTGCGGTGCCGTGCCGGTTTCGCCGGGGATGACCGGGCCGACGGTGATCCCTTCCTCGGGATCATTGGTGATATTCGGTTCATCCACCTCACCCGGCGGGAAACCGGGGATCGGGATTTCGGGCAAGTCGATGTCTTCTGGTGTTGGTGGGGCGTAGTACAAGCATCCCTTATTCACACGCCAGGTTGTGGGACCAACCCGCTCGGGCCAGGATGTTGGAAGGCAGAAAAGCTCAATCGGTTCGGACACGCATCACCACCAAATCTGGGCGCTAAAGCCCTCTTCACAGAACTGCACCTTGATCTGCTGCAGCACATCCGCGGCCTTATCATCCGGATTGCCGAATGCATTCGCGAAAAGCTGCTCCACACCCGGCGCGGTAAAGAAAAACGGGACCAGCAGCGCATGCACCGTGATCCAGCGTTTGCGGATCATCGGGTCTTTCACGCCGAACCTGACTGCCGCATCGCGCGCCTGCCCGACCATCCAGACCAGCTGCTTATCACTCAGATGCGCCACCGGTTCCGGCCATGAAGTACGGATTTCCGCAGCCAGCTTCGCATTGGCACGAGCTATGTAAGGCGCATTGCCAACCTCCAACATGCGCTTCGTCAGTTTGAATGTGGTCATGAAAAAAGTCCCGTGCCGAATGCAGCGCGATCTTTCAGCATATTACTTTTGCGTGCAAGACCTTGTCGGGTTCGCCCAAGTCGAGCCCAAACTAACCCCAGCTGTAATTGAAGCTCACCGAAATCCGTTCGTCATCTTCCGCCATATGCATCGGCACTTCGTGGCGTAACCAGCTTTCCCACAAAAGCACATCACCGACCTTGGGCGCGACGTAGATGAACTGGCGCAGATCGTCCCGCGCGTCTTTGACCCGCGGCGGCGCGGCCATCATCATCGGCAGGCGCGGGTCCTCCAGTTTCAACGCGCTCGCCCCATCAGGCATCGCCACATATGTCGTCCCGCTGATGACCGAATGCGGATGAATGTGCCCGGTGTGAATCCCGCCGGGCGGGAGGATATTGATCCAGATATCCTCGAGCTGCAGCGCCTTGTTCCCCAGGTCGAACTGAAGATCCGCGGCAAAAGCGGCGACATGGGCGTCAAGCACTTTGACCAGATCGGCAAAGATCGGAAATCGCCACGGCAAGTCGGTCAGCGAAGCGTAAGAGGTATAACCCGGATAGCCGTTTTCCTCACACCAGGTCTGCCCCGCCTCGTCATCGCCTGCAATGACAAGACATGCGTCGTGCAGGTCATCCGGATCGATCGGTGCACCATGTTCCGCCAGCTTGGCGTGGTAAAGGCGGGTGGCGAAAAGCGATCTGATCTGGGGCATGGGGCCTCATAGCCCAGCCCAAACGGCAAGGCGAGGGGCAATCAAGCGCATCGTTGGTCATAGGTGACATCGCGGTTTGCGTCGCGGCGAAACCCTACACATTCGCGCGACCGTGATCGGCTGCATGTTGCTTGCCATCGGGAAAAGCGATTTGACTTAATGCTCCACGCCCCACTTTGTCCTACGACAAGGCAGACAATCGAGGAGCATGACCCATGAATGCCGAACTCGCCCCCCTTGCCCCCAATGACGCCTTGGACCTGTTCGCCCGCACGCGGGCCCGAACAGATGCCCTTGCCGCGCCCCTTTGCCCCGAAGACACGATGCTGCAAAGCATGGAGGATGCATCGCCGGTCAAATGGCATCTGGCCCACACGACGTGGTTTTTTGAGGAATTCATCCTCAAACCGCGGGTGCCGGGCTACACCTCACCTGACGACCGTTTCGCATTCCTGTTCAACTCCTACTACACGCAGGCCGGGCCAAGGCACGCGCGGGATAAACGCGGGCTGGTATCGCGCCCCGATGGTGACGCCGTCCACGCCTACCGGGCGCATATCGAGGACAGCCTCGCTGATCTGATGGCGCAGAACCGCGACGATCTGGACAATATCGCCGAGCTTGTCGAACTCGGCTGCCATCACGAGATGCAGCATCAGGAATTGCTGGTCACCGACCTCTTGCACGGGCTCAGCTTCAATCCGCTGTTGCCAACCTATAAGGAACCCGGTCCGCTTCCGGTGACCTCCGAAGTGCCGCTGACCTACCAGCGCCACGACGACGGCCTGGTCGAAATCGGCCATGACGGCCCCGGCTTCGCCTATGATTGCGAAGGACCGCGTCACACCACCTATCTGCACCCGTTTGAGATAGCCACTCGCCCCGTCACCAACCGCGACTGGATCGCATTCATGGATGACGGTGGTTATGCCGACCCCCGCCACTGGCTGATGGAGGGGCACGCCGTTGCCACCCGCGAAGACTGGACGCATCCGCTGTATTGGTGGCAGCAGGACGACGAATGGTGGACGTTCACGCTGCGCGGTCCGCAGCCGGTCGCGCTGGATGCGCCAGTCGTCCATGTCAGCTATTACGAGGCCGATGCCTATGCCCGTTGGGCCGGTGCGCGCCTGCCGACCGAGGCCGAGCACGAAGTCGCGTTTCGCGACACCCCCATCAAAGGCAACCTGATGGGCGACGCCGACGCGACCGGCGCGTTACGCCCTTTACCCGGCCCCGGTATCTGGGGCGATGTCTGGGAATGGACGTCATCCGATTTCACCGCCTATCCCGGTTTCCGCCCACCCGACGGCGCGCTGGGCGAATATAACGGCAAGTTCATGGTCAATCAGCGCGTTCTGCGCGGCGGGTCCTGCGCTACTCCGCGCGAACAGATGCGCCCGACATACCGCACGTTCTTTTACCCGCATCAACGCTGGCAGATGATGGGGCTGCGTCTGGCGCGGGATGTGACGTAATGGACGGATCGCATGACCGCCACCTTGACCCGGCCACGCAGGCCATGCTGGACGATGTGCTCTGCGGCCTTTGGCAGGCGCAAAAGACGCTACCCCCCAAATGGCTGTACGATCACCGCGGCAGTGAATTGTTCGAACAGATCACGACCCTGCCCGAATACCACCTGACCCGGACCGAAGCGGGCATCCTTCAGGCGCATGCCACCGACCTTGCCGGGGTTGTGCCGGATCAGGGCGCCTTGATCGAATTCGGGTCGGGTGCCTCGGTCAAGACACGGATGCTGCTGGATGCGGGCGCACATTTCGGCGCCTATGTTCCTATCGACATCTCAGCCGATTTTCTGCACCTGACAGCGGACGATCTGCGTGGGCGCTATCCCGGCCTGAACATCCTTCCCGTGGTCGGCGATTTCACGACGGCCGTACCCCTACCCAAAAGCATCGCGGACATGCCGCAGGTGGGCTTCTTCCCCGGTTCGACCATCGGCAATCTGGAACCGGAAATGGCCTGTGATTTACTGGCCAATGCGCGGGACTGGCCTAAAGCCCACGGATTCATCCTGGGCGCCGATATGGTGAACGACATCCCGGCAATGATCGCCGCCTACGACGATGCGCAAGGGATCACTGCCGCCTTCATCAGCAACATCCTCGTGCGGATCAACACAGAGCTGAGCGCCGATTTCGACCTTGATCAATTCGGCTATCGGGTGACATGGAACGCGGAAAGGGCCCGGATCGACATGTGGGTCTATGCCAAAACCCCCCAGATCGTGACGATCCATGACCAGCGGATCACCTTCGACAAGGACGAACATATCCACATCAGCGCAGCCCGCAAATACACACCCGAAAGTCTGGCAAAGCAGGTCCATCAGGCCGGATGGATCATGGACGAGATGCTGACCGATCAGGACGACAAATTTGCCGTGGCGGTCCTGCGGGCGACCGAAGTCAAAGACTGAAGTCGCAATAAAGCCTGCGTGCACCGCGCAGCATCTCTGATGGAACGTCCGGATCGCCCAAGTATTCGCCCATGTTGACGTTCCAACCGGTCGCCCGGCCCGATAGCTTTCCAACAACACCGACCCATCTGTCCTGTCCCGTCTCGCAATCCAGGATCAACAATCCCGTCAGGCGTGTATCGTATTCCGGACCGTACTCCGGATTTCCAATCCCATCGATCGCAATGATCCATTCATCCCCGACGGGCGCAGCAACACCATTCCACCAATCGGCATAAACACCTTCCAGAGGTATGTTCAGCAATTCCTGCCGGGGCGCATTCGCATCCTCGCAAAACACATCCTGCGCATGCTCAATCGCCAGCCGTGGCAACCGGGACCCTGTGTCGTTATCAGCATTTTGCGGCGGTCCGACGATCTCTGAGATACCGCTGCTACATTCCGTGATCATCCGCCATGTGGCATTGCTATGATAACCGTCCTGAAAGATCGTCACCACACGTCGATCCGCGCCGATCCCGGTTTCGATCAGTCGCCCGGTCCACGTCACCGCGACTGAGCCGGTGATCGCACCACGATAGCCTTCTACGCGCTGCAACAGCAGCGTTTGCGCTCCTGTAGGTGGCGTATCACCATAGAACCCGGCATCGTCCGGAATGTCCTGCATACCAATGCAGTCCACGTTCCACGCGCGGATACGCTCATCCTCCGAGTAACCAACCAATCGTTCCGCGACCATCGCCCATGTCTGCAGTGAGAACGCATCGACCAGCATGGCGTCGATGTCCTCAGCCGACATATCCTCCGCCGGCTCAGTGATCTCCATCTCTTCCAGATGTCTGATCTGATCGGCCCGGCCGACCATTCTGCCCAATATCGCGCAGGTGTGGCGGTCTTCGTCTAGAAACAGGAGGGCCTTCCCAAACGCCTCGTCCACTTCACGGCTGCGCAGCGCATCAAACAGGCGTTCCGACAGCAACGATACATCTGCAATCGTCTCGTCCCACGGTTTTGCATAAGCTGCCGTTCCGCAGAGCGCGAGCGACGTACAAAGACATGTCATCGACTTGGATATTCCGTTCATGACCACCTTTGATATCTGCTGTGATGCTGCGAAAAACGGTAACCACACCGCCAGATACCGTCAATCAGACGGCGATGTTATCAATCAGCCGCACCCCAGCCAGCCACGCCGCTGCAAACAATCGCGCATCCGGTTTCGACCGGTCCAGCGGGGATAATTCCCCGCCGTCCCGCAACTCAAGATAATCGATATCGGTAAAGCCCGCCGCCAGAATGCGGTCCTTCGCGGCGTCCGCGATATCGTTCATCGCTGCGCCGCCTTTAAGCTGCACCCGCATATCCTCCATCACCTCGGCCAAAACCGGCGCCTTGATCCGCGACCGATCCGACAAAAGCAGGTTGCGCGACGACATGGCCAGTCCGTCTTCCTCGCGGATTGTCGGGCAGCCGATGACCTCGATCGGGATATCCAGATCAGCGGCCAGGCGGCGGACGACTTGCAGCTGCTGATAATCCTTCTCACCAAAGAACGCGAAATCGGCGGCAGTCTGCAGGAACAGCTTGGGCACCACTGTCGCCACCCCATCGAAGTGGCCCGGGCGGGTCGCGCCGCACAGCATATCCGTCAGTCCCGCCACCGTGACGGTCGTCGCGAACCCATCTGGATAAATCTGATCCGGCTCAGGGACATAGATCAGGTCGACGCCGGTGCTTTCCAGCTTGCGGGCGTCGTCTTCCTCGGTCCGTGGATAGTTTTCCAGATCGTCGGGATTGTTGAACTGTTTTGGGTTCACAAAGATCGTCACGATCACCCGGTCACAACGTTCCCGCGCCGCCCGGGCGAGCGATAAATGCCCCTGATGTAGCGCGCCCATCGTTGGGACGACACCAACCGTCTCACCAGCCTTGCGCCACGCACCCGTCTGCGCCCGCAGCCCGGCCAGCGTCCGTTCGATCGGCGCGATCACTTGGGCGCCTCATCCGCGAACACATGCTCTGCCGCCGGGAATTCCCGCGCCCGCACATCCGCTGCATAAGCCGCAATCGCCGCGGCGCCATCTTCGCCCAGATGTGCATAACGTTTGACGAACTTCGCCTTGAACGCGGTAAACAGCCCCAGCATGTCATCGACGACCAAAATCTGCCCATCGCATGTCGCACTCGCCCCGATCCCGATAGTGGGGATCGGCACGCGCGCCGTGATCTCATCTGCAAGGCTCTCGGGCACCTTCTCCAACACGACGGCAAAAGCCCCCGCCGCCGCGACCGCATCCGCATCAGCCAAAGCAGTATCGCGCGCTTCGCCACGCCCCTGCACCTTGTACCCACCAATGGTATTGATCGATTGCGGTGTCAGCCCGATATGCGCCATCACGGGGATGCCACGGGCGACAAGGAACGCGATGGTCTCGGCCATCTCAACCCCGCCTTCCAGTTTCACCGCGCCCGCACCGGTCTCAGCCATCAACCGCGCCGCATTGCGAAACGCCTGCTCGCGGCTTTCCTCATAAGATCCAAACGGCATATCAATGACCATCATGGCAGAGGTCAGCCCCCGGGCGACGGCCTGCCCATGCAAGATCATCATCTCCATGGTCACGCCAAGGGTGGACGGCAGACCATGCAGCACCATCCCGACCGAGTCCCCCACCAACACAAAATCGCAATGTTCATCCATCATCTGCGCCATGGGCGTCGTATAGGCGGTCAGGCTGACAAGTGGCGTCCGACCCTTGGCCGCACGGATATCATCGGGAAGGGGTGCGCGTTTCTTTGCAGTGGCACTCATGGCGGGTCCCTTGTCTGGCTGCGCGGTCAAATAGCAGGCGGCGACGGGGGTGTGAAGCGGGACGGAACGTAGGATGGGTGCTTGCACCCATGATCAGCGCTCACCAAACCGACGACCCTCAACCATTCCACCCCATGCCGACGACACCTGCCCGGCCCGAATATCCCGATCAGTGACGAATGCGGCCAATCCACCGCCCGCGCCACAAGGCCATGTTTCACCGGATTGCCCCAACAATAGCCATGTGCGTGGCATAATCCGCCTCATCCCGGATCGTGTGTTCCCAGAACCGCCGTTTCCAAATCCCGCGTTCATTTTTGAGACGTTGCGACCGCCCGCGCGGTTGCCGAAGGTCCATGGCCCGCGAGAACCGCGATTTGATCAACCGCCAGCGGGTCGAGAAATCGGCATCGTTTTCAGGCAGGGTCCAGATCGCATGCAGGTGATCAGGCAGGATCACCATGGCGTCGATTTGAAAAGGCCGTCCGCGACGGGTTGCGCCGACAGCATCGCGGAGATGTTGGATGTGATCGACAAGCAGCGTTTGATCACGGCGCGCGAGGTTGACCGTAAAAAATAGGTGCCTCCCGTTTGGCGATTGCGTCGATAAGCCGTCATGGGTGAAAGATGACGGCAGAGGGTTAAGGTGCCGTATAGGCGCGGCTTTTCGATTTAAGCATGGGTGCGAGCACCCATCCTACGCTTGCTGATTTATTCCTAGCTGATTAAATAGATTCTTAAATTCCGATATTTTGAATAGCTTCACCGGATTGCTATGGTGAACTCGAAACCCAAAAACAGTCACGTTGTCATTGCGCGAAACTTCATCTACCATTTGAGAACCTGTAAATTTATCTTAATCTTCAAAGTACATTAAACGACGCGGCAACGTCGCATTCGGAAAGCGTTTTTCAATTTTTCTTTGATTAGAGCTCGAGCCAATTTATCACTCACGAAGAAGCAATACCAAACCCGTGGATCAACCCAAAGATCTGGCCCATCCAAGGAGTTTCGTCTCACGACGATGTCCTCATCATCTGGCCGAGGGAGATCAGGATGATAAACGCCTTCAACTGACCCCAATGGCTCAAGTTGTTTGCTTTTATCTAAGATGACAGTGTCCTTGGCATTGCCATAATTGAGAAGGCTTATGTCCGTCGAAACCTTTGTTACCTTGTCATGCTCAAAAAGAGTGATTCCATTAGGACCGCCTTGTCCCATATCAAATTGGCGAAGTACGTCGGCCGCCTTCTTATTCACAAAAATGTAGCCTGAGTGAAACACCTGCGGTAGTGTCTCACGAAATTTTCTTTTCTCATAATGATAAAATTCTGATGGCAACTCGTCTTTTTTGAGCAGCTGTCCGTTAAGCATCTTTTCGAGAATTTTACCCTGATTTTTGAAGTAGTGGTTCGGAGGGTCATCACTACGGAAGCCGCTCCAGAAACCACGAGTCAGCTGGGTGTTGGTTTGGGGCATGCAAATCCAAACTTGTTCACTCATTTCACTTCTCCCACCTTACTCGCCCCCATTTTCTCCAACGTCTCCGCATCCACCAACCGCGTCACGATCGGGTGCAACCGCAGGTCGCCATCTTTCACAACCTGCTTGAAGTTCGAAATCACCGACACCGTCGTCTTCTGGTTCGGCGCGATCACGTCCAGCAGCCAGTTGATCTCACCCGAATTCCATTCCTCGGCCTTCAGCCGCACCGGAAACACCCCGCCCTTGACCTGCTCACGGATTTTTGCGTCCACCTCTTCCGACACGCTCGCCCAGATCGCCACGCCTGCCAGATCGGTTAGTTCACTCCGCTCTTCGTCCTTCGGATAGGCAATCGCCACCCGATCCCGGATCAGCGGCTCCAGCACCATATGCTGCAGATCAGCGATCGTCTGGTGCCGGTAGCGCGGCAAAGCCATCATGTCGGTCATTGATCAAACCTCCCTGTCTGCCACTCGTTATCAGTCTCATCGCCAGCTTTCCATCGCGCGTGACCCCTTGATTTACCCCACCCTTGCGTCAACACTCTCCACCAACAACAGGGGGATCACATGCACCATATCACACGGCTCGCCGCCGCCTTCAGCCTGACCGCCACGACCGCTCTGGCGCAGGACAGCATCACCATTGCCATCCAACTCGAGCCGCCGAACCTCGACCCCACGGGCGGGGCTGCGCAGGCGATTGACTCGGTGCTTTATGCCAACGTGTTCGAGGGTCTGACCCGCTTTGATGCCGATGGGTCGATCATCCGCGGTCTGGCGCAAAGCTGGGATATCTCCGAGGACGGCCTCGTCTATACCTTCAACCTCGCCGCCGGGGTGACCTTTCACGACGGCACCACGATGGATGCCGAAGACGTGAAATTCAGCCTTGACCGCGCACGGGCCGAGGACAGCACGAATGCGCAGAAGGGTCTGTTTGAGGGCATCACCGATGTGACCGTCGTCGATCCACTGACGGTGCAGGTCACGCTGGCCCAGCCAAACGGCAATTTCCTGTTCAATATGGCCTGGGGCGATGCGGTGATCGTGGCCGAGGAAAGCATCGCCGATATCGCCGCCAACCCCATCGGCACCGGCCCGTTCACCTTCACCGATTGGGTGCAGGGCGACCGGATCGAACTGACCCGCAACGCGGATTACTGGGGCGAGGCCCCCGCGCTGGAAAGCGCGACGTTCCGCTTTATCAGCGATCCGACCGCCGCCTTTGCCGCCGTGATGGCCGAGGATGTGGACGCATTCATCGGTTTCCCCGCCCCCGAAAACCTGCCACAGTTTGAGGCTGATCCACGGTTCCAGGTCCTCGTCGGCAATACCGAAGGCGAGACGATCCTGTCGACCAACAACAAGATGCCTCCGTTCGACAATCCGCTGGTGCGTGAGGCGATCGCCCATGCTATCGACCGGCAAGCGATCATCGACGGGGCCATGTTCGGGCTGGGTACCCCCATCGGCACGCATTTCGCGCCGCATAACCCCGCCTATCTCGACCTGACCAGCAAATCCCCCTTTGACCCCGACCGGGCGCGGGAACTTCTGGCCGAGGCGGGCTTTGCCGATGGCTTCACCACAACGCTGAAACTGCCACCCCCCTCCTATGCGCGGCGCGGTGGTGAGATCATTGCCGCGCAATTACGCGATGTCGGAATCGAAACCGAGATCACGAACCTCGAATGGGCACAGTGGATCGAAGAGGTCTTCACGAACAAGGATTTCGGCTTGAGCATCGTCAGCCACACGGAGCCGATGGATATCGGGATCTACGCGAACCCCGACTACTACTTCCAATACGACAACCCGGAATTCCAGGCGCTCATGGAAGAGCTGAACGGAACGACCGACCCTGATGCCCGCACGACGCTGATGAACGAAGCACAGACGATCATCGCCGACGATTACGTCAACGGGTATCTGTTCCAACTGGCAGTCGCGACCGTTGCCAAAGCTGAATTGCAGGGGCTTTGGGTGAACCAGCCGACAGCGGCGGTGGATTTGACGGGCGTGAGTTGGGGCGAATAGGGCATCGCCGGGCAGGACGGTTGGATAACAGAGTTCTTGTATCCGAATGCTGATCCGTCCCGAAACCCCCGCTGACATAACGACGATCCGACAACTCACAGATGTCGCCTTCGCCCCCATGCCCTATGCCGACGGGAATGAAGGCGCGGCGCTCGATCAGATGCGCATCGACAGGGACCTGACATTATCGCTCGTCGCCGAAAAAGACGGTGAGATCATCGGCCATGTCGCCTTCTCCCCCGCCCAGATCAGCGAAGCCGCGGGCGATTGGTACGGGCTCGGGCCAATCTCTGTGCGGGCCGACCGGCAAAAGCAGGGCATCGGCACCAAACTCGCGCATGAGGGGCTGGGCCAACTGAAAACACGCGGTGCCGCCGGATGTGTCCTCATCGGCAGACCTGCGGTTTACGGGCCGATGGGGTTCATCTCTGACGGCAACCTGACCCACAAGAATATCGACCCCGCCATCGTCCAATACATCATCCTGAATGACACAGCACCGAAGGGCGAGGTTACCTTCGCCCCGGCACTGCAAGAGACCAGCCCATGATCCGCTATGCGCTGGGCCGTCTGACCTCACTAATCATCAGCCTGTTCGTGGCCTCGCTCGTTATCTTCGCGGTGATTGAGGTTATCCCCGGCGACCCCGCAGCCTTCATGCTGGGGGTCAATGCGCGGCCCGATACGATCGCAGCTTTGCGCGCGGAAATGGGCCTCGATCAGCCATTGATCACCCGTTACCTCAGTTGGATCACCGGCTTGCTGCAAGGCGATTTCGGGCAATCCTGGACCTACAAAACGCCAGTGTCAGACCTTATCGCCGACCGCATCTGGGTCTCCCTCCCACTCGCCACCTACGCCCTGATCCTGTCCACCCTCATCGCCTTCCCAACGGGCATCTTTGCGGCCAGCAAGCGCGGTGGGGCAGGTGACATCACGATCATGGGCGCGACCCAACTGGGCGTCGCCATCCCGAATTTCTGGTTCGCAATGATCCTTGTCCTGATCTTCGCCATCAACCTGCGCTGGTTCAGCGCGGGCGGGTTTCCGGGGTGGGATGACCCCCTGCAAGCGATCAAGGCTCTCACCCTGCCAGCCATCGCCCTCGCCCTGCCGCAAGCGGCGATCCTGGCCCGCGTCATGCGGTCATCGCTGCTGGACATGCTGGGCGAGGATTTCATCCGCACCGCCCGCGCAAAGGGCCTGACCCGCCGCCAAGCGTTGTGGCGCCACGCGGTGCGCAACGCGCTGATCCCAGTGCTGACGATCATCGGGCTGCAGTTTTCGTTCCTGCTCGCAGGCGGGATCATCATCGAACAGGTCTTCTTTCTGCCGGGCCTCGGGCGGCTCATCTTCCAATCGATCAGCGCGCGCGACCTGATCGTCGTGGAAAGCGTGGTGATGCTGCTGGTCTTCACCGTGATCGTGGTGAATTTCCTCGTCGATCTCGCTTATGCCCTCGTCGATCCGCGTTTGAGGACAAAGGCATGAGCCGCAACCTGATCATCGGCGGCGTCATGACCGTGTTCTTCATCGGATTGGCGATTTTGTCCTTCCTCTGGACACCTTACAACATCGAAACGCTCGACATCCCGAACAAACTGCATCCGCCAGACGGAACGAACGTGCTCGGCACCGACCAATTCGGGCGAGATATCCTGTCGATGATCATGATGGGCGCGCGCACATCGATTGCCGTTGCCCTCGTCGCTGTCGGCATCGGCATGGGGCTGGGCATTCCGCTGGGTTTGCTCGCCGCCGCACGGAAAGGATCGCTGCTCGACGAGCTGATCATGCGCGGCAATGACCTCGTCTTCGCCTTCCCGTCGCTTGTGATCGCGATCCTGATCACCGCCGTGTTCGGCGCCTCTGCCGTCAACGCGATCATCGCCATCGGCATCTTCAACATCCCCGTCTTCGCCCGTTTGGCACGCGGCGCGGCACTGCCGTTATGGGAGCGCGATTTCATCCTCGCCGCCCGCGTCTGCGGCAAGTCGGCGACGCGCATCTCTGTCGAACATATCCTGCCCAACATCACCAACCTGATGATCGTGCAGGGGACGATCCAGTTCAGCTTGGGTATCCTGGCCGAGGCCGCTTTGTCCTACATTGGTCTCGGTGCGCAGCCCCCGACCGCCAGTTGGGGGCGGATGCTGGCGGATGCGCAAACGCTGGTCAGCATTGCGCCGCATACGGCGCTGGTGCCGGGCTTTGCGATCCTCTTGATGGTGCTGGGGCTGAACCTGCTGGGTGACGGTTTGCGCGACTGGCTTGACCCGCGGATCAGGGTGGCGCGGGTATGAGTTTGCTCACCATCAACAACCTGTCGCTGTCCATCGGCAACTTCGACATCCTGCACGAGGTCAGCCTGTCGATGAAACCGGGCGAGATCGTGGCGATCACCGGCGAAAGCGGGTCGGGCAAGTCGATGACGGCCCTGTCGGTGATGGGTCTGTTGCCGCAAGGGGCAACGCCGTCGGGGCAAATCCTGCTGGACGGCACCGACATCCTGAAAACGCCCGAAGCCGACCTGTGCGACATGCGCGGCAATGCGATGGGGATGGTTTTTCAGGAACCGATGACGGCACTGAACCCGGTGCGGACGATCGGCGATCAGGTGGCCGAGACGATCCTGATCCACGAAAAGACCTCGAAGGCCAAAGCGCAGGCCTGCGCCGCCGAGATGCTGCAACGGGTCGGACTAAAGGTCGCGCCAACGCGCTACCCGCATGAGCTGTCCGGCGGGCAGCGGCAGCGTGTCGTGATTGCCATGGCGATTGCGCTGCGCCCGAAACTGCTGATCGCGGATGAGCCGACGACAGCGCTCGACGTCACCACCCAAGCCCGCATTCTGGACCTGTTGCAAGACCTCGTGCGGGATTTCGACATGGGGCTGTTGCTGATCACGCATGACCTCGCCGTCGTGGCGGATATGGCCGATCAGATTGTCGTCATGCAAAAGGGCCGGGTGGTCGAAACCGGCCCCACCAAGCACCTTCTGACGGACATGCAGCACCCTTATACGCGGGCGCTGTTTGAGGCTTCGGCTCACAAGGTCGACCTGCCCGTGCGCACAAGTGTGCGCACAGCGTGTGTACACCTTCTGCACGCAAAGCACATCGTCCGAGACTACCCATTATCACGCCAAAAAATACTCGGGCCACGCCCGATGTTTCGCGCACTGGATGACGTCTCTTTCCACATCGACCATGGCGAACGGGTGGGGTTGGTCGGCGAAAGCGGGTGCGGAAAATCGACCCTCACACGCGCCATTCTGGGGCTGGAGGACGTGCAGGGGGGCGAGATCACCTCGGACGGCGAACCGGTCTTTTCCGCCGGGCCGAATCTCGCCGTGCGGCGCAAGATGCAGGTCGTCTTTCAGGACCCCTATGGTAGCTTCAACCCGCAGCATAGGGTAGAGCGGTTGATAACGGAACCGTTTCATCTGTTAGAGAAGCCACCCACTGGGAAACGACGCGCCGCCGCTATCTCCAAGGCTTTACAGGATGTTGGCCTGTCACCGGACGACGCGGGCAAATACATCCACGAATTCTCAGGCGGGCAGCGGCAGCGGATCGCGATTGCCCGCGCGCTGATCATCGAACCGGAACTGATCATCTTTGATGAAGCCGTGTCCGCGCTCGATGTCTCGGTCCGCGCGCAGGTTCTCGACCTGATCGCCGACCTCTGCCGCAAACGGTCGCTCGCCTATCTGTTCATCAGTCACGATCTTTCGGTCGTGCGCGAAGTGACCGACCGTGTGATGGTCATGCAGGCAGGCAAGATCGTGGAACAGGGTGAGACCGAAGCGGTCTTCACCAACCCGCAGCACCCCTATACCGAAACCCTCATCGCCGCCGCGCCAACACTGCCGGAGTTACCACATGCCATTGAAACCGTTTGATATTCCCGAGGCCTGCCACCTGATCGAGGGCGCTTGGATTCGTGGCGAGGCCACGATCCAAGTCACGAACCCGTCGGATGGTGCGTCGCTGACAACGATTGCACGCGGCGGCAAAGGGCAGATCGATGCGGCAGTGATTGCAGCGCAGGTCGCCCGCGACGGCGCGTGGGGCAAGATGACCGCAGCAGAGCGTGGTCGCGTCCTGAACCGCATCGGTCACGCTGTGCTGGATCATATTGATACGCTTGCGCAGATCGAGGCGCTGGATGTCGGCAAGCCCCTCAAACAAGCGCGTGCCGACGCTTTGGCACTGGGCCGCTACATGGAGTTCTACGGCGGCGCTGCTGATAAAATCCATGGCGAAACAATCCCTTACCTTGATGGCTACACCGTCTACACCCTGCGCGAACCGCATGGCGTCACCGGCCACATCATCCCATGGAACTATCCGATGCAGATCATCGGGCGGTCGGTTGGGGCCGCGCTGGCGATGGGCAATGCCTGCGTTCTGAAACCGGCAGAAGACGCCTGCTTGACCGCGCTCGCCTTCGCGGCCATCGCCATGAAGGCCGGCCTGCCTGCAGGCGCCCTGAACGTCGTGACGGGCCTTGGGTCAGAGGCCGGGGCCGCGCTGGCAGCACATCCGGGCGTGCAGCATATGTCGTTCACTGGCTCGGTGCGGACGGGTGAGATGATCCAGGCGGCAGCGGCGAAAAACGTGATCCCGGTTACGCTGGAACTCGGCGGCAAGTCCCCGCAGCTTGTCTTTGACGATGCCGACCTCGACCGCGCTTTGCCCTTTTTGATCAACGCGGGCATCCAGAATGCCGGTCAGACCTGTTCCGCCTCCAGCCGCATTCTGGTACAGCGCAGCGTTTATGATGAAGTATCGGCCCGGATGACCGATGCCTATCGGAAGCTGCGCGTCGGCCCGGCGATCAGCGATCTGGATGTCGGGCCCCTGATCTCGGCCAGACAGAAAAAGATCGTGACCGATTTTCTGGAGCGAGGTGCGGACCTGCCCATCGCCGCCCAAGGCAAAATCGCGACCGATGCCAAGGGGCACTATGTGCAACCGACGCTCTTTGCCGATGTTCCACCGGACCACACACTTGCGCAAGATGAAGTCTTCGGCCCCGTACAAGTCTTGATCCCCTTTGACGACGAAACGGAGGCGCTACACATCGCAAACGGCACCGATTACGGCCTTGTCGCCGGGATATGGACCGGCGACGGCGGGCGGCAGATGCGCCTCGCCAAGGCGTTGAAATCCGGTCAGGTCTTCATCAACAACTACGGCGCGGGCGGCGGCGTCGAACTGCCCTTTGGCGGCATCGGCAAATCGGGCCATGGGCGCGAAAAGGGGTTTGAGGCGCTTTATGGCTTCTCTACGCTGAAAACCGTGGCGGCTTGGCATGGGTGAGGGGATGCGACTTTCAGGAAAGACGGCGGTGGTGACAGGGGGCGGGTCCGGTTTCGGCGCCGGGATCGCCCGGAAATTCGCGACAGAGGGCGCGCGGGTCTTCGTGGCCGACATCAGCGCCGATAACGCAAGGAAGATAGCACAAGAGATCGGCGGCGTGGCGGTGGCCTGTGACGTCGCAGACGGCGCGTCGGTCGCGGACATGGCGGCACGGATCAAAAAAGACGACACGCTGGATATTCTGGTGAACAACGCGGGCGTCACCCATCTGCCCGCCGCCTTAGAGGATGTCAGCGAAGACGACTTCGACCGCCTGTTTCATGTGAACATGAAGGCGGTCTACCTGACCGCCCGCAACTTCGTGCCGCAATTCAAGGCCCAGGGGTCCGGGGTGATCCTGAACATCGCCTCCACTGCGGGGGTGTCCCCGCGTCCGCGGCTGAACTGGTACAACGCTTCCAAAGGCTGGATGATCACGGCGACCAAGACGATGGCGGTGGAACTCGCCTCGCATGGCATCCGGGTCAATGCGCTGAACCCGGTGGCGGGCGAGACGCCTTTGCTGAAATCCTTCATGGGCGAGGACACGCCCGAGATGCGGGCAAAGTTCCTGGCGACGATCCCCTTGGGGCGTTTCTCGACGCCCGAAGACCTAGGGAACGCCGCCTGTTTCCTCTGCTCGGACGAGGCGAGCATGATCACAGGCGTGGCGATGGAGGTGGACGGTGGCCGCTGTATCTAAAGGACCGCGCAACCTGATCACGGATGTGGCGGGGCTGAAGGTCGGCAACGCGCAGGACGACCGGCTGAAATCCGGCAGCACTGTCCTGACCGCCGGCAAACCGTTCACCGCCAGCGTGCACGTCATGGGTGGCGCGCCCGGCACGCGCGAGACGGATTTGCTGGCGCCGGACAGGACCGTTACGCAGGTGGATGCGATTGTGCTTTCAGGTGGATCGGGCTTTGGTCTGGATGCCGGATCGGGTGTTGCGGATGCTTTGCGGGACATGGGGCGCGGCTATGCGATCGGGGACATGCATGTGCCGATCGTTCCGGGGGCAATCATCTTTGATTTGATCAATGGCGGGCAAAAGAACTGGACCGAAAACCCCTATCGAAAACTGGGGCGGCGGGCGCTCGAGGCGGCAGACAAGGGCTTTGAAATCGGCAGCGTTGGGGCCGGCACCGGCGCATTGGCCGGGATGCAAAAGGGGGGCTTGGGGTCCGCCTCGGCCATCTTGCCCGACGGAACGACCGTCGGCGCTCTGGTGGCGGTCAATCCGCTGGGCAGCGTCACGACCCCCGGCGACCGGCACTTCTGGGCAGCACCGTTTGAAATGGAGGGCGAGTTCGGCGGGATCGGGCCTGATACAATCACCGACTACGTACTGCCCGCCGTCAGCCGCAAGGAAGAGGCGATGATGCAGGCTGTATCAGAAAGGATGAACACGACGATCGCCATCGTCGCGACCGACGCGCCGCTGACCAAAACGCAGTGTCACCGGCTCGCGGTGACCGCACATGACGGGATCGCGCGGGCGATTGTGCCCGCACATACGCCGCATGACGGTGATCTGGTCTTTGGTATCGCGATGGGTGATGAAACCGGCGTCGATCGGCAAAGAATGCGCGACATCGGGGCTGTGGCCGCCATCTGCCTCAGCCGTGCCATTTGCCGTGGCGTTTACGCGGCGACCCCGGCAAAGGGGGATATCATGCCGACCTATCGGACAATGAACGGCGTTTGATCACCCAGGCACGGCGGTCGATGATGACCTTGAGCAGGGCGAGAATGGCGAGGATGCTCAACCCGTATTTGGTGACGGTTTCCATCGTGCCCTCGATCAACAAAACATGTGCGACGGTCCCACCTACGGTGATGGCTACCAAGGCTGAATGACCCAGGCGCCACGCGCGCAAGGGCAGTCGGTGGCGAAGCAGCGCCATGAATGCTGCAGCAAAGACCGCCCACATCGCGATAGCGCCCCACAGCGAAAAGGGTGCCGGGGATCGGAACAACAATACGTCAATCACGTCCGGTGGGCTTGTGATCCACAGGCCGATGATATGGACGACGACGGCCGCGACGATCGTTGCACCCACCCACCGATGAACTCTTCTCCCGGTTTGGCCGCCCAGTCCGGGCAGGTGGCCACCAACAAGCAAAGGCTGCGCCAGCATCGCAGCCATTCCGATAATCCCCGCAAACCCCGCGATGATATAGATCGGTTCACGCCATGCCAGAAACGGGCTGAACGCCGCCGCGGCCAAGGGGGTGATCATCGCAGCGCCCAGGCCTGCCCAGATCAGGACCGCACGGGCGCGTGTCATCAGGCGGGTTGCAGTACGAAATGCGCGGCGAGGGTCGTGTCATTCGGGCTGTCCATCACAGGGCGCAGAAACACGGTTTCGAATTCGCCGCTGTCATAGGCCAGATGCCCATGCGCCTGCCCGAACGCAGGAACGATCTGGGGCATCTCAAGCCGGAACTCACCATTCGCGTCGGTCAGCGTCGCGCCATGACTGCGCTCATCCCGCTCATGTCCTTCGGTCGTATGGGCCCAGATCTGAATACGCTGACCCGCAAGCGGCGCGCCGTCACCGGCACGACGGACAGTACCGGTCATCCAGAAACCGCCGCCACCGATCCGTTCGACGATCGGGGCACCGGGGCGATAATTGTTCGACCCGCCCCGCATTGTCTGGGTCGGGGCGACGCCTTGCGCTTGCGCAGGGACGAGGAGCCCCGAGGCACCGGTCACCAATGTGGCGCCCGAGGTTGCAAGAAGGGTACGGCGGGTGATTGGGGCATTTTTCATGAAACTCTCCGATCAAACATCCTTATATTTACTATAGGCGTTCCCGCGCGGATTCCGAGTTTCTGCGACCTAACGACATGCCAATGCGGCTCACGTCTGTGTGAAAGCTATCGCAGTATACAAGAATACCCGCCCCCGACCTGATCCGGGGCCTCTTCCAGTTTGTCTGCAAAAAACCATGGCCCGAAAACAAGAAGACAGGCTTAACGCCTGCCCACTCGCCCTGCCAAGACTGCTCTGCTACGCCTTATTTCTCTGGACGCCTCGTTGTCGGCGAATCTAGACGAACAAGTGATTCGCCGTCAATCCTCTGATTCGCGAATCGGCGAAAATCTGGTCTTTGCGGGTGGTGGATAGCCGTTTATGATGATGACTAGGCCGCTGTCCCGGCCTCCCGCCCTCCGTGAAGGGGAAGCAAGCAACCGGCAGGGCATCGCCAGATCAAATCACCTTTCCGGGCATTCGCAGAACGAGGGCATGTGACATCCGACCCGCAATGAAAGGTATGCCATGATCCTCTCTGCTTCCATTCCCGCGCTGAAACGCAAGGCCAAAGCGCTCGCCCGCGACCGGGGTATCCGTCACCATCAGGCGCTGGATCAACTCGCCCGCGCCGAGGGCTTCCAAAGTTGGAGCCATTTGTCCGCACAGGGCAACCCATTCACGCCGGGTGATTTTATCCTGCTGGGCGCGCGACCCGGTCACGGCAAAACGCTGATGGCGCTTCGCCTTTTGACCGATGCGGTCAGGGCTGGCCGACGCGGTTACTTCTTCACGCTGGAATACACGACGGTCGATGTCATCCGGCGGCTCCGCCAAATCGGCACCGAACCACGTGCGCTGGGCGCCAATTTCATTCTCGACACGTCAGACGAGATATCCGCGGATTACATCATCACAAAAACGGCGGATGCCGCGACTGGCGAGGTCATCATTGTCGACTACCTGCAGCTGCTGGATCAAAGGCGATCCAATCCGCTGCTGGCGGCCCAAGTCGCCGCACTTTCATCTTATGCGCAGCGCCGGCGCCTGATCATCGTCGCGATCTCGCAGATCGATCGTGCCTATGAGGAAAGCGCCGATACGATGCCAGACCTGTCCCATGTGCGATTGCCAAACCCCGTTGACCTGAACATGTTCACCAAGACCTGCTTTCTTCATGCGGGGCAAATCCAGATCAACCGGCACCCGCCCGGCTAAGCGCCTGTTCAAGGTCATAGATCAGATCATCTGCGTCCTCGATCCCGATCGACAGGCGCAACAGACGCGGATGCACTGGAAAGCCTTCACCCGACACTGTCTTGCGGTGTTCGATCAGGCTTTCCACCCCACCCAACGATGTCGCCGGGTAAAACACCTCGCAAAACCGGCAAACGTCGATGGCCGTCTGTTCGGTTCCCTTCACGATCATCGACATCATGCCGCCGAACTGGCCGTCAGTCTGGCGTTTCGCGACCGCATGACCGGGATCAGAAGGCAGGCCCGGATACAGGACCGCCTCGATCCCTCCGTGCCCTTCAAAGTGCCGGGCAATGGCCATTGCATTGGCGCATGCCCTTTCGACCCGCAGATACAATGTGCGCATGCCCCGGATCAATAGCCAGGCATCGAACGACTGTAAAACCGTCCCCTGCAACTTGCGGATCAAGGCGATGTCGTCCCAATGATCGCCCGTCGCGCGCACCGAAAGCGCCCCCGCGCTCACATCGGAATGCCCACCCAGATACTTGGTGGCCGAATGAAACGAGATATCTGCGCCCAGATCCAATGCGCGTGTCATGCAAGGCGGGGTGGCTGTACAATCGGTCAGCAGCTTTGCACCGGCGCCGTGGGCAATCTCGGCGGCGGCGGCGATATCCGTCACTTCCCAATTCGGGTTGTTCGGGGTCTCGACCCAGACCAGCGCCGTTCCATCCCGGGTGGCTGCAGCCAGTTCATCCAGGCTACCGGCTGTGTAGTAGCTGACCTCTAACCGCCCCTTCGCTGCATAACGCTGCAGCTGATCCAGCACGCCATGATACATCACCTTCGGTGCCACGACATGCGCACCCGCTGGCAGATGTTCGATCACCGCCGTACAGGCCGACATACCGGACGAAAACAACAGAGTTTCCACCGCCCCCTCCATCTCGGCGATCATCGCCTCGGCCTGCACCGTCGCGCCATTGCCATCGCGGCGGTAAAAATACGGTTTCTGCACCGCATAATCCGCATCCCGCGCATACGTCGCCGCTGGCTGGATCGCGGGGGTGACGGCACCCGTGCCATCTTCTTCGAAATGCAAGGCTTGCGAGATGCGTGTGGGCAGTGATGGTTTGCGGTTATGGTCAGTCATTGCCACCTCGAAAAGTCATATGGCTCTATCAGCCGCCGTAGCGAAAGCCATCAGGTTTTGACGCGCCCGCTGGCGATGAGCCAACAGATGAAACTCATGCCGGCGCATAGCGCGACGGCAAACAGATAGATCAGCAAGAACAAACCGCCGCCGGGCAATAGCACCGCTTCATCCGGTGACCGCGGATTGTAGTAGACGTCGACGGCCTCCCCGGCGTTGCGTTGCGCGAAGCGCATGATGCGGTCACGCCGATCTGTCGTAAAGACCGGTTTGGAGCCACCTTCGCTTGGGGTCGGGCCGAACGCGATCCGCTCCGCGCGGTAGTCCTGTCCCTCAACGTCGTAGCGGTACTTGACCACCGGAGTTTGTTTATAATTGGTTCCGCTGCCGCCACTTTCGGTTGCGGCATAGGTGATCTGGCCCGTCGTGACTGGCCAGGTTTTGCTCGCCCGCGCTTTCCAGGTTTGCATCCCGCCCAGCACGAAAATGAATAAAGCGGCGCAGAATAGAAGGACGGCAAACGAACCAGCAATGGCGGTCTTCATTGCGCTAGCTCACCGGCGCATAGACGCGGCAGCTTGGATCCACAGGGATCGCGCTGACAAGGAACGGCGTTTCGGGGGGCATCCCGCTTTCCTCGACCCACACGCCGTTCACGCAGAAATCCTGCGCATAGTTTCCAAGATTGAAGCCAAAGCCAGGATTGCCGCAATCCTCTGCCGTACCGTCCGCATTCCAGGCCTGGCTGACGCCCAGACCGATCTCGCCCGGGGTCATGAAAGAACTGCGGGCAGGATTGTAGCGCAACATCCAGCTATCATCGGGCTCGCGGCTTGCCATGTCCCATTTCCCCAGCAACTGCCCGTCCTTGTAACCTGCGATCTTGAACAGGGTCACGTCGTCCTCGGTCACGAGCGGTTTGTTCAGCGCACCGGGGGCAAGGGTCATTTGTCCGGTCATCGTATAATCATTCGCTCCCTTCCAGCAAAAATAGAAATCCGCCGCATGGGCGTTTGTGGCGAACAGGGTCAGGGCGGCGGTCAAAAAACACTTCATCGAAAATTCTCTCGCATCACATGGCCCGCCAGATAAAGCGATCCGCAGATCAGGATACGGGCATTTGGCGCGGTTTCGGTGATCGCTGCAAGGGCCGCGCGAACATCGGTGGCTTCGTGGGCGATCATCCCCACCTTTGCCGCCGCCGCCGCGGTCTCGGTCGCGGTCAGGGTCGCGGCTTCACCGGGGATGGACACGGCGTACAGGCTTTCGGCATGGGCGGTGAGTGGGGCCATATAGCCCGTGACATCCTTGGTCTTCAGCATCCCGCAGATCAGATAGGTCGGGCGTTTGGGCATGGCCGCCAACGTATCGGCAAGTGCGCGCCCCGCTGCCGGGTTATGCCCGCCATCCAGCCAAAGCTCAGCAGGTGCGACCAGATCCACCAGCGCACCTTTGGTCAACCGCTCCATCCGGGCGGGCCAATAGGCGCGGGTCACGGCAGCCTCGCAGGCCGCTTCATCCTGACCCAAAGCGCGCAAAGCGGCCAGCGCCGCGCCCGCATTCATGATCTGGTGCGGACCCGGCAGATTGGGCGGGGGCAGATCGAGCAACCCGCGTTCATCCTGATAGACCAGCCTTTCCCGCTCTATCGTGACATGCCAGTGCTGACCATGGACCAGCAGCGGCGCGCCCATCAGCGCCGCCTGTCGTTCGATCACGGCCAAGGCGTCATCGTGCTGCGGCCCGACGACACACGGCACCCCGCGCTTGATGATCCCGGCCTTTTCGCCCGCGATCTCGGGCAGCGTTTCGCCCAGATATTGCTGGTGGTCCAGATCGACGGGGGTGATGATCGTCAGTGCGGGCCGGTCCACCACGTTCGTCGCATCCAATCGGCCACCCAGACCGACCTCGAGCAAGGTGTAATCGGCATCGGTCTCGGCAAAGGCCAGCAGCGCAGCAACAGTCGTGATCTCGAAATACGTGATCGGCTGACCGTCGTTCGCGGTATAGCAACGATCCAGAACGGTGGTCAGCGCATCCTCGGAAATCAGTTCGCCTGCCAACCTGATCCGTTCATGAAACCGCGCCAGATGGGGCGAGGTATAGGCATGCACCTTCGCGCCACCCGCCTCCAACCCCGCGCGGATCATCGCCTGGGTCGAGCCCTTCCCATTCGTCCCTGCAATATGGATCACCGGGGGCAGCGCGTTCTGCGGATTGCCGACCGCCTCCAACAGATGCCACACGCGATCCAGCACCAGATCCATGACTTTGGGGTGCAAGGTCATCATCCGGTCCAGGATCACATCGGATCGGGTTGTCACTTCGCCTCTTCTTCCGCCGCCGCAAGCTCTTCGGCGGCTTCAGAGGTAATCTCGGGCGCGGGCAGGTCCCCTTTGACCGGCGCATCCTGCTTCATCAGCAGGCGTACGATCGTGACCAGCTCGTCCTTCAGATCGGTCCGCTTGGTCACCCGGTCCAGCATGCCGTGATCCAGCAGGTACTCGGCGCGCTGGAAGCCTTCGGGCAGCTGTTCCCCAATCGTCTGTTCAATCACGCGCGCACCGGCAAAGCCGATCAGCGCGTTGGGTTCGGCGATCTGGACATCACCCAGCATCGCATAGGATGCCGTCACACCACCCGTCGTCGGATGGGTCAGGACCACGATATAAGGCAGGCCCGCCTCCTTCAGCATCTGCACCGCGATCGTCGTCCGGGGCATCTGCATCAGGCCCAGGATACCCTCTTGCATCCGGGCACCACCGGCGGCGGAAAACAGGATCAACGGGCGTTTCAGGGCGACCGCGCGCTCAGCGGCAGCAACGATCGCATTGCCCACATACATCGACATCGATCCGCCCATAAAGGAAAAGTCCTGCACGGCCACGACGACAGGCGTGCGGCCCATGGCCCCCTCGGCCACCAGCATCGCATCTTTTTCGCCGGTTTTGCGGCGCGCTTCCTTGATCCGGTCGGTATAGCGTTTCTGATCGCGGAAATGCAGCGGATCGGGAACCGGCTCGGGCACCGGCACCTCGACAAAGATGCCGCCATCAAAGATCGAGCGCAGCCTGTCGCGCGCACCGATGGCCATGTGATGCCCGCAATTCGTGCAGACGTTCAGGTTGTCGGCCAATTCGCGATGAAACAGCATCGTCCCGCAGGAATCGCACTTGGTCCAAAGGTTTTCAGGCACTTCGCGTCGCGAAAACAGCGAATTGATCGTAGGGCGGACGTAATTGGTGATCCAGTTCATCGGGCGACCTTTTGCTTTACAGACCTGAAATATGCCTCACTGATGCGGAATGCAATCAACGGCGCAACGCGATCCGGGCGGCCAGCCACATGACCAGAACCGTCATGCACATGATGGCAAGTTCGAACATCGCACCCGGTGTCGCAAGCGCCTGCGCGCTGAAATCAAAGCCTTCGCGGTCGATCGCCGGATACAGAAACAAGGCCAGACCCGACGCAGGTTGCCCTTCGATGCCCAACACCATCAGCGCGAAAAAGTTGTTGGCCAAATGCAGGCCGATCGCCGCACCCAACGTCCCTGTTCGGGCCGTCAGGTCCGCGCAGGCCAGGCCAAGCGCCGTCGCCCAGATCATCCACAAAGTGCTGTCCGCAGTTCCTTCGCCATTGCCGTAATGCGCAAAACCGAAGATCATCGACGGCAGCACCATCCAGATCAACCGCGATGACGACAGACAGGCGAGCTGTTGCTGCAGATAACCGCGGAAATAGATCTCTTCCGTTCCGACCTGCAACAGCAGCACGATCAGCCCCGGTACGATCATCAGGGCCCACCATAGCGGATCACGGATTTCGGCCATCTCTGAAAGCGGCAGCCATGGCGGCAGAAACTCCAGCACCAGCAAAAGAAAACCAACACCCAGTACCACCCGCCACAGATCGGCCAGCGCCTGTTCGGGCGCGCCGATCAACGACCAGAAGCCGCGTGCGTGCACGATCCGCAAAACGATGACAAAGGCCCAGCCGACCAATCCGAAGATACCAAACTGCAAAAGGGTCGCCCACGTCGTGACCCCATCATAAAACGCCTCTGCCCCGTCGGGACCCAGAAGACTTGCCAGGATCGGTGGCAGGGTGAAAAATGCGACTTCGAAGCAGATGATCATCACCGCAATGCGCCACCGTTCGGACCGGGTCCAAGCGGGTGCGATAAACGCCTGATGCGGCGCATATGGGGTCTGGTGATCGCTCATCGCCCAACCATGACGGGGCCGCAACGCGGGTGCAACAACACTTGCACCGGCAACGCCCTCTATTTAGACCCCTTTCATCAGTTTCCGGGAGACGAACAGATGCTCAAGAATCAGACCGACAAGACCAAACTGCCCAGCCGTCACGTGACCGAAGGTCCCGCCCGCGCACCGCATCGGTCCTATTTCTACGCGATGGAACTGACAGAAGCCGAGATCAACCAGCCCTTCGTCGGCGTCGCGACCTGCTGGAACGAAGCCGCGCCCTGCAATATCGCGCTGAACTGGCAGGCGCAGTCGGTCAAGACAGGCGTGAAAGCCGCAGGCGGCACCCCACGCGAGTTCACGACGATCACGGTCACGGACGGCATCGCGATGGGGCATGAAGGGATGCGGTCCTCACTCGCCAGCCGCGAGGCGATTGCCGATACGGTGGAACTGACCATGCGCGGCCATTGCTATGACGCGATCGTGGGCCTCGCCGGTTGTGACAAATCCCTGCCGGGGATGATGATGGCGATGGTACGTCTGAACACGCCGTCGGTCTTCATGTATGGCGGCTCGATCCTTCCGGGCAAGGTGCCCGACGGCGCAGATGTTCCCGCCGATTTCGCCTCCCGTGATCTCACGGTTCAAGACATGTTCGAAGCCGTTGGTCGCTATCAGGCGGGCGATGTCTCGGACGCGCAACTCGCTGTTCTGGAACGTGTTGCCTGCCCAAGCGCCGGAGCCTGTGGTGGCCAGTTTACCGCCAACACAATGGCCTGCGTGTCCGAGGCCATCGGCCTCGCGCTGTTCAACTCGTCGGGTATGCCAGCACCTTATGAGAGCCGGGGAGAATACGGCATTGCGTCCGGCGAAGCGGTCATGACCCTACTCGACAAGAACATCCGCGCCCGCGATGTGGTCACATTGAAATCGCTGCAAAATGCCGCGCGCGTCGTGGCCTGTACCGGCGGATCGACCAATGCCGGGCTACACCTGCCCGCGATTGCGCATGAGGCCGGGGTCGACTTCACGCTAGAGGATGTCTGCGACATTTTCCGTGACACGCCTTATTTCGTCGATCTGAAACCGGGCGGACAATATGTGGCAAAGGATCTCTATGAGGCGGGTGGCGTGCCGGTGGTGATGAAAGAGCTGCGCAAATCGGGCCTGATCCACGAGGATTGCGTCACTGCCAGCGGACGCACCATCGGTGAAGAAATCGACCGCGTAACGGGCGAGGCTGATGGTCGCGTCATCTACCCCGTCGAAAACCCGATCACCAAAACCGGCGGCGTCGTCGGGCTGAAGGGCAACCTTGCGCCCGAGGGTGCCATCGTAAAGGTCGCGGGCATGTCGGAAGAGGAACAGGTCTTCACCGGACCCGCGCGCGTCTTCGAATCCGAGGAAGAGGCGTTCGAGGCCGTCAAACAGCGCGGCTATAAGGAAGGCGAGGTCATCGTCATCCGTAACGAAGGGCCGTCCGGTGGTCCGGGCATGCGCGAAATGCTGGCCACGACAGCGGCGCTATCTGGGCAAGGCATGGGCAAAAAGGTTGCGCTCATCACCGACGGGCGCTTTTCAGGCGCAACACGCGGGTTCTGCGTCGGCCATGTGGGGCCAGAGGCCGCGCATGGCGGGCCCATCGGCATGCTGGAAGACGGCGACGTGATCACCATCAACGCGATCACCGGTGAATTGTCCGTCGATCTGACGGATGAGGAACTGGCAACGCGCAAAGCCAACTGGAAAGGCCCGAAAGAGACGATCTACGCCTCCGGCGCGCTATGGAAATACGCGCAACTTGTTGGCGGGGCGCAAAAGGGTGCGGTCACCCATCCGGGCGCCAAGGCGGAAAAGCACATCTATATGGACCTCTGATCTTGCGGGTTTCCTTCGTCATGGCGGCGCTGACGCTTGCTGCCTGCGACCAGCAGCGACCCGCCAAATCGGTGGCACTCGTCCAGGGCGACATCATGGCAACCGCCCCGGCGGGCTATTGCATCGACCCCGCCACCAGCACGCCCGCCAACGGCTTTGCCGTCATGGCCCCCTGCGCCACCTTGGGCGGCCGTGACCCCGCGCCGGACGTGCTGGGTGTCGCCACGGTACAGGTCGGTGCTGCAGCCAGCGGCACCGTCGCGGGCGAGGAAGAGACCTTGCGCAATCTGATGCAAACCGCTGCAGGGGCGCAGCTGCTCAGCAATTCAGGCGACGCAAACCAGATCGAGGTACTGGACACGAAAACCGACGAAAACACCGTCACCGTGCATTTTCGTGACGACGGCACGCCACCCGTCGACGGCATGGGCAACGAGGAATGGCGGGCATTCACCGATATCGGCGGGCGGCTGGTGACGGTGGCCGTGCGCGGTCTGGCAGCGGCGCCGATGGATGGGGATACAGGTACGTGGCTGCTGGGACGGGTGGTCAACGGTCTTGTGCCGACACGGCCCGGCGAAAGCCCCGAAACATAAGCAATTTCACAATTCTTTGCCGCTACACTAAACACAAGGGGCAACGTTTGGGACGAACATGGCGATAAACCCCGATGGTCTGATAGGGCGGATGCTGCACCAGCGGGCGCTGCGGCGGTGGCAGGCCGCCGCAAGGGCGGCGGTCACGGCTGATCTGTCGGCGCTCCGGGCGCAACGGCAACAGGCGCGGCAACTACGCAATCCGCTGCGGGAACTGACTTATATCGCCAATGACCGGCTGGCCCTGCCACGCATTGGGACAAACACTTTTCCTCGGCCTGCGGGCACCGATTGGGCCTGGCGTCCGCAGCTTTGGCGCGGGGCGCTGCCAGAACGCGGGATCGCTCCGGCGCTTAACAAACAACGGCTGGGGCCGGATCTGGGGGTCTTCCACGATTGCCCGGCCAATGAAATCTCGTTGCGGCAGGTGCGAAATACACGGGACGATGATCTTGCCGCCTTCGGCGTGACGGTCGAGGTGTTCCAGTTCGACGGCAGCTTTCTGTCGCTCGTGCTCGACCTGCCGCAAGGCGCCTGCACTGGGCTACAAAGGCGGCACCTGATCCGGCTGACCACAGCGCTCGACCGGGAAAGGCCGATCCGGCTGTACACCAGGCTGAACGTCAAACACGGACCGAATACCGAACAGATCCTGCTATCGCTGCCCGAAACCACAGATGAGGGTCATGTCGAGTTTGACCTTGCCTATAGCCAACTCAACGAAAAACGGGCCGAGAAAATGTGGATCGATCTGATCTTCGAAAACCCCGCCATGAACCGGATCACCCTGCGCGACCTGAACATATGCCGGTTCCCCCGGGCCGAGGTATAAGAACGGAACATGGGCAAACTTGCACTGACGAAGACACGGCTGGCGCACGGCATCTGGGAAGGGGTCCTGTCCGGTGCCGGGCACGATACACCGCAACTGCGGGTCACGCACCAGGGGAAACTGCTCGATGGGCCCGACCTGCAGCACGATCCCGACCAGAATGTCTGGCTGGTCAGCATCAGCATCCCTGCGCGGCTGATCAGCGACGGGGTGCAAACCTTTGTGATCAGCGATGCGCAGGATAATACGCTTGGCAGCTTTACCCTGATGTCGGACGAGGTGATGGAAGGCGACCTGCGCGCGGAAATCGCCCTGTTGCGGAGCGAGCTTGAAATGCTCAAACAATCGTTCCGGCGGCATTGCAGCGAAGGATAGGCCGAAACATTCGGGCGGGCATTGTTTCAGACGTATGCAATCTTGACGACAAGTCGCCGTAAACGTTTCGTCGTGTGGGTGATTGAACCGTGATGGCGATGATGCACAATCCTTGGCAAAATGATCAATTTCGCACAAGACTTACGTTTTCGGATGGTATTTGGATCAATCGGCAATGCCGGTCTCAACTGATTGTCAGAACGGCAACCATATCAGGCAACGCTGCGTAACAACGACGTCAACAGGGACTTGAAAGGACTGCCCAATGAACCGTCGTTTTGCTTTGAAATCTTCCATCGCCGCTGCCGGTCTGGCCATCGTTGCCGCCTGTGCGCCGATGACGGAACCCGACATCGTCGATATCGCCGCCTCGAACGGTAATTTCAACACGCTGGTCGCCGCCGTGACCGCCGCCGATTTGGTGGACACGCTGAAGGGCCCCGGTCCATTCACCGTCTTCGCGCCGACGGACGCGGCATTCGCGGCCCTGCCAGCAGGCACAGTGGACAACCTGCTGCTGCCCGAGAACAAGGATCAGCTTGTCGCGATCCTGACCTACCACGTCGTGCCAGGCGCTGTGACCTCTGACCAGTTGGCAGGTCAGCGGCTGAGCGTCGCAACCGTGAATGGCGCCAACGTACATATCGACGGCACCAACGGTGTAAAAGTCGAAGAGGCGAACGTCACGACCGCCGATATCATCGCATCGAATGGCGTGATCCACGTGATCGACAGCGTGCTGTTGCCCTAAACATAGAAAGGTGGCGGATTGCTCCGCCACCTTCTCCCCCCTGACCCGACGCGACCAGCGCGTTGGGATCGCTGACCTCCGGATCAGTCGAAGTTATAGATCACCGATGCACCCAGCGTGTTGATACCGTCGCGCAGTTCGTCGTCGGTTTCGCTGTTGAACGTCGTCGTGTAGCTGGTGCGCAGCGACAGCGTGTTGGTCATCGCCACGTTCAGCGCCAATTCGTTGATCAGCGTGGTCGCCGTCTCGGAATAGATCACGTCGGTGTCGTTGGTGACATAGGTCGCATCCGACAGGCTGTAGAACACGTTGGACGAAACCGATGCGGCTGCTTCCGACACCTGATCCTCGTCAATACGCTCGGCAAAACGGTAGCCGGGACCAGCCTGAACCGACCACTGGGTTCCGGCTGTATCGATGATCCGATACCCCAGACCGCCACCGCCAAAGATGTCTTGTTCGAAATCACCTGCCTCATCGGCAGTGTTGTCGAACGCGGCTTCGATCTTGCCAAAGGCGAACAGACGGTCGGTCAGGTCGCGGCGGTAATCGACACCGGCCAGCAACGTGTCTTTGGTGACTTCGTCATTCGCTTCGCCATAGGCCAGGCTTGCGGTGATGTCGAAACCGTTCACGCCGTCATATGTGCCGTAGCGCAGGCCAAAACCGACATCGGTCGTCGTGTCGCCATCGTTGTTCACGGACGTGCCGCGGAATGCCAGCGATCCATAATCGCCCACTTCGCGGCCCTGGTTGCCAAATCGGTCCAGATCGCGGTCACGATCATCCTCGATCGCTTCTTCGATGTCTTCGACGGCGTCAGCCGACGCATCCTGGTTGTCGAAAGCGGTCGTTTGCGCAGATGCGGCTGCGGCAACGAAGCCGCTGATCGCTGCAATGATAAAGACGTTGGTTTTCATGGGTCTATCCTTTCCCAACAAGGTGACCCGTCCTGTTCGTCGAACGGGAGCATTTCTGCTGGGTGGACACTTAGACCGTCGCTAACGTCAAGGGAAATTCAAATTAATTATAGTTAAGGGAAGTATTACTCATGGATCGGTTTACTCTCCCAGAACCTCGACCTCTTGATCTTCGCTGATGTCGCGCAGTTGCGCGATCACCGCTTCGCCATCCGCCTCGGCCAGGTCGACGACCTTTTCCAGCGCCGCATTGGCGGCCTTGTAGGTATTGTTGTCCAGGTCATCGCGCCAGACCGCCCAAACCGGATAGGGAAAGCGCGGCGCGTCCGGCACCAGATGCAGTTGCCCACCGTCGATATACCGTTTGATGTAACGCGCTGGCAGATAGGCCGCACCTTTGCGGTTGATCAGGTACTCCGCCGCCATTGCCCCCAGCGAAAAGGTCAGGCCTGGATTGGTCAGATCAGGCAGTTCCAGCGCATGGGCTCCTACGAATTCCGGCCCCCAATCGACGAACAGATAGTTTTCAGCCAGATCATCGAAATCTGCATCGGGCCACGTGGCGACCATGACCAGTTCTTCCTCCAGCACCTTGTCGGCGATCAGACCAGGGCGCAGTTGCGGCATATATAACAGCCCGACCTGCATGATCCCCTCGATCAGGAATCGGGTCAGACGGTCGGGCATGCCCAGCTCGGCCCGGATATTCAGATCAGGCATGTCTGCGCGCAGCGCATCCACCCAGCGAAAACCCAGCCGCGGCCACAGTGAATATTGTGCGCCGATCGTCAGACTGCGGGTAAAGCCCTCCGGAATGGCAACTTGCTGGCGCGCCTCTTCCCAGACGCGGATCATCGACAGGGCATAACGTTCGAATTCGCGCCCCGCATTCGTCAACTCCGCCCCGGCCTTTGAGCGGGTGAACATCGGCTTGCCCAATGAATCCTCCAACCGCTGAATACGCAAGGACACGGCGGATTGCGTGACATAAAGCCGTTCGGACGCGGACACGAACGATCCGGTCGCCGCCACTTCTAGGAACGTCTTCAACAGGGTGATATCCATCATGCCCATCCATATGTAAAAATCGTCTTATATATATTTCTTATTCGTTTTTCTTGAATAAGGAAAGGGCGTAAATATCCCTCAGCAGCCAAGAGGCCGCACATCAGACACCTCGAGTTGGGAAGGGTAAAGAGATGAAAAACTTTGTAATCCGCAAGGCCGTTCTGGGCTTCGCCGCCATCAGCATGATCGCCCTCAGCGCATGTTCGACGGAAAAAGTGGTCGACAACACCGTAGACGGGACCCTCTTCGTCGGTCGCACCGCAGTCAAAGGTGTTGTCGGTGCCGGCAAGCTGGCTGTGCGCGGCACTGGCGCCGCCTACAACGCTGTGACTGGCCAGGCTGAATAAGAAAACCGAAACGCGGTTGTCCTCGGCAGCCGCGTTTACGTATTTTTAGCCCCTTCGACAAAATCCGACCGTGCGTTGCGTTAACCTAGGGGGTGACGTACGCAAAGGTCCGATGGAATTCCGATGGTTTTCCGATGCAATTCCGATAGCCTATTCAGCGTTAATCATGGCCGAAAGGGATTAACGCACCGTCCCAGATTTCGTCGTGCATTAACCAATATGACGCCGCGTTTGGGGGTGACGCGCACGTCAACTTTGGCCATTGTCCCGCCCCAAACGGGAGGCGACACATGACCCAATATCCACATCTTCTGGCACCACTTGACCTTGGCTTTACGACGCTGAAGAACCGCGTCCTGATGGGCTCGATGCATACCGGTTTGGAAGAAACCAAAGACTGGAACCGCGTCGCCGAATTCTACGCCGAACGCGCCCGCGGTGGTGTCGCGCTGATGGTCACTGGTGGTATGGCCCCCAACCCCGAAGGCGGGGTTTTCCCAGGCGCTGCGGGGCTTTACACCGATGAAGACATCGCTAACCACAAGGTCGTCACCGACCGCGTTCACGACGCCGACGGCAAGATCGCGATGCAGATTTTGCACGCCGGTCGCTACGCCTACAGCCCTAAATGCGTCGCCCCATCCGCGATCAAATCCCCCATCTCACCCTTCCCCCCGGCCGAGCTGGACGAGGAAGGGATCGAAAAGCAGATCAATGACATCGTCACCGCCGCCGCCCGCGCGCGACAGGCGGGATATGACGGGGTCGAGGTCATGGGGTCCGAGGGCTACTTCATTAACCAATTCCTCGTCACCCACACCAACAAGCGCGAGGACCGCTGGGGCGGATCATACGAGAACCGGATGCGCCTGCCAGTCGAGATCATCCGCCGGGTCCGCGAGGCCGTAGGCACTGATTTCATTGTGATTTATCGCCTCTCCATGATCGATCTCGTGCCCAACGGATCTACCTGGGAAGAGGTCGTGCAACTAGCCAAAGCCATCGAAAAAGCGGGTGCCACAATCATTAACACCGGCATCGGCTGGCACGAGGCGCGCATCCCCACCATCGCCACCTCCGTCCCCCGCCGCGCCTTTACGTGGGTGACAAAAAAGCTGATGGGTGAGGTGCAGATCCCGATTATCACATCCAACAGGATCAACATGCCCGAGGTCGCGGAAAACGTGCTCGCCGATGCGTGCGCTGACATGGTCAGCATGGCGCGCCCCTTCCTTGCGGATGCGGATTTCGTCGCCAAGGCTGCGGCAGGCAAGGCGGCGGAAATCGCGCCCTGCATAGCGTGCAATCAGGCCTGTCTGGACCACACATTCAGCGGTAAGCTGTCATCTTGCCTTGTGAACCCACGCGCCTGTCATGAAACCGAACTGATCATCGAACCTGCTGACACGAAAAGGAAAATCGCTGTCGTCGGCGCCGGGCCCGCGGGCCTGTCGTCGGCCATCACAGCGGCTGAGCGCGGCCACGACGTGACCATCTTCGACAAATTGGACGAAATCGGCGGACAGCTTAACATGGCCAAACAAGTCCCGGGGAAAGAGGAATTCTGGGGCCTCGTCGATTACTACCGCACCATGGTTGCCAAGGCCGGGATTACGCTGCAACTCGGCACCACGGCTACGCTTGAGAACCTGTCAGACTTCGACGAAATCATCATCGCAACCGGCGTCCTGCCCCGCGATCCCGCGATTCCCGGACAGGACGGCCCGAACGTGCTCAACTATATCGACGTCCTGCGCGGCAAGGCCGATGTTGGCCAAAACGTCGCCATCATCGGGGCAGGCGGTATCGGTTTCGACGTTGCCGAATTCCTCGTCACTGATGACAGCCCGACCGAAAACCTTGATGAATGGCTGGAAGAATGGGGGGTCGGCGACCCTGCCAATGTCCGCGGCGGTTTGCGGCCCGAAGGTCCCCAGCCAGAGGCAGCGGCCCGGCAGGTAACACTTCTTCAACGCAAAGCCGAGAAGCTGGGCAAACGTCTTGGCAAAACCACGGGTTGGATTCACCGCGCCGGGCTGCAGATGAAGAACGTCCAGATGATCGGCGGTGTGAACTACGAAAAGATCGACGCCGAGGGGCTGCATGTCAGCAAGGGTGAAGCCCGCGAAGACCCGAAGGTGATTCCCGTAGACACGATCATCCTTTGCGCCGGACAGGTGTCTGAACGTAGCCTCGCGGATGATCTGATCGCTGCCGGGCGCAACGTGCACGTGATTGGCGGTGCCGATGTGGCCGCGGAATTGGACGCAAAACGCGCAATCGACCAGGGTACGCGGCTTGCTGCCACACTGTAGGCGGCAAGTTGCCGTTGGGTCACTTTGGCTAATAAAACAAGGCCTTTCGGGGCCGTTCGAACTGGTTTTTTCAATGGAATCAGCTGTTTCCACACCTTCACCAAACCCATAGATACCCCGGTATTGTCAGGCGTTGGTCCTATTCCTGCCCGATTTCAGCACGAACACTAGGTCGATGAATGATGAGCTTGGGAAAACGTAATGGATCGTCTGACAGAAATGGAAGCCTTCGCCACGGTCGTTGATCAGGGCGGGTTCACAGACGCCGCGAAAAAGATGGGGATTTCCAAATCCGCCGTCTCCAAACACGTTTCCTCGCTCGAGGCGCGGCTTGGTGCGCGCCTCTTGAACCGGACGACCCGCCGGGTGAGCCCCACGGAAATCGGTCTGGCCTATTATGATCGCGCACGACGGGTACTGAACGACGCGGGCGAGGCGGATGCGCTGGTGACATCCATGCAATCCGCACCATCGGGCCTTCTGAGGATCAGCGTCGCGACGGACTTCGGGGTGAACCATCTGTCCCCGGTTCTGGGCGATTTCCTGAGCGAATTTCCCGATATCACCGTCAATATGGTGCTGAACAATCGCTACGTCGAACTGATCTCTGAAGGGTTCGACATGGCCGTCCGCATTGGTGAACTGGAAGACAGCACCCTGCGCGCGCGCAAACTGACGGAAACAACCAAACGCATGATCGCAAGTCCGGCCTATTTTGAGCAGTACGGCCGCCCGGAGAAGATCGACGACCTCAACGAACACAAACTGCTGCATTATTCCAACCAGGCAAATTCTGCCGTTTGGAAACTGACAGCACCTTCGGGCGAAAAACGGCAGGTACGCACAGCGGGTTGGCTGACCGTGAATGATGGTCAGTCGCTGCTGAACGCATGTGTCGGTGGTTTGGGCATCGCTTATCTGCCAAGTTTCCTGTATGCTGACGCCATGCGGAACGGTCAGGTCGAAGAGGCGATCCCTGACCTGCCACAAGAAACGCAAGGCATCTATGCCGTCTACCCGCCAGGCCGCTTTACGCAGCCCAAGGTGCGGGCATTTATCGATTTCCTGGTTCACGCCTTCGCCGAGAAGGGTCCCGATAGCTGGTAAGCTAACAGAATTTTCCCAAGGTGCATGTCACCCTACTGGCGCGGCCGTGTTGTTGGCCGCGCTTTTTTCTTGAAAGGGTTCAGCCCTTTTTGAGGCATTCACGCCCCAGAAGCTCCGCAATCTGCACGGCGTTCAATGCCGCACCTTTACGAAGGTTGTCGGACACGCACCAAAGGTTCAGCCCATTGTCGATCGTGCTGTCCTGCCGGATCCGGCTGATGAAGGTCGCAAAGTCACCGACGCATTCAACTGGGGTCACATAACCGCCGTCTTCACGCTTATCGATGACCATGATCCCTGGCGCTTCGCGCAGAATGTCGCGCGCTTCATCTTCATCGAGGAACTCTTCGAACTCGATATTCACGGCCTCGGAATGGCCCACAAAGACAGGCACACGAACGCAAGTCGCGGTGACCTTGATCGATGGGTCGACGATCTTTTTCGTCTCGGCGACCATCTTCCACTCTTCCTTGGTCTCGCCGCTGTCCATAAACTTGTCGATATGCGGGATCACGTTGAAGGCGATTTGCTTGGTGAATTGCTTGGCCGGTTTGTCATCGGTGGGGTTGTAGATCGATTTGGTCTGATCCCACAGCTCATCGATGCCGCCTTTGCCCGCGCCGGACACGGATTGATACGTGCTGACGACGACGCGCTTGATCTTGGCGCGGTCGTGCAACGGCTTGAGCGCGACAACCATCTGCGCTGTCGAGCAATTCGGGTTCGCGATGATGTTCTTTTTATCATAGCCGTGAACGGCCTGCGGGTTCACCTCTGGTACGATCAGCGGCACGTCGGAGTCATACCGATAAAGCGATGAGTTATCGATGACGACACATCCCGCTGCAGCGGCCTTGGGTGCATAGATCTTCGTCGGGTCCGACCCGATGGCGAACAGCGCAATGTCCCAACCGGTGAAGTCGAACGTGTCCAGGTCCTTGGTCTTCAAGGTGGTATCGCCAAAGCTGACCTCGGTTCCCAGCGATTTGCGGCTGGCAAGCACGGTGATTTCATCAACGGGAAACGCCCGTTCATGAAGGATATTCAGCATTTCGCGGCCCACATTGCCGGTGGCGCCTGCGACGACGATTCGATAGCCCATTGGCTGGCTCCTTGGTTGCAAGTGGCGCCTCTTACCGTGCTGCAGCGCATAGGAAAAGGGGGGGTAAGTCGCGTGACGTCATGGGCCACGACGGTGAACCAACGATGAATAAGCCATTAACCTACATTTAAGTTAGGTTTTGTGCGAAAAGTCACTTTCATTTATCACGAAATGTATAGGCTTACAGTCGGTCACGATGATTACGCGACCGTGTTTTGAACGAGTGAAAGAGAATTACGATGAAGAACCAGTCGCTTCGGGGATTGTGCATGTTGATGGCGCTGGCCGTGATACCCGGTATTGCCGCCGCCGATCAAATCACCCTGACCTCACCTGACAACACCGTCCGGCTGACCGGAAACTTCATCGGCTTCGAACAGGACAGTTATGTCATCGATCTGAAAGGTCATGAAGTCCGCGTACCGATCGTGACGATGAACTGCGAGGGGGCCGATTGCCTTGGGTTTTCGCCGCTGCCGGTCGCCGTTCAGGTCGGCGGCTGACGGGCCCAATAAGGGCCATCGTCTAAAAATACTGGTACAATACGGATTGTGATGTAATCTTCACGCGCCAGCAAACTGTTATGCGGCATGGTTTCGGATGAGTGGAGGAGAGTTGCCGTGACCAATCAATCGCCTTGGCGATGGCCTATTCCGGTGGGTGTCAGCATCTTGATTGCCCTTTCGACACCCGCGGTCAGCGCCGGAGAAATGACCCTGACATCCGCCGATGGCACGGTGCGCTTTACCGGAGAGTTCCTGAGGCTCGAAGGGCTAAGTTACGTGATCGAAGTCAACGGAAACGAAGTCGCCGTTCCTGCGTTCGAAGTGAATTGCGAAGGTGAGGATTGTCTGAATTTCCCGCCTTTGCCGCCAGTATCACCAGAAAACGGTTAACCGGCGCGCTGCCGTTCGATATAGGCCCGCAGCTCTTCGGTTTCGTGCCTTGCCTCGCGCAGACCATCCATGGCGGCGCGCAACTCCGCCTCGGTTTGCGATAGCTGGTTCGTCATCTCGGCCTCGCGCTGCTGCAGATATGTAATGGCCTGATCGCGCGTTTCTTCGGCCTCGTGCAGCGCTTGTGCCATCTTGTCCAGCTCGCCCACCTCGGCCTTGGTGACGCGGGTAAAGCGGTTGACCAGCCAGCTGGCGAACCAGCCCAGCATAAAGGCCACGAACAGGATAATGGCGGTGGCGATGATGAATTCGGTTCTGTTCAACGTCTTGCTTTCATTTAGTCGCTGCCGTCGTCCGCAGCGGGCGCATCCTCGGATGGTTCTTCATCTGGCGCCTCGGCGGCGATTTCGTCAAGCACGCTTGTCTCTTCCGCCGTCGATTCCGGAATGATCAGACTGAACTCGATACGCCTGTTCGCCTCGCGCCCGGCCTCGGTTTCATTATCGGCGATCGGGTCGGATTCACCATATCCAATCGCGTCGAATGTGCCCACGGGCACGCGCCGCGATTGCAGCGCGGTCAATACCGCCTCTGCCCGCTGTTGGCTGAGCGCCTGGTTCATGACCTCGCGGCCCTGACTGTCGGTGTAGCCGGCGACGCGGATGCGCAAATCGCCGCAACGTTTGAGGATTTCGGCGATGTCGTCCACGACCGCCTGTGCCGAAGCTGAGATATCGGCCGAGCTTGGGTCGAAAGTGATCTTGCGGTTTTCAGTGACCACACCGATCTGCTCGATACATTCCTCCGGTGTCGGCAGGCCCGCGATCGGGTCGAGCTGTTCAACATATGTCACGTCAACCTCGAACGCCGCACCTTGACCCAATTTGTCGATCAGCAGGCGTGAAATTTCGGCGCTCGCGTCCTGATTGCCCGTATTGCCGCGCACCTGGATGTTGTCGGGCTGCACGATGACAGCGCCGTTCGACAGTTTCGACAGGGCCTCGATCCCCGCCAATACCCGGACCGACCAACCGCTTGGCAGACCATTGGCCAATCGTGTGCCCATGGTGATGCTGGCCTGACCGAATTTCGCATTGGCGAAGTTTTCCGCGACCGTGTTGGTGACCGCATCAGGGATGCGTCCACGCAGCTGAACCTCGCCTTCGGGGCTGAGTGTGGCGGTGAATTGCGGCGGGCCTCCGCTTGATGTTTCGGGCCGTTCGGGCAGTTCGGACGACAATGCAAAGGCCGGTGGCAGGGCGTTTTCCAACTCGCCGACCACGTCGTCGAAGGTGCCTTGGCCCGTGCCCAGCGGCGCGATCAGCGTCACATCGGTATCGGCGATCGTCACGGTCCCGCCACCCAAATCGGCTACGGCCCCGATGGAAAGCGCCACGGCTTCACCCCAGGTTTGGGAAGGCGTACCCAAAGCGAGCGTGCAATTCGCCCGTTCCGTCAGGCCGGCCGCGCTTGCCGCCGAGAGCACCTGGCTAAGGGCTTCTTCCGTATCAACCGCACAGGCGTCGAATTGCGCCCCGTCCGCATCGATCCGAAAGCGGGTTGTGAACGGTGAGATCACCGGACGCGGCGCACCGATATTCACGGCAAGGCGAATGCTGTCAGGCGTGTTGCGGGCCAGCAACGTCTCGAGCCGGCGCTTTTCTTCGGGACTGTCCGAGATCGCATTGATGACGACCCGTTCGGCATTCACCGAAATCTTGGATCGTGGCAATTCCTCAAGCGCGCGCAGGCTGTAGTTGACGGCATCACGCCATGTTTCGGGCTCGGGATAGTCCGCGACCTCCAGCAGGTCGGTCACCGGCTTGCCGTCGGCGATATCCGTGATCCGTTCAGCAAGGTCGTCACGATCGGCGCTTGCCGGGATCAGCCCGATCAAAGATACCCCGGCATCGTTGCGCAGGATTTCGATCGCAAATTCCGGGGCCTTGATTTCCTCCGAATCGGCGACGGACAGATTGTCGATCACTCGGCTGGCATCGACCATTTCGCCAGCAGCGGAAATGGCGCGGAACCGTACCGCCTCGGTCGGTGCGGTGCCTTCAAGGATGACTTGCAGGCCGTCACCCAGCACCGAAGCCCATTCATAGCCCTTGTCCACAAGGGTTTCGCGTACCGCGATGACCGAGCGTTCTTCGACAATGGCAACGGCACTGCGGGCGGCCGTAAAGGCGCCAAAGGCAGCGACGGCAAAAACCACAAGGCGGATCATAAGGGCAGAAAGGCGCATGAAGTTCCGTTCGTTAGGTGCCGCCTGCATAGGCCTGCACGCGGTGGGGTGCAATCACACCAAAAGCGCCAAAGCGAAAAACGGCAAGGGTAGCATACCTGCATTTCGGTTGGATCGGAACAGGCGCAGCAGACCATCATTGTTGTCGGGATCGAACCGGGCCAGCTGCCAGGTCATATGCCAGCCCATCGCCCAGGGTCCACCGATCGCCAGCACCAAGGACAGGATCGACCGTTCGTGCGATGCCATGACTACCGCGACACCGAACAGGACCACGGTGATCGTCAGGAAAAGCCGCAGCCATTTGCGTGTATCTTCGCCGAATAACCGTGCCGTGGATTTCACCCCGATCAGCGCGTCATCGTCTGTGTCTTGATGGGCATAGATCGTGTCGTAGAAGAGCGTCCACGCGATCCCGGACATGTAAAGGACAATCGGCGTCGGTCCGATCTGATTGGTATGCGCGGCCCATGCCAGCAGCGCGCCCCAGTTGAACGCGATGCCCAGAAAGAGCTGCGGCCACCAAGTGAACCGCTTGGCGAAGGGGTAGATCGCGACCGGTAGCAGGGCGATGATTCCCAGAAGGATCGCGGTGTCGTAAAAGCTGATGAGGATCACGAGGGCGAGCAGTGACTGCACGATCATCCAGATCAGAGCATTCCGCACACTGACCTGACCCGACGGGATGGGCCGCGATCGCGTGCGCGCGACAGATCCGTCGATATTCCGATCGCTGATATCATTCCACGTGCAACCTGCGCCGCGCATCAGGAACGCGCCCAGACCGCAACCCACAAGCGTCCAGATATCATGGGTGCCCCCACGACTCGTGGCAAGCATCGCAAGGCTTAGTCCCCAAAGACACGGCAGATAAAGAAGCCACGTGCCGATAGGCCTGTCGGCCCGGCTCAGCCGCAGGTAGGGGCGCGTGAAACGCGGTGCGAACCGGTCGACCCAGTTATCCGGGATCGCATCGGCGACGGTGCCGTCGGCCTCTGGCGTCTGGGCTTGGTCGGTCATATGGTCCGCCTCATGGCATCCAAGGTTCGGCTTTTTGTAGATCACCCATTGGGGGAAGGGCAATCGGTTCCGCTGTCGCGGGACCAGGCGCACTACCTGTTCGGGGTCATGCGGCTGGGGCCGGGTAGGGTGCTGTCGCTAATCAACAGTCGCGACGGCGAATGGAATGCTGAGGTTGCCGAGGCGGGCAAGCGTGGCGGTGTGCTTGTTTGTCAGACGCAAACCAAACCGTTGCAGATGCCGCCCGACCTGTGGCTGTTGTTTGCGCCGATCCGGAAAGAGCGGACGGCGTTTATCGTCGAGAAGGCGGTTGAACTTGGCGTGGCCCGGATTTGCCCGATACACACAGCGTACACACAGCGTACACACGGCGTGCGCACAGACAAGCTGCACGCCCACGCGGTCGAGGCCGCCGAGCAGTGCGGCGGGACATTTGTGCCCCCTGTGGATGAACCGGTAAAATTGGAGAAGGTGCTGGCGGAGTGGCCCTCTGATCGCATGTTGATGTTTTGCGATGAAGCGATGCTGGATCAGCGTGTCGACCTTCCCCAAAAGGTCGGCCCATGGGCGATTGTCATCGGTCCGGAGGGCGGGTTCTCAGACGCTGAGCGGGACATGCTGGGCGCGATGCCGATGGCTCACCCGATCAGCCTTGGCCCTCGCATACTGCGCGCGGATACGGCAGCGGTTGCCGCGCTGACGCTTTGGCAGCACCAGTTGGGGGATTGGGGATGAGCACCGACCCCATTCTGCGCCTCTACCTCTTCTTCGCGACCGAGAATGACAGCGCCCTGATCCTGCGCCGATCGGGGAAGAAGATGTATAACCTGATCGGTTGGGACCGCAGCAACGACGGTTTCGTCGAAGGGCAATGGCTGAAAAAATCCGTACGGGCAGAGGATTGCGCGCTGTCGCCTGATGGGCGGCATTTCATCTATGCGGTGCGCGAAGCAAACCCCGATACCCGCGCGACGTCGAATTACACAGTGGTGAGCCGTGCGCCATGGTTCACGGCCCTCGCGCTTTTCCCGCAGGAATGGGCGTGGCGCAGTGGTGGCTATTTTCTGGATAATGATTTGTATCGCATCCATGGCGATACGGACTATGACGACATTGTCGGTGCGGCGGATGGTCTGTTTCAGGTGGTCGTCGGTGAGATTACGAAGGACTGCCGCACCGGTTTACGCCTGCGGAATGGCCAGCCCGCCCCGCTCAGCAAGGCGTTGCGTGATCAGTTACTGGATGGCGGGCCAGTGCAACGCGACATCGCAATGGATCGCTACGAAACACAGGCCGGGCGCTTGTATCGGTTGGCCAATGGCGAACCTGAACTGATCCGCGACTTTACGGATATGGAGCCGCAATTCATCCGCGCGCCTTACGATACACGGTCAAAGCAGGACGTCGCCGACGACTGGCACCCGTTAAGGGATGACGGATGATCAAGGCCGACCCAGCTGACCAACCCGAGATCACGGCATTTCTGCAACCCCATGCCCCGTTCGCGATGTTTCCAATGAGTAACTTGGCTGATCATGGCATGTCTGGTGGCCATGATTACGCGATGACCTGTTGGGTTGCGCGCGAAGCGGGCCAGATTACTGATGTTATGAGCCTTTGCGACAACGGAATGGCCATGCCGTTTTTGCCGTCGGGCGACCACACCGCAGCTCTTGCCGCGCTTGGCGATCGTGATGTCATCGGCATGGCCGGACCCCGGCAGCAGGTGCGCGGATTGATGGCGCTTGGTTTTGCCCATGCCAAATGCACGTTTGATCATGATGAGCCACAGTTTCTTTTGTCGCTGAAATATCTGATTATTTCTGACGGACCGGGTGACCTGCGCCCGCTGACCGACGCACCAACCGACATCATCACCGGATGGATCAAGGATTACGACGTCAACACCCTCAATGCGCCTGAAGAACAAGCCACAAAGCAGGCGGCGAAGACCTATGACCGTTATGTCGCCACCCAAAGTCATATGGTGCTGATGGACGGCGACACCCCACTGGCCATGACCGGCTTCAACGCGCGTCTGCCCGATATCGTGCAGCTTGGCGGCATCTACACCCCGCCGGCTCTGCGCAATCAGGGTCACGCCCGCCGCGCCGTCGCCTTGCATCTGGCGCAGGTGGCAAAAGAGGGCGTGACCCGCGCCACTCTGTTCTCGGCCAGCGAAGCCGCGGCAAAGGCGTACCAAGCCGTTGGTTTCCGCCAGATCGGCGAATGGTCGCTGATCCTTTTCGACGGTCCGCACAGGGTATCCTTCACATGATCCCCGCGACGGAAGGCGACATTCCGGCGATTGAGGCCTTTTTACGTGTGCACATCGCGACCTCGATGTTCCCGCTGGTCAATCTGCGGGATCACGGGATGGCGGGTGGTCATGCGCGGGCAGTGACCTGTTGGGTGAAATGGAGCTCTGGGCAGATCACGGATGTGCTGGCACTGACGGACGAGGGGGTCGTGTTTCCGCAGTGTCCGACCGGGCCCTGGGGTGATGTCGCCGTGATCCTGACGGGGCGTATGGTGAAAGGCGTGCTGGGTGCAGCGGATCAGGTGACTGCCTTGCGACAGACGATTGGGCTGACGCAGAAAGCGGATTTGGACACGAAAGAGCCGTTGTTCGCCCTACCGTTGGCCGATCTGGTCATGCCCGACGTCAGCGGCTTTGTCTTGCGTCCGTTGTCTGCCGTCCCGCGCGACTTTGTCGAGCGGTGGCGCGCCGATTACAGTATTGAGGCGCTGGCGGTGCCTGGTGTCGACGCTGCTGAACAGGCCGCTAAGGATATCGTCGGTTATCTCGAGCAGGACAGTCATCGGCTGTTGCTGAAGGAGGGAGAGCCGGTGGCCATGACCGGGTTTAACGCCATGCTGCCGGAAACGGTGCAGATCGGTGGGGTCTACACGCCGCCTGCGCATCGGTCACAGGGGTTCGCACGCCGCGCCGTTGCGCTGCATCTGGCCGAAGCGCGTGTGAAAGGTGTGAAAGAGGCCATTCTCTTTGCCGCCAACGCCCCCGCGGCGCGGGCTTATGAGGCAATCGGCTTCCGGCGCATCGGTTCATTTGCCATCGCCCTTAACGCCGATCCGCAGGTCATCCATGGCTGAGTTCCTCCGCCCCGAAGTCCGTGCCTTTCTTGAGAAATGGCGCGAGGTGATAGCTGCCTTGGCCATGCTCATCCTCGGCCTCTGGATGGTACTGACGGGCGTCGGTATCACCCCTTGGATCGGCGGCGCCTTCATGCTGGTCGGCATCGGCTGGACTTATGCCGGTGTCCAAAGGGTTCGGTTTGACCAAGGCCATGACGGCCCAGGTGTCGTACAAATCCGCGAACGGCGTCTGGCGTATTTCGGACCGCTGGATGGTGGCGTGATGGATATCAACGACATTACCCGCCTGACGCTTGACCCGACCAGTCACCCGGCACCAAGTTGGATCTTGGAGGGTGAGGGCGGGCAGCGATTGTCGATCCCGGTGAATGCAGCCGAAGCCGACGACCTGTTCGATGTCTTCGCGGCATTGCCGGGTATCGATACATCCGAGCTGCTGAACGTGCTGTCACGCACACCCGATGCGCGGGTCGTGATCTGGGAAAGGACCCGCCCGCTCTTGCATTGACAGTGCGGTTGGTTCACTGCACCGATGGTAATCTCGTGACCACAGCGCGGAGCGTTTCATGTCTATCCCACAAACCGGCGGTGGCCTGATCGAAAATCATTCGCAACTCGCAGAGTATCTGGCCAAGGGGTGCAAGCCGAAGGATCAGTGGCGGATCGGAACGGAACACGAAAAATTTGGCTATTGTCAGGATAGCCTGCTGCCATTGCCCTATGATGGCGAACGTTCGATCCGCGCGGTACTCGAAGGGTTGCAGCGGCTTTATGATTGGCAGCCAGTCAACGAAGACGGCAAGATCATCGGCCTGACCAAACACGGCGCGAGCGTCAGTCTGGAACCGGGTGGTGCGCTGGAATTGTCCGGCGCGCCGTTGGAGACGATCCACCAGACTTGCGATGAGGTGAACACCCATCTGGCCGAGGTGAAATCGGTCGCTGATGGAATCGGGGTCAAGTTCATCGGCCTCGGTGCGGCGCCCGAATGGACACATGAGCAGATGCCGCTCATGCCCAAGGGCCGTTACAAGCTGATGAACGACTACATGACCAAGGTCGGCACGATGGGCACGGCGATGATGCGCCGGACCTGCACGGTGCAGGTGAACCTCGATTTCAGTTCCGAGGCCGACATGGTGCAAAAGATGCGCGTTGCACTGGCCTTGCAACCGGTGGCGACGGCTTTGTTCGCCAATTCGCCGTTCTTTGAGGGTCAGCCCAATGGCCACAAATCCTGGCGCGCGCGCATCTGGCGCTCGCTTGATGCGGACCGGACCGGCATGCTGCCGTTCGTGTTCGAAGATGGGTTCGGGTTTGAGCGCTGGGCGGAATGGGTTCTCGATGTGCCGATGTATTTCGTCTATCGCGATGGGGAATATGTCGATGCGCTGGGCATGTCGTTCCGGGATTTCCTAAAGGGCGAGCTGCCCGCGCTTCCCGGTGAGAAACCGACTTTGTCCGACTGGGCGGACCACCTGACCACGGTATTCCCCGAAGCGCGGGTGAAGCAGTTCATCGAAATGCGCGGTGCGGATGGCGGGCCATGGCGCCGTCTATGCGCGTTGCCCGCATTCTGGGTCGGGTTGATGTATGACCAGACGGCCCTGGATGCCGCGTGGGACCTGTGCAAGGGCTGGACCGTAGAACAGCGCGAGGCGTTGCGGGTCGGTGCCTCGGTTGACGGGCTGGCAGCGCAGGTCGATGACATCAACATGCATGATGTTGCACGCGAAGTTGTCGCGATTTCCGAGGCCGGGCTAGTTGCAAGGTCGCGTCCGGGGGCTGGCGGGCTTGTTCCTGACGAAACGCATTTCCTTTCGGCGCTAAAAGAGACGCTTGAAAGTGGCCAGACCCCTGCCGACGAATTACTGGCGCATTATCATGGTGATTGGGGCGAGGACCTGACCCGGATTTACGCGGAATACAGTTACTGACGGTCCAAGCCGGACGGACCCTGGGCGCCGGAAACCTTCCCGCCGATCTTCGTCTCTGTCCCCTGACGTAGTCTTTGGATATTCGCCCAATGCCGTGCGTAGATCAGCATAGCCATCGCCATGGCGAGAAAGGCGAAAACCCCAAAGCCGGTGAAGAGCATGACCACCGGCAGCCACCCCGCCGCGACCAACGCGGCCAGCGATGAATAGCGGCTGATCAAGGCCACGATCAACCAGATGCCGCAGGCCGCAAGACCCATCGGCCAGGCCAGCGCGCCGATGACGCCAAGATAGGTCGCGACGCCTTTCCCCCCCTTGAATTTCAGCCAGGCTGGAAAGCAATGCCCGAAAAGCGCCATCAGCCCGGCGAGTTGTGCTGCATCCATCGCGCCAAACCGCAGGGCAAGCAGGACGGCAACCGCCCCTTTGCCCGCGTCGATCAGCAGGGTCAGTACGGCGGCCTTTTTATTGCCTGTCCGCAGGACGTTCGTGGCACCGATATTCCCCGACCCGATCGCGCGCAAATCACCAAGGTTCATGACCTTGGCGAGGATGATACCCGTCGGGATCGATCCGAAAACGTAACCGATGACGCCCCAAAGGATCAGGATTTGGGTGGTGCTTTCAATCGGTGGCATTAGGCGCCCTCCCAGATGCGGGTGCCGTCCACCCATGTGCCCAGAACCCGGCCTTGCAACCGCGCCCCGTCGAAAGGTGTATTCTTCGATTTGGACAAAAGTTTGGTGCGGTCGAGCACAAACGGTGCGTCAGGGTCGAACAGGATCAGGTCGGCGGGCGCACCTTCCTGCAGCCGTCCACTGGGCCGTCGCAGGATACGCGATGGGTTCAGGGACAGCGCCCGGAACAGGCGCGGCAGGTTGATCATCTCGGCATGGTAGAGCCGCAATGCCGCAGGCAAAAGCGTTTCAAGGGCGACCGCGCCGCTCGCCGCCTCTTCATAGGGTAGCCGTTTGCTTTCTTCGTCCTGCGGTGTGTGCATCGACGAAATGCAATCGATCAAACCATCCGCGACCGCCTGGATAACGGCGATCCGGTCATCCTCGCTTCGCAGCGGGGGTTTCAGTTTGAAGAACGTTCGGTAGTCCGCCACGTCCAGTTCGTTCAGCGTCAAGTGATGGATGCCAACCCCTGCGGTGATATGCAGCCCGTTCCGTTTGGCCCGCTCCAGCGCGGGCAGGGCGCGGGCCGTGGTAATCTGGTCCACATGATAGCGGGCGCCGGTCATCTCGAGCAGGCTGACGTCGCGGTCAAGGCCCATGCGTTCGGCCATCGCCGATACGGCGGGCAGGCCGCGCAACGATGCGAACTTGCCGGACGTCGCTGCCGCGCCTGTGGACAGGCCCGGCTCTTGCACGTGGGCGATAACCAGCGCGTCAAGACTGCGGGCATAGGTGAGTGCGCGGCCAAAGACCTTCGTATCGCTGACCACACGGTCGCAATCGGTGAAGGCGACCGCACCAAGGTCTTGCAAAAACCCGATCTCGGTCATCTCGCGCCCGTCACGGCCTTTGGTCAGGGCGGCCATCGGCAGGACGTGGACCGGCGCATCCAACTGCGCACGGCGTTCGACGAATTCCAAAGTCTCGGGCGTATCGATCGCGGGCAAAGTGTCGGGGCGGGTGACCATCGTGGTGACACCACCTGCGGCGGCGGCCCGCCCGGCAGAGCGGAAGGATTCCTTGTGCCGTTCCCCCGGTTCGCTGACCTTCACGCCGATATCGACGATGCCGGGGGCAAGACACTGGCCGCCGCAATCGATGATCTTCGCGCCGTCGGGCAGTGTCGGGTCGCCCTCGAAAACCTCGGCGATCAACCCGTCCTTGACAAGGATCGACCCCGGCGCGTCGGTCAGCGCAACCGGATCGATCAAGCGGGCATTGGTCAGAAACGTTGTGGTCACGGCAGGTCCTTTTGAATGGCGCGGATGTGCTGGAATACGGCTCTTCCGTCCTGCAACAACTCAAAGCCAATGGGCACGTCGTAGGTTCCGTTCTTGCTGCGCCGGGTTTTGCTTGCAAAGAACACGCTGGACAGATCACCGTCTTCAAAAGTGATCTGGGTATCCTTGCTGATCGGATAAGAGGCCAGATTGCGTCCGCGTAAGGGAAGGCTGGTGGCGATAAAGGCGCGTTTGTTGGTTAGGGTGTACCATGTGTGCCGCCGCCGATAGGCCGCCCCATATGTCGCGAACCAGATGATCCCGACCCCGACGCTGAAGTGGATCAGGCCAAACATCCAAAAGAAGCCACCAGCCAAGGATGCCATGATCATCCAGAACAGGGCGAACCCGGCGAAGGCGCAGCCGAAAAGCAGCATAAAAAGGGATTTGCCGCCGATTTTCAAACGGCCATCGGGGCGACCCTGCCAGATGATATCTTCGTCCGGGTCCAGAATACCATCCCACGCATCGCCATGTTTGTCGGTCAGTCGGTCCATCACGCGATCCAGATCATCAGCCCGACCAACAACATCATCGCAATTAGGACGTACATGGCGATCATGCCGCTGATACGTGCCTGCGATTTGGCGGGTTTCACCGGCGGATCGCCGATGACCCCTGTAGCACCGTCGCTGGAGAGCGGTTCGAGCACCTGAATCTGCGCGTCAGGCACATAGGTCGTTACATGTCGCACTTGGGGTGCAAGGGTCAGCGTGACCTCTTCCCCACGTGTGGCGCTGGACATGATCAGGATCGCGTGGCCTTCGATCCGGTTGACAGCGCTGATATCATGTTCCGCAATCTCGATGTCATAGCCTTGCCGGATGTAATCGGTCAGCGACATAGAGCTGAGATCGATGATGTTGATCACGTCGACATAGGTCGGGTCGAGCGCGTCTGTACCGAAAAGTGTGGCCAAAACTTCGGGCATCTCGGCCGGTAATCCGTCGCGCACCTCGAAAATACGGATCTGGCCGAAATCATTGGCGGGGATGGTCAGTGTCATGTCTGCTCTGCCTGGATTTTGCGGATCATCTGATAGACTTCACGCGCATCGACAATGCCGTCGAACCCGATCTGATGGGTTGTCTTGTCGCCATCGCTGTCGCGGTCATGCACGGTTTTGAAATGGACGCTGTCGAAGTTGCCCTGGGTTAGGGTGATGATGTCGTCTGGTTTGATCTGAAAAGATTTCAGACTGTGCCGATAGAAGGAATTGGCGATATAGGCGCGTTTATTGGTCAAGGCATAACGGGTGAACCGGTGGCCATAGATCGCGGCAAGCCAGCTACCCACCACAAGCCCGGCGCCGACGGTGAGGAACGGCACGGAAAATGCCAGCAGAAAGATCCCCATGGCGATGCCGAAAAGGTTCCAGCCCTGGAAAAAGCTCGCGAACGCCGACCCGGCGATCATCAGGCCGCCACCGAAAAACGGTACCCCGAAGATCGACAGAAACAGCGTTCCCCAAAACGACCTGATCCCCGGTTCGGGCGCACCTTGCCACAGCAGCACTTCGCCGGGTTCAAAGTAATCGTCCCAACGGTCATGTTTGGGCGGCTGCGTAAAGCGGGTGATCAAGCTATCACCTCTTGCGGGCCGCGTGATTGACGCAGGTTGCGGGCGAGAAGCTCCATGGCGGCCATCCGCACGGCAACGCCCATCTCGACCTGTTCCTGAATGACGGACCTGTTGATGTCGTCGGCGATCGTCCCGTCAATCTCGACCCCGCGGTTCATTGGCCCGGGATGCATGACGATGGCGTCGGGCTTGGCCTTGGCCAGTTTTTCGGCGTCTAGCCCGTAGCGATGGAAATACTCCCGTTCGGACGGGATAAAGCCACCATCCATCCGCTCTTTCTGTAGCCGCAGCATCATCACGACGTCTACGTCCTGCAGCCCTTCGTTCATGTCCTCGAACACCTCGACGCCGAATTCGCTGATCCCCGACGGCATCAGCGTCGGCGGCGCGATCAGCCGCACCCGGTTTTCCATTTTGCCCAATAGCATGATGTTCGACCGTGCGACGCGCGAGTGGGCGATGTCCCCGCAAATCGCGATGGACAGCCGGTGCAGCCGCCCCTTCGCCCGGCGAATCGTCAGCCCGTCCAATAGCGCCTGCGTCGGATGTTCATGCCGCCCATCACCCGCATTCAGCACTGCACAATTCACCTTCTGCGCCAGCAGGTCGACAGCGCCCGAATGCGGATGGCGCACGACCAGCAGATCCGGCCGCATCGCATTCAGCGTCAGTGCCGTATCGATCAGCGTCTCACCCTTTTTGATGGACGAGGCCTGCATTCCCATATTCATCACATCCGCGCCCAGACGCTTGCCCGCCAGTTCGAAACTCGACTGCGTGCGGGTTGAGTTTTCGAAAAACATGTTGATCTGCGTCAGCCCAGCCAGCACGTCGCGATGCGGGATGCCCTTGCGATTATGATCGGCATAGCTGTCGGCGAGGTCCAGAAGTGTCGTGATTTCAGTCGGATGAAGATGTTCGATGCCCAAAAGATGTTTGGCATTGAATGTCATGTTGTGCGCTCCAACCGATGTTTCCGCCTTATAGGCGGGTGGGGGGATGCCTTCAATGCCAGACCCTCTGCACATTCGGGGCAAAGCGGCTTAGGGTCAGCCTATGGAATCGGATAGGACATATTGGGCGGACTGCGCCGCGCTGGAATGGCAGGTGGAACTGGGCGTGACCGATGCCATCGGTGATGATCCGTTGGATCGGTACCAGTTGGAGACGAAAAAGCCCGCGCCCAAGCCTGCCACAGCGCCCACACCACCACCCACGCTGATGGCGGAAGAGGTCGACCCGGTCGCCATCGCCCGCACAATGGCCAGCAAAGCAGGCGATTTGCAGACGCTCGCATCGGTCATGCAGGCTTATGAGCATTGCGAGTTGAAGAAAGGCGCTAGGTCTTTCGTGTTTTGTGACGGCCAGCCGGAGGCGCGTGTTATGATCGTAGGCGAAGCGCCCGGACGAGACGAGGACCGGATGGGCAAGCCGTTCGTGGGCCGTGCCGGACAACTGCTCGACCGGATGCTGGAGGCCATCAACATGGGCCGCGCCCACGATGATCCGGCGCGGGCGGTCTATATCACCAATGTCCTGCCCTGGCGCCCCCCGTCGAACCGCACACCCGACAAGGCCGAAATCGCGATGCTGCTGCCGTTTCTCGAACGGCACATTGCCCTCGCCGACTCCAACCTACTGATCCTTATGGGCAACACACCCTGCCAGGCCCTGATGGGCCGCACCGGGATCACGCGCATGCGGGGGCAATGGACAGAGGTGCTTGGCAAGCCGACCCTGCCGATGTTCCACCCCGCCTATCTGTTGCGAAACCCGATCGCCAAACGCAAGGCATGGGCGGATTTGCTGGATCTGAACGCAAGGCTGCGTGGATGAAGATCCTTGCAGCGTCCGACCTGCATCTGAATACCGATTGCCGCACGGCGATCCTGCAGCAAGCCCCACGGGCCGATGTGGTCATCATCGCGGGCGATTTCGCGCAGCGTCGGAAGGGGCTGGATGAATTCATGCCGCCATTCGAAGCGATTGCGGACAAAGCTATTTTCGTGCCGGGAAACAACGAAACCGAGGAAGAGTTGCGTGCCGCGACCTCAGCCAAAGTGCTGCACGGCGATACGACTGAATGGCAGGGCCTGACCATTGCGGGCATCGGCTGCGCCATCCCGCCCTTACCGCCGCTGCCTTGGGGCAGTGCGGATATGACGGAGGACGAAGCCGAAACCATGCTGGGCCGGATCGCGCAAGCGGATATTCTGATCAGTCATTCCCCGCCATATGGGCATTGTGATTACCACGTCGGACTTGGCCGTCATCTGGGATCAGTGGCGTTGGAAACGGCGATCCGGCGCATGAACGCCAAACTCGTTCTATGTGGCCACGTCCACGATAGCTGGGGTGCGCGTTCGCAAATTGGCGCGTCAACTATCGCCAATGTTGGCCCCGTTCCCGTTTTCTTTGAGGTCTGAACCATGAGCCGCATCGACGAAACCCTCGACTTCATGCCGGTCCGCATCGCGGTTCTCACCGTCAGCGACACGCGGCGGATGGATGACGACAAATCGGGCCAAACCCTCGTCGATCGGATCGAAGGCGCGGGGCACATGGTCGTGGACCGGAAAATCATCCCCGATGAGCGCGCGCAGATCGCCGGCCAACTTCGCGAATGGTGCGCCGATACGCGCGTCGATGTGGTCATCTCGACTGGCGGGACGGGGCTGACAGGCCGCGATGTCACCGTCGAAGCGCATCGCGATGTCTATGAGAAAGAGATCGATGCCTTCGGCACGATCTTCACCATCGTCAGCATGCAAAAAATAGGCACTTCAGCGGTGCAAAGCCGCGCGACCGCAGGAGTCGCGCGAGGCACATACCTCTTTGCGCTGCCCGGAAGCCCCGGCGCCTGCAAGGATGCGTGGGATGAAATCCTGGCCAAACAGCTCGATTTCCGCCACCGTCCCTGCAATTTCGTCGAAATCCTCCCAAGACTTGATGAACATTTGCGCCGGAAGTGATCCGCACTACCGTATAAACAACGGCGGCGGATATGATCCGCCCATTTTGAAACGGAGACGACGTATATGCGGTTCTTACGGCGCAGCCTTGTAGGCGTTTTCCTTTTGGCCGTTACGGTGGCGTTGATCGCGCTTGCGGCAAATACGGTGCGGGTCGCCGTCGTCGAACGGCTGAACGAAGAGCCGCGCCGTGCCCCGGCGCGTGAACGGGTGATCGCGGCCAACGTACTGACGCTCGAACCCCAGAATATCGTGCCCGAGTTGACGGTCTTCGGCGAGCTGCGCAGCCGCCGCACCTTGGATTTGCGCAGCGCGACAGGTGGCACGGTGCTGGAGGCCAGCGATGCGCTGGTCGAAGGCGGGACGGTGACGGCGGGCCAGATGCTCTTGCGGATCGACCCGGCAGAGGCGCAGGCCGCACTTGATCGTGGCAAGGCGGATTTGCAGGACGCCGAGGCCGAGTTGCGGGATGCCGAGCGGGCGCTTTTGCTGGCGCAGGATGAATTAGAGGCCGCGCGGGCGCAGGCCACATTGCGGGAACAGGCTTTGACCCGGGCACAAGACCTGCAAGGCCGTGGTGTGGGAACGGCCGCGAATGTGGAAACCGCGGAACTTGCCGCTTCGACCGCGCAGGCAACCGTTCTGACCCGCAGGCAGGCCGTTGCCACCGCCGAGGCGCGCGTGGATCAGGCGGCCACGCGGCTGGCCCGCGAACGCATCAACCTGTCAGAGGCCGAGCGCGATCTTGCCGACACCGAAATCACCGCGGCCTTTGATGGCGCACTGGCCGAGGTCAGCGTCAGCCCCGGCGGACGGATCACCCCGAACGAACGTTTCGCGCAGCTGGTGGACCCGACCATGCTCGAGGTCGCGTTCCGCGTGTCGACCTCGCAATATGCGCGGCTGCTGGATGGCAATGGGTCTTTGATCAACGCACCTGTGCAGGTGGCGCTGGATGTCTCAGGTATCGATTTGCGCGCCACCGGGCAGATCACGCGCGAAGGTGCAAGTGTGGGTGCAGGGCAGACGGGGCGTTTGATTTTTGCCTCGCTTGAGAACGCGCCGGGCTTCCGTCCCGGCGATTTCGTGACCGTCAGCATCGATGAGCCGGAGTTGACCGATGTGGCCGTCGTCCCCGCAACCGCCGTGGCCGCGGACGAGACCGTGCTGGTCGTCGGTGAAGAGGATCGCCTGCAAAGTGCAAACGTGACCTTGCTGCGCCGGCAGGGCGACGACGTGATTGTCACGGTCGGCGATCTTGCCGGGGCCACCATCGTTTCCGAACGCTCACCCCTGCTGGGTGCGGGCATCAAGATACGTCCGATCAGACCCGGCGGGGCGGAGGTGTCGGCAGAGCCCGAGATGATCGCGCTTGATGCCGATCGCAGGGCCAAACTGATCGCCTTTGTGACCGACAGCCGCATGCCGGATGAGGTCAAGACAAGGATCATCGGGCAGTTGGAACAGGATGAGGTGTCGTCCGAAACCGTCGCCCGCCTTGAAAGCCGGATGGGCAGCTGATGGCGACCGGGGGTGACAGGTTGAGCGCGGGGGCGGGCGGTATCCTGTCCTATTTCACGCGGCACCGGACAGCGGCGAACCTGTTGCTGGTGTTGATGATCACGGCGGGTCTGTTCGCCTTTCCGAACATGCGTGCGCAGTTCTTCCCGGATGTCGTCGTCGATGATATCGACGTGTCGGTCACCTGGGATGGTGCCGGGGCCGAGGACGTGGACGCCGCCATCGTTCAGGTGCTTGAACCGGTCCTGCTGGGCGTCGAGGGTGTCACATCTTCATCCGCCCGTTCAACCGAAGGCCGCGCCTCGGTCCGGCTGGAATTTGAGCCAGGCTATGACATCGACCGCGCGGCAGAGGATGTGCAGCTTGCCGTCGATAGCACGACCAACCTGCCCGAGGATGCAGACGAGCCCAATGTCAGGCGCGGCGGCTGGCGTGACCGTGTCACCGATGTGGTGATCAGCGGACCGGTCAGTGTCGAACAACTGGCCCGGTTCGCGGATGAAATGTCGACGCGATTGTTCGCAGAAGGGGTCACCCAGGTTTTGGTGCAGGGCGTGGCGGCACCATCCACGATCGTCGAAGTCCCATCCCTTTCACTGATCGAATATGACATCAGCATGGCCGACATAGCGGCCAGCATCGGGGAAGAGGCGGCGGCGGACCCGGCAGGCGATGTATCTTCGAACGCGCGGGTGCGCACGGGTGTGGCCAAACGTTCAGCCGATGATATCGGCGCGATTGTCCTGCGGTCGAACCCGGATGGATCAAAGCTGACGGTCGCCGATGTCGCCACGATCCGGGTCGAGGGTCCGGATCGGGAAAGGGCCTATTTCGTTGGCGACAACCCGGCGATCAAGCTGCGGGTGCAGCGATCGTCGCAGGGTGATGCGATCGGAATGCAGGAAACCGTCGAAGAGGTCGCGGATGAATTGTCGGCCATCCTGCCCGCCGGTGTGAATATCGATCTGACCAACGGCCGGGCCGAATTCATCACCGGGCGTCTCGATATCCTGTTCGAAAACGGGCTGACCGGGCTGGCGCTTGTGGTGGCCCTTTTGTTCCTGTTCCTAAATGCCCGCACGGCGTTCTGGGTAGCTGCCGGTATTCCCGTGGCCATGCTGGCCGCGATCGCGCTGATGTATCTGGTGGGGATTACGATCAACATGATCTCGTTGTTCGCATTGATCATCACGTTGGGCATTGTCGTCGATGACGCGATCGTCGTCGGCGAACACGCCGATTTCCGGGTGCGGCAGTTGAAAGAAGACCCGACGGTCGCCGCCGAGAATGCTGCGAAACGGATGTTCAGCCCGGTGTTTTCGGCCACGACGACGACGATTATCGCCTTTTTCGGCCTCGTCATCATCGGCGGCCGCTTTGGCGACCTGATCGCCGACATCCCCTTCACGGTCATCGTGGTGCTCGCGGCCAGCCTTGTTGAATGTTTTATCATCCTTCCACACCATCTGGCCCATTCGATGCGCCATTCGGCAAAGGATCATTGGTACGATTGGCCGTCCCGAACCGTCAATCGCGGGTTCGACTGGTTCCGCGACCGTCTGTTCCGGCCCTTCATGGGCTTTGTCATCTGGGCGCGCTATCCGGTCTTTGGGTTGGCGCTGGTCGTCTTGGCTTACACGGTGTCTCTCTTCATCCAGCGCGATGTCAGCTGGCGGTTCTTCAATGCGCCTGAACAAAGCCAGGTGACAGGCAACTTTGCCATGCTGCCCGGCGCGACCCGCGAAGATACGCTCGAGATGATGCGCGAGATGCAGCGCGCGACCGAGGTGCTTGGTGCGGAATACGAGGAAACCCACGGCACCAACCCGTTGAAATTCGTGGCGGCAGAGGTTGGGGGCAATTCCGGACGCGCGATTGCGGGGTCCGAGACAAAGGATGCCGATCAGCTTGGGTCGATCACAATCGAACTGATCGATGCCGACAGCCGACCCTATACCAGCTTTGCCTTCGTGGCGGCCTTGCAGGACAGTATCCGCCAGCATCCTCTGGCCGAGACGGTCAGTTTCCGGTCATGGGGGTCCGGGCCGGGTGGCGATAGCCTGGATATCCAGATGTTCGGTGCGGACAGCGACACGTTGAAGGCGGCAGCCGAGGCGCTGAAGACAGAACTGGCCCAATTCGCCGAGATTTCGGGGCTGGAGGATTCGCTGGCCTACGACAAACAGGAACTGATCCTTGAATTGACGCCGCAAGGGCAGGCGTTGGGGCTGAGCATCGACGGTCTTGGTCGGGTTCTGCGCAATCGGTTGGGCGGAATCGAGGCGGCAAGCTATCCCGAAGGTGCGCGATCGGCCACGATCCGGGTGGAATTGCCGGCTGGGGAGTTATCAGCCGATTTCCTCGACCGTACTCAGATCCGCACGGGCGAGGGCGCTTACGTTCCGCTCGCGGACGTCGTGTCGGTGATCAGCCGCACCGGCTTTTCCTCGGTCATTCGCGAAAACGGGATACAGCTGATTTCGGTCCAGGGAGATCTGGATGACGACGATGCCGCACGGGCGACGGAAATTCAGCAGACCATCAACGAAGACATCCTGCCGCGGATTGAAACGAATTTCGGGATCGAAAGCCAGCTATCGGGCCAAAGCGAACAGGAACGCGAATTCCTGAGTGACGCGCGAACCGGACTGATCCTTGTATTGTTGGGGATTTATCTGACACTCAGCTGGATCTTCAGCAGTTGGACCCGGCCCGTCGTCGTCATGGCGATCATCCCGTTCGGCCTGATCGGAACGATCTACGGCCACTATGTCTGGGATGTGCCGCTGAGCATGTTCACCGTGGTCGGCATGATCGGAATGGTCGGAATCATCATCAACGACAGTATTGTGCTGGTTACGACGGTGGATGAATACGCGGAAGAGCGGGGACTGATCCCGGCGATCATCGACGGCGCATGTGATCGTCTGCGACCGGTGATGCTGACGACGATGACCACGGTTCTGGGCCTGATGCCGCTACTTTATGAAGGGTCCAATCAGGCGGAATTCCTGAAACCGACGGTGATCACCCTGGTCTTTGGCCTGGGGGCGGGGATGTTCCTGGTGTTGCTGGTCGTGCCGTCGCTGATGGCGATGCAGCATGATGTCGGCAAGCAGGTGCAGGCGGCCAAGCGGGCATTGCGGGGTCGGCGTTTCGCGATGGGCGCACCGGCGGGATTGGGTGTCGCGGCGGCGCTGGCGCTGGCGGCGCTGACCTTCGTGCCGTATCTGGTGACGGGTACGGCACTTCCCTTGGCAGTTGCGGTTCTGCCTGTTCTGGAAAACGGAATCGCGGCTGCGCTGGGGCTGTTCGTGGCCGGACTTATGCTGTCGCTGTGCCTGATCTACGCAGGCGCTGCGCTTGTCATCGGCGGCGCGCGGCGCAGCGCTTAACCGGCGCGGCAGCCCTGAATATCGATCGCCTGCTCGCTACCCAGCACGGTGAACCGCAGGGCGGATCGGTCCAGCGCGAATGCCTCGCCCGTCGTATTGACCATGTCCACTGTCGCTTGAAGCGCATCACCCACACGGGTGACATCGGCCTCTGATACCCAGATCGCGGGGTTGCCGGATTCCACGACAACAACCTCTGACCCACCGGTCGATCCGACCTCCATTGTCGTCGTGACCTTTAGACCATCTTGGATCGGCGCGATTTGACAGATAACTTCGCCCACCCCGGCCTCGGCCGCCGAAAGCGGCTGGTTGATCAGCGCGGCGGTGATCGCGCTGTCACGTTCGCCAGCGGATGGAAGAAGCGCGTCGAATGTCGCGCTGACGGGGATACAGATTTCCTCGCAGACGCCGATGGTCAATACGCCGTCGATTTCGATGTCTTCATCAGGATCGCGGCTTTGAATGGCCAGGGGAAAAACGACGCTGTCGTAATAGCCGATGGATTGCAGTCCGTTTTCATAAAACACATGGGGCACTGGCCAGTGCGGCGTGACACCAACGATATTGCCTGAGCCCGCAAATGAGAATTGCGGCGGGATGCCCGCATCGCCCGGCGCGCGCCAATAGGTCTTCCAACCGGGGGCGAGCGTGATTCGAATGCCGGCCATGTGTATGCCGCTTTGCATACGCCAACCCGGCAAAATCTCAACTTTGGCAAGATCGTCGTAAGGATCCGCAACCGCAAGAGCAGGTAGACCAAGAATAACAAGGAATTTAAGCAAGATTTGGCGCATAAACCCTCATGAAACATTGACCCTGTAATAGGAAGTCACGTTTGGGCGAGGGCGTCGCTACGTTGCCCTTGCGTCAACCCTAAGGAAAACCGAAAATACGCCATGATCACCGAAACGGATAGCCTTGCCGGCAAGATGCTGATTGCCATGCCCGAAATGAGCGATCCGCGCTTTGCGCAAAGCGTCGTTTATATGTGTGCCCATGCCGAGGATGGTGGCATGGGACTTATCGTGAACAAGCCGCAGACAGACATACGTTTCAGCGACCTGCTCGAGCAGTTGGGCATCGATTGCATGCCGGGTGTCCGCGATATCCGCGTGCATTTCGGGGGGCCTGTCGACAACGCGCGCGGATTTGTCCTGCACACAAGCGATTACCGGTCCGAGGCGGGCACGCTGCAGGTCGACGATCACATCGGGATGACGGCTACACTGGACGTGCTCGAGGACATCGGGCGCGGGCAAGGCCCCAAAACCTCGATGCTGGCGCTGGGCTATGCCGGTTGGGCCCCGGGACAACTGGAATCCGAGATCGCCCAGAATGGCTGGCTGATCGGCGACCCACGCGACGACATCGTCTTTGGCCGCGCGAACGAACATAAATGGATGGCCGCGATGAAGGCGATGGGGATCGACCCGCTTTTGCTGTCATCGACGGCGGGGCGGGCTTAACCCTTTTTGTTCAGGGTCGTGATCAAGTTAAAGAGCGCCATGGCCACCTTCCCAAGCGCATCGGACAGTTCGGCCATGTTCGCCTTTTGACTGGCCAGCCGCTGCCGGCGGAGTAACTGCCGGGGCCGAACCCGTTCTGCCGATGGATCATGTGGTTGAAATGGCTTTGCGATGTCAGGTCGCGTTCGACATTCCTGATCGTCTGTTTCCAGGTCTCGATCTTGCGCACGCTGGTTTTTGCCCGGCCATGTAATGACATGAAGGCACCACATCCAAGGATCGTGTTAGCTGCCGCCTTCGCCATCCAAAAGCGCATTGATGATCGCATAGGCGCTATCGCTCGACCAATCCGCATCGCCCTGCAGGCGGGCGATTTCCTGACCCTCCGGGTTCAGGATAATCGTCACGGGCAGCCCCAGAACCCCCAGACTACGGGCCAGCGATTGCCGCGCATCGGTGTGCAGCGGCAGGTTATCGACGCCGATCTCGTCGAAAAACCGCTCCATCCCCGGGCGTGGATTGCGGCCCGTGGCCACCGTAACGACCGAAAAGTCATCGCTGCCCAGTTCCGCCTGCATTTCCGACAGCATCGGCATCTCTTCCCGGCATGGTGCGCACCATGTCGCCCAAAAGTTCAGAACAACGTGCTGGCCCGCATAATCGGCCAGCGTCATCTCTTCCCCGTCTTCGCTGGTAAACGGAGTATCAGACCCTTTGATCGGCGCGCTGTGCACGACCAGTTTCCGCATGTCGCCCTCGCGCAGCGCGGCAATGTCAGGCCCCTCGGCCATTGCTTGGTTTGCAACGCCCAAAAGGGCCGTATAAAGCAGGGCAGATACCAATTTCCGCATAGGCGTTTCCTTCATGACCAAGACCGCGAATACGATGTGGGGCGGGCGTTTCGCCGCCGGACCAGACGCGATCATGGAGGCGATCAACGCCTCGATCGGGTATGACCGCCGTCTTGCACCGCAGGACATCGCAGGGTCGCGTGCCCATGCCGCCATGCTGGCCGCCACAGGCATTATTACGGATAGCGACGCCGAGGCGATCCGGGAAGGCCTGCTCACCGTTTTGTCAGAGATTGAAACGGGGGCATTCACCTTTTCGACGGCGCTGGAAGACATCCACATGAATGTCGAGGCGCGGCTGAAGGAACTGATCGGAGAGCCTGCGGGGCGGCTGCACACCGCACGGTCGCGGAACGACCAGGTCGCTGTCGACTTCCGGCTGTGGGTCCGCGATCAATGCGACCAGGCGGATGAGGCTTTGGGCGCTTTGCAAAAGGCGCTGCTGGGCCAGGCCGAGGCAGGGGCCGACTGGGTCATGCCCGGCTTTACCCATCTGCAGACAGCCCAGCCGGTCACATGGGGCCACCACATGCTGGCCTATGTCGAGATGTTTGACCGTGACAGGTGGCGCATGACGGATGCGCGTAAGCGCATGAATAAGTCACCGTTAGGCGCGGCTGCCTTAGCCGGCACATCGTTCCCTATTGATCGGTATATGACAGCAGAAGCCTTGAGTTTCGATGCGCCGATGGCCAATTCATTGGACGCTGTATCCGACCGCGACTTCGCTCTGGAATTCCTCAGCGCCGCGAGCATCTGCGCTATGCATCTCAGCCGCTTGGCCGAAGAACTGGTGATCTGGTCCTCTGCCCAATTCCGCTTTGTAAAGATGTCCGACAAATGGTCCACCGGATCGTCGATCATGCCGCAAAAGCGCAACCCGGACGCGGCAGAACTGATCCGCGCCAAGATCGGGCGGATCTTTGGGGCCAATGTTGCGCTGATGACGGTGATGAAGGGCCTGCCGCTGACCTATTCCAAGGACATGCAGGAAGACAAGGAACAGGTCTTTGACGCCGCCGACAACCTGATGCTGGCCCTTGCCGCGATGACAGGGATGGTCGGCGACATGACCGCCAATCGCGACAACCTCAAAGCCGCCGCCTCAAGCGGATTTTCGACCGCCACCGATCTGGCCGATTGGCTGGTGCGCGAGCTTGGGCTACCTTTCCGGGACGCGCATCATATCACCGGATCGCTGGTCGCTGTGGCCGAAGAAAAGGGCTGCGACCTGCCGGACCTGACGTTGGACGATATGCAAAAGGTGCATGATGGCATCAGGGCCGATGTGTTCGATGTGCTGGGGGTTGAGAACTCGGTGGCATCTCGGACAAGCTATGGCGGGACGGCACCGGCAAATGTGCGTGCGCAAATCGCGCAGTGGAAAGAGGTTTTGGGATGAGAATATTCGGGTTCCTTCTGGCAGCGGCCTTTTTGGCCAGTTGCGGCGCAAACGGCGCCCCGCTACGACCCAACGCGAATGTCGGTGTCAGTGTCGGCAATGGCGGTGTGAACACCAATGCTAGCGTCGGGGCTACGAATGGCACCGTATCGGTCGGAGTTGGCTTCTGATGCGTTACGTCTTTCTGCTGCTCGCTATCTGGGGCACGATCCACCCGATGTATTACTTCATCACGTGGTTTCAGGAAAACACGTGGAGCATCATGGCCATGGTCGATGCGTGGCACGCCAATGCGGCCACCAGCGGCCTGACATGGGACCTGACGATCGCCGCGGTCGCGCTGACGATCTGGATCCTCATCGAGGTGCCGAAGACCAAGAATTATTACGGCCTCGTCGCAATCCCCGCGACCTTTTGCATCGGGGTCAGTTGCGGATTGCCGCTGTATCTGTTCTTTCGCGAACGGATTATCGTGATCCGGGATCGCAGTCCCGTCAGAGTCTAGGGCACACATTTGGACCACTTCCTCTACCGCAACGGCGCCCTCCACGCCGAAGACGTTCCCGTGGCCGACATCGCCGCGGCCGTCGGCACGCCCTTCTACGTCTATTCCACTGCGACGCTGACCCGGCATTTCAAGCTGTTTGATGACGCACTTGACGGGATGGATCACCTCGTCTGCTTCGCCATGAAATCCGCTTCGAACCAGGCGATCATCAAGGTGCTCGCCGATGCGGGCGCGGGCATGGATGTCGTGTCAGTCGGAGAATACCTGCGGGCCAAGGCGGCAGGCGTGCCCGGCGACAAAATCGTGTTCTCGGGCGTCGGTAAGACAGCAGACGAGATGCGCACAGCGCTCGATGGCGGCATTCGCCAGTTCAACATCGAATCCGAGCCGGAAATGATCGTTCTGGACCAAGTTGCGCAATCACTCGGCGTCCGCGCCCCAATCACCGTCCGCGTCAATCCCGACGTTGACGCCAAGACGCATGCCAAGATCGCCACCGGCAAATCCGAAAACAAGTTCGGCATCCCGATCAGCCGCGCCCGCGACGTCTATGCGATGGCCGGTAAGCTGCCGGGCCTCAAGGTCATCGGGATCGACGTGCATATCGGATCCCAACTGACCGAACTCGCCCCGTTCGAAGCTGCCTATAGCAAGGTCGCCGAACTGACCGAACAACTGCGCGCCGACGGGCACGACATCACCCGCCTCGACCTCGGCGGCGGTCTGGGCATCCCGTACACCCGCTCAAACGAAGCGCCGCCACTGCCCACCGACTACGGCAATCTCATCAAACGCACCGTCGGTCACCTCGGTTGCGAAATCGAAATCGAACCGGGGCGCCTCATCTCCGGCAATGCGGGGATCATGGTGACCAAGGTCATCTACGTGAAATCCGGCGAAGATCGCGATTTCCTGATCCTCGATGCCGCCATGAACGACCTGATCCGCCCCGCCATGTACGAGGCTTGGCACGATATAGTCCCCGTCATCGAACCGGCCCCCGGCACCGAACCGGCCAAATATGACGTCGTCGGCCCCGTTTGCGAAAGTGGCGATACTTTCGCCAAATCGCGCGAAATGTCGCCTGTCGGTGCCGATGATTTGGTCGCTTTCCGCTCTGCGGGGGCCTATGGGGCGGTCATGTCGTCCGAATACAACTCGCGCCCCTTGATCCCAGAGGTGCTTGTGGACAAGGATCAATTTGCAGTTATCCGCGCACGCCCTACCTATCAAGAGATGATCGCGCGCGATACGCTGCCGCCGTGGCTGGGCTAAACCAGCCCAAAACAGGAGAGGGCCTCTGAAGGACCACCCGGATCAAATGCGCCACCTGCGCCTACCCGTGACGGCAACGCGCATCGGCATGGTGGCCGAGCAGATCGTGCGCGCCTTCTGGCCGTTCTGGACGGTCCTGTTCCTGATCCTCGCGCCACTTATGATGGGTTGGCATGACACGCTGCCGGTCGAGGCGCTATGGGGTGGTGTCGTCGTGGCCGCAATCGCGCTCTTCGGCACCTTTGCATGGGGTTTCCGCCGCTTTCACCTGCCGGATCGGGCCGCTGCGGTCGAACGGGTTGACGCCGCCATGCCGGGTCGCCCCATCGCGGCACTGGCTGACACCCAAGCCATCGGCAGCGGCGATATGGGGTCAGAGGCAGTCTGGCGCGCGCATGTCGCCCGCATGGCCGAACGGACCAGGGATGCCCGCTATGTCAAACCGGATTTGCGGGTCTCGCATCGCGATCCATATGGCTTGCGTTTCATCGCGCTCTTGTTCTTCGTAACGGCGCTTCTTTTCGGGTCGCTTCTGCGCGTCGGATCGGTTGGTGAGCTAAATGCGGGGCAGGATATCGACCTTGCCGCCGGACCCGTCTGGGAAGGATGGGTCGAACCGCCCGCCTATACCGGCAAACCATCAATTTACCTTAACGACGTGCCTCCCGGCCCTTTGCGTGTACCGGCGGGCAGTAAAATTACCCTCCGCCTCTACGGCGAAGTCGGGGCACTGACTGTCGCCGAAACCGTATCGGGCCGAACGGGGGAAATCACCCCTGCCTCCGACGCGCAACAGACCTTTGAAATCACCCAATCGGGCCAACTGGCCATCGAAGGTGAAAACGGCGTGACCTGGCAGGTCAGCGCCATTGCCGACAACCCACCGACGGTGACCATATCCGAACCGGTCGAGGCCTCGGCGGATGGTGAGATGTCGCAGCTCTTTGCCGCCAGTGACGATTACGGCGTGGAAACCGGAACGGCGACGATTAGCTTGAACCTCGCAGCGGTCGATCGCGCGCATGGTTTGGTCATCGATCCCGATCCTGTCGAACCGCTGGTTCTGGACCTTCCGATGCCGTTCACCGGCGACCGATCCGAATTTGATGAAACGCTGATCGAAAACCTTAGCCAACATCCTTTGGCCAATCTGCCGGTGACCATGCAGCTCGAGGTGATCGATGCATCGGAACAAACCGGCCAGAGCGAACCAAAGGAGCTGATCCTGCCCGGTCGCCGCTTTTTCCAGCCTTTCGCTAAGGCGGTGATCGAACAACGGCGCGACCTGATGTGGTCCAAGGCCAATGCGCGGCGGGTCACGCAGGTTCTGCGCGCCATATCTCACCGGCCCGAGGGACTGTTTTCCAACGAAACCACTTATCTGCGCTTGCGCACAATTATCCGTCGTTTGGACACGATGGCCGAATTCGGGATGAACGATGAAGGACAGGCCGAGATCGTCGAGGCCCTGTGGGACCTTGCCATTCAACTGGAAGACGGACGGCTCAAAGACGCCCGCGAACGGCTGGAACGCGCGCAGGAACGTCTGGCTGAGGCGATGCGCAATGGTGCTTCTGACGAAGAAATCGCCGAACTGATGCAGGAACTGCGCGAGGCCACGAACGACTACATGCGCATGCTCGCCGAAGAGATGGAGCCGGGCGAGAACGGCACCGATCAGCGGGATACGGCGGAAAATTCGTTCGAATTCACGCAGGACGAATTGCAGGCGCTTATGGACCGCATCGAAGAGCTGATGCAGGAAGGCCGGATGGCCGAGGCGCAGGAATTGATGGAACAGCTCAACGAGCTAATGGAAAACATGCGCGTCACCCAAGGTGAGGGTGGCGACGGCCCACAAACGCCGGGCCAGCAATCCATGCAGGATCTGGCCGAGACATTGCGCGATCAGGAAGACCTGTCCGATGAAGCGTTCCGCGATCTGCAAGAGCAGTTCAATCAGGGCCAGCAAGGTCAGCAGGGTCAGCAGCAGCAACCGGGACAGCAGGGCCAGCAAGGGCAACAACAAGGCCAGCAGCCCGGTCAACAGGGTCAACAAGGCCAGCAAGGGCAACGCCCAGGTCAGCAGGGCCAGCAAGGCCAGGACGGTCAGGATGGCCAGCAGGGCGAAGGCCAGGGCGTCGGTGAGGATGGCCAAAGCGGCCAGCAAGGCGAAAACGGTGCCGGCGGCGAAGGCGGCGATGCCCGCACGCTGGCCGAGCGCCAGCGCGCCTTGCGGCAGCAACTCAATGATCTGCGCGGCAATATTCCCAGCCTCGACGGAGACGCCGCCGATATCGCGCGCCGCGCGCTGGGCCGGGCCGAGGGTGCGATGGAAGGGGCCGAGGACGCCCTGCGTGAAGGCGATCTGGCCGAGGCGATCGACCAACAGGCCGAGGCGATGGATGCCCTGCGCGACGGGATGCGTCAGCTGGGTCAGGCTTTAGCTGACAACCAAACCGATCAGCCGGGGCAGGGCGAACAGCAAGGCGATCAGGCCGCACGCCCGACACCCAGCCAGCGTGATCCTTTGGGGCGCGAGGCTGGAAATACCGGGCAGCTTGGCACCGATCAGCAGATGCTGGGCCAGCAGGATATCAACCGGCGGGCTGAGGAGTTGCTGGATGAAATCCGCCGCCGCTCGGCCGAACAGGAACGGCCCGAGGTCGAACGGGATTATCTGCGGCGGTTGCTGGATCAGTTCTGATCAGTTGTTGCGTCAGTCGCCGGGACCGCATCGACCGATCCCTCAGATCCTTCCATGTAGCTGGCGACCAATTCCCGCGCGGCGATGATCTGATTATCCAGCCAAACGCGCAGGTTATCGACCGTCTGCACATAGGTTTCCATGTAAGGCGCGGTCTGCGGCAGGTTTTCGAGGATTTGGTCGACAAAGAAATAGGGCGCGATCAGGATCGCGATCAAAATCAGGACGAAAAAGAAACCACGGCGGAAACCGCGACGCTGTTTGATCTCTTCCTGTTCTTCCTCAGTCAGGCCCGAATCGTCGTTGGCGGTCGCGCGGGCGCGCAAGGTCGCGTTGATTTCGTCGATATCGGGCATTGTGCGGACATTTACACCGGCAACCGCGCCGGTCGATGCAGCGGCGACCGCAGCGGGACTTTGGTCGTCTTCTTCCGTCATCTGCGCGATGCGTTTGCGGGTTTCCGCGGCGCGTTCACTGGCTGATTGGCCGGCCTTTTCCGATGGGTGCGGCTGCGCCTCTTCGGTCGCGCGGGCCTGCTGTTCATGCGCGGCCTCTTCCCGCAGGATATCGGCGATGGATGAATCAAGCGGTTGGCGCTGCGGCGCGTCCTCGATCGGCTGGTGCCTGGGGCCATCATCATCGGCGACCCGTGTCGCCGGTTTGGGTGTGGGCCGTTGCGTCAGCGGACGCCCGGCGACCTTGGGTTTGTCCATCTGGAACCAGGTATGCGCGCAGCTTGAACATTGCACATCCCTGCCGCCTTCGGGAATGACATCGTCAGCGATGTCATATTGCGCATTACATTTCGGGCAAATCAGCCGCATCTTGTTATCCCTCTGCCCGCCAACCCACAGTTCTTATTGCCTGATTACGCTGCAATCTAGCAATCGGCGCGGCAAAGGCAAAGGATTTGCGCGCAGGCCCGGTGGGGATCATTGCAACATGTTGCAGTTTTGGGCAGAACGGCGCCGGGATCAAAGGATGCGCGACAGTGATCGAACTGGAAAATGTCTCTTACGGCTATGGGGGTCAGGCGCTATTTTCCCAAGTGTCGCTATCACTTACGCCAGGCGCGTTTCATTTCCTGACCGGTCCGTCCGGGGCGGGGAAAACCACGCTGTTGCGTCTGTGCTATGCCGATCTGCTGGCGATGCAGGGCCGGATCAGCCTGTTCGGGCAGGACGCTGCGACGCTGAACCGTGACGCGGTGGCAATGGCACGGCGCCGGATCGGGGTGGTGCACCAGGATTGCGCCTTCCTTGACCATCTGTCGATCGCCGAAAATATCGCGCTGCCGCTGACGGTCGCGGATCGCGGGGACGAGGCCGCGGCCAACCTGCCGGAATTACTGAATTGGGTCGGCCTGACTGCCCAGATGGACCAGCTGCCCCCGACTTTGTCGGGGGGCGAACGGCAGCGCGCGGCACTTGCGCGCGCCGTGATCATGTCACCCGATGTCATCATCGCGGATGAGCCCACGGGCAACGTCGATTGGGAGATGTCGCAGCGCCTGCTGACCCTGCTGGTCGAGCTGAACAGGATGGGCAAGGCCGTCCTGATCGCCACCCACGACCTGACGCTGATCCGCACGATGAAATCAGAGATCAACGCCCGGGTGCTGCGCCTGAAAAACGGTGCGCTCGAACAGGCCGGGGCAGAGCTATGAAGGCAGTGCTCGACCTGATCGTCGGCGACCCGCAAGCCGATCGCGCAGTGCCGCCAACCGGGATCACGGCGCGACTGACGATATTCGTGGCCGGTGCGATGGCCTTTCTGGCAGTATTCGTGCTGGCCCTGTCGCTCAGCGCCGGGCGGGCCGCCGATCGCTGGGCGAACGAACTGGCGCAGGCCGCGACCCTGCGAATGCCTATCGACACACCGGCCGAAGAGATCGCGCGTGCAGTCGACATCCTGAACACGACGCCGGGGATCGCCGCCGCGCGGGCCTTGACGGTCGATGAACAGCAGACGCTGCTGGCCCCCTGGTTGGGTGCGGAACTGACGCTCGACGCGCTACCCGTCCCGCAACTGATCGAAATCGTCGCGACAGACGAAGGCTATGATCGGGCAGGCCTGCAAGCCCGGCTGACCGGAGAGTTTCCCGATGCCGTGCTGGATGATCATGGCCGCTGGCGCGCGCCGCTGATCGCCGCAGCCGGTCGGTTGCGACTGATCGGTGGGATCGTCACGCTGCTGATCGGGGGTGCCATGGCGGCGATGATCGTGCTCGCCGCGCAGGCGTCCCTTGCCGCGAATGCTCAGGTGATCCGGGTGCTGCGTCTTGTCGGGGCGCGTGACATCTATATCGCCCGCGCCTTCGTGCGGCGGTTCACCCTGCGGGCCCTTATCGGCGCCGTGATTGGCGCTGTCTTCGGGGTGATCGCATTGCAGCTTTTGCCAGATGGTGGCGCGACGGGTGGTTTCCTTGCCGATATCGGGTTTCGGGGGGCTGGGTGGCTATGGCCTCTGGTCATTCCGCTGCTTGCGGCTATCGTGGCGTTCGTTGCGACGCGGGCGGCAGCCCTTGCGCGGTTAAGGGATGAGACATGAGTTATGCGGTACAATGGGTCCGGTCGCTGATCTTCAATGCATCGATGTATGTGGCGATGCTGGTCATCGGGGTCGCCTATCTGCCCGCCGCCATCGCCTCGCGTCGGGGCGCGATCGCGGGCTGTCATATGTATTGCCGCTGGGTGATCTGGAGCGCATCGTGGATGATCGGGCTTAAGGTCGAAATTCGGGGTGAACCGCCAACGGATGAGGTCATGGTCGCGGCCAAGCACCAATCGTTCTTTGACGTGCTGGTGATCTATGGGGCGATCCCACGGGGTAAGTTCATCATGAAATCCATCCTGAAGTATGCTCCGATCATCGGGCAATTTGGCCTGCGCATCGGATGTATCCCAGTGCAACGGGGCAAGCGGGGTCAGGCCATCAAAAGAATGGTCGCCGACGTGCAGGCCGGTCGTGCATTGCCGGGGCAGTTGATCATCTATCCGCAGGGGACCCGCACAGCACCCGGTGACTACCGCCCCTACAAGATCGGGACTGGTGCGCTTTATCGGGAATTGGGTCAGCCGGTCGTGCCGGTCGCCACAAATGTGGGGGTGTTCTGGCCCAAACGCGGTGTGCTGCGCAAACCGGGCATTGCCGTTTTCGAGTTTCTGCCGCGGATCGCGCCAGGCCTGCCCGTCGATGAATTCATGACCCGGCTCGAGGCCGACATTGAAAAGACGTCGAACAGGCTCAATGCAGAGGCCGGATTTCATGCCCTCCCATCGGATCACTGACATCGCCGCGCTCGAGGCGCTTTATGGCACGCCGGGTGAGGCGTCGCTGATCAAGGTCGCCGATCATCTGACCCCGCTTTATGCCAAATGGATCATGACATCGCGCCTGTGCATCGTATCGACCGTCGGGCCGAGCGGCACCGACGGCAGCCCGCGCGGCGATGACGGGCCGGTCGTGCAGTCGCTCGATCCGAAAACGCTGCTGTTGCCCGACTGGCGCGGCAACAACCGGATGGACACACTGCGCAACATCGTGGCGGACGGGCGGATCAGTCTGCTGTTCCTGGTGCCGGGATCGAACAATGTGATCCGTGTGAATGGCACCGCAATCGTGTCCGTCGCGCCCGACCTGTTGGAAAGGTTCGGCCAAGCCGGGCGCCTGCCGCGCAGCGTGGTGGTGATCACGGTGGCCGAAGTCTATAGCCAATGCGCCCGCGCGCTGATGCGGGCCCGGGTGTGGGGCAGTGGCGATGAAAGCGGCGATCTGCCCGGCGTCGGCGATCTGCTGGCCGAACAAAAGGCCGATTTCGACGGTGCCGCCTACGATGCGGCTTGGGGCGACCGGGCAGCCAAGACGATGTGGTAGGTCAGCGCCGTAACCGCGGCAGGGCCAGATTGCTCGACCGGCCCAGCCCATAGCGCAGGCAGCAGCCGATCACGACCAGGCTGATCATCAGCCACAACCCGCCCCACATCACCGTGGTGCCGCCGAACTCATCCGCCAGCATCCGCGCATCGGACCGCAGATAAGATCGCGCGATCGTGTCGCTGAAGATGTCATAGGGCACGTAGAACATGCTGCTAAGGCCAATGATCCGCAGGATGAGATCGTTGATGGCATGTCCCAGAAAACGGGCGCTCAGCAACATGGCAAGGCCTGTGCCAATCGTAAACATCAACGCAAACGCATCCCGCACATAAAGCGCGGCCACCAAAAGCGTCACGGCACCGCATAACGCCATGATCCATTTGTCTGCCTTGGTTCGCAAAGCCGCAATCAACAGGACAACGCCGATCAGCAGAGACCCCAGATACCCGGCGCTAAGGCTGATGAAGCGATTGCCGCCGCGACCGGCGACAAGGCCACCCTGTTGCGCATCGATATTCAGGTTCAGAACCTCGCCACCCGTCAGCGTAATTGCGATGGCGTGGGACAATTCATGCAGATAGACGATCAGTATCTTCAGAGGGATCATCACCGGCGTAGACCACAGTGCAAAGACCAACAGGGTCAACAAGACCAGTTGCCAGTGCCCCCGGATCAGACGCATCGACCCGTCAGGCGGCGAGGCCGGTTTGCCCCAGCCGCAGATACTTGGACCGGCGATCGCCGCGCAGATCTTCCGGCGACTGATCCGTCATGGCATCCAGCATCTGGGTCAACGCTTTGCCCACGCCGGTAAAAATCGCCTCACGGTCCCGATGGGCGCCGCCAAGTGGCTCACTGATCACCTTGTCGCAAACGCCCAACTCGCTCAGGTCTTTGGACGTCAGGCGCAGCGCCTCTGCTGCTTCGCGCATCTTTTCAGCGTCTTTCCACAGGATCGAGGCACAGCCTTCGGGGCTGATCACGGAATAGATCGAATGTTCCAGCATCGCGACCTTGTTCGCCGTGGCAAAGGCCACCGCGCCACCCGATCCGCCCTCACCAATGACGATGCTGATCAGTGGTACGCCCAGGGCCAGGCATTTCTCGGTCGATCGCGCGATGGCTTCGGATTGTCCGCGTTCCTCTGCCCCTTTGCCGGGATAGGCGCCAGGCGTGTCAACAAGGGTGATGACCGGGATGCCGAACCGATCGGCGAGGTCCATGAGGCGAATGGCCTTACGATACCCTTCGGGGCGGGCCATACCGAAATTCCGCTCGATCCGTGATTTGGTGTCGTTGCCCTTTTCATGGCCGATCACCATCACTGGCTTGCCATCGAACCGGGCGAGGCCGCCCATTACTGCGTGGTCATCGGCAAAGTTCCGGTCACCCGCCAGCGGCGTGTATTCGGTGAACAAGGCCTCGATATAGTCCTTGCAATGCGGCCGTTCGGGGTGGCGGGCCACGAGGCATTTCCGCCAAGGTGTCAGATCGGCATAGAGCTTTTCCAGAAGGTCGCGCGCCTTTTTATCAAGGGCAGCGGCCTCTTTCTCGACATCCATTTCATCGTTCTCGCGGGCCATGGCGCGCAGCTCTTCCGCCTTGCCTTCGATCTCGGCGAGGGGTTTTTCGAATTCGAGGTATTGGGTCATGCCGTCCGTGCCTTTTGCCTGCGCTCAGCTGTGTATGGCCGATGCGAAATGCCTTGGCAACGTGTGGCTCAGCCCGCAATCATCTCGGACTGGCGCACGATGACCTCGGCCTGCTTGATCGAGGCGATATCCACCAGGCGACCCTTGTAGACGGTCGCGCCTTCGCCGCGTGCCTTGGCGTCTTCCATCGCAGCGAGGATTTCGCGGGCTTCGGTGACGGCTTCCTCAGACGGGGTGAAGACTTCGTTGGCAAGGGCGATCTGCTTGGGGTGGATCGCCCATTTGCCGACCATGCCGAGGGTGGCGGACCGGCGGGCCTGTGCGCGATAGCCATCGTCATCGCTGAAGTCGCCGAAGGGCCCGTCGACGGGCAGCACCCCATGGGTTCGGCAGGCGGCGACGATGGCCGTTTGTGCCCAATGCCAGGGGTCGGAATAGTGGTGCGTGCTGCCGTGCAGCATGTAGTAGTTTTCCTGCGTGCCACCGATCCCCGTGGTCTGCATCCCCATGGAGGCCGCGAAGTCGGCCGCACCCAGCGACATTGCCTGTAGGCGGGGTGAACTTGCTGCGATCTCTTCCACATGGGCGATCCCGGCAGCGGATTCGATGATGACCTCAAAGCTGATTTTCTTCGTGCGGCCCTTTGCTGCCTCGATCGCTATGACCAGCGCATCCACCGCGTAAACATCCGCCGCGCAGCCGACTTTCGGGATCATGATCTGATCAATCCGGTCACCTGCCTGTTCGAGCACATCGACCACATCCTTATACCAATAAGGGGTGTCGAGCCCGTTGATCCGCACGCTCAGGTACTTGGTGTTCCAGTCCACATCGTTGATCGCCTGAATGACATTGGCGCGGGCTGTGTCCTTGTCGGATGGCGATACGCTGTCTTCGAGATCAAGGTTGATGACGTCCGCAGCGCTAGCCGCCATCTTCTCGAACAGCTTGGTGTTCGAGCCGGGGCCGAACAGCTGGCAGCGGTTCGGGCGGGCGACGGGGGCGGGTTGCAGGCGGAATGACATGAGCGATCCTGTGGGTGTAATAATTGCGCGTTGGGTTGCGCAACGGGTAGATTATTGCGCGGTGATGGGCAAGTGTATTCTGCAGGTGCAGCATGGTTGCAAAGTTTTCCTTGGAAAACTTTGACGGGCAGAAGGAATTTTCGAAAATTCCTTCGCTTCAGACCCCCGCAGCCACAATCGCCCTGGCCAGTACCGGCACCGTTTCCGCGTTCAGCCCCGCCACATTGATCCGGCTGTCACCAACCATGTAGATCCCGTGTTTGTCCCGCATCTCCTCGACCTGTTGCGGCGTCGCGCCGATCCGGCTGAACATGCCGCGGTGATGGGCGATGAAATCGAACCGGTCGGAATTGGTCAGCCGTTTCAGCTCATCCGCAAGCTGCTGACGCAGGGCGAGCATGCCGTTGCGGGTTTCTTCCAACTCGGCTTCCCAATCGGCTCGTAACGCGGGATCGGTTAAGATCGTGGAAACGACCCGCGCACCGTGGTCGGGCGGGAAGGAATAGTTCTGCCGGTTGAGGAAGGCGAGTGTCTGTTGTGTCAGCGCTTGCTGGTCCGCATCCTTGGCCACCGCCATCAGAATGCCTGTGCGTTCGCGGTAGATGCCGAAGTTCTTGGAACAGCTTGCGGCGATCAGGCAGTTTTCGAACGATCGCGCGATCAGGCGGGTGATCTGGGCATCATCATTCAGCCCGTCGCCAAAGCCTTGATAGGCGATGTCGATCAGCGGCACGGCGCGCTTTTCCTGCAGGATGCCAATGACTTGGCTCATCTGGTCATAGGTCAGGTTCGCGCCGGTCGGGTTGTGGCAGCAGCCATGTAGCAGAACCACGTCGCCCTCCGCGACCTTGCGCAGGTCGGTCAGCATCCCGTCGAAATCGACTTCGCGCGTGGCGTTGTCGAAATAGGTATATTTGGCCATTTTCATGCCGAGATATTTCAGGATCGATGGATGGTTGGGCCATGTGGGGTTGGAGAGCCAGACGGTCGCATTGGGCGCGGCCAGCCGGATCAGTTCGAGCGATTGTCGAATCGCACCCGTGCCGCCGGGTGTGGCGACGGCGGCGATACGCTCGGACGGGACGGCGTCGCCCAAGACCAAATCGCGCATGGCTTTGCCAAACGCGGGGTCACCGGCAAGGCCGGTATAAGCCTTGCTGGATTGGTCCGCAAGGATGCGCCGCTCAGCCTCTTTCACGGCCCGCATGACCGGCGTGTTGCCAGAGGCATCCTTGTAGACGCCGACGCCCAGATCGACCTTTTCATTGCGCGGATCGGCCTTGTAGGCCGCCATCAGTGCAAGGATTTTATCGGCAGGTTGGGCTGTGAGATTTTCCAGCATCATGGGGCTCCGGTTGCGATGGGAAGGTCGGCATACATGCCCCATTCGGACCATGAACCGTCATAAAGCGAATGATCGGTTTTCCCGATCCGTTCGAGGGCGAGGGCAAGGATCGCGGCGGTGACGCCGGACCCGCATGTGGTGATGACAGGCTTTTGCAGATCGATGCCTGCATCCATGAAGATGGTGCGCAGGGTATTGGGCGGTTTCATCGTGCCGTCTTCGTTCAGAAGGTCCTGATAATACACGTTTTTCGACCCCGGAATGTGACCCGCACGCAACCCTTCACGCGGTTCGGGCGCGTCGCCGCGAAAGCGGGCCGGGGCGCGGGCGTCGATGACCTCGTGATCGCCGAGTTTCGCCGCGCGGGCGACATCCGTCACGTCGCGGACCATGTGCCGTTGGGGGGTCACCGTCATGTGCCGGTCGCGGATCACTGGCGGGTTGGCGGTGACCTTGAACCCGTCGTCCAGCCACTTGGGTAGGCCCCCATCCAGCACAGCGATATTGGTCTGCCCCATCAGCCGAAACAGCCACCAGACACGCGCGGCAGAGAAGATGCCGGACCCGTCATAAACCACGACCTGATGGCCGTCGCCGACGCCCATGGACCGCATGCGGGACATGAATTTTTCAACGGGCGGGGCCATGTGCGGCAGTTCGGATCGTTGGTCGGAAATCTCGTCGATATCAAAGAAACGTGCGCCGGGGATGTGGCCCTTTTCGTACTCGGCCCGGGCATCGCGATCGGCGTCGGGCAGGTACCATGAGGCATCGAAAATCCGCAGGTCCGGGTCCTTGAGATGGGCGTCGAGCCACTCTGTGCTGACCAGTGTTTTGGGGTCGTCGGATGCGGGCGCGGTCATGTTGGAATCCTGTCCTCTGCCAGCCGCATGGGTAGCGCGCGGGGGCGGATCAGACAAGGGGGATGCGTCGCCGGGCAGCATCGCCGCGAATCATTCGTTAATGCTGGGGTTTTGGCGAAAATCGGCGATCGGAATTGCATCGGAAAACCATCGGAATTCCATCGGACCCTCGCGTGCGCCACCCCCTGGATTAACGCAACGCGCGGTCGTTTTGGTTAAGTATGTCTTGCGGCGGCGTCCGATCATGATATTTGAGTAATGAATATTCATTACTGTAAGTGAACCATGCCCCGCCCGACCAAGGAACAGGTCTTTGACCAGATCAAGGATGCCGTCGTCGCGGTTGTCGCCGCGAAGGGAATCGGTGCGGCGTCGGTGGGTGAGATCGCGAAGGCCGCGAAGGTGTCGCCCGGAACGATCTATCTGCATTTCGAAAACAAGGACGATATGCTGCAGCAGGTCTATCTGCGGATCAAATACGAGTTCCACGCGACCTTGATGACGGCCGCTGATGCGGGCACGGCGCAAGAGGTCATCCGTCAGATGTGGATGAACCTGTTCGATTTTCTGCATCGCCGCCCGAATGACTTTCTGTATCTGGAATATGCCGGTGCCGCGCAGGTGCTGACGGATGAACAGCGGACGGAGGTCGCGCCGTTGCAGGCCGAGGTAAATGCGCTGGTTCAGACGACGCTGGATCGCGCCAGCATGGCGAGCGTGTCGCTGGATGTGGCTGTCAATCTGCTGATCGGTCCGGCGATGCATCTGGCCCGCAAGGCGGTGCTGTCCGGCGCTGTGCCAGAGCAGGCCGAGATCGATCAGACCTTTACCCGTGTTTGGGCCAGTTTGCGCATGTAACGCGCGCCTTCTTCACATCGAAAGGATGATACCATGCCAAAGACCATTCTGATCACCGGAACCTCGACCGGTTTGGGCGTCAGCCTTGCCGTGCAGGCCGCACAGGCGGGCCATATCGTTTATGCGACCATGCGGAACCTTGCCAAACGCGGGGTGCTGGATGCCGCGGCGCAAGAGGCGGGGGTTTCACTGAACGTGCTGCAGCTGGATGTGCAGGATATGGCGACGATCACCGCTGCCGTGGATCAGATCATGGCGGATCATGGCCGCATCGATGTGCTGATCAATAATGCTGGGGCCGGATACGTGCGATCAACCGAGCAGGCGACGCTGGAAGATATCGACTGGGTGATGGATGTGAATTTCATGGGCGTCGTCCGCTGCACCAAGGCCGTGATCGGTCATATGCGCAAGGCGCGGTCGGGCCATGTTGTTACCGTGTCGTCTGTCGGGGGGCTGGTGGGGCAGCCGTTCAACGAAATCTATTGCGGCGCCAAATTCGGGGTCGAAGGGTATATGGAGGCGATGGCGAGTTACATCACCCCCAGCTTCGGCATCAACTTCACGACCGTTGAACCGGGCGGGATCAAGTCGGAATTCGCGGCCTCGGTCCTGAAACAGGTGGGCGAGACCGGCGGGATGCTGGAGGACGAGTATTTGCCGATCCTGCAGAAATACGTGGGCGGATCGCAGGACCGGCAATCGGGCGAGAGTGACATCTATCAGACCGCGGATGAGGTGGCTGCTGTGGTGATGGAATGTGTTGCATCCGATAGCCCGCCGATCCGCAAGCGGACGTCAAAATGGGGCGAGGATTTCTGTGCGTTGAAGACCGACCTGGACCCGGACGGGAAGAAGCTGCAGGCGCAGGTGGTGAAGCAGTTTCTGGGCGGGTGAGGAGGAGGCCCCGGGTCAAGCCCGGGGCGCTGACGCCGTTTCACCCCTGATAACCGCGATTGATGACCTGTCTTCATTTACATAGAGCAATGTAGAAAGCGCCAGAGAGTCGTCATGCCATGAAGTCCCTCATTCTTGCGACTGCCACGATTTTCCTATTGGCAGTTGGCTTTTTCGCGTGGACCTGGCGTTATCCGCTGCACATTGGCTGGCAGGGTGAAATGCCCGTGGGATATTATCGGTTTCAGGTGGTGACCTACCAAACCGCCGATTATGGGCATCGAAACAATGTGGGCGTATTTTCCAAAGTCGGCACGACGGCTGACTTTTTTCAGTATGTGACAGGTATCAAAAAACCTGCGGACTTTCAGCTTGGCGATGGGTAGGGCGCCCAAGCCCGATAACTTTCTGGGACGTCGAATGCATGCCCTTCTGCTTTCGGCGTGTTTGGCGGGTGAAGGGGTGGCCCCGTCAAGCCCGTGGCGGGTGTCCCTGGTGGTGGCGCCGTCCCGGGCTTGACCCGGGACCTATCGGTTTGAGGGTGCGGAAGGGATCTTCGGGAGAGTGATTTGGTGTTTGTGTTGGTGGCCCTTGGTCAGCTCTGCGGGGCTTTGCTGCCGTTCGTTCCTTAAACCCAGATGTCTGCTAAGACTGATTGAGAAAATCAGCGGGTTAGGCGAGAATCATGAACATCAAACGTATTCCGAGCAATGCACCCGGTCGCAGTGATGCTGTAGCTTTCAACGGGATGACATTTCTAGTCGCCTACGATCCCGACGCGGCAGAGGAAATTCAGGCGCAGACTCGCAACTGCCTAAGGTTTCTGGAGACTAAGCTATCCGAGGTAGGTAGCGGAAAACAGGCGCTCCTTCAGGTCACAGTGTTCTTAAGCGACATGACAATGAAACCAGCGATGGACGAAGTATGGTGTGATTGGATCGGGCCTGAAAATAACTGGCCTCAAAGAGCATGCGTTGGCGCTGACTTGGGCGACGATGTATCGCTCATTGAGATCACTGCTATTGCTGCACAAATTGAAACCTGACCCTCGCGCGTTGTGCAGCATTGCGTAGGTTTGGGCTCAAACCAGACATGCCCGAAGTATCCAACGCCAGCGACACACGCTCCCATCATGCTGCAGCACCGTCCGTCCCCCCCCACACCCCAAAGGCGACCGCGCCACACCCTGCGAAACCTGCCTGCCGCCTCTTGACGTGGGGGTGACGTGGTTTGATAGTCGTGCTTAATATTGTTTGTCTCTTGGCTGGCGGCCCCTCCCGCGATCGCCGGTAAAAAGTCATCTAGAACGCAGAGGTTGAAAGATGTCGATTTCCTTTGATCAGACAGGTCGTTTCGGTCGCCTGACCACGAATTTGGGCGACAGCGCACTCGCCCTCATGCGCTTTAACGGTGAGGACGCGGTCAATGCGCTGTTCACCTATTATGTCGAGGCGATCTCGCTCGAGCCGGATATCGACCTGGGTGGTCTGATCGGCAGCCATGCCAATATCGCCTTTGAAACCCTGATCGGTGAGACCCGCCATTTCGACGGCATCGTGACCGAGGCCGAGAATATGGGGGGCAGCACCAACGGGAACCTTTATCGTCTGACCTTGCGCCCCTGGTTCTGGCTGTGCGGGCAGCGCAAGAACCATCGTATTTTCCACAACAAGACCGTCGTGCAGATCATCGAAGAGGTGTTCGGCGACTGGAGCGGCGCCTCTGACCCGTTGTTCGAGAACCGGTTGGCCAGCAATTACCCCGAGCTGGAATACACCGTGCAGTATGGCGAGAGTGATCTGGATTTCATCACCCGCCAGATGGAGCGGTTCGGGATCAGCTATCATTTCACCCATACCGATGGCGGGCATACGCTGGTCATGACCGACATGTCCGAGAATTTCACCCCGCTGTCGGGCCAGACCCGGCCCTATGTGAATGCGGTGGGTGAGTACAACATGGAGGAAGAGCATTTCTGGGGATGGAAGGCCGGTCGTGGTCTGACCACCGGTGCGGTCCGCATGGCCGATTTCAACTTCAAGACGCCGAAGAAAGCGATGGAGGTCGATCGCGCAGGGGATCCCGGTTATGACGCCCATGGTGCCATCGAATCCTATTATTACCCCGGTGATTATCCGGATCAGGGCGCCGGTAAATCGCTGAGCAATCTGCGCCTGACGCAGGAACAATCCCGCGATCGCAGGCACCGCGTGCAGGGCAACGTCACGACGCTGAGTTCCGGCATGATCGTCGGCCCGAAAGAGCAGAAGGCCCCGGTGGTCAAGCCCGGGCCTTATGTCTGCCTGATGGCCCGCCATTCCTATACATCCGACAGCTATGGCAGTGGTGATACCGATACCGACGAGATGGCCTATCGCGGGGAATATGTGCTGACCGAGCTGGACGCGCCCTATGCGCCGGAACGCAAGACAGCTCGCCCGATCATCCACGGCCCCCAGACCGCGATGGTCGTGGGCGAGGGTGAGATCGATTGTGACGAACATGGCCGCATCCTTGTCCGGTTCCATTGGGATCTGGCGGGCGCCAATTCCATGCGGTGCCGGGTCGTGCAGACCTCGGCCTCGGGTGAGTGGGGCGGCATGATCATCCCGCGGATCGGGATGGAGGCGGTCGTCGAATTCCTGGAAGGGGACCCGGACAAGCCGATGGTCACGGGCTGCGTGTTCAACGGCGGCACGGACAGCCCTTATCAGCTGCCTGCGCACAAGACGAAACACGTGATGCGTGCCGATACCCATCAGGGCAGCGGTTTCAATGAGATCAGTTTCGAGGCCGAGGCTGGTCAGGAAAACATGGCCATCCATGCCCAGAAGGATCAGACGATCCGGGTTTTGAACGACCAAAGCGCCAATATCGCCGCCAACCGGATCGAAAATATCGGGGCCAATGCAAGCACCGCCATTACGGCCAACATGATGGAGCGGGTGGGCGCGAACAAGAGCATCACCGTCGGTGGTGGGGGCAGTGCCGGCCTGCTGCAGATGCTGATGCCGCTGGTGCAGGCGGGGGGCAAGTTCCTCAAGAAAGGCGCGCAAAAGGGCGGTGCGCCCGGGTCGGTGATGACCTTTGCCGGTGGCGTTGCCGGGGTCGCGGACATGCCCAAGGAGCTGGCCGCGATCGCGCAAAAGCAATCCTTTTCCGGCAGCGGCGAACATCGCAGCGGCGGTGGTGCCGCGCAGTTGCTGCAAGGCGCGATCATGTCCGCGCTTTTGGGCAAGCTGATGCCTGAAACCGGGTCGATGAACACCACGGTCGAGCGGCATAAAAAGGATACCATTGGCCAATCTGCCACCGAACAGATCGGCGTGGCCAAGAACACGGTTGTGGGCAACGTCATGACCACCTCGGTCGGGAAGCTGAAAAAGACCAAGGTGGGCGAGGATTACGAGCTGGAGACGAAGAAAAGTATCTTCAGCCGCACCCGCAAACATGTGTTGCATGCCAAGGACAAGTTCACCATCGCCGGACCGGGTGGCACGATCATCATCGACAAGTCCGGGATCACCATCAAGACCAAGCATCTGAAGGTGAAATCGCCCAAGGTCGACTTTACCTCGGGTGCGCCGGACCAGGTGGACGCGCTGAAATCGGACAAGGCTTTCGTGCAGGATTGTAAAGGCAAGTAGTCGGTGGCGATCACCTTCAACAGCTGCACCCATTGCAATGATTGCGACGATCTGCTGACAGAGATTCAACGGCGGATGCACAGCACTGAATCAGGCGGTGACAAAGGGCTGCTGACCCGCGTGCGTGAACAGATGTTCGGGTGTCAGACGCCCACGAACACGGTGAGTTCGCATGCCAGTTGCGCAAGCCACCGTTTGAGCGGCACGTGGGACGGCCATAACGAGGCCATTCGCGGCCAACATCGTCGCTTGCGCGATGCGGTCGACGACTACGATGACAACGATTGCGGTGACAAAGTCACTGACCAACCAGCGGCGCAACGTTTCATGCGCGGCGCACGCAATCTGGCCTATGGATCGCCGCCCGTTGTTGCGCCCGGCGACTATCAGGGGCCTGCGGGTTTAGCCAATATGGCCGCCGATCCGCCTGGGCGGAGCTGGGGGCAATGGTTGCGCGACGGAGCGCAGGCCGTGTGCGTTGGCGGGTTGCGTGCCGGGGGCACGTTGGGCGGCGCCGTTGGCGGTGGGCTTGTTATGGGTGGCAAGGGATTGCTTACCGGTGCGGGAACGGGAACACTGTTCGCCCCTGGCCCAGGCACTGTCGGCGGCGGTGTGATCGGCACGGCAGCCGGTGTATCAGTCGGTGTCGTCGGCGGCGGCGGTGCGGGTTACCTTGCCGGTGATCAGGTCGCAGATTGGTTATGCTATTGATGGCCCGGATCAAGGCGGAGGCCGATTATGTCCACTGACATCTGGAACTATCCCGAGACCGAGGCCGTGTTCCCGCCGTCACAGATGCATGAGATCATCGTTTGGTTGTCCTTGGATAGTCTGGGAGTGTTCTGGGAAGACTACCCGGTTTTAGCTGAGTACCTGCCGCAGGCACGAGATGCTGCCCGAGCAGCGCTTGAACCCTATCAATGGGGTGAAACGACAGCACCCGCTGAGACAAGACTTGATGAAGCGCTGGCCGCCAGAATTTCGCCAGCCAAGTCCCGCGAAATCGCGCTTTTTCTGCAGAGTCTTGTGAAATTGGAGAGCCTTGATCAAGTCGGCCCCTGGCGCGCATTCTTTGGAGAGTTCCAACATGCGCTTTCCGTTGAGGGCTTGAAACCGGAAACGGCACAATTATTGTCCGATCACTTCAAAGAAGAGGTGGTTGCCGAAAACACGGCCCGGACACAAAAACTGCAAGAGGCCGTTACGGATGTCGCGCTGTCTGATTGGGATTTGGCAATACATGCCTATTACGGCTTCAACTATTACAGCACAGATCAGTTTGACAAGAGCGTGGTCATCGTCGGTTTGAGCGAATTGACCGATGCTGTGCTTTTCAATGCTTTTCTGGCCCGACGAGTCACCACGTTGCCCGAAGCCGAACAAGACGCGGTATTGCAGGCCGTCCGGCAAAACTGGGTAGACATTGCCGAGGCCGACCCGATTGCGGCAATGAAAGGTGAAACAGTTGATGGCGAAGCCATTGCAGCTGCAATCCCGCCTGCATCCGTTTTGGTCCAGACATATACCGGTACGACTGAATGAAGTTGGATCAGGCCTATTTCGATCGCGTCGTTGCGTTGCAGAATGATGCGCATCTGTCGGCCTTGATCAAAGCGGTGCAGGCGGTGCCTGCCTTGGCTGACGGGACGGATGATCAAAGGGCAGCGATCGCCGACACCGTGCAACAGATATGGCACGATGCAGAGGCACTTGATTTTGAAAAACCTGTCTCTCGGCAGAAATACGTCTTGATCTACCTGACGCAAGCCCAATGGATGAAGAAACCTGCCCATCTGGCATATGCTGCCCGGATGATCGGCACGCCCAACCAGAACTGGCGTATCGAAAGTGGCGTGTTGGCAGTTTATGCGAATGTTGTTGCCGCGCACTATCTTGCAGCCCCGCTGATTGCGTTTATCAAGGGCGAGGAAAAGACAGGATGACCCCATGACCTCTGACGCATCCGACAACCCGCCGTTGGACCTGCCGCCGTCGATTTCGCCGCCGCCGGAACAGGAGGCGCTGGAATTGGGGATCGAGGCCGCCGTGTTCGATCCGCTGGATGCCGATGCCGCCGCGCTGGAAGAGGCGGGTGATACCGAGACGCTGCCGTTGAAGGCCTATCTGATGCTGGATGCGTCGGTCGATCCGGATATCCCGGTCTGTATCGAGGCGTTCAACAGCCCCTCGCGCTGCCTGTTCGATGGTGACGCTTTCGATCAACTGGCCGAGGTGGGCCCGTGGCTGGTTGAGGTCAAGCGCTATGACGATGCCTGGGACTGGTTTGTCGAGGATGGCTTGGGCAATGATTGGGGCATCATCATCCATACCCGCCTGCCGCTGATGCGTCTCAAGGTGCAGATGAAGAAATTCATCAAGATCGAGGACGAAGAGGGCGAGACCTATTTCTTCAAATTCTACCGGCCTGAACATTTCAACACCTATATCCCGGCCTTTGACGACGATCAGATCGCCCGCTTTTCCCGCGGGGTTGAGGCGTTCTTTGCCGAGACGGTCGACCCCGCACATCATCTGACCCATCACAAGGTGGTGGATGGCAAGTTCCAGTCGGAAAACATCGACCTGGTCGCCTTGGGTGAGCCGTTGCGGATCAAGCCCCCATCGCCCGAGGATGCGCAGGCTTTGATCGACGAGGTGATTCAGGATATGAAGGGGTCATGATGTTTGATTGCTGGGGAATGTATGATGGGTAAACCGATTGCCGTGCTGGGGTCGATGCATGTCTGCCCCAAGATCGATCCGGGCCCCAAGCCGCATGTGGGCGGCCCCGTGCAAAGCGCGGGCCAGAGCCACGTGAAGTTCAATGGGCTGCCGCTGGCCGTCGAAGGCGGTCAATGCCTGTGCACCGGCATGCCGGGCCCCGACAAGATGAGCAAAGGTTCGTCGAAGGTGAAGATCAACGGCAAGGGCGTCATGCGGATCGGCGACAGCACCGGCCATGGCGGCAAGATCGTGATGGGGATCCCGACGCTGACGTCGGATTAGAGCGGCGTTTTTAGAAGCTGAATTGTGCTCTAGCTATTCGGATCGCCTGGCGGGCATGGCTCTCAGCTCTGATGGGCAACCGTCGTGAGGCCGTCAGACCCGAACGGGTTGATTTGTAGACACCGTTTTTCTGCTCTTTCGCGAGGCTGAGGTGATGTTTCGCCAGAGGAGCATTAAATGACCGGCTTAAATCCAACACCAAGTTGCGGTCGTCGACGTCCGTCACCTCTGACCCGGTGTATCCTCCCAACGTGACCTCACCGCCCAGATGGTGGACACGATGATCACCACCTGGAAGGGGGCGTAGATCACGATCATCAGCAACAGGATCCGCCAGAACAGCGTCAGTTGCATGATGATCGTCAGTGTCACCGCGGGCAGGAAGAGTGCTGCGAGGATCAGGGCGATGATCAGGATGTCCACTGCCACCGGCCACCATGCCGCCTTGAACGACGGGCGGATGCCCGCCGCGATGCGCTTGCGCGCGAGCGTCCGGCTGATGATCATTCAGTCACGCAGCAATTCGTTGATCCCGGTCTTTGATCGCGTGCGTTCATCCACCCGTTTCACGATCACCGCGCAGTAGAGGCTGATCCCGTTCTTGGACGGCATCGATCCGGCGACGACGACGGAATAGGGGGGAACCTCGCCGTACATGACCTCGCCGGTTTCGCGGTCCACGATCTTGGTCGATTGCCCGATGAAGACACCCATGCCAAGGACCGATCCTTCGCGGACGATGCAGCCTTCGACAACCTCGGACCTTGCGCCGATGAAACAGTTGTCTTCGATGATCGTGGGGCCTGCCTGCATGGGCTCCAACACGCCGCCGATGCCGACGCCGCCGGACAGGTGCACGTTCTTGCCGATCTGCGCGCAGGAGCCGACGGTCGCCCATGTGTCGACCATCGTGCCTTCGTCCACATAGGCACCGAGGTTCACGAAGGACGGCATCAGCACGACGCCGGGGGCGATGAAGGCGGATTTGCGGACGACGCAACTGGGGACCGCGCGGAAACCGGCGGCCCGCCATTGGTTATCGCCCCAGCCTTTGAATTTGCTATCGACCTTGTCCCACCAGCCACCGCCCTGTGGGCCGCCGTCCTGCTGTTCCATGTCCTTGATGCGGAAGCCCAGCAGCACCGCCTTTTTGGCCCATTGGTTGACGTGCCATTTGCCGTCATCCTGTTTTTCCGCCACGCGCAGGCTGCCGCTGTCGAGGGCGTTCAGCGTATCCTCGATCGCTTCGCGGGTTTCGCCTGTGGTGGTGGGGCTGATTGTGTCACGGGCCTCCCACGCGGATTCGATGGCGGTTTCAAGGGCAGCATTGGACATGGGCAGGCTCCGTCATTGCAGTTTGGCGCGGTCTAGCGGAGTGACCGGGATCAATCAACGCTGCCCAGCCCCGCTGCCGTGAATTTGGATACGAATGCGGGATCGATGTCTTCGTAGTAGCGGCGGATCAGCAGGGCCTTTTGCCGTATGAGCGCGTGATCGCGGGCAAGGCGTGCCAGGTCTTCCGGTGCATGCAGAAGAAGTTCCGCATAGGTGTTGATGTCGTTCTCGAGGCTGGATGCGCCATAGTCCGAAACGAACCCCGCTTTGTAGTAAGGCTGGAGGTCGATCGCGTAGGTCGTGGCTGCGGCCAATCTGTCGCGGTCATCGGTTGGAAAGCTGACATCCGCCGGTAGCAGCGCCGACCACTGTTCGCGGGGAAACGGGTATGACGCGACAAGTAGGCTGGAATATTCATGATGAAAGGCACGCTGGACAAAGCCATCGTGTTGGCCCGGCACGATATAGTCGGTCGCCAGAATGATCCAGAGGGGTGGTTGTACAGTGCCGCCGACCCTTGTTCCGGATATCGTCAATTCGCCCGCGATGGCCAGACCGGGTGGGACCTGCCGGAAGGTGTCGGGTGGATAGGCGGCCAACGCATCATCAATGGCCCCAAGCGCCAGTGCAAGCTGCCATCGCGACGGTGACGTCCCGTCTATGCGCGGGTCGAGGCCAAGTTCGGCGACGGAGGTCGTCGTCAGCGTGGCACCGGTCAACGACGTCAGTTTGGTCGTCAGGGTCGAAATGCGCCACTCTACCCAGGCAAATGCCGCGGCGGCGATCAGTGCCGCGGCGGCAGAGGCGAAAATAAGGCGTTTGGCCGTCACCTATTGCTGGACGGCGATCGTCGTCGCGGTCGCCCCGACCAATATCACCGTCATGGTGCTTGCATAAGCGGGCGCAGCCACGCCTGATGCCCCACCCGAGAAGAAAACGCTGGCACCGTAAGCCACCGTGATGATACCCGCCAAGATCAAGGCCCCGGTCGAGGCCTTTCGAAAAACGTCACCCCAATCGGTTTCGGGTGCCCGGGTCGGGCTGGGGGCGGGATTGTAGCTTGGTGATGTGACCGGGATCGGCACCAGTTCGGGCTTGGGCAACTTTGGCTCGATCTCGAGCTCGATCTTGTAATTCACTGCGAAGAAAGAGTCGCCCGCGATCTTTCCCTTCAGCTCTGGATAGGCGATTTCGGCTTTCAGCACCGGCATGCCCGTGCTGGACGAGAATTCGATACCAACGGCGGTTTTCGGAGCGTTGATATTGTTGGCCGACACGATCATCTTGTTGGTGAACTTGATGCTTTTCGTCGTCGGGTCGAACGAGACCTTGTTGCTGGACACCAGCGTCGACAGGCTTGTCTGTGCGGTCGTCTTGCTGCCGAGTTCCCAACTGCCGTTCAAGACGCCGGTCAACGGCACTTTCGTGCCCGGATTCACGAGAATGCGTCCTTTCTGCCGGATACGCGCGATGAACGTTCCATAGTCCAGAACGAGCGGGTCCCCTTTCAGATCGTAGGCGATCGACATGGGCATCTGAATCGACGGAATCTGATCTTTCAGCTTACCGCTTGGGGCCCCGCACTTGTCGGTGCAGACAGGCAATGGCGGATTGTCGGCAACGATGGGCAGCATCAGCGTCGCGTCGGCATAGATGAGGTCGGGATCGACGATCTTTTTGGCGCCGGCATTCACGACATCGGGTTGATTGTTGAAGGCATAGATTCGTGGCCAAGCGTAGGGGTCCCCCAACTTTCGGGCCGCGATATCCCAAAGTGTATCGCCCGATTTTATATTGTAAGGAACACCCGTATATCCCATGTCTGCTTATCCCCAATGTTTCAAAAGGTCTGCGGTGACCCGCGAATAGCCGCAACCAAACGTCACGATTCCAGTGGACGTTACAAGACCCCGAGAATTAAACAACCGATCGATTGCGCCTGTTTCAACGCCATTTGATCGAACAGCCCATGGAGGGGGTCTGCGTGGTCGGGCCGGTGCCGGTCTCGGCCACCTTGCGCATGGCGCCCAGCAGTTCGGGGACACGGTTCGCAGGGTCTTTCATCCCCGCATCGTCGAGCCGTCCGCGATATTGCAGGCCGCCCGTCCGGTCGAAGCCGAAGAAATCTGGTGTGCAGACGGCGTTGTAGGCGCGGGCGGTGCTTTGGTCGGCATCGACCAGATAGGGCACGTCGAGCCCGTGTTGTGCGGCGAAGACGATCATCCTGTCGGGGCTGTCGGCGGGATGGCTGTCCCAATCGTTGCTCATGATGCAGGCGGCGCCGATGCCCTCGGCGCGGAGTGTTTTGATGTCGTTCGCCAGCCGGTCGATTACGGCGACCACATAGGGGCAGTGGTTGCAGATGAACGCGATCAACAGACCCTTTTCACCCATCAGGCTGTCCCGGCTGTGCCGGATGCCTTCGGGGGTGGGCAGATCAAAGTCGGGCGCGGACCAGCCAAAGTCGCAAATCGGGGTTTCCTGCAGCATCCGGCCTCCTTTCGGTGATTGCATATTCCATTGCATCCTGTGGCCCGACGGGCAAGGCTGTCACGAAACAAACAGGACCCGCCATGCAAGACAACCGCCACCACCCGTTTCGTGACAGTCATCAGGACCGCGAGGCGGCAAGCCACATTCCCGACACCCCGCAAACCCGCGCGCCATCCTATGCGCTGGCCTTTGCTGATGAGGATTTCTTGTGTCGCGAGGAATTGCGGCCCGTGCGTCTGCAGCTGGAATTGCTGAAGCCCGAGATGTTCCTGAACGAGGCGGGCATCAACTCGACCATCGTGCTGTTCGGTGGTGCGCGTATCCCGGAACCGGCCAAAAAGGATGGCGCGCGGACGCAGACGCTGGCCGACCTCAGCCGGTATTACGACGAGGCGCGGCGCTTTGCCGAGATGATGACGCGGACATCGCTGGAAGGTGGCGGGACCGAGGATGTCATCGTCACCGGCGGTGGCCCCGGCGTGATGGAGGCCGGCAATCGCGGCGCACAGGATGCCGGGGGCCGGTCCATCGGGTTGAACATCGTGCTGCCGCATGAGCAGGCCCCGAACCCGTATGTGACGCCCGATCTGTGCTTCAACTTCCACTATTTCGCGATCCGCAAGATGCATTTCCTGATGCGCGCCTCGGCCGTCTGCGTCTTTCCCGGCGGGTTCGGCACGCTGGACGAATTGTTCGAGGCGCTGACCCTGATCCAGACGGGGCGCATGGCGCAGGTGCCGTTCCTGCTGTTCGGGCGGGAGTTCTGGGAAAAGATCATCGATTGGGAGGCGCTGGCGGATGCGGGTACGATTTCGGAGGATGATCTGAAACTGTTCCGGTTCGTCGAGACAGCGGATGAGGCCGTGGCGGCCTTGGACAGTTGGGAAGGCAAGGGCGAGAAGCGCGGGGTTATTCCGGGGCGGTGATGGGGTGAGTTTGACACTTCCGTCAAAAATGGATGCCATACAGTAAAAGTCCAATTTAATCGGGGCTGCTACAACGGCGTAAGATAAAACTTGATTTGAGCCCCAGTTTTTAGATGACATTAGTATACGCTTCTATAGGTCAAAGCAGCGCCACTATAATTTCTGATATTATGCTTAGCCGTAATCGCCCTCGGACTGACGGCAAACCGTTGTGGTTGGTCGCTGAAGACAATGTGCAAGAACACGGTTACGCAACAGTTGGGCATACGCAAAAAACGGTGATGTTCAATCGGCGATGCTTGTACCTCTGGGCAGGAAATATGCTCATTGCACGATCAATATATAAGTTTTTAAGAGCACATTTTAGTAAGTCATTCACAGAAATTGAGCAGTTACTCGAGCAGGAATATTCAAAAGACCAACTTGACCGCGTCGATTATGCTATCGTCCGGTTTAGGAACGGCCAGACCGAATTCTTTGGGTCTGGAGGCATACATACTGATCTAGGGGGAGTAGTGACATGGGAGGCTGGCTCTGGTGGATACTTTGTGGATCCTGCTCACCACCTTGCCGAGCAGACTACAGGGCCAACTGAGGATGGTGACATCCTTAATGCGGAAGCAACGGACCTACTAATTCGCCTTTATCATGGAGAAGCTGGTGCCTATGAGTACCACTCCTTCCGGTCCGGGGGATGGTATGAAGTAACCGTACTTCGGGACGGTCTATTTCATAAAGTCCCATACGCTGTCTGCTACTATGATTTGGATGAAGTTGAAAAGAGTAGCACTTATGAACCAACGATGGCAATTTTTGCGCGCTACATGACCGATACTCTACTGGTGAACAGGGCGTGGGGCGGAAAAGCATCGTTAATTATTAGCTGCGTTGACTCTTTCAAAACTCAGACGGTTCGCAACATCACCGAACCTGATCGTTACTTTCTATCAGGTCTAAATAAATGGCCATTATTGTTTCAACATACGTTTCGCCAAGGCGGCAAGAGTATTATGACGCTCGTTTCTCAGGATGATCAACTTTCTGAGGATATGCAGATACTGGACCTAAGTTCGCCAAGATTTTTAGTGAGCGACGACACTCGTGATTTCATAGATGAGCAACTATTGATAGAAGCGGAAGCCTAAAATCAGACCTTGTGACCGGAGACTCTACCGGGACCTCAACCGCCTGCAGACGTCGGCACTTCCAGTTCCTGCATCGGGGCGAGATCGGGGTGGCGCACGGCTTGCATCGCCGCCTTAGCCAGAAACTCGCCCGCTGTGTTCACCTGTTCGGACATCGTCAGGATGTCGGCGCGGAAGAGTTTGAGGAACGGTACGGCCTCTTTCGCGTAAACGTCGACCTCTTGTCCGACGGTTGCGCCGAATTTCTCGATCCCTGCCACGGCGGCCATGGCTGATGAGGTCGAGGCGCAGAGGACCGCGTCGATATCGCTTTGCCGTCCCAAGATGTCGATCATGAAATCCACGATCTCTCCGCTGACACTGTCGCTGGTGATGCCTTTGGCGATCGTGCAGCCGATCCGACCCGCCTTGGCCGCGTTTTGCGCGCCGTCGATCATGTGCAGGGCATAGTTCTGTGCCTGGGGCGGCGCGATGACGAGGATGTGCTTGCGTCCGCGCCCGATCAGCTCGTCCGTGGCCAGGTAGGCGAAGGCGCGATTGTCGAAATCGTAATAGGGGTGCTGATCCGCCCAGTCGGTTCGGCCATGGGTGGCGAAAGGGAATTTGCGGTCCATCAGGTAGGCGACCCGGGGGTCCTGAGGCTGGATCTGGTTGAGGATCACCGCATCCGCCGATCCGGTTTCCACGATGTAACGCACCGGGTCCATCCGGTCCTGATCGGGGAAGAACGGGGTCATGATCATGTGAAACGGCGTGTTACGCAGCCCGCTGGCGACAGAGGCGATCAGGCGCGCATTGTGGGTCATCAGGTCATGTTCGGTGGACATGACAAGGCTGATCACGTTGGTCCGCCCGGTGCGCAGGCGCACGCCCGCCCGGTTGGGCACATAGCCGATTTCGGTCGCGATGCGGCGGATCAGTTTCTTGGTTTCACTGCCGATATCGGGTGCGTCGTTCAAGGCGCGCGAGACTGTCGGCACCGCAAGGCCGCTGATCCGGGCGATGGTTTTCAGCGTCGGCTTTTCGGTTTTGGCTGGCCCGTCGGACGGATGTTCCGGTGGTGCCTTTTGCTGCGACATTTTGTGCCAAGCTCCCGTTTTTTTGACCCGTTTTCGAGGTCCATCGCCTGCTTCGGATATCAGCGATTGTTGGAAAATCGCTTCAAATACGGATGTTTATCGCGGCCACATCCTGATTTTCCCCATACTGGCTTAATACTTCTTGCGAGGTCAATCTAAATCGTTATAGATTTTCTGTAACGATTTAGAACCAGGGAGAGAGAATCGTGAAACTGACAACAAAACTGCTTGCTGCGACTGCCATGGTCAGCGCGTCCGCCGTGTCTGCCGTGGAATTGGAGGTGACCCATTGGTGGACGTCGGGCGGTGAAGCCGCCGCCGTCGCGAAATTCGCCGAAGCCTGGGATGCAACAGGCAATACGTGGGTCGATGGCGCGATCGCCGGTTCCGGCGGTACAGCGCGCCCCATCATTATCAGCCGTATCCTGGGCGGTGACCCGATGGGTGCTACGCAGTTGAACCATGGTCGTCAGGCAGAGGAACTGATCGAAGCTGGTTTGCTCTTGGACCTGACCGATGTGGCCGAAGCGCAGGGTTGGAAAGATATCGTGAACCCGTCGTCGCTGCTGGATGCCTGTACGCTGGATGGCCGTATCTACTGCGCGCCGGTCAACATCCATTCCTGGCAATGGATCTGGCTGAGTCATGACGCCTTTGAAAAGGCGGGCGTCGATGTGCCCGCGAATTGGGATGAATTCGCCGCCGCCGCGCCCAAGCTGGAAGAGGCGGACCTTGTCCCGCTGGCCATGGGTCAGCAGGGCTGGCAGCAGAACGGTGCATTTGGCGTCATGACCGTGGCGATTGCCGGGCTTGATGCATGGCGCAAGGTTGTCGTCGACAAGGACGCAGACGCAGCGCGCGGACCGGAATATGCCGCCGTGTTCGAAGCGGCAGTTGATGCCCGCGAAATGGCTGCCAATTCCAACGTGCAGGATTGGAACCAGGCCACCAACATGGTGATCACCGGTCAGGCCGGCGGTCAGATCATGGGTGACTGGGCGCAAGGTGAATTCCAGGTGGCCGGTCAGGTCGCGGGCGAAGACTATACCTGCCTGCCCGGTCTGGGCGTGAACGAAATCCTGGATACCGGCGGTGATGCGTTCTATTTCCCCGTTCAGGACGATCCAGAGATCGAAGCGGCGCAGAAAGAATTCGCCGCCATGCTCCTTAGCCCCGAAGTGCAGGTATCCTTCAACCTTGCCAAGGGCTCTCTTCCTGTCCGTGGCGACGTTGATCTTTCCGCAGCGAACGATTGCATGCAGAAAGGTCTGGAGATCCTGGCCGCAGGTGGCATCATGCCATCAGGTGACATGAACCTGTCCGCCGACACGCAGACCCAGATCGAGGACCTGATGGCCGAATTCTGGTCCAGCGACATGTCTGCCGCCGACGCGCAAGAGCGTTATGCCAGCATCATCGAGACAGCCGATTAAGGCCACTCGCAGGTGGTGCAGCGCTATTTTGCGCTGCACCAAACCAAACCGTGACATCTTTCCCGTAACGGAGCCGACACGATGACCGTGATTTCGGACCATTCGACAAGCGCGTCCAAACGCCCGAACCGGTTGTTCAGAAACCTGATGGCCAAGGTCGCGTCGATCCCGATGATCCTGACCGCCCTGGTCGTGTTCGTTGGCGGAACGACCTGGACGATCGTCTATTCCTTCACCGGATCGCGCATGCTGCCCAAGACCAACTGGGTCGGCCTTGATCAATATGAACGTCTTTGGACGACGGATCGCTGGATCATCTCGATCAAGAACCTTGCGCTGTATGGCGTCTGTTCCCTGATCCTGACGCTGGTGATCGGGTTCACGCTGGCCGCCCTGCTGGACCGCAAGATCAGGGGCGAAAACGTCTTTCGCACCATTTTCCTTTATCCTTTCGCCTTGTCATTTGTTGTCACCGGCCTTGCCTGGCAATGGATCCTCAACCCCGATTTCGGCTTGCAGAGCGTGGTGCGGGATTGGGGTTGGAACAGTTTCACGTTCAATCCGCTCAACGACCCCGATACGGTCATGTTCGGCCTGCTGATCGCAGGTATCTGGCAGGGGTCGGGCCTGATCATGTGCATCATGCTGGCCGGTCTGCGCGGTATTGACGAAGACATCTGGAAAGCCGCCCGCGTTGACGGGATCGGCACAGTCAAGACCTACGTCCAGATCATCATCCCGATGATGCGGCCTGTTTTCATCACCGCCCTCGTCCTGATCGCCAGCGGGATCATCAAACTATATGACCTTGTGGTCGCCCAGACGAATGGTGGGCCGGGGCTAAGCTCTGAGGTGCCTGCGAAATACGTCATCAACTACATGTTCCGCGCTCAGAACCTTGGGCAGGGCTTTGCAGCCTCGACCATGATGCTGGTGTCGGTGGTGATCATCCTGATCCCGTGGGCTTACCTTGAATTCGGAGGCAAGAAACGTGGCTGATGCATCCCTGATGTCCCCTGCGGCTATCGAGGCCCGCGGCCCGAAACCCAAAAAGGCGTTCAGCCGCGCGAATATCTTTATCTACGGCACACTCCTTCTTGTCAGCGTCTACTATCTCCTCCCGTTATACGTGATGATCGTGACCTCCTTGAAAGGCATGCCCGAAATCCGGATGGGCAACGTCTTTGGGCCCCCACTGGAGATCACGTTCGAACCGTGGGTCAAGGCCTGGTCGCAAGCCTGCACCGGCCTTGACTGCACGGGGCTTTCCAAAGGGTTCTGGAATTCGGTCCAGATCCTGATCCCGTCGGTCGTGCTGTCGATCGCGATTGCCTCGGTGAATGGCTATGCGTTGGCCAACTGGCGGTTCAAAGGGTCCGAGGTGTTCTTTACCATCCTCATCATCGGCGCCTTCATCCCCTATCAGACGATGCTGTATCCCATCGTGATCATGCTGCGCGAGATCAGGTTGATGGGTGATCTTTGGGGGCTGGTGCTGGTGCACACAGTTTTCGGGATGCCGATCCTGACGCTGCTGTTCCGCAACTACTTTACCTCTGTCCCGGAAGAACTGTTCAAGGCGGCCCGGGTGGATGGCGCCGGGTTCTGGGGTATCTATTTCCGGATCATGCTGCCAATGGCGCTGCCGATTTTCGTCGTGGCGATCATCCTGCAGGTGACGGGTATCTGGAACGATTTCCTGTTCGGCGTGATCTATACCAAGCCGCAGACCTACCCGATGACCGTGCAGCTGAATAACATCGTGAACTCGGTCCAGGGGATCAAGGAATACAATGTCAACATGGCGGCGACGTTGCTGACCGGGCTCGTCCCGTTGGTCATCTATTTCGCCTCTGGCAAGTTGTTCGTGCGCGGGATCGCCGCGGGCGCTGTGAAAGGATAAACGATGGTTCTGCACAGTTTGGTCAAATCCGCAGACGATGTACCGCCCGTCACGACCTCGACAGGAGAAGATACCAGTACGATGACCCATTCCGTTGAAATCAAAGACCTCGACCTTGCATTCGGGGCGGTGAAGGTACTGCAAGATCTGAACCTGAACATCGATGAAGGTGAGTTTCTGGTTTTGCTGGGATCATCCGGGTGCGGGAAATCGACGCTGCTGAATTGTATCGCGGGCCTGCTTGAGGTCACGGATGGCCAGATCTTCATCAAAGGCAAGAACGTCACATGGGCTGAGCCCAGCGAGCGCGGCATCGGCATGGTGTTCCAATCCTACGCGCTGTATCCGCAGATGACTGTGAAAGGGAACTTGTCATTCGGGCTCAAAAACGCGCGGGTCCCCAAGGCCGAGATCGAAAAGCGCGTCGCGCGGGCAGCGGAGATTTTGCAGATTCAGCCGCTTTTGGATCGTAAGCCCGGTGCATTGTCGGGTGGCCAGCGGCAGCGGGTCGCTATCGGTCGGGCGCTGGTGCGCGATGTGGATGTGTTTTTGTTCGATGAACCCCTGTCGAACCTTGATGCCAAGCTGCGGGTCGATCTGCGGGTTGAACTGAAGCGGCTGCACAACCAGCTGCAGAACACGATGATCTATGTGACCCATGATCAGGTCGAGGCGATGACCTTGGCGGATCGGATCGCCGTCATGAAAGGCGGCAACATCATGCAGTTGGGCACACCGGACCAGATCTATAACCAGCCGCGCAATCTGTATGTCGCCGATTTTATCGGCAGCCCGTCAATGAACTTTATCGAAGGGCATCTGGAAGATGGGACCTTTAAGGCAGATGGTATGACCATCCCGATGGATGGTTATGCGTTCGCAGGCCAGCCCGTAGATAGGCCCGCCGTCATCGGCATTCGGCCCGAACACGTGATCACCGGTGAATTGGCCGACAAGGCACCGCTGCAATTCGATGTGCAGATCGATCTGGTCGAACCCATGGGGTCGGACACGCTTGTCTATGCGAGCCTCGGGGGTAAGGCGTTTCGTGTGCGGATGGATGGTCAGGCCTCTGTCCGGTCGGGCGAGACCCTGCGCATCGGGATCGACCCATCGCGCGCGTCGCTTTTTGACAAAGGGACCGAGGACCGCCTGTGACCCATGTAAACCTTGCGGGTGAATGGCGACTGTCGGACGATAGTGGCGCATATACCTGCCCCATGCACATGCCGACCGATGGGATCACTGCGCTGCATCGGGCGGGGCTGATCAACGATCCCTATTGGGGCCGGAACGAGTATGATCTGCGATGGATCTGCGAACGCGATTGGACGGCGACGCGGACGTTTGACCTGACAGAAACGGATGTCGATCTGGTTTTGTCCGGCGTCGATACGGTTGTCACGGTCAAGGTGAATGATCGGGTTGTCCTGCAGGCCGAGAATGCGTTTCGGGATTATCGCGTCGCATTGACGGATGCCGCACGGGTCGGCACGAATACGATCAGCGTGACGTTTCATTCGCCGGTTGCCGTCGGCGCGGAAAAGCTGGCCGCGCATCCATTCCACATCCCCAACGGCATTAATTGCCCGATCCCGAACGGCAACATGCTGCGCAAACCGGCCTGCGATTTTGGCTGGGACTGGAACATCGCGCTGGCGCCGTTCGGGATTTACGGGACGATGGCGATCGAAGCCTCTGACGCGCCGCGCATCGACCGGATCATGGTCGCGCAGGATCATGATGACGATGGTGTCGATCTGACCCTGACGGTGCATGTCACTGGCCCGGATGGCGATGTGACCGCGCGGATCGCCGATCAGGAAGTGTGCGCACGCTGTGTGTACGGTGTGTGTACGCTGTCTGTACGCATTGCACACCCCCGTTTGTGGTGGCCTGCGGGGCAGGGGGACCAGCCGCTTTACGACCTGGAAGTGACCTTTGCCAAGGCAAAGGCCACGCGCCGCATCGGTCTGCGCAAGATGGAACTGGTGACCGAAACGGATGCTGTGGGCCTTGGTTTCAAGTTTCGGGTGAACGGTCGCGATGTCTTTGCCAAGGGCGCGAACTGGATCCCGGCAGATGCACTGGCGGGCCGGATTACGCCAGTGAAAACAATGGCTTTGCTGCAATCCGCGGTCGACGCCAACATGAACATGATCCGCATCTGGGGCGGTGGCAGGTATGAGGATGACTGGTTCTACGACCTTTGCGATGAACTGGGTCTGATGGTCTGGCAGGATTTCATGTTCGCCTGCAATCTTTATCCGTCCGATGATGCATTTCTGGATGAAGTACGGGCGGAAGCCATCGATAACGTTTCAAGAATTCACCACCATGCCTGCCTCGCGCTGTGGTGTGGCGACAACGAACTGGTCGGTGCATTGGATTGGTACGACTGCTCTCGCAAAGACCGTGATCGGTATTTGGTGAATTATGACCGTCTGAACCGCACGCTTGAAGTCGCGTTGAAACAGACCGATCCAAACGCCAACTGGTGGCCGTCTTCGCCCACGAAAGGGTACATGAATTTTGGCGATGCCTGGCACGAGGACGGATCGGGCGACATGCATTTCTGGTCGGTCTGGCACGAGGGGCGGGACTTTGAGCACTACCGGGACGTAAGCCCGCGGTTCTGCTCGGAATTCGGGTTTCAAAGCTATCCTTCGATGCGCGCCGTGAACCGGTTTGCTGGCGCGGAGGATCAGAACATCGCGGCGCCCGTTCTGGAGAGCCATCAGAAGAACGAAGGCGGCAACGCCCGCATTGCCGAGACGCTGTTTCGCTATTTCCGCTGGCCGAAGGATTTCGCGAACTTCGTCTATCTGTCGCAGGTTCAGCAGGGCCTTGCGATCAAAACCGCCGTTTCGCATTGGCGCAGCCTCAAGCCCCGTTGCATGGGCACGCTGATCTGGCAGTTGAACGATACGTGGCCCGTTTGCAGCTGGTCATCGCTGAATGATGATGGTGAGTGGAAACTGCTGCACCATATGGCGAAACGGTTCTATGCGCCGGTTCTGGTGACGGCGGTGCCGGACGGCGATGAGATTATTCTGCGTGCGGTCAATGACTTGCCCGAGGCGGTCGTGTTGGACGTCACGGCGCATGCCGTCGGGATGGATGGATCGGTCCGTGCGCTGGGGGCGGCGCAGGTCAATGTGGCCGATCAGGCGGTGGAGGCGATGCGTTTGCCTTCGGATTCCGTTGGCGATCAAGAGATGGTGGTGTTCAACTGGACCGGTCCGAATGGCATCCATGGCGGCGATTTGTTTGCCCCGCATCCGTTCAAGCATTACGATCTGCAGCCCCCATCTTTGCAGCATGCGGTCGCGCAAGAGGGCGCGGATTGGCAGATCACGCTGCGGGTTGAAGCGCTCGCGGTGTTTGTCGCGGTCGAGTCGGATGTGCCTGGTCGGTTCAGCACCAATGCGATCCCCTTGTTTCCCGATTATCCGATCACGATGACATTTATCCCGGATGATCCCGCCGTCGCCCCGCAATTCACATTCCGCGATCTGCATAGCGCCACCTTTGCCTGAGAAAAGGACAGTCTGATGACCCGCATTTCTTACCAACTTTACTGTTCGCGCAATTTCCCTCCGTTGGAGGATACGCTGAGGATGCTGGCGAAGGCCGGGTATCAGGAGGTCGAGGGGTATGGCGCGCTGTTCGCCGATGCCGTGGGCCTGCGCGGGATGCTGGATGCGCATGTGCTGCGGATGACGAGCAGCCATATCAGTATGGACATGATCGCGGGCGACCCGGACGGGACGATCGCGCTGGCTGAGGACCTTGGCATCAAGAAAATATTCGCGCCGTTCCTGGCCCCCGATGATCGGCCTGGCGACAGCGCCGGATGGCGTGCGTTTGGCCAGCGTCTGGCCGAGGCGGCAAAGCCGTTGCAGGCTGCCGGTCTGGTCGTCGGTTGGCACAATCATGCGTTCGAGTTCGATGCGACACCGCAGGGGGACGTGCCGTTGGACCTGATCGTCGCGGCGGATGACAGCCTGATGCTGGAGCTTGATCTGGGATGGGTCCGTGTTGCGGGCCACGATCCGGTGGCCTGGATCGAAAAGTATGCGGGTCGGATCACGACCGTGCATATCAAGGATATCGCCCCCGATGGTCAGGCCGCGGATGAAGACGGGTGGGCCGATGTGGGCCATGGCATCATGGATTGGTCAGCGATCCATACCGCATTACAGGCCACGGGCGTGACCCATTACGTGGCCGAACACGACAACCCCAGTGATCACGAACGTTTTGCCACGCGCAGCATGGCGGCGATGCATTCATTCTAAAGGAAAGACCATGACACAACTTGGCGTCGGCATCATCGGATGCGGCAACATCTCGACTGCCTATTTGCGGCTGGCCCCGCTGTTCAACAACCTGTCGGTCAAGGCGGTGGCGGATATCGACATGGCCGTGGCGCAGTCGCAGGCGGCGGCGTTCGATGTGCGGGCAGAGACGGTGGATGACCTCTTGAATGCACCGGATGTGGATGTGGTCGTGAACCTGACCATACCGGCGGTGCATTATCAGGTCACGCGGTCGATCCTTGAGGCGGGCAAGCATGCCTATTCCGAAAAGCCACTGGTGCTGACGCTTGAAGATGGCGAGGCGTTGCGCGCATTGGCGGCGGCCAAGGGGCTGCGCGTCGGCTCTGCCCCCGATACGTTTCTAGGCGGTGCCCATCAGCAGGCCCGTGCGGCGATCGATGCGGGCGATGTGGGCCGGATCATTGGTGGGACGTGCCACGTCATGAGTCACGGGATGGAGGCCTGGCATCCGAACCCTGATTTCTTTTTCCAGCCCGGCGCTGGGCCGGTTCTGGATATCGGGCCCTATTACGTGACGAACCTGATCCAGCTGATCGGGCCGGTAAAATCGGTGGCAGCGTTGGCCACGGCGACGTTTGATCAGCGGACGATTGGCAGTGGCGACCGGGCGGGTGAGACCGTGCCCGTGGACACGCCGACCAACATTCATGCGCTGCTGGAATTCGCAAATGGTGCGACAGTCACGCTGGGGGCGAGTTGGGATGTCTGGGCGCATGGCCATGCCCCGATGGAGCTGTATGGCGCGGATGGGTCGATCTTTGTGCCCGATCCGAATTTCTTTGGGGGTGAGGTCGCGATGGCGCGTGCCGGGGAAGAAACAGCCGCCTTGCCAGCCTGGGATCATGCGTTTGGTGTGCCGAATGAGGATGCCCGCGCGAATTATCGCTGTGCCGGTTTGGCCGAGATGGCCGCGGCGATCGCCGAGGGTCGCCCGCATCGCTGTAGCCTCGACCTTGCCGTGCATGCGGTTGATGTGATGACCGGGATCATCACGGCGGGGCAGGAACGCCGGTTCGTCGATATGACGACGACGTGTGAGCGACCTGCGGCTTTGTCACCTGATGAGGCGAAGGCGTTGCTGGCTTAGGCTTTCGACAGCTCGGAGCCGGATTTCAGGACTTCGTCGCCGTCGTCTTGTTTGATCTTGTAGGCGGGATCGTCTTCGCTTGCGTCGCGCGTGACCTCGGTTCCTTTGATCGTGAGCGTGATCTTCTGGGTGTATTTTTTGACGACGTCACCAGTCGCGGTGCCGTTGCCCCAGTTCCATTCGACTTTGTCGCCTTCGCTATAGTCTGCCATGGTCGTCCTCTTTCCTTGATCGAAGAGACAACCGTCGATGGCCGATCAGGTTCCGGTCTCGGCCGCGATCTGGGCGCGGGACTTGCGGGCGCGTTCGGTGGCAGACTTCAACTGACCGCAGGCGGCCATGATATCCTCGCCGCGCGGCGTGCGGATGGGGGAAGCATAACCCGCCTTGTAGATGATATCCGCGAAGGCGCGGATGCGGTTGTTGGAAGATCGTTTGTAGGGCGCGCCGGGCCATTCGTTGAAGGGGATCAGGTTGATCTTGGCCGGGATGCCGTCGATCAGTTTGATCAGCCGGCGGGCGTCATCATCGGTGTCGTTGACGCCATCAAGCATGACATATTCAAAGGTGATCCGCTCGGAATTTGACACTTTGGGATAGGTCCGCAGTGCGTCCAACAGATTGTCGATATTCCAGCGTTTGTTGATCGGGACGAGCTTGTTGCGCACGTCGTCGGTCGTGGCGTGGAAGGACACGGCGAGTTGGCAGCCGATTTCTTCGGCCGTCCGGGCGATCTCCGGGACGACGCCGGAGGTCGATAGCGTGATCCGGCGGCGGGACAGTTGAATGCCGTGCGGGTCCATCGCGATTTTCATCGCGTCGCGCACGTTTTCGAAATTGTAGAGCGGTTCGCCCATGCCCATCAGCACGATGTTCGAGAGCAGCCGCATTTCTTCCTTTGGCGCGCCGGGGGTCGGCCATTCCTCCAAGTCATCTCGGGCGAGCATGACCTGCCCGATGATTTCGCCCGCGGTCAGGTTGCGGACCAGTTTCTGTGTGCCGGTATGGCAGAACGAACAGGTCAGCGTGCAGCCAACCTGGGATGAGATACACAGCGTGCCGCGATCTTCCTCGGGGATGTAAACAACCTCGACCTCGTGCCCGCCAGCGATGCGGACGAGGTATTTGCGGGTGCCGTCCTCGGAGACCTGGCGGGTGACGACCTCGGGCAGGGCGATGACGAATTTTTCGGCCAGCATCGCGCGGTAGTCTTTGGCGAGGTTCGTCATCGCGCCGAAATCGCGCACGCCCCAATGGTAGATCCACTGCCAGATCTGGCCGACCCGCATCTTGGCCTGCTTTTCAGGCGTGCCCGCGTCGATCAGCGCGTCCCGCATCGCGTCGCGTGTCATGCCGACAAGATTCACCGGCCCGTCCGGCAGCTTGCGCGGGATGGTCATCACGTCTTGCGTAATCGGGGCCTTGGCGTCCATTTGTCTGCTCCGCAGAAAGGTCAAAGCAGCCATATAGGAGAAAGGCCCGGTTTTCACAAGAAAGCCGGGCCTGACGTTCAGGAAAACATCACGTTAGCTGGTGCAGCGCTTTTCAGCCTCTTCCACCGCGGCGGTGAAGCCCAGCAGGCTGAACGTGTCGATGGTCGTCGTGCCGCGGCTGGAGCGCCCCGTTACGACAGCCTGTGCACCGCGTTTCATCGCGGCGACGAATTTCGCATCGTCTTCGGGGGTGGCGGGCCAGGCTGTTTCGCCTTCGGTGAACATCTGGAATGTCGTACCGCCGACTTCGAGACTGACGGTCGAGCCCCCGGCGAAGGGATAGCCGCCAGCGAACATCACCTGACCGGTTACATCCTCGGCTGGACGGTAGAACACGATCAGGCGGATATCGCCACGGTTCACCGTGACGACGCTGCCATCGCGTCTGTTCACCGTTTCCTTGGGTGCGGAAACGGCCCAGCATTCGTTGGGGTCGCTTTCGACGAAGACGCTCCAATCGGTGTTGGCTGCGATGCGGTTATCGCTTTCCTCTTGCGCGGTTGACATACCCGCAAGACACAACAGCGCGCCCATACTCATTACACGTGAAATGTTCAAAATCATTCTACAGCCTCCAAGCTGTCTTTGCCTCTGTTCCTGCTTTCACCAATCGTGCCTTTAGGTCATCATTTCGGCTGGCAGGCCTTGCTTCAACTCGATAGCCATAGGCTAGCAAAAAATTACCGATGGGGAAAACCCCAATCGCTCCGATCGTGCAATGACTGGGAAATGGGGAAATAAAATGACGCAACCTGTTGATCTGGTCGAGGTCTGGCGTGGGGACCTGATGGAATGCGTGCATCAGGGGCATGCGGTGGTCTGCGATGGGTCCGGTGACGTCGTCGCGGCGTGGGGTGATCCGACCGCGCTGATCTATCCGCGGTCGTCCTGCAAGATGATCCAGGCGTTGCCGTTGGTGGAAAGTGGCGCGCGGCTAAGCGATGAACAACTGGCGCTTGCCTGTGCCTCGCATAATGGGGCGGCGATCCATACGGACCGGGTGAACGCATGGCTGCGCGATCTGGACCTGACCGATGATGCGTTTCGATGCGGGCCGCAGATGCCGAATGACCGTACGGCCCGAGAAGGCCTGATCAAGGCCGACGAAGCCCCCTGTCAGGTGCATAACAACTGCTCGGGCAAGCATGCAGGGTTTTTGATGCTGGCGCAGCATCTGAAGGCCGGGGCGGAGTATCATGAGATTGATCATCCCGTGCAGCAAGCCTGCAAAGCGGCGTTCGAGGAGGTCACGCAAGAGGCCAGCCCAACATTCGGAATCGACGGATGTTCCGCCCCGAACCATGCCTGTACCCTGCATGGATTGGCGAAGGCGATGGCGTTTTTCGCCAGCGCGCAGGATCGGTCGGATGCCCGCAGTCAGGCGGCAGTGAAACTGACCCATGCCATGGCGAAATACCCGGAACTTGTCGCGGGAGAGGGCCGCGCTTGCACCGAACTGATGCGCGCGATGGGCGGCAAAGTGTCGATCAAGACCGGGGCCGAGGGGGTCTTTACCGCGATCATCCCCGAGAAACGGCTGGGTGTTGCGGTCAAGATCGCCGACGGTGCGACGCGGGCGAGCGAATGCGTGATTGCCGCGATCCTTGTACGCCTTGGGGTGCTGAACCCTGATCATCCGGCGACACAGGCCCGGATGATGGCCCCGATCACGAACCGCCGCGATATACTGACCGGACAGATCAAGCCGGTTGCCGCGTTGCATCCCGTTTGATCACAAGGCACACCAACGATATCCCAAACCGAAAGCGATCCTGCCATGCCCTTCACCCTTGCCACCTGGAACATCAACTCGGTCCGTTTGCGTGAGGACATCGTCGCGCGGCTGATGCGCGAGGAGGCCCCGGATGTGCTGTGCCTGCAGGAATGCAAAAGCCCGGTCGACAAGATCCCGTTGGAGCAGTTTCAATCACTTGGCTACACCCACATGGTTGCGCGCGGGCAGAAGGGATATAACGGGGTCGCCATCTTCTCGAAAATCCCGATGGAGGAAGCGGGGGCCGCGGATTATGCCGATCTGGGCCATGCCCGCCACATCGCGGGGCGGTTGGAGAACGGGGTGACGGTTCACAATTTCTACGTTCCGGCGGGCGGAGACATCCCCGATCGCGGGAAGAACGTGAAATTCGGCCAAAAGCTCGACTATCTGACGGCCATGCGCGATGCGTTTCACGCCGATAAGCCACAGAAATCCATTTTGGTCGGCGACCTGAACATCGCCCCGCGTGAGGATGATGTTTGGAGCCACAAGCAACTTCTGAAGGTCGTCAGCCACACGCCGATCGAGGTCGAACACCTGACCGACGTGATGGAAGCGGGCGATTGGGCGGATGTGACCCGCGCGGACATCCCCGAAGGACGGCTGTATAGCTGGTGGTCGTATCGGTCGCCCAACTGGGACGCGGCGGATAAGGGCCGTAGGCTCGATCACATCTGGGCCAGCCCTGACATCAGGAATGCCGCCCATTCCAGCCGGATCATGCGTGACGCGCGGGGCTGGGAGAAGCCCAGCGATCACGCGCCGGTTTTTGCGACATTTGATCTTTGAAGATGAACCTGTTTTCGCGCACGCCGAAGGGTGATTTGAACCTCAATTATAACATCATCGCCGGATATTCAGTTGGTTGGCTGCCCTATTCGGAAAAGGCGATCCAACTGGCGTTTCCGCATTTGAAGGTGAAGGCAGCGACGGTGCCGGGCTATGGCCCTGACACAGAGGATGGGTTTGCCCTGTTCGACGGCGATCAGGATGAGCCTGCACTTTGCATTACCAAGGACAGCGAAAGCGGCTATGCTTTCTCGGTGACGGCGCATAACGGGCAGGCGCAATCGTTAGGGTCATACCGCGTTGGGGAAATCCTGCTGGGTGACTTCCGCGACGATCATATGGAAGAGGCTGATTTTTGGGTCGATGGGTCGAAGATCGTCGTGATGGGCGGTGTGACGGACCGTGGCGCAATCTACGGTACGCGCCACCTGTTCCTGCCGCCCGATGATCGGACCGGCGATCTGCGCAAGGCGGGCCCGGATGTCTGGCGCGCATGCGTCCTGTCGGAAATCCGGTTCTTTGTCTCGGGTCGCCGTATCCGACCCACCAAAGAGATCGATGCCGCAGATGGTGTGAAACAGGTCAAGAAGCATCGCGGGCAGGCCCCGCAGCCTTTGCAACCCGGACCAAATCTGTGCGACGGCGACCCGATCACGCTGTTGTTGAAGGGCCTTTATTCCCCGAAAGAGGCGCAAAAAGCCTATCTGAAACTGGCGGATATCGCGATCCATAATGGCGACGTCGCGACGACCAAGGCCAAGATCAAGGCTGTGTTTGAAAATCATAACTCGCCGGAAGACGTCGCGCTGCGTCTTTCCGAGATGTATAATGAGGAACGTCAGACGGTCTTTATGTTCCCGCTGGATTGGAAGGAAGAACCGTCGTGGTTGGCGTCTCAGATCTCGGCGGTGCTGGGGGATGAAGCGGTGGCATTGCCCGACATGACACAAACCAGTGTCGCGCAGGGTGGCGTGTTCGAGGCCTATGCCGCCTGCCTGCAAGACGCAGGATTTGATCTGTGGGGCTTGGACACAGGGTCAGACACCCATTGCCTGTTCGTCGCCCGCAAGAAAGACCGCAATCGAATAACCAAGCTGATGATCCCGACCCAATCCAACGCCTTACCTTGGAAAGGATGAACGCCCCATGAAAGCTCTTGTCCAACTGCATGACGGGTACAGCAACACGGCGACTGGCCCGAATATCGAAGACATGTCGCCCTTTGTCGCGTTGCAGGACGTTCCCAAGCCTGAACCCGGCGATGGGCAGGCGTTGATCAAGGTGCATATGTCGGCGGTAAACCCGTCCGATATTCATTTCATCAAGGGTGAATACGGACAGCCGCGCGTGAAAGGCATGCCCGCCGGGTTCGAAGCTGTGGGTGAGGTTGTCGCGGGTGATACGCCGCTGAAAGGGCAGCGGGTCAGTTTCTTTGCCGATGCGTCGGGCACCTGGGCGGAATATGCGATGACGGATGCTGCGCGGTTGGTGCCGTGCCGTCCCGACCTGTCGGAGGTGGATGCGGCGGGACAGTTGGTGAACCCGCTGACGGCCATTGCGATGTTTGACATTGTAAAAGAGAGCGGGGCCGACAGCTTTGTTCTCAATGCCGCCGGATCGCAGCTGGGCAAGCTGATGATCGCGCTGGGCCGTGATCACGGGATTAAACCGATAGCCGTGATCCGGCGCGCGGAACAAGCGGCCGCGTTGCGGGACCTTGGCGCGGCAGAGGTGATTGTGACCAGTGAGGATGATCCGCTGGGGCAGGCGCAGCCGATCTTCAAGTCGCTCAAACCACGCATCCTGTTGGATGCTGTGGGCGATCAGTTCACGTCGGACCTGTTCTTTGCCATGCCCAGCCATGCGCGGTGGGTGAATTACGGGAAACTGTCGACCGAGACCCCGGCGCTTGGCCAGCTGGGGCAGATGATCTTTCAGGGCAAGGTGATCGAGGGGTTCTGGCTGACGCGGTGGATGAAGCAGGTTGATCCGGCACGGATCCCGGCAGCGTTCATGGAAATTCAGGAACGGTTTGTGTCTGGGAAGTGGACGACCGATGTGGCGGGTATCGTGCCATTGTCCGAGGCGATGGAGAAGCTGCCAGAAGTTTTGGCCAAGCCGGATGGCAAGGCGTTTATTGACCCGCGATCTTAGCGATCTCTGACATCGGCGCCGCCTCTAACAAATCCCCCGGCTGACAGTCCAGCACGGCGCAAATCTTGGCGAGCGTGTCGAACCTGATCCCTTTCACCTTCCCCGACTTCAGCAGGCTGATGTTCTGTTCGGTAATGCCGATGGCCTGCGCAAGGTCGCGGGATTTCATCTTGTGCAGGGCCAGCATCACGTCGAGGCGGACGATGATTTCAAGGTCTTTCATACGAAAGACCGGTTTTCGGCGGCTGCATCGGCGGCTTCGCCCATGGCCCAGCCGATCACGATGATCAGGCCGCCGGAGAGGGCAAAGAAGATCATTTCGTTGTTCACGCCGATCGCCAGAATGCGCTGTCCCGGTGGGTTCGCGAATGTCAGGAGGACCGTTTGGATCGGGCGGATCACGAACGATGTCGCAGCGAGTGTCAGGAAACCTTGCCCGATCCGCTGGATCAGGCGCGCGCAATGATCGGTCAGTACCTCGCCGTCGTGATACGCGACGAACAGTTTTCGCATCGCGTCGAGCGTGAACATGAGGATCGCGAGGCTGATAAGGCCGAGGATCAATGAAATCGCCAGCTGCGTGCGCGTGACATCGGGCGATACCGGCTGATCGATATACCAGTGATCGGGAGTGAGCGGGGTGGTCAAGAGCCCGATGGTGATCCCCGTGGGCAGAGCAACCATCGTGGCGATGGTGATCCATCTGAGAATACCTGCCAGTTTGGTCACGCGATGTAGATTTTGCATTTCTCACCTTTTTGTTTCTAAAATTTAATGTAAAACAATAAAAAATATCTGTCAAAGGAGATTCATATGAGAGTTAAGGTTCTTTTTGCAATCCTGCTGTCGGGATGCACCAGCATTGTGCCGATGACCGCGATGCGGCTGAGCGGTTTGTCACCCACCACCGCTGATCCTGCGGATTTCGCGGTTGATCTGACGTTGCCTGCCGGGATCGATGTCAGCCCCGGCGCGGCCAGGTTGCTGTTTTCGACGACCCGCACCGATACAGATGAAACGGCCAGTGGCGCATTTGCGCTGCTGCGGGACGGTTCGGTGTTTCGCGTCGACCCAGCCGATCATGACGCCCTGCGAGCGCTGCAGGCGACGGCGCGGGATTGGGATGCGGAAAACCCGGATGCGACCGAGGGATCGATGCTGATCAATGTGGCCCCCTGCCGGGTCGGCGCGGGACCCGCAGCGGATGCAACCGTCAGCGTTGCAATCCAGATGGAGCAAGACGGTGCGTTCCTGCCGCTGGTGCGGAATGGCCCGCTATCTGCGGTCGCGTCAGAAGAGCAGTTGCGCGAAATGCCCGATTGTCCCTAACCCGCTTGTTGAAAAAGCGCCGGGGCATTGCTAATTTCAGGTTATGCCCTGCGCCGGGGTCATGACGGCGCGTTTTAAGGAGGACAATGCACTGTCTCTTAACCCTGCGGCTGCAACAGCGGCCAATCCCGGGGCTCAGGCTTTGAAAGCCCCGAAAACCGCGACCAGCGAAGGCCTTTTGGCTGCTGTGCTGAAATCCCTCGACGACGACAAAGGTGAAGACATCGTGCAAATCGATCTGCGCGGGAAATCCGAGATGGGTGACCATATGGTCATCGCCTCGGGCCGGTCCACCCGTCAGGTCACCGCAATGGCGGAAAAGCTGACCGATCGGCTCAAGCAGGAATTCGGCGTGATTTCCAAGGTCGAGGGCAAGGCATCGGGCGATTGGGTGCTGATCGATACGGGCGATATCATCGTTCATATCTTCCGCCCCGAAGTGCGCGAGTTCTATCAGCTTGAAAAGATGTGGCAGACCGGGGCGGCCTCGACCGCCTGATGCGCATCCATATCTGCGCTGTGGGCCGATTGCGCAAAGGGCCCGAGCGTGAGCTGATCGACGATTACGTGGCCCGGTTCGACCGGACCGGGCGCGCCTTGGCCCTAGGACCTGCGCAGATCATCGAAGTCGAGGACAAAAAGGGCGGCGGAATGACCGCCGAAGCTGTTTTGTTGACGCGGGCGGTGCCGGACGGCGCGCTGATCTGTACATTGGACGAGCGGGGGAAGGTGATGTCATCGCCCGATTTTGCCCGGCTCTTGGGCCGGTGGCGGGATCACGGGCGGCAGGATGTGGCCTTTGTCATCGGCGGCGCGGACGGGATCGACCGTGATTTATGCGCCCGAGCCGACGCCAGTTTGAGTTTTGGTAAGATGGTCTGGCCGCATATGCTGGTCCGCGTGATGTTGGCGGAACAGTTGTATCGGGCCGCCTCTATTCTGGCCGGGGGGCCTTATCACAGAGCTTAGAAGCCTCCGGCGGGAGTATTTTTGGCAAGATGATAAGAGGATTTCGTTCCCTCGCGTGTCGCGCTAAGGATGCCGTGAATTGTAATGGAGTTGCTGATGTCTGTGCCAAAGCCCGTTGTTCTGTGCATTCTTGATGGGTGGGGGCTGCGCGAGGACAGCACGGCGAATGCCCCGGTGCTGGCCGATACGCCGAATTTTGACGCTATCATGCAGGGGCCGCATGCGCAGTTGATCACCCATGGCAATGATGCCGGTCTGCCAACGGGTCAGATGGGAAATTCCGAGGTGGGCCATACCAATATCGGGGCAGGGCGTGTCGTCGCGATGGATCTGGGTCAGATCGAGATGGCGATCGAGGATGGGTCGTTTTTCGAGGCGGAAGCGCTGCAGCGCTTTATCGCACAGGTGAAAGAGAGTGGCGGGACGGCCCATTTGATGGGCGTCGTTTCGGATGGTGGCGTGCATGGGCATCTTGGTCACATCGTCGCCGCCGCAAAGGCCGTGACCGACACCGGTGTGCCGGTTGCGGCGCATGCGGTGACGGATGGCCGGGATGTCGCGCCGAAATCGGCGGTGGATTTCATGGCAGAGCTTGAAAAGGGCCTGCCCGATGGCGCCCGGATCGCGACCGTTATCGGCCGCTATTATGCGATGGACCGCGATAATCGCTGGGGTCGGGTGCAGCAGGCCTATGATGCGATGGTCGAAGGGCGCGGAGACAGCGCCGAAACGCCGGAGGCCGCGATCAAGGCGGCCTATGACGCCGACAAGACCGATGAATTCATCCCGGCGACCGTTATCGGTGATTATGCAGGGTTGGCTAAGGGTGACGGGCTATTTTGCCTTAACTTCCGGTCCGATCGGGCGCGGGAAATTCTGGCGGCGATCGCCGATCCGGACTTTGACGGTTTTCAGCGGGAGAAACCGGAATTGGCGGCGCGGCTGGGTATGGTCAGCTATTCTGACAAGCATGATGGGTGGTACGATGTCGTTTTCCCGAAGCGGGATATCCAGAACACGTTGGGTGCGTGGGTCGCCAAACATGATCTGCGCCAGTTTCGATTGGCAGAGACCGAAAAGTATCCGCATGTGACGTTTTTCCTGAATGGCGGTGTCGAGACGCCAGAGAAGGGTGAGGATCGCCATATGCCGAAATCGCCCGATGTCGCCACCTATGACCTGCAGCCGGAAATGTCGGCGGGGGAGGTGACTGCGCGTTTCGTGCAGGCGATCGAGGAAGGTTACGATCTGATCATCACCAATTATGCGAATCCCGATATGGTCGGCCATACCGGTGATCTGGATGCGGCGATCAAGGCGTGTGAGGCCGTTGATGCGGGATTGGGTGAAGTGCGCGAGGCGCTTGCAAAGGCGGGTGGTGCGATGATCGTCACCGCCGATCACGGAAATTGCGAGACGATGGTCGATCCGGAAACGGGCGGACCGCATACCGCGCATACGCTGAACCCTGTGCCGGTGGCTTTGGTCGGTGGGCCCGATGATGCCGCGCTGCATAACGGGCGGTTGGCTGATCTTGCGCCGACGATCCTTGATCTGATGGGTCTTGATCTGCCGCCCGAGATGACCGGGCGCAGTTTGATCGAAAGATGAGGTGGCTGGCCCTTTGTCTGTGCTTTGCGTTTCCCGCGCATGCCCAAAGCCCCGAGGCCGCAGCGGGTGAAGCCATCGACCGCCTAGAGGCTGCGCAGGTGCAACTTGCGGCGGCGCGGACCCGGAATGATCGGGTGCGTGCGTTGACCGAGACGATCCTTGCCTATGAGGACGGGCTAGCCGCGTTGCGGGACGGATTGCGGCAGGTGGCGGTACAAGAGGCGGTTCTTCGGGGTGATATGGACGCCCGTCGGGGTGAACTGGCCGATCTGCTGGGCGCGTTGCAGATGTTGGGGCGGGTGCCTGCGCCGGTCGTGCAAAGCCATCCCGACGGGGCGCTGGCCGCTGCCCGCGCGGGTGGGGTGATGGCTGATCTGACCCCGGCGCTCGAGTCGCGGATCGCTGTTTTGCGCGAGGAACTGGCGATGTTGGACCGGTTAGGCGAAACGCGGCAGAGGGCGCTGGATACCTTGCAAGATGCGCTGGAGAATGCGCAGGAGGCGCGCAGCGCGTTGGGTCAGGCGGTGTCGGATCGAACCGACCTGCCGCTGCGATTTGAGGAAGACCCGGTGCAGACTGCGTTATTGTTGGCCAGCGCGGAAAGCCTGGATGGGTTCGCCGCCGGATTGGCGGGCAGTCTGCCCGAGACGACCGTCGCTCTGTCGCCCGAAGGGAACCTGCCCTTGCCGGTGGCGGGCTATGTCCTGCCGGATGATGGCAGCGGGCGCGATGGTGTGCGGATCGCCACCGAAGCGCAGGCGCTGGTCACCACCCCGGTCGCCGCCACGTTGCTGTATCGTGGGCCGCTTTTGGATTATGGTCAGGTCGCTATTCTTGAGCCTGCGGCGGATATGCTATTTGTCTTTGCGGGACTGCAGGCCACGTATGGCGTTGCGGGCGAAATCCTGCCCGCTGGTGCACCGATCGGATTGATGGGTGGCGACGTGACGGAAAATGACGGCAATTTGAGCGAAATAAGCGGCTTTGACGGCGCGGAACGCAGCCAAACCCTTTATCTTGAGGTGCGAGACGGGCAAAGTCCCGTGAACCCGGATGCATGGTTTGCGCTGGAATAGACATAGGATAGGTGATGAAAAAGTTGATCTTGGCCGCTGCAGGCGGCGCGGTACTCGGACTTTTGGTAACCAGTCAGGTCGCTGGCCCCTTGCTGGCGCAGGAAGCCAAGAACAATGCCAGCGTCTATGAACAGTTGGACCTGTTCGGCGATATCTTTGAGCGGATTCGCGGTGGCTATGTCGAAGAGGTAGACGACAAGGCGCTGATCGAGGCTGCAATCGACGGCATGCTCACATCGCTCGATCCGCATTCGAGCTATCTGTCACCGGACGATGCGGCGCGGATGCGCGTGCAGACATCGGGGGAATTCGGTGGCCTCGGCATCGAGGTCACCCAAGAGGAAGGGTGGGTCAAGGTCGTGGCCCCGATGGATGGCACACCGGCGGATGCAGCGGGCATTTTGGCGGGCGATTATATCACCGCCGTGGATGGAGAAAGTGTGCTGGGTCTGACCCTGGATGATGCGGTCAACCTGATGCGCGGGCCGGTCGGGTCGGAGATCATCGTCACCGTCGTGCGCGAGGACGAGGCCGAACCTTTCGACGTGTCGATCATTCGCGACACGATCAAGCTGACCGCCGTGCGCAGTCGAACGGAGGGCAGTGCCGTCGTGCTGCGTGTGACGACATTCAACGATCAGACCTTTCCCAACCTCAAGGAAGGGATGGAAAAACAGATCGCCGAGGCGGGCGGGATCGACAATGTCGACGGGATCGTTCTGGATTTAAGGAACAATCCGGGTGGGTTGCTGAACCAGGCGATCAGGGTGTCCGATGCGTTTCTGGAAGCGGGTGAGATCGTGTCCACCCGCGGACGTTTCAGCAATGATGGCGAACGGTTCAACGCAGAACCGGGCGATTTGGCTGATGGCAAACCGATCGTCGTGCTGATCAACGGCGGCTCGGCTTCGGCGTCCGAGATCGTGGCGGGTGCCTTACAGGATCACAGGCGGGCGATCATCGTGGGCACGAATTCCTTTGGCAAGGGGTCCGTGCAGACCGTCATTCCGCTGCGCGGCGAAGGGGCCATGCGCCTGACCACGGCGCGATATTATACGCCGTCCGGCCGTTCGATCCAGGCTTTGGGGATTTCGCCGGATATCATCGTCGAACAACCTCGCCCGCGTCCGCAGGACGAGGAAGAGGCGGAGGAGAACGAACGGACGCGGACCGAAGCCGACCTGCGCGGATCGCTTGATAATGACAGTCTGACCGAAGAGGAATTGCTGCAAATCGAAGAAGACCGCACCCGTGCCGAAGCGGCGGCGCAACTGCGCGAGGATGATTATCAGCTGGCTTACGCGATCGATATCCTGAAGGGGCTGAATGCGCTGGGGCCGACGTCGTTGGACGAGCGGTAAGGGCGGGGCGCCTTGGTTTACCGGGCGCCTACCTGCCAGTTAGATTTCATTCGGATTCAGGCGACGACCATGTAGTGCATGATGCATGCATAGCGGTATACTTGTGGACGTAATCGTTTACACATCTTTTGATTGTTTTTTGACCCTACGGAAGGCATTTTGAAACGGCTGGTGGAGAATCGCCACATGGGAGGATGTCATGACGCTACCCCTGCAAGGTCTCGATGTTTTATTGGTCGAAGATGATTTCATGGTGCTGATGGACGTGAAAATGCTTCTTGAAGATGCGGGCGCACGTGTGTCCGCGGCGGCTTCGGCTGAACAGGGGGCGATCCTGAGTGATAAGGCCTATCACGCCGCGATTCTTGGGGACGGTTTGCCAGAACACGATATTTATCCCGTCGCCGATCGGCTGACCGCCCGACGCACCCCGGTGATTTTCCATGCGGGCGGCGCGAAATCGAAAGGTTTCGGGGAGCGCTTTCCATCGGCCATTTCGATCGCGCGTCCGGCAAGCGAGGCGCAGCTTCTTCAGTCGATTTGTGGGCGGGTTGTCGCGGCTTAAGTAAGGTGGGTTTACACCCACCCTACGCTTTGACGCGCTCGCTTTTTGGATCGTAGAACGGTTTTAGCTGTGCTTCAGCCGCGACTTTTGCGCCCATTACGTCGATCTCATACGTGCTGCCCAGCATGTCCGCCACTTTCTCCCCCGGTTCTGCACAGGGTACGTAGCCCATACCCACCGCAGAGCCGAGATGGTGGCCGTAACCGCCGGACGTCAGATAGCCCACCACATCACCGTCCCGCAGGATCGGTTCATTGTGGTAAAGCAGCGGTTCGGGATCGGTCAGTTTGAATTGCACCAGCCGCCGTTCAAGCCCGTTGTTCCGTTTGCGCAGCACCGCGTCCCGTCCGATGAAATTGGGTTTGTCGGTTTTAACGGCAAAGCCTAACCCTGCTTCGAGCACGTGATCCTCGGATGTGATGTCATGACCGAAATGGCGGAAGCCTTTCTCCATCCGGGCGGCATCCATCATGTGCATGCCGCAAAGTTTCAGATCTAGTTCCTGACCGGCCTGATGAAGCGTTTCGAACACATGGCCGGCCATGTCGGTGGACATGTAAACCTCCCACCCCAGTTCACCCACATAGGTCACGCGGTGGACGCGGGCGAGGCCCATGCCGATTTCGATCTCTTGCGCGGTGCCGAACGGGTTCACGTCATTCGAGAAATCGTTGGGGGACACCATTTCCAGCAGCTTGCGGCTATTCGGGCCCATGATCGCAAGCACGCCTTCGCCTGCGGTCACGTCGGTGATGACGACGTTGAAATCGCCCACATGCCGTTGCATCCAGACCTGATCGGCTTGTCGGGTCGCCGCCGGTGTCACGACCAGATAGCAGGTTTCGGACAGGCGGGTGACGGTCACGTCGGCCTCGATCCCGCCCTGGTTGTTCAGAAATTGAGTATAGACGATCTTGCCCACCGGCACGTCGTAATCGCCGCCGCCGACATAGTTCATGAACGCCATCGCGTCCCGCCCTTCGACGCGGATTTTGCCGAAGGAGGACATATCGTACATGCCGACATTCTGGCGGATCGCGGTGACCTCTTCGCAGACGTTGTCGAAGAAGTTCTGACGTTTCCACGAATATTCATAGTCGGGTACTTGGGTCGGTTTGGCGAACCAGTTGGCGCGCTCCCATCCGGCGAGTTCGCCCATGACCGCGCCATTATCGAGCAGGTGCTGATGGAACGGTGTGCGGCGCACGCCCCGCGCGGTCGCCTTTTGGCGGAAGGGGAAGTGGTCGGCATAAAGCAGGCCAAGCGTTTCCTTGGACCGTTCGAACAGGTAGGTTTTGTTCCCCTGAAACGGCTGCATCCGGCTGATATCGACATCGCCCAGATCGAAGGGTTTTTCGCCGCTGTCCATCCATTGTGACAAGGCCATGCCCGCGCCACCGGCGGATTGAATGCCGATGGAGTTGAACCCGGCAGCGACCCAGACGTTGTCCATCTCGGGCGCGAGCCCAAGGTGATAGGCGTCGTCGGGCGTGAAACTTTCCGGTCCGTTGAAGAAGGTATGAATACCCGCCTCTGCGAGCATCGGCAGGCGTTCGACGGCGGCCTCAAGGATGGGTTCGAAATGGTCGAAATCCTGCGGCAATTCATCAAACTCGAAATCCGCAGGGATGCCATTCATGCCCCAGGGCTTGGCGTTGGGTTCGAACGCGCCCAGCAGTATCTTGCCTGCGTCTTCCTTGTAGTAGGCGCATTCGTCGGGCACCCGCAGGACAGGCATTTGTTTCAGACCCTCGATCGCCTCTGTGACGATGTAGAAGTGTTCGCAGGCATGAAGTGGTACGTTCACGCCCATCATGTGGCCAACTTCGCGCGCCCACATCCCCGCGCAATTCACCACCATATCGCATTGGATCGTGCCGCTTTCGCCGATGCCTTCCCATTCAACGGATGTCACACGACGGCCTTCGGTGTTGATCTTGGTGACCTTTGTCCGTTCGGCCACGATCGCGCCGTTCATGCGGGCACCCTTTGCCAGCGCGTGGGCGATATTGGCCGGGTCGCCCTGGCCGTCCAGCGGCAGGTAGACCCCTGCCGTCACCCCGTCGATATTCAGATGCTCATAGCGTTGTTTCACCTCGGTCGGCGAAATCTCTTCGACCTCGACACCGAAAGAACGGGCCATGCCAGCCTGGCGATAGATCTCTTCCTTGCGTTCGTCGGTCAGGGCGACGGTGATCGACCCGCAGCGTTTGAACCCTGTAGCGACGCCGGTTTCCTCTTCGAGATTGCCGTAGAGTTCCTGCGAATACCGCGCCAATTTCGTCATGTTCGACGATGCGCGCAGCTGCGCGATCAGCCCTGCGGCATGCCAGGTCGTACCGCAGGTCAGCTGCTTGCGTTCGAGCAGCACGACATCTTTCCAGCCCAGCTTGGCCAGATGATACGCGACAGAGCAGCCGATGACCCCGCCCCCGACAATGACAACGCGCGCCGCGCTTGGAATGGTCGCCATAACAAAAATCCTCAGGTTGAACTTTGGCCAATCGTTTTCATATTTCGCGGTTCACGTCGCGTCAAAAACGCCAGAGATGTCGCAAATCATGTCTTCATACGTCCGTTTTTCCGGGCGAGGTTCGGGGTCATCCCGAAGGTTTCCCGATAGATCGCTGTGAACCCGCTGGGAAAGCCGCAGGCGAGCCCGATTTCGTTGATCCGCATCTCTGTGTTGAGCAGCAGATTATTCGCCCGACTCAGCCGAAGTTCGCGGTAGTACCGGTTTGGTTTGGTGCCCAGCATCCGGTTGAACCGTCGTTCCAGCGATCGTTTGGACAGCCCGGTTTCATCGGCGATCCGGCTGATCGGCAGGGGCACCTCAATGTTTTGCTGCATCAGTGCGATGGCGGAATCGAGCGCTGTATCCCCGGTTGCCAGCACTGCCTTGCCCGAGAAGGGTTGCAATGTGTTGTGGTGCCGTATCCGTTCATGCAGCAGGATGTCGGCGACCGTCATCATCGTTGCCGACGATACATGCCGGCTGGCGAGCGACAGCGTCACATCATATGTCGCCTCCATTCCCGCGCAGGTGATGATGGCGCCAGCGTCGACGGCGAGCGCGGATTTCGTTTCGAACAGGCCGAGTCGCTCGAGCAAAATGGTGCGGTTTTCCCAATGGGTCGTGTGTCGCTGTTCGGCCCCGCGTTTTTCGGCGATATACCGGCTTGCCGCTTCGGCCAGAAGGACCACCCGTGCCTGGCGGCTGATATATGCCCGCATTTGCGTGCCCAAGGCCAGGTCGGGGTGGCCCGCATCGGCATTGCCGAGCGCCACGAGGTAATCTGCGCTGGGCTTGTCGGTGAAAGGGTCAGTCGCGACTTCGGCACCGGCACTGCTGCGTATCGGGCCGCCGCTGATCGAGACATAGCGCCAGTCGAAGACCGGTTGCGCGCTGATCCTGTTGGCCAGCCGCAAGACATCGACGACCCCGGCCAGTTCGGTCAGGACGAACCCATGGGCAACGGCGATATCGAAGCGGACCGTGTGTTCCATGGCTAGACGATCGTATGCCCCGCTTTGCCCAGTGCCGTCGCCAGATGGGCGATATGCGCGGGGCCGATTTCGCAGCAGCCGCCGAGGATCGTTGCGCCCTGATCGGCCCAACCCAGCGCAAATTGGGTGTAGGTCTTGGGGTCGATGTCGCGGGATCGAAGGCTGGCCACCGTCGGTTTGTCCTTGAGGAAATCCTTGGTGATCTGGGTGAAACCGTTTGCGTAGGCGCCGAACGGTTTATCTGATGTAGCGAGAACATCCATCGCCGCCGCCATCGCCTCGGGTGCGGCACAGTTGGCCAAGAGCGCCGACGCGCCGTCGGCTATGGCGATCACGTCGGCCAAGGGCTCACCCGAACGCAGCCGCGTGCCGTCCTGGTCATCGACCGTCATGGCAAGCCAGACGGGTTTGGCGGTACTGCGCGCGCCTTCCAGAACGGCCTTTGCATGGGTGATGGAGGCGATCGTTTCGCCAATCAACAGATCGACATGCGGCGCCAGAAGCTGTGCGACCTCGGCATAAAGTGGCACTGCGGTTGCTTGATCGGGATGGATGTCAGGACGATAACTGGCGATCAGCGGGCCGATCGACCCGGCGATGCGCCCGTGCCCGGCACAGGCGTTGATCGTCTCATCCAGGGCGATCCGATGCAGATCACTGAACCGATCCTCCAGCGGGGTCCCTGCAAGCCGATCCCGGTGCAGCGCGTAGGTGTTCGTTACATGCAGCCTTGCGCCCGCAGCGACGAAATCCCGATGGATATCGGCGACCATACCGGGATGGTCGACCATGACCTGGGTCGACCAAAGCGGCGTTGGCGCGTCGGTGGATCGGCGCACCAATTCCTGACCCAAACCGCCATCCATCAACGTAATCTGTGCCATCAGGCCCGAATGCGTTCGTTCTCTGGATCCCAGAGCGGTTGATCGGGGTGGACGGTTGCGGCAAAGCGTTCACCGTAAATCTCGATCTCGACCTTGTTGCCGGGGACGTTGATGTCGGTGCGCAGCATGCCAAGTGCGATGGACTTGTTCACGCGGAAACCCCAATCACCCGATGTGGTTTCGCCCACCACTTCGCCATTGACCCAAATGGGCGACATATAGGGTGCGTCCGCGGGGCCTGGATTGTCGATGGTCAGCGTCGCGAACCCTTTCTTGCTGCCTTGCTGCTTTTCGTTCATCAGCGCGGCCTTGCCGGGGAAGTCCTGCGGCTTGTTGAAGCGGATGAACCGCTCCAGCCCGCCTTCGAGGAGGGAATAGTCCGTCGATAGGTCGCCCTTCCAGGACCGGTAGCCTTTTTCGACCCGCATCGCGTTCAGGGCGAACATGCCAAATGGCGTGGCCCCGGCCTCGCGGATTGCGGTGTAGGCGTTGGCGCTGTCTTCCATCTTGGTATGCACTTCCCAGCCAAGTTCACCGCCAAAGTTGATGCGGAAGAGTTTCGCGGGTTTACCCGCGACGGTCGCATCCTGAATGGTCAGCCAGCCGGTCGAAAGGTCACCATCCGAGATTTGCGCCATCAGATCACGCGACTTTGCACCGGAGACAAGGTGCGTGGACCATTCCGACGTGATGTCCTTCAATTCCAGTCCCGGCGCCAGTCGATCGCGGAGGAATTCGAAATCGTGCCATTGCGCGACGGCGGCGGTCATCAGCCAGAAATCATCCTCGCCCCGGCGAATGATCGTTACTTCGGTCACGATCCGGCCGCGGCTGTCGGAGAAATAGCCGAGGTTCATCCGCCCCGCCTTGGGCAATGCCCCGGCGATCTGGCCGCGCAGCCATTCGGCGGCACCCTCACCTTTCAAAGTGTAGCGGGAAAAGCCGGGCATATCGAGCACGGCGACGCCATTCGTGGCCGCCTCGACCTCGCGCTCAACGCCTGCTTTCCATGGACCCTGGCGTTCCCATGTTTCTGTTGTCTCAGCGGAGGTGTCCTCACCATCCTGAGCAAACCAGTTGGCGCGTTCCCAGCCATTGTACGCGCCCATCTGGGCCCCCGCCGCGATCAGCGCGTCGTGGTTCGGCGATAATTTTTTGTCGCGCCCTGCGGGCCACATCTTGTGAGGGAAGTGCATCCCGTATTCATGACCATAGGTTTCGAGCGCCTTGGCGTGGCAAAAATCGTGATCGGCGTAGTCGGTGTAGCGGCGCGGATCGACGGCCCACATGTCCAGTTCGGTTTCGCCTTCGGTCAACCATTCCGCCATGACCTTGCCCGCGCCGCCGCCCTGGACGATGCCGAAGGTGAAGGAATGTGCCTCGTAAGCGTTTCGCACGCCGGGCATCGGGCCGATCATCGGGAGGCCGTCGGGGGCATAAGGGATGGGTCCGTTGATGTTGCGCCCGACGCCGCCGGTGGCGAGGACAGGCACCCGCTCCATCGCGTCTTCGATGTACCACTCCAGGCGGTCCAGATCATCGGGATAAAGCTGAAAGCTGAAATCGTCCGGCATTGGATCGTCCCTGGTCACCCAATGCGCCTTGCAGTTCCGTTCATAGGGGCCGAGGTTCAGGCCATTTTTATCCTGCCGCAAATAGTAGCTGCTGTCGACGTCCCGGATCATCGGGGTCTTTTTGCCGTTTTCCTTGGTCCAGGCTTTGATCTCGTCGATTTCCTCGGTCAGAAAATACTGGTGGGACATGACGACCATGGGCACATCGCGCCCGCCATAAGGCTTGAACCATTCGCCGACGCGGGCGGCGTAGTAACCGGCGGCATTCACCACTTTTTCGCATTTGATATCGCCCTTGTCGGTATGGACGATCCATTCACCTGTGTCGGTCTGCGACACGCCGGTCGCGGGACAGAAGCGTTCAATCCGGGCGCCCAGGTCGCGGGCACCCTTGGCGAGCGCCTGCGTCAGCTGTGCCGGATCGATATCCCCGTCCAGCGGGTCCCACAGAACGGCCGACAAATCATGCATTTCGACAAAGGGGTTGTAGTCCTTCATGTCCTCGATGCCGATCATTTCCATCGTCAGGCCCATCGCCCGCGCCTGACTGGCGACCTGTTCGAATTCCTGACGGCGTTCTTTGGTGTGACCCAGGCGCAGCGCGCCGGTCACGTGGTAATTCATGGGATAGTCGACCTCATCCGCCAGCCCGCGATACATTTCCAACGAATAGCGCTGCATGTTCATCACAGCCCAGTTCGGGGCGAAGTTCGGGCAGTTGCCCGCCGCGTGCCACGTGGACCCCGCTGTCAATTCGTTCTTTTCCAAGAGCACACAGTCGGTCCAGCCCTTCTTGGCCAGATGGTATAGCGTAGATACGCCAACGACACCGCCACCGATGATGACGACGCGCGCGGTCGAGGGGAAATCAGCCATGGGTCACTCTCTTTCTACTCCGGTACGTGCGGCGCATCGTCCGGAATGGTGCATTAATCGCCGGCATCGGCGGTGAAGATATGTTTGCCCGGGGTGAAACCGGTCGGTTGATCAAGACATCCGACGGCGATGCCGAGGTGATCGGCGCCGTCGGGCTGGTAGAAGAGGCTGGATCCGCAATGACTGCAAAAGCCGCGGCTTGCATGATCGGAGGAGCGATACCAACTCAGGGTGTCCTCGGCGATAAAGGTGACGTTTGTCAGATCGGCACGGGTCGCGGCCCAGTAGTGGCCGCTGAAGCGGCGGCATTGGCTGCAATGGCAAAATGTGGCTGTCGGGCGTGCATCGATGACCGCAAAGGTCACCTGACCGCATGCGCACCGTCCCTGCATGGCCCTAATAGACCGGCGGCGAGATCACCCAGATCACGTCGCAGGTTTCGTCATAGGGATTGGCCCAGCTGAATTGTTCGCCGCGCAGCCGAAAGCTGTCGCCCGGCGCCAATTTGAACATCTTGCCATTGATCCAGATATCCAGATGGCCGTTGATGATATAGCCGACCTCTTGCGTTTCGCGGCTGAGCGGGGCGGGCAGTTCCGATCCCGGTGCAAAGGACGAATGCAGCACCTCGAAACTGTCGGTCAGGTCCGGTGACAGCAGTGCCTCGGTCAGGCCCGGTGTGCGGCTGCCGATGGGCCTGCGCGCATGGGCGCGCACGATCAGGCCATCCTCACCGGGCGCGGCACCAATTTGTACGAGGCTGGAAATCGACACATCCAACAGTTCCGCCATCTTGCCCAGATCGGCAATCGCGGGGCTGGAGATATCCCGTTCGACCTGGCTGAGCCATCCGACGGATCGCCCCATCGCATCAGCCAGATCTGTCAATGTCATCCCGCGTGCCTTACGCAATGCGCGCAGGTCCGCACCCAGCGTGCGCGTCGGCCGTTTATCGTCCGGCATGAGATATCCGTGAAAATATGACATTATTTTTCATGATGCATAATCTCCCGTCAATGGCAACACGACATTGTTGCGAATTTGACCTAGAGGCAAGCAAAGTACGCTACTTTGTGAAGGTGGCCTTAAGTATCATGTCCAAAGCGTCCGCATCGGTTTGATCGAAAGCGTTCGACTGGTCACTGTCCAGGTCGAAAACGGCGGTGACTGCGCCGCTATCGTCGAACACCGGCAAGACCAGCTCCGACCGCGTGCTGCTCGCGCAGGCGATGTGGCCGGGAAAGGCGTCTACGTCGGGCACGATCTGGATTTCGCCGGTCCGTGCCGCCGCCCCGCAAACACCGCGTGCAAAGGGGATGACAAGGCACCCATGGCCGCCCTGATACGGGCCGATCTTCATCAGTTCCGGGGCGACGACGCGGTAAAATCCGGTCCAGTCAAAGCGATCGTCGGCATGATGCACTTCGCAGGCGATCGTCGCCATGAGGGCGATCGGATCATCCTCGCCTTCGGTGAGGGCTGCGACGGTTTGTGAAAGAGTTTCGTAGTCAACGCGCATTTTCGACCAAAATCAATGATCACAGTGATCAAACATCCCCCATCACAATACCAGAGGCAAGACCACTGCCGCGTAAAGAAAAGGCCGGGGAAATCTCCCCGGCCTATCAGATTTTAGCCCTTGTATTCTGGCTGCTGTTCCAGTGCTTCCTGCGAGCTGTCGATGTAGACACGCAGGTCGCCACCATCAGCCGCACGCATGATCTGCAATTCGTCGAACGTAACGGCGACCGGGCGTTCACCGATGCCCAACAAACCACCCACATCAATGACTGCCTGATCGATCAGGCCGTCGTTTGTCATGAGCAGTTCGCTGATTTCACCGACATCTTCGTCGTTCGGGCCATAAACCCGCGCACCGGTCAAATCATCTGCGGTCAATTCGGTGACCTCGGTTGTCTCGTAACCTTCACGCTCGATGTTTGGCTGCGTCAGCATTTCACGAGGAGACTCGGCCACAACTTCGGCGTCGCCTTCAACTGCCATGGTATCTGTGTCCTGACTGCCATCGGCCATTTCAGTTTCCATGGTGGCAGCGTCTTGATCTGCATCAGCTGACGACATTTCGGTTTCGTAGGCTGGCGCCTCTTCAACACCGGCTGCGTTCGCGTTCACGACGAGGAAAAAGTCGTCGCCTTCGCCGTCTTCACTGACGAATTTCAGCTCGGACATATTGATGGCGACATCCTTCTCGCCTATCCCCAAGAAGCCGCCGACACCCACGATCACGTTTTGCACTTCGCCATCGCGCGTCAGCAAGATTTCATTGATTTCGCCGATGTCATCCCACTCGGTCTCATCACCGGCCGCCATCGTCATTTCGTTGTTGATATCGGCTTCGCTTGCATAGACGCGCATACCGATCAATTCTGAAGCGTTCAGGTTTGTTTCGGCGTCAAAAGTTGTATCCGAGAAGACAGAACTTTGGTCCTGCGCATATGCCGCGGTTCCCAGAACGAGTGCTGTTGCGGCTGTCGTCAAAAAGCGTGTCATTGTTTTACTCCCATAGAGTTTGCGTTGTCTTCAGCGCTGTGTGTTAAAAACGATGAAACCTGAGAAGCGTTCCCAAAATCGACACACTTTATGATTGCGAACGCTACGGCCAACTGATTGTCCAGACGGCGGAATTCGTTTGCATGACGTCAGCCGCGTAGATGTGGGTGAAGAATCGTTTTTTTTGCCGTCCTTGCAATCTGCATGGCCGCTGCACATACCAGATTGAACCGCAATGACGTGTCTTAGGGAAACGTGATGGCCGACCTTTTCAACAGTACCCCAGAACCCGATACGGCGCCTCGCCCTTTGGCCGATCGGTTGCGGCCCGCAAGGTTGTCCGACGTGATCGGGCAGGAACAGGTCCTGGGGCCAGAAAGCCCGCTGGGTGTCATGCTGGCCTCGGGGGCACTGTCTTCGTTGATCTTCTGGGGTCCGCCGGGTGTTGGCAAGACGACCATCGCCCGCCTGCTGGCCGACGAAACCGACCTGCATTTCGTTCAGATCAGCGCGATCTTTACCGGTGTTCCAGACCTGCGCAAAGTGTTCGAGGCCGCCAAGATGCGTCGTCAGAATGGTAAGGGGACCTTGCTGTTCGTGGACGAAATCCACCGCTTCAACAAGGCACAGCAGGACGGGTTTCTGCCGCATATGGAAGACGGGACCATCCTGCTGGTAGGCGCGACAACCGAGAACCCGAGCTTTGAGTTGAACGCCGCCGTCCTGAGCCGCGCGCAGGTCCTGGTGCTGACCCGGCTTGATCTGAAAGATCTCGAATTGCTCGCCCAGCGGGCCGAGGCCGATTTAGGCAAACCGTTGCCTCTGGATGGTCACGCGCGTGAGGCTTTGCTTGAGATGGCCGATGGTGATGGGCGCGCGCTTTTGAACCTGATCGAGCAGATCACGGCGTGGCGGACGGATGACAAGCTGACCACTGATGATCTGACCAAACGGCTGATGAAGCGCGCGGCGAAATACGACAAATCGGGGGACGAGCATTACAACCTGATCAGTGCCTTGCACAAATCCGTGCGCGGGTCGGACCCCGACGCCGCGCTGTATTGGTTTGCCCGGATGTTGAACGGCGGTGAGGATCCCCGCTATCTGGCGCGTCGCATCACACGCATGGCGGTGGAGGATATCGGGCTTGCCGATCCGCAGGCGCAGGCGGTCTGCCTGCAATCGTGGGAGACTTACGAGCGCCTTGGCAGCCCAGAAGGTGAGTTGGCGTTGGCGCAGGCGTTGACCTATCTGGCGCTCGCGCCGAAATCGAACGCGGCCTATGTGGCCTACAAGGGGGCGATGTCAGCGGCGAAAAAGACCGGGTCAGAGCCGCCGCCAGCCCATATTCTGAACGCGCCGACGCAGTTGATGAAGGATCAGGGTTATGGCGCGGGTTATGCCTATGACCATGACGCCGAGGACGGGTTTTCTGGGCAGAACTATTTCCCTGATGGGATGAAGCGTGGGGTTTACTACACACCGGTTGATCGCGGGTTCGAGCGTGAGCTGAAGAAACGGGTGGACTACTTTGCGGGCCTGCGCGCCAAGCGCGGGAATTGACATCCGCAGGTCAAACCGCCAAGGGACGCGCATGATTTCACCGGTTATCTCTGTCGCTGTTGGGGGCGCGCTGGGCGCTGTGCTGCGTTATGTGGTTGGCCTTGTCGTGGCCTTTCCTATGGGCACGCTGACGGTCAATGTTGTCGGGTCATTCGCCATCGGGATCGTCTGGGTCTGGTTGGCCGCCAAAGGGCTGCAACACTGGCTGCCCTTGATCATGACCGGGATTCTTGGCGGGTTTACCACATTCTCGGCCTTTTCGCTGGATGCCCTGCGTCTGGTCGAAGACGGGCGGACCGTGGCGGCGGGCGGCTACATCGCCGCGTCGGTTGTCCTGTCGATTGCCGCTTGTGCCGCGGGCCTGTGGCTTGCCCGAGGTCTGACATGAGCGGCGTGCAAACCCGAATCGTGGGGCCTGACGATGGTGATCAACGGCTGGACCGCTACCTGCGGCGTCTGTTCCCGCATCTGACACAGGGCCGCATCGAAAAGATGTGCCGCAAGGGCGAATTGCGCGTCGATGGGGGGCGGGTGAAGACCAGCACCCGGTTGGAAACCGGGCAAAAGGTGCGCATCCCACCGTTGCCGAGTGAGGCGGAGGCCGCTGCGGCATCGGCGCTGGCCAAGCAGGGTGTCACCAAGGCTGATGCAAAGATGATCCAATCCTGCGTCATCTATCGCGACGATCACATCATCGCTTTGAACAAACCGGCCGGTTTGGCCACGCAGGGTGGGTCCAAAACCATCCGCCACGTTGACGGTCTGGCCGAGGCCCTGACCTTTGGGATGGACGAAAAGCCACGCCTTGTGCACCGGCTTGACAAGGATACATCCGGTGTTCTTCTGCTGGCGCGGACACGGATGATGGCGAAGGACCTAACGGAACATCTTAAGCATCGCGAAACACGCAAGATCTACTGGGCGGCGATCGCCGGCGTGCCCCATCCGCGTGCGGGCACGATCAAATACGGGCTGGTCAAGGCACCCGGCCATGGGCGCGGTGGTGAGAATGAAAAGATGCGGTGTGTGCATCCGAACGATGTTGCGACAACCGAAGGTGCAAAGCGGGCGACGACCGATTACGCCGTCATGGACACCCTTGCCAGCCGCGCGTCATGGTGTGCACTGGTTCCGATCACCGGGCGCACCCACCAGTTGCGCGCACACATGGCCGAGATCGGGCACCCAATCGTTGGCGACGGCAAATATGGCGGGTCTGGTCAGGAAAACCTCGGCGATGGCTGGGGCGCCGGGATGGGGTCCGAAATCGGGCGCAAGATGCATCTGCACGCGCGCAGCCTGACCATCAAACATCCGGCGACTGGCGCGATGCTCCATATCACCGCGCCTTTGCCCGAGCATATGCAAAACACATGGGATTATGTCGGCTGGAACGTCGATCATGCACCCGTCGATCCGTTCAACATGCCTGATGAGTGATCTGCGCCTTGCCATCTTTGACGTCGACGGCACGCTTGTCGACAGTCAGGCCGAGATCATGGCGGCCATGACGCTGGCCTTTGCCAGTGAGGGGCTTGAGATGCCCGCGCGGCCTGCGGTCCTGTCGATTGTCGGGCTGTCGCTGGCCGAGGCATTCGCGCGACTGGTTCCGCAGACCGAGACCGTGCAACAGGGCCGGTTGGTCGGCGCCTACAAGGATGCCTTCGCCGACCTGCGCACGAATGACAAAGAACTTGGCCCGCTTTTCCCCGGCGCGCGCGAAGTGTTGGACACGCTCCGTGCCCAAGACCACACGCTCCTCGCTGTTGCGACCGGTAAATCGCGGCGGGGGTTGGACAAGGTTCTCGAACGGCACGGCCTGACCGGGTTTTTCCACAGTGAACAGGTGGCCGACCATCATCCGTCGAAGCCGCATCCATCCATGATCAATACCGCGCTTGCCGAAACCGGCGTGAACCCTCGGGCCGCCGTGATGATCGGCGACACCACCTATGACATGGACATGGCCCGGGGGGCAGGGGTGAAGACCATCGGCGTGAGCTGGGGCTATCACGACGCCAACACGTTGCAGCCTGACTGCTTGATCGACAGCTTCGATGTTCTGCCACAGGCCATCGATGAGGTGATCGGGATCGACGCATGACGGAATGGAAGGCCAAAAGGTTCTGGAAAGCGGCTCAGGTCGCCCCGCTTGACGGTGGCTTTACGGTGCAACTCGATACGCGAACCGTGAAAACGCCGGCGAAGGCGGCTTTGAAACTACCGACCGAGGCTATGGCACACGCCATCGCGGCCGAGTGGGACGCTCAGGTCGATTTCATAGACCCACGGACCATGCCCGTCACCCGAGCCGCCAACGCCGCCATCGACAAGGTCGGTGCGCAGCGGGAAGAGGTTGTCGCGTCGCTCGCGGAATATGGCGACAGCGACCTGCTATGTTATCGGGCCGCAGGACCCGAAGGTTTGATCGGACGACAGGCTGCGGGATGGGATCCGCTGCTTGATTGGGCCGCCGAAACCTTCGGCGCCCGGCTGTGGGTCGGAGAGGGTGTCATGCATGTTGCGCAAGACCCGGCGGTTCTGGACAAGCTGAGGCGGCAGGTGGACAGCTTTGACAATTTCGCGCTGGCAGGCGTGCACGACCTGATCAGCCTGTCCGGTTCCCTGATCCTCGCGCTGGCCGTCACCAGGGATCGGCTGAACCCGGACGAGGCATGGAGCTTGTCCCGGATCGACGAAGACTGGCAAATCGCCCAATGGGGTGACGACGAAGAGGCGAGCGCGGCCGCAGCGGTCAAGCGGCAGGCCTTTTTGGACGCGGCACGATTCTACGGGCTTTCCATTCGGTGAAAGAAACAGAGTGTTTTGCAGCACCACCTGCCAAAACCGCCAATTTTTACGGCATTTGCCCTGGTCGACGCACTAGTCACCCTTGACGTGATCGCGCAATTCCGCACACTCTAACGACGCTGAGGCCGGGTGACCGACCTCATTCATCATGAACGTCTATCGGGACGGGATAAAAATTGGCCGCACCTTTATGGGGCGGAAACTCAGGAAGAGGTAAAAATGACGAAAACCGTATTCTTCGGCGCGCTGACTGTTGCTGGTCTTGCTGCCGGCATGGCTTCGGCGGCAACGCTTGATGACATCAAGGCACGCGGCTCGCTGAATTGCGGCGTGACGACTGGTCTGGTTGGCTTTGCGGCCCCGGATGCAAATGGTGTTTGGACTGGTTTTGACGTTGGTGTATGTCGCGCGGTTGCTGCGGCGATTTTTGGTGACCCGCAAGCGGTCGAATTCGTTCCCACCACGGGTCAGACCCGCTTTACGGCGCTTGCCTCTGGTGAAGTCGATATGTTGGCCCGGAACACGACATGGACTTTCAGCCGTGATGTCGACCTGAAATTCGAATTCATCGGTGTCAACTATTACGACGGTCAGGGCTTTATGGTGCCCAAGGAACTGGGCGTGAACTCGGCCAAGGATCTGGATGGCGCGACCGTCTGCATTCAGACCGGCACCACGACCGAGCTGAACCTTGCGGATTTCTTCCGCAGCAACAACATCAGCTATGAGCCTGTGCCGATCGAAACCAATGCCGAAGCACAGCAGCAGTACCTTGCTGGTGCCTGTGACGTCTACACGACGGACGCTTCGGGCCTTGCCGCGACACGTGCGACCTTTGAAAATCCGGGCGACCACGTGCTGCTGCCGGAAATCGTTTCGAAAGAGCCGCTGGGCCCACTGGTCCGTCACGGTGACAACGATTGGGGCGACGTGGTGCGTTGGACGCTGAATGCGCTGATCACTGCGGAAGAACTGGGTGTGACGTCGACCAACGTCAACGATCTGGCCGCTGCACCGACGGACAATCCAGAGGTCAACCGCCTGCTGGGCACCGAAGGTGAACTGGGCGCGATGCTGGGCCTCGACGCCAACTGGGCGCAGAACGCGATCGCTGCCGGTGGTAACTATGGCGAATTGTTCGAAAAGAACATCGGTGAGAACACACCGATCGGTCTGGCCCGCGGCCTGAACGCGCAGTGGACCGAAGGTGGCCTGATCTATTCGCCACCATTCCGGTAAAATCTGAAAACGGCAAAGGGCTCGGTGAAAACCGGGCCCTTTTCCCAATAGCTACCGCTGCCAAAAATGCGCATCCCGCGCGCTGAGACATTCGGCATAATCGAAGCCAGCGCGACTGAAAACGGGAGCCACGGGGAGATATAAATGTCGACGTTGACCGACCCGCCGAGCCCTTCGTTTCGGCTGAGCCAGCTTATATATGATACGCGCTATCGATCGATCACGATCCAGGTCGTTGCCCTGATTCTGATCATCGCCGGATTTTCATGGCTGATTAACAACACGATCCAGAACCTCGAAAACCTTGGTAAGGATTTCGACTTTGGCTTTTTGAGCAGCCCGGCTGGTTACGATATCAACCAGATGTTGATTGAATACGACAACCAGATGAGCCACGGACGGGCCGCGCTGGTGGGTATTCTCAACACGTTGTTGCTTGCCTTCATTGGCTGCATTGCCGCCACCATCCTTGGCGTGATCGCTGGTGTCTTACGCCTGTCGAAAAACTGGGTCGTCAACAAACTGATGTCTGTCTATGTCGAGGGGTTCCGCAACGTTCCCTTGCTGCTTTGGATCATCTTCATCTTCGCGATCTTGTCAGAGTCGCTGCCACAGCCGCGCGATTTCCGCGGGGACGAACCCGAAGCATCAATGATCCTGTTCGACTCTGTCGCGATCACTGGCCGCGGAACGTATGTCCCCCGGATTGCCTTTACCAATTCGATCAGTGGAAACGAAGCCGTCGCGCCGCAAGAGGACCTGACCCCGGTCGCGTCGGGCTGGTCCGACTGGCTGCTGATTTTTGGCGTGCTGGCGGCGAGCCTTGTCGGCATTCGGTTCCTTCGCAAACGGGCTGACCGGATTCAGGAGGCGACGGGTGACCGACCCAACACGCTTTACGCAAGTCTCGGCCTTTTGATCGTACCCGTCGGGCTGGTGCTGTTTTTCCTCGGTGCCACGATCGTCCAACCCTACCTGCGCGGCTTCAACTTTACCGAAGGCGTTTTCATGCGGAATTCGTTCCTCGCGATGTTGCTGGCCTTGTCGCTGTATACCGGCGCTTTCATCGCCGAAATCGTGCGTGCCGGTATTCTGGCCATCAGCAAAGGTCAGACCGAGGCCGCCTATGCGCTGGGTATCCAGCCCAGCCGCACCATGAACCTCGTCATTCTGCCGCAAGCCATGCGGGTGATCATCCCGCCGCTGATCTCACAATATCTGAACCTGACCAAGAACTCGTCCCTGGCTTTGGCTGTTGGCTACATGGATGTCCGCTCGACCCTGGGCGGCATCACCATCAACCAGACCGGCCGAGAGTTGGAAGGGATGCTGTTACTGGGTGGGTTCTACCTTGTGCTGTCGCTGCTGATTTCGGCGGTGATGAATTTCTATAACACCTCGACACAGCTGAAGGAGCGGTAGGATGAGCGATACACACGCACAAACCGTCACCTATGTCCGCGAAAGCATGCTGCCCCAGCAGGAACCGCCTGCATTGGAGCGGGGAGCCATCAAATGGATCAGGGAAAACCTGTTCTCGGGCGTTCTCAGCAGCGTTCTGACCATTCTTTCGATCTATGTGATCTGGACCGTGCTGGCCGGCATCATTCCATGGCTTGCAAACTCCGTTTGGGGTACTGCCAGCCTGACCGAATGCCGCGAGGTTCTGGCAGAGCGCGGGCTGACCTCCCATGATGGGGCCTGCTTTTCGGTTCTGAATGACCGGTGGCATCAGCTTGTCTTTGGTTACTATCCGTCCAACCTGTATTGGCGGCCGATCCTTGCGCTGCTCTTGTTCCTGGGCGGCTTGGCCCCGATCCTGTTCCCCAACCTGCCGCGGCAGATGCTGATCCTGACCGGCATCGCGCCTTTGGCCTGTTTCTGGTTGATCTGGGGCGGTTCGGTCTGGACACCGATTGTCATCGCGCTTGGGTTCTTTGTCGGCTATGCCGCCCACAAGTTTTTCCTGCAGCTTGCGGGAAATCTGGCCGCGGTGATTGGCGCTATCGTGCTGCCGCTGATCTTTTGGTTGCTGGTGGCGGGTCCGTTGTCGGGAACGCTGCAAGACCTGATCCCGCTCGGCATTCAATTCGTCGAAAGCCGGTCCATCGGTGGCTTCCTTCTGGCCTTGGTGATCGGGCTATCGGCCATCGTACTGTCGCTGCCATTGGGCATCCTCTTGGCGCTGGCACGGCAATCCAACCTGCCGATCATCAAATATTCCGCAGTGACCTTTATCGAGGTCATCCGGGGCATCCCCCTGATCGTCTGGCTTTTCACGGCGCAGCTCTTGTTGAACTACTTCCTGCCTCCCGGCACGAATTTCGACCTGACACTGCGGGTGATCATCATGGTGACCTTTTTCTCGTCCGCTTACATCGCCGAGGTGATCCGCGGTGGCCTCGCCGCGCTGCCAAAAGGTCAATACGAGGCGGCGGATGCGCTGGGCCTTGATTACTGGAAATCCATGCGCCTGATCATTTTGCCGCAGGCGCTGAAAATCTCGATCCCCGGGATCGTGAACACATTTATCGGGCTCTTCAAGGATACGACGCTGGTCCTGTTCATCGGTCTGTTCGACCCACTTGGCATTGCATCGGCGATCCGGGCCACAACCGACTGGAACGGTATCTATTGGGAGCTTTTCGTCTTTATCGGCGTCCTGTTCTTCATCTTCTGTTTCAGCATGGGCCGTTACTCACTCTACCTGGAGAAAAAGCTCCAGCGTGAACACCGCTAAGGAGACCTGACAATGGTTGAAATGACAAAAGAACGCGAAATCGATCGCAGCCAGATGCAGGTCTCGGATGAGGTCGCCATCGAAATCCGAGGGATGAACAAGTGGTATGGCACGTTCCATGTGCTGCGCGATATCGACCTGACGGTGAACCGGGGGGAGCGGATCGTCATCTGCGGCCCGTCGGGGTCCGGAAAATCGACCTTGATCCGCTGTATCAACCGGCTGGAGGAACACCAGCAAGGCAGCATCGTCGTAGACGGAACGGAACTGTCATCGGATCTGAAAAACATCGACAAGATCCGGTCAGAGGTCGGGATGTGCTTTCAGCACTTCAATCTGTTTCCCCATCTGTCGATCCTCGAAAACTGCACGCTGGCCCCGATCTGGGTGCGCAAGACACCCAGGAAAGAGGCAGAGGAAATTGCGATGCATTTCCTTGAAAAGGTGAAGATCCCGGAACAGGCCGACAAGTATCCCGGCCAGTTGTCCGGCGGTCAACAACAGCGCGTTGCCATTGCCCGGTCGCTTTGTATGAAGCCGCGGATCATGCTGTTCGACGAACCGACATCGGCACTGGACCCAGAGATGATCAAAGAGGTGCTCGACACCATGATCGAACTGGCCGAGGAGGGGATGACCATGCTGTGTGTGACGCACGAGATGGGCTTTGCCCGTCAGGTGGCGAACCGGGTGATCTTTATGGATCAGGGTCAGATCGTCGAACAGAACGAGCCCGAGGAATTCTTCCTCAACCCGCAGTCGGAACGGACGCAGTTGTTCCTGAGCCAGATTTTGGGTCACTAATCGCGACGCAGCCCCGGAGGACGACCCGGGGCCTCCGACTCACTTCAACAAATCCTGCGGCACGACAAAGTCGACCACACGCCCTTTGCCGGGCCCAACATTTCGCCACGCGCCGATATCGAAATCCATGACCGTCGTCGCGCAGGTGGGATAGTCATCAAAACGCGGATGATCCGGCATCTGGCCCGCCAATGCGTTGGCAAGTATCCCGATTCCGGGATTGTGGCCGATAACGGCCAAAGTCCCGGCATCTTGTTTGCTGACCAGATCAAGCATCGTGTCGGGGGCGGCGTGGTACAACGCCGCGGACAGTTTCAACTTCGGCGCAGGCAAAAGCTGTGGCAGGATCAGCGCGGCCGTTTCGCGCGTGCGGGCAGCATCGGAACACAAGACGACCTGTGGCACATAGCTGCGTTCCGCCATCCATGCACCCACGGTCTTGGCCGATTGACAACCCCGCGTGTTCAGCAATCGGTCATGATCGTCGGCGGTCGGATCGTCCCAACTGGATTTCGCATGGCGGATCAGGATCAGACGAAAGGTCATAGGAACGCCTCCATATGAAAAGCAGCCTGCGCGGGCAGACGGCGCCCTTGACCGATAGGGCAGGCGTGGCGGGCAAGGCAACCCCGCATGCGACATGTCCGGCCTTCGCGGCTATGCAAATGCGCTTTGCATCGGTCGACATCATAGCCATCGGCGAAGGCGTCGACGGGGCAGGCCGACAGGCAGGGTTGGCCGGTGCAAGTGTCACATGGTCGATCACCTGTCCCGATCTTGGCTGACCCCCGATGCCGGATTGCCCCGCGATAGGATGCGAACATGCCGATTTCTTCATGCACCAGAAATCCGATCGGCGACGGCCATGCCCGGCCCGTGGCTACGGCCCAGCGTTGAAACGGGGCGTAAGGTGGACCGCCGAAGGGAAAGATCGGCGTGCCGCCAACCGTATCGGCCACAGCCCCCAGAACACGGGCCGACCAGCGGTCCAGTGGATCGGGCGCGCTTTCGGCATATTCGGGACTGCCGCGAAAGATCGGCCAGAATGCAGGTTCGTCCGGGCCGATCAGCGTCAGGGCGTCGTCGCCATCGGTACATTCGCCCAACACGCGCAGACCATGGGGGTCAAGCTGCGCCCGCCAATCCACTCAGCGTACTCTGCGCCATGTCGGCGGGATCGACCCGGCCTCGTTCGGGACGAAACTCAGCACATCATCCACGCAGGCATAATTGCCGCTGGATTGACCCCAGCCAGCACCATCGGCGGTGGTTAAAGGAATATCCATCCGGGTGCCCAGAACATCCGCTGAACCGACAAGCGCATAGTCGGTCGCGTTGGCGACATAGGTGGCCCCATCGTCGGCGGTGATATCACCGCGGGAATAGCCGCTGATCGTGATCGTCATCGGGGGCACATCGGGCATGGCTGCCGCGACGGCCAAGTCCTGTGCCAAGAGCGACATCGCGCCCGCCTCGCTGATCTCAAGCGTTGCGGAGCCGCTTTCATAGCTGGCCGTGCCGCCCATCTGCGCACCCATCGCATTGGCAAAGTCATTCGCATCCATTTGCCAAAGCCCGACAAGACATGTGTCAACGGCAAAAGCAGGCTTCGACAAGACCAGCAGTATCAGAACAGGTTGCATGGCGTTTTTCATAACAGGCTCCCTCACAGGCCAGGCACTTTCGCTCGGTGCCATTTCTGTTTCGAAGTTTAACCCGTTTTTTCCGCAATGGCGGTAAAATTATGCAACGCAGTCGAACGAGCCGGGTTACGCGCCTGTCTTTTCATCTTCGGGTCGAAGCGCCTCGATCACTTTAAGACCTGTCCGCCAGACAGCCGATTTGGCCGTGGATATGGTCCGCTCGCGACCTTCCTTTTTTGCGCGCACTATTGGTTTTTCTGGCAGAAAGAGTGCTGGCGACCCCGGCAGGATTCGAACCTGCAACCTGCCCCTTAGGAGGGGGCTATTCAACACTATCTTTTCCTTTCTTTTTCAATTTCTTAGAAGCTTTTGACTTACGCTTCTGTTTGGGTTTTGTCCGAAATCGACGTCGAATTTCCTCTTCATCGGTCTCAGAATGGGCATAGGTGCTAAGTGGAAGTGTCGGGTCGGACCACCTACCAGCCTTGGCTGCGGTAACTGGATCAACCTTTTGGCGAACCACCAACTCGGTGAAAAAACCGTGGCGACCTGCCGCGCGCGCTGACAAATACGGGATTCCCGCTTTCTTACAGATTGTTATCCAGCGTTTCCGATATCCTGTCGCGGTTCCGTACCCAAAAAGACGTTCCTCTAACAGCTGGCCAGTCCGAGGATTTCTTGTTCGCTTTGATGGAAGGGCTTCAATCTCTGCCATCATCGTGACCCAGCCCCCTGAAATCGGGCCACTGAAGTGTTAGTAATCCGTCCCAAGAGAGGATGGACTATGAAACGCAGATTTAGTGACGAGCAGATCATTGGGATGATCAAGGAGTATGAA
>NZ_JBBIFZ010000005.1:0-250883 GCF_037572755.1 Yoonia sp. 2307UL14-13 | reverse complement strand
CACGCTTACCATCCCATTTGACACCGGCCGCGTGGTGATCCTCGGAGACCTGCATTTGGACAGCTTCTATCGGCTCGCTGTCGACCCGATCGCGCTCCTGAACCGTGAATACGCGCTCCAAACCGCAGACGCGCTCATCCTCGCAGGCGATCTGATCAACGGTCCAGCTCCGAACTGGTCGAAGGTCTTTGACTATCTGGCGCAGCATATCCTGCCGGAGAAGGTCTACGCGTTCCCGGGCAATCATGATTACTATAATGGCAGCCTCGGGGATGACCCCCTCCTGGAACGCGAAGCGACGAAAGCCGGCGCGCAGTTCGTTCAAAAACGGGTTCTGCAACACGGAACGACCCGCTTTCTGTGCTGCACGCTCTGGACCGACTTCGATCTGCTGGACGATCAGCCAAGGGCGATGAGCTTCGCGCAACAGGTCATGCGGGACTATTCCAGGATCGCAAGACCTGCGCCGAGCAGTCTGACACTGGATGACAACCCCGGCGGATGGATTCCGCAGCCCTGGATCAAGCCGGAAGATGTCCTGCGCGTTCACCGGGATCATCGTGATTGGCTCGTCAAGGCGCTGTCAGTGCCGCACCATGCCTGCAGCACGGGGCAGACCGTCGTCGTGACGCATCACGGGCCGCACCCGGATGTTGCGGGTGCCATCGATGCCCTGACAGCGTCGTTTCATTCCGACTTGGGCGATCTGATCGCAGGCTATCAGCCGGACGCCTGGTTCTTCGGGCATTCCCACAGACGGTTGCGCGCCAAGGTCGGTCAAACCGACATCCGCAACGTGTCGATCGGCTACGCCGAGGAATTGGCGCGCGCGTCCACATCCTATCTGCGCGAAGCCTGCATCTGGGAGAGCCGCCATGGATCTGAATGATGCGGACCACGCGCTTCTCGACAAACTGAAGTCGGTCAAGCCCGTGTGGGTCGGTGGTTTTGACGACGGAACGCTTGTCCGATGGGACGACATCGACCCGGATCTGATCGCCCTGATCAGGGATGTTGCACCCAATCTGGAGCCTATCCTGATTGACGGCGCGCGATACGTTCTACCGCTCGAATGGGTGCTTGCTGCTGAGGATATTTGGCGCCTGCTCACCACACGGATGCGTCTGCGGTCGCTCGAGCTGGCGGTGATCGGACCGAGCAAGAGAGATATTGTCCAAGCACCCGTGCTGACGGGCTGGGTGTCGATCAGGTCGGAGTATGGCATCTGGGCGCATTTGGTGGGCGAGGTCGACGGCCACCCCGCGTCGATCGGACCGATGATCCGAACATCACCGCTCTGCGGTCTTGACCGTGACTTCAGTTGGGCAAGGACGGTCTCACGGTGTTACCGGCTTGAAGATCGTTCGACGCCCGAAGACTTCCATCGGAAGTGGGGTAGCAAAGCCGACGGCATCAGCGCAATGGCGATCGAGGTCTGGGAAGCGGAGGCAATCTGCGCCGCTGTGCAGATAAGTGAAGGCGTGAGGGAAGAGTAAAAAATGCAGAGTTCCCACGATGGGACCCTTTTTGCCAACGCATCGCGAAGCGGCTTCCCGCGCGGATTGGAAGAACGGTGCCTTGAAAGGGAGGAAAAGAAATGACTGACCAACCGAACTGGCCCGCCAGCCGCCCTCGCGCGATCTGTCTCGATCTGAGCGGAGAGGAAGGGGCCTGCCATTCGGCACCTCCCAGAACCGGGCCGGAAACGGGGTGCAGATCGCCTGAGACCTTCCAGGACGCATTGATGCTTCTGGCGCTCGAAACGGGCCTGCCCATGGTCTTGTTCACGGAAGGTCTTCTCTGCCTACCGGAAGAGTTTGAGGAGGCGCGGCCGCCTTGGATAAGAGTTGTCCAAATGGAAAAGGTCCCTGGTAGCCGCGTGCACTTTGCGGATTGTGTTGGACACGTGAAAGAACGTTTCGGTATCCCGGCCGGTGACCTGATGTGCATCACAGATCGAAGTACAAAGGATATTGATGGTATCGAATGTCGAACCGTCGCCCCGCAGGATGCAGCGCAGGTTCTGGACGCGTTGTCCCACACGCGGCGCCACGCGGCATTCGCTGGCTATCAGGAGATCACGCCAGGAATGGCGCATACCGTGCTTGTTCCACTCGATCTGGGGATCGGTGCAACGCCGGACGCCAATCTTCTTTGTGATCACAGGCGCCTAAAGTTCGACACCGTGTTGCTGATGGAAGGCCTCGTCCCAACAAGCGGTTTCGCCGCAAAGAGCCTCGAGAAACTGATCGCCGGCTACGCGCCAATCGTTTACCGGCTGGCAGACGAACGGAGTCTAGCGGAGATATTTCGGGACTCGCTCACACACCTCAGCGCCGCCGGGGCCTGCAGGATCGACTTCGTGTCGGAAGATGGCAAGCCGGATGAGCAGATGGTGCGCTACGTGGACATCACAGAGAAACTCGGGTTCCGAGCTAAGCTGCTGTCTTGGGTTGAATTGGTTCAATTGCGGCGGGTGGGCATCTGACCGGCGGCCAATGTAGGCCAAATTGAAATGGAGCCGTCGGCCTCCAAAGCTAGGCTACGAGCGTCGATCTCTGCAACCGATGGCCGAAGTCGGGCCGCTTAAGCGACTCATAATCCCTACTTCGGCTCGGACAGCGGCCATTCGCTAGTGGCAGCTGGAAATTGCACCTTGCGGGACAAACCGGACTTGTGCAGATGCAGCTATTGCTGACGCAGCATTCGTTCGCACGTGCAGAGCAAGTCTTTTTGCAACCGAGCGCATGTCACCGAAGTTGTCATTCATTGGGAGGACTTGAGCAAAACCCACACCGCCCTCTGACTTTTTTGTGCAAATCCTACAGCCGCTGGACTAATCAGAATGGCTAGTTGATCAAAGCTTTTGCGAGTGCAGAATTTACACATAGATGCGTTGCTAGCCCGCCTTTGAGGGCCGCTCGGGTCGCTTCAAGGCGATCGTTTCCGCACACAACAAGAAGACGTTTGGCAGCCTTCTGTAAGTCTGTGAGTTCTGCGGCGATAACACGATCGGTAGGTGGTAAATGGCACTCATTGCCTTCTGCGTCGATGTAGCGGCAGCAAATGATCCCTTTCGCCCCAGCCTTTCGGGCAGCTGTCAGCTCTTCCAAACTTGCCATTCCGGCAGCTGCCATATGCGTATCATCCGAAATATTGCCTATCGAGTAGGTTACCATATCCAGCGTTTTCAACCGGTCCAGCTGGGCAGAGATTGTCGGCTCTTCGCGAAAAAGCGCGGCCAAGTCAGCCGTGGAGGCGAGTGCTGGCGCGTGCAGCGTGTAACACTGCGCACCGATCTGGCTTGCAATGCGGATTGTGCAGTTCTCGGAAGCGGGAACGCGGTCAGACATCATTGAACCGATAAGCTGGCTCACTTCGACCTTTTCAACTTGAACGCGTGGCAGTTCTTCCGAAAGGGCAAGCACTGTCTCCCCCCACGCGATCCCAACGCGGTCACCTGTTTCGACGATGTCCAGAAAAGCCGTCGCAGCAACGCGGCCCAGTTGGCGAAGCGCTGCATCTCGGTTGGTTTCGGCATCCTCAAACGTGTCCGAGATATAAACATCCGTCAGCCCGTAGGCCTCGCGCAGATCGCGTGCGAGTGAATTCTCTTTCAGCTGTTTGCCGTCTACGCGAATTTGGACAATCCCCAGTTCGCGCGCTTCCCGCAGCAAGTTGACGACTGTCACGCGAGACACTTGCAATCGCTTCGCAATCTCGCTTTGGGTCAGACCCTCTCCGTAGTAAAGCAGCGCGACATTCGAAAGCCGTTCGCCACGATCACTGTCGACGTATATGTTGCTGGATTTGTTCACACTCAGGATTTGACGGGCTTGGTGCCGCTTTGTCCATAGTTCTTGCGAAACCAAGCGTAGCAGCGATCAATTTCTTCTTGTGGCAACTCTTCCACAGGGCCGCGGCACAAGGCCAGATGTGTCGTCATCGCGGCCTCTTCCAGATACATGGCGATGCTGGTGGCTTCGGTGGCGGATTTGCCCATCGTGAAAACGCCATGCGCTTTTACGAGGACAGCCCAACCCCCATCGGCTGCATCTAAGATCGCCTGGCCGGTATCGACCTCACCCGGTGTCGCGTAGCGCGAGCAGGGCACATCTCGACCCAGCATGTGCGTGATCGGCGTTAGAACGGCTGGTATCCGTTCACCACGGGCCGCAAAGCTGGATGCATAGGGCGAATGGGTGTGCGTGATGCCAAACACGTCCGATCGGTTGCGATAGATATAGAGGTGTATCCCAGTATCGACCGACGGCTTCATGTCACCCTCGATGACATTTCCGTCCAGATCAACAACAACCATGGTCTCAGGCGTCAATTTGTCGAATTTGACGCCGGACGGCTTGATAACGATCAGACCAGTTTTAGGGTCACGCCCAGAGACGTTTCCGCCCGATCCAACCACAAGTCCGTTGCGTGGAAGTTCATGGTTCTGATCGCAGACCTCCTGTTTCAACGTCTCAAGCATCGGGCACTCCGTGCGGGTAGACGACGATCTTCAGCGACTTTTCTGCCTCAACCAGCATGCGGAAAGCCTCGGCACTGTCAGCGATGTCAAAGCGGTGTGAGATGGCGTCTCTTGCGTTTATCCGACCAGCTTCAAGCAGGCGAATGTAGCTGTAGGTGTCTGTGTGATCTGATGAATAGCGCGAGGTGACCGTGATTTGGTCAAAATAGGCTTTGTGGCCATTTTGCACCCAGTCGGTCTCGGGAGGCAGCGGTGCGCCCAAATGCAGGCACCCACCCACTTCCACCAGCGCCATGGCTTGTTCCCATGCGGAAGGAAATGGCGCGATCACAATAACCGTGTCAGCAAGCCGTCCATTGTTGAGCGCGCGCATTGCATCAACCGCATCCTCTGTTTTGGGGTTGATGGTATGGGTCGCCCCAAAATGACGCGCCTTATCGAGCCGCCAGTTCGAGAAATCGAGCGCCACGACCTTGCCCGCACCAAACAGCGGTGCGAGGTGAACAAATCCTTGTCCCATAAATCCAGCGCCGACAACCGCCACGGTGTCACCGGGTTGGATGTTGCAAACCTTCAATCCGGACAACACACATGACCACGGCTCGATTGTGGTCGCCTCTTCATCGCTTATGCCGACAGGCAGTTTGTGGGTGTCCATTGCCAGATGCTGGGCAGTGACCTTGAAGTATTCACAGACGCCACCTGGATCGAGCCGCATGGTCTTATAGAAAGGATCACGCGTGAAGTGACCGCGTCGCGAAAGGTGACTGTCGACCCGGCCCACGTGGTGGTTCACAAAAACACGATCACCAATCTGATAGTCGGTGACGCCAGCGCCAAGTTCGACCACTTCGCCAGCTGGTTCGTGCCCGAGCACCTTCGGCTCCGTTTTATACCAAGCCATCGTCTCGCCACCGCAAAGCCCACAGGCGCGGGTCTTGAGAAGCATCTCGCCTGGGCCAACCTCTGGTATAGGGCGATCTTCAAGCCGAATATCGTCTATGGCGTACTGGACAGCCGCTTTCATCATGTTCGTCACGTCGGACTCTCCTCACTGGCTGATGCGCCACGCAGGGCTTCGGACAATTTGCGGTACTTCTTGAAAACCGGGGCATAGGTATCATGCCGGTTTGGGTCTGCGCGATACGTCACCAAATCGTCGGTATTTCGGGCAGCAAGTGCTATCGGATCTTCGCCTGAGACGGCTGCGGCACCGATGCAAGCCGCCCCCCAAAGGCCAAGGTCCGAAGCCGAATTGACCATGACATCTTGCCCGATGATGTCCGCGATAATCTGACACCAAACAGGATTACGCGCACCTCCGCCTGTCAGATTGACGGGAAGAGTTGGCAGGCCGTTCTCCTCCTCAAAACAGTGGCGCAGGCTGAGCGCAGTCCCTTCCATCACAGCGCGCCCCAACTCGCCTTTGGTGGTGCTGCCTGACATGCCCAAGAAGCCCGCACGAACCGTAGGATCGACAAAAGGTGCACGTTCTCCATTAAGGTACGGCAGGAAGGTTACGCCGTTCGCACCGATCGGCACCTGTTCGACGAGCGCGTTCAGTTTCATCGCAATTTCATCCGTCCCTTCGCCGCCAAGGCTCAGCGGATGAAGGCTTGCGAACCAATCAAACGCTGCGGCGCCCGTTGAAGGTGCAAGGACTCTGATTGCGACTTCGTTCGTTGGATGCAAAACCGTTGCGGCTATAGGATCATCGGTTGATTCAATTTGATCCGTCAGAATGTTCACTACGGCAGTCGTCCCAAGGATCATCATCGTTTCGCCTGCGCGTGACATACCCAGCCCAACGATCATCGCGCCCAAGTCAAGTGTCGCGACAGACACCGGAAGGCCATCTGGAAGGCCGGTCGCGCGGGCTGCGGCTCTTGTGACGTGTCCAAGAACCGCATGTGCGCGTTTTGGGGGCAAGAGCTTGTCCTGCAAGTCCGTGCATTCCAACGCAGAGATCGCATTGCCGTAGCTGCGCGATGCAATGTCGAGAAATGGGATTGTTGCATTTGCAAAGTCTGTCGACAGAACACCCGTTAGCCGGTGTCCGATGAAGTCGCCGCACGTCGCAACATATTGAACGCGTTCTGCCGCCTTGGGTTCATTGCGCCTCAGCCAGCGCCACCCCATCGCAGATGTTCCGGGCCAAAGTGCGGTATTGCAGCCGCGCCCGACAGCAGACGTCGCAGGTCCACCTGAGAGTTCTGCCAAGTCCTTGGCGATGTCTTCGCGTGTGTCTGACCAGAGGATCGCGGGTCTAACCGGCTTGTGACCGGCATCAAGCGGCCAGAAGCCGTCCCCTTGCGCGCAGATACCGAGAGACTTGATACGGGCCGGATCAACCTGTCCTGCAGTGCGTTGGAGGCATGTTGCAACGGCGTCCCAGACGATTTCGGGATCCTGCTCATTTTCACCGTTCGGCCCTCTGATCACTGTTGAGGGCGCAGAGTCTTCGGCAACAATCTTCCCCTGAGGATCAAATGCCGCTGCTTTGATGGCGGTCGTTCCAACATCCAATGCAAGCCTGATCGTTGTCACCGCGTCCTCCCTTGTCGCTTAAACATGTGATTTAAAATTTGACATTTGTAAACTGACTTGTTTTCTTCTGAGCATCAATTGCGGTGGAGGCCGCAAACGTAAGGGAGGAATACAATGAGCTTTTCAGTGAAAGCTGTTCTGGCTTGCACGAGCCTGGCATTGGCGGCACCAGCCTTTGCAGACGGGCATCTAAGCCTTGAGGGCAAGACAATCGGCGTGGCCGTGGTAGGAACCCAGCACTTCTGGGATCGCGAAGCGTTTAATGGTGCGACAAGCACAGTCGAAAGCCTGGGCGGTACAGTTGTGCCGGTCGACGGTGGCCGTGACAATCAGGTACATGCCGACAACCACGACATTCTGTTGAACAACGGCGTCGACGCGGTGATTTCAATTTTGGGTGACGGTGCGGTCGAACCAAAGTTTGAAGCACTCAAAGCTGCCGGTATCCCTGTGTTCACTGTGGATCACCCCAGCCCACATGCCGTCAACAACACGACATCTGACAACTACTATATGGGCACAACAATTGGTCGCTACATGGCTGACGCGATTGGCGGCGAAGGCAAGGTTGCTGTGTTCAACGCGTTCCAGGAAGCGCTGCGGATTTGCGACATTCGTGCGGGTTTGTGGAAATACGTGCTGGAAGACTACCCAGGCATCGAGATCATTCAGCCTGAACTGGCCGAAGAATTTGCAAATGCACCGGAAGATGCGCGCAAAAAGACGCTCGATCTGCTGAGCCAGTATCCAGAGGGTACGATCAATGCGATCCATGTCGGCTGCTGGGATCAGCCAGCTATTGGTGTCGTGCAAGCCCTTGAAGAAGCAGGGCGGACAGATGTTCTGGTGACAGCTTTGGACGGTGGGCCAGACACGTTGGAGATCATGGCCGAAGAAGGTTCACCCTTTGTGGCCAATGTCGCCCAACAACCGAACCTGATCGGGTCCACGTCGGCGATGAACGTAGCGCGTCACTTTGCGGGTGAAGCACTGCTTCCGCAAACCTATGTGGACGTTGTACCCGTCAATGGGCGCGATGAAGCAATTGCTGCCTATGAGGCACTTGGCTACGGTTCGCTTGAGTAAAGCATCGTAATTTTGGAAAGGCGGCGGCAATCTCCGCCGCCTTTTTTTTGAGGTAAGTCCAATGACGGATTTTGCTGTTTCGCTGACAGACATCGTCAAAGAGTTTCCGGGCGTCCGTGCGTTGGACTCAGCTTCGCTTGCGGTAAAACCTGGCGAGGTTCATGGGCTTGTTGGCGAAAACGGTGCGGGCAAGTCCACGGTGATCAAGGTACTTGCGGGCGTCTATCAGCCAGAAGCAGGTTCAATCACGATTAACGGGCAACATCTCAATCCAGCGACCCCCGCCGCAGTCCATGAGGCAGGCATTCGCTTCATTCACCAAGAGCTGCACCTCGTCCCGCATTTTACCGTGACTGAGTCTGTTTTTATGGGCCAAGAACTGCTCGGAGGGCTTGGGATTGCAAAACGCGAGATGCGGAAGCGGGCAGAAGCCTTTTTGCAGGACAATCTTGGCTTTGTGATATCAGGCAACCGGCTGATCCGTGACCTTGGTCCGGCTGAACGCAAATTGGTACAAGTTGCCCGCGCCCTCATCGACGGCGCCGCGCGCGTGGTCGTCTTTGACGAACCAACCGCCCCATTGGCCAGCGAGGAAGTCGATCTCGTCATGGGGGCCATTGCCAAACTAAAATTACAGGGGATCGCGATCCTCTATGTGTCGCACTATTTGTCTGAGATCACCGATATCTGCGACCGTGTCACTGTGTTTCGACAGGGTCAGACTGTTGGTGTGTTTGATAACATCACTGACGATAGCGCGGCCGACCTGATCTATGCGATGGTCGGGCGGGAAATCGCGGACATGTTCCCAAATCGAACAAGTCGTCCAACGCAAAAGGGTCTGTCGGTCACAAACCTTGCATCTGGCACGGTATTTTCTGATGTAGCCTTTGAGGCCGACAAGGGTGAAATCCTCGGTATCGCTGGTTTGATCGGCTCCGGCCGTGAAAAACTCATCGACTGCCTCTATGGTTTGCGGAAAAAGACGGCGGGGACTGTCGCTCTAGATGGTGAGCCAATCAACGCGAGCACTGCTGCAAAGGCTGTCGCACAAGGGATTGTGCTTGTTCCACGCGACCGGCGGCATGACGGGCTTGTCCTCCCCATGTCTGTCTCGGAAAACGCTACTCTGGCCACATTGAGCCGCACGTCGAAGATGGGTTTGGTCAACGCGAAGGCCGCCGCAACTGAGACCGAAGCACAAATCGAGGCGCTGGATATCCGCCCACCAAACCCCGATGCGATCACGCGGCTTCTGAGCGGTGGAAACCAACAAAAGGTCGTTCTTGCGCGATGGCTGGCCACTGACGCAAAGATCTTCATTTTTGATGAGCCGACCGTCGGCGTCGACGTCGGCGCCAAAGCGGAGATTTATCAATTGATCGCGGATCTCGCCGCAAAAGGCGCGGTGGTCATCGTGTCTTCATCTGATCCCGTCGAATTACAAGGTATCTGTGATCGGATTATCGTCATGATGCGCGGGGTCATTGTGGATGAGCTTGAGGCCACTGCCACAACCGTTGATGAACTTGTTGCCGCGACGACAGGGGCCGCATCGATCAAGGGGACAGCACATGCAAGCTGAGGTGTCACAGGGCCCCAAGGTGTCCGATCTTGTCGGTTACCTGCCACTTGTCATTTTCATCGCGGTGCTGGGCTACATCAGTCTGAATGCACCGAATTTTCTGACCTTGCAGAGTTTGGAACTCATCGTGATTCAAAGCCTGCCGGTGGTTCTTGTATGTGCGGGGCTGGCCATCGTCGTCATGGCCGGTGGGGATGATGTGGTATCGGGTGGAATTGATCTGTCCATACCGGCGACGGCGGTTTTGTCTGCCGGGATTACTGCGCAGATGCTCACATCCGGAGTGCCGCTCGCCGTCTGCGCCATGGTTGCGTTGGTCGCATGCACGTTGGTGGGTGTATTGAACGCAGTCCTGGTGACGAGAATTGGGATGACACCGCTTCTGACAACCTTAGCGGTGTTTGTCGCTGTGGTTGGCGTGAATAACGTGATCACAGTCAGCCGCCGCATTAATGTGGATCATGATTGGATTGTGGCGCTTCGGGCGGAGGAAATTGCTGGTGTGCCGCTTGGCATTCTGTTGGTCGCCCTCATCGTGGCAACGCTCTTCTTTGCAGCACATCGCACACGTTGGGGCCTTAACATGCAGGCCGCAGGCGGTAGTCGTGACGCGGCAGAAATCTCGGGTATCAACGTCAATCGGTTTGTCGCACAGAGCTTTGTTGTTGCAGCGATCACGGGCTTTCTGTGTGGTTTCTTTTTGCTCGCGCGGGGTTCAGGGAGCTCTCCTGGCGTGCAAGACAACTTAATGCTTGAAATGGTACTTGCCACGTTTTTGGGTGCTGCATTTTCACCGCGTCGCGTCGTGACACTTTGGGGCGCGGTCCTCGGTGCGCTGTTGGTTGCGGCGATTTCGATTGGCTTGAAGTCCATGGGGGTGAACGTGTTCTGGACCGGACTGATCAAAGGGTCTTTGATCGTCGTAGTCGTCGCCTTTTCGGCCTTGGCGCAGCGGGGTCGGTAAGGTGATGGACCGTTCAAACACCCTCCGCGATATTCTTTTGCGCTTTGGCTTTCTCATCGTCTTTGCGGCATTTTTTATTCTGTTTGCGGTTTGGAATCCGGTGTTCCTGCAAGGCGGCAACCTGCTGAATATCGTTGAGGGCTCGGCTATCTTGCTGATCCTCGCACTCGGTTTGACGTTGATCGTGGCGACCGGCGGGATTGATCTGTCGATTGGTATCGCGCTGGACTTTGGTGCCGCCTTCGCCGTTGTCGCGATGAGCACTTATGACTTGAATTGGTTCAGCGCGGCCTGCGCGGGCGTCATTGGGGGGTCACTTGTCGGGATTTTCAATGCGATCCTTGTTGTTGGCCTCCGCATCAGCCCCTTTCTAGCAACACTGAGCACCTTCTTCATCGGTTCCTCTGTGCAGCGCATTTTTACCAATGGCGGGGGGCCGATTTCCTATCGCCGGATGCCAACCGAGTTTCGCAATATCGCGCAAGGCGACATCCTAGGCATCCCGACGGAGGCGGTGTTGGCTGCGGTTCTCGTGGTGATTTACTATCTGTTGCTGGAACGGTCGATTTGGGGGCGGCGCATTCATGCAATGGGGATGCAGCGGTCTGCCGCCGTTGTGGCCGGAATTCGGGTCAATCGCATTCTGATCGGGTGCTTTATTTTTGCCGCGATGACCTGTGCTGTTGGTGGCTTGATCGCTGCAGCCAATATCCGGATGTTCACGCCACTCTCTGGCTTTTCCTATCTGCTGGACGCAATCGCAGCCGTGTTCATTGGCGCAGCTTTACATCCGCGCGGGCGCCCGAATGTTTTGGGAACCGTAGCCGGCGTTCTATTCCTCGGGATGGTTGCCAACGGGCTGAACCTTATGGGTTTGAACTTCAACACCAAGGACGCGCTCCAAGGGATCATTCTGGTATCGGCCTTGGCCCTCGCGGTCGCACAACGCACAGCGCGGAGCGACTAGAGCGCAACATTTGGTGGTTTGTCGACACTCAGTTCCGGCAACGGGCCATGCCAAGCCTCGGCATAGACCACACATGTATGTGCGATGTTCCCCTGGCTCAGCGACGAGCATCCTTTGTCCAACGTCAAGACGTTCGGGTTGCCATGGATGCAGGTTTTCGTACCGTTTATCACTCTGGGATCAAACCACGCACCTGTCGGAAGCGACAGGCAATCCAGGCGAATATCCTCGCTTGTCTTGACCGCACAAATGCAGGCACCGCGAACATTGTACAGGCGCAGAAAGCCACCGTCGGCGACCCCTAAACGCTCTGCGGCGGCAGGATGCAGCGTACATACCTCGCGCCCTGACACCTTTGCGCCAAGGCTTTCGCTGCCCATATCATTCTGGCCATGCAGTCGTGTGGCAGGCTGGCCCGAGATTAGGTGGAACGCGCCATCCGGCAGCGCACTCCCCTCAACAGGCGGCAGCCAGCTTGGGTGCGCAGGGCAGTCTGAAAGGTCCATCTCGCCAATGGATTGGTTTGAAACGGTCAGTTTGCCGCTTTCCGTACCCAGCGGGTTCGCCTCTGGATCTTTGACGAAATCCGCAAACGCGATGCGGTGTTGGCGATCAACAGGCAGATCAAAACGCCCCATCACCTTGAAGTCTTCGAAATCCGGCATGTCGATGTTTTGGGTGGCCCCAACGTTCCTGGCCTCGTCCCACAAATGTGCAAGCCACTCAGCACTGGTCTTGCCCCCTCGAAATGCGTCTCCGACATTCAGTTTGTCAGCGATCTCAGCGCAGAAATCGAAATCATCACGCGCCTGTCCCATTGGGGCCGTAAAGCGCGACATGTAGACTAATGCCGGATCACGCCGGTTCATCATCAGATCCTCCCGCTCCAATGGCGTTGTTGCAGGCAGAACGATATCAGCGCGCCGCGCGGTGGCAGTCCAGCTGTGTTCACTGACAATGATCGTTTCGGGGCGCCGCCATGCCCGTTCCAGCCGCAACAGGTCCTGGTGATGGTGGAAGGGGTTGCCGCCACTCCACCATACCAATTTAAGGTCCGGATAGTGGCGCGTTTCACCGTCATAATTGTAGGGCACATTAGGGAAGAGGAGTGCATCTGCAATCCGTGCAACCGGAATAAAATCCGTCACAGGATTGGGCACTTTGGGCAGCGACGGCCAAGGTATCCACGGGACAGGCCGCCCGATGGCAGTGACGGACCCATAGCCGAAACTGTAGCCCGTCCCAGGCTGACCGATCTGACCAAGAACCGCTGCGAGGGCGAGACCGGCCCAAATCGGTTGCTCCCCGTGATCGGCGCGTTGCAGCCCCCAGGCCGTCGAAATCATATTCCGGGTCTCGGTCAGCTTTCGCGCAATCTCGATGATCCTTCGCTCTTGGATATCGCAGATGGTCGCGGCCCAAGCAGGCGTTTTGGGCCGACCTTCTGTATGGCCCAGAACATACGCTTTTAGATCGTTCCAGCCGCTTGTGCAGCGCGCGAGGAAGCGTTGGTCCTCCTTGCCCGCACTGACGATCCAATGGATGAGAGCCAATATCAGCGCGGTGTCTGTGCCGGGCCGGATAGGTAGCCATGCCTGTGCCTCGCCTCTTTCTGGCGCTACGCTAAGGACTTCAACGTTGTTCGACTTCAATGCGTCCAGCCAAGAACCAACGTCATGTGTTGCCGTTCCTGCAGAGGTGATTTGAGCCGTTCGCCTGGAAATGCCGCCGAACGCCAAAACAAATTCGCAATGCTCTGCCACGAGGGGCAGCGATGTCATCTGGTCCTGAAATGCTCTGTTCGACATGCCCAGAATGCGGGGAAACAGCACTTCAGCCGCCGCATGCGAATACGTTTCGCGCGATGAGGTGTACCCACCGGCCAAAGCCAGAAGCCTGCGCATTTGCCCCTGTGCATGATGGAAACGACCAGCGCTGGACCAGCCGTAAGAGCCCCCGAAAATTGCCTGATTGCCATAGGTTGTGCGAACGCGATCAATTTCGCTGGCCACCAATTGCGTGGCGCGGTCCCACGTGATTTCGACAAAGCTGTCGCTACACCGTGCTGCGCCTTTGTCGCCGTTCAGCCATCCTTTTCTGACAACCGGCGCCAGAACCCGCGTTGCCGGGTCAGTTGCCGCCGAAACCCAGCCACGCCCGATGCGAGAGGGCAATGGATCATCCACGACCGGCGTGAGGTCTTTGTCGCCCGATTCAAACGTGTATGTGCCCCAATGGGCGGCAGTGTATTTCATGCGGCTATCGATTGGGCTCAAGTATCACCTTGATCTGAAGCTCATCCGGGTCGGGCTTGCGCGTCAAGGCCTGTTCAAACGCGGCAAGCGGATACGAATGGGTCACACAGGCATCACCATTGATCTTGCCCCGCGCCATCAAATCCAGCGCAGTTGCGTAGGTGAATGGCGCCAGATGACCGCCACGAATGTCGAGTTCTTTGAATTCCCCAAAGATGTTCAGGTCGATCTGAGCAGGCTGTTTATAAACGCCGAACACAACCATACGCGCGCGCTTTCGCACCAGTGAGAGGCCCCGTTCGAAAGCGCGTGTCTGTCCAGATGCTTCGAGAAAGACATCCGCGCCGCGCCCGCCCGTCAAATCACCGATGGCTTGCTGCAACTTGGGATCATCCGGCGCGAATGCGTAGTCAGCCCCCAAGGTAAGCGCCAATTCGCGCTTTGGTTTCCCCGGATTGATCACAATTACCGACCTCGGCGTTTTGAGCGCCGCAGCCTGCACCATGCCCATGCCAATTGGACCCGCACCAGAGATGACGACTACATCATCAAACTGAATGTCTGCGCGCTGCACCCCGTGGATCGCATTGGCAAGTGGTTCGGTATAGCATGCGGCCTCGTTGCTGAGAGTCTCCGGCACCTTGTGAATGAGTGCCTCGGTCGGGTAGAGCATGTATTGCGCCCAACCACCGTCAAGCGTGGCACCCAAAACCTGCATGTGATCGGTCAGGTGATACAAGCCTCGCTGGCGGTAGAAATCATTTCCATAGCTGATGTTGAGTTCGGCAATCGCGCGGTCATCGACCGCCAGCCCGTGTCGTTCTCTGGCCTCATCGCCGAGTTCCACAACCGTGCCGGTAAATTCATGGCCTGGCGTGAATGGAAAGTTCAGCTGCCATGGGCCTGTCGCATCCCACATGGCGCGATCCGCGGCGCAGATACCAGATGCATCAACACGCACCAACACTTCGCCTTTGCCGGGTCGCGGGATGTCGACCTCTTCCAGTCGATGACGACCGCCGAAACCGCGGCACCGCACTGCTTTCATTGTCTGAGAAGGCATTCCGCATACTCCACTGCAGTTCGTTCTTGATCTATACAAATGACTAATTTATTTACACTTGTAAAGTTATCGGGAGTAAGCTCATGCGCAATGAACGCAGCACCGAAGATGTTGCCCTAGGTATTCGCAGGCGTGTCTTTGAACACTGCATTCGCAATAACGGCGGATATCTGAGCCAGGCGTGCTCCGCTGCCGAACAACTCGCGTGGCTGTACAACGAAGAACTAAATCTCGGTGCGCCAACGCTCCCAATGATCCCGAAATCATTTGAAGGCGTCCCATCGCCCAACAACCCGGACTACCACACCGGCGCAGGCTACAATGGCCCTGCATCGCCTGAGCTCGATCGTCTATTCATTGCGCCAGCACATTACGCGTTGGTGGCCTATGCGACCCTCATCGAAGTGGGGCGTATGGCGCCAGAGGGCCTAGAGATGTTCAATAAGGACGGTTCTTCCGTTGAAATGATTGGGGCCGAACACTCTCCGGGTATGGAGGTCCACAATGGGACCTTGGGCATTGGGCTGTCGACGGCATCAGGCCTTGCCTACGGCCGTCGCTTGCGCGGGGATGCGGGCCGCACTTGGGTCTTTATGTCGGACGGCGAAGTTCAGGAGGGCCAGACCTGGGAGGCCGTTCAAGCCTGCGCGCACCATGGCATCGACAATGTGCTTGCGATCATGGATGTGAATGATCAGCAGTGCGATGGTGCGATGTCGAGCGTGATGGAAGTTGGCGACATTCGCACCAAATTCCTGAATTTCGGTGCGGCATGTGTGGAAATTGACGGTCACGATCTGACCGCAATGCGGGATGCCGTGAATGAACCGCATACCGGCAAACCACTGATCATTTTGGCGCGCACGAACCCGTATCATACGATGCCTGTCCTCGAAGAGCGCTTTCCGCGACTACACTATGTCCGCTTCAAATCTGATGACGAGCGGTCTCGTTTCAACACTTCGATTGCCGCTAATCTGGGCGTCGATCCAATCGACTATGCGCATTGAGGACGTCAAAAATGGTTGAAATGGTTACCCGTCCCTATGCCAGCGCCTTTGAAAAGTTTGCTGCTGGCAATCCAGACATTTTGTGCCTTTCGGCCGACCTGACCTCATCCTGTGAAATCGATGGTTTCCGGGATCGCCACCCCGACCAGTTCCTTTCGCTTGGTATGGCAGAACAGAATATGATGAGCTTTGCCGGTGGCCTTGGTCTCGCGGGTTTCCGCCCTTTCATTCACACCTTTGGCGTCTTCATGTACCGGCGTCCTTACGACCAGTTGATGGCATCGATCGCTTATCCGCGCCGCAAGGTACGCTTGATGGGGTTCCTGCCCGGAGTCACCACGCCCGGTGGCATGACACACCAGTCCATCGAGGACATCAGCGTCATGCGGTCCATCCCGAATATGACCATCTTGGAAACCGGTGACGCCACTGAAGTCGAAAGCATTTGTGAAGCGGCTGACAGCATTGACGGTCCGGTCTGGTGTCGGGTCCTGCGCGGGTCTGTACCGCGCCTGTTCGAAACACCTATCAAAGTTGGTGAAATGCGCGTCTTGTCAGAAGGAACAGATGTGTTGGTCGTGACATCCGGCATTTGCACGGAAGAGGCGATGCGGGCTCGTGCTGCCTTCGCAAATGTTGGCCTCTCGATCCGGCATTTGCACTTGCACACAATCAAACCGTTCAATGCCGCAGCACTTCTGGATCACGTTAACGGCGTGAAGCATGGCGTCATTACCTTGGAAAACCACGTGACAGAAGGCGGTATTGGCAGTCTTGTCGCCGAGACGATGGCAGATGCTGGCGTGGGCAAAAGACTGGTGCGATTGGGGCTCAACGATACCTATGCGCATGGCGGGTCCCGCCCGTACCTCATGCGCTACTATGGCCTTGACGCGTTGGCGCTGGTCAAAGGTATCGAGGTTCTGACAGGTCAAACCTACGGGATCACAGAAGAGGATCTTGCCAAGGCGCGCTTTGACGATGTGCATTCGCTCGCGAAAGCGGAAGGGCTTTGATGTAGCGAAGTGAATTGGGTCATGACGCGCCGATTCAACGCTAGCGCAGTTGAAGCTAAAAGGCTCTCCAACTGCGCCCCTTGGGTTGCAGCCGTGGTCCTCCCCATCCCATTGCAAATAGTTGCTTCTTCTGCCGTCGCGCAGTTCTATGAACCAAGCACGTGCAGTACAAATTCAAGACTCCCGCTGTGGACTCAAGCGCCGACCCCGGCCTGACGATGGGCAGACACCCGTTTTGAAAAGGCGAACGGCAAGACCGTTCGCCAAGATAGCTCAGATATCGATACGCTCAGCGATGCTCAGGGCGTCTTCAAGTTCAACGCCAAGGTAACGCACAGTGCTATCGACCTTGGTGTGGCCAAGCAGCAGTTGGACCGCACGAAGGTTCCCGGTCTTTCGGTAAATCTCCGCTGCCTTTGTTCGGCGGAGCGAATGAGTGCCGTAGCCGCTAGGCTCCAAGCCAATGGCTGTCACCCAGTCTCGAACGATCCGTCCATACTGGGGCGTTGAAATATGAGGACGGTCATGGAAGCGGCTTGGGAACATGAACCTGCAGGCAAACATCTCCGGTGATTTGACCCAAGCCAGCACAGTTTCGCGCGTATTTTCCGTCAGTTCAAACTGGACTGGCCGCTTGGTTTTGCTCTGGATCACCGAAACCCTTTCGCGAACGCGTTCGCCTTTTACCAGGTCTGTGACCGCGAGCTTGACCAGATCACAACCGCGCAACTTGCTATCGATGGCGACGTTGAACAAAGCCAGATCGCGTAGATTGCCCGCGAGTTCGAGCCTTGCGCGGATTGCCCAGACTTGCTTGGGTAGCAGTGGCCGTTTTTGGCCGATGATCCGTCCTTTATTCCAGGCTCTGTGTTTAGGGGTGGTTGCGGGAAGTTGGACTCTTGGCATGATTTGCCTTCCGATCCTCCCTCCAAGCCCATTCACCAGCACCGCGCTGGCAATGCGAGTGTACATCATTGGAAAGGCCGGTTTTCCGCACCCAAAGGACCGGTTTGTCCGCGGCCTGTGAATTGCTCGATGCAGTTTCGCTGCACCGGGCACCAATGGCCGATCTTCCCGCCGCGAAGCTGCACCTACATTCTTGCAGATGCAGCGATTTTCATGCTGCGCGCGCTTGCAGCATGACTTGATGACTTCCGCTATGGGCTCGCAGTTAGGTTTCGCCGCTCAGAGCGCGAACGACAGCCGCTGATCAGCCAACGAGTGCTCATCGCAGGACCAGCTGCGATTTCAGTGGCTTGGCCAAACGGTCAGATGGCCGGTGTTGGTCGGCCTGCCGCACCGGCATTGCCGCGTCAGCATTAGGCGGCTCTGAGCCCAAATTACAATAAGATGCAAGCGCGACGAATGTCCGCTTCACTCGTCAAAGCGAGTAAAATTACGCTGACGAAATCGCCGCACGTTTGTCATCCGACCCGTTATCGGATAAAGACGGCCTGAAGACGATGGCGTCGTCATCCAGCCTGTCAGATTTTTTGCGGCTGCTTTCGCCCCGAACTCCTGAACGCCCGGAACTCTTTCGCGCTGCCATGCAGTCGCGGAAACCCTTGCGAGGAGACCCTACATGTATTCCCCATCCGACTTCACTGTTTCAGATCAGGTCGCCCTTGTTACCGGAGCCGCCGCCGGGATCGGCAAGGCCATCGCGCTGACGCTTGGCAAGGCAGGCGCTTCGGTGATGGTCAGCGATCTGGACAAAAACGCTGCCGCAAAGGTGGCCGCCGAAATCGAGGCTGAAGGTGGCAAGGCGAGCGCCATCGCCTGCGACGTGACCAAGGAAAGCGATCTGGCCGGGGCGGTGGATAAGACCATCGAGGCGTTCGGCAAGCTGACCATCCTGGTCAGCAACGCAGGCGGAGGCGGCCCCAAGCCTTTCGACATGCCGATGGAGGACTTTCGCCGCGCCTACGATTTGAACGTGTTTTCGCTCTTCCGGCTCGCACAGCTCGCGGCCCCGCACATGGAACGGGCGGGCGGCGGCGCGATGCTGGCGATCACGTCGATGGCGGGCGAGAACAAGAATCGGCAGATGGCCTCCTACGGTTCATCCAAGGCCGCGACGAACCACCTGATCCGCAACATCGCCTTCGATCTGGGGCCGAAAGGAATCCGTGTGAACGGGATAGCGCCGGGTGCGACCCGCACCGACGCGCTCAAAAGTGTGCTGACCGACGAAATCGAGGCGCAGATGCTGCGCCACACACCGATCAACCGTTTGGGTGAGCCGCAGGACATGGCCAACGCTGCGCTGTTTCTTTGCTCTCCCGCAGCGTCCTGGGTCAGCGGTCAGATTCTGACCGTCTCGGGCGGCGGCGTGCAGGAGCTGGGATGATGAACATGATGAAAGCAATATCGGCGGGTTTGATCGCCTTCATGACGATGGGAGGCCCCGCAATGGCACAGGACACCACTCTCGATGCAGCCGCGTCTGACCCCGAAACCATGGGCTGGATGCAGGGATTCCCACCGGCAGCGGACAGAACGATCCGCTTCACCGACCCAGACTACTTCGCCTTCCCCAGGCTGCGCTGGACGGTGTGCCATTTCCGCGAACTGATGCCCACGACCGTGGTGCAGCGCGGAACGGACGCGCCAAGCGCTTTGCCGGTCGATCTCGACGCCGGGATTGATGCGGTCACGTTCACGCCTCTGGGCGGCGGCGACGACATGAGCTGGAACGCGGCCTTCGATGCCAACTACACCGATGGCATCCTCGTTCTGCATCGCGGACGGATCGTCTATGAGCGTTATACCGGGTGCCTCGATGAACAGACCCTGCACGGGGCCATGTCCGTTACCAAGAGCCTCACGGGGCTACTGGCCGAGGTGCTGGTGGCCGAGGGCGCGCTGGATGAAACCGCGCTTGTCGGTGATCTGATCCCCGAACTGACGGACAGTGCCTTCGGCGACGCGACCGTGCGGCAGGTGCTGGAGATGACGACCGCGCTCGACTATTCCGAGGATTACTCGGACCCGGACGCCGAGGTCTGGACCTATGCCGAGGCAGGCAGCCCACTGCCCAAGCCCGAAGGCTATGACGGACCGCGCAGCTATTTCGAGTATCTCCAAACCGTCGAAAGAGACGGAGAGCATGGCGATGCCTTCGCCTACAAGACGGTCAACTCGGATGCCGCTGGCTGGCTGATCGCTCGCACGACCGGAATGTCGGTCGCCGATTATCTGTCGTCGCGCATCTGGTCGCGCATCGGGGCAGAGCGCGAAGCCTTCTACACCGTAGATTCCATCGGCACCCCCTTCGCGGGCGGCGGGTTCAACGCGACGCTGCGCGACATGGCCCGCCTCGGCCAACTCGTTCTGAACGAAGGCCAGTGGAACGGCGAACAGGTGATCCCGGCGGAAGCGATTGCCCGGGTCAGGCAAGGCGGCGACACGGATGTGTTCGCCCAGGCGGGCTACGACCTGCTGCCGGGCTGGAGTTATCGCGGCATGTGGTGGGTCAGTCACAACGAACACGGGGCCTTCGCCGCGCGCGGGGTCCACGGACAGACGATCTGGATCGACCCCGCCGCCGATATGATCATCGTCCGCTTCGCCTCGCACCCCGTCGCCGGGAACGCAGCCAGCGATCCGACCTCGCTTCCTGCCTACCAGGCGGTGGCGGAATACCTGATGGCTGAGGATGCGTCGCCCGAACTGGCTGGGCGCGAATGGGCCATCGAGGATATCGACGGCGCGGGCGTGATCGACGGCTCCCCGGCAAGCCTGCAATTCCTGCCTGACGGGTCTCTGGCAGGCAGCACCGGCTGCAACCGTCTGATCGGGTCGTATAAGGCGGACGGCACGTCCCTGACCCTCGCCCCGGCGGGAACCACGATGATGGCCTGTCCCTCCGCGCTGATGAATCAGGAACAGGATTTGCTGGCACTTCTGGGGGACATATCCAGCTATACCTTCGACGCGGATGGCACGCTCCGGCTCTCCACCGATGATGGCCGAAGCATCCTTGCCCGGCGGCGGTGAGGTGATGCGTATTCTCGAAAGGACGGGCCTCTATGTCCTGCCTCTCTGCCTCGGACTTCTTTTCCTTGCGGCATCGCTGACACCGACGCTGATCCCACGGGAATGGCTGGTGCAGGGTGTCCTTGGCGGTCTGGTTATGGTCCTCGGCTATCTCATTGGACGGGCCTGTATATCGCTCTACCGGCTACTGGACCTGCCCGAGCCGGATGGGCGGACTGCCGCAATCTCCCGCCTTGCGCTGGCGGTGCCGGTCCTGGTGATCCTCGTTCTCTGCCTCCTGTCGGCCCGAAGCTGGCAGAACGGCATTCGCACGCGCATGGACATGCCACCCGTCGAGACGACCCACACATTTCAGATGCTGGCTCTGGCATTGGTCGTCTTCGCCGTTCTCGTCTTGCTCGGCTTCGCCGTGCAGTGGCTCTTCGATCGGGTGCGCTTCCGCCTCTATCGCTACATGCCCGCGCGCACCGCGAACGTCGCGGGCTTCCTCCTGACCTCCCTGCTCCTGATCGTCGTGACACGCGACGGGGTGCTGGACCGCGTGATCGCCGGTCTCGATAATTCTGTCACCGTGGCGCAGAACCTCTTTGTCGATGCGCCCCCGCCTCCGGCCGATGCCGATCTTACGGGCGGCGCGAACTCGCTGGTGGATTGGGGCGCTTTGGGCCAGCCGGGGCGGGATTACGTCCTGACCGGGCCGGATGCAGCCGACATTACGGCCTTCACCGGCCAAAACGCCCTGCAACCCATACGCGTCTATGTCGGCCGGGCAGAGGCCGACGATCCGCAGGACCGCGCGGACATCGCCCTGGCGGAGCTGATCCGGCAGGGCGGGTTCGACCGCGAGGTTCTGATCGTTGCCATGCCCACCGGCACCGGCTGGATGGACCCCGGCGCTGTCGATACCGTTGAATACATGCACGGCGGCGACATCGCGACGGTCGCGGTGCAGTATTCCTACCTACAATCGCCGCTGGCCCTGATCCTAGAAACCCGCTCGGGCCTCGATCAGGCGGAAGCCCTGATCGGCACCGTCCACCGGCACTGGCGCAGCCTGCCGGAAAACGACCGGCCCCGGCTCTACATCCACGGGCTGAGCCTTGGGGCTTGGTCCTCGATGCACGGCACCGATCTGTTCGCTCTGCTCGACGATCCCATCGACGGCGCGCTCTGGGCGGGGCCGCCGTTTCCGTCCGCCAAGTGGCAGGGCATCGTCGCGTCCCGTGACGAAGGCAGTCCCGCCATCGCGCCTGTTCTGGGTGACGGTCGCCTGGTGCGCTTTGCCTCACATACCGAAGACGCTGGCGGACCGGAGGGCTGGGGCAACATGCGCCTCGTCTATCTGCAATACTCCAGCGATCCGATCGTGTTCTTCACCTCAAGTTCGCTTTTCCGCGCGCCCGAGTGGATGCGTGAACCGCCGGGGCCGGACGTGTCGCCGCAGATGCGCTTCATGCCGGTAGTGACGCAATTCCAACTGGCTGTGGACATGGCGCTGGCCAACACCGCGCCGGACGGCCACGGCCATGCCTATTATGGTCCGGACTATATCGGGCCATGGGTCGCCGTCACCGACCCCGCCAACTGGACCGACGAGGACACTGCGCGCCTGATCGCGCATTGTGACGGCGGTTTCCATCAGGGGTGCGACAATGACGGATGAGAGGGAGGGGCGGCTCGCCCGCTGGATCGAACAGATCGAGCACAACGCGTTCGGCGCGATCTACGGAGCGATCACGGTGCTGGCCCTGCTGATGGCCATGGGACATTCGGCCACCGATCCGATCACCACCGCCGCAATCCTCTTCGGCTCGGTCCTCGCCATCACGCGCGCCAAGGCCTTCGCCCAGATTTCGGCCGATGCCGCCCATCACCGTGCAGCCTTCGGTTGGGCAGAGGTCCGCGCGGGCTGGCGACACGCCCAGCCGACGCTGATCGCAGCCAATATCCCGACACTGCTGATCGCGCTTGCGGCAACCGGGGCATACTCCGCCGAGACGGCGATAGACCTCAGCCAAGTTTTTGCGATCCTGCTGCTGGCCGTCTACGGCTTCAGCATTGGCTGGGTGATCTACCGGCGCGTCCTGCCGGGCCTGCTGCATGGTGCGTTTACCGGCGCAATCGGATTGGCCCTGGCGCTGCTGAAGTTCGTTCTGCACTGAATTGAATGCGGGAAGTGTCAGAAGAGAAACGTGCTTAAAGCGTGTTCAAAATACGCCTACCTTTTATCTAATCGCTCTGAAAGAAGACATTGGCGCAGCCGCAGCAAGTTGGCGCTTTGTCCCGCGACTCGATCCTTGAGCGTGTCGTTCTCGCTGCGCTTTGTATGAAGGGCCGGTCTTCACGCTGCGTTGCGACACCGAGTTCTTAGCCGTTGCAGCATAATCCGCGCTGCGGGCGCACGCAGCGAAGAATCTGTTGGTCTCCTGTGGGCTCACTGCCGACCTCAGAGGCAGCGCAGCATCAGAGGTGGCGTGATACTGTAGGCACATCGGGGACCGCCCAAAGCCGACATCCAGCGGACCTTCCCGATGCTGCAGTTGCAGCCCGTATAGCAGCCGTTCGCTACTTGCTCAAAGTTGAGTACCGACTGAACGACCGGCGTGCGGACAAGCCGGTCGTTTTAAGCCCTAGGTCCCACGGCGGCTGTGTAAGCGAACCAGACACCAAAGAGAGTTAGCCGTCTCGTTCGCTACGCTGGTCTGAACATTTGCCGTCGATCTCGTGGCCTCCCGCACCAAATGCCTTGCTCCCGGTCAGTGATGTCGCGGTGAGAACGACCTTGCCGAAGGTACCTTGCGCAGATAGCTCCCAAGTCGCTGGATCACTGCCAGTACCCACAATCAACATGATGAAAGCGTCAAGATCGTGATCTGATTCTCTGTAGAGATTGAGAATGGACCTAGCATCCAGGGACGACGCAGTTGGCTGCGGCGATGGATGCGTGTGCCAAGTTCCGATAAAGTGAAGACCCGATCCATGCTTTTGGAGAACATCAGCTTGAACGCTCGGCCGGTTGGGAATGTAACCATGTCGAGTTCTACGGTCTTGAGGGAAAGGTCCGGACGCTACGTCGATTGTACAGCGCCGCCCTGGTGCATTGGAAAAAAGCGGGCCACCGGCTTCACGATCTCTCCACTTCAATTGGCGGTGCTTCAACAACACCTCGACCGCTTTAGGCGCAAGGCTGTATCGAAGTTCGAGGTGTTCGCATACCCAGGCATTCATCATGAGCTTTCGCAAATCGAGCAGTTATCGCGACGGGTCCACGAGCGCTCGAATTCCCCACCGGCCTCGCATGATCGACCTACGAACTTCTTCCATTCTTCGGACCAGTTTCCGCCGACGGCACCGAGTAATCGAGTAGGACCGGACCAAATTCGGTGAACATGGGTCGGGTAGCCTGTTAGTTGCTCAAGGCAAAGATCAGCTATCAGACCGTGACCGCGCGCAAGCTGCGATGCTCCATAGAGTTGAAAAGCACCTCCGCAAGCGGGATGCGTCCGCGTCGTCGTGCTTTCCGTCCATTCGGCGACACGAAGCAGGCTCTCCCCGAACTCGCTCAAGCCGCACCCGAAACATGGCCCGCCTTCCGTAATCGACACTGCATGCGCGGCAACTGCGTGCGGCTCCAACCACCCGTAGATCGCCGTAGGCGGACGATCTTGGGCAAGGCGCCATGCTTCGAACGCGCCTTCATCCATCCAGGACCCGATCGCAACGAGAATGATGTCCGAGCTGCGCAAGACCTCCGGTTCGGTTTCCGCGATCGTCTGCCAACGGACATGATATTCACGCACATTTGGGAGATGTGGGAACTCATTGCGCAACCTCTCAGCCAACGCGTCCGCCTTCCAGCGCCCCACGTCCGACATACCCAGGTCGTGTCTGGATATGTTGTCACTCGCGAGGACTTCTGGGTCGATTAGATTTAGCCCACCCACACCCGCTTTCGCTAGAAGTGTGGCAACCCCAGATCCAAGGGAACCGCATCCCAACACCGTGACAGTCTTGCCTTGATGTGCTCGCACTTCCGGCAGTTGGTCTCGCCCATGCACCCATGCCGCATCAAGGCGCTCCACCTCCATAGGTGAAATTTTCAAAGATGCACTGGCTCGCCGTTGGATCAAAACCTCGCGCGACATCTTCTTAGCTCTGAACCCAGCCGTTACATGCTTGCGCCCGCGCTCGGTCTCCTTCCGCGCGCCCGGGATATCATACGCGATCATCGTCGCATGTGGTCGCGTCGGGAGCGCGATAGTCACCAGCAAGGCACCCGGACCGCACATAAGCATCTTGATCAAAGCATCCCGCTCTGCTCCCGTTGCCGCCATGTCCAATAGCTGTCTGGCATTGTCGGGTAGTTCCCGCGGGTTGGGTAGGGCATCCGGTCTTACAACCACCGCTTGCTCGAACACCCAGGGCCGCGTCTGGCGTCCGTGCCGACGATTCAGCCATTCGATCAAATGTTCCGAGTTATCAGATAGAACGATACCCGTTCGGCCTCTCCATAAGTGAGCCATGGGCCCAACGTACTCGCTCGGCGCCAACAGGGATCGGATCGGCCGTGGGGCGCTCTTGCGCCCAAGATAGGATAAAAACTCGTCGGAGATTTCTCGCTCGACGAATTCTGGGTTCGACCAATTCGCCGCAAGCTCCAACAGCCTCTTCAAGTAGGCATGTGCAATCCCAACCGGATTGGCAGGATCTACCGGGGTTCGGCTGGGAAAGGCACAGATGAACCCATCTGCTTCCAGGTGTGGAAGAGTGCCGAGCGCCGGCGGGCGTCGCATATAGAGACGTGGTGCCGACCAGGGGAAGACGGCGTCGAACACCAAGTCTACCGCCACAACGTCTGGCTCGACCGCTACCCTGAAGCGCCAACCTGCGACCCAAGGCCCCTTTGGCAGACGTCGCAGATCGTCGGCAGTAAGCCTCTGTCCGCGCCATTGGGTCTCAGCAGCCCGACCGACACTACCAAGCACTTCGCTCATGCCAGCAAGATCAGGCGTAGCGTTCATCTCCGCCCAGCTTCACCGCAGGCCGCTCGTCCTTGGTTTCAAGCAAGTTACTTGTCAGAACTTCGGGAGATGCGACGGCAGCTGCTGCCTGAGGCGCGTCGTCCACCAAAAGGCTCACATCTGTTGGAAACCTCGATCCGAAAGCGTCCAACATATGCCGCACGGTAGTCTGAGGGGTACTCGATCCGATGAGGGCCGCGTCTAGTTTCGCCGCCAAGTGCGTTGCAGCTGAAGCAAATGCCTGCCGGTCTGTCTCGCTCCATCCCTGGTCGAGGCGCTCACCAGGGACAACCGGGTTCGGTATCTCCTGGCGTAGGATGTCTGGAAGTGCGCGCGCGACGGCGAGCAGAGCCAAGTCATCTCGGCCACTAAAGGGTTTGTAGCCGCCATGGTTTTCGAAGACCTCGACAACAGCCCACATGAGCGCAATCGACGCAAGACCGCGAAGGTCCTGCTCATCCCGCCAGGCCTTCAGGTAGCGCGATACGAAGCGAACCTGGTCCCCATGATCCCGTACAGCATCCCGAAACCAGTCTTCCAGCTTGCGCGGGTCGGACGGGATCCACTTGCCGCGCCCGTCATCGCCGCGGCACGCAAGGCGCATTTGGTCAGCGGAAAGTTGGCCATAGATCTGGTTGGCAAAGTCATCATCGCGCAGCTCCGTGAAACCATCCCGCATCAGTCGGTTCTGGGCCATCGCGGTTTCGATCAGGCTGGCGAACTCCTTTTCCGGGACAGCGTAGAGCGCGATGTCCACGTGCGCCTCCCGATCAATCTCGACGCGGACGCAGGACGTCTTCGTCTTGAGCGTCCAACCATTCTTTTGGCACACATCCGACAGAAGTCGTTCAACGGCCCGGAAATAGCCATCTGCCGCGACCGAAGGCTTGAAGGCACCATCGCGGTCAATGTAACGTGTCGGAAGGAACATGCCGTCGTCCAGATCGATCTGCAGGGGAGGCGTCTTTCCCTTCGCCGGATCGTTGACTGTCGAATATGAGAAGCTTCCTTGCATCCGAAACTTCGGCCGACCGAAAGCTTCGGTAATATCCAACTGCTCTGAGTTGAGCGCAATGATTGCATCGCGCGTGACCATTTCGGTTATTGGAAAGCGGTCAGTCCAGTCCTTCAGTCCCGAACGTATCGCGTCTCGCAACTCGTCACGGGCCGCGCGCAGCTCTTCTTCACGCTCCTTGGGAAGCTTGAGCTTCTTGACGTAGCAGCTCTCGTTGGCACTGTTGAGCGCTTTGTGTGCGTTCACCGGCATAATGTTCCCTTCTCGTTCTAACGACCAAAATCATCAACTGGACTTTCAGCCTGTCGGATGGGACAACACCATGTAGCGGCTAGAGAGTCGTAAGCCCACAACATATATGGCATTTCCGACCTGATTCCAAGAGGTGGGAGTCCCAAAGTGTAGGAGAACAAAACATGTATACACTATTGCCATGGAAAACTCTGGGTACGGCGCTGATGATCGTTGTCGGACTTGCCGTCTATGCAGATAATTTCGGCGCTTGGGTCGGTGTGACGGTTTCCGACTCGGTGGTCATCCGCTACCTGCCAGTGGCTGTTCTTACGGTACTCGGGATTGTTTTCGGCCTCACGGCCTACTGGGCGCCATGGCGGTTCCTTTGGCGAACGATGCCTGTGCTCAACCGGACGGTGTTCCCGGACCTTAATGGTGTGTGGGTCGGGACGACTGCATCGAACTGGCCGACGATTGAAAAGATGCGGAACGCGGCAACTACCGAGAGCGCAATCGACCTTGCTGAACTTTACGGAACAGCGGAGCGCCACGATGCCATCGCGGTTGAGATTTCCGCTTCGTTGTACTCATTAAGGCTTGCGACGGGGCTGAGCTCCATGGACGCTACGTCTTACTCAATCACGGCACGACCTTGGAAGTGCCAGCATACGCCACGCATTCACCTCGCTTATGTGTATGAGCAGGAAACTAAGGACCCCTCGGCCACGGACGAAGAACGCCACTTGGGGGCAGCCGATCTCGTTTACGATGCGCATTCTCCGGATAGCCTCGAAGGTGTCTATTGGACGAGGCGTAGCTGGATCGAAGGGCTGAACACAGCTGGCCGGCTCAAATTACGCCGAGTGGCGCCGTCGAAAGATTCCTCGAAGACCCTTCGCGATTATGCGCTGGAAGAAAAGACGCGGCTCGATCCATGAAGTCCATTTTCTGCTGGCAATCCTACTGGTTCTACAACGGAGATTCGCAAAATGCCTGCGCCCCGATGTAGTCGCTCAATTGGCCGGTGGTGATGAAGAGGCGAATCGGACGACCGTTGCATTTGGTGGCGGCGTGCAACTTCGTACTCATGCCGCCCTTTGTCCGGCTAACCAGGTTCTTCACTCCCATTTTCACCTTGAGGCAGGTCGCCGCGTGGTGCGCCTTCAGATAATTCGCATTTATAATCAGTGCCTTACTTTCAAGGCCCACAGCAGCCAGTCCCACAAGGATTCGGGCGAGCAGGCCCGTTTGACTCAGGCGTTTGCCACGGGGCTTCGAGGAAAAAGTTCGAGACGCGCCATCATTGTGCCCATCAGCCGGAGGAAATTTTTCATGTCACCGTTCGCTTTCCAAGCACGGAATCAGCGGAAAGGAGCATGATCAATGGGCCGCAGCCCTGAGCGTAAACGAAGCAAGTTCCTTATGTGGAACGCCGAACTAACGTTCGATAACCGCCTTTCTCCCGAAGAAGCGCTCTACATCGGTGCGCAAGAACAAGTGCCCGAAGGTTTCGCCGCCCACGGTGAATCGCTCGACTCCCCCAGAATACAGCTCCGTAACAAGCGTTCTCCAGAAGCCGTTGTATTCGTCGGCCAGGGTCATCTGGGTAAGAAACCGTCGGTGGAAAGCGGCGATATCATCTTCAGTCACATAAAACCGTCGAGCCCCAGAATTGGAAATGACCTCGTGACTTGCCGACGTATGCCCTGCCATCACAAGCCGTTGGAAGGCTTGACCCTCTCTCATCCCGACAGAACGCCCAAACGCCGCTGCGGAGCTGACGACCTCTGCCGGTAGCTTTGACGGAGCTTCGACCGGGACTCCGACTTCTGCAGCAAGATGGTCTATCTCGACCTTTGAGACACAAAGGGACCGGTAACCGGCCAAGCCCTTCAATCGAGCGACATGCAGGCGACCATTCCGCATAGCGTCAATGATCTGGCCAACGCTCAAGCCGCTCCGTAATTTCGCCTGCTGGACCACCTCCCACTGGTTCTGGTCTTCGGCGTCACCAGTCACCAATGCGGTCAATTCCCTTAGGAGATCAACGCCATCCTGCAGTCGCCAAGGCGATTTCACCGTCGGTATCCTTGTTCTGGGAACCAGAACCTTGTCATCAACCAGCGATTTGAATTGAGATCTGGTCGCCCCAATCGCCTTCCACATTTCGATTGGACCGACGAGTGTTGGGATCTCGGCCAGCAACGAGGCATGACGGGTGGCATCGAACGTCTTGCGCGCCGCCGGCCTTTCGTCACCTTGGTCGTACGCCCCCGCTTCAACAAGAAATTGATCCAACAGGAACTCCCCCACACCCGTTTCCTTTGCTGCTGAAGTTAGCGAATGCAGGCGCCGCTCTGGAAGACTGCGGCCCAGTATTTCGTGATTGGCTGCAACGGGCCAGATCATAACGATCCGTTCCCAGAGGATGCGTCTGAAATCGTCGAATGCGCTCTCATTGAGATGAGCGTAAGCAAGATCACGGTAAAGTTCGCCAAAGGCCTTGTGCGGTAAATCACCTGCATCTGGAGCAAGAGACGCCAGCCTATCGAGTGCATCGTCGATCGCTTCCCTGCCTTCACTGGCGACTCCAAATCCAATTCTCTGTGCAGTTCTAAGTCGGATGGCCCCCCGAACGCCGCGATATTCGGGAAGTCTCAAGAGTTCGGAGCCAAGAAGTCGGCAAAAGGTTGTTGCAGCGTATAGAGGTTGTCCCGCCAACCAAGTGTCATCACGTCCGTTTTCAAGACGCTGATCAAGCCAGAGATCATAGGCATTCAGGGAAATCCGCTCCTGCTTAAGTGTGTCTTCCAGCATGTTCTCCAGAAGTTCTGCAAGCCTGGCGCTGATATCGAAGCGTTCTGTCGGTATTTGGTGTCTCCAAAGAGGGATCAGCGGGTGACGATGCCGAACGCATACCGAGACCTCGCGCAACTGCCAGTCCCCGCGCATCGCCATTGACTCGAGTGGCTTGGTCGAACTTCCATCTGCGTCATCTTGAAGGCAGATCGGACAGCCTCGGATCGTAGGATTCCTGAGCGCGCGCGATACGAACTTCTCATTTCGGAAGATCATCCGCACATCGTCGGCCTTCTTTCCCGTCCATTGAACTAAGTTGCCCATGGCCGCGTCGTCCAAATCAGCAATCTCTGCAATGATCTCCAGAGCTTCAGGGGCGAGATTGATCAGTCTCTTTATGGAAAAACCAATGTCGACGCAAAAGTTCTTCAGATCGACCCGGTTCATGGCAGCTGCACGGGATACGTACGAGGGAAGAGTCTCTCGAAGGATCGGTTCTGGTTTGATCGAGAGTCGACCCATCTCATCAACATTCTGGATCGTATGTCAGTTGCGGTCTCGCGCATATCTTGTGAGCGCGCCCATGGCAATTGGTGGCAATTCCCTCGCCCACTAAAACTCAGCACCCGACGTTGCGGCAAATCTTGGATGGAGGCTTGCTCTGCACCTTCAGTTTTCTGACCGAGGTGCTAGTAGCGTGTGCCAGATGGGTACACGACTGACATCAGAAGAACGTAGCCGGATACATTGGTGCCAGCTTTACTTTGCGCTGCCACGCGAAGGCGTTGCGAGGCGATTTCCCACCGCGGAGTCGGCAGAAGCTCAAGTTTGTAGAGTTCGGTGGCCTTCGGGCATCCGGTGTCCGCGATGTGAAGCGATGGATATCCTTCACTTTGAAGCGCGAAAAAGATATCAGTGCCGAAAATGCAGGCATCAGTTTTCCGCGAAAACCGGGACAATCTTTCATGGAAGCAACATCACCATCCGCAAGTGGTTGCTTGCTGCTGAGTACATAATCGCAAGTTATGCGAGAGATCGAGCAACGTACGTACTTACCTCTCATCAACTGAAAGATCGCATTGGACTGTCCTATAAGGTCGCGCATGCACGCCGGAAAGATCTGATGAATGATCTCACGAACACTACACCCGGCTTGATCGCGCGCAGCATCTGCACCGATCCGATACAGTTGCCACCAGATCTGGTGCCGTATTCGAGTGAACACCTGATGTGGTGCCGCGATCGTCTTGCGAGCAAGCCAGCCTAGACGCCTGCTTCTTAAAAGGGACAAATTCCTCCAAAAAAAGTTCTCCGAGCTGTATAAAGGCAAAAATTTTCCTCCTAGGTGATTTTTGAGATGAAGAGCAGACGCCTCAAAACACTAAGGAGAATTGATGGTCGGCCTAGTCTGGCCGCTTGAGTTGAAACGCTGGTCGACAAACATGGCGTGGCGGAAATTCGCAATAAGCAACTGATTTTGCGAAATAAAATTTCTGGACTCGACTTGTTTGAAACGACTACGTTCGTCGTGAGTGCTCACTGCACCACGTTCTTGGCGAGGGCAATCGAAAGGAATTGTATGGAAAAATGAGAGAATGGCAAAAGGGGCTGATCGCTGGAACGATCAACCCCCTGAGACTGGAAGACCAGCCGTGTTGCAACGTCAACGGTATCTGAGGAAGAGCCCTTAGACAACGGTTTTCCGCACTCTGACAAGCTGATTGCCTTCTTCGTGGGCTTCCCACGAGGGCCGGTCGGCTTGCATTCATTCAACGCCATTCGAGTCCCGGACGCGAAGACCGGCATTCCCCAACTTTGAGAGGCCAGAAACGCATTCCCCGCGGGCATGCGAACGGAGAACTTATGTCTAACGAACCCTTCGACACAGATCATCAGATCTATGCCAACTCGACCTTTGGTCCGCCGACACTGGCGGACCCTGACGATCCGTTTCGGGTCGAGAATTCCCACCTCATGAAAATGGAACTCGGTAAGTCCAGCAGCTCGTGCAAGCTGTCGTTTGTGACGCGGCTTAACCGCCGGACGGTCTTGCAGGAATTTTGGTGCGCGTCTTATGAAGAAGCCGCTGTCTACCAAAACCTGGCGGGGCACAGGGATGTCGTCAATTTCAAGGAGCAGCTCACGCGCGTTGATTTTGTCGATGGGAACGGCAAACCGACCCATACTAAGGTCGATGCCCATGTTTTGCTGAAGGACGCGAACGAGGTATTGTTCTCGGTCAAGTATGACAAGAAAGCCCGCCGAAAGTCGTACATCGAAGAGATCGCAAACATCGCAGGTCAGTGCAGCCGTCAGGTTGCCGATCGGTTCAATCTGGGCTCGCGCTACGCGTTTCACCCTGTTTTTCGGAAATGTGCAGCCGAAATTCACAAAGCTCGGCGTGGATGGGACCCGGAATCTGACCGCATCGTGTTGGAGGTGGCATACGATCTCGGCGGTGTCTTCAGCTTTGGCGAGTTGATCGATCGCTCAATGTTGGGTGCCAAGGGTTACCGCGCGGCGGTTCGCCTCATTGGTGATGGGGAGATCACAAAAAACATCTTGGATCCGTTTTGCCCAGAAACCCGGTGCCGGAGTGCGGCATGACCCTATTCAAGAACCTGACTGAGGCTGACCGTGTTACTTTTGAAGGCGCTGATGTCTGGAAGGTAACTCCGAAAGTTGACCCTAAGACGAAAGAGATCACGCACTACGTGCTTGCGGTATATTCGGATTCCGATGCGCAGATCAGGACCTTCTGCCCAGACGAGATCGTCACTCTGATCGAAGCTGAACGGCTCGTAGTCGACCGCGGATACTATAGCCTGAAGCGTGTCGAAGATCGTCGGATGCATAGCCGAAAAGAGCTTTATCTGGCTGGCAAGAAGCAACGGGAGTCTATTGGTCGTAAGGTCTTTCTCGCAGAACGCATGGTCCATTATCGTCGTTTGGGCATGACGCTTACACGCGAGGGTGTCGGTATTTTCACGTCAAAGATCGACACGGACTATCGGCAATTTCAAGCTCGCGTAAAATATGGAACCGAGAAGGCGAATTCTTCTCAGTCGCTGCACCCGCTTCCCTGTAGTGATACATTGCTGGGATATCTTCGGAAGTACGAGAACGCCGACAATGACCCGAACGTTTTCAACACCAAGCGCGTCTCTGTTCAAAAGCCGACCTTTGAGAATGATGACTTTAATTTCGTGATGAATATCCTGCGCGACTACGCGCGTGGTGGACCTAGTTCCGAGGATAGCCGCCCGGTTGGCAAGTCTTCAAAACGGGAAATTGCGCAGCGCGCCGTCAAGGAAGTGGCTGAAGAGAACGCGCGCCGGGCGAAGCTGGGGCCTCTCAAGCTGATTCCTGTGAAAAGCGTGAGAACGTACGAGCGCTACATCGACGAATATCTCGACCCGTTCACAGTTGTCCTGCAGCGAGAAGGCCTCGCAGCAGCTACTCGGAAATTTGGCATGTCTGAGGCTGGCATGTCGGTCAGCACAGTTGGTGAGAACGTCCAATTCGATGCATGGTGTTTCCATGTCGTCACCCTTGATGTGACACGCGCCGAGTACGAAAGGATGACAAAGGAGGAGCGCGCGAAAGTGAAGCGCGTGCGCCGATGGGTAGTTGTCGCGATCGATGTCGCTTCAAGGATCATCCTGGGATACTCCATTTGCCGGAGCCCAAACCAAAAGGCGACACTCGAAGCTCTCAGGTCCTGCTTTATGGACAAGACATACCTGTTCCGGAATGCGGGCATTAAAGACTCAGACTGGGATCATGTCTGCCCAATCCAGCTCGTTTCGACGGATTCAGGTTCTGAGTTCGGAAAGCACCCATTCGGTGGCGCTGAGTTTTCGGGCGCGGTGAAGCGGCTCCATAGTTCGTTCATGAACACAACGGCTGGGGTCGCAAATCTGCGAGGTCATATCGAGAGGTGGTTTCGAACCTGTGAACTGAAGTTCGCGAGAACCATTCCCGGTTGGACTGCAAGTATGCCGTCGAAACTGAACGACCGGAGACCATACGAAGAGGCATGCGTCACGGATGATGAGCTTGACCAGCTCTTCGTTATCTTTATCGCCGAATACCATAACACGCCGCACCGGGGGCTGAACGGGAAAACGCCCGCGACTGCTTGGGAAGAGCTGACGCAGGATTTTGCTTACGATCCAACGCAGATCCCAGGTGCCCAAGATCTTCGCGAAGCTTGTGGGTTCTCAACCACTGCACGGGTAACGCACGAAGGCATTCGCTTCGCCGGTGCGACCTACCTCAATGAATTTATTCGGAACGATCGAAGAACACCGGTGGCAGATCGGGTCGCCGCTCCAGATGGAACGGTGGAGATCATCGTTGATCCGATGGACATGGGTGCCATCTCCGTTGTTGGCCATGACGATACGATTTCCGTCCCCGCATTGGACAGCTCATTGCGTGGGAAGACCCTTCGGCAGTGGCAAGAAGAACGCCAGCTAAGGCGTGCGGAGGGGGCTCTGGACGGCCAACGTCGCAGTGGCGCGCGTGACGAAGCACAGCGGCGCCGCGCGGAACTCGTCGGAAAGATCATGCGTGGCAATGACATGGGGATGACCGGTTACACTCAAACGGAGTTGGATCGTGCCAGCCTCGAGCTGTCATTTGGAAAAGGCTCTAACGAAGAACCCTTCGTCGGACGGGATGAATATGACGATCCCATTTACGGCGGTTTCGAGGCGGATGCCAGTGATGTCGCTGATGAAGCCGAGGTCACGCAGGACGCAGACGTAGGGGACGAACACGGGGTCAACTCGGTGGTTCTCCCGGACGAGCCCGGTAGTCTCGACCGATTCCGGACCAGCAAGAAATTCTCTCGTTAAGCAGATGAAAGAGGAGCTCCTACCATGATGTCGGAAGCTATGATCGCGACCTTTGAGAAACAGAAAAAACAGGCTCAGCTAAGTGTTAGCCTAAAGAAACCTTACTTTGAAACTAAGGTTTTCGAGGACTTTAGGGCGCGCGTTTTCAAAGTTCTGTTGGAGCGTGATGAGCTCATCCGCAACGGTATCAGGGAAGTTCAAGGCGCCGCGTTGATTGGCCCGCCCGGCATTGGCAAGACACGAATGGTCGAGCAGATTTCCGCAGACTTTAGGCAATTGGTAGCTAAAACCGGTGGGCTAGAATTCGGCTCGAACTTTTGGAGTGTGACTATTCCGAGCCGGGCAACCGTGAAAGAAATCTGCGAACTGATCTTGCGCCAGTTGGGCTATCCCATCTCACCTACATCTAGGCGCAACCCAGATTATCTGATCGGCCTTGTGCGCAGTCGATTGAAAGATCGGGACGTCGCCGCCCTTCACCTCGATGAGGTACAGGACAGCGGTCGGTACACGACCAACAACACCATGAAGCAGATCACGTCGAACTTTCGGAATTTGATGCAGGACGATGATTGGCCAGTTAGCTTGATCGTCACCGGAACCATGGAGGCAAAGGCCATTATCAATGACAACGACACGTTTTTGAGGCGGCTTGAGCCAATCGAAGTTCTGCCCATGGAGTTCAGCGAAGAAGGAGTTGCTCTGAAGACAGCGGGCAAGGAGTTGCTGAAGAAGGCTGGAGTACTCGATGATGGTCTGTTGGATGAGGATGAGTTCATTCGGATTCTGATGCACGCATCCGCACAGCGGTTTGGCATTGCCATCGAAATCTTGATTTCTGCGATCAGCAGCGCCGGGATGTCGAAGCCAAAAACCATTTCCTTCGAACACTTTGCGAAAAGCTATTACGAAAGGATGAACTGCGATGATGCACTTAATCCCTTCCTCAGTCGTGATTGGCGAAGCATTGATACGATGATTGCTATGGACAGGCACATCAAAGAATCAAGGCAGACCCGCAGGAAACCTCGGCAGAGATAACCCGCCAGGATCAAAGATATTCAAGCCGCTCAGAGATGAGCGGCTTTTTTCTTGAGAAAATCGAAGAAAACGAACGGTTTGGGAATGTCGTAAGACGGAATTTAGATGTCGCGGAGACGAAACATAGAATGTCGCACCCAAAATATTATCTTGATATAACAATGAAGTGTTATTTTTTAGGAACGGACTTTGGATGTCGAACGTCACCTCGTCCAAAGCGGGCGATATCGGCAAATAACGCATCACGCGGGAACTTCGGTGGACGCTCATTGTTGGCTTATTGACCACATGAGGCGGAGGCATACCCATGCAGCAGATCACCACAACCAATCCCGCAACCGATCAAGACATCGCCACCTATGATGTGATGACTAAAGACACCGCATTCGAAAAGATTATGGTCGCGCATCAGGCCTTTCTGCAGTGGAAGGCAAAGACGCATGAAGAGCGCGGCGCATATTTGCGTGATATCGCCGCCGCATTGCGGGATGCGTCAGACGCATTGGCACAGCTGATGACGGAAGAGACAGGGAAACTGCTGCGCGATGGTAAAACCGAGGTCGAACTCTGTGCGCAGATTTTCGAATATACGGCCACGCACGGTCCAACGGTTCTCGCCGATGAAAATCGCACCCACAACGGTGGCAAAAAGAAAGGCATAGTCGCCCATTGCCCGATCGGCGTGATATACAGCGTGCAACCGTGGAACTTTCCGATCTATCAGCCTGTGCGCGTCCTTGCGGCGAACCTGATGGCAGGCAATGCGGTGATCCTCAAGCACGCCGAGATTTGCACCGGAAGCGCACTCAAGCTGAAAGACCTCTGTGAGGTGGCTGGGCTGCCTGAGGGGCTGTTTGACGTCATCATCATCGACCACGATACGTCAGACGAAGTCATCGCGCATGACCTTGTACGTGGTGTGACGATGACGGGCAGCGACGGCGCTGGACGTCATATTGGTCAGGTCGCAACAAAAAATCTCAAGAAGTCGGTTTTGGAATTGGGATCGAATGACGCCTATGTCGTTCTTGCCGATGCAGATATCGCACTGGCCGTGGAAACCTGCGTGAAGGGCAGGCTATACAACAACGGTCAGACCTGTGTCTCGGCCAAGCGGTTCGTCGTCGCCGACGCTGTCTATGATGATTTCGTCGATGCATTTGTCGCACAGATGAAAAACGTCAAGATGGGTGATCCAAAGGAAGACGATACGCAGTTAGGCCCGCTATCGAGCAAAGAGCAGTTCGACACCGTGCATCAGCAGGTCAAGGACAGTATCGCGCACGGGGCCGTGGCGCTTTGCGGCGGCGATCCGGGGTCCGAAACAGGTCAGTTCTATCCTGCGACCGTATTGAGCAACTGCACACCCGGCATGCCTGCCTATGACGATGAAATCTTTGGACCCGTTGCGTCGGTGATACGGGCCGAGGATGATGAAGATGCGATGCGCATCGCGAATGACAGTCGTTATGGTCTTGGCGGTGGTATTTTCACCAAAGACGAAGCAAAGGCGATCGACCTTGCCCGCAACCATTTCGATACCGGCATGGTGCGCATCAACTCTTTCGGCGCCGCCGACCCCAATATGCCGTTCGGCGGCGTGAAAGATTCCGGTTTCGGGCGTGAACATGGTGGTTTTGGCATGAAGGAATTTACCAACGCCAAGGCCATTTTCCTTCCTTGATTAGATGTGACGACGCATATGTGCCGCCACACGACAAGATGGTGACCAATCATGTGACAGAGTAACCAATAGTGCGCGCAAAAAGAACATAGCGCGAACTTAAAGTTCCGAAAAATCTCGCAATCTCAATGCGTTGTGCGATTCGAATTTTGTCGAGAAACTAATTATTTGCGCACGAAACAATTAGTCCGCGCAAATTTTTTTGAACTTTTTTGCAGTCTGCAAGGATGATGCAGAACGCACGAAAAAGCCCGCGTCAGAGACGCGGGTCTACATGGCAGACAGTTTGTGAAACGAGAGCTTACCCGGTCAGGGCTTCAACGAAGGGATGGTCCCTACGATACATCGTGTCGAAGCCCCTGTGGGTGAAGGGCGTGGCGGCCCGGCTCGCCTGTGTCTTGGCGACCCAGACGTCAATGAAGTGGTCCGCGCGGAGCATTCCACTGCCTTCTACCTTCTCGGCACCGATGGCACCGATCGTCAGCTTGATAGTCAGCCCCCAGCGGAAAGCCCCCGCAGCTACCAGACGATGATAGAAATCTTCGGTACGGATGCCGTCTTCCACCTGAAGTCCGGACTTCATTGCATAGCTGCCGACGATCTCGTGGACCGTATGAAAATCGTCGGGCAATGAGATGTCCTCGAATTCGATGCGGTTGATCAAGCGGTAGAGCTGCGGCTCCTGTCTCAGATAGCCGTTCAGTTCCGGCACACCCGAGAAGATCAGGATCAAGGGCCAGTCGTGGGACTTCATCAGTGTCTTGAAGGAGTCGAGGATCGCAAGTCGATCCGTGTCGTTCTTCTTGCGGAAAATGTGCTGTGCTTCGTCGTAGTGGATCCCGACGACACCGGCGAGCTTCGCCTCTGTGACAACACGCTCCCAGATCTCCGTTTGGGTCAGGCGAGCTTTTTCATGGAGCGGAAAGCCGATTGCCCCAATGGTGTTGCGCCCCAGATCCTTCCATCCCTGCGTCCCGCTCAAGATACACTCGGCAAACCGGGCGGGCTGACCTGACGGCAGGGCAATATCGCTGCTATTGAAGCGCTTCAGGAGTTCCCTGATCTCCTTCGTCTTCCGCAAGCCGGTACCACCTCGAAACCGTCCTCGCCCATCCGCCCCTCAGCGACGGCCCGTTCCTGACCAGCCTTGCGGGTCCTCTTCAGGAATTTCCGGTACCGCTCCTCGACGCCTCTGAGTGATGGGACATCATCGAGGAATTTGAGATCATGGAACGGGATCGTGGAGTTCGAACGAGACATGGCGGAATCCTTTCATGGCGCAGCCGTGCTTCTGCGCGCTTCGCCCGGCCAAAAGGCGGCGGGCTGACTGATATGAAAGGTTCCGGAACCTGTAGAGCGAACAAAGCGCGAACTGTCAAATCAGAGGCAGCCGAGAACTCTGGGACGACCTCAAGGGCACCGAGACGATCCCGACTTAAGCAATGTAAATCGATAGTTTATCCTGAACCTGGCACAGCTGCCAAACCGCTCTCAAATCAATTTGCGCGCACTATTGCTTTCTTTTGCGCGCACTTCCGGTTTTTCTGGCATGTCGCTGGATGATGGTGCTGTGAGGGAGGATTGAACTCCCGACCTCACCCTTACCAAGGGTGCGCTCTACCACTGAGCTACCACAGCACGATGGGCGGGAATTAGCGACAATCGCGCAGTGGCGCAAGCCCTCTTGCCGAAATTACGACGAGGCCGCAACAGGACGCCGCCGCGCCATCGCCGTCCGCCAGACACCACTCCGGAACCGCAGGTGAAACAAGGGAAACTTGACCAATTCCTCGGCCAAAAACAAAGCAAAGACCCATACGACCGGCGCATCCAGATAAAGGATCAGCAGCGCCGTCATCGGCATCCGGAACCCCCATTGCGAGATCAGGAAGATGTTCATCACATAGACCGTATCGCCACCGGCGCGCAGGGTATTGCCGCACATCGCGTTACTGATCTTGGGAAAGGTCAAGACCAACAGAACGGGCAGGAAACCCCACAACGCATCTAGCGTCGCGGGCTGCAGATCGGGGTAAATCCACGGAAACGCCAGCGATGCCCCCAGATACAGCAACGACACAAAGCCTGCCAAACCCAGCGCCACCCGCCAGCCCTGTGCCAAAAACCCGCTCAGCACCGCATCCGGTGCGCGACGGCCCAAAAGCTGCCCCACGAAAATCCCCGTCGCCTGCGCCCAGCACATCATCACGACGCCCACGACCATGACCCATGGCATGATGATCGTCATCGCCGCAAAGGCGTGGATGTCCATCCGCGCGAACAAAAGCGCACCGACCGAATGGGCCAGCGTATTGCTCATGAATGTCCCGGCGATGGGCAGGGCGAAGACCAGGCCGAACCAGGCAACCCGCGGGAACCCGCCCTGCGACCACCCTGGCACGCGCAGAACTTGGGCATCAAAACGCCACAGGCACACGGTCAAAAAGACCAATCGAAAGCCTGCGGCCACCGCACTCCCCGCCGCGGCCCCGGCAAGGCCCAGCGCAGGAAGCCCGCCCAGCCCATGGATCAAGGCGACACTCAGGCCGATATTCAACGGCATCTCGGCCAGACGGCTATAAAGCGGCACGCGCGGGCGGCCCGTTCCATTGAAATGACACGTGATCGGCTGACTGATGGCCTCGCACAGGATGACAACCGCAAAAAGACGCAGATACCCCATCGCATCCGCCGCAATCAGTTGCGTGTGGGCGAATGCCGCGAACAGATCGGCGGCGAACAGGGCAACGACAGCCAGCCCACACAGGGTCGCGGCCATGGTGACCGCCATCCCACCCAGCAAGGCACTTTTCAGGGCCACTTGATCATCCGCACCCTGCGCCTGTGCCACCAGAATCTGGATCGCGTTCGACAGCGAAAAGATCACCCCGATCAACAGCCCCGTCAGCACCCCCGCCAGCCCCATCGCGGCCAAGGCACCCTCCCCCAACGGGGCAACCAGCGCTGTATCGATCATCATCACGCCATACAGAAGCAACGCATTGATCCCCAGCGGCCATGCCAGCCGGAACACCGATGTCATAGTGGGTGTGCTCATACGTCGAACCCTACGCCTAGGTATGGGGAAATGACAGACAGACGAACAACGCCCGAGCTTTCACAATTTCGCCTCAAAGAAAGTGTTCGTTGAACCCAAGGTGGGAGCTAAAATCATGTTTGATTTCGCCCAAGCTGGCATGGCCTTTGCGTTTCTCATTGGGGTCGCCTTTTGGCTGTGGGGTGCGCATCGCATAGCGCGAACCACAAAGATATTGATAAGTGGTGGTGTGGCAGAGGGCGCTGCATACCAGGCACGATACACTGCGAAAGGCACGCTGGACCAAGAAGTTTCGGTGTCGATTGTATTTACGTCGGACCAGGGCGAATTTGTTGAATTTCGGCAAATGGTTCCGGTCGTGCGCGAGACATATCGCGTCTATTACGACCGGGCAAAACCGGCCAGAGCCGTTGTTTATCCATGGTTGCAACTGTTTTACGGAACATTCTTGTTGTTACTCGGCGGTTACTTTGTCTCCCAGCTTTATGCAGACGTCCTGCAGACCTTTTGGGAACGACTTTGAAAAGGCCGTTTCACACCTCTCTGGACGCATTTCCCCCGACTTGATAACAGAGCGGCCATGAACAAAAGCGTCGACAAAACCAAGGCAAAAGCCAAAGACCGGGACGACCGGCTGAAGGCGGCGCTCAAGGCCAATATGGCCAAACGCAAGGCGCAGGCGCGCGCGCGGGCCGAGCAGAACAACAATAAGAAAGGCTAGACAGGCATGGATTCCATCGTCGTCACAGGGGGCACGCCCCTCAACGGGCAGATTCAGATCGCAGGGGCAAAGAACGCGGCGCTGACGCTGATGCCGGTCACACTGCTTTCCGAAGAGCCGCTGACGCTGACCAACACACCCCGCCTGTCGGACATCAAAACGATGACCGCCCTCCTGCAATCGCTGGGGGTCGAGGTCACCGCGCTGCAGGACGGCAAGGTGCAGGTGCTGTCATCGCACAACGTCACCAACACGACCGCCGATTACGACATCGTCCGCAAGATGCGGGCCTCCAACCTCGTCCTCGGTCCACTCCTCGCCCGACACCATCAGGCGATCGTCTCCCTGCCCGGCGGCTGCGCCATCGGCGCGCGCCCAATGGACATTCACGTCACCGCGTTGGAAGCGCTCGGCGCCGAAATCGAACTCAAGGACGGCTACCTGCACGCCAAGGCCAAGGGCGGGCTCAAGGGCAATAAGGTCCCCCTCCGTTTCGCCTCTGTCGGGGCCACCGAAAACGTGCTGATGGCCGCCACGCTCGCCAAAGGCACGACCGTGATCGAAAACGCCGCGCGCGAGCCTGAAATCGTCGACCTCGCCCAATGCCTGCGCCGCATGGGCGCGCAGATCGACGGCGAAGGGACGGACACGATCACAATCCAAGGCGTCGACAAACTCGGCGCCGCCACCCACCCCGTCGTCACCGACCGGATCGAGCTTGGCACCTACATGCTCGCCCCCGTCTTTGCGGGGGGTGAGGTCGAATGCCTCGGCGGACGGATGGACCTCGTCGGCGCTTTCGCCGAAAAACTCGACGCTGCCGGGATCAGCGTGACCGAAACCGACAAAGGCCTGAAAGTCGCCCGAAACGGCGCACGCGCCAAGGCCGTCAACGTCACGACCGAAGTCTTCCCCGGGTTCCCCACCGACCTGCAGGCGCAGATGATGGCCATGCTTTGCACCGCCGAAGGGACCTCCATCCTCGAAGAAAAAATCTTCGAAAACCGCTTCATGCACGCCCCCGAACTGATGCGGATGGGCGCGGATATCGAGGTCCACGGCGGCACCGCCACCGTCCACGGTGTCGAGCGGCTGAAAGGCGCGCCCGTGATGGCCACCGACCTGCGCGCCTCGGTCTCGCTGATCCTCGCAGGGCTCGCGGCAGAGGGCGAAACCGTGGTCAACCGCGTCTACCACCTTGACCGCGGCTATGAACATGTCGAAGAGAAACTGGGCGCCGTCGGCGCGAAAATCGAACGGGTCCCAGGATCATGACTCAGGACGCTTCATTCGAAGACGGCAAGGAACGGCCCCTGCGGCTCAAGGCGCTCGACGCCGAGGACCTCTCGGTTATCGCCACCCTCACCCAAGACGCCATCTTCCCCGCGTCCGAGATGCAATACGACCGCAAAGCGCGCCGCTTCGGCCTGCTACTCAACCGGTTCCGCTGGGAAGACGCGGCCAACGCCACCGCGCGCAAACGCGGCTATGAACGGGTGCAGGCGGTTCTGGCGTTCGAGGACGTCACCCGCGTCCAGACCCAGGGCGTCGACAAATCCGACCCCGACATGGTGTTCTCGCTCCTCGGGATCAGCTTCACCCCCGGCGACGACGGCACCGGACGGATCGAACTGACCCTGGCGGGCGACGGCGTGATCGGGCTCGACGTCGAAACGCTCGAAGTCATCCTGCGCGACGTGACGCGGCCTTATGTCGCCCCATCCGGCAAGGCACCGACCCACCCCGATTGATCACAAAACAAAGCTCGAGGGGCGGAAGGTCGTATCGATCAGCTCATTCTCGAAATCCAGCACCAGCGGGCGCTGGATACCGGGCAGGATGCACAGATCATAAATCTCGGATGCCGGGCCATCGATCGTCAGCACATGAACGGGCTTTTCGGTCTTCAGATCGACAATCGTGATCTGGCACGCAGGGTCCTCCCCGGTGTCCTTCAAACGACGGTTCAACGGGGTCGCGTCATTGCCTTCGAACACACCGTCGCGGCGGGGTTTCGAACTGCCGACCAGGGCGTAATGCTTCCAAAACGCAATCCCGCGGGTAAACCCGGGCACCGCGCAAATCGGGCGATACCGCCCGGCGTCCAAATCCACCTCGCCAAACTCACCCATGCCACTATTGGCGACGAACAGCCGCCCCTGATGCAGCTGCGGCGAATGGGGCATATGCAATCCGTCGCACACGATCTCATCCGTCTGCACATCGATCACGATCCCACTGGACACGTCACGCGGCAGGCTGCGCCAGCCCCGACCGGGCGTGGCCTTCGCAAAACACGTCACATAACGCGGATACCCATTTTCCAGCGCCAGACAATTCAGATGACACAAATCACCAAAGGCAAATTCCGGGATAAAGGGCGGCTTCCAAATCGGCTCAAAGCTCCACTTTTCATGCAATCGCCCGATACAGTTGAAATTGCACGCCGCAAAGAACACACCCTTATCGGAAGCCCGCACATCATGCAGATTAACCAATCCCGTGGTTGTCGCCCCCATCGGCACCCAAACCGCGTCATGCCCGTGTGATGTCTGCCCCTTGCCCAGGAAATTCTCGAACCGCCACAACTGGTTACGGCCCGCCATCCACAAGGTCCCATCATGCAGGCTGAGCCCCATTGCGCGGGTAAAGGTCGCGTCGCGAAACTGCAGCTGGCGCAGGTCATTGACGCCCAACATGAACAGTTTGCCAATGTGATAAGTGTTGAACGCGAGCGACACACGCTGGTCAGCCAGCCATTTCGGAAAGCCGGGCGTGTACGAAAAACCTATCTGATCCGAGCGGCGCTCGGCCACTTGCATATCAGGCTGGCCCTGATCCCCGTCATGGTTGATACTCTCCGCCATAAAGCAAGCCATAGGACATAAAGTCTTGCACGTATATCGGTAACTTGGGGCGGACGAGGATGACAAAGCAGGACAACACAGATGCCGATGGCGGCATGATCGCCGTCTCACCCCTCTACCCCAACCTCGATGTGCTGACGGTGATTGGTGAGGTCTGTTTTCTCTGCTTCCATTCTACCCTATACCGGCACTGGAGCATGCAAACGATCGGTCGAGTCTTCGAACCGCCCATCTATCTCAAGCAATTCCAGATCTACCGCGCCCGCGGCGTACCGCGCGGGCTGGTCACATGGGCCAAACTCGACGCGGCAGCCGAAGAAAAGCACCTGCATGGCGGCGGGCTGGACACGTTCGAGGAATGGCGATCCGGCGATCAATTCTGGATCATGGATCTGATGGCGCCATGGGGGCATGGCCGGACCATCATCAAAAACGTGCTCGACACGGTGCCCGTGGACGAATTCAAAACGTTGCGGGTCAAAAACGATCGGCGATCGGTGGTGACATGGCAGCGCAGCGCCAACCGAAAAAAATGGACAACAAAACGCTGTAGGATCTCTTAGAGTAAACTATTAGTTGTATCATCGGCCGTTTTCGCCGATTTTACATAACAGTCATGATGTGAGGGGCAGGTAATGGTTTCACTTTCGGGGCCGACAACAGGGACGATCAGCGAAGGAATCAATGGGTCCGGTCTAGTAACTATCACCGGGACGGTGACAAATACCGAACCCCCTGGGGCGCCAACATGGCTTGCCGGCGGTTACACCGTTTTGGATGCACCAGCAGCAGGCACACTGACGATTGTCCAGAACACCACCGGAGGCGAAGGCGGATATACTTGGACCTACACGATCGACTCTGATGATCCGTTTCTGGATGCGATTGATGACGGCGACACAACAACAATCGATTTTACCGTTCGGGTAACAGACGTTTCTTACAATGCAGCCAATGGCTACGCGACTACGGTTGGCGGCGTGCCGGTTGTCGACGAACACACCGTCACCATCACCATCAACGGCCGGAACGAGGTCTGCTTCCTCCGCGGCACCGAAATAGCCACACCTACCGGCCCTCGCCCCGTTGAAGACCTCGCACCGGGCGATCTCATACTCACCAAAGATAACGGCCCTCAGCCGATCCGCTGGATCGGGTGCAGCACCGTGTCCGACGCATTCCGGCGCGGAAATGACAACCTTGAACCGATCATCATCTCGGCCGACGCCATTGCACCCGGCATGCCCAGCGCCGACCTCATCGTCTCGCCGCAGCACCGCATCTTGATCGCCGCCCCGCAATGCACGCTCTTGTTCGGCGAAGACGCCACGCTCGCCAGCGCCAAAAGCCTCTTGAACGGGCACAGCATTCGCAGGGCGGACAAGCGACTGGAAAACCTTGAATACTGGCACATCATGCTCGATACGCACGATGTCATCTTCGCCAATGGCTGCCCGGCAGAAACGCTTTATTTCGGCGACATGACGGACCAGGCCCTCAGCAAGGCGCAAGCCGCTGAAATCGACGCGCTTTTTCCTGACCTGCACGATGAGAAACCGGTGATGGCCTACCCCGAATTGAAAACGTTCGAGGCCAAGGTGCTGATGTCAGCTCTGCACGGTTGACACGGACGCCCTGCCTGCGAATTCTTAACAATCTCGGGCTTAAGGTGAATTCGTTAACAATTCACCCCGGCAGCGGGCGCGAGGGTCCGATGGAATTCTGATGAAATTCCGATGGTTTTCCGATAGCTCCTTTCGCCGATTAAATAAATAAATTCAAATACTTATATACAATCAATGGAAAAGTACTACGTTTTGCCGCCAAACCCTTAACACCACCTTAACATCCGCTACTTTTCCCGCATTGATGCCCCCCATCCATCCCGCTATGTCCTCGGGAAAGGAGCATCCGATGCCGCAATTTCTGTCTACCACCGACCCCGATTTCGAATCTCGCTTCACGGCCCTGCTGAACGCCAAACGCGAAGACAGCCCGGACGTCGATCATGTGGTGGCGGAAATCATCGCCGACGTCCGCACCCGCGGCGATGCGGCGGTGCTGGAATTGACAGCCAAATTCGACCGGCTGGACCTGACACCCGACAAGATGCGGTTTTCAAAGGCAGAAATCGACGCCGAATGCGCCAAGGTCAGTGCGGAGGATTGCGAAGCGCTCGAACTCGCCGCAGACCGCATCCGCGCCTATCACGAACGGCAAATGCCGCAGGACGCGAGCTGGACCGACGAAGCAGGTGCCATGCTCGGCTGGCGCTGGACGCCCGTTTCAGCCGCCGGCCTCTACGTCCCCGGCGGCCTTGCCTCCTATCCATCTTCGGTCCTTATGAACGCCATCCCCGCCAAGGTCGCTGGCGTCGAACGGCTCGCCATCGTCGTGCCCACTCCGGACGGCGTGACAAACCCTCTTGTCCTCATGGCCGCCCGCATCGCTGGGGTCGACGAAATCTACCGGATCGGCGGCGCACAAGCCGTCGCGGCGCTCGCCTATGGCACCGAAACCATTGCCCCCGTTGATAAAATCACCGGCCCCGGCAACGCCTTCGTCGCCGCCGCAAAAAGGAGGGTCTTCGGCAAGGTCGGCATCGACATGATCGCCGGGCCGTCCGAAATCCTCGTCATCGCAGACAAGGACAATGACCCGGACTGGATCGCGCTCGATCTGCTCAGTCAGGCGGAACATGATGAAAGCGCACAATCCTTGCTGATCACCGATAATAAGGCGTTTGGACAGGCCGTTGCAGAAGCCGTTGAAAAGCGGCTTGAAACACTCGAACGCCGCACGATCGCAAGTGCCAGTTGGCGCGATTATGGCGCGGTGGTCACCGTTGAAAACATGGAACAGGCGGTAGCTCTGACCAACCGGATCGCCCCCGAACACCTCGAAATCTGCACCGACAATGCCGATGCATTGGCAGCGCAAATCAAACACGCAGGCGCCATCTTCATCGGCGGCTGGACGCCCGAGGCGATCGGCGATTACGTCGGCGGCCCCAACCACGTCCTGCCCACGGCCCGATCCGCCCGGTTTTCCAGCGGCCTCTCGGTCATGGACTTCCTCAAGCGGACGACTTTGTCGCGCATGACCCCCGAAGCACTGGCTGCCATCGGCCCGGCGGCTGAACGCCTCGCACGATCCGAAAGCCTCGAAGCGCACGGCTTGTCAGTACGTGCCCGGCTAGACAAACTGAACCAATGATCCGCTCTCTCTTCCTCACCCTTGCTGTTGGAACCTTCGCAATGACCGCCCATGCGAACGAGGCCGAAGACCGCAGGGCACGCTCGATCGCGATCCTCGAAGCAGAGGGTATCCCATACCTCGACTCGCTGCCGCTGATCGAAACCGAAAAGACCGCCCTGCGCCGATCCGAAGAAGAGATCGTCCAGCGGGCTATCGCCCTTGCCATCGTTGCGGTCAAAGGCGAAACCGGCGATCACGCACTCGGTCTGGCGCTGATCGATCAGTTCGACGCAGATGGCTTTTTCAGCCCGGATGAATTGGCCTATCTGAACGATCCCGACCCTGACGAACAAACCCACATCAACTTCATCTGGCGCTACGAAAGCGCGTACGTGATGCTTTGGGCGCTCGGGTTTTATGACGATCTGGGGCAACCCGCCGATATCGTCGATGTCGGCCAAATGGCAGGCCTCTTGCGCGATCTGGGCACCGAAGGCCTCCGCCGCGAGGGCAGATTGCGCCCGCAAAGCGAAATCCTCGATGCCGCCGACCTGATCTATCGCTACAACTGGGCCGCAGTGAATGCACGGGTCAACGGCAAACCACCGCCTGAGGGTGTAAACCCCAGCGTCACCTATGAACGGCACTATGCCCTGAATTGGCTGATCGGGTATCTGGATCAGGCTTGGGATGATATTTCGACAGATACCTGAGCCTTGCCCGCCTCGGGACCGCGGGCTACACAAATCCGAACCCTGATTGGACCCGATATGATGCCCCGGATCACCCGCATAGAGCTTGACGATGCGAACCTGCCGCCACCCACGCCCGAGATCGAGCAGGAACGGAAAGTGGCGATCTTCGACCTGCTGGAAGATAACCGTTTCATCCTGCCGTCCCGCGAGGAACGCGATGTGCCCCCCGGGCCTTACGCGCTGAACCTGTCCATCCGCGAAAAACGGCTGGTCTTTGATATCAAACAGGAAAATAATGATCCGGCCAGCGAATTCCACCTCTCGCTCGGCCCGTTCCGGCAGGTCGTGAAGGACTATTTCCAGATCTGCGAAAGCTATTTCGATGCCGTCAAAACGTTACCGCCCAGCCAGATCGAAACCATCGACATGGCCCGCCGTGGCATCCACAACGAAGGGGCACGGGTTCTGCAGGAACGGCTGGACGGGAAGGCCGAGGTCGATATCGACACCGCCCGGCGCCTTTTCACCCTGATCTGCGTCCTGCATTTCGGGGGCTGACTTGGCCGAGGACGGCAAATATCAGCCGCTACCGCAATCGGTCCTGTTTTGCTGTGACTACAATTCGGTCCGCTCGCCGATGGCCGAGGGGATCATGAAAAAGCTCTACGGAACCGAATGTTACATCCAATCCGTCGGCGTCAAGAACGAGCTTGAGATCGACGGATTTTCCATCGCCGTCTGCGAAGAAATCGGCGTAGAACTGTCGCGGCATCGGTCACGCTCATTCGATGAGATGGAAGATTGGGGGGATGACTTGTCGTCCTTCGATCTGGTCCTGGCATTGTCACCCGCCAGCCAACGCCGCGCGCTGGATCTGACGCAATTCTACCACCTTGACGTCGAATACTGGCCGATCCTCGATCCAACGGGGCTTGGCGACAACCGGGAGGCCCGGCTTGACCTCTATCGGCAGGCCCGCGACCAGATCATAGAGCGACTGAAGACCCGCTGGGGCCCGGGGGTCGACACCTGAATCGTGTCCAAACCGCGCCAGATCGTAACGTGATTTGAGTTTGCTCTTGAAAAACCACTATCAGAGGCGCATCTAAGCGCCGTCCGCAAATAGCGGATGCACAAAACAGGAGATCACATGGCCAAGGAAGAACTGCTCGAATTCCCCGGTGTCGTGAAGGAACTCCTGCCGAATGCGACATTTCGGGTCGAGCTGGAAAATGGCCATGAAATCATCGCACATACGGCAGGCAAGATGCGCAAGAACCGCATCCGCGTTCTGGCTGGCGACAAGGTACAGGTGGAGATGACGCCCTATGACCTGACCAAGGGGCGGATCAATTACCGTTTCAAATAAGGGTCTCGTGGCTGTATGACGACCCTGCGGCCTGACCCGTCATTGCGGCTGGTGCTTGGCTCGGGCTCGCCCCGGCGGCTGGAATTGTTGGCGCAGGTCGGGATCACCCCCGATGACGTAAGGCCCCCGGATATCGACGAAGACCCGGCAAAGGGCGAAGTGCCCCGTGTTTATGTCAACCGGATTGCCGGCGAAAAGGTCGCTGCCGTTCACACGGCAGCGGATGAGGTCGCGTTATGCGCAGACACCACTGTCGCCCTTGGTCGCCGGATCATGGGCAAACCCGCTGACGCGAATGAGGCAACCGCCTTTCTGCAGGCGCTTTCCGGTCGGCGTCACAAAGTCATCACCGCCATCGCCATCAAACGCGGCGACCGGATCTGGCAAAAGGACGTGCAGACCAGCGTCGCGGTCAAGCGCCTCTCGGGCAGCGATATCGCATGGTACATCGACACGGGCGATTGGCAGGGCAAGGCAGGTGGCTATGCCATTCAGGGGCCAGCGAGCGCGTTCATCAGCTGGATCAACGGATCTTTCCACGCGGTCATGGGCCTGCCGCTGCCAGAAACGGTCGGTTTGCTGACCGCCGCCGGATATCCGGTATTGGGCCGGCGCGCATGAAGGGCCGCACTATCATTCTTGATCAAGTGAAGGGCATGGAGGCGGCAGCGCTGCTGGTCGATGGTAAGCTGGACGATCTGTTGATCGATCACGTCGATGCGCCCCGCCCCGGAGCGATCTATCGCGGCATCTGCGACCGCCCCATCAAGGGCCAGGGGGGCATGATGCTGCGGCTGTCCCATGGCGATGTCGCCTTTCTACGGCACGGCAAGGGGTTGCGTCCGGGGCAGGCATTGCTGGTGCAGGTCACAGGATATGGCGAGGGTGGAAAGGCGATCCCGGTCACCGACCGCGTCCTGTTCAAAAGCCGCTATGCCATCGTCACACCCGGCAAACCGGGCATGAACATCTCGCGCCAGATCAGTGACGATGACCGACGGGACGAACTGCTGACGATCGCGCACGAAGCTCATGACCAGGCCCATGGCCTGATCCTGCGCTCGTCCTGCGCGACCGCTGCGGCGGATGATATCACTGATGATGTCATCGCCATGCAAGACCTTGCCGCTGCCGTCCTGGACGACGCAGACGGCACCGACCCGGAAGCGCTGACCGAAGGTGACGGCCCCCACACGCTCGCTTGGCGCGAATGGACCGATAGGGCGGAGGTGGTGACGGAGGCTGGCGGTTTCGAGGCATATGGCGTGCTTGACCAGATCGCCGCGCTGACCGGCTCCGAGACCGCGCTGAACCCCGGCAGCATGGTCGTCGAACCCACCCGCGCTTTGGTAGCGGTGGATGTGAACACCGGAAACGACACGTCACCTGCCGCAGCTTTGAAAGCAAACCTCGCGGCATGCCGCGCCCTGCCGCGCGCGCTGCGGCTGCGCGGGCTGGGCGGGCAGATCAGTATCGACTTTGTCTCCATATCCAAAGCGCATCGGCGGCAGGTCGAACAATCGCTGCGGGCCGCATTCAAGGCCGATCCGATTGAAACGGCATTGGTCGGGTGGACGACCATGGGCCTGTTCGAATTGCAGCGCAAACGCGAACGCGCGCCGCTGCCATTGGCGTTATTGGAGGATATCTGATGAACTGCCCAATCTGTGATCGCCCAGTGGACACAAAATACCGCCCATTCTGCTCAAAACGCTGCGCGGATCGTGATTTGGGCAAGTGGCTGACCGGCGGCTATGCGATCCCATCCGATAGCCCCGACGATGTGGACGACATTGAACGCGAGATGCAGGAAAGCCAGTCACAAAAGCCGCACTGACGCAGTTTTGGCACGGGCCAAAGGCACCGGTATTTTTGTGGCAAACGGACTGGACACCCCCGCGCGCCTCGCCTAAGAAGCGTCCACCCAGCAGGTCATCTGCGCCCGTGCCCGGGTAGCTCAGGGGTAGAGCAGTGGATTGAAAATCCTCGTGTCGGTGGTTCGATTCCGCCCCCGGGCACCACTTAACAAGCTGATATAATTGCGTTTTCTGCTCATGGCTGATCCTCGTTCCGGTCAGGTTTGACGCTTTTCTGCGAAGGTTTGACACTTTCGGCCCGCCTTCGGTTCTCTTCTTCCAATGTCGCCATCGTCTCGCGGTTCTTGTCGGCAAGGTTCGCAGACCGCGAATAGTGCCGCGCCATGGACGGTGTTTTCTGTCCCAACAGGTCCGCGATGCGGCGTTCGTCGAGGCCCGCTTCGCGCAAAGTCGTGGCGACCGTGTGCCGCAAGCCCTTGAGGGTCAGGCCCTTTTCGATAAGGCCTTCATTCTCAAGGGCGGTTTTGAAACGGTGCCAGACGGTTGAGAAGCCGTTGTAGGTCCAGGCTTCACCGCGCGAATTGGAAAGCACGGTCTCGGCTTCGTGGTCGGGCATACGGTCAAGTGCAACCTGAAGCGTCGGACTAACCGGAATCGCGACCTCTTCGCCGGTCTTGCCTCGCACGCCCCAAATGGTGCCACCATCGACCTGATCTTTCCGCAGTCGCAAAGCGTCGGATGGATCGAGGCCGGTGTTCATCATCAGGGCTAGGGCCACGCGCACATGTGGCTTGGCCTTGCCCAAGACAATGTCTCGCTCCTCGATAGTCCAGGGACGGTTGGCATAAGCGCGGTCGCGCGGGCGGCGCTTGGGAATGACGTCTTTGGCGAAGTTGGCGGAGATAAGACCCTTCGGAATGTTGTAGCGAAAGACTTCGCTTAGAAGCGTGCGGACCATGTTCGCCCGCCGCCAGCCAATCTTCTTCGCGGCCTTGTCGTGGATGCCTGCGATCAGCGGTGTGTCGATCACATGGATCGGCGTGTCTCGGATTGGCTCAAGGAAATCGGCGCACTTGCGATAATCGCGCCGGGTCGCCTCCGCCAGGTTCTGATAGTGCTCTGTCTCAAAGTAGGACTGGATCAACCCGCCAAGGGTACCAGCTTTTGGCGCTTTCGCCCGCTGAGCTTCAGCGATGGCGCGGATCGTCTCGCATTCGGCAAAGAAGTCGGCGGAACCAATAGGAGCGTTGGTCAGGTCAACCTTGTGGCCGGTCTCGCGGTGATAGCATCGCTGCTTGCCGTGCCGGTCCTTGAAAATCTTGAACCCTTTGACCCGCACCTGTGTCATCAAAGGCGGTCCAGAATGGTGTCGCGGGTGTCGGTCACGGCCCCGGACTTCACATCATCAATCCAGAGATCGAGATCACGGCGATCCCAAAGAAGCGTGCCTTGCTTCAACTCAACGGGCCGAACCGGGCAGGCCGACTTGAAGTGCTTCACAGGCAACCCGGCATAACTCGCGGCCTCGGACTGCTTCAGCATGCGCTTGTCGATCACGCTGATATTCAGATTGGTCGTCGCCATGGCCTGACACCCCCATCAATTCGCTGCCGAACGCTCGGCCCCTTTGACCTTGGTCGCGTTCTTCTGAAACCGCTCCCATCCGCTCATCGTCAGCATCTTTGTTTTGGACGATATCTCCACGAACTCCAGTTTCCCGGCGTTCATGAGTGCGCGAATTTGCGCAGGACTAAGCCCAACGATTTCGCTGAGCTGTTTGGGAGAGAGAAGACGTTCCTGGGTCAATTTCAGCCTCCACTGTTGGATATGAATGGAATCGCTTGTTCCGCACCTTTTGACATGCTCAGATGGTAATAGGATAGAAATAGCGTCATTTTGTGCAGTTTCGCTCGTTATGACGATCGCGTCAATGGGAACCTTGCATGCCGCAGGACAATAGGTCAGCTTTCGCTTCTATGGGCGCGCGGCTCGCAATCGCGCGCAATGAAGTTGGCCTGACACAAACAGCCATGGCGGAGGCGATTGGCGTCTCTCATCGCGCCTATCACAGCTACGAAAAGGGCCAGCGCGGTTTGCCCGTCGAGGCTCTCGTGGCGATAGCGGACCGGTTCGAAGTGGATGCAGCGTGGATTCTGCTCGGAACCAAGGCTGTCCGAGCGGCGCATGACTTCGAGGCGCTAAAGCGGATCGAGACTTCACTCGATCAGCATCTGAATGAAGAAGACATCAAAATAAAAAGTGAAAAGCGCGGGGCCATCGTCGCGCGTTGGTACCAGTCGCATGTCGAGGGGCGGGAAGTAACGGATGATGACGTTCACACTTGGATCGAACTCGTAAGGGAGTAAGCAAATGCAAAAACCAAGCGACCAATGGAAGAAACTTCGCCGGGCAGCACTGGAACGTGCGCGCCGTAACGCAATTGACCCTCTGGCACCGCTGCACTGGCTCTATGCCTTGGCGTGTGTCGTTTACCTTGCCGGTTTCGTGGCTCTTCAGTTCCACCCCGGCGGCGCGGACCTTTCCGTACTGCTGGCAGTGATGCTTGTTCCGGTAGCTATTGCTGGCCTGCTGATCCCACTCCTGACTGGATCAGTCCTAACCCTGCATTTCACGAGCCGCCGCTTGGACGCGCTCGCGAACGAAAACTAACCGGCGAGCAACGCCACAAAAGGAAGAAGGCACGGAAATGTCCGGCAAATATGACGATTTGAGCAAGGCACAACTGATCGAGCTTCTGGAAAAGCGTGACCGGACCAAGAAACTTGGTTTGGTCTGGGAACGCGACGAGATCGCTGCGGATCAGGCCATTGATGAAAACTTCATTGCCTGTGAGATCGTGCCCGAGTTGTCGGACAAGCCTGCGCCCTGGGCGAATATGATCATCGAGGGCGACAACTTCGATGCGCTGCGTTGGCTTCGGATGACATTGTCCGGGCGGGTGAAGTGCATCTATGTCGATCCGCCGTACAACACTGGTAACAAAGACTGGGTTTACAACGACCGATACATGGATAAAGAGGACCGCTTTCGCCAATCCACGTGGCTGGAGTTTCTTTTCGAGAGGTTTTCGTTGGCTCGTGATCTCTTGGCCGAAGACGGAGTAATTCTTGTCTCAATCAATGACGAGCAGCGTGCCTTGCTAGAGTTGATGATGGATGAGGCAATGCCTGGGAAACGCATTGCTACCTTCACTTGGCGCACGCGAACAGGCGGAAACGATTCTAAAGGCGCATTTATTTCAGAAAATCATGAGCATGTGCTGATCTATGGGGGTCCTGACTTCCGTTTCGGTGGATACGAAAAGACCTTCGAGAAATACATCTTCTGGGATAAAGAGCGGAAGGATCACTTTCGTCTCAGCGACATTAGTCAGCCGAAAGACATGAACGAGCGGATCAACGGTTTTTATGCCATGTACGATCCACAGACTGACACCTACTACCCTCCCAATCCGCAAAGGGTTTGGCCTTCGCCCTTACCGAAGGGAGCCAAGTATGACGCTACTGATTACCCGGACCTTATGCCGGTATTTCCACCCGACGAAGCGACCAAAGGTAAGCTGCCAGCCAAGGACCAAATTTCAAAATGGGTGAAGCAAAGGCGTATCGTATTTCCCGAGGACCAGAGAGTTGAAGTCTTCGACGATATTGATGCTCTTCGAGCTGCCATCGATGCTGCTGATGTTCCTATGGCGAGGAAAACAAAGAAAATTTGGCGTGAGATGCCTCATCTGGAATTTTGGGTTGGGAAGCGCATTGGATACGGCATTCCGCAATGGGTTCGGTACAAGAAAGAACTAAAGAACGCGACGCAACCTGTTTCTTCGTGGATCACGCCGCTAGCAGAAACGCATACACTTCCAGCGACTGAAGAAGTCGACCCGAACGCGCATCTTGTGTCAGGATCAACGCAAGAAGGCACGACAGATATTCAAGACATTTTCGGCTCTAAGGCGTTCAACTATCCCAAACCGGTCTCGTTGGTTCGCGAAATGGTCCGTCAGGCGACAAGTCAAACCGGGATTGTACTGGATTTCTTCGCGGGGTCGGCGACTACTGCGCAAGCCGTGATGGAACTGAACGCCGAGGACGGCGGGGATCGGCGCTTCATCATGGTGTCTTCGACTGAAGCAACGGAAGACGAGCCGAACAAGAACCTTTGCCGAGATGTGACGGCGGAACGGGTCCGGCGGTTGAACGCCAGCGATGATCCCAAATACGACGGCCTTTCTGCCCCGTTTGCCTATCTGCGCACCCGTGAAATTGCATTCGAAGATCTGGACTATGATCTTGCGCCCAAAGACGCCTGGGCCGCACTGGAAACACTGCATGGCCTGCCATTGACGATCTATGAAGACGCAGCGGCTTGGAATGCGCATGAGAGTGAGGGTGTCACGCTTGTCATGGTCGACAAATACGATTCCGTGTTGTTGGACTGGCTGCGCGAGAGGTCACGTCAAAACGTCTTTGTTTACGCCTGGGCACCCGGTCAATTGGCGCGGGAACTTGGCGACGTAGAGGTCGAAATCCGTTCTGTGCGCGACACGCTCGTCCGAGGTTTCCAGCAATGAGCGACGGTCGCTATGCCCTTGCCAAATACCAGGACCGCGCGGTTGAAGCGCTGATCGGCGTTGTGAAGAAGGTCGCGGAATACCACGACGACCGGACCAAGGATCGCCAGCAGATTGCCCTGAAAAGTGGCGTAACGTTGCTGCAAGCCCCCACCGGTTCCGGCAAGACGCTTGTGCTGGGCCGGGTACTCGAAGGGCTGCGAGGCGGGCTTTCGCGTCCTGTGGTTTGGTTCTGGTTTGCGCCCTACGCGGGGCTGGTGACGCAAACCCGCGAGTCCATTGTGGATCAATGTGGCGCGTTGCGGGTACGGGATATTTCCAAGGACCGGGAACCCGTGGGCACACGGGATGGCGACGTGTTTGTCCAAACCTGGGGCGCAGTGGCCGCGAACAACAAGGATGCCCGCAAAGTGCGGCGCACAAAGGAGAGTGCGCTATCGCTGGATGATATGATCGAAACGCTCCGCGATGACGGCTTCTTTGTGGGGGTGGTGATTGACGAAGCGCACCTGAACTTTGGAGCGTCCGCACAAGCGGCGGCCAATTTCTATCTCAACACCCTCAAGCCAGACTTCACGATCCTGGCGACAGCAACGCCGAACGACGACAAGCTGGATGCCTTTGAGGATAAGGCCGGGATCGAAGTGGCAAGCCGTGTCATCGTCCCGCGAGATGATGTTGTGTTGTCCGGCCTGAACAAAGAAGGCTTGATGATGGGCGTGATCCGCATGAGCGATGCGGATCGTGACCTGGTAGACCATGAGCAAGCAACGCTAACTGCCGGATGGACCCAGCATCTTAGGGTGAAGTCGCGCCTGGAAGAGCGGGGCATCGCGCTCACACCCTTGATGTTGGTACAGGTCGAAGATCAGGCCAAGGGCGGAGAAGACCCGGTTGAGCGTGTTCGCCAGAAGCTTGTCGAAGTCGGCGTCCCCGAGAGCGCAATCGCGACGCACACCTCGGGTCAACCCGACCCGGATTTCCATACCCTCGCTTACGATCCAGACAAGCAGGTTTTGATCTTCAAAGTTGCCGTTGCAACCGGATTTGATGCTCCGCGTGCGTGGACACTCGTTTCGGTTCGCCCGAACCGCGGCAAAGAGTTTGGTCTGCAAATTGTTGGGCGGATCATGCGTGTCCACCCACTCATTCGGCCTTTCCACGGAGAAGACGATTTGTTGGACCGGGGATATGTGTTCCTCACTGATCCTGAGATGCAGGCAGGCTTGGACGCCGCTGTGGAAGAGGTAAAAGCGGTCAGACAGAGTATCGAGCTCCTGACAGACAGATTGGATGTCTTCGAGTTTGGAAGTGCGTCTAAGCCATTGGTCAACAATTCTTTTGCTCTCACAGCAACGGCCACACCGCAAACTCCGTCAGACCCTGAAGAACGCCAGCTTCGCCTTTCAAACTTGATCGAACAGGGGCTTGTGAAGCCAGAGGTCGAAGATCTGCCCGAAGAAGAACAAGACAGGGCAATCCTGGCTGGAGAAGCCTGGCAAGAGATGACGCAGACACCGCTATTCGGAAACTTGCCTGAGACGAAGCGACCATCAACGTCGACCGGACAGTCGAAGCCCAACTTGCGCCCCTATCCTTTACGGACAGATATCGATCTACCGAAAGGGCTATGGCGCGAATTGCCCCCTGATCCGGGCAATGCGGACAAGCTTGTCGAAGACATCGCGAAGGTCTTTTGCAGCACGTCCAACATCGTTTCGTTGCTTCAAAAGAAACGCGCAAAAGCCAAGATGAGCCTGCGGGACTTGTTTGTTGAAGACATGTCTGAAGAGGTCGATATTCGCCTGCGGCTTTCAAACGTCCGGGTCGCTGAGAAGGCTCAGATGGCCTTTAACTTCAATGACGCGATCGACCCTCGGTTGCTCAAGCGTTCCATGATCTCCGAGTTGCGGCGGATAGTTGACGACGAAGGCATTGAGGCTGAGGAACGCGACCTGAGACGCGCTCTGGACCTTGCGGTCATGGGCGAGCCTGAAAAGCTCAAAGAGGCTATGAAAACGGCCCAGGGTCGCAATGTGAGGCTATCGGACGCTGAGCCAATCCCTACGAGTTACTTCGGCCCGGACGGTCTTAAGGAGGCACAAAAATCCGCGTATAGAGTTTTTCCGGCGCGCCTAAACACAGAAGAGTTGGACTTTGCCGAAGTGCTGGATGCCGACGGTACAGGAACGGTGCTTTGGTGGATGCGGAATCCCGAAAACGAGCGTTGGGCTACCAGGATTGTTTTGCCGAGCGGCAAGAATTTCTTCCCTGACTTTGTGGTTGGTGTCGCTGGACGCGCAACTCCAAATGCTATCGCGCTCGTTGAGATCAAAGATGACGGGGAGACCGGTCGCCTTCAGTCGGATCGCAACATCGATAAGATACGCGTCCAACACAGGGAATATCGAAATGTTTTTTGGACCTACCGAGACAATGGCGAATGGGTTCGGGCGCGTTACGCAGAAGGTCTACACCGCATCTTGCCGAAGGACATGTTCCAGATTTCAGAGATGGTTTTCTTAGAGTGATAGTTGAGAAGTTAGCATGACAAGGCGATTTGAAATCGACGCTGAAACCCTTCCAGACCTGCCCGGAATGATGCTTGTCACCGTCGAGGCTCTGAAAGACCTCGGCGGGTCCGCAACGATCCAGGAGCTCGATGAGAAGGTGATTGAGCTGGAAGGTGTGACAGAGGCTGAACAGGCTTTCACCATGCCCCGCGACGAAAACCGGACACGGGTGAATTACTACCTCGCCTGGGCGCGAACCTATCTGAAACGGGGTGACGCGCTGAACAACTCCAAGCGCGGGGTCTGGGCGCTGACAGAGTCAGGTTCCGCGATCTCCGACCTAAGCGCGACGCAAGCGATCTATGATCAGGTGACGCTGGAAGAACGCGAGCGCGCGCGCCTGAAGCGTATGGCCGCCAAAAAAGCTGACGCTGGCACGGGTGAAGAGATCGAGGTCTTGGCCGAAGATGGCCCGGCTGATGAGGAAGATTGGAAATCGGCTCTCCTATCCGTGCTGGGCAAGATGACTCCAGACGGGTTCGAACGGTTAGCGCAGCGCCTTCTACGCGAAGCGGGCTTCACAAAGGTTGAGGTGCGAGGGAAGTCCGGCGATGGCGGGATCGACGGCGTTGGCGTGTTGCGGGTCAATCTCGTGTCGTTCCAGGTCTACTTTCAGTGCAAGCGTTGGAAGGGTAGCGTTGGCTCCAAGGAAATCCGTGACTTCCGAGGGGCCTTGCAGGGCCGTGCAGATAAAGGGCTGTTTATCACCACTGGGCACTTTACCAGCCAAGCTTCGGACGAAGCCACACGCGACGGCGCGATTGCGATTGATCTCATCGATGGCGACCGGCTCTGTGAGTTGTTGAAGGAGAACCGGCTCGGTGTCACAACCGAGATGATTGAGCGGGTCAGCATCAATCCTGAATGGTTCGGTGGCATTTAGAACAAACGCACCGAGAAAGCAACAAGGTTGTCAATTGACAACTTAATGAAAGAAGCCTATTTATGCGTAGAAAGCCGCACAAGTCCAAGGAGATCGAGGCGGTCCTGCGCGAGTTGGAAGACTTAGGTTGGACAGTCACTTTGCGTTCTGGGCGTGGTCATGCTTGGGGCCTGATCCGGTGCCCGAATAACGATCCTGACTGTCGGTGCGGTGAGTTTTGTCAGATGGGTGTCTGGTCGACGCCCCAGAATCCGGGCCGCTTTGCGCGGCAATTGAGAAGTCGGGCGCTCGGTTGCACGAAACTCGACAACACGAATGAAGACGCGCAAGAGGATGAATAATATGGCAGAAATTGAGTTCGAACTGATCTTCGCCCTTCCAGAGGGTGAGCATGAAGTATTCGATCTGATGGACGCGGTCTTCGAGGCTGGCTTCGAGGATGCCATCGTCGGCACTGGCGTGCCTGGCATGCTTGGCGTTGCACTGGAAGCAGCGAGTGATCGCGCGGAGGATGCGATCCTCGATGCTGCGCGTGCGATCCAAAAGCAATTGCCGGAGGGCTCGGTTTTGCGAGAAGTGCGGCCTGACCTCGTTAGCTTGGCGGATGTTGCCAAGCGGTTGGAGGTGACGCGCCAGTCGCTGCAAAAGCGTAAGATGCCCCCGGCCAGCCAAGGCGGGCTGTTCCGGATGGAAGAGGTTGCTGTCGTCATCATGGACGCGGCGGCAGGCAAGGGTACTGGAGCGCGCAAAGGGCGCTTCGTAGTGGACAAAGCGGGTAAGTGGCTGAGTGCGGGGAAACCGGCGCGTCGGGTAAATGCGGGCCTTGCCGTTGGCGCGATTGACGGAGCGACGCTAGAGGTGCGGGAGGATGCCAGAAGTTTTTTGTACTCTGAGTAACTTAAAGAGCCGCGAGCTACACGATCCTTTCATTCTTGTCGCCGAATCGGTCACGGGCTTCTGAGAGCACTTCCAAAGACTGGACAACTGAAGTTATAGCCTCGGTATCAACCCATTGTTTGGATTTCATTTCCTGAAGGTAGTTGTGGAGAAGGCCGATTGCTTCGTCGAACTTGGTATGAGTGTTTTCATCATAAACCTCTCGACGCTTTGCCACATGTTCAGCCCACGCAGAAACCGAATTTGTCATTACTGAAATCACAAAACGTGAGCGAACATAGCATTCAAAAGCCTCCGCTGCGATTTGGAAAATTTCGATCCCTTCTTGTGTGGCCGACAGGTCCCGCGCCGCAAGAGATAGTGAAGACTCAAAGCTTTCTTTACGCAACGATTTGATGTCTTCAGTGGGTATTGCAGCGTCTCCGAAATGATATGCTTGGTCAGCTAGCCGACCCGCCTTCAAATATAGGGTGGTAGCCGACGCCAGATTGCCCGTTCCGTGTATGATACCCGCTAGCCGATTGCTTGCGACGGCTTGCCGGTAGGTGAACCGGCCAGAATTGATGGACCTTCTGGCTTTCTCGCAGACTGCCAGCAAGCCATTCCAGTCTTCCTTTTCGGTCAAGACCTCGCACCAATCGTCGAATAGTTCATTTCGTCGACAACCCGCGCCAAAAGCTCTCTCTAGTGCGTTCTCGGCTTCGTCTAGTTTTTGTGGGCGAACTTTCAGATAGCAGCGTCCCAGCAAGCACAAGAGGCTAGGGTTGGCATTTGGTCTGTTTGCAACAGAGTACTCAACCAATCCAAGCGCGTCATCTGCACGATCCTGCTGCCAAAGTGCCACGGTGCGCCTAATTACATGCGCAACGTCTCTTTCGTTTCCTGAATAGGCTTTGTGAATATCAATTATTCTACGTTCAATTGCCTTAGGGTCTGTGATCATTGACTTAATCGTCTCTTGAAGCAGAGAGATCGATCTCGAGACCGCGTATCTAAAGCCACCTACATCTTCACTGTCAGGCAACTCCGCGAGATGGTGTCTTCTGAGTGAAGTTAGATCATCGTTGAGCGTCTTATGATCTTGCTGGAGTACTTCCTCGAGTTCGACGCGGGATGCACCCTTCGAAACGCAAAGAGCATACAGCAGACGACGTTGCCTATCCGAAAGTTGCTCCAACTCTCGCCGAAATGCAAAGTTGCGAACGTCTTCTCCCTCGTTGTCACGCCAGTCATTGAGCGCCTTGTCCAGAGGTTCCCCAAGGGCAACTAGCTGGAGGATTGACTTAAGGAATAGGGGGGAACCTCCTGAATAGTCGAATAGTCTCCTAAAAACCTTCGAGTCTGAGCTCAATTTCAACTGTTTGATGTCGAGCGCGTTGGCATAGCGTCTTGTCAACTTTAGGAAATCGGGCCGTGCAATTCCTTGCACTTGTAAGAGCTGTGCTGGCGCTGCCCCTAGATTGATACGTGACGTAAAAATTGCACGGGAACTGCCAACACCAACCCGATTGGCCAAGCCAATCGCAGTATTTAGAGTCTGAAATATTTCTGCTTGGTCGTCCGGACTGAGAGTGTCTAGGTCGTCAACGACGATGAAAGCCGAGATGACGGCGAGGCCCGAGGAGAGCGCGTCAATAAATTCGTCTCGGCTTTCAAGTCCTTCAATCTCTTCCTCAGAGAACGCTATATTCTCGAGTATCAGTTTGTATAGTTCAGTTGGGGTGGAAAAATCTGGAGAGAACTCCCCTGTGTTGGCTATCGGTCGTCCCAAGTCGGCTCGGAATGAATACTTCTTGGCTCCAAACCAAAGAATGTTGTTGACGAAGACTGGCGGCGAGTGTTCGATCTGTTCGCAAAATTCCCGCACCAGAGTGGTTTTCCCCATCCCTCCAAGTCCTGTGACGAGCCGGGTTGGATTGTACTTATCGAACATCCACTCCCACAGTTGACGCAATTCTGAGGAACGGCCAAAAAACTCGACAAGAGTTGGGTCTCTGCTGGGAAGATTTGCGTAAACAATTGATTTATGGAGGCTTTGATCCTTCTGACCCATCCCCGTGTCGCGTGAAAACAGAAATGAGTAATCCGCTGGAGTTTGCGCCTTACGGCAACTATCGTCAAAGCGACCAAACACATCGTTCTTCTCGTATATGTAGTTGCCTCTCGAATTTCGCCCTTTAGAGTTTTTGACGAACTGAGCTGGCTGGTCGTTGTCTGGTCGTCTTGGTATGAATAGAAGCCCCAATCGTGCATTCTGAAACGAAACCAATCGATAGACAAAATCAATTGACAAGCCCAAATCGGCTTCGACTCTGCTCTTTAAATCATCAAGCAATAGATGCTTATCAAAACCGATCAGCTCTCGCTTCTTTTCCTCAAAGCCTATGATTAGATACCCTCCGGATGAATTATAAAACGAAGCGATATCTTTCACGAGCTCGCAGAGGGAACGAACATAGTCCTCAGTGTTTTTCTTCTCTTCGATGACATTGCAGTCAGCTTTGAAATCCCAGAGAACGTCTTCGTGGTATGTAAAGTCACCATCGTCCCAAAGTAATTCAAGAACTTCAGTGCCGCATGAGCCTCGATGCACCATTTTGCTGACAGCGCTTCTTATGTTCGAAATTACAAAATCACTCAATTCTTTGCTCGCCTTATCGCGGAATGTACGCCCATTTTTGGACTTCAGGTCGAGGGCGAGTCAACGTCCTTGAAGCTCTGTGGTTCGCGATTTCCTGCAAGTTAGGCGAAAACGCTTGGTTTGGGCTATTTCTCAACAAAAATGGCTCTACTAAAAATTCGCGAAACCGGCTCCCTCGTCTCCGATGGCGAGGCCGCCGTGAGAGGTCATCCTGCTGCTGGGCGTTCAAGCTCGCGAAGTGAGAGGGCGTACCGCACTCAATGCCTCAATCCCCGCTCTGCATGCGCTTCCTGGCTGTCTAGCTGTCCCTCAATCTCTTGGCGGCGGCTTTCGCTAAGGTCAAGCTCTGCTGCAAGGTCTCGTCCAGCGTCTTGTAGCTCGCCTCGTCGTTCAGCAATCCGCTCAAGGCCTGCATGGATGCGGCTTGTGAACGAATGAGCAAGGTCACGCAGTCTTTCAAGCCAGCCAGCTCCTTCTCGATCCTCCCGGTCGAGCGTGTCTCCAAGGCGGTCAAATCCTTCGCGGAGGCCTCTGAGGCCGTCACCGACCGCTCGACACAGGCGAGCAAGTCGCGTTCCAAGGCTGTCAGTTGGGTCATCTAGTCCTCCTCGATCCGAATGCAGGTGACGTGTCTCTCGCCCATCGTGCAGGTGCGCAGCCGTGTCTTCGACGGGTCCAGGATCAACCACGTCCCCTCGGGCCGCTCGATCCGTGTCAGGCCCAGTTCCGTCAGTTCCGAGCGGGTCAGATGCACTGTCCAGAAAAAGCTCGCGGCCATCATCGAGGCGATCCCCGTTAGCACCATCCCCGCGATCAGCCAGGGCGAGATCGTCAGCCAGCGGCGGATCGAGCTCAGCCCCGTCTCGAACATGCTCGCCGTCTCGGTCTGGAAGTGGTGCGTATCGCTCGCGATGGTATGCTGCGCGGCGCCCACAATGTTCTTCAAATCGATCCTGAAGCTTTTCAGCTGGGATGAGATCGAGGCGACGTGTTCCTGCCTGATCTCGTCGAGTTCCGCGTTCAGCTTCTCGCTCAACCGGGTCGGCTTGCCAGTCTTCATGGAAAATCTCTCCTTTCAGCCGCCAACGTTCGCCGGTCTCGGGGTCGCGGGCGGTGATGTAGGCCTTGCCGGTGCGCGGCAGGTCGAAGCCCGCGTCGGTGAGGGCGTCGATCATGGTCGAGCGGTCAGTAATCAGACCCATGTCGATCTGGTCCTGAATCCAGGCGTGCAGCTCGTCGCGGCCCTGGGCGTGGGTCGGGGCCTCGACGGTATCGCGGACCTCCTGCGCGCGCTCCACATCCATCGGGTCAGCCCAGCCGTGGCGCTGGTTCATCAGGTCTCGCAAGCTGTCATAGTCGTCCTGGTATCCCGGCGGCGCGATGTTGAGGCTCTTGCCCGTCGTCAGCTCTAGGCGCGGTGTGCAGAAATGAAGCTCGACCCGGCCTTCGTGGCGATGGCGGACCCAGAGCACCTCATATTGCTCAGGGTCCAGCCCCGCGAAGGCCAGCCGCTCGAACCCATCCATGACCTCAGCCTGCTGGTCCTCGTTCGGATCATCGCTGTCCGCAAAGCTGATCACGCCTGCGCGGTAGGTCCACTGGTGGCGGCTGGCGTCGATCAGGGCTTCGGTGCGCTCGGGATTGCCGCGTAGGACTTCGGGCAGCGGATCGCGGGTGACGGTGATCGGCCGGCCGTCGGCATCGCGGATCAGATCGCGATTGCCGTCATAAGCCAGCACGCGCTCGGCTACGAGGTACCCGACCGGTCCCGCGCCCGCGCCTTTTCCGTTGGCGAAGAACTTGATCAGCATCGCCGCGCCTCATCGAGGAGCGCGGCGAGCTGGCGTTCGATCACCACAAGGCGGCGCGCGACGGTCAGCGTGTCGAGGTCGGTGCGCCCGGCCTTCATGGCGTGATTCAGCCAGCGGGCGATCTGGTTGAGGTTGCCGCCGATGCGTCCGACAGCCAGCACAAGCGCCGGATCAACGCGCGGCATGGGCTTGCGACGGCGGGCCTCAGTCAGGCCAAGCGCCTCGCGCAAAAGGGTCGAGGCGGGCAGGCCAGCGGCATCGGCCTTGGCGCGCAGTTGGGCCTTCTCGGACGCGGTGCAGCGGAAGACGAAGGTCTCGGTCAGCGGCTCTTTGGCGGGGGCTTTGCCCGCGCCGGTGGGGTTCGAAGGGGAGGCTTGCCGCCCCTCGCAAGGTCCCATGTCAGCAGCGTCAGCGTATGACATGGGTCGCCTTGCTGTTTGCGCTTCGGTGGGATCGGTAGCGGTCATGATCTGAGGCCTGCCGCCTGGATTTGCGCCTGCGTCACGAGCTCTAAGGCCAAGAGCGCTTCGGCCTGGCCGGGAGTGATGTGGCGGCAAAGCGGATGGCGATCCGTGACCCAATTCGCCAATCCTGTGAGAATCTCGGCTTCCTTGGCCTTCGTCTCTTCTCGGCCTTGGGCGATGTCCTCCACATAGGCCCGCCAGCGCCCGGACTTGAACCAGTTGTCCGAGAAACAGACTTTCGACCGGGTGAAGCCCGCGCTCTCGGTCGCGTAGGCCTTCACGGCCTGCAACAGGTCCTTGACCTCCGTTCCGGCGTTCAGGATGTTCCTGATCCGCTCGAGACACTCAGCCTTCCCGCGCAGACGGTCAGGCGGATAGCAGGCCAACACCTTCACAGCCTCTTCATCCTCCGCGGCCACGCGCTCGCGCGTAGGTGGTTTATGGATGGTTTTAGGATGGTTTGGGGGCCGTGGTGGCCCCGGTACCCCGGCCACTGTGGCCCCCGTTCCGGGTCCAGTCTGGACGGGGTCCACTGTGGCCCCCGTCTCAATCTCGGGTTCTGCGGTCAATTCCAGCGCCTCGATCCGGGCCAGATCGATCCGGTAAACGACGGTGAAGCCGTTCTTGCACCCCCGCGCGCCGGTCTCGATCAGGATACCTTTTTTCAGGAAGTCGCGGATCGTGCGTTTGACGGTCGTCTCCCCCAGCTCGGTATGCCGCTGGATCGTCCCCTTGGAACACCAAATGCCTGATCCATCATCTGACGCCTTGTCGGCCAGAAACATGATGATCTGCTTGCGCGTCGCGCTCCCGAACTTCCGCTCCGCACACGCATTCGCAACCCGCCAGCTCATCGGATGGCCTCGGGGCCAAGGTTTGACAATTCGCCGCTAAGTGTTTGATGGACCGTGGTGGGTTTGACAGATTTTCCGGCCTTAAGCTGTTGAATGCCGTTAGTAAGCTTCGGTTTGAAAATCCTCGTGTCGGTGGTTCGATTCCGCCCCCGGGCACCATAAAACTAACGGCCTTGCTAGTTTTTCGGAATTTCAAGCTCTTTGAGAGCACTGAAGTTTGGGACGATCTTCGCGACGAGGACAGGCGGAACTCCTCCATCCTTTTCGTTCCCGTAGATTGTCTCAGACAGTGCCCGAAATACTATCGACGGAGCGGCATCAAACCGCGACCGGTCCATGTCACTCTCTCAAAAGCAGTATCAGTGCCACGATCGTGAGCCCGACACCCGCCAGCACGAGTGGCGACGGAACCGCTCCGCCAAGCGCGATGTTCCATAAGATAACCCATGACGGGGTCAAATACGTGTAGGCCATGACCTTGGATGACGGCAATCGCAAGGTCGCGAATTGGAGCAGTGTAAACGTCGCGGCACTGGCAAAGATGGCTGTGTAAAGGATCGTCACCCAGACCATACCCGGCAGCGCCATCCAATCTGTCGCCACCAAGTCCCGCCACCCCCACGCGGTCAGCATGACCGATCCCGCCAAGAGTGTTCCGAACGTGAAGACGATGGCAGTCTCGCCCCTGTTCAGTTTGCGGACAAGCGGCGTATAGATCGCATGCGCAACACATCCCCAGAAGTAGATGATCTCTCCGCGTCCGATCTCGAATTTCAGCGCCGCGCTCAGATCCGCCTGAAATATCACCCAGAGTGCACCCAGAGCGCCCACGGCCAGGGCCAAAGCCATTCGCGCTGTCAGGACCTGCCGCAGCAGAAGGTATCCGAAACCCGCAGCCAGAATGGGTGTCAGTGTAAAGACGGCCGCGGCGCTGACCGCTGGGGCGGTTTTGAGCCCTTCGAACATCAGGACGAAGTATGTCGCAAAGAATGCGGCCAGCAGGACGTATCGCCAAGGTGCTATGGCCGCCGACGCCGGCAAACCTGTGCTGACCCATGCAACACCCCCGATGATCGCGGTCGCTATCCAGAATCGGGCGGCGTTCAGTGCGGTCGGCGATATGTCGTTGGCCGCCAATACGCCCAGCGCAAACGATCCGGCAACCAGCAGCGAGAAAGCGAGCATTGCCAGATGCCCGGCATGCGCCGGTTTCATCAGCAATCCATGTCTTTGATTCGATCCTTTAGAAACCGCAAGAAAGCCTGCACCTTGGCCGTCCGGTGCAGATCAACATGGGTGACCAGCCAAAGCGGCGCGGCCCATTCGTCTTGCCGCGGTATGACCTCTTTCAGTTCGGGGTGCTGCAGCAGCGCCTGCGTCGGCACAAAGCCGATGCCGGCACCCGCCAGAATGGCATCCTGCATATTGCGGTTGTCGGTGGCCCGATAGGTGAAACGATCATCGGCTACCATCCCCCGCAACCAGCGCACAAAAGGTGCGCGGCTTTGGTCATTGTCGTGGACGACGAAGTAGTGATTTTTCAGGTCGTCGATATCCTGCGGACTGCCATGCCGCCCGATATAGCTATCCGATGCGGCCAACGCCATTTGCTGCGACAGGAAAGGTTGAACAACGTTGTCCGGCTCTTCCGGCATGGACCCCGCCCGGATCGCCACATGCGCCTCGCCATATTCGAGCCGAAAGAGGCGATCACCCGTGCGATAGCGAATGCGTACTTCGGGATAGGCGGCCTGAAATGCGACGAGGATCGGGGTCAGCATGCGCGACACCATACCAAGCGACGTCACCACCAAATCGCCGGTGACGCCATCGCCCTGCCCCTTGATCCGGCCGGCCAGTTGCGTGAATTGGTCATCGGTCGCTTGTGCCACCTGCAGCAAGTCCTGCCCGGCCTCGGTCGCGGTGTAGCCGCGCGCGTGACGCTGGAAAAGTTTGACCCCAAGCCGCTGTTCCAACGCATCGATGTGGCGGATCACCGTCGCATGATGGACGCCGAGTCTGTCCGCCGCTCCGCTGACGGTGCCGTTGCGCGCCACTTGATAGGCGGTGCGGATTTCGTCCCAGTTATCCATGGCGTGACCTGTGCGCTGGCAAACATTCGATGTTAGAATTCAGGCATTTTGTTTGTTGATGCAAGGCGTAATTCTTGAACGAGAAATGCAACGCACAAAAGGTGTAGCACATGATCCGGAAAATTCTTCTTGTGGATGCGTCTGGTACGGTGGACGGCTCGGTTTCTCGTGCGGCGACGGCCAAGCTGATCGCTGACATGGCTCCCGCAGACATGACGATCCGCGATCTGGCCGAAACGCCCCTGCCACAGGTCGATCAGACCTGGATCAATGCCCGGCTGGTACCGGCGCAGGAACGCTCCGAAAACGAACGGGCCTCCCTCGCCCTTTCGGACAGACTGATCGCCGAAATCGCAGCCGCCGACACGATCGTTATCGGAATGCCGATGTACAATTTTGGCATGCCTGCCGCTTTGAAGGCCTGGATCGATCTGATTGCCCGCCCGAAAGTCACCTTCGCCTATACGGAAAACGGCCCCGTCGGCCTTTTGGAAGGGAAACGCGCGATCGTCGCCGCGTCTTCTGGTGGCGTACCGATTGGTAGCGATATGGATTTTGCCACGCCACACCTGCAGCAAGTGCTGCGCTTTATCGGTATCGACGATATCACAGTGCATGTGGCCAAGGATGTGGTCGCCGCGGCGGCTTAGACCCTTGAAGGCAGGCGGATGCCGATCGCATGCATCCGCCCTTTGCCTTTCATTTATATAAAGAAATCTGCTTCTGTCAGCGTTTCGACGCCTTCCAGAATGATTACCTTGTCGGGCACGGCGTCGGAATCCTCATCTATTTCCAAACGTCCATCTTCGAACCGCGCCTCGATGCCCAAAAGCGGATCAGCATCACCGGAAAAGGCGGCGTCCCCCAGATAGTCGACGCGCGTGCCCAGCTCTCCAAAGAAGATGCTGTCTTGGCCGGGCTGGAAGTTCTGGATCACATCGGGTGCATCGGCGGGGCTGTCATCGGCAAAGAAGTTGTAGCGGTAGATTTCCCGCACATCATTCGAGCCAACAAAGGTGTCGGTGCCGATATTGCCGAAGACCTGGACGACTTCTGGCTCGGGTTCCGGTTCTTCGGCGGTCCCGTCGATAATGAAACCTTCGAGATCGTCGACCTTGAACGTGTCCACCCCGATGAGTTCAAAGGCAAGGTCTGCGACCTGATCATTGTCGATATCCAGTTCCAGCAGCCCATTTTCAAACCGTGCTTCGGTCACGGCATCATCAGCGTCCGAGAATTCACCATCACCGATAAAGCGAACCTCGGCTTGTTCGCCGCCAAAGTCGAACACATCCTGACCGCTTTGGAAATTGTAGATGACGTCGGGGTTTTCCGGATCACTTTCGCGAGCAAATTGCAGGTAGGAATATGTCTCGGCCGTATCGTCCGAGCCGAAATAGACATCGGCACCTGCACTGCCGATAAAGGTGACCGCTGCAGCAGCCCCGGTCGAGATCAGCAGGTCATCCCCACCGTCACCGTTCATAATCCGCCCGCCGATCAGGATATCGTTGCCACCGCCACCGGTTATCACGTCCTCGCCATCGGGATCGAGGATGATGTCATCGCCACCTTCGGTCAAAAGCGCGGTGGTATCGCCAAGTATGCGGTCGCTTCCTGGGCCACCTATGACCACGTCATTGCCGGCGCCGCCTTGAATATTGTCGTTGCCTTCAAGACCCCGGATAAGGTCATCGCCTTCGGTTCCTTCGATCCGGTCGTCGTCTGCGGTGCCAAGGATATCGTTGAATTGTGGTATCATTGCAGTTTTCCTTTTCAGGTGTTTCCGCACTGACTGCGCCCCAAGTCGCATGCATATGTGGTGTCAACGACCGAACCTCACTGTTCGGTCTGGGGATGTTTAAATCAGCAAGAATGTAAGCCAGTACATTTTCGGCGGCCGCGCCCATAAATGGCGACTAGTCGCCGAAATCCCGAACGTCTCTGCGCAGCTAACGGCACAGCGCAGTCCCTTTCACCCAGATGTGATGTTTTGCCATTCCATCATCATCAAATACGGCATCGCCTGATATTTGGCGTATTCGGTTTGGGTACAATCATGCGGCTGTGGTTCGTCGAAACAGGTGAGTGTCAGGCCATGTTCCAGAAATGCACCCAGATATGTCGAGAGTGGACGGTGCCAGTTCCGAACGCGCAGGCCATCCCATTCGAACCAGATCTTGCCATGCTGCAAATACCTGCCAAGCGGACGTATTTCTTCACCTGTATCCTTGCAGGTTTTGCGCCCGGCGATGGCGCTGGAGGTGGCAAAACTGGACAGGTTCGCCACAAGTATCCGACCGGCGGGGCGCAGCACCCGCGCCATCTCCGCGATCGCGCTATTTGCGTCATCGATGTCGATCAACGACAGGTAGCTGACGACCAGATCGAACGAAGCGTCTTCGAAGGGCAACGCCTCGGCAAAGCCTTCGACGAACGTACCGTCCGGTTGCGCGGTCTTTGCCGCATCGATCATCGCCGCGACGGGATCCAGGCCGGTTGTCGCGATTCCGATGTCGGCCATCATACGGCAGAACCGCCCTTCGCCACAGCCGATATCAAGCGCGTTGCGGGGTGCGGCCTGCCGGACCCGTGCCATCATCGGTCGGTCGAGCACATGGCGGCGCGCGAAGTCTGCTCCTTCGGCACTGCGGGAGATCCATGCTGGGGCCGAATGCGCCCAACCATTTTCATCAGGGTCGCGTGGGGACATCGGACCTGTCTCCTTTTGGCATGGCAGAGCGCCAAATTATCACCCGTTTCCAAGATGACCAGACGCCCCTTGACCGCATCGCGCTGCGTGCGAATGTGCGCCTATGATTTCGGTGCAGCAAAAATTTTGGAACATCTATGCAAGCATGGTCCAGAAACCGACACTGGCGGCGGTTACACATCAGCCGCTGGCAAGGTGGATCGCATATCTGAACGCGGTCATCACGTTCAAGACACCCCAGGGCATGAGATTGACCAATCAGGATCTGACGCATCAAGGTCATACTGTCCGCGCCACAATATGCCATGTGGGGCCAGAACCGGCCGATGGCACGATGCTCTATCTGCATGGCGGCGCCTTTATGATCGGTGACCTGCGGATGTATCGACATTTGGTCGCGCGGCTTGGGCAGGCAGCGCGTCAACGCGCCTACTTTCTGCACTATGATCGCGCGCCGGAATATCCGTTTCCAGCGGCGCTTGATCAGGCGACGACAGCATATCTCGCGCTGTGCACCGACCCGGCGGCTGGACCGATTTCGCTAGTGGGTGACAGTGCCGGCGGCAATCTGGTTTTCGCGCTGCTGCACCGCATCTGCACCCGCGACCTGCCCCGCCCTGCCGCGGTTGCAGCAATGTCGCCCGTTGTCGATTTGCGGATGAGAGCGAAGTCGTTGACCACCAATCGCCGCACGGATCATCTGGTGCCGACAAGTTGGGCCCGCCGCGGTTGCACGGCCTATATGGGCAGCGCCGATCCTATGAATCCGGAGGTATCACCGGTGCTCGGACAGTTCGACGGTGCACCACCCTGTCTGATCCAAGCTGACGAGACCGAGATGTTGGCTGACGACAGTCGCGCGATGGCGGCGGCATTGCAGGCACAGGGTGTGCAGGTCGATCTGCAGATGAGCAAGGGCCTGATCCATGTGTGGCACCTGAACGTCGGGCGGTCGCCCGAGGCGGATGCATCGGTGGCCGAAATCGGGCGGTTCCTTCGGGGGGTGACTTCGCGGGAAACGGTCTAAATTTGACGAATGATCAACGCCATCACCTTGCTAAAAACCGCGCTGACGGTAGCATTTCTTTATTTCGGCATCCGCAAGCTGATCGGATACCATGTGGATATCGGTATTTATGAGGCTATCGGCTTTGGCCAGTTTCCGCGATACATCACTGGGTCGGTCGAGGTGCTGGGTGCCATATTGCTTTGGGTGCGCGGGGCCGAAGGGTTTGCCGGGATGTTGTTACTGACCACAATCTGCATCGGGCTTTCGGCGCTGCTGATTTGGGTCGGGCCGCCTTACTGGCATATGTTTGTGTTGATTGCTGGCACCAGTAGCGTCGTGTGGATTTATCGGGACCAGTTCCAAAGGTTGATCCGTTAACCCTTTCCGCCTAGCTGCACCGCCATGAAGATCATCCGCAATACCCCGGAGCAGCTGATCCTGCGGTCAGTGCCGTGGTTCATGGCAGCGCTGCTGTCTATCTTTCTTTTGGCCGTGATCGGCTTTGGTATGCAGTCGTTTTTCGAAGGGGATCGCGAAGGGGCGTTTTGGGGTCTTCTGGGCATCCCGGCTTTCCTAGGTATCTTTTTGATCGCCTTTATCCGCCGGGACGAGGTGATCCTCGACCGTACCCGCAATCTGGTCGAGATGCACCATTCGACATTTTTAGGCCGCAAGCGCGTGCGTCATGAATTGCAAAATCTGGAGCGCGCTATGGTACAGGCCCATTACGGCAGCAAAGGTGGCAAGACGCATCGTGTCGCGCTGGTGCTGAGCGGCGGAATGGATGTTGGACGGCATCCGGTTACACCGGTCTACTCCGGCGGGCGCAGCGCGCACCGCGCCATGGAAGCCATAAACATCTGGCTAGCCATGGATGTTGACTCGTCCTGACCGCAGGCGTAAATGCATCTCGAAATCCGGATTGCGTCAGCTTTCCGGTCCCTGAATTTAGGGATCGCCCCTCGTCAGCGCGTCGCGCCCACGGGGGCGCTACTGCTTTTTGCTTTGCCTTCTTATATTGGCAAGGTGACCGAAACGACGTGAGGGCCTTGGCCGATGTTTGAAAATCTCTCCGAACGCCTGTCCGGTGTTTTTGACCGGCTCACCAAGCAAGGTGCCCTGTCTGAAGACGACGTCAAAACTGCACTGCGCGAGGTGCGGGTCGCACTGCTGGAAGCCGATGTATCGCTGCCCGTGGCGCGGGATTTTGTGAAAGCGGTGCAGGAAAAGGCCACCGGTCAGGCGGTGACAAAGTCGATCACACCGGGCCAGCAGGTCGTCAAGATCGTCCATGACGAGCTGAAGCATGTGCTGACGGGCGATGATGATCCGGGTGCGCTAAAAATCGACAATCCGCCTGCGCCGATCCTGATGGTGGGTCTGCAGGGGTCGGGTAAGACGACGACGACGGCGAAACTGGCCAAGCGCCTGAAGGATCGTGACGGCAAGCGCGTGCTGATGGCGTCGCTTGACACCAACCGTCCCGCTGCGATGAAGCAGTTGGCGATCCTCGGTGGTCAGATCGGTGTGGACACACTGCCGATCGTGCCGGGTGAGACACCTGTGCAGATTGCTAAACGGGCGAAGACGCAGGCCTCTTTGGGCGGCTATGATGTCTACATGTTGGATACGGCCGGGCGCTTACATATCGATCAGGAGTTGATTGCGCAGGCCGCCGAAGTGCGTGATGTGGCCAACCCGCGCGAGACGCTGCTGGTTGTCGATGGTCTGACCGGTCAGGACGCGGTGAATGTCGCGCAGGAATTCGATGACAAGATCGGTGTGACCGGCGTTGTCCTGACCAGGATGGACGGTGACGGGCGTGGCGGTGCGGCCCTGTCCATGCGGGCGATCACCGGCAAGCCCATTCGCTTTATCGGCCTTGGCGAAAAGATGGACGCGATTGAGACGTTCGAGCCGGAACGGATCGCCGGCCGTATTCTGGGCATGGGCGACATCGTGGCTCTTGTCGAGAAGGCGCAGGAAACCATCGAGGCCGAGCAGGCCGAAAAGATGATGCGCCGGTTCCAGAAGGGCCGGTTCAACATGAACGACCTGAAAATGCAGCTTGAGCAAATGATGAAGATGGGCGGCATGGAAGGGATGATGGGCATGATGCCCGGTGCCCAGAAGATGGCCAAACAAATGGATCAGGCGGGCTTTGACGACGGGATCCTGAAACGCCAGATCGCGCTGATCAATTCGATGACCAAGAAAGAGCGCGCAAACCCAGATTTGCTGGCTGCTTCCCGTAAAAAGCGTATCGCCAAGGGTGCCGGTCTCGAAGTCTCCGAACTCAACCGCCTTGTGAAACAGCACAAACAGATGGCCGCCATGATGAAGAAGATGGGCAAAGGCGGCATGCTGAAACAGGCGATGAAAGGCATGTTCGGCAAGGGCGGCGGCATGCCCGACATGAACGACCCAAAGGCGATGGAAGAAGCGGCGAAGGCGCTGCAAGGCAAGATGCCGGGCGGTCTGCCCGGCCTTGGCGGTGGCGGGATGCAGTTGCCGCCTGGCCTGTCGGTGTTTGGGAAGAAGAAGTAAGCCATGACGCCGGCCCCCACCCTGACCACAGCGCGCCTTGTGCTGCGCGGCCCAGAGAAACGCGACCTCGCGGCCTTTACCGCGTGGATGACACGTTCCGAGCGGATGGAGGTCGTGGGCGGCAAGGGCACTGAGCGCGATGCGTGGCGCGGGTTTCTGGCGGGTATCGGACATTGGCAGTGGCATGGTTACGGCTTTTTTACCGTCACCGAAAAAGCGACAGGTGTCGCGGCGGGTCGTGTTGGCATCATCAACCACATCGAATGGCCCCAGCCGGAACTGGCCTGGCATATGTTCAACGGGTTCGAGGGCAAATCCTATGCGTTCGAGGCGGCTTGCGCGGTGCGCGAATGGGCTGGGCGATCGCTGGGGTTGGAGCGACTGATATCTCTCATTTCGCCGGATAACCTGCGATCGATGCGTCTGGCGTCTCGCTTGGGTGCGATGGAAGACCGGCGCGATGTGGTGGACGGGGAAAACGTCATCTTTTTCCGGCATCTGTCGCATGACGACCCCCGCGCGGTGAAGCAAGCGGCGGAGGCGATTGGATGATCCCGCTCCTGACCACCGACCGTTTGACCCTCGGCCCGTTCACCATGGCGCAGTACGAGGCGTTTCGTGCGTTTTGCGAAACTGATCGATCGGTCTATATGGGTGGTCCCACCGATGATCCGCGGGATGCATGGGATAGCTGCATGCAGGGCCTGGGTCAGTGGATCGCGCGTGGTTATGGTGCGTTTTTCATGACCGAGACGGCGACAGGTGCCCCGGTTGGCCGTGTACAGTTGCGCCATCCGATCGATCTGCAAGAGCCGGAACTGGCCTGGGCCGTCTATGCCGATTTTGAAGGTCAGGGGTTGGCGCGCGAAGGGGTTTTGGCGGTGCGTGACTATGCCTATCGGACGCTTAGCCTCGGCCCGCTCATGTCGCTGATCGCCCCGGAAAATACGCGGTCAATTCGGCTAGCCGAAAAACTTGGCTGCGTGCCCGACGGTGAAAAGACCGATGATGACGCGCCGAGCGTGACGATCTATCGGCATCCGGGGGTCGCAGCATGAGCGTATTGCAGACCGAACGCCTGATCTTGCGCCAACCGACACCGGATGACTGGCCGATTTATCGTGACTTCATGATGTCGGACCGCGCGCGCTATTTTGGCAGTAGTGGCGATCTGGGCGCGACGTGGAAGGCCTTTGCCGCGGAACTGGGGCACTGGCAGATCTATGGCGCGGGGCTTTGGGCTGTCACCTTGCGCGATGATGACATGATCATCGGTCTTGTCGGCCCGTGGCATCCGCCGCACTGGCCCGAGAAAGAGATTGGCTGGATGATGCTGTCTGCTGCCCACGAAGGCAGGGGCATCGCGACTGAGGCTGTCCGCGGCAGCCTTGAGCATGCTTTTGATGTGCTCGGATGGGACACGGCGGTCAGCTATATCTGGCCCGACAATAAAAGGTCAGTCCGCTTAGCTGAAAAGCTCGGGGCGGATCTGGATCAGGGTGCCATGGGTCCGACGCCGGAAACGCTGGTCTATCGTCACCCAAAGGTGGCCGCATGATCCCCGTTCTTCACACCGAGCACCTGACGATGCGTGCCCCCCGTTGGGATGATTTCGAGGCTTACGCCGCTTTTCGGGGGTCGGACCGTGCCAAGCTGCTTGGCGGCCCGTTCACACGCGCGCAGGCCTTTAACCAGCTGGCCGAGATCATCGGTCACTGGACCTTGCGCGGCTATGGCCGCTGGATGGTCGCGGATCATAAGACGGATGAGCCCTTGGGCATTGTCGGGCTGTACTATCCCGAGGATTGGCCCGAGCCAGAGATCGCATGGTCGGTTTTTGAAAATGCAGAGGGTCGCGGCGTTGCTTATGAGGCGGCACTGGCAGCCCGAGATTATGCATACAATACGCTTGGCTGGACTACCGCGATCAGTCTGATCGAGCCGGCCAATGAACGCTCGGTCGCGCTAGGGCGGCGGATGGGTTGCACGGATGGTGAGACCTATCAGCATGAGACATTGGGCCTGATGCATATCTGGCGTCATCCGTCACCGGAGGATCTGGCATGATCCCGACCTTACATACGAAGCGGCTAACCTTGCGTCCCTATCATCGGAGCGATTTCGACACCTATGCCGCGTTCATGGCAAGTGATCGCGCCAAATATATGGGCGGGCCGATTGACCGCGATAAGGCGTGGACTTGGTTTACCAATGATGCCTCAACATGGGCGCTTTACGGCTTTGGCACGCTCGCCGTTGAGATGGAGGGAGCATTGGCCGGGGCGGTTGGGCTGACCCATCCACCGCATTTTCCCGAGCCTGAATGTGGCTGGCACTTTTATGATGGATTTGCGGGGCAAGGTCTGGCGACGGAGGCCGGGCGCACCATTTTGAACCACACATTCGCTACGACCGATTTAGAGACGATCGTCAGCTATGTGCATGTCGATAATGCGGCCTCGATCCGGGTCGCGGAGAAGCTGGGCGGCGCCTGTGACCCGCACGCGGCAAAGGCCGATGGCGATGGCGATGGCGATGATACCGTTGTTCTGCGGCATATGCGGGGTGCGGCATGAGGCCTTGGGAGAAAGCACCGAGCGGTGGGGCCAGTCAGGTCACCGCTTTGACCGCGACTGTACCGGTCATTGAGACCGCACGGTTGGTCCTTCGCCTGCCCCGCATTACCGATTGGGCCGTACTGGAACCTATTTTCACGACGGAACGGGCTGTCCATATCGGCGGGCCCATGTCGGCTGAAGATGCATGGTTAGACTTCAACCAATTAGTCGCTGGCTGGGTACTGCGCGGGCATGGCGCTTTCACCATCTGCGACAAACAAGATAAGGTTCTTGGTCTTGTGTTGCTGGGCCATGAATTCGGCGATCCGGACCCTGAACTGGGCTGGCTTTTGACCGAAGAGGCCGAGGGACAAGGTTACGCGACCGAAGCGGCGCGCGCCCTTTTGCCACTGTGCCGCGAAATCTATGGCGATCAATTCGTCAGTTACATCGCAGACGGCAATGACGCCTCTGTCCGTGTGGCGCAGAAGCTAGGCGCGACCGAAACCGGCACGCATCCGATGGGCACGCACGTTGCTGTTTACTGTTATTCTCAGGAAGGAGACGCAGGATGACTGATCCCGTCACCCGTGCCGCCGAAATTCTCAAAGGTCATCGCGAAAGCATTGACCGGCTTGATGCCATACTCGTCTACACATTGGGCGAGCGGTTCAAGCATACGCAGGCCGTGGGCCGCCTGAAGGCGGAACATGCCCTGCCCCCGTCCGACCCCGCGCGTGAAGAAACGCAGATCGCGCGGCTTACCGATCTTGCGAACCGGGCCGATCTTGACCCGGAATTCGCCAAGAAATTCCTGAACTTCATCATTCAGGAAGTCATCCAACACCACAAACAACACCAATCCTGAGGGTATCCCCCTCAAACCCATCTTTAAGGAGAAAATCTGATGGCTATGAAAATCCGTTTGGCCCGTGGCGGCTCAAAGAAACGTCCGTTTTACGCGATTGTGGCTGCTGACAGCCGTATGCCGCGCGATGGCCGTTTCATCGAGAAACTGGGCACCTATAACCCGATGCTGCCGAAAGACAGCGAAGACCGCGTGAAGATGAACATGGACCGGGTGAAGTACTGGTTGGACGAAGGTGCACAGCCGACCGACCGCGTATCCCGTATGCTGGAAGCGGCCGGTGAGCTGCCCAAGAAAGACCGCAGCAACCCCAAGAAAGGTACACCTGGCAAGGCCGCACAGGCCCGTGCCGAGGAAAAGGCTGAAAAGGCGAAAGCTGCCGAAGAAGCTGCAAACGCTCCTGCAGAGGAAGCTCCTGCAGAAGAAGCCGCTGCTGAAGAGTAAGCCAGTTGATGCCCGGTTTCGCGCCGGGCATCGGCCCGTAATCTATGTTTCGTCTTCTGCGTTTGATCATCTTCACCGCCTTCGCATTTATTGCAGGAGTGCTTTATGAACGCAGCAATGCGGAAACGGCGTGCAACGTCGGGGGTGGGCTTTGGATCGACAACATTTGCGTCGGAGTGGACCTGAATGAGTGATCGCGTCATCGTCGGCAGTATCGGCGGCGCCTTTGGGGTGCATGGTGAGGTGCGGCTGAAATCCTTTTGTGCAGCGCCCGAGGCGATTGCCGACTATACCCCCTTGCATACGGAAGACGGCCGTCGCTTTGCGCAGGTCGTTTTGACCGGGCAGTTGAAAAATGGTTTCACTGCCCGTCTGGACGGTGTGATCACGAAAGAAGACGCCGACGCTTTGCGCAACACGTCCCTGTACGCAGATCGCGCTATGATGCCGACGCTGCCGGATGATGAATACTACTATGCCGACCTGATCGGAATGACCGTGCTGGATACAGGCGGTCAGACCCTTGGCACCATACGCAATGTGCTGGATCACGGGGCTGGCGATTTGCTGGAGGTGGCGGTGCCCGGGCAGTCGGATACGGTGCTTTTGCCGTTCACGCAGACCGCAGTGCCAACCATTGATCTGCACGTGGGCCGGATCATTGCGGACCCGCCAGAGGGTTTGTTTTAGGTACGGTTGAGGTCCCGGACCAAGTCCGGGACGGTGCTGCACTTGGTTTCACTGCAGAAAATGACTAGACGCAGCGCATGTCGAAACCAACCAAATCCCATGGCCGCCTGTCGATGCGCCCTACCCTGCAACCGCGCGAGTTAATCACGGATGCGCCCGACCTGGACGGGTCCTGGACGGCGCAGATTATCACACTGTTTCCGCAAGCCTTTCCGGGTGTGCTGGGCGAGAGCCTGACAGGCAGGGCCTTGCAGGACGGCCTTTGGCAGTTGCAGACCTACGACCTGCGTTCGCATGGCATCGGCAAGCATCGCAACGTCGATGACACACCGGCAGGCGGTGGTGCCGGGATGGTGTTGCGGGCTGATGTGTTGGCCGCTGCGATTGAAGAGGCGCAGGCCAACGCAAAAGGGATTATGCCGTTGGCCTATCTATCGCCGCGTGGTGCGCGGTTCGATCAGGCCATGGCCCGGAGCTGGGCACGGGCTGATGGCGTGACGTTGCTTTGTGGCCGCTTTGAGGGGGTAGATGAGCGGGTGCTGCAGCACTTTGCTATTCAGGAGCTCTCTCTCGGGGATTTTGTGATGACCGGTGGAGAGATTGCCGCACAGGCGATGATCGACGCTACGGTCCGATTGTTACCCGGTGTGCTAGGTAATTCAGCGAGCGCGGAAAAAGAGAGTTTTTCCAACGGACTGCTGGAACACCCTCAATACACTCGACCGGCCGAATGGCAAGGGCATGCGATCCCCGAAGTCTTACTGTCGGGCAATCATGCCAAGATCGCTGATTGGCGGCATGATATGTCCGAAAAGCTCACCCGGGAAGTACGGCCTGATTTGTGGGCGGACTATATCGACGACTAAAGCAGCCCGCGGAATTGTGCGGAAAGTATGCCAACCCTGTTCAGATCCGTACCGCCGACCAATACGTAACCGATCCCGTTGTCGACCCAGCTTTGCGTGGCGAGATCATGCGACATGACTTGCCGCATGTCGCCCCCAGCACTGGCAGCAGTGATGCAAAAGGCGAAGGGCACACCATCGTCATCCAGATAGGCAATCTGGATCAGGGGCTGTCCGTCGATTGCCAGGATCTGCGCGCGCTTGAAGGTCAGTCCGTTGATATCGATTGCCGCGCCCAAATCAACGCCCAGCATCTCTTTTGCCTGTCCCAGAACGGCTGCTGACTTTTGCGTGGGCTGGGTCGGCCCACTGAGTGTCTCGGTCACATAAAGCGCCTGATAAGACGCCACGGTATCAACCCAATCGGGTGCGGGGCGCAGCAAGGCCATCGCGACCATGCCCAGCGCGAACGTCGCGGCGAGTGCTGCGGGTATCTTCCAAAGTGACGTCTTGATCGCCGCCAAGTTTTCCGGGGGCGCAGGCGACCTAAGACTATCAAAATCATATGCGGATCGCAGGATATCAAGATCAATCGTCAACGCCTGATGACGCATGGCAAGCTCTGGATCGGTTTCCAACGCTGCGGCGATCCGGGTCGACAACGCATCGTCAGCCGCGCCATCAAGATAGGCGGTCAGGTCTTCGTCTGTGACGGGCCTATTTTCTTTGCTCATCCATCAAGTCCCGTTCTTGCCGCGGCGGCGCTGATCGCCTTGCGCGCGCTCGCCAATCTGCTCATCACTGTGCCCACCGGAATCTCCAATATCGCAGCCGCATCGCGATAGGAATGCCCTTCGACGTAGACCAGCAATACCGTCAGCCGTTGAGCCTCTGGCAAGGTTTGCACCAGATCAAACACCTCACGGGCGAAAATATTCGCCTCGGCTGTTGGTTTTTCATCGGCAAGGTCGCTGTCCTCGATCGCCACCAGCCCCGCGCCCTGCCGCACCTTGGCCGCCCGGATATCGTTCAGCCACAGCCGTCTTGCGATCGTGAACAGCCAGCGATCAAGATCAGTGCCGGGCATGAACTTGTCTGCCTTTGCCAACGCGCGTTCGCAGGTCATTTGCGCCAGATCGTCGGCCATATTCCGGTCGCGCGTCAGGACCAGACAAAACCGCCACAGCCGCGGATAGAGGTCCGGCAGCCCGTCGGCCACGACAGCCCGCGCAGATTTTTTGCGCAACCAGCGAATAAGTTCTCCTCCCCGGGTGTTCATTTAGCAACCGCTGATCATGGCGGGGCGTTTTTGTACCTATGGGAGGAGAAAGATATGCGCAATTTCAAACTGGCCACTGCGGCGATTGTGATCGGCCTGGGCTCGGGCGCGTGGGCCGATGGCCATGCGGGCGGCTGGGTGCTGAATGGCGATCAATCCGTCGTGAGCTTCGGATCCGTCAAAGGCAATGTTACCGGTGAGGCGCATACCTTTACCGGATTGACAGGCTCGGTCAGCAAAGACGGCGCCGCGACGGTTGAGATCGACCTGAACAGTGTCGAGACCAATATCGATATTCGCAATGAACGCATGATCGAACATGTGTTCAAGGCAGCCCCGAACGCGACATTGAAAGCGCAGGTCGATATGGCGGCCCTTGACAGTCTTGCGGTCGGTGAAAGCACGGTGACCGAGATTGAAGGTGATGTGGCGTTCTTAGGGGTGGAGGCCCCGGTATACATGGACGTGTTCGTAATGCGCACCGATGAAGAAAATGTCATGGTTACCACCAATAGCATGATGTTCATCAGCACTGATGAGCTGGAGATCAATGAAGGGATCGATATGTTGAAAGAGCTGGCCGGGCTTGATCAAATCACACGGACATCCCCTGTGACGTTCCGCTTGATGTTCAGTGCAGGATCGACGGAGTCCTGAGCCTCAAAGTCGGTGACCGGGCCTATCACGACCGGCCACATTTCCCTTGATCTGAACCGAGCCAGACCTTAGACAGCGGCATCCTCGGGATCGGGTAACCGATTCCGGGCTTTGATCTATGGAACCGTCGGAATACGGGTCGCTGCTTCGTTGCCGCATTCACCCCCGCACAGGCCGGATGATCACAAGAAAGAAATGATGACGGTATCTGCGGCGGGCAGCATGACTGAACCCGGAAACGACGCGCAGCTCTGACGGCACGAAAACACGTTGCGGGAAAACCCGTGCTTATAGATAGGAGCGGATCAATGGACTTGATCGCACAACTCGAAGCGGAGCAGGTTGCTGCGCTGGGGAAAGACATCCCCGACTTCAAAGCGGGTGACACCATCCGCGTCGGTTACAAGGTAACCGAAGGTACACGGACACGTGTGCAAAACTACGAGGGCGTCTGCATCGCCCGCAAGAACGGCAGCGGGATCGCAGGATCGTTCACCGTTCGCAAGATTTCCTTTGGTGAGGGCGTGGAACGTGTGTTCCCGCTGCATTCCACCAACATCGACAACATCACAGTGGTCCGCCGTGGTCGCGTGCGTCGTGCAAAGCTGTACTATCTCCGCTCGCGCCGTGGTAAATCCGCGCGGATCGCAGAAGTCACCAACTACAAGGCCCCCAAGGGCGCCGAAGCATAAGGACGTCAGACATGAAAAAAGATATTCACCCCGATTATCACATCATCGACGTCAAGATGACCGATGGCACTGTGGTTCAGATGAAATCCACGTGGGGCAAGGAAGGCGATCAGATGTCGCTTGATATTGACCCTTCGGTCCACCCGGCATGGACCGGTGGTGGCACCCGCCTGATGGATGCTGGCGGCCGCGTATCGAAGTTCAAAAACAAATATGCAGGTCTTGGCTTCTAAGACCCACGCAGATGGGCTTCACCCACCCTACTGTTTTTCGAAACGCCGCTCTTGTCAGAGCGGCGTTTTGCTTTGCTTAAGCTGAAATGGTCTGATCAAAGTCACCGTTGGTAGAAACGCGGTTCCGGATGAAATCCGAGACCGCTTTGCGCTAAGCCGAAGCCTTACCACGTGACCTGTTACGACGGCGTCCGCCGCCGGGTTTTCCAGCAGGACGTTGATCGCCGGGCTGACCTTGACGTGGTCCGCCACGCCGCTGACCGCCATTGGGCCGCTTCTTCTGGCCCGGCTGTACTTCCCACCGGCGCCCAGAGGACGTTGCAATGGTCTCTTTCATCGCCTTTTCGATGTCTTGAAGTTCGATCATCTCGTCAGGTGCGACGAGCGCCACCGCGGATCCATCCGCCCCTGCCCGCGCTGTACGGCCGATCCGGTGAACGTAATTCTCGGCCACATTCGGAAGGTCATAATTGTAGACGAACCGAACGTCGGGAATGTCGATACCCCTTGCGGCCACGTCGGTCGCGACCAGAACCCGAACGTCGCCTGCTTTGAAGGCCCTCAATGCCCGATCCCGTTGACCTTGCGATTTGTTACCGTGGATCGAGTCAGCGGCGAAGCCTTTCTTTTCCAGCACCTTGGATAGCTTCTCGCAACCGTGTTTGGTTCGGCCAAAAACGATGGCGCGGTCGTCGCGGTGAGCATCGAGCAGTTCGACCAACAGGTCGAGTTTGGCGGCCTGAGCGACAAAATGGACACTCTGGTTGATCTTACGGGCGGCCTGTCCCGGCGGGTTCACCTGCACACGGACCGGATCACTCAGATAGGTTTGCGCCAGTTCGTTCATCAATTTCGGCATCGTGGCGGAAAACATCATCGTTTGCCGATCTTTCGCCAACAGCGGCGCGATCTGTCGCAGGGCATGGATGAATCCCATGTCCAGCATCTGGTCGGCCTCATCGAGGACCAGGTAGATCGTTTGATCCAACCGCACGGCACGACGATCCAACAAGTCGATGAGACGACCGGGTGTTGCGACGAGAAGGTCCACACCGCCCGCAAGCCGTTTAGTCTGACCGACGATCCCCGCTCCACCAACGACCAAGGCAACTTTCAGATGGCTGCCTTTCGTATATGCCGTGAGGTTTTCGGAGATTTGCTTGGCCAGTTCGCGCGTTGGGGCAAGGATCAAACCACGCGCGGTCTTGGCCTGTGGTTTGACCCCCGCTTTCAGTAGCGCATGGATCATCGGCAAACCAAACGCGGCGGTTTTGCCCGTCCCGGTTTGTGCCAGCCCCATCACATCGCGGCCGTTCATGGCATGCGGAATCGCCTGTTTTTGGATCGGGGTCGGGTCAGTAATACCCTGTGTCTTCAAAGTTTTCGTTATTCGGGGCGCAAGGCCCAGCATGTCAAAATCCATTATGGATATCCACTTTCTGTGGGCCAGACGCCCACATGATATTGGCCCAGTCATCGCTGGGCGGTTGCAAGGTAGCGCTGGATCAATGGCCAGCGCGGAACCCTCGCGTGATGTTGGGAACCTGGTTTGGTCGATGCCTTGCGGATGACTTTACCGTCCCGCGCTGCTCACGCGGCAGCTTGCATCGGTTGGGTGGCAAATGAGGCCTATCCCATCACATGTCAAGGTCACCATAAGTGTTTCGCGGCGTTGTGCGCCTTGTGCAACCAGGCACGAAGATCGATTTTCGGATCCAGGGGCGTAATGTTGATCCAATTTCCGCTCGAGAAATCTGGATGTCTCATGCCGCCCAGTTCAAGCAGAGCTTTGGCATGTAGCGTCGACAAACGCAGCGTCACATATTTCATTCCTTCTACAAATGCGAAGATCTGACCATCCCGCAGAACGCCCGCCGCCGGGAAATCTGATCTGTCTCCTGACATCCATGCGGCATCCGAAATACCGTCCGCTGCAAGACGAAGCGGCATGCCGATATCAGAATGGGCCGCGCCGCCTCTGACAATCGCAATAGCCCGGTCGTTTTCGGTATCTTTCATGCGGGCAAAATGTCTCGGCTGCCCATTTCTGTAAAGACATCACAGTGTTTTCCAAAGCTGCGCCTTCCATCCCCAAGATCGACACCCTATAGCGTCGTCGGGATCGCATTAAGGAACACCGACGTGGCGCATATCATTGTCGTTGGCAACGAAAAGGGTGGCGCGGGCAAATCGACGGTTTCGATGCACGTGGCGACGGCCTTGGCACGTATGGGCCACAAGATCGGTACACTTGATCTGGATTTGCGGCAGAAAACGCTGGGCCGATATATTGCGAACAGACAGACATATTTGGCAAGGACTGGTCTGGACCTGCCAACTCCCGAATATCATGAACTGCCTGATATCGCAGCAGACCAGCTGGCCCCGGGTCAAAACAAGCAGGATGTGGCGTTGGGCCGGGTTATCGAGACAATGCATGATGTTTGTGACTTCATTCTCGTCGACTGTCCGGGGTCACATACGCGCCTAAGTCAGTTGGCACATGCGATGTCAGACACACTGATCACGCCGCTGAATGACAGTTTCGTCGATTTCGACCTGCTGGCCCATGTGGATGGAGAAGGCGAAGAGATCATCGGACCTTCAGTTTATTCCGAAATGGTCTGGAACGCCCGCCAGATGCGATCAGAGGCAGGGATGAGCCCCATTGATTGGGTCGTCGTCCGCAACCGGCTGGGTACGACGGCGATGATCAACAAAGAAAAGATGCAGCGCGCAATCAAGAAACTCGCCAAACGGATCGGGTTTCGCCCAGCCCCCGGGTTTTCCGAGCGGGTGGTGTTCCGCGAACTTTTCCCGCGTGGACTGACGCTATTGGATCTCCGGGATATCGGGGTGACAAGCCTGAGCATGTCGAACCTTGCCGCCCGGCAGGAATTGCGTGAATTGATCAAGGCACTGGATTTACCAGGTGTTAAACCGGATTTTTAAGATCCTGAACGCCCCAATCCCGCATTGCACCGATCACCGGCAGGATCGTCCGCCCGCGTTCTGTCAGCGCGTAATCTACACGCGGCGGCACCTGGGGGAAGACGGTGCGGGAAATCAGGCCGTCGGCTTCCAATTCGCGCAGTTGTTGGGTCAGCATTTGTTTGGTGATGGCCGGAATCGCACGTTGCATGGCCCCGAATCTGTCCACGCCGTTGGTGATGCAGAATAGCAAAAGCGGTTTCCACTTACCGCCGACAACCGACAGGCAATGCGTGACGGGGCAGTCTTTATCCTTATGTGGCAACATTAGTTCCGTTTTCATGACTACCTCATAAAATCCTGACTAGTTGCCATAAACATATCTATGAGCAGGTTAGAGAGCATCGTCAAGCATAAGGAGATTACGATGCGCTTATCTATCCTTCCTGCCCTTTGTCTGCTGGCCAGCCCGACCACTGCCCAGGATACCAGCCTCGCAGGTCTACAAGACCGGATCATCGGCGAATGGACGTCGATCACCTGCGAAATGCGACCGCAGCAAAACGCCTCTGATCCGAGTCTCGCTCCGACACCCAGTTATTTGGTGCGTGATTTTACCTATGATGCGGATGGTGGCTTTGCCGCGAACATCACCGTCTACGCCGACCCGGCCTGCAGCATGCCAGCCATCGCCTATGACTTTGCGGGCGAGATCATATGGCACGATGCCAACCCCGCCGTCGCGGGGGCATGGTCGCAGGATTATCTGCTGAACGATCAACTGGAATTGACTGTTCTTGCACAGCCAATGGCTGATGAACTGAACAGATTACCGCAAGGTGCATGTGGTGTCGGTCCCTTCGAAGTTGACGTGCGCCGGGACATTCTGGGACAGCCCTGTGCTTTGCTGAAATTCATCGAGGGCAGCGATTATGTCATTGACCACGATTTCTTATATGTCCGGGAAGATACGCCCAATATGCTGTTCATGGGGGGAAAGCATGTAGACGGCACAGGCTTTTACGCAGCTGAAAACCGCCCAATGGTAGGCTTGCAACAACCACTTATCCGAGTCGATTGAGCAATTCGCGGCGCGCGTTGGGGCGCGTCCGCCAATTTCTATTGCCTATAGGTTCTCAAAGGCGGAGGAGGGGTTTGCAATAAGCGATAGAGCGTCAAAACGATCCGGAAATCCCGATGCCGGTAGCGCTGATGTAGCTGGCGGAACCGGCTAGTTTCCCGCTTTGTGGGAGGAAAACGACCAAGGGCCACAGATCACATTCGGTTTGCTACACAATGATCCAACGACCGCTTTTTCAAGGCTCCGAAGAAATGCAGTCGCTAACCGTCGGATGGTTTCGGCCTTCGCGGCGGCACTACCCCTGCCATACGCATGCTCAGACTGACACGCGGCGTCGTACCGGTTTCCGATCGGGATCGCGTACGGAGAACAGGGGTGTTTTCCGACACATCGCTCCTGCTTTCGCGAAGGACGATGTAGACACCGCTGGCGATGATGATGGCCGCCCCGACGATGGTGGGGCGATCGATGATCTCGTCAAAGAAAACCATCCCAAAGATCGCGGCCCAGATAATCTGGCTGTACTGCATAGGTGCAATGATCGCGGCCTCACCTGCCTGATAGGCCGCGACGACCAAACGGCTGCCGATCCAGGCAAAAACCGCGATCACTGCCAGCATTCCCAGATGTTCGATCGGCAAAGGTTTGTAAACGAAGGGTAGGGCCACCGCCATGACAAGAAAGTTCACCACCATCGGATAAAGCAAAATGACGACGGGCCGCTCTTCCGCTCCGATTTTCCGCACCACGATCGACGCAACCGACCCTCCGATGGCTGCCGCGATCGCCGCCAGATGACCCAATGAAAATTCGGTCTGTCCGGGCCGCAGGACGACCAGGACACCCACCAGCCCAACCAACACGGCCATCCATCGGCGCAAGCGGACCCGTTCACCCAGAACGGGGATCGCAAGGACCGTGATCAATAGTGGTGAAGCGAAAAGGATCGCGTAGGTCTGGGCAAGCGGCAGGACCGAGAAAGCGTAAAAAACCGAAACGCCTGTGATCACCGCTGCAACCGTGCGCAGCGCCATCCACCATGGATGAACCGGAACCAGCGTGCCGGGCTTGGCATCACGCATCAGCATGATCGTAGCTAGCGGAAAGCTTAGCAAAACGCTGAAAAAGACGATCTGGAAGGGCGAATACGACGCCCCTAGCGTTTTCACAAAGACATCGTGGGTCGAAAAAATCGCGAAAGCGATCAGCGCCAGCAGCGCACCGCGTACATTCGATGACATCGTATTGCCCCTTATCCGTCGTCATTTACCTGACAAAGGAACAACGAGGCGTCAACGCCCTCTGGTTTGGGAAGGCCGACTTCGCTTGAACCGTGTCCTTTAGCTGGCGTTCAGTGCGTCCAGAATGGCGTCACCCATTTCTGCGGTGCTAAGCGGGGTCCCACCTTCCGGTCCCATCAGATCGCCGGTCCGCGCGCCATCCGCCAGCACTTTCTCGATTGCCGTTTCCAAACGATCGGCTTCTGCCCCCTGATCGAAGGAATAGCGCAGCGCCATGGCGAAACTCAGAATACAGGCAATCGGGTTTGCTTTGCCCTGCCCCGAGATATCGGGTGCAGAGCCGTGAACAGGTTCGTACATCGCTTTCGGCCGGCCATTGCCCATCGGCAGCCCAAGCGAAGCCGAGGGCAGCATGCCCAGCGACCCGGTCAGCATCGCGGCGCAATCGGACAGGATATCACCAAACAGATTGTCGGTTAGAATGACATCGAACTGTTTCGGCGCACGCACAAGCTGCATCGCGCCGTTGTCCGCATACATGTGGCTCAGCGCGACATCTTTGTAATCGGCCTGATGAACCTCATTCACCACATCACGCCAAAGAATACCGCTTTCCATGACGTTGGCCTTTTCCATCGAACAAACCTTGCCCGATCGCTTTTTGGCAAGCTCAAAGGCCGCCCGCGCGACCCGTTCAATCTCGGCCTCGGTATAGCGTTGCGTGTTGATGCCGACACGCATGTTGTCTTCGGTATGGATGCCGCGCGGTTCGCCAAAGTAAACGCCCGAGGTCAATTCGCGGACGATCATGATGTCGAGACCCGAAACCACATCATGCTTCAAGGATGAGAAGTCCGCCAAGGCATCGAAACACTGCGCGGGCCGCAGATTGGCGAACAAATCCATCTCTTTACGCAGGCGCAACAGGCCGCGTTCAGGTTTCACACTGAAATCAAGATCGTCGTATTTCGGCCCACCGACGGCCCCCAGCAACACTGCATCGACCTCTTGCGCTTTGGCCATCGTGTCGTCATGCAGCGGTACGCCATGCGCATCATATGCGGCACCACCGACCAAGTCCTCGGAAACATCGAAAACCAGATCGCGTTTGTCCCCGAACCAATCGATGATCCGCTTGACCTCGGCCATGACTTCGGGACCGATGCCGTCACCGGCAAGGATCAAGAGGGATGGATTGGACATCGTGAAACTCCTTAGCGTTCGTGGTCGGAAACCGACTAGCCCGGCGCCGTGCAATGTTCAAGCCACGAGCGGTTTCAGCCCCGCAGCCAGCAAATCCCAAACTCGGCGAATTCGTGGAGTCTGTCGCATGGCTTCATGCGCGGTTAACCAGATCGGCAATGTCGGTAAGGGAATGCCGAAATGCAGTTCTTCCACCAACGGATCGCTGCGACCGATACTGGTTTGTGCAAAACCGATGCCACAACCAGCACGGACCAATTCCCAATAGGCGATGTTATCGTCACACCGCACCTTGAAAAAGCTGCGATCAACGGCGATCCCCGCTGCGTTGAAACCGTCGATGATCGACGGATTGGCATCGTAGCCCACGAAGTCATGCTTATGAATATCATCCACGTTCGCAGGCCGGCCTCTTTTTTCGAGATAAGTCTTAGCGGCATACACGCCGAGCCCCAATTCGCCGATATGTTGCGTCACGAGGTCCAGTTGCGTCGGTCGGTACATGCGTACCGCGATATCGGCCTCGCGATATAGCAGGTTGCGACTGTCATCGCTTGGAACCAGTTCGACCGCGATCGCCGGTTCGGCCTCGCGAATGGATGAGATGATGGTAGGAAGATGCATCGCCGCTGTCGCGACACTGGCCGTGATCCGAACCGTGCCTTCCAATCGGGCCTGCTGACCCGCCGCCGATAGCGTGATCTGGCGGGCGGCGTCGCGCATCGCCTTTGCCGGATCGACCAAAGCGGCGCCTGTCTCGGTCAAGGCAAGGCCCCGCGGACGGCGATGAAACAGCTCCGCGCCCAGCTCTTCTTCGATGGTTCGGATTTGGCGACCCAGTGTCGGCTGGCTGGTGCCTATGTGCCGTGCTGCGCCCGACAGACTGCCCGTTTCTGCAACCGCCAAAAAGGCTTGTATCAGCGACCAGTCCAATGATGTGAGTGTTTTGTCCATTCATAGGTGAATATATGATCTGCAAATTTCGGCAATTCCAATGTTGGAATGAATAGGTGAGATTGCCGAACATCACATAGGCGGGAGCGATCCGATGCAACAAACAGTTCTTATCCTCGGCGGCAATGGCAAGGTCGGGCGACATGCCGTAGACGCATTCTGGAATGCCGGGTGGACGGTTCGAAGCTACAAGCGGGGCACGGATATGGTTGCCGCGGCAGAGGGTGTCGATGTCATCGTCAACGGCTTGAACCCGCCCAACTATCACAACTGGGGTCAGATCATCCCACAGATCACCACCGAGGTCATCGCTGCGGCCAAGGCATCCGGGGCAACTGTCATCATCCCAGGCAACATCTACAACTACGGCAACAAGCCGGGCCTTCTGGATGAAGATACGCCGCAAGTCCCCAACACCCGCAAGGGCAAAATCCGTGTCGCGATGGAGCAAGAGTACAAATCATCCGGCGTCCGGACGATCGTGCTGCGCGCTGGGAACTTTATCGATCCGTACTGCGACGACGACCTGATGAAAGCGGCACTCCTGCGCGATATCGGAAAGGACAAGCTGACAACGCTGGGCGATCCCGATGCAATACAGGCTTACGCCTACATGCCCGACTGGGCGCGGGCGGCATTGGCATTGGCTGAAAAGCGTTGGGACTTACCCACTTTCTCGGACATTCCGTTTCCCGGGCATAGCTTTACCACGACCCATTTGCGGGCCTTGATCGCAAACCACACACAGCGCGACGTCCGGATCGTCGGATTTCCATGGTGGATGATGAAGTTGCTATCTCCGTTTTGGGAATTGGCTCGTGAAATGGGCGAAATGCGCTATCTTTACGACATGCCGCATCAAATCGGCGATCGGACATTCCGCCGACTTTTGCCCGACTTTGTTCCAACAGATTTGGAAACGGTCATGCTAAGTGGGCTACCGGACGATATCGACCCAAACAAGATGATGCGGTCCGGCGGGCAGGTGATCCCCGCTGAATGACCGGTCTTCCGGCGTCGGCCAAAACGTACCGGCATCAACCACATCCCAAGTCGCTGCGGGCAGCACATAGCTGACCCGCAGCTTGCCAGGACCACGATCCGACCAATCCGCATTCGGCTGGTCAACCAATGGGTCCTGCAATCTTGGATCGCTCAGAAACGCAGCCATCGCGTCATTCATCCCATTTCCGGCGGCGGCATCCAGATTAGCGTTCCCCGCGATCAGAAAATGGCTTGGTACAGTGCCATTGCCGCCATCCAAAACCCACTCCCACATCCGCAGCTCATCGCGGTTGCGCAGTCCATTCCTGTCCTCGGGTCCGTCGAATACAGGAGGAGTCGCACCAAAGGCCAGCAAATGAAATCGGCCATCCGGGCCATCAATGGGAACGATCCAATGGGCTGTCGACGACAGCCTGAGGATGTCAATGACCTCATCGGCGTAATAGCCCGCGGGCATTGTGGCTCCGGGTAGGTCACGCCACAGCATATCCGACAAATCATCGACTTCTCCGATGGGATAACGCGACAGAATCGCCAGCCCGCCATCCCCTGCGAACCGACCATACCCCAATGCGTCACGTGGCTCTCCGGTGCGACCATTTTGGTCGAGGTCGAGATCCGTTTGCACGCCGCTATTGGGCTGTGCAGCGAAACGGTAGGGATAGTCGCCGTCGAAAAGATCGGCAAACGCCCCAAGCGCCGCGCCATCCAGATCGTAGTCGAAGTCCGTCAATAAAAGGACATCGGGCGCGGCCTGATCTATCACAATGCGCACCGCAGAAATCTGTGGATCGTCCAAACGGGAAATGTCTCGAAACAAAAGGCCCGGACCATCCCGGCTCAGCGGTGCCGCATAAGTGGCGACACGGATCGGATCAGCCGTTGTACATAGGGGAACAATGGCAAGGATTATGCTGGCAAATATCCGTTCGCCGCAGCCTTTTCGTAAGCGCGTTGCCGTTGCTGACGGATCATCTTCGCCACCCGGTTCAACGCGATCCCGCGCATCACGATCCCCGCAGGAAGAAAAGCCCATGCCGTCACCGTCCAAATCATCGTTTGCGGGTCGTTCAGCACAATCGGCGCACCGAGCCATGCGGCGAACTTCACGACCACCGGAATCAAGAAGGGCAGCAAAATACCTAATAGAACATTAAATTGCGCATCACGCTGCAAGCGTCGAACTACATCGCCGCCCGCCGTTGGATCAAAGGTCGGCAGATTGACCCATACATTGAACGCCCCACCACGACGGGGCCATTGTTGCAATCTGAGAAGTAGGACGAACCACACGATCGACAGGATTGAAATCGTATAGGCAAGACCCGCGGTATCCCGCAGTGCGATCAGGGTCTGTGGGCTTGTCTGCTCGGACATCATGGTCATCATCAGACGCACGGGAGATAACGGGAAATCCAAGGCTGCTCCGACATGCGCACCACTGTCTTGGAAAAGTCCGGTAAAGCCTGACGGATTTTCGTAACCACGAAAAATGATCGAAAGAGAAAAAACGGTCGCGAAAAGTGCGCAAAAGCGAACGCGATTGAACGGTGGTGCATCTCGGAACTCGACCAGGCTGGGGCTGCTTGCGCTGTATTCCACGATAGTGAACAAAGCCGCAAAGATAGCGACCAGCGTCACAACCTGCCGTCCATCCACCGTTCCGCCCGCAAGCATCAAAGATGGAAGCGCGATCAGCAATATGACAAGCGCAGCGCGTGCAAATGCTCCTGGCAGGCGGAATAGCAACTGACTTCGTACCCTTTTCGGTCGCTGGTCGATACTTATGACCAAAGTTCCAAACTATAAATAAACGGCTTTGATGACACCGCGAAACCGCGTCATGTAAAACCGACCACCCTATGACAACTTAAGGCAGGTATCCGCGTTGTCCAAATGATTTGAGAAACAACGTTTGGCGTATGCGTTGATCAACGCGCCAAGACACATCAACTATACTACTTTCGCGGTACCATACCATGATTAACCATAAAAAAGAACAGGTTAGCGGTTGGCAGGCGCAACGTCAGCAAGACGTTTTTTCGGCAGTCAAAAAGCCCGTTGTGGTTTGCTATCTTGGGCTCATAATCACAATCTCGTCAAAGCCAGGGGCGCACGGTCGTCGCTTCCGCTTCAAAGGCATCGATCGCAGCCGCTTTTTCCATCGTCAGCCCAATATCGTCGAGCCCATTCAGTAGGCAGTGTTTTTTGAAAGCATCAACGTCGAAACTGAACACATGACCATCCGAGGACGTGATGGTCTGCGCTTCCAGGTCCACCTCGATCCGGGCATTCGCCCCCTTCTCTGCGTCATTCATCAGCACGTCGACCTGATCCTGCGGAAGAGCAATGGGTAGGATCCCATTCTTGAAACAATTATTGTAAAAGATGTCGGCATAGCTTGGCGCGATGATGCAGCTGATACCGAAATCCTTTATCGCCCAAGGCGCGTGTTCGCGTGACGAACCGCAGCCGAAATTGTCACCCGCCACCAGAATCTGCGCTTCGCGATATTGCGGTTTGTTCAAGACGAAATCCGCGATCTCCTCGCCATTTTCATCATAGCGCATCTCATCGAATAGGTTCACGCCCAAACCCGAGCGTTTGATCGTTTTCAGGAATTGTTTGGGGATGATCATATCTGTGTCGATATTTACAAGAGGCAAGGGCGCTGCAACGCCGCTGAGTTTCGTAAACTTGTCCATTTTCGATCCTTTCTTAGGCCGCCAGTGCGGTGTTGTGAGGGGCACGCATCGTACGAATTCCGATCCTGCGCCATTTTGTTGTCATTGTCTGTTGATCTGCATGGTCATAGCCTGCCGCCGTAACAGATATGGATATGTTTCGATGCCTATTATTCTCGCCCTGATCGGGGCCGCCACTGCATTTTACTTTTTGGTCATTCGCGCCCGCAACGCGGCCGACATTGCCACGGATGTCGTTGATATGGCCAACGACGTCCGGCTCGCCGCACGTCGCTTCGGCTTTAAGCGCCGCACCAACCTGCACCCGGTCGAAAGCATCGAAGACCCAAACCTCGCCATCAGCGCCATCGCGCTGAGCTTTCTTGAACTGAACGACCTGCCGACCCAAGAACAACGAAATGCAATGGTCGTGCAATCCCAGTCCGTTCTCGACGTCAGCAAGATCGACGCCGAGGAAATGATGGTGCTTGGACGTTGGTTCATGAGCGAATGCGGCGGGCCTGACGCTGCGATCAGCAGGATAAGCAGGAAACTCTGCAAGATCGACCCAAGCGGCTTTGATCCATTGATGGGGCTTGTCAAAGCGGTGCTGCCCGACGACGGATTGAACGACAAACAGCGCGATGCGCTGGACGACATCAAGCGGGCGTTTCGGATCAGGTGATTTGGACCGTCGCCATGCCGCAACATCAGCTTGACGTTCAAAATTGAACTCGGACATTCCGGCAGACGAGCCACATCTTGTCAGTTGATGTTCGACTACGGTCCTCTCAGGCAGCCATCCGCTTTGGGTAAATTCATTATTCGCCATAATATGTTGGGAGGTTACATGATCTCCCGCACATCCGTCAGCCGCCCCGTGATCGCCGCTGCCGCTGCCATTTGGGGTGACATCAGGTGCGTGCGTCCGCCCCGGCCCTGACGGCCTTCGAAGTTACGGTTGGATGTGGCCGCGCAGCGCTCGCCTGGGGCCAACTGGTCGGGGTTCATCGCCAGGCACATTGAACAACCGGCAAGTCGCCATTCGAACCCCGCCTCTTTGAAGATGTCCGCCAAACCCTCTTCCTCGGCCTGAGCACGGACCAGGCCAGAGCCCGGCACGACCATCGCACGTTTTACGCGGATTTTTTTGCCCTTCAGAATCGCCGCCGCTGCGCGAAGGTCTTCAATGCGGCCATTGGTGCAGGACCCGATAAAAACCGTGTCGATCTGGATGTCCGACAAAGGCGTGCCCGGTTTCAAATCCATGTAGTCAAGCGAACGCTGGGCCGCGCCGACCTTGCCGCCTTCGAAATCGTCGGCAGCGGGGATCATGGCCGTGATCGGCAGCACGTCTTCGGGCGATGTGCCCCATGTCACGACTGGCGCTATGTCTTCACCTTTCAATGTCACGACCTTGTCGAAGTGCGCGCCTTCATCGGTATAGAGAGTCCGCCAATAGGCTTCCGCCGCCTCCCATGCGGCGCCTTTCGGCGCGTGAGGACGCCCCTTGCAGTATTCAAAAGTCTTCTCGTCGGGCGCAATCAAACCAGCCCGCGCACCCCCTTCGATAGCCATGTTACAAACTGTCATACGGCCTTCCATCGACAAGTCGCGAATAGCTTCGCCGCAATACTCGATCACATAACCCGTTCCACCAGCGGTTCCGGTTTCGCCGATGATCGACAGGGTGATGTCCTTTGCCGTCACACCGGGGCGCAGTTTGCCGGTGATCTCGACCTTCATGTTTTTGGATTTTTTCTGGATCAAGGTCTGGGTGGCCAGCACATGCTCGACCTCTGACGTGCCGATCCCGTGGGCCAAGGCGCCAAAGGCGCCGTGGGTAGCGGTATGGCTGTCGCCACAGACGACAGTCATACCAGGCAAGGTCCAGCCCTGCTCGGGCCCAACGATATGCACAATACCCTGACGAACGTCGGTGACGGGATAGTAGTGAATGCCGAACTCCTTGGCATTCTGATCAAGAGCCGCGACCTGAATCGCGCTGTCCTCGGTCATGTTCTTGGGGTCTTCTCGACCCGCGGTGGTGGGCACATTATGATCAGGAACGGCAATCGTCTTTTCCGGAGCGCGGACCTTGCGGCCCGCCATGCGCAGGCCTTCAAATGCCTGCGGAGAGGTCACCTCGTGGACGAGATGCCGGTCGATATACAGCAAGCATGTGCCATCGTCGGCCTCATGCGCCACATGGGCATCCCAGATTTTATCATAGAGCGTCTTGGGGGACATCGGTCCTCTCCCGTTTTGTCAAAATGTAGGTAATGCAAGCGTACGGAAGCAGGCGCTAGGCCCGCGCAGGGATCGTGCACGTCGCACCATAAAACCGCCAAGGCAGGCGAGCGCGATCATCCATGTCGAAAATTTGCTTCATGAATTTGAGATACACACGCCGCTACAATGCTGCAAGGGGCGTCAGGCCCGTTTTTCAAAAGGGATTCATGACCGAAAACTGAAACAACCCTTTAAGAAACCTAAGTGAGTTCAGGGTCAGTCACGGCAGGAACCACTGCTCCCGCTTTCACATTATCAAATGTTGTCTGAGCATCTTCAACCGACAGACCCGCATTCACCGTCACATCCACCCTGACGGCCTCGACGACTGTTTCGATGTCAAGGCTTCTACCAAGGACAAATGCGCGGGCGGTCTCAAAAGTTTCACCATCACCCGGTTCATCCGCTTCATTGGCGAATGCTACCTCAATATTATAGCCATCTTCGCCATTGATGGTTCCTTCGGTAACCGTGACCAAAAGGTCCGCATCTTCGGCGCTCGCATCACTCGTGTCGATTGTCATCACGATCTCATCGTCCAGCCCAAGTTCCCGAATAATAGCAACCGTCTGCTGTTCATCGTCATCGTTAGCTAAGGCGTAGTAGGTATTGCTTCCTGCGACACCATCCAACAGACCGCGACCAGTAACCATCACCAGCTCATCATCACCATCACCGCCAAAGGCCCGACCCTCTTCCCCCCAGAGGAATACATCATCATCGTCGTCTTCACCGCGCAGGGTGGCATCGCCGACGTCCCCATAGATCACATCGTCACCGGCACCCCCAAACACAATGTCAAAGCCTTCGCCACCATCAATGGTATCGTTGCCGCCGCCACCACGGATCGTATCGTTGCCGCCATCACCGTTCAGTATGTCGTCGCCAGGCCCACCGAAAATTTCGTCGCGATCTGGGCCACCATTTACCACATCCTCGCCTTCGCCGGCCCGTACCTCATCTACACCAGCTCCTGCATCTATGACATCATCCCCTGCAAAGCCGCGGATCAGATCATCACCGTCGGTTCCGTTAAGTTCCGGATCATCGCCTAGTGTCCCCCGAATCTCGTTTCGTTCCGGGCCATCATCATCATCGTCGTCGCCTCCAAGATTTGGTATGATCAATGCGGCACCGAGGCCAATCAGCAACAATAAAGTCAGGTCCATCTGGAAATTCCTTTGCGGGCGTCAACAAATTCGTAACGGCCCTATCCAGTTCCGGCAAGGCCTGACGGGACGCCGCCCTAATTTCGCATCTCGACTGTGCGCTCATCGCCATGCCATAGTTCTTGCACCTCAACAAAACCCATCTTTTTGTAGAATTGGACCGCAAAAAGCGACGATCTGACGGAAAAGCGGGTAACGCCAAGATCAGGTGCGGCTTGTCGGAGGCTTCGATAAAGGGCGGCCCCTGCGCCGCAGCCTTGATGAACAGGATCAACAAAGAAGGCCCGGACCCTGCCTACGTTACCCTCTGCAACCAAACTTGCGGTGCCGATGACACACCCGTCCAGCTCAGCGACCAAACAAATGTCGAAACGATCGATCATCGAATGCACGCCAGATTCGGTAAAATGGCTAGCAACCCGTTGAATATTGGCCGGTCCATAATCGGGCATGTTCGATACATATAATGCGTCGCACACGACACGCGACATCGCGCATGCGTCGGCTGTCGTCGCCGCTCTGACCCTGATATCATCCCCCATTCCATACCGCTCCGCTTGATAGGCCCGCGCGGACCGTGCAACACTTCTTTCAGCCGCACCGGACAAAGGAAACCCATGTCGCGCCACGTCACCATGAAAGGCCCCGATGACGCGATCTCGGAATTGTCGACGGACGAGCAGCTCGAACAGGTGATCGGCATTGGCAGCGAACTTCTGGAACGCGGACAGTTTTTTCTGGAAGCCATGTTCCGCACATGGAATCTGTACCAAATCCTGATTGCGATTGGTCTGCTTGTCGTGGCGCACCTGATGCGGGCACTCTTGGGGCCCCGCATACGGGCGTGGATGGCGGCGCGCGAGAATTGGCCGAAATGGCGGATGCGTATCCTTGCCGTCATTCATCAGCGGCTAAGGGCGATTTTCTTCGTCGGGCTCATCTGGGCCACGATTTGGATCATGCGCGAGATCACCTGGCCAAGCCGCAGTTATCTCCTCAGCATCATCGGCACGCTCGCTTTCGCATGGCTGATGATCGTTTTCGTCACGCGGCTGATCAAAAGCCCATTCCTGCGAAAGGCCGTTCGATACGGGGCATGGACATATGTCACCCTGCGCATTCTCGACCTTCTCCCGCAGGCCGAGCGGCTCTTGGACAGTGCAGGCTTTCAAGTCGGCGAAATCCGCTTTTCCTTGCTGCTGGTCGTACAGGCATTGGTGGTCCTTGGGGCGACCATCACACTCGCCCGCTTTCTCACGACCACGACCTCGAGCCGGGTTCGCCTTAACGACGATATCAGCCCGTCGATGCAGGTTCTGATCATTAAGGGCGTGCAGATCGCCTTTTATGGGGCAGCCCTTTTTATCGGCGTACGTGCGTTGGGCATCGATCTGACAGGCCTCGCCGTGTTGTCCGGGGCCATCGGCGTCGGCCTTGGTTTTGGTCTACAAAAGGTCGTCTCGAACCTGGTCTCCGGCGTGATCATCCTGCTCGACAAGTCGATCAAACCGGGCGACGTCATCAGCCTGGGTGAAACCTTCGGCTGGATCAATTCACTGGGCGCCCGCTATGTTTCTGTCGTCACCCGCGACGGGCGCGAATACCTGATCCCGAACGAAGACCTGATCACTGGCCAGGTGGTCAACTGGTCCCACTCGAACGATTTCGTCCGGCTCGACATCTTTTTCGGGACGTCATATGGCGACAATCCCCATGACGTTCGACGTATCGCCATCGAGGCCGCTCAAAGCGTGGATCGGGTGCTCAAAAACCGCCCCGCCGTTTGCCACATCGTTGGTTTCGGCGATAGTTCCGTCGATTACATCCTGCGTTTCTGGATTACCGACCCAACGGGGGGGCTGACGAATATCAGAGGAAATGTCTATCTGGCGCTTTGGGATGCGTTCAGCGAAAACGGCATTTCGATTCCGTTCCCACAGCGTGAAGTCAAGTTACTGGACAGCGATACTGTGTCGGTTTCGATGCGAAACGGATCAGCGGACGCTCACGACACATCATTTGAGACATCCGAGGTCAAGATCGACAAGCCCGCGCCTTAGAAGTCGAACGCGCCTTGCCGCTGGTCGCGCGTTTTACGGCGGGGATCGCGATCATTGACGAAATGCCCCCGCGGATCTTTCCGACTGGCATGTTTGTCGATCACCCGCGCGGCCTCTGCCCGGAAACCATCACGCCGGTGCACCGCGTAAATCCGATACCGCGCCTCTTTCGCGGCAGCGGTCACATCGACGATTGGGGCCGGATACGCCAGCGTATCCGCATCTTCCCATTTCCAAGGCTCTTGCAAATATGCGTCAGGAACATCGGCCAGTTCGGGCACCCATCTTCGCGTGAACACACCCGTCGGATCCTGATCGTGCCCCTGCTTGATCGGGTTGTAAATGCGGATCGTATTCATCCCAGTCGTCCCAGACTGCATCTGCGTCTGTGGCCAATGGATACCAGCCTCATAGTCCGTAAATTGCCGCGCCAGAAGCAACCCCGTCCGCCGCCAATCAAGCCACAGATGGTATGATGCGACCGCCATCACCATCGACCGCATGCGAAAGTTCAACCAACCCGTCGCAGCCACGTACCGCATACACGCATCAACGAACGGCAGCCCAGTCTCACCCTTTTCCCAGGCCTGTCGACGCGCGCTGTGATCCACCCGAAGCCCTTCGTAGGCGGAATGCAGGCAACGACGCTCGAGCGTTGGTTGGTCCTCCAGTTTTTGCATGAAGTGATCACGCCAAGCCAACCTGGCCTGAAACGACTGCAGTGATTTGGCCCAGTCCCCGTTGACCTCTCGCTGACGGGCAGCCCCGGCCTGCGCAGCCTCGCGACCTGACAGGCAACCCCAGGCCAGATAGGGCGACAGGCGTGAACATGCATTTGCACCGGTCAGAGGCGAGGACATGTCTCGGCGATAGGTTGCACCACGTTCGGTCAGAAAGCTGCCCAAGGTCTTCATTGCCATCGTGCGACCACCTATTTGGCGCTGCGGGCAATAATCAGGCGGCAATAGGTCGGGGACCTCATCAGAAGACGCATTCACGCCACGAACTTCTGACGGCGCCCGCACCTGTTCTTCCCGCAAAAACGTGTTCCGCGCCTTCGCCCACCCATCGCGACCATTCAGGCGACGGACGACTCCGGATTGGGCAAGTTCGGTCCAGATCACGCCATGCACCCGCGCCCAATCCGCTACCGCCAGATCGCGGGCATAGGTCCATGAATTGCCGGTTTCCTCATGGCTGAACATCGCAGAAACAGCGTGGGTCCGGCGCAGGTCGTCCAATATATCCGTAGCGACCCCAACTCGGATCACAAGCCGCAGCCCAATCCCGGTAAGCTGCTGCCTTAGATCAATCAGGCTTTCCTGCACGAAATCCCATTGCCGCACCGACATGTCTGGCTCTTGCCAATAGTCCGGCTCGATAATGTAAAGCGGCAGGACCGGCCCTGCCGCCACTGCTCGGGCCAAGGCCGGATGATCCGCCACCCGCAAGTCTCGTTTGAACCAAAGGATGGATGTCATACACCGTCAAATAGCGGCAAAGCGGAGCGCGTCAAAAAACACTCCGTTCATCATATTTGTCTAGAACACTCCCGTCGGATGCAGCCAGATATCGCCGTCAGGCCGGTGCCGGCCCTATTCGTGGTTCATTCGATTCTCGATCAGATCATCAACCACAGACGGGTCGGCAAGCGTCGAGGTATCGCCCAGTGCTCCGTAGTCGTTTTCGGCGATCTTACGCAAAATGCGACGCATGATCTTGCCCGAACGGGTCTTCGGCAAACCTGGGGCCCATTGCAGCAAATCGGGCTTGGCGATCGGGCCGATCTCGGACCGAACCCATGTTTCCAACTCTTTGCGCAGTTCATCCGACGGGTCCTCCCCCGTCATCAGGGTCACATAGGCATAAATGCCCTGCCCCTTTACCGCATGCGGGTAACCTACCACAGCGGCTTCGGCGACCTTTGCATGCGCCACCAGGGCGCTTTCCACCTCTGCCGTGCCCATGCGGTGGCCAGAGACATTGATCACGTCATCCACCCGGCCGGTAATCCAGTAATAGCCATCGGCATCGCGGCGGCAACCATCGCCCGTGAAATAGTAATTCTTGTAGTCCGCGAAATAGGTCTTTTCGAACCGTTCATGATCACCCCAGACAGTGCGCATCTGGGCCGGCCAACTATCCTTGATGCACAGCACGCCTTCGGCGGCTGTATCGTGTATTTCTTCGCCGGTTGTGGGCTCTAACACTACGGGTTGCACCCCAAAGAATGGCAGTGTCGCCGAACCCGGCTTCGTTGCCGTAGCCCCCGGAAGCGGTGTCAACAGATGCCCCCCGGTCTCTGTCTGCCACCATGTGTCCACGATGGGCACACGCCCCTTGCCAACCACGTTGTTGTACCAGTTCCATGCTTCGGGGTTGATCGGCTCGCCGACTGTGCCCAGCACTTTCAGATCAGACAAATCGTATTTTTCGACGAAATCATTGCCCTGCCCCATCAGGGCTCGAATAGCTGTCGGTGCGGTATAAAACTGATTGACCTTATGTCGTTCGCATACCTGCCAAAACCGACCCGCATCGGGATAGGTCGGCACACCTTCGAACATCAACGTCGTCGCACCATTCGCCAGCGGTCCATAGACGATGTAGCTATGGCCCGTGACCCACCCCACATCGGCGGTACACCAGAAAACATCACCGTCGTGATAATCGAACGTGTACTGGTGGGTCATCGACGCATAGACGATGTACCCACCTGTGGTGTGGACCACACCTTTGGGCTGGCCGGTCGAACCAGATGTATAGAGAATAAACAGCGGATCTTCGGCAGCCATTTCCTCTGGTGGGCAGTCCGCCGAGACTTTCTCCTCCATCTCATGCAACCAGAAGTCGCCATCCTCACGCCAGGCGATCTGCTGTCCGGTCCGCCGAACGCATAGGCATTTGACATCGTGCATCACATTGATCAGCGCCTGATTGACGCTGTCTTTCAGGTTCGTCACACGACCACCCCGCGGGGCACCATCTGCGGTGATCACGACCTTCGCCTGCGATCCGCTGATCCGCGCCGCCAACGCATCGGCCGAGAAACCGGCAAATACGATCGAATGGATCGCGCCGATCCGCGCGCAGGCCAACATCGCATAGGCCGCTTCCGGGATCATCGGCATGTACAGCACAACCCGATCGCCCTTTCTCACGCCCAACTCTTTCAGGCTATTGGCCATCAGACAGGTCTTTTCGTGCAGGATCGCGTAAGTGATATGCAGCGGTTTGTCGTCAGTGCTGTCGGGCTCCCAGATGATGGCCGTCTGATCGCCCCGATCTTTCAGATGTCGGTCGATGCAATTCGCACTGACGTTCAACGTGCCATCTTCAAACCATTTGATATCGATGTTGCCGGGGGCGAAACTGGTGTTTTTGACGGTCGCGTAGGGCTTGATCCAATCAATCCGCTTTCCATGCTCCGCCCAGAAGGCGTCCGGGTCGGCAATGGATGCGGCATACATCGCTTCATACGCCGCCTTGTCAGCATGCGCTTCGCCGGCCAAAGCGGCGGATGGCGGGTAGGTTTTGTCAGTCATGGCATGTCCCCTGATCTGTATTCTGCGCGAACCGGCGGCCGCGATTTCCTCCGAATGCTATGATGATGAGATTACGCAAGAAGCCAAGTCGGACCAAAGTGTCGCGTTGCAATTTGTCAATCTTCACATCTTCTCCGCGCAGAAGATGTCAAAAAATTAACACCCTTTTCATTCCGGTCGCCGAAATCCTAGATTTACATATGGATGCCATTCTTATCCTCGGGGCTGCCGTTTGGGCGGATGGCCCATCCCCCACCCTGCGGCGGCGGACACTGCACGCGGCTAAGCTCTGGCATCAGGGCGTCGCACCCTTGATCGTTCCTTGTGGGGGGCTCGGTGCGCACCCACCAACCGAAGCTGCCGTCATGCGGGATATTTTGCTGCAGGCCAAGGTCGCCGATCGAGCCGTATTGCTCGAGGATCGATCAACATCGACACTCGAAAACATCCGCTTTGCAAGGCGGCTCCTTTCGGGGCCCGTCGTAACGATCGTGACGGACAAATATCATGAACGGCGGGCACTGATGGTTGCACGTCATTTCGGACTCAAAGCGTCGGCATCTTGTCCGCCGCAAACCGGCTCTACGGCGAGACATCGACTCAGAGAGGCATTTGCGCGCCCGGCCTATACCGTTCAGCTTATGCGCATATCCCGCGACGACCGATCCGCCTGACCCTGTCCGCGACTGAACGCTCACCAAGGCAACGCGACGCGCGTCGCGCATCAGGTCGCCGCAAAACCTTACCCAAAAAAGCCGCGCGTCGCGAACAAGACCGCCAGCACAAAACACAACGGCCCAAAGTACATCTGATCAAGGCGCGCGAACGGCTGTTCCGGGGTCATACGGCGCCAAAGCCTCATATAGGCCATTGTCCCACGAACCAGAAAAACAACGGCGCCCCCCCAGGCGATAAACCCGACAACGGTGCCGCTGCCCCACACGACAATCGCCATCATCGTCAAGACGCCCGCGACCAGAAAGCAAGGGATCGGTCCCGGCATCCTGTCGGTATTTCTTGCGCCGACAACAGCATGGGCCAACCGTTCCTCGTCGCGTACGGGAAACCAGATGCCAAATCCCCAAAGGGCATGCACGGCCGCAACAGGCAATAAAATCAAAGTGATCAACAGACTCGAAAGCATTGTTCGCCACTTTGGCACTCACCCCGACAAAGATCAAAGGGCGTACGTCAGACGGGTTGCCGACTTTGCAGCATCCGCAAACGTGGCGGATGCCGCTTGCGATAAACGTACCGGGCCCAAACGCGCATGAGCGGCGTCGTCAGGCCCGCATCGATATGCACCGTATCAGTCAAACGGGCACCTTCATTTTCCGGTACGACCTGAAGAACATGCTCCCATCGACGGATAGATCCGCCGTGTTCGATACTGCGAAAGCAACGCAATGCCGGGTCATAGGCGGCAAGCGTCATGTAATAGTTCATCGGCGGCATCCAACCGAACAACCGCACGCGCACATCAAAGCGGTCGCCCGCTTTCAGTCGTCCCTCGGTTGGCATACCCTCGAATGTGGCAACGCCCCGCATTGCCTCAGCAAAGCATGCAAAGTCTGTCGCAACCTGCCAGACAGCTTCAGGTGGCGCCTGGTAAAAATGACTGATGACGACAGGTTTCGGCATATCGCGATCTCGCTCGATGTGCCGCTATGAATACGCCCATCTTCCAGGATGGAAAGAGCCAACGGCACCCGGTGGTGCCGCTGGCCCTTTCACGGCAAATCAGGCCGATGGTATGTCGGTTCGAACCTGATAGCGGACCGTACCTTTGACGGGCTGTCCCCAGTTTAGATGGACGCTCTGTCCGTCAGCGCCCTGACTGCCTTCAGCCCACGGTTGGTCATGCACCCGTACGTCCACGCCGTTCGTGATAGCCCCGTCCGGCATGACCGCATCGACGAAACGCGCGGGCCCGCCAAAGGGCAGCGTCTCTTCCGTATCCAGCGTCCAAGTCGTTGCTTCGGTCACCTGTGTATGGTCCAGAAACGCTGGATTGAAGGCGGGCAGGTTCACATTGTGATACACATTGTCCGAAAACACCAAACCCCGCGTCCGATTGCGATCAAGGTCGGCAAATGTGGTATCCACATACTCCACACGATCGATCCGCCCGTTCAGGGACCGGAAGACATTACTGACAACCGAGAAACCGTTGATATAGTGGCCTGGGCCATAAGGTTTGATCACGATGAAATTGAACCATCCCGCCACATCATTCGTGGTGAAGATGTTGCCGGTAATCGTAAGACCACCGAACGAAAACTGGTTGCCGAGTGCGGGTGAACTCGAATGCTCGTTCGTCCATTCGATGAAATTGTTGTCGCAGTAATTCCCGGTGAACACCGATTTCGGGTTCAAGGCGGTGATCACAACACCACCTTTGCGCGGGCCGTTAATCTCATCATCACCATGAAACCAGTGATTTGCGGTGATCAGCGTACCTGTCCCCGCCAGAACGCAGAAATGTTTGAACTTGCTGACACGGTTGTCGCGGATTTTGACATCGTTCGCATTCGCATTGAACCCGATCGTGGTGCGCTCCGACACCGGAATCGCCTGCTCGAAAGATATCAACTGACACCGGTCTATCATCATCCCCTGACAGCCGACACCGGGTGACGTGATGCCGCGATCCCTGGGCCGGTTGATAAAGCAATCACGCACGTGGAAGGTAAACCCGTCCGGGCACATCATGATGCCGCTGGCGATCCCGCGGCCCTGGAATTCGATGTCATCGATGACGAACTGGCTGAACTTATCAAAACCAGAGAAGTCCAGCATATATTTGAAGCGCGTAAAGGTGAAGTCCTGGGTGCCTTCCGCATCATAAAGCGGCTGGGTTAGGTCGACCGTTCCCGCGCTGACATTAACGGCACTTACATAAATCTCGCGCCCCACACCATTGCCCGTGACAAGGGAACCAACCGCGATATTGGCCACATTCACGACGTTGGTCAGGCGCTTCTGGTCGGTCACGGCATAAGTCGCCTGCGAGGTCACTACATCCGGATCCCAAGCAGCACCATCTATCGGCTGAAACTGACCGTTACGGATGACACGGCGCGTCTCGAACCGCGTCCGGGTCGGATCGGCGGCTTGCATGTCAACCGGCTCGCTCAAAGAAATCCGGCGCCCGTTCAGGTCCAGCGACTCATGCCCGGATGAGTTGATTAATGCCTGAAAGGCCTTTTTGAACGCGATCTCCTGATCCTCGAACGCCTCCACATACATCTGGTAATTGAAGTCACGGCGCAGGATGAACCGATGCTCTGGCGCTTGCACCACATGACCCTCAAAATGAATGCGATTGTCGATGGTGACGCTATTTTCCAACAAATATGTCCCGGTCGGAACCATGATCGTGCGGCCGGCAGCCGCGGCATCCGCCAGATCAAAGGCCGCGGAATCGTCCGTCACGCCATCGCCTTTCGCACCGTAATCTCGGACATCGACCAGCCCGACCAGATCGCGCGTGAACAGGGCGGATACGTCATCGACCACAATGTCATCGACACGCACCAACCCACCCGATGGACCGGTCAAATCGATCCCCAGGTGCCCATAACTTGCGCCGGTCCAGACCATATCCACGCCTGTGCGATCTGCCGTGGCGATAATGGCGGAAACCTCGACGACCTCACCATAGGTGGTCAGCGTGACCGATGAACCGAATTCCGGCAAACCCGTCGCCTCCGACCCGCCAGCCAAGCCGGCCCAGCCAGAAATGCGCACCGATGGCAATGGCCCCGCTACCGCCTTCACCCGTGCCGTCACCTTCAGATAGCACCCGGGCAGAACCGGTGTCTCACCCATATAGCGCACCCGCGCGACCGGTTCTGTTTTCAGGACCTCCAGACATCCTGCAAAGTCCTGATCAGCCGCCACGAACACACCGTTCCCGCTGGCCGCATAGGTATCCGACCCGGGCGTGCCATCCCCGCTCGACCACACACCCAGGCCCGCCGCAAAGGGCAATGGGTTGAATACAATACCGTCAGTAATCGCCTTGTTCATGAAAAACCCCTCTTGGCATCCGGTGAGCGCAGGTCGCGCCATTCGGTGCAGAGGGGTAATGCGATTGTCTAAAGAGGCGCTGATACCACCGTGACGGTGGCCTGATCAGGCCCCAACGTCGGGCCCAGGTAGCAACTGGACACCGTTGATCTGCCAGCCCTCGGGCGTTTCGATCATCTGATAATCCAGCACATGCAGCCCGCCGCGGGCATCACGCAGCATGATCTTTTGCCAAAGGTTTCCGGACACATCGCGCAGTTCTAAAAATCGCACATCCGCATTGTCCCATACCATGGGATAGCCTTGCTGGACCATCACACCGAAATTACCGGGGTTGCCAAAGATGCGCTTGATATTCGGGCTGGCATATTGCCACGCTCCCTCAACGTCGCGGTCGTTAAACGCCTGCAACTGGCTGCCAATCACATTCTCGATCGCATCCGCATCCTGAGCCAATACGGGTGAGGCCAACATGCAAAACCCAAGAAGAAAAGCAAATAATCTGCGCATAATCCGTCTCCCTTTCATATGGAATACGGCGCAATGCGCAGATCAGTTCACTCGGCCAGGCGTCCTTCGATCAGCGCGATGGTCTCGTCCACACCATAAAGTGCGATAAACCCACCAAAACGCGGTCCCTGCGACGCACCCAACAGCACCTCGTAAAGTGCCGTGAACCATACGCGCAAAGGTTCGAACCCATGCTCTTTACCAACGGCGAAAACCATCGTCTGCAGCTCTTCGGCATCCAATCCCCCATCCCAGGTCTTCAGATGCGCCACCAAATCCTCCATCGCCGCACGCTCCTGATCGGTCGGCGCACGGTAAACCTTCGTCGGCTTTACGAAGTCATTGTAGTAACGCACGGCAAAACCGGCCGCCTGATCCATTTGCGGGTTCTTCTCCGCTGACGCTTCTGGCGCGTAACGCTGGATAAAACCCCAAAGCGTTTCCTTGTCCTCAGCCCCCGAAACCGACGCGAGGTTGAGCAACATCGCAAACGGCACGACCATATCCGACGCGGGCACGTTATGCCCGTGAATGTGGAACACCGGGTTGTTCATCCGGGCGGCGGCGTCCTGATCTGCATAAGCCCGCAACTGCTGGTGATACTCATCGACCGCTTTCGGGATCACATCGAAATGCATTCGTTTGGCCGTCTTCGGTTTGAGGAACATGAAGTATGACAAGCTCTCCGTCGCCGCGTAAGACAGCCATTCATCAATCGAAATCCCGTTGCCGGAAGATTTGGAAATCTTCTGACCATTCTCATCCAAAAACAGCTCATACGAAAAATGGTTCGGCTTCCGTCCCCCAAGTATCTCGCAAATCCGGTCATAGATGGCCGTATTGGTGGCGTGTTCCTTGCCATACATCTCAAAATCGACGTCCAGTGCAGCCCAGCGCGCCCCAAAGTCAGGCTTCCACTGCAGCTTCACGTTGCCGCCGGTCACCGGCAGGGTCCATTCGCGGCCATCTTCATCATCAAATGTGACCTCACCTTTCGCGCCATCGACATTCTTCATTGGCACGTACAAAACACGACCCGTCTCAGGATGGATGGGCAAAAAGATCGAATATGTCCCCTGCCGCTCTTCCCGCAGCGACTTCAACATGACGGCCATCACATCGTCATAGCGTTCGGCCGCACGCAGAAGCACCTCGTCGAACTGACCCGAGCGATAAAACTCCCGCGCCGAGTAAAACTCGTACTCGAACCCGAACGTGTCCAGAAAACGGCGCAGCATGGCATTGTTATGATGGCCAAAGCTCTCGTGCGTCCCAAACGGATCGGGGACAGAGGTCAAAGGCTTCTGAATGTGCTCCTTCAACATCTCTTGCTGCGGCACATTTCCCGGCACCTTCCGCATCCCATCCAGATCGTCCGAGAAGCAGATCAGCTTCGTTGGAATGTCAGAGATTACCGCGAATGCGCGGCGTATCATCGTCGTGCGCAACACCTCACCGAATGTGCCTATATGCGGCAGACCGGACGGGCCATAACCCGTCTCGAACAATACATAGCCCTTTTCAGGCGGCGCTTTTTCATAGCGTTTCAGCAACGCGCGTGCCTCGACAAATGGCCAGGCCTTCGATGTCATCGCCGCGTCGCGAAAATTGCTCATGATCTCTCTCACATTTCGTTGTCGCCCCTGCGGCAACAACACCGCGCACTCCCTATTGCGGCGGGCGGGTCGGGTCAATAAATGAGGTGAAACAGCAAAGGACGCACAATGTTCGAAGACGCACCCCTTAGCGCGCAAGACGCGCTGGCAGCCCTGATGATCGCGGTATCCGCCGCCGATGAACAGATCAGCACGTCTGAACTTGTGAAAATGAGTAATGCGATCAACAACTTGCCTGTCTTTGCAGGCTATGACGCCGAGCGCCTGCCGCGCATGTCTCAGATGGTGTTCGACCTGCTCGAACAGGAAGACGGGCTTGAGGCGCTGTTCGGTCTGATCCGCGACACGCTGCCTGAAAAGCTGTTCGAAACAGCCTATGCGCTGTCGTGTGACGTCGCCGCTGCGGACGGGCGCATCGTCGGGTCCGAGGCCCGGATGCTCGAAGAGATCAGGGATGAGCTGAACCTCGACCGACTACACGCTGCGGCAATCGAACGCGGCGCCCGCGCACGGCACATGACCCTTTAGCAAAAAAGTCGGTTTCTTTCGTTCCGCCAAATTATGAACAAAGTTCAGTCACACATTGAACCAGCAGCTGCTTGAACGATAGCAAAGCCGCAATAATGTCGAAACCAGCCAAGGATTCTCCAAATGCCCATGTTCGTCTTTTTCCTGATCACACTGCCTTGTGCGCTTTATGCCATTCTTCAAGTCATCACGTCCGAGGAAACACGCGCGAACAAGGTCGTATGGACGCTGCTCATTGCATTGGCCCCTTTGGTCGGGTTCATCATCTGGTTCATCGGCGGGCCGCGTACCGCAAAAACCAAAAAAACGGCGGATTAAAGCAACCTGATCCAATTCTGCAGGATATCCTGCTGCAACCGTTTCGCAGCGCGGTTCCAACCGACGGCACCGCGGGGTGATTCGTCTCCGGCCCGTTTGCCCGCCTCGCGCGCCGCGAGGTCTGCCGCGAAAAATGCGAATGAAAGCTGTCGCCCACTTTGCGCCCGAACATAACCGGCAAGGCTGGACACAAAGTTCAGCGTTCCGGTCTTGCCACGAACCTCGCCCGGAAATTCCGACAACCGATCGCCACTGCGATCGGTCAGCGTAACCGGCTTCAGGATGGGATGCAGTGTCGCACGCACCCCATCCGCGGACAGAAACTTCACCATATCCGCCGCCGAGATGCGGGACTGATCACCCAACCCGGAATGATCGACGAAATTGGCACGGGCACCCGCACGTTGTTCGGCCCAACGGGCCATACTCAAAGCCGAAGTTCGCAAACCACGCCGCTGACCGCTGGCGGCGGCACTTGTCGCAAGGCCCGCAGCCTCTGCGGTGATATTGGTCGAAAATCGCAACATGCCGCGCATCATTTGCTCTAGCGGCCGACTCTCGAAAACCGCCAGTTCACTGATCTGCGGAAGGTCGGCGATTTCCTTGGGTGCGGCCAACACAATCCCATGCGACCGGGCAAAAGTGGCGAAGACCTCGCCTGCATAACGCGCGGGATTGCGCACCGGCAGCCAGCGCGACCCACCGTTGTTCAAAGCCCGGCGCGCAACCGTCCATTCATCGACACCTTCCCGGCCTCGATAGGTAAAAACCGGCGAAGCGCGATTGACAACGGCCATCCGGGCAGAGGTCACCTGTGGCTTGAAATTCTCGCTGCGTGCATCCAACACCGTGGTGTAATCATCACCTGATCGCTTCCATTCGAAATACACACGGTTGAAGTTCAGATTCAAACCGGTGATCGTAGGATTGTATCCTAGGTGATCCAGCTGCGACGGATCGATTTCATCCAGATTGACCAGCGCATCGTCCCACACGAGGAAGTCACCATTCACCGTGCTCAGTCCGGTATCCTTCAACCGGTCCGCCAAGGTCGCCAGCTGATCTGTCACGAGGTTCGGATCACCCCCGCCCGCCAAGATAAGATCGCCGTCCAGAACCCCGTTGACCAGCGGTCCCGTTGCTAGCAGGCGCGTGGCAAACCGATGCGCCGGTCCTAATGTCTCAAGCGCGTACAGCGCCGTGACCGCCTTGGTGACACTTGCCGGAGGCAGCCGTAAATCGGGAGCAACCTCCTGCAGAACCTCACCGCTTTCCAAATCCGCAAGTACACAGCCGACATCCCCCGACAGCCGGGCACGGCGGATGATCGTTCCCAAATCGGCGGTCGGAACGATCCGCGCGCGCGGCCGCATCGACGTAAACGGCGCTTCAGCCATCACGCCTGTCGCGACACTCGACAAAACCCCACCAAGAACACCACGCCGCGTGAAAGACATCACCACTGTCCTCTCGCTCGGATGGCCGTCGAGGATTGATGCGACATCGGCAGATTGACGAATGACCACGCCGGTGGCGCCATAAGACCTAGGCAATGGGCTGCCTGTTTCGGCAATCGTGCCTGCGCATAGATGCGCGCAGTCTTCGACATCCGCGCCGCGATCCGATCCCCCGGGCGTGCCATCACGCCGACGGGCACATGATCCATAATCCATCGCCAATCCTGCCAACGATGAAACTGCGCAAGATTATCCGCCCCCATGAGCCAGACAAAACGAACCCCCGAATATCGCCGCCGTAATGCCGCAAGGGTCTCCGCCGTGTACCTTGTCCCAAGACGCGCTTCGATATCCGTGATGATCACGCGCGGGTGGCTCATGATCGCGCGTGCCGCCGCGATGCGCTGCGACATCGAGGCTGGACCCTTTGCCTTCAAGGGGTTGCCCGGGCTCACCAACCACCACAACTGATCGAGACCGAAACGTTTCAACCCAGCCTTGCTGATGTGAACATGCCCTTCGTGTGGCGGATCGAATGACCCACCCAAAAGCCCGATGATCTGCCCCGGTCGCGCGACGGGCGTCGGGTTCATTTCCGTATCCCGTCCGGGCACCTCTGTCGCGTCATGCATCCCATAATTGAAAATTTGGTCGGTTCCCGCTATAATGCCCGCATTTAATTGCGATTTGTACTAGTCATTTCATCAGGGACCAAGTCAATGTCACCTATTAAAGTTATTGCTCAACTGTTCAAAGTATCCCCGAAAATCGCCACCATGATCCTTGCCGGAGTCGGCCTGTTCGCCGCAGCCGCCATCGTGCTAGGGTTCGGCTTCGATATGGCCGATCTGCAACTTGTGGCCATCTACATCCTCATCTTCGCCACCTGCGTAACGGTCTTCACTTTCATCCTCAACGACGGGCGCATGCGGTCGACGATCTGCTGGATCGTCATCGTCGCGTTCGGCGGATGGACCGTTGGGCTCTTCGACTCGGCACTACAAGCCACGGGCCGACTGCCCAGCTTGCCCTGCTATATCCGGATGCCGATCGAACATCCGCAAATGTGCGAGGTGCGGCTCGCCCCGACGATTGCGGTCGTCGGTGAACAGCAGGAGGCCAGGCTGACTTTGCCAGCAATTCGCGGACCCGAAAGGCTCTGGTTGGCGCAGGCGGATGTCACTGCACAGCCCGCGAATCCCCATCTGACCGCAAACACCAACATCTACTTGCAATTCACGCCCAACGTGCCACGTCAGCGGGTGGTCGACCTTGCGGCCAACCTCACGGACCTTAACTGGCACATCGAAGGTGGTGACAAGGGGGGCGAGCAGGTGAAGGCAGGACCGGACCGGAACGAGGTCCGCTATTTTCATCCCGGAGATCAGGCCGCCGCCATGGCGCTAGCGCAAAGCCTGCACGCCCTGAACCCGACAGCCCCGGTCGCCGTGCGGGATTTCACACGCTTACGGCGCGCGGCGCCGGACGGGCAACTAGAGATCTGGGTCAATACGATCGGCCCACGGCTCAATCCGACAAACTAAACCGCATGAACGCGAAACGGCGGCCATCCGGTGCCCAGCAAGGCACGTTAATCGTGCCTTGCCCGCCGAACAGTGCAACCAATTCTTCCGCCGGACCGCCATCTGACGACATCAGACGTAGCGTGACATCCAAACCGAATGGATGACCCTGCGTTCCTGGAGGATAGGCCAGATACAGAATATGCCTGCCGTCAGGCGATGGATGCGGAAACCAGTTCACAGCCCGATCATCCGTCATTCGCTCCATATCCTGCCCATCAGGGCGGACGCGCCACAGGTCCACCCGACCGTCTCGCTCGCCATTGAACCAGATCCGCTCACCGTCTGGCGTGTAGTCGGGGCCATCCACATGATCGAACGTATCGGCAATGCAGGTTTCCGCGCCCCCATGCGCCGGGCAGGTCAACAGCACGAACCGCCCATCCCGTTTGCCGACATAGGCCAGCATGGCCCCATCAGGCGACCAGCCGTGCCAATACGATGGAACGTCCTCCGTCACCCGCAGCGGCGATCCACCCGTAATGGGCAAGGTATAGATGCAACTCCCCTCGGTGCGGCTCTTGTCGCTGATAACAAGCGTCTTCCCGTCCGGCGAAATCCCATGATCATTGTTGCAAGCGACCGCAAAGCCGGCGTCGATCGGCTCCAAAACCGGTGCCTGCAAAGGAACACGATAAAGTCGTCCATCACCGTTGACGATCAGATACCCTTCCGGGTGCCAGTTGGGCGCTTCGATAATGCCCTCATGGACCAATAAGACTTCGACCCGCCTGTCTTCCAGATCATAGATGCATAGCTCACTGATCACGCAGGACGTCCTTTCGTAAGGTGGGTTTCAACCCACCGCCCCGGGGCATAGTCAAAATGCGAAAATCGCGCTTCGGCTGCATGACCGGTTACATCGAAACAGACCATCCCGACGAACGTGCCCGTGAAAGATGCATGCTCGCCGCGCCCACCCTCATCTGAAATGACCGAGGCATCCAGCGCCGGCCCTATCATCTGCCAGTCGTGATCCTGTTTGTACCAGAATTGCTGTTCCTTGCCGTCGACACGAACGCGCAACGACACCAGACCATCTTCAAGCATGATGGGCTTCGCCGGAAAAGCCAAAGCGCCGTCAGGCCGATCCCCCAGACAGGACATGATGGTCAAAACCCGACCATGTCCCGGCTCGTACGTGACCAACACCGCATGAAACTTGTGCCGATTGTAATACGTCGTCAGCCCCGCAGCCTGCTGATACGTCTTCGGATCGAAGGTGACGGTGGTCTCGGCTTCATAAGCCAGATGTTCCTGCCGCCGCGCGACAAGGGACTGTTCGAACCATGACCCAAGGCTGTCTCGCCCGATCAACACCAGCGCATCCGCTTCGACTCGAAAAATCCGGTCCGGCTCCGGCGTCCGCAACCACTGAAAGGCATCCGGCAGCACATCATTGAATGTATATCGCGCGGCCCGGGTCGGTGCCGGTTCCGCCTCGGTCGGCCCCGGCACATCCACCCGCGGCACCGTCCCGCCGGATTTCAAATACAACCAGTCATCGCGCCAAACCACTTCCTCCAACCCGGTTTCGCGACCCAAGGGGCAAAAGGGGCCCGGCAGCGGGCGCCCCATCAGGAAGGTGTGATAGCATTGGCCCCAATGGGTCTCGACATACTGGCCATGACCTGTGCGCTGGATCGGTCCGTTATCAGCATCTGTACAAATCACATGCTTGTCCGGGTGATCTTCATAAGGGCCCCAAATGTCGCGGGACCGGGCCAGGGTCACCGCATGCTGGTAACCGGTGCCACCCTCGGCGGTGGTCAGATAATAGTACCCGTTGCGCTTGAACATGTGCGGCGCCTCGGTCAGGCCGCGATCCGTCCCGACATAAATATTGCGAACGGGTCCGAACAGGCCGCGATCGGGCAACCATTCCTGCAGTAAAATCCCATCGAACGAGGCATGCGCAGGATTACCACCCGTCCCCGGCCCCCGATGGTTCCACTGCACATTCATGAACCACTTGCGACCATCCGCGTCGTGAAACAGGGACGGATCGAAACCCGACGCATTCACGAACCATGGATCGGACCATTCACCATCGATGGTCTCACATGTCGTGATGTAATTCGGCGCATCCTTGAACGCGCCATCCAGCCTTTTCACATCCGTATAGACCAACCAGAACCGCCCATCGGCATATGATAAACACGGCGCCCAAATTCCGCAGCTATCTGGATTGCCGCGCATATCCAGAAGCGAGGCCCGGTTCAAAGGACGCGCCACCAGCATCCAGTTCACCAGATCACGGGAATGATGGATTTGCACGCCCGGATACCACTCGAACGTAGATGTGGCGATATAATAATCTTTCCCCACCCGACAGATCGACGGATCGGGGTTGAAACCCGGCAGGATGGGATTGCGGATCATTTCCCGCGATCCGCCGCGCCCTCTCTGGTCTCGGACGAGGCGGCCCAAAGGTTGATCGCCTCTTCATCGGCGTATTCATCGATTTCGGCCAGCTCTTCCGCCGTAAAATCAAGGTTATCGACCACACCCGCACAATCGATCACCTGACTTGGCTTTGAGGCACCGATCAATGCCGTAGTGATCCCCTCATCACGCAAGACCCACGCAATCGCCATCTGTGCCAGCGTTTGCCCACGACGCTCGGCAATCTCGTTCAGCTTACGGATGTTGTCGATCGCACGATCAGACAGCATCGACGGAAACAACGACTTGTCCTGCGCCGCCCGGCTGTCCTCGGGTATACCGCCCAGATACTTCCTCGTCAGCATCCCCTGCGCCAACGGCGTAAACGCGATCGACCCGATGCCCAATTCGCCCAGTGTGTCCTTCAACCCGTCGCGTTCAATCCACCGGTTCAACATGTTGTACGACGGCTGATGGATCAGACACGGCGTGCCCAGATCATTCAGGATCGCGACGGCCTCACGTGTCCGCTCCGAATTATAGGATGAAATTCCGGCATAAAGCGCACGACCGGACCGAACGATGTAATCCAATGCGCCCATCGTCTCTTCCAGCGGGGTGTTGGGATCGAATCTATGCGAATAGAAGATATCGACATAATCAAGGCCCATCCGCTTCAGGGATTGATCACAAGACGCGACAAGGTACTTGCGGCTACCGAATTCGCCATACGGGCCTGGCCACATCAGATAGCCCGCTTTCGAGCTGATGATCAGCTCATCACGACACCCGGCAAAGTCCTCTTTCAGGATTGACCCGAACGCATGCTCGGCCGAGCCCGGGGGCGGACCATAATTGTTGGCCAGATCGAAATGCGTGATGCCATGATCAAAAGCAGCCCGGCAGATATCGACCTTGGTCTGATGCGGGGTGTCATGGCCGAAATTGTGCCACAGGCCAAGCGACACCGCGGGCAACTGCACCCCAGAACGGCCACAACGACGATAGACCATGCGGTCATAACGATCATCGGCAGGAACATAGACCATTTTCAGCCTCCTATAACGTTTTCGGGCACGGCATCATGAGGCAGGATCAAAGTCAACCTGACATCCGGAAAACCAGACCCGGACATGAAGGCCAAACTGTGCTATGCTGTTTTCACCGCATCATATTTCGCGGCATAAATTTATTTCGAAAGGAGTGCCCATGGCACAGATGACAACACGCGCCGGCATATTGCGTCGGCCTCAAACCGATCCATCCATGCACGATCGCAGGTCGAAAACGACGCCTGTGAACGACTGGCAAAATGTGATCCTGCGCCCGGAACTGGCCCAAATCCGCCGGCAAGAAGTGATCTGGACCGAAAGCCTCGACCGGCGCTGAATCGTAAGGTGGGTTCAAACCCACCTTGCGATTGCCACGGTGATCACCAGCCTTATCTTGGCGGACATGGTACGAAACCGGCTTCAGTTTATCGGACTTGCAGCGCTGATCCTTTTGGTGGTCCCGTTCGCGATCTATGCGATCAATTTCGGACAAGGCGGATTGCGGGATGCCCTGCCCAAGCCGCACTACATTCGATCAAGCGACACAACCGCAAACGGCGCCATCTTCACGCATATGATCCTCGGCGGACTGATCACCACTATGATCCCGCTCCAGCTGATCGGTGTCATCCGCACCCGCGTCCCGGTTTTTCACCGTTGGTCGGGGCGGATCATCACCATCGGCGCAGCCATCACAGCTCTCGGCGGGCTCATCTACATCGGCCTGCGAGGCACGATCGGCGGCCTACCGATGGATGTTGGCTTCACGCTTTATGGCATACTAATGCTCACCGCGGCGCTGCAAACCATCCGCCACGCACGCAGGGGACAGATTAATGCTCATCATGCCTGGGCACTGCGCCTGTTCTGGCTTGTGCTCGGTTCGTGGCTTTACCGGGTCCACTATGGCCTGTGGTATGCCGCAACCGGCGGTGCATGGTCCAATCCAGATTTCAGCGGCCCGTTCGATCTGGTCCAGAACTTCGCATTTTATGTCCCCTATCTCATCGGGGTCGAGATCTACTTGGCCCGCAAACGATATCGCGTCGCCGTCAGTTGATCCGAAACAGCACTGGTCTTGCTGTCGATAAAGCCAAGACCGCGCATGTGGCTTCTGATCACCGTATCGCCAATGACCGCGGCTTTGCCTTTGCGATACACCAACCAGATATGCTTTGCCGGGTACGACTGGGCAAGTGCAGCAGCATTGTCCAGATCCCGATCCTCAAGAATGATGGCCACCAATATCCCTGCATCTTCCGGCGTCGAAACGAGGTTGTTGATCAACGCGGCCTTCAATGCAGCGTCATCCAAGACGCCCTGCACATATGCCGGACTATCCTCGGAAACACCCAGTTTCTCGGCCAACGTCGGCGGTGTTTTCAACAACGCCTTCCGCCATCGGGCTGAAGCGTCAGGCGAGAACTCCATCAGCAAATCACCATTCGGGGTCGCGACCAAAACACCATCATCCGTCAACGCAACATCACGCATATCAGACCGGGCGATGGTGGCCCGGATATCGCCACGCAGGGTCAAGGCAGCGCTATCCAGATGAAGGCGCGCCTCTGCAACAGCACCTTGCCAATGACACACCGCGACATCCTCTCGGCCCACAACGATCTCCCTCAGCCGCCGCTTTTCATTGTGACACACAAATGCAAACTTGCCACCATGACACAGCTGACCACACGCGACGGCAGGCCCGTATCTCGGCTCACATTCGGCACCATGCAATTCGGAGGCAAAGCCGACGCAACGGCGAGCCAGGCCATGTTCGAAGCCGCATGCGCAGCCGGGATCAACCATTTCGATACCGCAGTAGGCTACAATGATGGAGCTTCAGAAAAGCTGCTCAGCCCCATGATCAAAGACGATCGCGACAGCTACTTTGTGGCGACCAAGGTCGGCTATATAGGCGGGGCCACCCGAGACAACATTCTGAAGCAATTCGACCGCTCACGCCAGCAACTGCAGGAAGACAGCGTTGATCTGCTTTACATGCACCGCTTCGATGATCAGACCGAGCTGAAAGAAACCTTCGGCACTCTGGCAGAATTACAGGGCAAGGGACTAATCCGCTACATCGGCGTCTCGAACTATGCCGCATGGCAAGTGATGAAGGCGCAGCAGGCCGCCTATTCGCAAGGCACCACGATCGACGCGATCCAACCGATGTACTCTCTCGTCAAACGGCAGGCCGAGGTCGAAATCCTGCCCATGGCGCAGGATCAGAACATCGCGGCATTCCCGTATTCACCCCTTGGTGGCGGTTTGCTGACCGGCAAATACGCAAACGGCGATGGCGGACGGCTGACTGAGGATACACGCTACGCCGCCCGCTACGGACAACCGTGGATGCATGACACGGCAAAGGCCCTCTTCGACACGGCCAAGCGATTGAACATCAGCCCAACAACCCTCGCCGTCGCGTGGGCGGCTGCACGTCCATGCCAGCCCGCTCCAATCATCTCGGCAAGGTCAGTCACACAACTCCAACCCTCGCTGGACGCCATGGAATTCAAAATAAGCGACCGCTTGTACGCCGACATCACGGCGCTCAGCCCAGCGCCAGCGCCAGCGACAGATCGACTGGAGGAGGCATGATCGATTTCCTCGTGATCGGCGGCGGTATCGCCGGCACATCCGCCGCCGCGCGGTTGTCCGAGCTGGGAAAAGTCATCCTTCTCGAGGCGGAAGACCACCTCGCCTATCACGCATCGGGCCGGTCAGCGGCATTGTTCGAGGAAAGCTACGGCAAACCCGCGACTATCGCCCTGAACAAAGCCAGCCGCGCGTATCACGTGCATGCCGACGTACTTAGCCCACGCGGCTTGCTTCTGATCGGGACGAAAGAAAACGCCACAGCATTCGCGCACGACCAGAAACACATGACCCTCGATCCGATCACCCTGGCAGAGGCCCGGAAACTGATCCCCGTTCTCGACACCAAAATAGTGGATCGGGCGGCATATCATACTGATGCTTGGGATATCGACACGGATCGCCTGATCCAGTCTTTTGTCCGGACAACCCGGCAAAACGGCGGACAAATTGTAACCGGCGCAAAAGTGACCGGGATCACGCGCAGCGGCAACGACTGGAACATCCTTTGCGGCCTCGACGCCTATTCCGCACATAACATCATCAATGCAGCAGGCGCATGGGTCGATCACATCGCAAAAATGGCGGGCATTACCCCCCTGGGATTTACGCCGATGCGCCGCTCCATGGCGCGCATACCAGCACCCAACCAACTTGATGTCAGCGCGTGGCCCATGCTCTTTGGTCCGGGCGAAACCTGGTACGCCAAACCCGATGCAGGCGCACTGCTCGTCTCTCCAGCCGACGAAGACCCGACCGATCCGCATGACGCATATGCAAACAACCTGACGCTGGCAGAAGGACTAGACCGATACAGCAAACACGTGACCGCCCCGGTCGAACGTCTACTCTCATCCTGGGCCGGATTGCGCACCTTTGCACCGGATCGGAACCTCGTGCTCGGACCCGATCCTGATACACCCAGCTTCATCTGGTGCGCCGGTCAAGGGGGCTACGGGATGCAATCATCACCGGGGGCGAGCCAGCTGCTCGCCGATATCGTCGCCGGTCGTTCCTCCGCGATTGACAAGGTACATATCGACGCACTATCGCCCGCGCGGTTCAGAAACGGGGGCCGCTAGGCATGCCGACCAACGCCCAAGGACAACCGATAGGTGCTGACGTGCCCGGCTGGGACGGGGCACGTGACATCCCGTATTCCGCGATGCATGGGCATTTCTGCGACGTCGCCCCGCTAGACATGACGCACGGCCCTGACCTCTTCACCGCCTACAGCGCCGACACGACTGGCACGCTTTGGACATACATGCCCACCGGACCTTTCGATGATATCGAGAAACTCACCGAATGGCTGCAAACCTGTTGCGCCAGCCGCGACCCGCTGTTCTTCGCCATTATCGACAAACAAACGTCCAAGGCTGTTGGGGTCGCCAGTTTCCTGCGCATCAAACCCAAGGACGGCGTGGTAGAGGTCGGCTATATCGCATTCGCCCCGGCGCTACAAAAAACGGCCGCTGCGACCGAAGCCATGTATCTGATGATGCGCCACGTCTTTGACCTGGGCTACCGGCGCTATGAATGGAAATGCGACGCACTGAATGCTGCTTCACAAGCCGCGGCCAAACGACTCGGCTTTCACTACGACGGGCTTTTCCGGCAGGCGCTTGTCTATAAAGGGCGCAACCGCGACACCGCGTGGTTTTCGATCCTCGATCGCGACTGGCCACGGATCAAACACGCTTTTGAGCAATGGCTCGATCCCTCTAACTTCGACGACCACGGCCAACAGATCCGGCGCCTATCCGACTGGATGCCAACCGATCTTCAAACCTGATGAAACCGCAACGGCTTGGTGTCTTCGCGAACGACCACGCCTTTCGCTTCCAGATCGAGCTGGACGGTCTTCTGCCACCAACCCGATGTCGCGCCCCCGGGGAACAGATCATCCGGCAAATGCGGTTTCGCGGCCTCTTTGGATTCCTTGGCTGTCATACCGGGCGCCGCCTTTGGCAAAGTGGCCAGCATCGCCGCCTTCATCGCCTCATACTTCGCTTTGTCGACACGACTGATCTGACCAGGCACGTTGACGTTCTCGACTTCTATTTTCTCACCCATGCGGCCCTCCACGTAAGATGGGTTTAAACCCACCTTACGACAGGTCAGCTGTCAACCATCGACACGAATGTTGCCGTTCTGCGGATCATACGGGCTATCTTCGACAATCTCGGCAGGCCACAACTGATCGAACATCTTCACTTGCAGCTTTGTCCCAACAGCGGCCATATCGGGCGACACATATCCCATCCCGATCGACTTCCCGAACACCACCGAATACCCGCCCGAGGTCAGGCGCCCCACCCGTTTGCCGCCAAGGTCATACAAAGCCTCACGCCCCCACGGATCAGCGTCATCCGGGCCATCTACCAAAAGGGTCACACATGTACTGCGGATGCCCTTTGCCTCCATCGCGGCATTCCCATGAAAGTCCTTTGACAAGTCCACAAACCGCGGCAAATCGGCCTCAAGCGGCGTGGCATCACGCCCCAGTTCCGTCCCAAACGCCCGATAAGATTTCTCCTGCCGTAACCAGTTCTGCGCCCGCGCGCCGACCAGTTTCAACCCATAGGGCTCGCCCGCCTTTTCAAGCAAATCAAAAAGATAGTTCTGCATCTCAATCGGGTGGTGCAATTCCCACCCCAACTCGCCCGTGTAAGCGACCCGAATAGCCCGCACCGGGCACATCCCCAATTCAATGTCGCGGACCGACAACCACGGGAACCGCCTATTCGACAACGCCGACTCTGGATCCGCATCCTTGATCACCGACTTCAACACATCCCGCGCCTTCGGCCCGGCGATGGCAAAGACACCCCATTTGGTCGTGACATCCTCTTCGTTGATCCGACCAAACGCGGCCTCTTTGTCCATCACCGCCTGATACAGAAAATCCTCATCATAGGCATGCCAACCACCCGCGGACACAAGGTAATAGTCATCCTCCGCAACCCGCACGATCGTATATTCCGTCCGGGTCGTCCCCGCGGCGGTCAGCGCATAAGTCAGGTTGATCCGCCCCACCTTCGGCAACTTGTTGCAGGTAAACCAATCGAGGAACGCCGTCGCCCCCGGGCCGCTGATCCGGTGCTTGGCAAAGGCTGTCGCGTCGATCAGCCCCACACCTTCACGGATCGCCTTCGCTTCATCCACCGCATATTGCCACCAGCCGCCCCGGCGAAACGACCGCGCATCATGGTCAAAGCTCTCTGGCGCATCCAGCGGCCCAAAATAATTCGGCCGCTCCCACCCATTCACCTGCCCAAACTGCGCACCCCGTGCCTTTTGGCGATCATAAGCAGGCGCCGTCCGCAAAGGCCTGCACGCCTCCCGCTCCTCGTCCGGATGGTGCAGAACGTAGACGTGGGAATAGCATTCCTCGTTCTTCCGCGCGGCATATTCGGTCGTCATCCACGACCCGTACCGCTTCGGATCAAGTGAGGCCATGTCGATCTCGGCCTCGCCTTCTACCATCATCTGCGCGAGGTAATGACCTGTGCCACCAGCCGCAGTGATACCAAACGAAAAGCCCTCAGCCAGCCACATATTCCGCAGCCCAGGTGCAGGCCCAACCAGCGGATTGCCATCGGGCGTATAGCAAATCGGCCCGTTAAAATCGTCCTTCAGCCCCACCTCCTCCGACGACGGAATGCGGTGGATCATCGACATGTATTCCGCCTCGATCCGCTCCAGATCGAGCGGAAACAGATCGGCCCGGAAACTGTCCGGCACGGCATATTCGAACCGGGCCGGCGCATTCCGCTCATAGGGTCCCAGAATCCACCCACCCCGTTCCTCGCGCACATACCACTTCGCGTCCGCATCGCGCAGGACAGGATGTTCGGGATTGCCCTTGCGCCATTCCACCAGCGCCGGATCAGGCTCGGTCACGATATACTGATGCTCGACCGGGATCGCCGGGATCTTGATCCCCAACAGCTGCGCCGTCCGCTGGGCATGGTTCCCCGTCGCCGTCACGACATGTTCAGCCTGAATGACGATCTGCTCGTCCGAGGCAACCAGATTGCCCCCCCTCTCGACCATCTTCGTGCAGGTCACGTCCCAATGATCGCCAGTCCAGGCATAGCCATCCACCTGCCACTTCCGCTCGATCATCACACCATGCTGACGGGCCCCTTTGGCCATCGCCATCGTCACATCAGCGGGGTTAATGTAACCATCCGTCGGATGATAAATCGCGCCCTTCAGATCCTCGGTCCGCACCAGCGGATAGCGCTCCTTGATCTGCGCAGGACTCAACCATTCATAGGGCACATCACACGTCTCGGCAGTGGATGCATAAAGCATGTATTCATCCATCCGTTCGTGCGTCTGTGCCATCCGCAAGTTACCAACCACGTAAAATCCAGCGTTCAGCCCGGTTTCTTCCTCCAGGGCCTTGTAGAAATCGACCGAGTATTTGTGGATATGGGTCGTCGCATAGGACATGTTGAACAATGGCAGCAAACCCGCCGCATGCCAGGTCGAGCCGGACGTCAGTTCATCCCGCTCCAACAGCATGACGTCATCCCACCCCGCCTTGGCGAGGTGATACGCAATCGACGTGCCCACAGCACCACCACCGACAACCAATGCTTTGACCTGCGTCTTCATCCGCACGACTCCCTGTCACCTTTCCGGCAGCATGAGCGAAACGGCCGATAGGCGACAGAACCAGCCGACACCTTGAAGCCCGATTGCGACGCCGCCGGGCGTAAGGCGGGTCGTGACCCACCTCCGAGGTCAGGGTTTCCGCACTGGCACAAAGCCGCCGGGCCGGTGTCTAATCAGGGTGTAGGAGGTTATGATTATGACACGTTTTTCCGTCGAAGACGCCGCCAAACTGGCCGAAGCCAGCTACAAAAGTACCAATATCATCAGCCCCAAGGTCATGAAATCCTGCCCTGACCGAGACGTGCAGGCACATTTTCTGGAAGGCGATATCCTGCTGCTGCCCGGCTCCAACTCCGTAAGCGATTATCTGAGATTCAATCTCCGTCCGCTCCGGCTTGGGCATCGCTCTCTCAAAATCGATGACAATGGGGCCGAAACGGGCGCATCCGGCACGCGCTGGCATCAGGGCTTTCTTGCCTATTCCGCCGTGATCATGCACTGGCTCACGCTGGAAAATGCACGTCCCCGCTTCATCATTGGGCACTCTCTAGGCGCCGCCGCGACGCAAATCCTCGCCAAAAGCTATCGTGTACCGGCTATCGCCTTCGCCGGACCCCGGCCCAAATTTTCACGAAACAGGGTCATGCACGACCGGAAATGCCTGCTCATCAATCGCGGTGATGACCCCGTCCCACGACTGCCCACCAGCTTTTTCCACTTGGCGAAGGTCAAGAAGATCGCACTGGCACAAGGGTCCCATGGAATCGCGCATTCGATGCGGCATTATCGGTCCATCGTCGATACGGGCTTGTCACACGGGCTTTTACCCAGCCATTGGGCGGGTGAATAACGCCTAGATCGCGGGATCGACCAATGCTCTCAAACCGGCGATATCAGTCTGTTCTAGGACTGCGCGCACATCGGACTTATCTGCGTTCGTCCACAATTCGATATCGACCTGTGGCCCGATAAACCCGACAAAGCGTTGGGCATCGGTGGTGCCTTCGATCGCGGACACGGCAAAAGTCATCCCCTGCACCTGCATCTTATCGGTCGCACCATATTCGGTTTCGCACAGGCCGCGCATCATTTCCTGCAACAGGCCAAACTCTGCGCCGGGAACACCTTCGAACGTCGCTGCGGGCAAAAAACGGATCGACATCAGGATCATTCGGTCGCCGTTGCGATAGGTCAGTGCGGCATGTTCGACATTCCGATCACGGCTGCGCACCCGGGCCTGCTCACCTATATGGGTGGCCATATCGCGATTCAGTTCGGCAATGGCCGGATTTTCGACGGCCCAATCGATCGGTGCAACACGCGCCATCTTTTCGTAGTCGCCATCTTCGGTATCGGCGCGCGACCAACCGGCCGCCGGATCAGCAGCAAAGGTCACAATCGGCGGGCGCACCGTCTCGATTGCCAGCGCAGCGGCCAAAGCGGTCGGCTGCCCGTCCGACACAGCGGCCACCTCCACCGTCGGCACTTCTTCGCCGACCTGCGCCACTCCTGCCTGCACATCTGCGACATAGGCCGAAATCCGCGCCTGATATCGGGCGAAATCTGCCTTGTCAGCCTGCGACAAACCAAATACGAGGCCGCCGCCAAGCAGCGCCAGAATCAGCAAAGAGCCATATTCCAAAGGGTTTCGGGACATTCAGTGCCACCCGTCGTTTTTCTTTATTGTTATGGTGACAGAAACAGTGGCGCAACTGAGGCAAGTATCAGAAAAATTCTGGCCTACAACATCGAAGGCACGACCAGATCCGGCGGTCGGTGGCCATCAGCGAAGGTGCGGATATTTACGATCACCTTCTCGCCCATCTCGACCCGCCCCTCCAACGTGGCCGAGCCCATATGCGGCAGCAGAATTGCATTGGGCAGTTCTTTCAAACGTGGGTTAATCTCGTGTCCGCGCTCGAACACATCCAGCCCCGCCCCCGCGATCTCACCCGCGCGGAGCATGCGCGTCAGCGCATTCTCATCGATCACTTCCCCACGCGACGTGTTGATGATCACCGCTTCCGGCTTCATCAGCTTCAACCGCCGCGCATTCATCAAATGAAAGGTCGAAGGTGTATGCGGACAGTTGATCGACAGCACATCGACACGCGCCACCATTTGATCGAGGCTCTCCCAATAGGTCGCCTCTAATCCCTCTTCTGCCTCTGCATGCAGACGACGGCGATTGTGGTAATGCACCTGCATCCCGAACACACTCGCACGCCGCGCGACGGCTTGCCCGATCCGACCCATCCCCAGAATACCCAACCTGCGGCCACGAATCCGGCCGCCCAACATCGCGGTGGGTGACCAGCCCTCCCAGTCGTTCGACTGTGCCAACCGCAACCCTTCGGCCAGTCTGCGCGTCACCCCAAGGATCAGCGCCATCACCATATCAGCGGTATCCTCGGTCACGACACCCGGCGTGTTCGACACATGAATGCCCCGCTGCCGGGCGGTCGTGACATCGATATTATCAACACCCGCCCCATAATTCGCGATCAGCTTCAGCCGATCACCGGCCCGCGCCAACAGCTTTGCATCGATGTCATCGGTGATCGTCGACACAAGCACATCAGCGCGCGCCATGGCCTCCGCCAGTTCCGATGTCGTCATCGGCTTGTCCTCATCGCGCAATTCGACGTCGAAAAGCTCTTTCATCCGGGTCTCGACCACCTCAGGCAACCGTCGCGTCACGACAACACTCAATCGCTTACCTGGCATGTTCGCATTCCCCCGACTTTTCAAAACGCGCGTGCCATGGCAGGTTGCGCCAAAGGGACGCGCAGCACAAGAACTGTGCGCCATAATACAGGCGGCAATGGGCAGATAATGCAAGTTCGGGTGAATTGGTTTCGCGCAATGGGGTCGGCGATGTTCGCCGTATTGGTCTGCGTGGGTATGGGCCATGCGCAGCAGACAGAGGCACCATTGCTCGGCCCCGAAACCAACCTGCCGCTCCCGCGCTTCGTCTCTCTCAAGGCGTCCGAGGCCAATGTCCGCCGTGGTCCATCCCTCTCGCACCGAATCGACTGGGTATTCCAGCGACGCGGCATGCCGCTGCAGGTCATCGCCGAATACGGCCACTGGCGGCGGGTGATCGACCGCGACGGCCAAGGCGGTTGGGTCCACTACACGATGCTCTCCGGTGCCCGCACCGTCCTCATCGACGGCGAAACCGTACCGTTGCGCAGCCGCCCCGAAATCGGCGCCCTCGAGAACGCGATGCTGGAACCCGGCGTGATCGCCCGGCTCGGCGACTGCAACCCCGATTGGTGCCGCCTGAACGCAGGCGGCTACCGCGGCTGGGCGCGCAAGTCATACCTGTGGGGCGTCGCCGCAGGTGAAATTCGGGATTGATACTGCTCACCAAACCCTAACAGCCAGCTAACGGAGAGCGCGCGAAGGTCCGATGGAATTCCGATGGTTTTCCGATGCAATTCCGATCGACGTTTTCCTACGCCGCCTTGTCCAATCCCCGCCCTTTCAGCAGCGCCTCCACCCCCGGCAAACGGCCCCGGAAAGCGGTGTATAGTTCCGCCGCATCAACAGAGCCACCAGACGACAAAACAGTCTCCTCCAAACGCTTTGCAACCCCTTGATCAAACGGATCACCGGTCTCTTCGAAGGCGGCGAAAGCATCGGCATCCATGACCTCGGACCACATGTAACTGTAATACCCGCTGGAATAGCCGTCGCCCGCAAAAACATGCGCGAAATGCGGCGTCGCGTGGCGCATGCGAATGGCGTGCGGCATCCCGATTTCTTCAAGGATTTCAGCCTGTTTCTGCATCGGATCAGCCGGGGCTGGCCCATCGTGAAAGCCCAGATCCACAAGAGCCGAGGCCACATACTCCACCGTCTGGAACCCCATATCATAGGTCGTGGCGGCCAGCACTTTCTCCAGCAACGCCTCCGGCATCGCCTCACCTGTATCGGCGTGAGTCGCGAACTCGGCCAGCACTTCGGGAACCTCCAGCCAATGTTCATAAAGCTGGCTCGGTAACTCAACGAAATCGCGGGCGACGGACGTGCCGCTAATACTTTCGTAAGTCACATCGGACAGCATCTGGTGCAGCGCATGGCCAAACTCATGAAACAAGGTCCGTGCATCATCATAAGACAACAACGCCGGTTTCCCCGCCTCCGGTTTCGCAAAATTGCAGACATTCACCACCAACGGGCGCTCTTCCCCGCCCAACCGTTTCTGAGACCGCATCGCCATGCACCACGCACCCGACCTTTTCGACCCACGGGCAAAGTAATCGCCCATAAACACCGCCAGATGCTTACCATTTCGGGTGACCTCCCACAGGCGAACATCTGGATGATAGACAGGGCCTTCGAACGCCTTGAATTCCAGTCCAAATAATCGGTTCGCACAGGCAAAAGCAGCCTCGATCATCCGATCAAGTTGCAGATACGGCTTCAACTCCGCCTCATCCAGATCATGCAATTCCTTGCGGCGCTTCTCGGAATAGAAACGCCAATCCCATGGCTCCAACGGGCCATCCCAGCCGTCTGCATGCAGCATTCGTTTAAGCACCGCGGCATCCTCTTCTGCCGCAGCTTTCGCAGGCTCCCAGACCTGCATCAGCAGGTCGCGCACCGCCTCCGGCGTTTTCGCCATCTCGGTTTCCAGCTTGTAATCAGAAAACGTGTCGTAGCCTAACAAAGCCGCCCGTTTCTCACGCAGCTTCAAAGTTTCTGCCGCGATCCCGCGATTGTCGGTCTTGCCCCCATTCGCGCCGCGCGACACCCAGGCCTCATAAGCCTTTTGCCGCAGATCCCGCCGCTCAGAGAACTGCAGGAAAGGCACAATCAACGACCGGGACAGGGTCACAACCGGGCCACCTGCACCCTTTTCTTCCCCAGCCGCCTTTGCTGTCGCAATGACGAAACCGGGCAGACCGATCAGATCATCGCCCTCTAACTTCAAGAACCATTCCCGCTCGTCCGCCAGCAAATTCTGGGTAAACTCGGTGCCCAAGACCGACAACCGAGACTTCACCTCGCGCAATTCTTCTGCCGGTTTGCCTTCCAACTGCCCGCCCGCACGCACAAACCCGCGACGGGTCAGCATCAACACGCGCTGTTGCTCATCCGTCAAATCCACATCATCACGTTGATCCCACACAGCCTGAACCCGCGCGAAAAGCGCTTTGTTCTCAGCGACTTCAGAAGAATACGCACTCAACTTCGGCGCAAATTCACGCTGCAATGCCTCGCGGACCTCATTACTGTCAGCCCCCGCTACACCATAAAAAACGCCCAGAACCCGGTTCAAATCGTCATCAGCGAGTTCAAGCGCTTCAATGGTGTTTTCAAATGAAGGGGATTCATCATTCTCAGCAATCGTGGCGATATTCGCGCGCGCCGTCTCTAACGCGGCATCCACAGCCGGAGCAAAATCATCGTCGGAAATCTGATCGAAAGGCGGCAGTTCAAACGGGGTGTTCCAATCGGATAGCAGCGGGTTTGTCATGGCAGATCTCCTTTCGTCATAAGGTAAGGTCAGCGCAGGCCAGTTGCCAGCGATCCGCCTATCATCTTGCCAAAAATACTCAGAAATCCGCCCTATCGGCTGCGCATCCGCTTCTCGAATTTGCGCAAGGCCAGGGACAGCGAAATCGTGATCGTCAGATAAACAAGAGCCACAACGTTGTAGGTTTCGAAATACCGAAAATTGCCCGCCGCCGTGACCTTGCCCAGCTGGGTCACATCGGTGACCCCTAGAACCGAAACCAGCGACGAATCCTTGACCATCGCCACAAAGTCGTTGCCCAGGGGCGGCAAGATCATCCTCAACGCCTGTGGAAAGACGATGAAACGAAAGCGTTGCCAGCGGTTCAAACCCAACGCTTCCGCAGCCTCGATCTGACCCTGATCGACCGATTGCAGCCCTGCGCGGAAAACCTCGGCCAGAAAGGACGAATAGGCAATCGTCAACGCGATCACTGCCCGCCAGAGCAACGAAAAGTCCCGCGTGCGCACTGGTTCGAACCCGATGCTTTCCGCAATCCAGTTCCATGCCGCCACCATTGCCGGAGCCAGCACGAAGGCGACGTAGAGAAGCAGCACTATGATCGGGATGCCCCGCACGACCTCGACATAGAACCGCGCCACCTGTCGCAGAATCAGGAACCGGGACAGGGCTGCCATGGCCAGTAACAATCCTAACACGCAGGCCATCGTATATGACACGAGCGTCACATAGATCGTCACCCAGATCCCACGTTGCAACGTATTGAGAACACGCGAATATTCCTCGACCGTCAGCACCTGCCAGAACACATAAAGGCCGATCGCCACAACGGCGACCAGCCACCAGGGAAAATCCCTGTCGTCAGGGGATGTCGGTATCAAAATGCTTCGTCCCGGACCCGACCCGGGACCTCCACGTCAGCGCCTATTCACCCAATTTATACTCAAGAAACCACTTCGTATTCAGCGCCTCGATGGTGCCATCGGCCTCCATATTCGCAATCGCGGCATTGATCGGCTCCACAAGGTCGGACCCTTTCGGAAAGATGAACCCGAAATCTTCCGTCCCCAGCTTTTCGCCGATGATCTTCAGACCGCCATCAGACGCCTCGACATAACCATTGCCCGCTGTGCCATCGGTCAAGACCAGATCGACATCGCCAGCACGCAAGGCCTGCACGGTGGCGCCGAATGTCTCCATCAGCTTGATCCGCGGATTGGCCTCGTCCCCGTCGAGCACATCATAGACGCCCACATAGAACGGCGTCGTCCCGGGTTGTGCTGCCATCAGCAGGTCCTCATCGGCAGCAAAACCGGCCGCATCTGTGAACCGCTCTTCATCGCCGCGCACCAGCATCACCATCTCGGACGTCATGTATTTGTCAGAAAAATCAACGACCTCCGCCCGATCCTCGCGGATCGTGATGCCCGTCATCCCCAGATCAAATTGTCCTTCCGACACAGCCGGGATCATCGCATCCCACGAGATATTCTCATAGGTCACCGTTGCGTTCAGCCGCCCCGCAATCTCGGCCATCGCGTCGTATTCCCAACCGACCGCATCACCGTTACCGTCGATGAACTGCAGTGGCGGATAGGCGTTTTCGGTCACGACGACAATCTCGCGGCCTTCAAGATCGGGCAGATGGCCATCGGCCACGGCAGAAGTGGCCAGCATCATTGCGGCCAAAATCGATAGAAGTCTCATGAAGCGTCTCCCCAGATTAACGTTATAAAGTATGATCGTCACTTGGCCGCGCGCAAGCCTTTGCCGGCACAAACCGGACAATCGGCGCGCGGTTTCACGGCAATCGTACGGGTCACAGCGTAAAGTGCGTCATAAATCAGCAGCTTGCCATGCAAGCCAGCACCGGCGCCGGTCACGACCTTCACGGCCTCAACTGCCATCATCGCCCCGATAACCCCGGGCAAAGGGCCAATGACACCCGCCTCTGCGCAGCTAGGCACCAGATCGGCATCAGGGGCTTTCGGGAAGACGCAAGCGTAACAGGGCGTTCCCTGCGCAGGGTCATAAAGACTGATCTGCCCTTCCCATTGCGTCAGTGCCGCCGCAATCAGCGGCTTGTCCTTTTCGACCGCAGCACGATTGACCAGATATCGGGTTTCGAAATTGTCGGTGCCATCAAGGATCAAATGATAATCATCGAACAAGTCACCGGCAATCTCTTCGGTCAGACGCCGATGATAAGGCCGTACCGTCACAAAAGGGTTCTGGGCCTTCATCGCCTCGGTCGCCGAATGGACCTTGGGCATCCCGATATTGGCATCGCGGTGGATCACCTGCCGCTGCAGGTTGGCGTTTTCGACGGTATCGTCGTCGATCACGCCGATGGTCCCGACACCCGCCGCTGCCAGATATTGCAGCGCTGGCGCGCCCAGCCCCCCCGCCCCGACAACCAGAATCTTTGCATCGCGCAAGGCCTTCTGCCCGGGTCCGCCGACTTCGCGCAGCACGATGTGGCGGGCATAGCGATCAAGCTCGGTTTCGGAAAACGTTTCCGATTCGACTTGGGGCATTTGACGTTCGGCGATCCGCGACCTTAGTCCGCCCAAAAACTTTCGATAGCCCCAGACCATGAAACCAAAGGCGATCAGCAATCCCCACAGCCGTGCATCACCACCTGTGGCCATCCGCAGCGGGTGGCCATCCGGCAGGGCGATATGCAGCATCATGACGGCGATCAAAAGGATGCCGATCATGGTCCAGCGCGCTTGATAAGGCGCCTTCATCGCGATGCCGACACCCCAAAGCGCCGCAGCCATGGCACCGACCATGATCATAGACCGGTTGACCCGAATCCGCCCGTGCCGCGTTTGGTCAGACCCAGAACCGGCACCGTCTTGAATGTCGCCCGAGCCACGGGCGCAACCACCATTTGCGCAATGCGCATCCCATGAGTGACCGCAAACAGGTCCGCCCCCAAATTGATCAGCAACACGCCGACAGGGCCGCGATAGTCCCAATCGATGGTTCCGGGCGCGTTGACCATGCTGATCCCGTGCGCCAAGGCCAGCCCGGAACGGGGTCTGATCTGAACCTCGAACCCTTCCGGGATTGCCATCCTGAGCCCCGTCGGAATCAGCTTGCGCGCACCGGTCGGCAGTTGAACATCACGCTTTTCGGGCAGGTTCGCACGCAGGTCGGCACCCGCCGCACCGGCGGTTTCGTAACAGGGCAATCCAACGCTCAGATCAGCCCCGTCATCCCATTGCACTTGGATTTCCGGGATCACGCGATCGCCTCGGCGATGCGTTTTGCCAAAAGGGCAGCAACCTGATCTTTGCCCATGCGGGGCCAGCTTTCCGCGCCATCCGGAGTGATCAGCGTCACCGCATTCTCGGTTCCACCCATGATCCCCGTGGCGGGCGAGACGTCATTGGCGACGATCCAATCGCAGCCCTTCCGATCCCGTTTCGCGGTGGCATGGGCGATCAGATCGTCAGTTTCGGCAGCGAAACCGACCACAAGTTCAGGCCGCGCCTTTTTCATTTGCGAAACGGCGGCAAGGATGTCCGGGTTTTCGCCAAACTCCAGTTTAGGCAGGCCGCTGCCATCTTTCTTGATTTTGCTTTCGCCTGCATTGATCACATGCCAATCGGCGACGGCCGCGGCGAAAACGGCCGCATCGGCACGAGACGCATCTTTCACGGCATTCAACATTTCGCGCGCAGTTTGCACCTTGATCACCCTCACACCGGGCGGCGGCGGAACATCGGCCGGGCCGGTGACGAACGTGACATCGGCCCCCAAGTCCGACAGTGCTTTGGCGATGGCGGTTCCCTGTGCACCCGACGATCGATTGGCGATGTAGCGCACGGGATCGATCGGCTCATGCGTCGGACCAGAGGTCACCAGCACATGCTTGCCCTTCAGCGGCCCGTCCGACAATGCCTTGTCGATGGCGGCAATAATCTCGGGCACCTCCGCCATCCGACCCGACCCATATTCGCCACAGGCCATGTCACCCTCATTCGGGCCGACATGCCGAACGTCATCGGCTTGCAAAGTCTTCAGGTTCCGCTGTGTCGCGGGATGCTCCCACATCCGCACGTTCATGGCCGGCGCGATCAACACGGGCTTGTCCGTCGCCAGCAAGAGCGTCGTCGCCAAATCATCCGCATGACCACCCGCCATCTTCGCCATCAAATCGGCTGTTGCCGGGGCCACGACAATCAGGTCTGCTGCGCGGGACAATTCGATATGGCCCATCTCCGCCTCGTCGGTGAGATCGAACAAATCCTGATAGATTTTCGCGGCGGAAAGCGCGGATAGGCTAAGCGGGGTTACAAACTGGGAGCCTGCCGTCGTCAACACCGGCGTTACCCGCGCCCCATGTTCACGCAACCGACGTACCAAATCCAAACATTTAAAGGCGGCGATCCCGCCGCCCACGATAAGCAATATATGTTTTTTGGCCAGCATGTCTCGCCCCCGGCATCGTCTGTCGCGACACTAGGTCAGATGATACCGGAATGACAATGACATGCGATTAGACGAAAAACGCATGCACCTCATTGCTTTGCGCCTCAAGGCTCTTGCGCATCTTGCCGAATGCGGCCGCTTCGAGCTGCCGCACACGTTCTTTGGACAGGCCCAATTCGTTACCCAGACTTTCAAGCGTGCGCGGATCATCCCGCAGCTTTCGCTCGCGCACGATAAATTGCTCCCGATCGTTGAGCGCTGACAGCGCCGTCACCAGCCATTGACGCAATGTTTCATTGTCATGACTGTTTTCGACGGTCTCCGCAGCCTGCGGCGCATCATCTTCCAGAGCATCGATCCACTCGCGTCCTTCATCTTCGGCCGATTGCGTCGCATTCAGCGAAAAATCCGATCCCGACAAACGGCCTTCCATCATCTCAACATCATGCAGCGGCACGCCGACTTCGACGGCGATCAGCTCACGCATTTTCTGGCGATCGATTTCACGGCCCTCCGCCGCCGCTTCCCGTTCCAGTCGGGCTTGCACACGGCGCATGTTGAAGAAAAGCGACTTTTGAGAAGAGGTCGAACCGGTCCGTACCATCGACCAATTCCGCATCACGTAATCCTGAATAGATGCCTTGATCCACCAAACCGCATAGGTCGAAAAACGCACGCCGCGATCCGGATCGAACTTATCGGCTGCCTTCATCAGACCGACAGATGCCTCTTGGATAAGATCGTTCATCGGTGCGCCGTAACGTTTGAATTTTGACGCCATCGAGATCGCCAAACGCATGTAGGCCGTGATTAGACGATGCAATGCCTTTTCGTCCCGATCATCCCGCCATGCATAGGCAAGTGCCAGCTCCGTCTCGGCGTCGAGCAATTCCGCTCGCATCGCTGTGCGTGACAGGGTTTGGTCGGAAAAGCGGGCAGCGGTCATATTGTCTCTCCCATGTTACAAACAATGCGTGTGCTTTGTGTTTGAAATGGTTACGTGAGGTGAAACGCATTGGATCAAAGAAAGTTGCGTGATGACGTTGCCAAAATTGACAATGGTGCTAGGCGGGGCTGCCTCGGGAAAATCCGCTTTCGCGGAAGCGCTTGTTTTGCAGGCAGGAATTTCACCCCTATATGTCGCGACCGCACAAGCATTCGATGATGAGATGTCCGTGAAGATACGGCGCCATCAGGCGCGTCGCGGCGATGATTGGGACACGGTCGAGGAACCGTTCGAACTGGCAACGTTTCTTGGCACACTTGATGAAACCAGGATCGTTCTCATAGATTGCGCTACGCTGTGGCTGACCAATATCATCCTCGATCACCGCGACATCGCGGCAGAGACAACAGCGCTGATCTCGGCTTTGCGCGTGTGCGCTGCCCCCGTCGTCATCGTTTCGAACGAGGTCGGCTATGGCATCGTCCCGGAAAATGCGCTGGCCCGCAATTTTCGGAATGCTCAAGGGACGCTCAATCAATCCATCGCGGCCGAGGCCGACCGCGTTATTGCCGTGATGGCGGGGCTGCCGATCGCATTGAAGGGGCAGTTGTGACCCACCTATGGTTCGTCAGGCACGGGCCCACACATGAAAAGCGATTTGTCGGCTGGCGGGATGTACCCGCAGATTTGTCCGATCACGCGCAACTTGCGCGGCTCGACGCATATCTTCCCCGCGAGGCTGTGATCGTCGCATCCGATCTGCAAAGGGCCTCTGCAACCGCTGACGTAATATCGGCGGGCCGGTCAAGACAACCGGATGATCGGGACTTGCGCGAATTCGACTTCGGACGATGGGACGGGAAATCATTCGCCGAAGTCAGCGCGATGGACCCGGCCCTCAGCCGCCGTTTTTGGGAGGAACCGGGTGATATCGCGCCGCCGGACGGAGAAAGCTGGAACACCGTCGCCGGACGGGTGAATGGCGCGATCGACTCTCTGGTCGATCAGAATATCGGCCAGCATATCATCGTCGTCGCACATATCGGTGTCATCATGACCCAGATACAACGCGCCAACGGGGGTGACGCCTATGCGGCGATGGGCCACCAGATCGATAATCTTTCAGTTACCGACATGCGCTGGACCGGTACGTGCTGGGCTCTTGGAATGATCAATCACGTTCCGTGATGGCCGACTTCAAGAATGACCATTATGAACGACCGTCCCGACCGGGATATCGTTCGCGCCATGACGTACCAGATTTACATCGGCGATCGCACGTTCAGCTCTTGGTCATTGCGTGGCTGGCTGATGCTGGAAAAATTCGGGCTGGACCATCAGGACCACCAGGTCGGCCTTTACACCGGCACCTATCGGGATGAACTGGCGCATCTTGTCCCTGCACGTACGGTGCCCGCGATGCAGACACCCGAAGGCCATGTCCTGTCCGACAGCCTGGCGATGGCCGAAACACTGGTCGAGCGTCACCCGGACATCGATCTTTACCCCCGCGATCCTGGCGCCCGGGCTTTGGCGCGATCCATCTGTGCCGAGATGCATAGCGGTTTCACCGCACTGCGGGCGGAATGCCCGATGATCATCCGACATCGCTGGACGGGGTTCCAGCCATCGACCGCGACGCTTGATGATCTGGGGCGCATAGAAACACTTTGGGCGTTGGCCAGGGGCAGGCACGGTGGCGACGGACCGTGGCTCTTCGGTCGATATTCGCTGGCAGATGTATTCTACGCACCTGTCGCCTGCCGTATCATCGCCTATGATCTGCCTGTTTCAAATGAATCCATGGCATATGTGCAAACGCACCTTCAAGACCCCGCTTTTTTCAAATGGCGTGCGGCCTCATTGTCCGAAACGTTCGATCCATGGCCCTACACCGTGGATCTGCCGCAAAAGCCGTGGCCGGGCGATCCTGGTTAACCATTCCTAAACCACGCCCATCTACCCGTTAATCATTAGATGGGAGTTCCGGCATGGTTGCCAAAACCTATACGGTCGCCTTTGAAGGGATCGAAGCACGACTGGTCGAGGTGCAATGCGCCGTAACGCCGGGCGTCCCGGCCTTTTCGGTCGTCGGCTTACCGGACAAAGCGGTGTCCGAGGCCAAGGAAAGAGTGCGCGCCGCCCTGACGGATATGGCGATCGCGTTACCGTCCAAGCGGATCACGGTGAACTTGTCCCCTGCCGACCTGCCGAAAGAGGGTTCGCATTTCGACCTGCCGATCGCACTTGCCCTCCTCGCTGCTCTCGACATCGTACCGCGCGAAGACGCGGAAAACACAGTGGCCTTGGGGGAATTATCGCTGGACGGCGCGCTTGTGCCGGTCGTCGGCGCGCTACCCGCTGCAATGGCCGCCGCGGAAGAGGACCGGACGCTGCTTTGCCCGCAAGCCTGCGGGGCGGAGGCCGCATGGGTCGGCGCGGCCAACGTCATCGCCCCCGCATCGCTGGCAGGCGTCGTCAGGCACTATACCGGCCAAGCGGTCCTCCCTCCATCCGAACCGGGCGAAGTCCAAAGCACCGCCAAACCGCGCGACCTGTCCGAGGTCAAAGGACAGGAACGCGCCAAACGCGCAATCGAAATCGCCGCTGCGGGCCGGCACCACCTGCTGCTTGTCGGTGCGCCGGGATCAGGGAAATCCATGCTGGCTGCGCGCATCCCCGGTTTATTGCCACAGCTTACCCCGGCAGAGGCACTGGAAACCTCAATGATCCATTCCCTGTCCGGTCTGCTGGACGAAGGGGGCATCAACCGCGAACGCCCGTTCCGGGAACCGCACCACACAGCTTCGATGCCCGCCATCGTCGGCGGTGGCCGCACGGCCAAGCCGGGTGAGATCAGTCTGGCACATAACGGGGTACTCTTCATGGACGAATTCCCCGAATTCGCCCGCACCGTCCTCGAAACCCTGCGGCAACCGATCGAAACGGGCGAGGTCGTCGTCGCGCGCGCCAATGCGCATGTGCGTTACCCTTGCCGCTTCATGCTGATCGCGGCAGCAAACCCGTGCAAATGCGGACATTTGGCGGACCCGGCGCGCGCCTGCGCAAGAGTTCCACATTGCGGTGAAGAATACATGGGCCGCATATCAGGCCCATTGATGGACCGTTTCGACCTGCGGGTCGAAGTACCCCCCGTCGCCTTCACCGACCTCGACCTGCCCGAAAGCGGGGAAAAATCAGCCGACGTCGCCGCTCGGGTTGAGAAAGCGCGCCAAATGCAGACCGCACGCTATCAGAACCACGCGAGCGTTCGGGTCAACGCAGATGCCGAAGGACACCTCCTGGAAGAGATTGCGACGCCGGATACCGAGGGGCGTGACCTTTTGACGAAAGTCGCCGAGCGCTTTGGCCTGTCCGCCCGCGGCTATCATCGGGTGCTACGTGTCGCGCGCACCATCGCTGATCTGGAAGGGGCCAAAGACGTCCGCAAACCCCACGTGGCCGAGGCCGTTGGCTATCGGTTGGCGTTGTCCAAAGAGGTCTGAGGAACCGTCGAAACCCAATCATCACCGCGCGCGCCAAACTAGAAATGATACAGCGCCACCCGGAACATCAGCCAGACGAAAGACATCATCCTCGCCCGCACCTTGCCGACAATGTGGGACCGCTTCGGATATTAGTTTTGCCAACGTCGATCCAACATCGATTTAATGACGACGAAAATCATCAGTCTGCTTGGTCAATGGACAGATCATTGAAAGACCGGGACATGGATTCGCACCAAAATCTCGAATGCCCTGGGCCTGTCGTTCGGGTGACCAGGCCAGGCACAGCATGGGGCGAACGCCATAGCGAAGGCCCAGATTCAAAAGGCGGTGGCGCATGTCAGGCGGCGCGGCGTCCTTCGATCGCCTGCCAGATCTTTTCGGCCACGTTGATCCCGTCGAACCGCTCAAGTTCCTGAATGCCGGTGGGCGAGGTCACATTGATCTCGGTCAGCCAGTCGCCGATGACGTCGATACCGACGAATATCTGGCCCTTATCGCGCAGCAATGGACCGATCCGCGCACAAATCTCTTTATCGCGATCGGTCAGGTCCACCTTTTCGGGCCGCCCACCTACATGCATGTTCGACCGCGTCTCACCAGCCGCAGGCACACGGTTGATCGCACCGACCGGTTCACCATCCACGAGGATCACGCGTTTGTCGCCCGCAGACACGGCGGGCAGGAATTTCTGCATGATCAACGGCTCGCGATTAATGCCCGAAAACAGCTCGTGCAGCGACGCAAGATTGCTATCGCCCTCTTTCAGCTTGAACACCCCGGCTCCGCCATTGCCATAAAGCGGCTTGAGGATCACGTCCCCATGCGTCGCGTGAAATGCCTTCAGCGTCTCCAGATCACGGGCGATCATCGTCGGTGGGATCAGGTCGGGGAACTGCAGGACCAACAGCTTTTCCGGATAATTCCGTACCCAGAATGGATCATTCACCACCAGCGTATCGGGGTGAACCATATCCAGGATATGGGTCGTCGTGATGTATCCCATGTCGAAAGGCGGATCCTGCCGGAGCCAGATCACATCCATCTGCGCCAAGTCGATGACCTGCTCATCCCCTAACGTGAAATGGTCGCCTTTCTGCCGTTTCACCTGCAACGGCCAGCCGCGCGCGACGACCTTGCCTTGATCATAGGCCAGCTTGTCGGGCGTGTAGTAGAACAGCTCATGACCGCGCGCCTGCGCCTCTTCGGCGATGCGAAAGGTGCTGTCGGCATCGATATCGATAGGACTGATCGGGTCCATCTGAAAGGCCACTTTCAACGCCATGCTCCACCTCTTCCATTTCGCGGTCGAATGTTAAATGGCGAAGTTGCACGCAGGGCGCAATGCTTTGTTCAGGCTTCCATAAAGGCGTTTTCCATCACGTTCACGGCACCATGCGCGTCCACCAATGCCAGATCGAACCGCATGTCGGTCAGCAATCCGCGCGGTTCGCCTGCGACGAATTCGGTCGCGGCGGCGCAAATCCGGTCCATCTGGCGCCGGGACAGCCGGGTCGACGCGGTCGCGAAATCGCGGCTTTTCTTGACTTCGACAAAAATCAAAGCCTCTCCATCGCGCACGATCAGATCAATCTCGCCCGCCTTACCGCGCCACCGTTGCGCCGCGACGACATAATGGCGCCGGGTGTAGTCCCGTGCGACGATATCCTCTGCCGCCTGCCCGCCAAAGTAACCCTGCCGCCCGGTTTCCGCGGTTTGCCGAAATGTCATGTATCGTCCTTCATCCGCAACGCGGTCTGATAAACATCGCGACGCGGCAGGCCCATAGCACCCGCCACCACCGTCGCTGCATCCTTGACCCGCATGGTTTTCATGGCCTCTCGCAATGTTGCCTCGACATCGGCGTCACTGGTGGCGACCGCAACCGGTTTACCGACCAAAACCACCAACTCGCCCTTCACCTTTCGTTCCTGAAAAGCACCGGCAACCTCCGTCAAATTGCCGCGCGTCACCTCTTCGAATCGTTTCGTCAGCTCACGACAGACGACCGCCTGCCGCTCGTCACCGAACACTTCGCGCAGATCGCTTAACATTTCGCCAATACGCTTGGGGCTTTCGTAGAAAACCAGGGTAAAAGGCAGCGCCTTCAGTTCGGCCAGTTCGGTCCGGCGTGCTTGTTTCGCCGCCGGTAGAAAACCGACAAAGGCGAAACGATCGCTGGGTAAACCGGAAACCGTCAACGCCGCCAGCACTGCAGATGCGCCTGGGGCCGTCGTGACTGGCAGGTCGTTTTCGATCATCGCGCGGCCCAGTTCATATCCCGGATCGGCCACCAACGGCGTGCCTGCCTCAGAGACATAGGCGACGGATTTGCCGTCTTTGACTGCCGTGACCAGTCCCATGATCGCGCCATCAACGCTGTGATCATGAAAGGCGATCACCTTTCGCCCATTTAGCGGCACCCCGTGGATTTCCATCAACTTTCGCGCCGTGCGCGTATCCTCGGCCGCGATCAGATCGGCGGTCGCCAGAACATCCAGCGCCCGCAAGGTGATGTCCCGCGCAGTCCCGATCGGCGTCGACACGAAATAGAGCCCGGCGGAGAGTGGCTTGGTCGGTTGATTCATCGCTGGACCCGCGTGCCCCCATCTTTATGATGCCCCTGAATAACGAGAAGAGCGGGAGAGGTCATCCCGCTTCGTTCGCAACAGTTTTCGGGGGATCGTTTTAATGCATGCTCGTTCTATCGTTTGGCGCAGCCTGGCCCTGCGCGTTTTTAGTGCCCTATCACTTTTGTGGCTGGCGGCCTGCGACACGACAGCCTTGTCGCCCAATGCCAATGTCGGCCCGCAAATCGACGCCGAAGCCCCGGTGCAGGTTGCCCTTTTGGTCCCCGGCGGTTCCGGCGCGGGCAGCGATGCGTTTTTGGCGCGGAACCTGGAAAATGCGGCAAGGCTGGCCATCGCCGATCTGGATGGGGCAGATATCCGGCTGCAGGTCTATAACACAGGCGGAAACCCCGCCGTCGCCGCCGACGTCGCGCGGCGTGCGGTGGATGAGGGGGCCCAGATCATCCTCGGACCGCTTTTTGCCGAGGCCGCCGTTTCGGCGGGGGTCGCCGTCGCCGACCGGAACGTGAATGTGCTGGCGTTTTCCAATAACCCAACGATCGCTGGCGGAAACGTCTTCGTGCTCGGGGCCACCTTCGACAACACTGCCAATCGCCTCGCGCAATACGCCAGTCGTCAGGGGATCAGCCGCTATCTTGTTGTCAATGGCGATGATGTCGGCGGCAATGTCGGACGCAACGCGATTACATCCGCCGTCCAAAGAAATGGCGGACAGGTCATCGGAAACGAAAGCTATTCGCTATCCCAACAGGGGGTGGTTTCCGCCGCAGGACGCATAGCAGCCGCCGCACGTAATGCCGACGCGATCTTCATGACCGCATCCGTCAATGCAGAGCTGCCAATTCTCGCCACCTCGTTGCCAGAGGCCGGTATCGACACAAGCACCACCCGTTTCATCGGTCTGACGCGGTGGGATGCCGCCCCACAAGCGCTCGCCTTGCCAGGACTGCAAGGCGGATTATTCGCCGTCCCGGACCAGGGACGGGCCGGTCTGTTCGCCAACCGCTACTCAGCGACCTACGGCGAAGCGCCCCACCCTCTTGCAGGTCTCGCCTATGACGGGATCGCCGCCATCGGCGCTTTGGTCGCCGCCGGAAACGAGAACGCGCTGACCAAAGCCGCATTGACCACGCCACAGGGCTTTCAGGGCACATCGGGCGCATTCCGCCTTTTGCGCAACGGTCTGAACGAACGCGCCCTTGCCGTCGCAACCATTCAAAACAACCAGGTCGTGATCCTTGAACAAGCGCCAAGAAATTTCGGCGGCTTCGGCTTCTGATCCAGTCGCCACTGCGGACGACAGCGCGCCGGACAATCTCATTTGTCCGGCGTCGGTCATTTTTGATGGCAGCGCCGTGCGAGCCACCATACTGGATGAACTGGGCGATCTGACGGCCGAACAGGACGTCAGACGCACAAGTGTAAGCATCCTCAAAAAGGCACGGTCTGAGGGGCGTGAAGCGATCGCCGACGCATTTCGCGCTGCGCCATTCAAAGCGCGGGCCACGACCCGCGCTTATAGCTGGCTGACAGATCAGGTCATTCAGCAGGTCCTGCACATCGTAACGACGATATTGCACCCGCTACCCAATCCGACCGAGGGCGAAAGGCTGTCCGTGATCGCCGTCGGCGGCTATGGACGCAATGAAATGGCCGGGTTTTCGGATGTCGATCTGCTGTTTCTGACGCCCTACAAGATCACGCCATGGGCGGAAAGCGTGATCGAGTCGATGTTGTACATCCTGTGGGACCTAAAGCTAAAGGTCGGCCATGCCAGCCGTACGATCAAAGACTGCATCCGGCTTGCACGCGAAGATTACACGATCCGCACATCGCTTCTCGAATATCGCTACCTGGCAGGTGACCCCGACCTCGCGACACAGCTTGGCGATCAACTGCGCCGGGATCTGTTCCGCAACACGGCCTCGGAATTCGTCGAGGCGAAGCTGGAAGAGCGGGCCGAACGACATCGCAAACAGGGCGGCCAGCGCTACGTGGTCGAACCCAACGTGAAAGAGGGCAAAGGCGGGCTGCGTGATCTGCAATCGCTGTTCTGGATCAGCAAATACGTCAACGACGTGCAGGATGCGGCGGACCTGATCGATCTGGGTGTCTTCACACAGGATGAATTCGAAACCTTCATCAAGGCACAGGATTTTCTATGGGCCGTGCGCTGTCATCTGCACCTGATCGCGGGGCGGGCCATGGATCAGTTGACCTTTGACCTCCAGGTCGAAGTCGCCAATGCGATGGGCTATACCGATCAGGGCGGCAGGCGCGGGGTCGAGCATTTCATGCAGGCTTACTTTCGGCATGCCACCAAGGTCGGCGAGCTGACCCGCATCGTGTTGACCGCGCTCGAGGCGAACCACACCAAGGCCGAACCCATGCTGGTGCGCCTCCTGACACGCCGCAAGCGGGCGAAGCCGCCCTATGCGATCAAGCAGAACAGGCTGACCGTCGCCGACGAAAAGGCCTTCTTCGACGACAAACTCAATATGCTGAGGATTTTCGAAGAGGCATTGCGCACAGGCACGCTGCTTCATCCAGATGCCATGCGCCTTCTTTCGGCCAATCTTGACCTGATCGACGATGACTTTCGCGAGAACAAGGAAGCACAGCGCACATTTCTCGACGTCCTGCTGAAACACGGGAACCCGGAACGCGGACTGCGGCGCATGAACGAACTGGGCGTACTTGATGCCTTCATCCCCGAATTCGCACCGATCGTGGCGATGATGCAATTCAACATGTACCACCACTACACGGTCGACGAACATACGATCCAATGCATCAGCAACCTCGCACAGATCGAACGGAAAGAGCTGATCGAGGAACTGCCCGTCGCGTCCGGCATCCTCGAACGCGGCGTGAACCGCAAGGTTCTTTATGTCGCCCTTCTTCTGCACGATATCGGCAAAGGCCGCCCCGAGGATCATTCGATCCTGGGCGCGCTGATCGCCCGCAAGGTGGCACCACGCCTTGGCCTGAAGAAAAAGGAATGCGAAACGGTCGAGTGGCTGATCCGCTATCACCTGCTGATGTCCGACGTCGCGCAGAAACGCGACATCTCCGAACCGCGGACCATCCGCGGTTTTGCGAATGCGGTAAAGTCGGTCGAGCGGCTTGACCTTCTGACCGTGCTGACGGTCTGCGACATCCGCGGCGTCGGCCCGGGCACGTGGAACAACTGGAAAGCGGTGCTGATCCGCAACCTTTACAAGGCCACCAAAAACGCCCTGCAGACCGGAATCGAAGATCTCAACCGCGAAGCACAGGAAACCGAAGCAAAGCGCGCGTTGCGCGACGCACTGGCAGATTGGACACCCAAGGACATCAAGTCCGAAATCGGGCGGCATTACGGGCCCTACCTGCAAGGCATGCCGCTGTCAGCACAGGTCGTCTTTGCCGGTCTGCTCCGCGATATCGCCGATCACGAAATCCTCGTCGATCTGATGCCCGATCAGGACCGCGACGCGACGCGCGCCTGTTTCGCCATGGTCGACCATCCTGGCCTTTTCAGCCGGATGACCGGGGCGCTTACCCTTGTCGGCGCGAATATCGTCGACGCACGGACCTACACGACCAAGGACGGCTATGCCACGGCCGTATTCTGGATCCAGGACAATGACGGCAACCCCTTTGAAGAGGCGCGATTGGCACGACTGCGTCAGATGATCGTGAAAACGATCAGGGGCGAGGTCGTCCCCCGCGACAAATTCAAGGAAAAGGAAATCAAGAAACGCGAACGCGCCTTCAAGGTGCCGACCAACATCACGTTCGACAACGATGGTTCGGACATCTACACGATCATCGAAGTTGACACCCGCGATCGCCCCGGACTTCTGTTCGATCTCACACGAACGCTTGCGAACAACCACGTCTACATCGCCTCAGCCGTCATCGCGACATACGGAGAGCAGGTTGTGGATACATTCTACGTCAAAGATATGGTCGGACTGAAATATCACTCCGAGGCGAAACGGGACGCGCTGGAACGCAAATTACGCCACGCGATCACACAAGTGGCAGAGCGGGCGGGGGCATGATGAAACGTTTTGTCATGGCAGCGATGATGACGCTGGTTGCTGCATCGGCGTTCGCCAACCCGCCCTATCGCAATTCCGTCGCGTCCAACGATATCGCCTTCATCACGTCGGACGACCCGAACAATTTCAACTGCGTGGCCTTCATCGAAACGGGCGAGCGTGAAATGCCGAAAGGGCCGCAGGACGGACTTTTCGCCGAGGCTCATGTTTATGAGGCCCGTTTCGACGACGGCTTGAACATCGAATTATGGGTGCATCACCAACTTGGTGATCTTGCGGTGGGTTATGCGGGAAAGGTCGGCCTGGCCATGGGGCATCTGCCGACCCGCATGCGGCAAACGCTGAACCATGTCGTGATCCTGCCGGGCGATGAGGCCGCGTTCGAGGAAGCGGGTGGCGGTTTCTTCGGTATGTTCGCGGGCAACATCGACACCCGCATCAGCAACGACGACCTCGAAGAAACTGTCTTTCATGAAACCGTCCATGTCGCGTTGGATCGCACATTGGGGCGCGGCGCTGCGTGGCGTGCGGCGCAGCAGGCCGATGGCGATGCCATCACCCGATATGCCGCGGAAAATCTTGATCGGGAGGATTTGGCCGAAAGCGCCCTTTTCGCCTATGCTTATCATGCGACACCCGGACGGCTCGACGACAGCGTGGTAAGAAACATCCACGACCGGATGCCGAACCGGCTGGAGGTGCTACGGCAGGTCTTCGAAGAGAACGGCCCTCGCTTCCAGCAAATCGCCCCAGCCAAACCTTGCAGCTAAGTCCTCGCCCATGAAACCGATCCGCCTGATGGCAGGCTTCTTTACCGTCGGCATCTGGACGCTGCTCAGCCGCGTCCTTGGCTTCGCCCGCGACATCATGATCGCAGCCTTCCTTGGCACGGGGCCAGTGGCCGAGGCCTTCCTGATCGCCTTCTCCCTCCCCAACCTCTTCCGCCGCTTCTTCGCCGAGGGCGCATTCAACATGGCGTTCGTGCCCATGTTCTCGAAAAAGCTGGAGGCGGATGACGGCGCACACAAATTCGCGCAAGATGCCTTTGTCGGGCTGGCAGGGATCCTCACCATCTTCACCATCATCGCGGTCATCCTGATGCCCGCTTTGGTCGTTATGATGGCGAGTGGGTATCTGGGAACGGAGCGGTTCGACCTCGCCGTCTATTACGGACGGATCGCCTTTCCTTACATCCTCTTCATCTCGCTCTCGGCGCTGCTCTCCGGCGTTCTTAATGCGACGGGGCGTTTCGCGGCAGCGGCGGCGGCACCGGTGCTGCTCAACATCATTTTCATCATCGCCCTCCTCGGCAGTGCCGTTTTCGGCAACAGAGCGCCACCCCAGATCGGCACGGCCCTCGCTTACGCAGTCCCTGTCGCGGGCATCGCGCAGATGATGCTGGTCTGGTTCGCTGCCAAGCGGGCGGGTTTTGCGCTCTTACCCGGCTGGCCGACTTTCACGCCAGAGCTCAAACGGCTCGCCATCATCGCGGCCCCCGCAGCCCTGGCGGGTGGTGTCGTCCAGATTAATCTGCTCGTCGGGCGACAGGTCGCCAGTTTCTTCGATGGCGCGGTAGCCTGGCTGAACTATGCGGATCGCCTTTACCAACTGCCCCTCGGCGTTGTCGGAATCGCCATCGGCGTCGTCCTATTGCCCGACCTCTCCCGCAGGCTGCGTTCGGGCGATGACGCGGGCGGACGCGACGCCTTCAACCGCGCGACCGAGGTCAGCCTCGCCCTGACGGTCCCGGCCGCAATCGCGCTGATGGTCATACCCCTGCCCCTTGTCAGCGTTCTTTACGAACGCGGCGCGTTCACCAGCGATGACACGGCAGCCACGGCCATCGCGGTCGCGATTTATGGGCTGGGCCTGCCCGCCTTTGTCTTGCAAAAGACGCTGCAACCGCTTTATTTCGCCCGCGAAGATACAAAGCGGCCGTTCTACTACGCCCTCGTCGCACTCGCGCTTAATGCAGCCTTGGCGATCGGGCTGTCGCCCCTCATCGGTTTCACAGCAGCAGCCATCGGAACGACGCTGACAGGCTGGGCGACGGTGGCGCTATTGTGGCGTGGGTCACGCCGCATGGGCAGCGCTGCACAACTGGACGCGCGCTTCAAGCGGCGTGTGTGGCGCATCCTTCTGGCCGCGATCGGCATGGGCCTGATCCTGGCCTTCGTCGCCACCGTCATGAAACCGTTCTTTGGCATTGCGGGCATGCGCTATGTCGCGCTGGTCCTGCTCGTCATCATCGGCATGACGAGCTATTTCGCACTGGGCCACATGGTGGGCGCATTCCGACTGTCCGAGTTTCGACAGGCCATGCGGCGTCAGGAACGCTGACGCATCCGCGCCACGAAAGCGGTCCAACCGCCCGGTGCAAGAATCATAGATATGGCAAAGCCACCCACAAATCCTGCCAGTTCAGCAATCCAAGTGGGTGTCGCGCCAAAAATCACTCCGTAGATCAACTGGATCACCAACAGGACCCCGATCAAACGAAAGGCCAGCACCTGGTTTTCGCCCGCTTCGGACAGACGCAACCACAGCGCATATGTGTAGGCACCGATCAGACCGTAGACCGGGGGAAATCCACCAAATAGCGGGTAAGTGCCACCAGCCAACAAGCCGAAAACAACGGCTCCAAACACACTGGCCACCAGATACACGATCAGCACACGCATGCCGCCGTAATACTCGCCCACGAATTTGCCCAGGGCCAGCGTAAGCGCCGCGCAAAAGGCCACCTGGGTCGGTTCGGCGTTTATGAAGGGATAGGTGACGAACCGTTTCAACAGATCGAACGAAAAGTTGCCTTGAAACGCGACCAGATCGAACACCCGGGCGGAAAAACCGTAATCACTGACAGCCTCCAACCGCCAGCCCACCCCTTGCGGCCCCCCGATCATCCCGTAATTGGCTAATTGAAAAATCACCTCGATCCCAACAATCACCAAAGCCAGCAGCAAGACCGCGGCGGGGATGGTGTTCAGCGGGCTTTCTGGCTGCATCTGTGCATCTCGGGCTGTTGAAGTTGACGGGTCGCTCTGGCATGGGTATGCGACGCCAGCCACGAAATCCAGCCCTCGGACCCACCTTATGAGCGACAAGAAATTCACCCCGCGCGTCTTTTCCGGGATCAAGCCGTCGGGCGGCCTGCAACTGGGTAATTACCTCGGCGCGATCAAGCGTTTCGTGCAAATGCAGGACGAGATGGAGACGGTCTATTGCGTCGTCGACCTGCACGCGATCACCGTCTGGCAGGACCCCAAAGAGCTGGCGAATGGCACGCGAGAGGTCGCCGCGGGTTACCTCGCCGCCGGGCTTGATCCGACCAAATCCATTCTGTTCAACCAGTCGCAAGTCGCCGCCCATGCCGAGCTGGGCTGGATCTTCAACTGCGTCGCCCGCATGGGCTGGATGAACCGCATGACGCAGTTCAAGGACAAGGCCGGGGCGAATGCTGAAAAGGTCTCTTTGGGCCTTTATGCCTATCCTTCGCTGATGGCGGCTGACATCCTGCTTTACCACGCCACCCACGTACCTGTGGGTGAAGATCAAAAACAGCATGTGGAGTTGACTCGCGACATCGCGGCCAAATTCAATCACGATTTCAAGACCGATTTCTTCCCGATGACCGAGCCGATCATCGACGGCCCCGCCACCCGCGTGATGAACCTGCGTGACGGGACCAAGAAGATGTCGAAATCCGGCGAAAGCGACATGGAGCGGGTCAACATGACCGATGACGCCGACACGATCGTGAAGAAATTCAAAAAGGCGAAGACGGACCCGGAACCTCTGCCGGATACTCTTGAAGGCCTGAAAGACCGGCCCGAGGCGCGGAACCTGGTCGATATCTACGCCGCACTCAACGACAGCACGCCGGACGCCGTGATAGGTGAATATGCCGGTGCCGGATGGGGCAGGTTCAAACCCGCTCTCGCAGATCTTGCCGTATCGAAACTTGCACCTATAGCCGACGAAATGGCGCGACTGATGGATGACCCAACCGAAATCGACAAAGTCCTGAAAAACGGTGCTGATCGCGCGCGTGCCATCGCCGATCCGGTCCTCGCGCAGACCTACGATATCGTCGGTTTCCTGCGCAGCTAAGTGATGGCGGTCTCTCTGGATGATATCGACCGCAAAATTCTGAAAGCCCTGCAAAAGGACGCGAGCGTCAGTATGGACGGGCTCGCCGATCAGATCGGCCTGTCGCGTAACGCCTGCTGGCGGCGGGCAAAAGCGCTGGAGGCGTCCGGTTTCATTCGTGGTCGTGTCGCCCTTGTCGATGCGGCCAAGGTGGGCTGCGGCCTGTCGGTCTTCGTCTTGATCAAGACGGCGCAGCACGACACGGACTGGCTGGACCGGTTTGAACGGGCTGTCACGGGCATGCCGGAAATCATGGGCGCGCACCGGATGGCGGGCGAGCTGGATTACATCCTGCGGGTGCGCGTTGGCAGCGTCGATGAATATGACGCCTTTTATCAACGGCTGATCAGCAAGGTGCCCGTCGCCAACATCTCGGCCAGTTTCGTGATGGACGATATCAAGGATACGACGGAATTACCGCTCTAAAGGGGACAGCGAATGATCATCGGCCATATTGGCGCTCGGGCGGGCAGCAAGGGTGTCCCGAACAAGAACTTTCGGATGCTGCATGGGAAACACCTGATCGATTGGTCGCTGGATCAGTTGGTGGAAAGCGACCGGGTGAATCACGTGGTGGTCTCGACCGACTCGCAGGACATCTATGATCATGCAGTGGCAAAGGGCTGCTTGCCCATGGGCTTACGCCCTGCTGAACTGGCCTCCGACACGGCGGCCAAATGGCATGTCTGGCAGCATGCCTTGGGCAAGGCTGAAGAGATGGTTGGGCCAGCGACGGCTTTCCTCGATCTCGACTGCACGTCTCCTTTGCGCAGCCCGGATGATATTCCTGCTGCACTTGACCTGTTCATGGCGGAAGAGCCCGACATGGTCATGTCCTGCTGCGAGGCCCGCAAGAACCCTTACTTCAACCTTGTCGAGCCGGACGAAACCGGCGCGTTGAAGGTGTCCAAACCCTTGCCCGGCGGCGTTGTCGCCCGCCAACAGGCGCCGACGGTCTATGAGCACGCGGCGTCCACCTATGTCGTCAAACCGGATTATCTGCGCAGCGCCGGCGGCCTGTTCGAGGGCCGCGTCATCCCTTACCTGATGCCGACCGAACGCTGTGTGGACATCGATAGCCCCTTTGATTTCAAGCTGGTAGAGTGGCTCTTGGGCGAGCAATTAAAGGGGCAGAGCAATGCATGAGCAACTGAAAGGCCGCACGGTCTTTATCACGGGGTCGGGGGGTGTTCTCGGGTCCACCTATGTGCAGCGGATGCTGGAGGCCGGGGCGCGCGTTGTTGCGTCTGACCTAAAGGGGCATCGGGCTGATACTTTGGTCGAAAGCCACGGCAGTAACGAGAATTTCCGTTTCTACGATCTGGATGTCAGCGTCGAGGATGAAGTCGTGACCATCTTTCAACGGATCATGGGCGACGGGTGGGAACCCAATGTGATCCTCAACAACGCCGCGATTACAGGCGAGCTGCTGATGGGCGCAGGCAAGTCCTTTCCCGACTTTGCCAATACGAGCGTCGAGGATTGGGAAAAGACCCTGCGCACCAACATGACCGGCGCGTTCATGATCGCCCGCCAGATGGACCGGGATATCGTTGGGAAGTACCCGGCGACCCTGATCAACGTGGCCTCCATGTACGCCCTTAACGGACCGCACCATCAGATTTACGAAGGGATGCCGTTCAAGTCTTTCTCTGCTTATTCCGCGACCAAAGCCGGGATTCATGGACTCACGCTCTGGCTGGCAGGCTATTGGGCAAAACGTCATGCAACGGTGAACACCATCGCGCCGGGGGCTGTATTCAATGGCCATTCAGATGAATTCCAGCGCCGTGTGGGCGAGTTGATCATGGCGGGCCGCATGGCGCAGCCGGATGAGATCGCAGATGCCATGCTGTTCCTCTGCTCGGAACAGGCGGGCTATATGACCGGGCAGTTGGTCAATGTCGATGGCGGTTTCAGCGGATGGTGACCGACACCTTTCTGGTGATCGGGGCCGGATCGATCGGGAAAAGGCATGCCGGGAACCTGGCGGCGCTGGGGGAAAAGGTCGAGTTGATCCCCTACCGATCATTCGATCATGCCGCGATTGGCAAGCGTAACGACGTCGCAGGTATGGTCATCGCGACGGCAACGCCTATTCGTTTGGACCTGATCACCCTTTGCGCCGAGAAAGGCTGGCCGTTCTACGTTGAAAAGCCGTTGGCGTGGACGACCGAACAAGTTGATGCGCTTTATGACGCAGCCGCTCCGGTCGCCCATCGCAGTGTCATCGGTCTGATGATGCGCTATCACCCTGCCATCCGCACTTTGGCAGCGAGGGATTTGTCCAACATCTACAGCTTTGCCTTTGAGATCGGGCATGACGTGCGGCAATGGCGGGCGAATTGGTCTTTTGCGGATAGCTACGCCTCTGACGCCGAAGGTGGGGGCGTTCTGCTGGATCTGTGCCACGAACTGGACATGGTGCATGCGCTGTTCCCCGATGCCGCCGTTGGTACGGCGCAAAGCCTTGACCACGCCGATTTCCCGCGGGTGGATTTCGCCACGCGGGTGAACCTGTCGGCGCCGCTAGGCACGGTTGCGATGGATTACCTTTCGCCGGTCAGCATCCGCAACGGCAGTCTGCGCGGGCGGGAGCAGGTGATCGACCTCGACCTGTTACACCCGACGCTGCGTATTCAGGACGGCGATGGAGACCGGACACAGGACTTTACCTTTGAACGAAACGATATGTTCCTAGGGCTGATTGCTGACTTTGTGGCTTTGTCGAAAGGGGCGGCGCCTTCGGACAATCCTCTTTTTCCGCGATTCGACCGGATGCGGGGGAGTTGTGATCTGGTGGCAAGCGCGTGGCAGGCCCGTCAGTTCGTGGGCCAAGTCGGTGTCGATTTTGCCGCCAAACCTTAACAGATTGCTAACTTTTGGACGGATTTTGGTGAAAAATTGCGATGTTTTCTGAAAAATCAACCTAACTTTCTGAATATAAACATATTTTCCCGAAATCCTCGTGTCGGAAATGCGTCGGACAAACGTCGGACTTCCGTCGGACCCCGCCGCACGCTGCGTGGGCTTTGCATTAACGAATTGAGCTTAATGATACCGGCGCTGCCAAAGCGTTAATCCTACGCCCGCCCGACGTTAACGCCAACCCTGCCAGAACCGTAGCGACGCCTGTTTTGCGTCGAAACTGGCCTGCAACGCATCCGCATCATATTCGGTCGCAATCCAATCACGAATATCGATCGGGTCTTGGGCATTGCGTGCCTCATACACATCCAAGAAATGATCCAGAATACCGGTCCTGATGCGCCGGATATGCAAGTAGCGAAAGCTCAACTGCTTGCGCGCCTCTTTCACCGATTTGCCTTCCTGCACCATCATATAGAGCGCGGCGGCCAGCCCCGTGCGATCCGCACCCGACTTGCAATGCATAAGAAACGGGCGGTCGATCTCTTCAAAAACATCGAGCAGCAACGATAGTATATCACGCAGTGGCGCAGACCTGGCACCCATATGAACAGTGATCAGGTCAAGGCCAAGCTGTCGACAGCTTTCTTCCTCGAACAGATAATGCGGCTGTTTTTGCACGCCGCGCAGGTTCAGCACCGCCTTGATCCCCATCTTGGCATAGCGTTCAAAGCGTTGATGGTCCGGGTGGTTCGACCGATAGGCCCCCGGCGCGAATTCTTCGAAATTGTGCCAATATCTCCGCAGCACACCATGATCGAGCCACTTGTAGTGCCACAGCGACCGCCGCCGTTCTTTGGGATCGGTGATGTCGTGCCCGAACGAGGCGCGAAACGCCTGTTCCTTTCGTTCGAGATACTTTTGCAGTCTGCCGATCATCGGGGGTTGCACATCTGTGGTCACTGCGCTGTCACTTGGCGTATCGGCGACGTCATTGCAATGGCAGGTAGGATTTGCGCTGCGTCAGGAAGTTTCCTAAACACAGGCGCAGCAACTGCGGGGAACAGCCATCATGAACATTGCCGGACGCGACATCGGGCCAGACCATCCCCCCCTCGTCATCGCCGATATCGGGATCAATCACGGGGGCGATCTGGCGGTCGCGAAAAAGATAGTGCGCCTTGCGGCAGGTGCAGGATGCGAGGTGATAAAGCACCAAACGCATATCATCGAAGACGAGATGACCGAGGAAGCCAAGCAGATCTTCCCCCCGAACGCCGACGTGTCGATCTGGGACGTGATGGCCGCCTGCGCGCTGTCGCTGGATGAAGAGGCCGAACTGAAGCGGTATACCGAAGAACTGGGGATGATCTGGATTTCGACCCCATTTTCCCGCGCAGCCGCAAATTTCCTGCACGATCTGGACGTACCCGCATACAAGATCGGGTCGGGCGAGGCCGACAATATCCCGCTGATCCGCCACATCGCGAGACTGGGCAAGCCGGTGATCATGTCGACGGGTATGCAAAGCATCGACACGATTCGCGCGTCGGTCGATATTCTGGAGCAGTCGGGCGTGGAATATGCGCTGTTGGAGTGCACGAACCTTTATCCCTCGCCGCCTGAAATCGTTTCACTGCAAGGCGTGACCGATCTGAAGAACGCTTTTCCGAATGCGGTTGTCGGCTTTTCGGATCATTCCATCGGGCCGGAAATGGCGCTGGCCTCGGTCGCGCTGGGTGCTTGCATTCTCGAACGGCACTATACCGATACCCGCTATCGCAAGGGCCCCGACATCATCAACTCGATGGACCCGTCCGAGCTGCGGCATATCATCGACCGGTCGCGCGAAATTCATACCGCGCTGCACAACCCGAAAGAACGGACGAGCGCCGAGGAAGACGTCTATCGCTTTGCCCGTGCCTCTGTCGTTGCGGACACGGACCTGCCTGCCGGGCATGTCATCACCGAAGCCGACATATGGGCGCGGCGCCCGGGATCAGGCGAAATCGCGGGCTATGATTTCGACAAGGTTGTCGGCAGGACGCTGCACCGCGCGGTCACGCGGAATACGCAGCTGAAATGGAAAGATTTTGAAGAATAAAGGATGGCAACGGCGTTACTCCGGCGGAAGCGCGCGCCGGATATCACCGCCATTTTTATTGTATGCCCGGACAAAAACAGGTGCCTTGAACAGGTGCTTTAGCACAACCGAAATCACCTTTTTCACCTGAAGTTGGCGCGGATATCCTCCCATTTTCACCTCTAAATCGGGGTAATGCGTTGTCAGGAACCGTCGCGCCACCTCGCGATACGCGGCGGGCAACTTTCCCGCGGGATCGGTCCAGGGTTTTTGATCCGATATGAAATGAATGATCTGAACATTGACGTACATTTCAAACATCGGTCGAACCACGGACCACTGCCAATTCCAGGCGAGGTCAAGGCAAGCCCAGTTTCTTTGCAGCGCAAGATTCAGAACGGTCTGATCGAAATACAGTTTGTCAGAGCCGTACTTATCAAACTGCGCAATGCATTTTTCCTTGATCTGCTGGTCAAGGAAGGTCCCGGTATCGATAAGCAACACTCCGGAATTGAAGTACGATCCGGTCATGCCGACATTTTTCTGGTCGAATGTACTTTTGCCGGGTCTTTTCAGCTTTAGCGAATCGCTGGCAGCACCCACCGGCGCGCCATGCAGGTCGATCGAAAAGATCGTCCCGATATCTTCGCCGACAACCATCGTGTCACAATCAAGATACAGAATGCGATCGTAGACGCCTTCGAATACCTCGGCCAGAATGATCCGCAGATACGCCGCATGAGAAAAGCGGGCCGATGTCGGCAGCCCCGTAAAGGCCGATTGCACGTCGACCTCACATGTTCTGATGTCACCGTTGGCCACCGCTGCGGGCGGTTCCAGCCGTTCCTGTGAAACGATGCAGATATCGAAGGCGCGGTCAGGCGTTGTCCGCAAAAGCGTGTGAATTGCCAAGGCCGCATAAGGCAAGTATTTGGCGTCGCAGCAGAAAACGACGGCATTTCGGTGTTGCGGGGGACGGTTTTCATGGACCAAAACGGCTTTCACGGTATCGACCTTTTTGATAACAACATGCGACGTTGATTGCGGAAAATCAGGCGATTTAGGGCGAAAGACCATGAATACCGGGGGCTTACAAGGGCGTATCGACGGCACGAGCCCGACCTTCGCCGACCTTGGTGTCTGGCTGATCAACCTTGATCGCGATACCGACAGATTGGCCGCCATGGATCGACAGCTGGCCAAAATGGGCATGGCTTATACCCGTTTTCCGGCAATCTATGGCAAAGACTGCGCGGCAGCGCTTGCTGAAAATGTGGATGCGGACGCCTATGCCCGGAACATGGGCAGCCCGATCCTGCCGGGAAAGATGGGCTGCTATGCCAGCCACCTGGCCGTGTGGGACAAGTTTCTAAAGTCTTCGCACGACATCGCGCTTATCCTCGAGGATGATGTGGTGTTTCATGATGATTTTCTGGAAAGCGTCGGTGTCGCGCTGGCCCATGCGGATGATTGGGACCTGATCCGGTTCAACTGCATTCGGGCGAAGCTGCCGATCGTTCAAAAGACATGCGGAGATTATCGGCTGAATGCCTATCTGGGTCCTTTCACCGGAAACGCGACCTATCTGATCCATCGTCACACCGCCGAACGCCTGACGCCACATCTCTGGCCACAGACACGCGCTTTCGATCATGAACTGAACCGGTTCTTTGTGCATGACTATCGGCAACTGGGGTTGGAGCCTTGGTCGAGCCACCCCGATGACGGTGGGGTGTCCACGATAACGGGGAAGGGCTTTGGGCTGGTCGACAAACCGGCCTGGTATCGCCGCTTGCCGCATTATCGGCTGAAGGCTGCGAACTATTTTCGGCGGGGCTATTGGCTGATGCGGCAGGGGATGCTTTGGCCACGCAAGGCGCCGCATCATGATTGAAACACTCAGCACCCTTCGGGTGCCCGAGGGGGCCGGACAACGCCGGGACGCACCGCCGCGATGCAGGGTCACGAACGATGCGTTCTGGGACACCTACGACACCAGCACGCTGATCTACGATTGTGTTTATTCTCCCGACGAACGGAAGTTGCGGCTGTATTGTCCGAAGCTGTTCAATCTGGAAAGCCTGCTGACGCAAACCGTCTTTGCGGTCGACGGCACGCAGTTGGGTGGTGGAAAATGGCAACGATCCCGGCATCTGGATGTCGTCGAATACAGCGATGTCGCGCCTGCGAACGAACTGCATTGCGCCATGCCGACGGGCGATCGCGTGCTTGCCGTCAATACAGTCGACCGGCGGCTGGACGGGCTGAATACCCTCTACACGTTGTCCAGAAACAACGACCTGATGTGGATCGGGGACTGGGCCAGGTTTCATGTGGCGCAACACAAGGTCGAGGCGATCGTTTTCGTCGACAACGGAAGCGACAGGTATTCCACTGATGAGGTTGCGGATACCCTCAAGACGGCCACCAACCTAAAGAAAATCATCGTTTTGGACGCGCCACTGCGGCATGGCCCGCGTTCGCACACATGCACGTCGTCCGGCGATGCCAGGTTCTTTCAGACGTCGATCATGAACATCTGTTTGAACCGCTTCATGTCACGGTCACGCGCCGTTCTCAGCATCGATGTCGACGAACTGGTCGTGCGGAAAACAGATGTGACAATCTTCGATGCGGCAAGCGACAGCAGGCTGGGCCTGAGTATGTTCGATGGGCGGTGGCATTATGCGGATCAGCGGATATCGCCTGTTCGGCACGCGACCCACTATCTCTATCGCGATGGCGAAGCGCCCTGCCCCACCAAATACGCGATACGTCCGAAAGGGCTGATCGCACGTGGCCGGCAAATGGAGGTCCACAGCCTGTCGAACGTCAATCGTCGTCTCTACCCAAGCGATAAACGCTTCTATTTCGCGCATTGCCGTCAGATTTCGACAAACTGGAAATCCACCCGCCAAAGCGACAGTACCCAAGATTTGTCCGAGGATCCGTTGCTGAAATCCCAGTTGTCCGCTGTTTTTCAACCGTCATCGGAAACCACATGACCCGATCTCTTCTTTTCGTCACGGGCACACGCGCCGATTTCGGCAAGCTGGAACCCCTTGCCATCGCCGCCTGCGATGCCGATCACGACGTGTCGTTCTTTGTGACCGGAATGCACATGTTGGCCCGATACGGCCTGACGAAACTCGAGGTGCAGCGCGTCTCGGGCGTGCCGACGCATGAGTTTCTCAATCAGCGGCCCGGCGACCCACAGGACATGATCCTGGCCAAAACGGTCATGGGCTTTTCCGATTTCGTCAAGGAACACCGCCCCGACCTCGTGATCATACATGGTGATCGGGTCGAGGCGCTGGCCTGCGCGCTGGTCTGTGCGACGAATTACATCCCCTGCGCTCATATCGAAGGCGGCGAAGTATCGGGCACGATCGATGAGATCTATCGCCATTGCAACAGCAAGCTGGCGGCGCATCATTTCGTATCATCCGAGGATGCGGCGCGGCGGGTCAAGCTGCTGGGCGAGGCGGATAGCCATATCCATGTGATCGGTTCACCCGAACTGGACTTTCACGCCGGACCATCGGGCGTCACGATCGACAAGGTCAAAGATCGCTACGCCATCACGGCGGATGATTTCGGCATCTGCGTGTTTCACCCCGTCACATCCGAGGCCGACACGATCGGTACGCAGGCCAAGGCACTGTTCGATGCGCTGATGCAATCGGGTCGATATTTCGTCGTGATCGCACCCAATAACGATCCCGGTTCGGCCGACATTTTCGCGCAGATCGACCAGTTACCAAAGGACCGCTTTCGCGTCCTGCCGTCGATGCGGTTCGCACATTTTTCAGAGCTGATGAAAAACGCTGCCGTCATGGTCGGCAATTCGTCTGCCGGAGTGCGCGAGGCCCCGTTTATCGGGCTGCCGTCACTGGACATCGGCACGCGGCAGACGAACCGGGCAAAGGCATCGTCGGTGTTTTTCGCCGATGCCGCAGAGGCGGAAGGGATCGCGCAGTTTCTGGCGACGCAATGGGGCAAAAAGTATCCGCGTGATGCTGCCTTTGGTGGGGGCAGTGCCGCCGAAAGATTTGTCAATGCGCTGTCACAAGATGCGTTCTGGACCGCGCCCATGCAAAAGACCTTTCAAGAGACGACCGACTGATATGCGCCGGGGTCTGTTGCTAAGGGCCTATCTGGCGCTATCGCGCAGCTTTCCCTTGGTCGCGCCTGCGCTGTTGCGCCGTCGTCTTGCCCGCGGGAAGGAACACCCGGATCGCTGGCGCGAAAAGGTGGGATTGGATCTGACGGCGCGGCCCGACGGCAAACTGATCTGGCTGAACGCCGTCGGTCTGGGCGAGGTTCTGTCACTGCGTGGCCTGATCGCGCGGATGGCCGAACACGATCCCGATACGCATTTCATGATCACCTCGACGACCCGTGCATCCGCCGAGGTGATCCACCGCAATATGCCGCCCCGCACATTTCACCAGTTTTTGCCCATCGATGCGCCGCGCTATCGCAGGCGTTTTCTGGATCACTTTCACCCGGACCTGTGTGTCTGGGCCGAACAGGACCTTTGGCCCGGCTTCGTGAATGAATTGGCCCGGCGCGACATCCCGCAGGCCATGGTGGCGGCGCGCATGAACGACGCCTCATACCGATCACATGTCCGGGCGCGGGCGCTGTTTCGCGATCTGTATGGGGCGATGAAAGTAATCACCGCGCAAGACAGCAGGACCGCGGCGAATTTGAAATCTCTTGGCGCTGCGGATGTCACTATCACCGGGTCGCTGAAACCCGGCGCGCCCGTGCTCGCCTGCGATGCCGGTCAGTTATCCGATCTGCAAACCATCCTGGGAAACCGGTTTGTCTGGGCGGTCGCCCCGTCGCATCCCGCAGACGAGGATATCGCGCTTGCTGCGCATCGAACGCTGCGCGAGGTCGTGCCGGGCGCATTGTTGATCATCGTTCCACGCTATCCCGAGCGCGGCGTTGAAATCGCGGCCCGATGCGACCCGAAGCCACCGCTGCGGTCGTCCGGCGAACGACCGGGTACGGACGATGCGGTCTGGATTTGCGACACGTTTGGCGAACTTGGCTTGGTCTATCGGCTGTGCATGATCGTACTGATCGGCGGCACGTTCAGCGACATCGAAGGGCACAACCCATGGGAAGCTGCGGCCCTAAACACCGCGATCGCGCACGGGCCCCGCGTTGCCAACTTCGCGAACGACTATGCCATCCTGCGAGACGCCGAAGGCGCGATACCAATCACGACGGCAGATGATCTGTCCGATGCGCTGATGAAAGATGATTTGACCCAGCGCGCGGTGAATGCGCAGGCCGCCGTCGCCAAAGCGGCTGGTGAAACCGATGCATTGGCGGCACGGCTGATGTCACTGGTCGGGGCGGATCATGGTTGACGATTTTCCACCACTGAAACTTCGGATCGCGCTGTGGCTCTACAGCCTGCTGTGGTGGGTGATGCTGCCCGTCATCTTGCTTTACCTGTGGCATCGCGGACGAAAAGATCCGCTTTACGCGCAGCACATGAACGAACGTTTCGGACGTTACGACCGCCCACTGAATGGCGCGGTTTGGGTGCATGCCGTTTCCTTGGGCGAGATGCGTTCGGCCACCCCGCTGATCCGGGCGCTGTTGGACAAGGGGGAAAAGGTGGTCACGACCCATTTCACCCCTGCCGGACGACGCGAAGCGGAACGGGAGTTCGCGACAGAGATGGCGAACGGCAGCGTACGCACCATCTGGGTTCCGTTCGAATATGGCTTTGCCTATCGCCGTTTCTTTCGCGCATTTGCTCCGAAATACGGGCTGGTCATGGAAATCGAAATCTGGCCCCGGATGATCACGGCCGCGCGAAAGGTGGATGTGCCGTTATTCATGTGCAACGCGCAATATCCCGAAAAGAGCTATGAGAAGGATAAAGGCGGTGTGCGCGCGGCGCTGATCGCGGGCTTTGCCGGCGGTTTCGTCAAATCAGACATTCAAAGGGCGCGTTTTGCCGATGCGGGGTTGCGCGATATCCATGTCACCGGCGAATTGCGCTTTGACCAGCCCATCCCGCAGGCGCAGATCGATGCTGCCGTGGCGCTGCGCGAAGGATTATCCAGAGGCCGCCCGACCTATACGCTGACCAGCGTGGTCGAGGGTGAAGACGCAATCTACATCGACATGATCCGAAAGAATCCTGACGCCTTTTTCGTCTATGTCCCACGGGCGCCCGAACGGTTCGATGAGGTCGCCCGATTGCTGCAAGATGCGGATCTGACCGTCGCGCGCCGATCTGCGCTGCTGAATGATCATCTGTTATTGGAACAGGGCCCGCCCGACATCAATGTCCTTCTGGGGGACAGCATGGGCGAGATGTATTTCTACCTCGCCCTATGTGATCGCGCGATCGTCGGGGGTGGCTTTCGCGAAAGCGGCGCGCACAATGTGATCGAGCCGCTGGCGCTAAAAAAACCGGTCATCGTCGGCCCGCATATTTGGACGATCGAATATCCGGCGACCGAGGCGATCGCTGCAGGTGTTTGTACACAGGTTCAGGATGCAGCGGCCCTTTCGCGGGTCGTGGCGCAACCGCCGACAGTGACCGATGCGCAAATCACGGCCTTTTACAAAGTTCATGCGGGCGCGGTGCAGCAGACGCTGGAGGTGATCGAAAAATTGACTTAACCCACATCCTGCGGCGCCACCGCCGTTGCCTTGATGATCGCAAAAATGGATTGCCCGACGGCCAGTTCCATTCGCAATGCGCTGCGTCGGGTGATCCGGGCCAGCAGATGATCCTGCCCCGCCCGCAATCCGACAGCGACACCGGGCCCGCGCCCCTTTTCAATCGCGGTGACGGTCACGGGCAGAACGTTCAGCGCGGACATGCCCACCGGCTTTTCACGCGACAGGATCACGTCTTGCGCCGGGATACGCAGCCGGACCTTCTGCCCCAACGCGCCCAGATTGCCGGGCATCATCAGGCGACCGCCAGAAAATGACAGTTCGGTCAGCCCGTCATCCAGCAGCCGCCCCGCGACTTTGGCCATGATCACCGCGCCCGCATCGCGCACACCAAGCTGGGGAACCAGCGATGGCGTCGCCAGAACGTCGCTCACCGGCCCCGAGGCGACAACCCCGCCGCCTTCAAGCACGACCAAAGTCGTGGCAAGGCGCGCGACCTCCGAAATATCGTGACTGACATAGAGGATCGGGACCTTGGCCGCGTCCCGCAGCCATTCGAAATAAGGCAGTATCTCGGCCTTGCGGCCTGTATCCAGCGCCGCAAGCGGCTCATCCATCAGCAGGATCTGCGGATCCGACATCAGCGCGCGCCCCAGCGCCACGCGCTGTTTCTCACCACCAGACAGACCGGCCGGGCGACGGTTCAGCAGATCCTCCAGCCCCAGCGTCGCGATGATACGGTCCCGGTCATGCGCGCCGCCATAGGTCAGGTTGCGCTCGACCGTCAGATGCGGAAACAGACGCGCATCCTGAAACACATAGCCGACGCGCCGTTTTTTCACGGCCAGATCGACCCGTGCATCTGCGTCGAACAGCACCTGATCACCCAAAGCGATGCGCCCGCTGTCGGGGCGCAGCAGCCCTGCAACCGCATTGATCATCGACGTTTTGCCAGACCCCGACCGCCCGAACACCGCCGTCACACCGGCGGGGGCATCGAATGCAGCGTCCAGGATGAACCGACCCAGCCGTTTGCGTATATCGACCCGCAGCATCAGCGGCCCACCTTGCGCGCCATGCGATGGGCCAGCCATTCCGATACAAGCAGCGCACCCATCGCCAGCACGATCGATACCACGACCAGACCGACGATCGCCGGTTCCTGCCCCGGTACCTGCAGCAGACCATAAATGGCGGAGGGGATTGTCTGTGTCTGTCCGGGAATGGCAGCGACGAACGTGATCGTCGCGCCGAATTCGCCCAGCGCCTTGGCAAAGCCCAAGACCGCGCCCGCCAGAATACCGGGCGCGATCAGCGGCAACAAGACCGAGGTGAAGACGCGCGACCGCGACGCGCCCAATGTCTTTGCTGCCTCTTCCAGCCCGTCGGGCACGGCCTCAATCCCCAGCCGGATCGCGCGGACCATCAGGGGGAAGGCCATGATCGCGGCCGCCAGCGCGGCGCCGGTCCAGCGAAAGGCCAGCGTGATTCCGAAGGTATTGAGGAGGAAAGCGCCGATGGAGCCTTGGTTGCCGAAAACGACCAAAAGCAGGTAGCCGGTGACGACGGGCGGCAGGACCAGGGGCAGATGGACGAGGCCGTTCAGCAGTTGCCGACCGGGGAAGGATTTGCGGGCGAGGATGTAGGCGACGGCAAGGGCGAATGGTAAAGCGCAAATGGTCGCGACCGTGGCGACCAGCAGCGACAGTCGGATGGCGGCCCATTCGGTGGGGCCCAGGCCCTCGATCATTGGGGTGGCTCGACGGGTGGGAGGAAGCCGAAACGGGCAAAAATCTGTTCTCCCTCCGGTCCGGTCAAGCGGTCAAAGTAGTCGGCGGCTTCGGGGCTGTCAGAGACAAGCGCTGCGACATAACGGATTGGCGGAAAGCTACCTTCAGGAAACACGGCAACAGTGCGCACATCATCACTGCTTCGCGAGTCTGTTTCATAGACGATCCCCAAGGGTGCTTGGCCCCTGATCACCTGCGCGAGGGCGGATCGCACATTGTCAAACTCTGCCAGATCATTTTCGAACGCCTCCCACAGACCGAGATTTTCAAGGGCTGCCTTGGCATAGATACCTGCAGGTACGGCCTCGGTCATGCCCGTCGCAATACGCCCGCCATTTATGGCGGCACGAATACCGTCTTCGGTCAAAGGAACATCGCCTATGTCTTTCGGGCCAACCAAAACGAGCCAATTCGTTGCAAAGTCGGCAACCCGGTCCGGAGCGACGTGGCCGCCATCGATCAATATGTCCATCCAATCGACATGAGCGAGTATAATGATATCAGCGGGCGCGCCCTGCATGACCTGCCGCGCTAAAGTGCCGCTACCGCCGTAAGAGACGACGATATCGCTGTCCGCGGTTAGCGCATCCAACGGCTCTTTCAGGCTGGCGGCGGCGAAAACGGTCACCTCTGCGGTGGCGGAACCGGCAAGCAAAGCGAGGTATATGGTCAGATACTTCAACATCATGGCGCGACTATCCGGCTGTTGCCCTTCGATGACAAGGTGTCAGACCCAGGCCCGCGATCGTTCGCGCAACTCCGTCACCCATTGTCGGATGTCCGGGTCAATCGCACCCTGGCGCGGAGCGTCTCGCAGCGTGGTGATCCAGTGCGGCAAGGGTTGCTTTTCACGTCCCGGCCCTTGCCACCGCAATGCCGCCAGAACGTCCTGCCCCGGTTGCGGCAGCGCATCGGGTATCTCGGCCCCTGTCAGTGTTGCCCAAACGCCTGTCCATAACCGCCCCACGGACCACGGATTGTAGCCGCCGCCACCGATAACCAAATAGCGCGGGCTGAGCGGCCTCAGCGCGGCCACGATCGCCCAATGCGCGTTATTCGACAGCGCCATCCGCGATTGCGGGTCTTCTTTCACGGCGTCGGCGCCGCACTGTAGGACAATCGCATCCGGGCGAAAGTCGACAACGTGGCGCAGGATGAGTTCCTCGCGGATGAAGGCCATATCGTCGTCGTGGCTGCCCGCAGGCACCGGCAGGTTGAAGACCTGACCTACGCCACGATCCGTGATCGCCCCGGTCCGCGGCCAGCGGTTTTGTTCATGGACCGAGATCATCAGCGTGTCGGGGTCGTCGGCAAAGGCATATTCGACTCCATCAGGGTGATGCGCGTCGATATCGACATAGGCGATCCTGCGCGCGCCATTCCGGCGCAGCGACTGAATCGCCAGCACCGGATCGTTGAGGTAGCAGAACCCGTTCGCCCGATCAGGAAAAGCATGATGGGTGCCAGCAGCCGGAGCGTAGATGACCCCGCCATCGCGGAGCAGTTCGCCCGCCAAAAGCGCCCCGCCCGACGATGTGGCGGGGCGACGGTACACCTCGGCAAAGACCGGGTTGGCGACGGTGCCTAGGCTGTGCCGCGCCTTGACCTCTTCGGTCACGGATTGCGCGGCCTCGGCCGCCTGCAGGGCGGCGACGTATTCCAGGGTGTGGAAACTGTAAAGCGCCGCAGGCTTCGCGCGCGGGCTGTTGATGTATTGCGCAGGCGGCAACCACCCCATGGCACGGCACAAATCCATGACCGTCGACACCCTTGGCACCCGCAACGGGTGCCAAGCGCCATAACTGGAATGGCGATAAATCTCGGACCCGATAAATTGCGGCACAGGGCTTGTCGTTGCGCTTTTGCCATTGATAAACTGCGACATAATCGGGAATTAACCCATTTTGAAAGCGGAACCATGGTCCAAATGCCAGTGCGTCAACTTCCGCTGAAATTTCAAACGAAACACAAGACCGATATTCGCGCACAGTTCGCCGCCCTTTGTTGGCGCGTAAAGAACGGCAAAATTCAGGTTTGCCTTGTCACCAGCCGCACCCGCAAACGCTGGATCATTCCAAAGGGCTGGCCGATGCGGGACCAAACCCCTGCCCTCGCCGCCGCGACCGAAGCCTTCGAAGAAGCCGGGCTCAGCGGCCATGCGATCGACCATTGCCTTGGCATCTATACCTATTCCAAGCCGCTCGATCGACGTATGACACCGGTCGTCGCGATGGTTTATCCGGTTCAGGTGCGCAAGGTGCACAACACCTGGCCCGAGAAAGGTGAACGCAAACGGAAATGGTTCACCCCCAAAAAAGCGGCCAAGAAACTGACCGAGCCGCAGTTGAAACGGATTGTTGCCGGTTTCACACCACACCAGCTGCCCAAATCATCGTAACTTGCGTCAACCTGCAGAAGCCTTATCTAAACGGTCTGACCTGGATAAACGGTAGCGATGATCAAATTCCACCTCAAATGTGACCAAAGCCATGCATTCGAAAGCTGGTTTCAGTCGGGTGCGGCGTATGAAAAGCTGACCGCCGCTGGTATGGTCAACTGCGACATCTGTGGCTCGACCAAGATATCCAAAACGATCATGGCCCCGGCCGTCAGCACGTCATCGCAGATCACGGCGCCCAAGCGGATCGAGGCGGCGCTGACCGAGATGCGGCAGAACGTCGAAAAGAACTCCGACTATGTCGGCAAGAAATTCGCTGATGAAGCGCGGGCGATGCATGACGGGGTGAAGCCGGAACGCGCGATCTATGGCGAGGCCAGTTTCAAGGATGCCAAGAAGCTGGTCGATGACGGCATCCCGGTGATGCCGCTGCCCTTTGTGCCCAGCAAGAAGACAAACTGATGACGGTGCTGATCACCGGTGCCAATCGCGGGATTGGCCATGCGCTGTTCTGCACCTATCAACAGCGTGGTGACGTGATCGGGACGCATCGCGCGCCTGATGACGGGGCAATGCTGGAATTGGACGTCACCGAGACGGCGTCACATCAAAAGTTAGCTGAAAAACTAAATGATACGCCGCTTGATCTGCTCGTCTGCAATGCCGGGATTTATTTGGATAAAGGCCAGTCGCTAAGTGACGGATTTCCGGCGGATATGTGGGCGGATAGCTTTGCGGCGAATGTGACGGGTGTGTTTCTGACCGTACAGCACTTGCTGCCCAATCTTCATAAGGCGGGCGGTGCGAAGATCGCGATCATCTCGTCCCAAATGGCGTCGCATGAACGTGCACCGGGTGGCAGTTACATCTATCGCGCCAGCAAGGCCGCCGCGCTGAATCTTGGGCGCAATCTGGCCGCTGACCTGCGGCCCCAAGGGATCGCCATTGGCATCTACCATCCGGGCTGGGTCCGCACGGATATGGGCGGCGGTGCTGCCGACATCAGCGTGGACGAGGCCGCCGCCGGTCTTGTGGCGCGGTTTGACGCGCTATCCATCGAAACCACGGGCTGTTTTGAAACCTGGGACGGGCGCCGGCATCCTTTCTAATTGCGCTTCGCCGCCCGCGCCCTTAAGGAAGCGCGGACGATTTTGAAGGTTTGCAAGGACGTGCGGGATGCCGACACTTGTCATGAAATTCGGCGGCACCTCGGTGGCCAATCTGGACCGGATCGCGCGGGCGGCGAAGCGTGTCGCGCTTGAGGTGGCCAATGGCTATGACGTGATCGTCATCGTCTCGGCCATGTCAGGCAAGACCAACGAATTGGTCGGCTGGGTTGACGAGACATCGCCGCTTTACGATGCCCGCGAATATGATGCGATTGTGTCGTCCGGCGAGAATGTCACCGCTGGCCTGATGGCTTTGCGGCTGCAGGAAATGGATATCCCGGCACGGTCATGGCAGGGCTGGCAGGTGCCGGTCAAGACGACGTCTGCCCATTCCAGCGCGCGGATCGAGGAAATTCCGACCGACAACATCAACGCAAAGTTCGGCGAAGGAATGAAGGTTGCCGTCGTCGCGGGCTTTCAGGGGATCAGCCCCGAAGGCCGGATCACCACCCTGGGGCGCGGCGGGTCGGATACGACGGCTGTTGCTTTTGCCGCGGCCTTTGGCGCCGAACGGTGCGATATTTATACGGACGTCGATGGCGTCTATACGACCGATCCGCGGATCAGTTCCAAGGCGCGCAAACTCGACAAGATCGCATTTGAGGAAATGCTGGAGCTCGCATCGCTTGGCGCGAAAGTCCTGCAGACCCGTTCGGTCGAGTTGGCCATGCGCTACAATGTCCGCCTGCGGGTGCTGTCATCATTCGAGGAACCATCAGAAAGCGCGGGCACACTCGTCTGCGATGAGGAGGAAATCATGGAATCCAACGTTGTGGCCGGGGTCGCCTATTCCCGTGACGAGGCCAAGATGACCCTCATTTCCGTCGCTGACCGCCCCGGCATCGCCGCCGCGATCTTTGGGCCATTGTCCGAGGCGGGGGTGAACGTGGACATGATCGTCCAGAACATTTCCGAGGAGGGACGGACCGACATGACCTTTTCCTGCCCGGTGGATCAGACCTTGCGGGCGGAAAAGGCAATGGAACAGGCCAAGGCAGATGGCCACATCAACTTCCACGATCTGGTCAAGGACGATGCCGTCGCCAAGGTGTCGGTCGTCGGAATCGGGATGCGCAGTCATGCGGGGGTGGCGGCGCAGATGTTCAAGGCCCTTCACGATGAGGGGATCAACATCAAGGTCATCACGACGTCCGAGATCAAAATTTCCGTTTTGATCGACAGAAAATACATGGAACTTGCGGTGCAAGCCCTTCATGATGCTTTCGAACTGGAAAAAGCGGCGTAACCCGGAAACAGGGTCCGGCCGTGGCGCGGGGGGCCAATGCCACATCGGTTAGAAAGCGAAAGCCGCAAGCTGCTTGGCCGCCTGCGCGAAGCACTCGCGGCGCATGGCGAGGGCCAGGCACGGCTTGACAAGGTCGTGCAACTGATCGCAGATTCGATGCTGGTCGAAGTCTGTTCGATCTACCTGTTCCGCGACGACGAAACGCTTGAACTTTGCGCGACGATGGGGCTGCGCCAGGACGCCGTGCATCAAACACGTATGCGACTGGGCGAAGGTCTGGTCGGGCGTACCGCCAAATTCGGGCGGGTGATCAATACGGCCGACGCCCCGGCGGAGAAGGGTTTCCGCTTCATGCCGGAAACGGGGGAGGAACGGTATTCATCCTTCTGCGGTGTGCCCATTCAACGGCTTGGCGAAGCATTGGGTGTGCTGGTCGTGCAGACCAAGACCGAACGCAAGCTGACCCAGGATGAGGTCTATGCCCTCGAAATCGTCGCCATGGTCATCGCCGAAATGACCGAACTTGGCGCTTTTGTCGGCGAAGGCGCCGCCCTTTCCGCGCGTCACCAACAACCGGTGATGCTGCGTGGCACCGTCGCGCAGGAAGGCGCGAGTGAGGGTAAGGTGTTCCTGCACGAACCGCGTGTCGTGGTGACGAACCCGATCTCGGACGACCCGGAAAAGGAACACGACCGGCTGGTCAAGGCCATCGATGAATTGCGGGCCTCCGTCGACAACATGCTGACGGGTGCGCGCACGGTGGATGCGGAACAGGCGCAGGTGCTGGAGGCGTACCGCATGTTCGCCAATTCCGGCAGCTGGTTGCGGCGGATGAAAGCGGATATCGAGAACGGATTGTCCGCCGAGGCGGCTGTCGAAAAGGAACAATCGCTCGCCCGGACCCGCCTGTCGCAAGCTGGCGATCCTTACCTGCGGGAACGGATGAACGATCTGGACGATCTGTCCAACCGGCTGCTGCGCATCCTGACGGGCCAAGGTGCGGATGCCCGCGCCGATATGCCCGACAACCCGATCCTCGTGGCCCGCAATATCGGGCCCGGCGAATTGCTGGATTACGGGAAGAAGCTCAAAGGGATCGTGCTGGAAGAGGGCTCTGTCGGCAGCCACGCCACGATCGTCGCGCGTGCATGGGCGATCCCGCTGATCATCAATGCACAGGGGGTGACAAGCGAGGCGCTGAACGGCGACACGATCCTTGTGGACGGCGAACAGGGCATCGCGCATCTGCGGCCCGATGACACGGTGCACGGGGCGTTCCGAGACAAGCTGGCGATGCAAACCCGCGCGCAGGAACGCTATGCCTCGATCCGCGATCTGCCTGCGACGACGAAGTGCAACAACACCATTTCCCTGCAGATGAATGCCGGCCTGATCGCCGACCTGCCGTCACTGGCCGGATCGGGGGCCGAGGGCGTGGGCCTGTTCCGTACCGAATTGCAATTCCTGATCCGCAACCAGATGCCCAAGCGGGCCGAGCTCTCGGCGCTCTATTCACGGGTGATCAACGCCGCGGGTGGCAAACGGGTGGCCTTCCGGACGCTCGATATCGGGTCGGACAAGGTCCTGCCTTACATGAAGCCCAATGATGAACCCAACCCCGCCATGGGGTGGCGCGCCATCCGCGTCGGGCTCGACAAACCCGGCGTGCTGCGGATGCAGTTGCAGGCACTTCTGCGCGCGACGAATGGCGGACCTTTGGCGGTGATGTTCCCTTTCATCACACAAACCCGCGAATTCCGCGACGCCAAGGCGGAAATGGACAAGGCGCTCGCCCGCGAGAAAAAGCTGGGCCACCCCCTGCCTTCGTCTCTGGAAGTGGGCGCGATGCTGGAAACACCGTCGCTTGGCTTCGCACCTGACGCCTTTTTCGAAGAAGTCGATTTCCTGTCGATCGGCGGCAACGATCTGAAACAATTCTTCTTCGCCGCCGACCGTGAAAACGAACGGGTGCGCAAACGCTACGACACGCTCGACGTCAGCTTTCTGTCGTTCATCGAACGGGTCGTCAAACGGTGCGATGCGACGGGAACGCCCGTGTCCTTTTGCGGCGAAGATGCCGGGCGCCCGGTCGAAGCGTTGTGCTTTGCCGCCCTCGGCATCCGCAACCTGTCGATGCGCCCGGCCTCCATCGGGCCGGTCAAGCATTTGCTGCGGCGCGTCGACCTGGGCGAGGTCAGGAAGGTGATGGATGACGCCACCGCGAACGGCGATCAATCCGTGCGCCGGGCGGTGGCCGACTGGCTGGTCTATCAGGTTTAAGCGGCTTTCGACGCGGACAGCACGCGATGGAATTCGTCCAGGACAACCTGTTGGCCATGCACATGCGCCAGGCGGCGCAGGCCAAAATGCACATGCGCCAGTGATACATAGTAATCCACGAAAGCATAATTCGTGCCCGCCCCGGCAGCGGCGCCCAGCAGTGGCACGGTCTGAGTCGACAGCTTTTGGGTCAGCATTGCGGCAAAACGCGGGGCCACCTTGCGGATCAGACCGCTAAGGGCGGCGCCCGAAATGCTCAACCGGGCACCGATGAAAGATGTATCCACGCCGTCATCCTCTTTCCCCGGCCCGCCCGATCCGAATACGGCGAGGCATTCCATCCGCGTCTCTTCCGACAGGGGATCCTCACCATATTCCGCAGCGACGCCCTGCACCGCGCGAAAGATGATCGTGGTCGCGACCGGCAGTTCGGCCAGCGCCGTCGACAATCCTCCGAAACCGCCCATCGCCCCCGAGATGGTGCCAGCCGCACGGTGCAACCCGTCAGACCCGATCTTTCCGCCCACACCCCCACGGGATTTGCTGGCCAGTTCATAGCTTTGGTGCAACGCCTTGCGGGCCAAGTCTTCCATCTGATTGCGAAACTGCTTGGGCAGCAGTTTCAGACCATCCTCGACCTGACCACCGACAAAGGTAATCGCCTTCATCAACACGCCATTCGCGCGGGTCTGGCGACGGGCAATCGCTGCGATCTCCTCTTTCGCTGCATTGGTCAGCGGCACCGGCGGATCGCGGGGATTGATCTCTTTCAGAACGGTTTCATCATCATGCATTGACTAAAGATGGGGGGATAGTCCGGAGATTTCAATCATCTATGGGCCTCACCATGCCAGACAAACCATCCCAGCCCCCATCAATCAGCGCCAGACCAAGAACGCGATCGGGATTCGTAGGGGGCGGCATGACAATCCCCGACAGTCGCTCAAACCCGAAACGCCGGTAATAGGGCGCATCGCCCACCAGCATGATCCGCGCCCAGCCAGCCGCACGGGCATCATCCAGACACCGCATCATCAGCGCCTGCGCCACACCTTCGCCCTGCCGGGTCGGATGAACGGCAATCGGCCCCAGCAGGATCGCGACCGCGTCCCCCACCCTTACCGACCAATTCCGCACGGCACCCGCCAGGATGCCTGCCGGATCGCGGGCCGTGAGGCATAGGGGTGCAATCGGATCTACACCTTCGCGCAACCGGTATGAGGACAGCGCCGTGCGTCCGGGCGCAAAGCACAGATCATACAGCGCCTCGACCTCCCACCAGTCAGCGCCCGTTTCCTGGGCCAGTGTCATCGCCGTCTGCTGCATCTTTCTTTCGTCTGGCCAAGCGTGCCGGGTCACGCTAACCCTTGGGCAATCCAAGGAAAAGACCGCACATGTTCTATGAACCTCAAAACGGGCACGGCCTGCCGCACAATCCTTTCAACGCCGTCGTCACGCCGCGCCCCATCGCATGGGTATCCACGCGCGGCAGCGACGGGCGTGACAACCTTGCCCCCTATTCGTTCTTCAACGCCGTCGCCTATGTGCCGCCGCAGGTCATGTTCGCCTCGACCAGCGCCAAACCCGACCGGGACGGCACCAAGGACAGCGTCGGCAATATCCGCGACACGGGCGTGTTCGCCGTCAACATCGTGGAATACGCGGCGCGCAACATCATGAACCAGACCTCCGGCCCGTGGGAACGAGAGACCGATGAATTCGCCCTGGCGGGTGTGGACAAGGCCGAGTGTGAAACGATCCCCTGCCCGCGCGTCGCCAATGCCCCGGCAACGCTGGAATGTAAGTTGACGCAGATCGTCCAACTGCCCGGTGAGGCGAACTTTACCGTCTTCGGCGAGGTCACCGGCGTTCATCTGCGCGATGATTGCATCGTCGATGGCAAGTTTGACGTCACCACCTTCAATCCGCTCACCCGCCTCGGCTATCGCGATTACTCGGTCATTCGGGAAGTGTTCAGCCTAACCCGCCCCGACGACTAACGCCGTCGTATAGGCGGCATAGGCCATCACCATCACCAGCCCCGCCATCCGGGAAATCCGGCCAAATGCCAGCATGATCAGCGCGGGCATAACCGCAGCGCCGATCAACACCCACAGGCTGAGGCCCAGCATATCGGGTGGAACGGCCAGCGGATGAACCAGGGCTGTGATCCCCAGAATACCCAGCACGTTGAAGATGTTGGACCCGATCACGTTGCCCACCGCAATGTCGCCCTGGCCCTTGCGCGCCGCAATGACCGACGTGACAAGCTCAGGCAATGACGTGCCGACGGCGACAACGGTCAACCCGATAACCGCGTTTGAGACATCAAAGGCCGCCGCAATCGCGCTTGCCCCATCGACGAGCAGTTTGGCCCCGATCAACACGCCGACCAATCCTGCAACGAAGAACGCAAAGCCTTGCCATAGCGGCCCGGCCACAACAGGCAGTTCAGGTGCATCATCCTGCGTCGCGCTGCGCAAAGTGACGATCAGGTAGACCGCCAATAGCAGCGCACAGCCCGCACCTGCGACCCGCCCGATATCGCCCAAAAACATCAGCCCGGCACACAGGGCCGTCACGCCCAGCATGACCCACCCATCGCGCCCGAGAACAGCCCGCGCCGCAACTGGCGCGATCACCGCGGACAGACCAAGGATCAGCAGAATGTTGGCGATGTTGCTGCCGACGACATTGCCCAAGGCAATCCCGGGCAAACCATCGAAGGCGGCAATCAGGCTTGTCATCAATTCAGGCACTGATGTGCCGAAACCGACAAGGGTCAACCCAATGACCAAAGGGGATAGCCTGGCCCGCTGGGCCACGCCGACAGCACCGCGCACAAGGCTTTCGCCGCCAACAACCAGCGCCACCAAGCCTGCGAGCACGAAAAGGACGTCAGCAATCATGACACGTCACCCCAGGCCAGACCGACACCTCGCGCCGCTGGCCAACCCGGACGCGCTGTGCATTTGGGCGCTGCGTGGGGTGACGTCAAGATATCCGGTCAGTCGGTGAACTGAAAATTCAACCGTGCATCGCCGCGATATGTGGTCGGCCTGTCAGGGTTCCGGAACGGGCTGCCGCCGGGCAGTGCCTCATGCTGCAGGTAGCTGTTGAAGACGATGGCGATACTCATCAGCACACCGGTGCCCTGCATGCCGGTCCGCTGCATCGCAGGCTGGAGCCGATTCAGGATGTGCCAGGCCGGATTGGCCATGCGGTTGGTCAACCGAAAGCTGCGATGCGCGGAATCGTCCACCCACATCAGATTGCTGCTGCGAAACGAAAACGACAGGATGATGTCGCCCGCCGCCTGAAACAATCCACACGCATCGCGAAAATGGTGAAGGTGCACGATGTCGCTCTCTGCCGTCAATGCGCGTTCCAGCGCCGATGTATTGGCCTGCGCATCGGCCGCGGCAATGGCACGATGAGCATTGGTGGGCGCGGTCATGATGCTGGCCATATTCGACATCTCGAACACTTCACCGACGCTGACGCTTGTCAAACGGTACTCGAAACCGCCGCTTCCAACGGCGAACAGATGAATGGGCATATCAAATTCCTTTTTTGCTAATGCAGGCACATTAGCAAAAAATCGAAATTCACAAAATAGCGCCGCAGGTAAGGAATCTAATGCCCTCCGATGATCCCCGTCCGGACATCATAGTCGACGGCCAGGGCATAGTCCGGATCGTCATCGCTATCGACCATCAAATGCCCTGCCTTCGACAGCAGCTTGTGACAATCACGGGTCAGGTGGCGCAACTGAATCTTCTTGCCTGCGTCCTGATATTTTTGCGCGACAGCCTCGATCGCCTGCAAAGCCGACTGGTCGGCGACGCGGCTCGCGGCAAAGTCGATGATGACGGTATCGGGGTCGTTTTCGACCTCGAACAACTCCATGAAACCATCGGCTGAACCAAAGAACAGCGGCCCCTGGATTTCGTAGACCTGCGCCCCTGCCTCGGTCCGGCTTTCCCGTTTGATCGCATGGATGCGCGTCGCGTTCTGCCATGCATAGGCCAATGCACTGACGATCACACCGACGACAACCGCCGTGGCCAGGTCGGTCATGACGGTGACAACCGTCACAAGGATCGTCACGAACGCATCGGTGCGCGGCACCTTCCGCAGGATCCGCAGCGAATTCCACGCGAATGTCCCGATGACCACCATGAACATCACACCGACCAGCGCTGCCAGCGGAATCCGCTCGATCAGCCCGCTCGCGAACATGATGAATGCCAGCAGAAACAGCGCAGCCGCGACACCTGCGACCCGGGTCCGTCCGCCGGATTTCACGTTGATCATCGACTGCCCGATCATGGCACAGCCACCCATTCCGCCGAAGAAGCCGGTCACCGTATTGGCCGCACCCTGCGCCAGACATTCCTGGCTCGCCCCGCCGCGCTTACCGGTCATCTCGCCGACAAGGTTCAGGGTCAAAAGGCTCTCGATCAGGCCGATCGCGGCGAGGATCAGCGCATAGGGCAGGATGATCTCGAACGTTTCCCAATTCAGCGGAACCATGGGCACGTGGAACGGCGGCAGGCCACCCTCGATGCTCGCCAGATCACCCACCAATGGCGTATCCAGCCCGAACCCGATGACGATCGCCGCGACGATCCCGATCCCGGCCAGTGGTGCGGGCACCACATTGGTCACCTTGGGCATGAACCAGATGATCGCCATGGTCAGCGCCACCAGCCCCAGCATCAGATAAAGCGGCAGGCCCGATAGCCACTCGCCATTGGCCATCCCGTGCCCCCCACCGCCATGCGCCGTGCCGGGCACCTGAAACTGGCCCAACTGGGCAAGGAAAATCACGATGGCCAGCCCGTTGACAAAGCCCAGCATGACGGGATGCGGCACCAGCCGGATGAACTTGCCCCAGCGCATGATGCCAACGACAATCTGGATAAGGCCCATCAGGACGACCGTGGCGAACAGGTATTCGACGCCATGCTGCGCCACGAGGCTGACCATCACGACGGCCAGGGCCCCGGTCGCCCCTGAAATCATGCCCGGACGGCCCCCGAATAATGCAGTGATCAGTCCCACGATGAAGGCGGCATAAAGGCCCACCAGCGGCTCTACCCCTGCAACGAACGCAAATGCGACCGCTTCTGGCACCAGCGCCAGTGCCACGGTGAGGCCCGACAAAACTTCGGTTTTCAACTGCATCGGCGTCAGCGGCGCGTCGGGATCACGAAGGGAAAGGCTGTCGGCGAAACTCGCCAAAAGTGCACGGGCCATCAGGATGTCCTGTCAAATCGGGGATTGTTGAGGCTGCCCTAACGAAGGCCGCGCAACTTGTCACCCCTTCCGCCCGACCAAAGACGCGAGGTCGCGCGATTGACGTGGCAAACAGGGTTCACATTTCACCCGATCCGTTTCAGTGTCCCCATGACCATACGACGAGGGCGATCATGCAAACCAAAATCGGGATCATCGGCGGATCCGGCATTTACGATATGGAGGGACTGCAGGATGCGACATGGACCAGTGTCGACAGTCCCTGGGGCACGCCGTCCGATGACATTCTGACCGGCACGCTTGACGGCGTCGCGATGGCGTTCCTGCCCCGCCACGGGCGTGGGCACGTGCATTCGCCGACCACTGTGCCGTACCGCGCCAATATCGACGCGCTGAAACGGGTCGGCGTGACGGATATTATTAGCGTCAGCGCCTGCGGATCATTCCGGGAAGAGCTGGCACCGGGCGACTTCGTCATCGTCGATCAATTCATAGACCGGACCTTTGCCCGCGAGAAATCGTTCTTCGGCACCGGCTGCGTCGCCCATGTGAGCGTCGCGCACCCGACCTGTGACCGCCTGTCCAGCGTCTGCGAAAAGGCGGGGCGCGATGCCGGGATCACGATACATCGGGGGGGCACATACCTTGCCATGGAGGGCCCGCAATTCTCATCCATGGCCGAAAGCAAGCTCTACCGTGAATGGGGCTGCGACGTGATCGGCATGACCAACATGCCCGAAGCGAAACTCGCCCGCGAGGCCGAGATTTGCTATGCCTCCGTCGCCATGATCACCGATTATGACAGCTGGCACCCCGATCACGGGGCGGTGGATATCACCGAAATTATCGCGACTTTACGAGGGAATGGCAGCAAAGCCCGCGATCTGGTCGCGCGCCTGCCCGCCCTTCTCGGCCCCGATCGCGCCCCCTGCCCGCATGGCTGCGACCGGGCGCTCGAACATGCCTTGATGACCGCCCCCGACAAACGGGACCCAGCCCTGACCGCCAAACTCGATGCCGTTGCGGGTCGTGTTCTTTGAAAGAGTGAGCCCCATGAAAACTGTCCAAGACTACATCCGCACGATCCCCGACTTTCCCCATGAAGGGATCATGTTTCGGGATGTCACAACGCTTTTCAACGACCCGCGCGGCTTTCGGATCGCTATTGACCAACTTTTGCACCCGTATGCGGGCCAGCCGATCGACAAGGTCGTGGGGCTTGAAGCCCGTGGCTTTATCCTCGGTGGTGCGATCGCGCACCAACTTTCCCTGGGCTTCGTCCCGATCCGGAAAAAAGGCAAGCTGCCCGGCAAAACCATCGAACAGCCCTACACGCTGGAATATGGCGAGGCCGTGATGGAGGTGCACGACGATGCGCTGCAGGCCGGTGAAAAGGTCCTGCTGGTCGATGACCTGCTCGCCACCGGCGGCACGGCGGAGGCTGGGATCAAGCTGATCGAACGGATGGGGGCCGAGGTCATCGGTTGCGCCTTCATCATTGATCTGCCCGATCTGGGCGGACGGAAAAAGCTGGAGGCGCTGAACATGGATGTCCACGCCTTGTGTGAATTCGAAGGCGACTAACCTCCTCTTTTGGCCAAAAATATCCCCGCCGGAGGCAGCGCGACGGTTCAAGAAAACCAGCGCCAAAGTAGCGCACGGGATCGCCACACACGGCCAAACATATCTCGCGCCGCAGGCGCTCCTTTGGATCAGAGCTGTCGCAAAACAGCCCCGGGGTTCATGATGCCCAGCGGGTCCAGCGCGTCCTTCACCGCGCGCAGCATGGCCATCTTGGCCGGGTCGGCATACCGTTCCAGATCATCCACTTTCAGTCGCCCAATACCATGTTCGGCACTGACCGAGCCGTCCATCTGATGCACCAGATCATGCACGGCCTGTTTCACCAATGCGCGCTCTGTTTCATAATCCGCACGACTCGATCCCGGCTTTGGAAACACGTTGTAATGCAGGTTCCCGTCGCCCAGATGTCCAAAGCAGTTGATGCGAAATTCGCCAATCTCTGCAAGAACTTTTGGCGCCCGCTGAATAAATCCGGGGATCGCGCCCAGCGGGACCGAGATGTCATGCGAACTGACCGATCCGATCCGCCGGTTCGCCTCGGGAATGCTTTCACGGATGTGCCAGAAATCGGCGCGTTGGGTCATGTTCTGGGCGATCACGCCGTCGCTGACGAGGCCCTGTTCCAAAGCCTCCGCAAACAGGTTCTCCAACGCGACATCCGGCGCCAGACCGGCGGGCAGTCCGACATCGATCAAGACGCACCATTCGGGCACCGTTTCAAAGGGCACCCGTATTTCGGGCCCGACTTCCGCAAGAAAATCAAAGCCTTGCCGATGCATGATTTCGAACGCGGAAATCCCATCGCCGATTTGCGCCCCGGCCAAGGCGAGAAGATCCAAGGCCGCGTCCGGGGACGGCACCACCATCATCGCGGCCCCGACCTCTGCCGGGCGCGGTGCAAGTTTCAGCGCAGCGCCTGTGATGATCCCAAGTGTCCCCTCTGCCCCGATCATCAGATTGCGCAGATCATACCCGGTATTGTCCTTCCGCAGCCGTGTCAGCCCGTGCCAAATCGACCCGTCGGGGCGCACGATCTCGAGCCCCAGACACTGCGCGCGGGCATTGCCGTAGCGCAGGACATTCACTCCACCGGCATTCGTCGCCAACAAGCCCCCGATCCGTGCGGACCCTTCCGAAGCCAGTGACAACGGGAAGAGGCGGTCAACATCCTCCGCCGCTTTCCGGATATCGGCGAGGATCACGCCCGCGTCACAAACCAGAACATTTTCAACGGGATAGATGTCGCGGATGCGGTTCATCCGTTCCAGCGACAGCACGACCGGCGCCGCGCCATCCTCTAGCAGTTGACCACCGACCAGACCTGTCCCGCCGCCATATGGCACCACGCCTATCCGCGCCTCGGCGCAGGCTTTGACGACTACCGCGACCTCTTCCGTCGATCCTGGTGCTATGACCAGCCCCCGCCCCGCCCAGCGCCCGCGCGGTTCTGTGAGGTAAGGTGCAGTATCCTCTTTGAACGCGGCAGCGGGCAGCAGTTCGCGCAGTTTGGCGGCGAAATCGTCAGTGACGGGGTTGAGCATTTCGTTGTCCTTTCAGCCCTCTACATGGGCCAAAAGGCAGGCCAGTCCAACCTGATTTCAGGCCGCGTTTGCCGCGCCTTCCGACAAGGCACCCAGCTTGGCATAGGCGATCTCGGGGTCGACCGCGCCAAAGCCCGCGAAGGTCCCGAATCCGCAATCCGATCCGGCGATCACGCGATCTGCACCGACGATTTTCGTAAACCTTTCAATACGTTGCAACACAAGTTCCGGATGTTCGACAAAATTAGTCGTGGTGTCCACCACACCGGGAACCAGAACCTTATCATCCGGTATATCGCCCGCACGGTCGCGGAACACGGTCCATTCATGGCCGTGGCGCGGGTTGGATGTCTCGAACAACACGTACCGCGATTTTGTCGCCATCAGCGTATCGAACATCTTGGCCATCGGAATGTCGCAGACATGCGGTCCTTCGTAATTTCCCCAGCAGATATGCACGCGCACTTTGTCCTGCGGCACGTCGGACAAGGCGTGATTCAGCGCCTCGACATGGCTTGCCGCGATCTTAAGGAATTCATCATCGGACAAATCGTTAAACAACATGTGACGCGACAGTGCGAGGTCGGGGCAGTCGAGTTGCACGTCAAGGCCCGCGGCGACGATTGTCTCGTATTCTTCCTTCATCGCGTCGGCCAAGGCGGCCAAGTAAGCCTCGCGTGTTTTGTAAAAATCGTTCTGCAAAAACAATGAGATGACACCCGGGGAGGCCGCGTTCATGAAACCGCGTGTCGCACCATGTTCAGCCATTGCCGCCTTGAGGTTGGCGATATCTTTTTGCAACTCGCCCTGCCCTTTGGACTTCACCTCGCCCACGCACATGGGTCTTGCGTATTGGGGGGTGCCGCCGCCTTCCGCTAAGCGTTTGAGAAAGCTGGGGAATTTCTTGAGGTCGGCGGGCGCATTGCGCGGACTGTCGCCGTCGAAGCCGGTATAGCGATCTTTGACATAGGTAGCATAGCTGATCTTGGACGTCTCGCCGTCGCTGACGATGTCGATGCCTGCATCCACTTGTTTTTTCACGGTTTCCGAGACCGCTGCGGTCATCGTGGCGTCGAATGCGGCCTGATCGTAGGCTTCATTGTTTTCGCGGGCGAAGATGAAATCCACCACCTCTTGCGTGCGCGGCAGAGAGCCGGTGTGCGTTGTTAAGACTTTGGCCATTTGGCGGTTTCCTCGCTATCGAAATTTTATCGGAATACTATCGGAATTCCATCGGACCCTTGCGTGCGGTGGGTCGCGTTAACCATTAACCTTTCCAGGTCGGTCCGGCAGGATCATCGGTGGCGACGACGTGGTAAAGGCTCGCCTCTCCGGTCATGGCGGGCACGGCACTGTGCGGCAGATTTTCGGGCACCGACATCGTGTCGCCGGGGGCGAGCGTCGCGGTACCATCGTCCCACGCGACCCGCCAATGCCCGCGCATCGGCATCAGGACCGAAGGGCGGTCATGCTGGTGCATCTGATCGCTGGCTGACGCCCGTGTGACGAAAGCGACCTCAAATCCCGGCTTGTCTGGCAACATGCCCTTCTCGCCGATCACGATCGCCGGTTTCGTATCGGCCATGGCCACCATGTCCCAATAACGCGCAACGTGCCGAGGGATCACATCCGCCGTCGTCGGCTCGGGGTAGTTCATCAATTCTTCAGGGGTCAGCAATGGCATCGGCATGACCCCGTCGGGTAGGTTTTGCCCCTTCTTGCTGTCGTAGAGTTTGCCATTCTGGCCCAAGACCAGCCCATGATCCTGCGCGTCCGTGATCACGTGCGGTGCCCAGATGACCCCGCCGCCCGCATCATCCCCGCCAAGGATCGCCATGATCATCCCGTAATCGGTGCCGATGTTTTCGAATCCGCGGAAAATGCCGGTGGGGATGTTGAAGATGTCGCCCTCTTCCAGCACGACCTCGCCCGCGGTTCCGTGCTGCCCCCAGAAAAACCGCCAGCGGCCCTTGAGGACGAAAAACACCTCGGCCGTACGGTGGGAATGCAGCGAGTTCCGGCATTTCGGCGGCTGCCCCGCCGCCCCGATGTTGAAGCCGTGCGGGATCGCGATATGCACATGCTGGTCCGGGCTTTCGGACACGCCGCCGCCGATGATCGTGAAGTTTTCCTTTTGATCCGATCCTGGCGTGTGGGCGTCGATAAAGGCGGTTTTGCAGGGCTGCAGATCGCCATAGCGGACGATGCGGTGTTCCATTTCGGCGGGTGTCATTTGCTTTCCTTTAACAGGGCGGTAGGATTTCGCGCGCAAGATTGTTCCATGCTTGAGCGCCCGCGCTTTGAAGTTCTGGATTGGCAGGTGCACTTGTTGTGATACGCAGCATGAGCATCTGGCCACCGAGCGCCGTGCGCCACTTGAACTGCTCCAGCCCCCAGTGCGCAACATGCTCAATATAGCCAGCAACTGTTCCAAGCGGTGCCGCGTTCACAGTGCAGTTCGGGACGCTCGCAACACAATCATCCTGCAGCACGGCGATGGTATTGGTCCCCTGTGTCAGCCGCACCTCAAGGTCGCGCGCGTCAATGCCCAACATCAGTTGAACGGTGACAAACGGATCGGCCATCGCCGTTCCGGTTGCAGTACCGGGTTCAATGACTTGCATGCGCGGCAACCCTTCGTACTGCATAGCAACGTTGGCGAGGTCGTCTGTACAAAACGCAGTTTGCGCCCCAGCGATCATCGGGACAAAAGCGAGCGTTATGGGGAGAGCAATCCTCATTTGGACGACGCTCTTGCCATCAAAATCTGTTTCCAGATGGCCACTTCGTCGTAAAGCGCCCATTCCCGGCGGAGGCCGATGCCGTCAGGGCCATAAGGCCCGAATTCGGCGTGGCTGATCCCCATGACGTGCACCTTGGCGCCTGTCGGTGCGCCGAAGGTCCCCCAGCCGTCATGCACGCCGTCTAACGACCAGCGGATCGCGGCGCGGGGGGGCAGCATGTTACCCTCCATCCCGATCTGGTGGTGGATTTTGAAGTCCGCGTGCGGAAAGGACGACCGCAGCCCGACCCAGAATTCCAGCACGTCGTCCCAGCCGATGGCCCGTTTCGCCCCCGCATATTCGCCGATCACCGCCCGGTCATAGCTGTCGCGGATATGGGTGAAATCGTGGTTCATGATCCGGGTGAGCGTGTCGGCATAGCGCTGGCCCCAGGTGTTGTCGTTGCCTGTGCCGCTATAATCGCCCTGGATGTCGGCGTCGGGCGTGAAGGGTTTGCTGGCCTGATCCGGGCCGCCTTCGCGGTCGATCAGGCTGGCGGCATAATCGCGCGGGTCGAGGCCCAGTTGCCGCACGATGCCACCGTAATCGCGGACGAGCCATTCGTCATAGATCGTGTCCTCTTTCGCGGCGCAATCGGCGAGGACATAGACCTGCCAATGCTTGCCCGTCGCCGGACCGAACTGGCCGTCGCGGGTATGGGTGGCCTTGGTCAGCAGCCGGTGGGAGGACAGGTAGCCGGTGTCGGCATCGCCGGACCAGATCACATCCTCGCCCAAAAGCTCTCGGTCGGGGAATTCGTTAATCGTGGCCATGGTTGACGCGATGACGGCCTGATTGCCGCGGCTGATCCCCATGGGTGACCGCACGGGGATGTCGTCGCTGTAATAATGGTTCAGCGTGCCGACGCCGCGATCTTCCCAGATTTCCTTGGTGATCCCGATGATGTAGTCGGGGAAATCTTTCCAGCGATTGGAAAAGCCTTTCATTGTATTGGGTCCTTGGTGCTGCCGCGCCGGATCAGCGGGCTTTCGATTTCGATGTGTTTTGTGGGACTTGTGGGATTCTCGATGCGCGTCAGAAGCGCATCGACGGTGGCATCGACCATGCGATTGAGGGGTTGCCGCATCGTGGTCAGGTCGTAGGCCGCCCAAGCGGCGAGCGGGACATCGTCATAGCCGATCACCGCCACATCATCCGGGACGCGCAGCCCAAGTTTGCCGCGCAAGGTATCCATGACAGAGAACGCCATGTGATCGTTGCCGACAAAGATCGCATCGGGCGGGTTCGGTCCGGTCATCAGTGTCTCGGTCGCGGCGGCGGCTGTATCGCGATGATACATCCCGTCGATGATCTGCGGTGTGATCCCGGCCCCATGCATGGCCTCGCAGAACCCCTGCTGCCGGTCGCGCCCGGTGGAGGAGCCCTGCCAACCGCTGATATGGGCGATCACCTTGTGCCCGCAATCCAGCAGGAATTGCCCCGCTGCGCGGCCCCCTTCGACATTGGCGGAGGTCACGCTGGACACGTCTGCCCCGTCTTGTCCGCGATTGAACATGACAATGGGAATGCCTGCCGCGTTGCACCGATCAGTCAGGTCGTTGGTCATCCCGACCGAGGCGGTGATGATCCCGTCGACCTGATAGTCGAGCAGTTGCTGCATGACCTCTTCGATATCGGCCCGGCTGTTGGCGGCGGTGAAGACGAGGATGTGATAGCCCCGCTCTTGCAGCGCATTCGACAGCCTTTCCAGCGCGTGTGGGTAGAATTGATTGTCGAGGTAGGCCACGACCAGTGCGATCATCCGGCTTTTGCCGGTGATCATGGCGCGGGCCATCATGTTGGGGCGGTAACCGAGTTCTTCGGCGGCCTTGCGCACCTTTTGGACCGTTTTCGCGCTGGCCGACGCCCCGGGCGTGAACACCCGGCTGACCGCCGACTGGCTGACGCCTGCGCGCTCCGCCACCTGAAGGGAGGTGATCTTTTCCATCAATCCGCCGTCCAGCCGCCGTCGATCAGCATGTGGGTGCCGGTCATCAGCGCGGAGGCATCGGAGGCGAGATAGACGACCGGCCCCATGATATCGCTGACCTCGCCGATGCGGTCGAGTTTGATTTTCTCCATGATCCATTTGACCCGGTCGGGGTTCTGGAACGTGGGCTCGGTCAGGGGGGTGCGGATGAAGGTCGGGCAGATCGTGTTGACCCGGATCCCCAGCTTGCCCCACTCGATGGCCATGGCCTTGGTGAAGCCTTCGACGGCGTGTTTCGTGCCGCAATAGACGGCCCGGTCGATCCCGCCGACATAGGCCATCTGGCTGGTGATGTTGATCAGGCTGCCGGGTTTGCCGGCGTCGATGAGGCCTTTGGCGACGGCGCGGGTGAGGAAGTAGGCACCCTTGAAGTTGAGGTTCGAGACGGCGTCGAAATCGGGTTCTTTCGTGTCCAGCACGGGGGTGTGGATGGCGAGGCCCGCGGCGTTGACGAGGATATCGAAGGGGCCATTGGCGGCGACGGCACCTGTCGTCGCGCGAATGTCGGAGACGTCGAGGGGGAGGACGTCGGCGCTCATCCCAGCGTCGGTCATCTGCTGGGCGATGTCGTTGAGTTTGTCCTTGCTGCGTGCGGCGAGCGTGACCGTGGCCCCTGCCTGCCCCAAGGCCACTGCGCAGCCGAGGCCGATGCCGGAGGAAGCGCCGGTAACCAAAGCGCGTTTGCCGGTCAGGCTGAAGGATGGCGTTTGTGGCAGGGTCATCGGGTGGTTCCTGTGGCCGGTGTGGGAGCCTCCGGCGGGAGTATTTTTGGCGAAATGATAAGGCTACTCAGCGGCTGTTCCGTAGGCCACGTTCTTGCCGCCATAGCGGCGGACGCGGATGTTGCATTGTTCGGCGTGGCCGACGAAGCCTTCGAGCATGCAGAGGCGTGAACCGTATGCACCGACGAGGGCGGCGGCCTCGTCGGTGAGGACCTTTTGATAGCTGTGCGTTTTCAGGAACTTGCCGACCCAGAGGCCGCCGGTATACCGCCCAGCCTTTTTTGTGGGGAGCGTGTGGTTGGTGCCGATGACCTTGTCGCCGTTGGCGACGTTCGTGCGGGCGCCGAGGAAGAGCGCGCCGTAGCAGGTCATGTTTTCAAGGAACCATTCGTCGCGGTCGGTCATGACCTGCACGTGTTCTGAAGCGATCTCGTCCGCCATGTGCAGCATTTCGTCGTAGGTGTCGCAGAGGATGACCTCGCCGTAATCTTCCCATGACGTGCGGGCGGTTTCGGCTGTTGGCAGGATGACGAGGATACGATCGATTTCCGCAAGCGTCGCTTTTGCCAGTTTTTCCGAATTCGTCAGCAGGACGGCGGGGGAGTTGTAGCCGTGTTCGGCCTGGCCCAGCAGGTCGGTGGCGCAGAGTTCGGCATCGACCGTGTCATCGGCAATGACCATCGTCTCGGTGGGTCCGGCGAAGAGATCGATGCCGACGCGACCAAAGAGTTGCCGCTTGGCCTCTGCCACGAAAGCGTTGCCGGGACCGACAATCATGTGGACGGGGTCGATGGTTTCCGTGCCGAGCGCCATGGCACCCACGGCCTGCATGCCACCGAGGACGTAGATTTCGTGTGCCCCGCCCATATGCATGGCGGCGACGATGGCCGGGTGCGGTTCGCCGTTTTGCGGCGGGGCGGAGGCGACGATGCGGGGGACGCCTGCGACGTTGGCCGTCAGCACGGACATGTGGGCCGAGGCGACCATCGGGAACTTGCCGCCGGGGACGTAGCAGCCGACGGATTGGACCGGGATGTTCTTGTGGCCGAGGATCACGCCGGGCAGCGTTTCGACCTCGATATCCGTCATCGAAGATCGTTGCGCCTGTGCAAAGGTGCGTATCTGATCCTGTGCGAATTTGATGTCTTCCATGTCGCGGGTCGAGACCTTGGACATGGCCGCTTCGATCTCGGATTGCGTCAGGCGGAAGCTGGGCGGGCTGTACTTGTCGAATTTTTCGGACAGGTCGCGGACAGCGGCATCGCCGCGCGTTTCGATGTCTTTGAGCGTGTCTTCGACAATCTTGCGCACCTTTGCATCGTCTTCGGCGCGCTCGGATTCTGGTTTGCCGGATTTGAGGTATGTGATTGTCATCTTTGCTCTCCGCGTCCCGGGTCTGAACCGGGACCTCAACGTCAGTTCTGCCAGAGATCCCGGATCGGGCCCGGGACGGCGTTAGTCTGGTTTTGCCGGTTTGGCGCTGCCATTATCGTAATTTTCCCAACCATGGCCGTTGAACACGTCAACGCCCAGTTGCGCCATGACGGATGCGAAATCGACCGATACCGGGTTGTCGGCGATCCGACCATCCTCGATCCGCCAGAAATCCATATATGGTATTTTGATCCGCTTGCCGGTTGGCGCGATCCCCATGAACGTCCCGGAATGCGTCGCCTCGATATGGCCAAAGCAGGCAGCCCAATCGCCGTCGGCCATGAATTTTTCAGTCTTGTAGTGGCGGTCGGTGAAGGCCGCGCGGATCGGGAATTGCCAGTTGCGTTGAAAGTCGGCGATGCCGTTTTTGGTGCCGCAGCCTTGGTTACCCCGCCAGACGAAATCCTCGGTGAAATAGGGGGTCATGTCCATTTCACCGGCCGCGAGTCCCGCCTCCATCCGTTTGACCGCAGCGAGCGACGCGGCGGTTTGTGCGTCGTGGCTCATGTCAGGCGCTCACCGGTCTCGGAATCGAACAGGTGGCAGATCTCGGCCGGGATGCTGGCGCTGACCGGATCGCCGATTTCGGCCCGGTAATCCTTGGCCGATTTGACCGAGATGATCGTGCCGCCTGCGCGCATCGTGACCATCGTCGCCTCGCCCAGCAGTTCGAGCGAGTAGACCTTGGAATTGGCCTGCGCCTCGTTCGCGGCCACGCTGGCGTCCTCGGCCCGGAAGCCGAGGGTGACCTTGCCATTGTGATTGCTGGGCAGGCCCGAGATGCTGATATTCGGCGCGGTGAAGGTCCCGTTTGCGATGTCGCCATCCATCAGGTTCATGGCGGGTGAGCCGATGAAGCCCGCGACGAAGGTGTTCGCCGGATAGTCGTAGATATCCGTCGGCGTGCCGACCTGCTGCACGACACCCTTGTTCATCACGACGACCCGATCGGCGAGCGTCATCGCCTCGATCTGGTCGTGGGTGACGTAGATCGTCGTCGTCTTGAGTTCGTGGCTGAGGTTCTTGATCTGCGCGCGGGTGGATACGCGGAGTTTCGCGTCGAGGTTGGACAGCGGTTCATCCATGAGGAACACGTTGGGTTCGCGCACGACGGCGCGGGCAAGCGCCACGCGCTGTCGCTGACCGCCGGACAGTTCGGCGGGTTTGCGGTGCAGGAATTCGTCCAGTTCGACCATGGCCGAAGCGCGCTTGACCCGTTCTTCGTGTTCGGATTGCGGAACCCCGCGCACCTTCAGCGGGAAGCGGATGTTGTCGTAGACGTTCATGTTGGGGTAAAGCGCGTAGCTTTGGAACACCATGGCGACGTCGCGGTCTTTCGGGTCCAGATCGTTGATCCGCTTGCCGTCGACCAGAATGTCGCCGCCCGACGCATCCTCGAGCCCTGCGATCATGCGCATCGTCGTCGTCTTGCCGCAGCCCGAAGGGCCGAGGAGGACAAGGAATTCCTGATCGGCGATGGTCAGGTCGAATTCCTTCACGCCCACAAACGATCCCCATCGTTTGCTCACGTTGCGTAGCTGAATTTCGGCCATGCGCACCCCCATTGCATACGTTTGCAAAAACACTCGCCTGATTCCGAAACTCGCGCAAGACTTAATTTCGAATCTTCCGTTGCGCCTGTTTTTTCCAGAATTATCTTGCGCGGCCATGGCGTTTACCGCTTAACTTGCAAACGTATGCAAACGCGCCGCGATTCGGTCGTGGCGAAAAGAGTGTGGTGGCAAACACCACGTTGGGGGGCGCCGTCAACCGGTGCTGTCAAGACAACTGGGAGAGTACAAGCATATGACTTTTATGACGAAATTGACGCTGGGCACGGCCTTTGCCGCATTGACGGCGACAACGGCTTTGTCGGACGGCCATGAAGGATGCGGCGATGGTCGCCTGAACATCATCGGCAACGAATTCCCCGCGATCCAAACGGTTGCGGCGGCTGCAGTGGAATGTGCCGGCGGCGAGGCCGAGGCGAACCTGACCGCCGATCACCAGACGCTGAATGTGGCGGGCATGACGGGTAATCCGGCGGAATATACGACTGCAATCGTGGCCAATTCATCCATCGTCGCGCTGATCAATGAAGATGTGATCCGCCCCTTGGACGATCTTGTCGCCGAGTTCGGGCAGGATATCCCGCAGCAGCAGCTGATTACCGTCGACGGTAAGGTCATGGCGGTCGCGTTCATGGCAAACGCCCAGCATCTTGTGTACCGCGAGGACGTGCTGGAACAGATCGGGGCCGAGGTGCCGACATCGTATGAAGAGGTGCTGGAGGCCGCCGCGCAAATCCGCGAGGCGGGTATCATGGAATATCCCGTCGGCGGGGCCTATGCCGCCGGGTGGAACCTGGCCCAGGAATTCACCAACATGTATCTGGGCACTGGCGGGCAATTCTTTGAACCCGGCACCGCACAGGTCAGCATCAACAACTCGCAAGGCGTGGAAGCGCTGGAGATGATGAAGGCGCTGTCGGAATACATGAACCCCGATTTCCTGACCCATGACAGCAACGCGACCTCTGCCGAATGGGAAGCGGGCAACGTTGCCCTGATGAACATGTGGGGCAGCCGGACCGGCGTTTTGATGGATGAAGAAGGGTCCGAACCAGAAGTGTACGAGAACACCAAGGTCGGTGGCCCATTGACCGTCGGTGAAAGCGGTACACCGGCGACGACGCTGTGGTGGGATGGCTGGACCGTCGCCAAGAATATCAGCGACGACGATGCCGCAACCACATTCAAGGCCATGGCAGCCGGTGTGTCCCCTGCGATCCTGAATGACGAAACCATGCCACAGGCCGTTTGGCTGATGGAAGGGTTCGAGCCCGCCCCGGTGAACGAAGGCGTGCTTGCCACGGTTCAGTCCGGAGCGGCCCCTTACCCGATGGTTCCTTTCCAGGGCCTGCTGCACACCGCATTGGGTGACAATATCGCCGACTTCCTGCAGGGTAACGAAAGTGCCGAGCAGACGCTGGCCGATATCGAGGCGGCCTATACCGCCGCGGCAAAAGAAAAAGGCTTCCTTCAGTAAGCCAATCCGGCGAGGGGTCGGCCCCTCGCCCATCTGACGACCAGACGCAAACCGGGGGCGATTGCGATGAAACACGGCACCTTTTTCTGGTTCGTCTTTCCATCTGTATTCCTCATGCTGGCTTTTATCGCGCTGCCGATCGTGTCGATCGTGACGCAGTCACTTTATTCCGAGCATGAACAGGTTGTCGTGGTCGTCGAGAATTGCGGCCCGTTCGGCTGCACCGAATCCACCAGCGTTGATCAAGAGGCCACTGCTGCCCTGCGCGAGGCCGAACCTTTGGGCAAATGGGCCGGTCTTGATATCTACAAGGACCGCAACCATCTGGCGGTCGATCAGGTCGCCAGCGCGTGGGAGAACACGGTCAGTTGGTCCCATTTCTGGGGCACGATCATGAACCTGCCCTTCTATAGCGCCATGGCGTTTACGCTGACCTACACTGCGATCGTCACACCCATGACCATTATTCTGGGCTTTGTCGTGGCTGTTGTCGTCAACTCGGTCGCGCGGTCCTTGCGTGGCCCGACGATTTTCTTCTCGCTTTTGCCGATGATCGTGACGCCTTTGGTGGGCGCGCTGATCCTGTTCTGGATGGTCGATGCGCGCGGTATTCTTGGCACGGCTTTGCAATGGCTCGCGGATGATCCGTCGCTATCGGTCAAGGCCTCGACCCCGCTGATGTGGATAATGCTGATGGTCTATGGCACGTGGAGTTCGATCCCCTTTGCCTTCATCGTCTATTATGCGGGCCTACAGACCGTAAATCAGGACACGTTAGAGGCCGCGATGATCGACGGCGCCAGCCGGTGGGAACGGATTCGGTATGTCGTGATCCCGCATCTGGCGCCGCTGACGACCTTCATCGCGCTGATCCAGCTGATGGATAACTTCAGGGTGTTCGAACCCATCATCTCGTTCGAGGCCCTCGCCCATGCGCGGTCGCTGTCCATCGCGATCTTCACTGATCTGGGGGGCGAGACACGGTTGTTGTCGTCCGCCGCCGCCACATCCGTCATCACCATCGTCTTTGTCGCCATCCTGCTATCGCCTGTCCTGATCCGGACATGGCGTGATTTTGGCACGCAAAAGTAAGGGAACGCCCGATGTCTGTTGCTACCCGTCGCCCGCTGACCCTGCGCTTTCTGGCTACGTCTTTTCTGGTGCTGTGGTTGATCATGGCCGCATTCCCCTTCCTTTGGACGCTGTGGGGGTCGTTCAAGGTTGAGGGGGATTTCTTTTCAAAGGCCAACTGGGCGAATTCGCTTTTCGGCACGCTGACCACGATTGAAACGGGCGGTAGCTTTACCGGCGACGGGTATTATGGCGCGTGGGTGCAGGAGGAGTTCTGGCGGGCGGCGCTGAATACGGCCATTGTGTGCATCTGTGTCGTGACCATCTCGCTGACCTGCGGCACGCTTGCAGGCTATGCCCTGTCACGCTCGACCTATCGCTATGCCTTCTGGTTGCTGCTCTTCGCCCTGATCTTCCGCGCGACACCGCCGATCACGCTGGTATCGGGCTATCTGCTGCCATTCTTTGAGTGGAACTTGTGGGGGCATTTATCGACGACGATCATCGTGCTTGTGGCGATCAATCAGCCGTTCACGTTGTGGATGCTGCATTCATTCTTTAAGAACATCCCGCAGGATCTGGATGAAAGCGCGATGGTGGATGGCTGCACCCGGTTTCAAGCGTTCAGGCATGTGATTATCCCGGTCATGTGGCCCGGTGTGATCACCACGGGACTTTTCAGCTTCCTTTTGGCTTACAATGACTTCGTTGTAACTACATTGCTGCTGACAAAGGAAAATCAGACCATGGTGCCCAAGATCGCAAGTTTCCTTGGCACAACCCAAACCAAGGGCAACGTTATGTTCGCAGTTGCTGCGGTTGTTTCTGTCACCGCGCCATTGTTCGTGATGATCCTGTTCTTCCAGCGCCAGATTGTCTCTGGTCTGACAGCAGGTGCCGTGAAGGGTTAAGATGACTTTCCAAGACGAAAAGGCCCTGCTGCGCGCCCATTATGCTGCGCTGGCCAAAGCGACGCCCGGGAATGTGGGCGCGATCCTTGCCGAGCGCACGAGCGACGACTGGCACTGGCGCGGGATGCATCCCTTTTATGAACAGCACGGCGCGCATGCCGTGGCCGACAGCTTTTGGGCGCCGTTCCTGACGGCGATGTCACGGGTGCAGCGGCGGCAGGATATCTTGTTTGCCGGACGGAATGAGATCGACGGGTTTGACGGCACATGGGTCGTGTCCATGGGCCACCTGATGGGCCTGTTTGATGCACCGTTCCTCGGGATCAAACCGCATCGTCGCATTGCGATGCTGCGCTATGCCGAGTTCAACCGGATCGCTGACGGCAAAATCGTCGAAACCGCGATGTTCTGCGACCTCCTGCATTTGATGCGGCAGGCGGGCCAGTATCCCCTGCCCCCGCAGACCGGCGCGCATCTGGTCCAGCCCGGCCCGGCCACCCATGATGGCCTGCTGTTCGACGATGCCGACCCGGCTGAGGGCGAGAAAACACTGACGCTGGTCAATCGCATGATCGGCGATATCAACGCGCATCAGAGATATGAAAGCCCCCAAGACGAACTGCGCCGGAGCTGGCACGACGATTTCATCTGGTGGGGGCCGGAAGGGATCGGCGCGACTTATACGATTGATCGGTACGTGGAACAGCACCAGAGGCCCTTCCGCACGCAGATCAAGGACCGGGTCTATAACGGGCATGTCGCGCGGTTGGCCGAGGGGAATTTCGGGGGGTTCTTTGGCTGGGCGAACCTGACCGTCACGAATGCAGGCGGTTACATGGGCCTGCCGTCGGGCAAGCCTGCGGACATGCGGGTGGTCGATCTTTATCGCCGGGACGGTGACAAGCTGGCCGAGAACTGGATCTTCATCGACATGCTGCATTTCCTGCATATGCAGGGGCTGGATGTGCTGGGTCGGCTAAAGCAGACCTAGGCGAAGGTGTGGGCGGAGATATTGATGTCTCCGCATTCCTGCAGCGGGATATCAGACGCGCTCAGGTCATCTTTGATTTGCCACCCCTTCTGCGTGAGGCCCATGCCCACCGGATGGATTGTCCGTGCCTTTCTGTTGGCATTGATACGGACAATCCGCCGTCCACGAATAGCAGCGGCGAAGGCGGGGATGCGGGGATCGTTGTCAGACTGCCCGCTATCGATGTTGAACTGCCGCATCCCCCGCTGCACCGTCTCGCGCACTTTGTCGGGAAAGCTCTCCACCAGCTTCGCCCGCGCCCGCCATGCCGCCTGATCCATGCCGAGTGTGGCCAGCGCCGTATCGGCTGATCCGAGGATCACGCCCAAAGCCTCGGCCTCGTCCTGATCCAGCCCGGTCAGACGGGTCCGATAGTTGAATCCCAACTCGATCCCGCCCTGATTGCCTTGGAAAACGATAATCGGCAGCCCCGCCTCGGTCATCGCATCCACATCGCGCAGGATGGTACGGGGAGTGACCTCGAGCTCTGCGGCCAACTGTACCGAGGTCAACCGCCCCCGGTTCTGGAGCAAGAGCAGGATCTGCAAAAGACGGGATGCGCGCAATGGGCTTTCTCAAACATGACAGAAGACGTCATATTAGGGTTGCTACGCCCGGTCCTGTCAAGAGAGTGGAGCGAACATGGCATCATATCATGTGGCGCGGGATATCGGAGCGAGCCCGGAAAAGGTCTGGGCGATCCTGACCGATCCGGCCAAGTTGAACAGTGACTTTGGGATTGTGAAAATGACGGGGAATATCCGGTTAGGCAGCAAGATCAAACTCTGGTCCGAGGTTGATCCAAAGCGAGCATTTGGTTTGCGGGTCAAGACCTTCGCGAAGGATGCAAAAATGGTCTGGGAAGGTGGGATGCCGTTTGGTTTGTTCACCGGAACGCGGACGTTTACGCTGACACCCATCGCCAACGGGACCAAATTCGACATGCGCGAAGACTTCACTGGCCCGCTGGCCGGTTTGATCACCAAATCCATCCCCGACCTGCAACCGTCCTTCGACAAATTCGGCGACGCACTCAAACGAAAGGCAGAACAATGAACCGCGTGACATATGGGACTGGCGTCGCTGGCGATCCGTGGATCCTGAAGACACCTCCGCTGACATCCGCATTCGAGGTCTGGAAAGACGAGGCAACCGACCCACCAGCGCTGGTCGTTCAGGTCGGCAAGACCCAGCTATCCTACCAGCTGCGCGCCATCGCGGATGCGCACGCGATGCTGAAAGCGCATGGCGACTGGATGCCGCTGGGCAATGCGGATGAAGGCAAGCCGGTCAAGGATGGCACGTTGGAGGCCTGGGCGCGAGATGCGGGCAACCCCGTCGGCGGCTACTATGGATTGCGCAAAGGCTATCGCGGGCGCTTCGCGAATTACGTCGCGCCGGTGCTGGAGATGCTGGGGCTGGTGGAGTTGGAGCACAACGCGCGAAACAACCGGGTGCGGGCGCTATGAGGCGTGGTCCGACGGCATCCATTTCAGCAGATCGGCGGGCGGGTCATAGGCATGCTCCAGATGGTTCGCACCCCAGCGCGCGATGGCTTGAATGACAGGTAGCAGATCGGCCCCCTTGGCTGTCAGAACGTAGTCAAAACGTGGTGGCTTGTCCTGATAAGGCACCCGTTCGATCAACCCATGTTCATTCAATCGCTTTAGGCGGTCGCTGAGAATATTGCGCTTCATCCCCTCGGCGCTGGCCACGAAATCCGAGAATTTCCGCGCGCCGAACAGCATGTCGCGCAGGATCAGCAGGGTCCATTTGTCGCCGATCAAATCGAGGGTCGAGGCAATCGGGCAGTCCGAGCGGTAGGTTGTGTTCTTCATCGGCGCTGTTTAGCGCAGTCAGTTGCAAAAGAAAACTCACCGGATATAGTAAGTTGCAAATCAGAACTGACTCGGGAGGCGACACCATGAAACCTTTGATCCTTGGCGGCCTGCTTTGCGCTTTGGTCGGGCAGGCCAATGCAGGACCGCTGGACGATGCCATCCGGCAAGGCGATGTGCTGCGCGCGGATGCAGCGATCGACGATGGAGCCAGCATCGATGCGCCGATCCCCCCGTTCATGATGACGCCGCTGGCCATGGCTGCGATCCGCGATGATTTGCCCATGGTGGACCTGCTTTTGTCCGAGGGCGCCGATCCGGACGCGCCCGGTTTGCGCGGCATGAATGCATTGTCCGCCGCGGTCCGCAGTTGTACCGCGGGTGCCGACGTGATCGCGGCGCTTATCGATGCGGGCGCTGATCTTGAGGATCGTTCGGGCGCCGACCTGACGCCGCTGATGGCCGCCATTCAGGAGGAACGCACCGATATCGCGCTGTTGCTGATGGATAAGGGTGCTGATGTGAACGTCCTGAACCAGTATCGGGACGGCGTGCTGAACTATGCGATCTACACCAAGAACCCTGTCATTGTGCAGGCTGCCATGGCGGCGGATGTCGATCTGACGCAACTCGACATCCTATTCACGACGGGCGTCTACTATTATCCTGGGTTCGGATCCGCACGCCCGCATTGTCGCAGCGATTCAGATTTTTAGCTAAAAATCTGGCGCGTCAAAAATCTTCGTAACGAAGATTTTTCTACCCGACGTCGGTCTTCCCACGCCGGTCGTGTCGGAGGTTGGCATAAAGAACGTGGTTCCGCCAACGTCCGTTGATCTGCAGATAGCTTTGCGCGACGCCTTCGTATTTGTAGCCGCATTTTTCCAAGAGACGGCGTGAGGCGTCGTTTTCGGGCAGACACCCTGCCTCGACCCGGCTGAGGTCGAGTGTCGTGAAGGCGTGATGCACAACGGCCTCGATCGCCTCGCGCATGTAACCCTGCCGCGCATAAGGCGCGCCGATCCAATAGCCTGTCGTGCCTGCCTGCGCCGGGCCGCGCCGGATGTTGTCGAGCGTGATCGCGCCCAGCAGCATGTCGTCGGTGCGTCGGATCAGGAAGAGTGGGATGGCGGTGCCGTTGCTGATCGACCGTTGCGCCCAATAGACACGGTTGGTGAAGGCCTTGCGCGACAGGTGGTCGGGTGCCCAGGTCGGCTCCCACGGGCGGAGGAAGTCTTCGCTGGCTTGCCGCAGCGATGTCCAGGCCCGAAAGTCGCCGTGGAGCGGTGGCCGCAGGCTCATCCGCTCGGTTTCGATCCGCACCTTCCGCCGGGCGCCGAGCATCAGGCGACCAGTCGTGCCTTCAAGGTGTCCAGGCTGGGCGCCGCCGCGGCTGGGCCGTAAAGCGCCATTGCGGTGCCCGCCTGCCCGGCCATGTGCCCGGCGAAGGATTTGACGTCGCCGGTTGTCACCGCGTCAATCCGTTCGATGGTCTCATCGAGGCTTGGGATCCGGTCCCAGATCGCGAGCAGCCGCGCGAGCCGTTCGGCGCGGTTTGATGGGCTTTCGAGGCCCATGAGCAGGCCTGCTTTCATCTGGGCGCGGGCGCGGGCGACCTCGGCGGCAGTCATATCGTCGGCGGCGCGCTTCATCTCGTCCACGGTCAGGTGCGCCAGTTCGGCGATTTGTTCGGCGCTGGTGCCTGCATAGATCGTCGTCAGCCCCGTGTCTTCATAGGCCCCGGCCTGGGCGAAGATCGTGTAGCAGAGGCCCCGGTTTTCGCGGATTTCCTGGAACAGGCGCGATGACATGCCGCCGCCCATGGCGCTGGCGTAGATTTGGGCAGTGTAGATGGCGGGGTCGCGGTAGGTCGGGCCTTCGAGCGCCAGCGCGAAATGCACCTGCTCCAGCGCCCGGTCTTCCCGCCGCTCGCGTCCGTCGAAGCGGGCGCGCTCCAGTTGATCCGCCGGGCGTGGCACGGCGGGCAGGTGCCCGAACAGGTTTTCGGCCTGTTGGACAATCGCGTCATGGTCGATGGCCCCCGCAGCGGCGAGGATCATCTGGTTGGGGCCGTAATGTTCGGCCACAAATCCTTGCAGATCATCGCGGTGAAACGCGCTGACCCGCTCGGACGGGCCGAGGATCGTGCGACCAAGCGCTTGGTCGGGATAGGCCGCCTCTTGCAGCCAGTCGAAGATGATGTCGTCGGGTGTGTCGAGCGCCTGACCGATTTCCTGCAGGATCACGCCGCGTTCGACCTCGATCTCTGCCGGGTCGAAGACCGGATTCAGCAGGATGTCAGCGATCACGTCCAGCCCGAGCGCCACGTCGTCTTCCAGCACGCGGGCGTAATAAGCTGTCATCTCGCGGCTGGTATAGGCGTTGATGTAGCCACCGACGTCTTCGATCGCCTCGGCGATCTGCAGGGCGCTGCGCGTCTTGGTCCCCTTGAACGCCATATGTTCGAGGAAATGCGCGATGCCGTTTTGGTCGAGCCGTTCGTGCCGTCCGCCTGCATTGACCCAGATCCCGATACTGGATGATTTCAGCCCGGGCATATGTTCGGTAACAATCCGAAACCCGTTGGACAGCGTGTGTAGTTCAATCGTCAAATCAGTTGATCCGTTCCCTGATGACGGCCTGAATTGCCGCCAGTTCCCCCGCAACGCGCGTGACGCGCTCTGGCCGGTCATACAGGTCTGCCATCCGTGGGGGAAGGGGTGCCGCGACGCCAGAGGCCGCTTTCACGGCATCGGGGAATTTGGCCGGATGGGCCGTGGCGAGGGTGACCATGGGGGTTGTGCCGAGATGTTTTTCCGCCACGTGGACGCCGACGGCCGTGTGCGGGCAAAGGAGTTCGCCGTGGTTTCGGCGATATGTCCGGATGGCGGCGCTGGTGTCTTCCTCGGACGCGCGGCCAGATTTGAACGTGTCCTTGAGCATCTGGTAGGCGCCTTGGCTGATGTGGAAGCCGCCTTTTTTGAGGTCGTCCATCTGGCTGGCCACAGTCGCGCCGTCGCGGTCATAGGCATCGAAAAGCGCCCGTTCGAAATTGGAGCTGACCTGAATGTCCATGGAGGGGCTGATCGTCGGGGTGACGCCTTCCTTGGTGTAGGCGCCAGTTTCCAGCGTCCGGTGCAGGATGTCGTTGCGGTTCGTGGCGACGACCAGATCGGCGATGGGTAGGCCCATTTTCTTGGCGATGTAGCCTGCGAAGATGTCGCCGAAATTGCCGGTGGGGACGGTGAAGCTGACTTTGCGGTGCGGCGCGCCCAGCGACACGGCAGCGGTGAAGTAGTAGACGACCTGCGCGAGGACCCTGCCCCAGTTGATCGAGTTCACGCCGGCGAGTTTGACCTCATCCCGGAAGGCGAAGTCGTTGAACATGTCTTTCACGGCGGCCTGGCAATCGTCGAAATCACCGTCGATGGCGAGGGCGTGGACGTTCGCCTCGGTTGGTGTTGTCATTTGCCGCCGCTGGACTTCGGAGACGCGCCCGTGGGGGTAGAGGATGAAGACGTCAACGGCGTCGAGGCCGCGGAAGGCCTCGATCGCGGCGGAGCCTGTGTCGCCGGAGGTGGCGCCAACAATGGTGACCCGATTGCTCGAGCGGCCCAATGCCGCCTGGAACATCTGCCCGATCAACTGCATCGCGAAGTCTTTGAAGGCGAGCGTTGGTCCGTGGAACAGTTCGAGCAGATAGTGGTTGCTGTCGAGTTGCACCAGGGGGGCGCGGGCAGCGTGGCCGAAACCGGCATAGGCTTGGGCGATCAGCTTGCGGAATTCATTGCCCGTGAAGGTGTCGCCGATAAAGGGGCGCATGACGTCAAACGCGACCTCTTCATAGCTTTTGCCAGCCATCGCCGCGATCTGATCGGCGCTGAGTGTGGGCACCTCTTCCGGCACATAAAGGCCGCCGTCGCGGGCGAGACCGGTCAGCATCGCCTCTTCGAATGTCAGGATGGGCGCATCGCCGCGGGTCGAGATGTAGCGCATCGCTCAGGCGTCCTTTTGCCGGGTCACACGAACGACCAGAAAGCAGGTCATCGCGGCCCAGACAAGGGCCAAAAGGAACCACGTGATCGCGTATTCCAGATGGTCGTTGGGGATGTTGGCCGTGTTGATTGGGAGGGGGGTCAGGCGCGGATCGGCGGGCGTCGCCTCGGACACGACGACCATCAATGGTTGGGTGCCGAAATGGTCAGACATGGCGGGGACGTTGCGCGCGAACCAGATGTTTTCGGCAAGGTCCGGGTCCGGTGTGCTGTCGTTTTGATCGTCCGGCCAAAGGAGCGTGCCAACGACCTTCATCGGCGCGATGAGCGGGGCCTCCGCCTTCTTGTCGAGCGGGAGGAGACCCTGATCCAGCAGGACCGTCAGGCCATCGGTCACGGCGAATTCCGAGATGACCTGATACCCGGTGCCCGCCGCTGTCCCCGAGACCAGCACATGCAATTCGCGCCCAGTCGGCGCACCACCAAGCATGACCCGGCTGTATTCGTGCGTTTCCTCGCTGACATCGACTTGCAGCGGTGTGGGATCTGCAGCGAGACGCGCATTAATGTTGTCCAGTATACCCTCTTTCCAGTCCAGCCGCTGCAACTGCCAGATGCCAAGCGCGATCAGGATCGCGCAGCCGACGACGCCAAGGAGGATGGGAAAGATGATTTTGCGCAGCATCGCTGACCTTCAAAAGGAAAACGCGCGAGGGCCCTCGCGCGCTAACATATCCAACCGTAAGTCGGGGTTGACCCCGACTTACCCGCCCCAGACATAGACGGCGGCAAAAAGAAACAGCCAGACCACATCGACAAAGTGCCAGTACCAGGCGGCCGCTTCGAACCCGACATGTTTCTCTGGCGTGAAATCGCCCTTTTGCAGACGCAGCAGGCACACGGCGAGGAAGATCGTGCCGATGACAACGTGCGCGCCATGGAAACCGGTCGCCATGAAGAAGTTGGCACCGTAGATGTTCCCGGCAAAACCAAAGGCCGCGTGGCTGTATTCGTAGACCTGGAAGACGGTAAAGATCGCGCCCAGACCGATGGCCAGGATCAGCCCCCATTTCATATCTTCGCGGTTGTTTTCATGGACCAGCGCGTGGTGCGCCCAAGTCGCTGCAGCGCCGGAACACAGCAGGATCAAAGTGTTGATCAGCGGCAGGTGCCAGGGGTCAAACGTTTCGATCCCTGCGGGCGGCCATTGGCCATCGACGGCAGGGCTTTGCGGGCCCATAGGGTACATGGCGTGTTTGAAGAACGACCAGAACCATGCGGCGAAGAACATGACCTCGGACATGATGAACATGATGAAGCCGTAGCGCAGGCCGATCCGCACCACAGGTGTGTGATCGCCGACCCGGCTTTCGGTCACAACCTCGGCCCACCATGCGTACATGACGTACAGAACCGCCGCGAGGCCCATCAGGAAGACGTATGGACCCGATCCATGCATCCACAGCACCGATCCGAACAACATTACAAAGGCGCCGATGCCCCCGACCATCGGCCAGATGGATGGGGCCAGAATGTGATAATCGTGGTTCTTTGCATGCGCCATGGCTGCGTTCCCTATCGGCTAGTCGTTAGTTCGTTTCTATGGCGTCTTGCGGCGCCGGTGTCAAAAGATCGGTGTCGACAGAGGCCTGGATTTCCTCTTCCGGCACGTCGATCTGGTAGAATGTATAGCTGAGCGTGATGGTATGCACATGCTGCCCTTCGCGATCGTCCACGATCGCCGGGTCCACGAAAAAGCTGACGGGCATCATCATTGTCTGACCGGGCTGCAGGACCTGCTCGACAAAGCAGAAACATTCGATCTTGTCGAAGAATGCGCCAGCCTCATATGGCGTGACGTTATAGGCCGCCTGCCCGGCAATCGGGACGTCCAACGGGTTGTGCGCCTCGTAAAAGGCCAGCCCAGTCTCGCCGATGCGGATTTCCATCTCGCGCACTTCGGGTTTGAAAGTCCATGGCATGTCGCGTTCCAGCGACGCATCGAAACGGACCTTGATCGTCTGGTCGAGGATCACATCGCTGCCCGTTTCGGCCACGTTGGTCGCCCCGCCAAATCCGGTGACGCGGCAGAACCAGTCATAAAACGGCACCGACGCCCAGGCGAGCGAGCCCATGATCAGCACGACGCTGACGGCTTGCGCCGCTGTGCGCTGCGGGCCTTGGAGGTTCGGGAACAGTCTCATTCGTCGCCCTCCTGCGGTACGATCTGTGGCCGCACAGAATGATCGAACTTTTCGAACTGCGCCACTTCACCAAGCTGAGTCACCTTGACGACGGTCAGGCCGAAAACGATCGCGATGAATCCGATCAAGAGCAGGAACACCCCGTAATTCCGGCCTTTGCGCCGTTCATGCACCTCATGTTCGACCTTGATCGCCATCACCAGCCACCCCAGCCATAGGCACGCAGTGCGGCCTCGGCCAAAAGCGCGCCGAAATGCAGGAAAAGATAATAGAGCGAGACTTTGAACATGCCGATCTCGACCGCATGTTTGTCCGCTTCGCTATCGGCATCCGTCCGGCGCCAGACGTCGTAAGCGCCTTTCAGGAACCACAGGTTCAGCGTGACAGCAACGGCCATGTAAAACGGCCCGCCGATGCTGGTCAGGCCAAGACCCAGCGCCACGGGGATCAGCAAAAGGGTGTAGATCAGAATATGATTGCGGGTGACCCTGCGCCCATGCGTTTCGGTCAGCATGGGGATACCCGCGTTGCCGTAGTCCGATTTCACGAACAGCGCCAGCGCCCAGAAATGCGGCGGCGTCCACATGAAGATCAGCGCGAACATCAAGGCACTTTCGATGCTGACGTCTCCGGTCGCGACAGCCCAGCCGATCATCGGTGGGAACGCACCGGCGGCACCGCCGATCACGATGTTCTGCGGCGTCGCACGCTTCAACCACACCGAATAGATGACCGCATAGAAAAAGATGGTGAAGGCAAGAAGGAAGGCGGCCAGCATGTTCGTGGCCAAGGCCAGCATCACGATCGAAAAGCCCGACAGCGCCAGCCCGATCGCCAGTGCATCGCCGGGCTGCACGCGGCCCGAAGGGATCGGACGCCCCGCCGTTCGCTTCATCCGCGCGTCGATATCGGCATCCCACCACATGTTCAGCGCGCCGGATGCGCCCGCCCCGACGGCGATACACAGGATGCCGACGAAACCGATGAAGGGATGCACCGGCATCGGCGCGACAAGCAGCCCCACCAGCGCGGTGAACACCACGAGCGACATCACACGCGGCTTCAGCAGGGCAAAGTAATCGCCCATATTCGCCTCGTAAACCGTGTCTTGAACGCTGATATCGCTCATCTTTCGCCCCTAGCCGGATCGCCCAGCGATCAGGCCTTCGCCTCGGCAAGCCACTTGTCGTACGTCTCTTGGCTCACGACCTTGACCGTGATCGGCATATAGGCGTGATCCTTGCCGCACAGTTCCGAACATTGGCCGAAATAGATGCCCTCGCGCTCTGCCGCGAACCACAGCTGCGCCAAACGACCGGGCACCGCATCCTGTTTCACGCCAAAAGCGGGGATCGTCCAGGAGTGGATCACGTCCGCCCCGGTCACCTGCATCACGACGGTGGCACCGACCGGCACGACGACGGCGGTATCGGTGGCCAGCAGATATTCATCGTCACTATACCCGAACTCTTCCAGCTCTTCCCGGGCCAGCATAAAGCTGTCGAACTGCACGCCTTCATCCACATATTCATAGCCCCAGTACCATTGGTATCCGGTGACCTTGATGTTGATATCCGCCTCTGGAATTTCCTGCTGTTTGAACAGCACAGGCAGCGAAAACGCCCCGATGAACACGAGGATCACAATCGGCACGACCGTCCACGCAACCTCGAGCGGGGAGTTGTGGGTGAATCCCGCCGGCTCGGGGTTTTTCCTGGCATTGTAGCGCAGAACAACCCATGCCAGCAGACCTGTCACGAACAGCGTGATCGCCGTGATGATGATCAGCAGCATGTTGTCCAGCCATTGCACGTCGCGCGCCAATTCGGTCGCGGCAGGCTGAAAGCCCATCTCACCGTCATTGGGGCGCCCTACGATCTCAAGCTCTTGGTCGACATCCTGCGCCCACAAAGGTGCGCCCGCCATGACCAGACCCGCCCCGGTCCAGAGTGAGGTTGCAAAGGTTTTCAATCTCATGGTTACCCCTAACGTCGTTGCGCGTCTTGCGCGGCCCGTCGGTCTTTCGCCCGACTGCGGACGGAATCCCGTTGTATCTGGCGCACCATGTCCCATATCCTTTCGCACAACTCAAGAAGCGCTGTTGCGGCAAACAGACGCTTTTTTCCATAAATCGTACCAGACGCAGGAAAAATCCATGTCCGTCGATCCATTCCGGCCCTTTGAAACCAACCTCGACAAAGACAGGGCGTTGGCCCTGGTGAACGAAGCGACACATGGGGCCGATGACGGCGAATTGTTCCTCGAACGGCGCAAGTCCGAAATGCTGTCATTCGACGACGGCCGGGTGAAAACGGCCAGTTTCGACGCCTCCGAAGGATTCGGGCTGCGGGCGGTCAAAGGGGAAACGACCGGATATGCCCATTCCACCACGATCGACGAACACGCACTGAAACGGGCCGTTTCGACCGCACGTCTGGCCGTCGGTGACGGTGGTGGCACGATGGCTGCGGCCCCCGCAGGCACCAACCGCAAACTCTATTCCGACGACGATCCTATGCTGCAGGCGACCTTTCCGGCCAAGATTGACGTATTGCGCGAGATCGACGCTTTCGCGCGCGGCCTTGACGAAAGGGTCGTGCAGGTCAGCGCAACCCTTGCCGCGTCGCATCAAGAGGTGCTGATCCTGCGCCCCGATGGCACGCTGGTCACCGATACGCGCCCCATGACCCGGCTGAATATCAGCGTCATCGTCGAACAGGATGGCCGCCGCGAAAGCGGGATGGCCGGTGGCGGGGGACGCGCCGGTCTGGACCGCGTGATCGCCCGCGAAAACTGGGAGGCCAAGGCGCGCGAGGCCCTGCGCATCGCCCTCGTCAACCTTAACGCCGAACCGGCCCCCGCAGGCGTCATGGACGTCGTCCTCGGCCCCGGTTGGCCGGGCATCCTGCTGCACGAGGCGATCGGGCATGGGCTGGAAGGCGATTTCAACCGCAAGGGATCATCCGCCTTTGCCGGGCTAATGGGCCAGCAGATCGCGGCAAAGGGCGTGACGGTACTGGATGATGGCACGATCCCCGATCGACGCGGCTCGATCACCGTCGATGACGAAGGCACGCCCAGCGCCAAGAACACGTTGATCGAAGACGGCGTGCTGGTCGGTTACATGCAGGACCGCCAGAACGCGCGGCTGATGGGGGTCGCGCCGACAGGCAATGGACGACGTGAAAGCTATGCACATGCACCGATGCCGCGAATGACGAATACGTACATGCTGGGCGGGGACACCTCGCCGGAAACGCTTGTCGCCGATCTGAAGGACGGTATCTATGCGGTTGGTTTCGGCGGCGGACAGGTGGACATCACCAACGGCAAGTTCGTCTTTAGCTGCACCGAGGCCTACCGGGTGAAGAGCGGCGTGGTCGGCGCCCCTGTCAAAGGGGCCACCCTGATAGGTGACGGCGCCACGGCGCTGAAACACATCCGAGGGATCGGCAACGACTTCGCCCTCGACCCTGGGATGGGGAATTGCGGCAAGGACGGGCAATGGGTGCCTGTTGGGGTCGGTCAGCCCAGCCTGCTGATCGGCGAGCTGACGGTTGGGGGTGCGGCGGCGTAGAATGGGTGCTTGAACCCATGCTCTGCGAAATCAAAACAACATGACGGACCTCACACACCCCTCGATCCACTCCGCTAAGTCCAACGATGCCGATGGCGTCAGTGCCGTCCTGACCGCTCTCGTCGCCGCTGGGAAGCGCACGAAGCCGGCCGATATCGCCTTTGCTCTCGATCACTATATCGCACATCCTGATACGATCCGCTGTTCGGTCGCAGTGGATCAAAACGGCACGATCCTTGGCTTTCAATCGTTGAAGTTGGCGATTGATGGCAACATCTATGACGTCACACCCGGCTGGGGCATTATCGGCACGCATATCCACCCGGAGGCAGCGCGCCGCGGTGTGGGTCGTGCGCTGTTCGTCGCGACCTGTGACGCCGCCCGCGCAGCGGGTATCGCGAAAATCGATGCAACGATCGGAGAAGCGAACGCAGAGGGGCTTGCTTACTACAGCGCGATGGGGTTCGCGACGTATCGCAGGATGAAGGGCGCTGTCTGCAAGTGTTTCGATCCGCATGTCTCACGCATAAGTTGATTCGGTCTTACAAAGGCGTAACCACACCGCCCTCCCCATTTGTGGTGGGGTGTGCGCATAAGTGTGTGTACAGCGTGTGCACGCTGTGTGTACGCGAAACACATCCCGAAAACGCCTAAAACAGCGCGTTAACACCCTTTCGCCAATATTTCCGAAAAATTTCTCGTTTCGATTTACCCGCCGTTAACCCTGCGAAACTAATCCTGTCTCTGCAACAAGGCGGAGCACGGGATGGCCGGAAAACAGTTTTCTTCCACTCACCCCCCACTCCTACCCACCACGGAAGAGGATATGGTCAACCGCCTCCGCCTGTTGCGCTCACGCCGTGTCGGGGTTGCGACATATCATCGTTTGATCGCCGAATATGGCACCGCAGCCGCAGCATTGAAAGCGCTGCCCGACATCGCGAAAGAGGCTGGTGTCGACAATTACGAAATCTGCCCCGAAGGCGTGATCCACGCCGAACTGAAAGCCGCGCGCGCTGCGGGTGCATCGCCACTGATGTACGACGTGCCCCCCTACCCCGTTGATCTTGCACAGATATCCGATGCGCCGCCATTCCTTTGGGCAATCGGCGATCTGGATTTGCTGACCCGCCCCATGATCGCGATGGTGGGCGCGCGCAATGCGTCGTCACTCGGCACACGCATGGCCAAACGGCTAGCCAAGGAGTTGACCGAAGCGGGCTATGTTGTTGTCTCAGGCCTTGCCCGTGGCGTAGATACAGCCGCCCATCACGGCGCGCTCGACGGCGGCACGATCGCCGTTCTGGCGGGCGGGGTCGACGTAATCTATCCGGCCGAAAACGCACAACTGGCTGACGACATTCGAAAAAATGGGCTGCGGATCGCCGAAATGCCGATGGGTCTGCAACCGCAGGCCCGCCATTTCCCGGCGCGCAACCGCGTCATCTCGGGCGTCGCACGTGCCGTTGTCGTGGTCGAGGCGGCGGCGAAATCGGGTAGCCTGATCACCGCCCGCAACGCGCTGGATCAGGGGCGCGAAGTGATGGCGGTACCGGGTCATCCGCTGGATGCGCGGGCGGCGGGATGCAACATTCTGATCCGCGACGGCGCGACACTGGTACGCTCGGTCGAGGACGTCATAGCAGGGCTCGCCCCGCTCGATGAAGGCGCTGACGAGGTGCCACACGCGCCTGGGCAATCCACGCTGCCGCTACCCGATATGGCCAAGCTGCACGATGCGATCCTGTCCCGACTGGGACCTTCACCGCTCGCCGAAGATCAGCTGATCCGCGATATGGCCGCCCCGGCCACGCACATCGCGCCGGTCCTTGTCGATCTGGAACTGGACGGCAAAATCACCCGTCAGGCTGGCGGATTGCTGGCGCGTGTGGTCTGAAATCCACGGCCCTTCTTGCACTGCATTGACATTCCACGAACAGAGGCCACATCTTGCGCGACTTAAGCAGGTCTTGCACTGATAAAGGATTCCCATGCCCGTCGTCGTTGTCGAATCTCCGGCTAAAGCCAAGAAAATAAACGGCTATTTGGGCAGCGATTATACCGTTCTCGCGTCTTACGGCCATGTCCGCGATCTGCCGCCCAAGGATGGGTCAGTCCTTCCCGACGACGATTTCGAGATGAAATGGGAGGTCACAAGCGACAGCAAGAAACACATCAAGGCGATCGTCGATGCGCTGAAAGATGATCCTGAACTGATCCTCGCCACCGACCCCGATCGCGAGGGTGAAGCGATTTCCTGGCACCTGACCGAGGCGCTGACGGCACGCAAGGCGATCAAGAAAGACATGCCCGTCAGTCGGGTGGTGTTCAACGCGATCACAAAGGCTGCGGTGACCGATGCCATGGCCAATCCGCGTCAGGTCGATGTGCCTTTGGTCGACGCCTATCTGGCCCGGCGTGCGCTGGATTATCTCGTTGGCTTCAATCTGTCGCCTGTCTTGTGGCGGAAGCTGCCCGGTGCAAAGTCGGCGGGTCGTGTGCAATCGGTCTGCCTGCGCCTGATCGTCGAACGCGAGATGGAGATCGAGGCGTTTCGCGCCCGTGAGTATTGGTCGGTCAAGGCGCAGTTGCAGACGCCTCGGGGACAGGCATTCGAGGCGCGGCTGACGACGCTGGCTGGCAAGAAGCTGGATAAATTCGACCTTGAAAATGAAACGCAGGCCGAAATGGCCGTGCAGGCGATCAATTCGCGCGATCTGGTGGTCAAATCGGTCGAGGCGAAACCGGCAACCCGCAATCCCTCCCCGCCGTTCATGACCTCGACCCTGCAACAAGAGGCCAGCCGCAAATTTGGGATGGGTGCGCGCCAGACCATGTCGGTGGCGCAACGGCTGTATGAGGCCGGTCTCATTACATATATGCGGACGGACGGGATCGACATGGCGCCCGAGGCCGTGACCAGCGCCCGCGATGCGATCAAGGCGAAGTTTGGTGACAGCTATCTGCCCGATCAGCCCCGTATATATAAGAACAAGGCGAAGAATGCGCAGGAAGCGCATGAATGCATTCGCCCGACGTATATGATGGTGGGAACCGAGGATGCGAAGATCGCCGATAGCGATCAGCGTAAGCTGTATGACCTGATCTACAAGAGGACCATGGCGAGCCAGATGGCCGCCGCCCGGCTGGAACGCACTGTTGTCGATATTCAGAGCGCGGATGGCCAGGTGATCCTGCGCGCCAACGGTCAGGTGATGGTGTTTGACGGCTTTATCGCGATCTATGAAGAGGGCAAGGATGACAGTGTCGTCGAAGATGACGACAAGCGCCTGCCGCAGATTGCCGAGGGCGAGAAGGCCGAGAAGAAATCAGTCGATCCAGAACAGCATTTCACTCAACCCCCGCCCCGTTATACCGAGGCGACGTTGGTCAAGCGGATGGAGGAATTGGGGATCGGGCGGCCTTCGACCTATGCCTCCATCGTCACGACCATTCAGGATCGTGGCTATGTAGAGAAAGACAAGAACCGACTGATCCCGCAGGACAAGGGCCGTCTGGTGACGGCGTTCCTGACCAATTATTTCCGCAAGTATATCGGATACGACTTCACAGCTGATCTGGAAAATCAGCTTGATGAGGTGAGCGCAGGCGATGCTGACTATAAACAGGTATTGGGACGGTTCTGGCGCGATTTCTCGGCGGCGATCGCCGAGACCGCCGATCTGCGCATCACCGAGGTGCTGGAAAAGATCAACGAGGTCTTGGAGCCGCATCTATTTCCGCCGAATGAGGACGGTACGGATCCGCGGCTTTGCCCGAATTGCGGAAACGGGCGGCTGTCGATGCGCACGGCCCGGTCGGGCGGTGCGTTCATCGGATGCTCGAACTATCCAGAATGTCGCTATACCCGTCCCTTCGGCCCGCCGGACCCGGAGGCCGAAGCGTCGGCGATTCCGCCCGATGGGAAAATGCTGGGCGAGGATGAGGGGGATGAGATCCGGGTCTTCAAAGGTCGCTTCGGTCCTTATGTGCAGCGTGGCCAGGTGACCGAGGATAACAAGAAACCGCCGCGGACCGGCGTGCCCGAGGGATGGAACCCCGAAGAAATCGGGTTGCCTGAGGCCTTGCGCTTGCTGGAACTGCCGCGTTTGATCGGGGCCCACCCGGAAGACGGCGTGAATGTCTGGGCCAATCTGGGCCGCTATGGGCCTTACATCAAACATGCGGAAAATACGTCGTTCAAAGGGGGCACCAATGCCAACCTTGAAACGATCGAGGATGTCTGGACCGTTGGGATGAACCGCGCGGTGCAGTTGTTGGCAGAGAAGAAGGCCAGCCGTAGCGGTCGGGGCCGTGCGGCAACGCCGATCCGCGAATTGGGAGAACATCCGGAGGCGGGCGGGCCGGTCAATATTTTTGACGGGAAGTACGGGCCTTATGTGAAGTGGGAAAAGATCAACGCGACGATCCCCGACACGATCGAACCGGGTGATCTGACGATGGCGCAAGCCGTTGATCTGATCGATGAGCGGGCGGCGAAGTCGGGCAAGAAGGTGACCAAGAAGAAGCCGGCGGCGAAGAAGAAGGCGACAGCGAAGGCGAAGGCGAAGGCGAAGGCGAAGGCGAAGGCGAAGAAGTAGGCCTGAGACCATATGAAACTCAAGTCCGGTACCTTGCGGTTTGAAAACAGCAATAGCTACACCGACACCTACCGGTTCACCGATGGTGACATATCGCTGATTGTTTCAATTAAGCCTGGTCATGAAGATACTGTGCCGAATGTGCTGGATAATCTCCCACGGTGGGACGCAATGGCACGGGATAAGTTGGCCGAGGCATACAGCAAAATCTACAACGAGTCTTGGAGAGAGCTCGATGAGCCGTCACTGGATGAAGTGGCATTCCGTCAAGCGTTGACCATTGAAAGTGTGGGGGTGTGCGACGCCCGGTTCGGCCCCGGGCATTTCAGTCTGCAATACGGCGACGCCGGTCTGTTTGACGGGCATGGCTTCTTCGTCTCTTTCACCGATGCAGGCGACATACGCGGAGAAGAAATGTTTGGGTGACCCGTCCCCACGAATTGACTTTCTGCGCTTGCATCGTCACGTTCCGGGTAAATTTGCGGGGGATTATTATGCAGAAAATCTACGGCTCTGCCGCCGAAGCGCTTGATGGCCTTTTGCATGACGGCATGTTCATCGCAGCCGGTGGTTTTGGGCTGTGCGGCATCCCGGAATTGCTGCTGCAGGCGATCAAGGACGCGGGCACCAAGGATCTGACCTTTGCCTCGAACAACGCGGGTGTCGATGATTTTGGTATCGGCATCCTGCTGCAGACGCGGCAGGTGAAGAAGATGATCAGCTCTTACGTGGGTGAGAATGCCGAATTCATGCGGCAATACCTGTCGGGTGAGCTGGAGCTGGAGTTCAACCCGCAAGGCACGCTGGCCGAACGGATGCGGGCCGGTGGCTGCGGCATCCCGGGCTTTTATACCAAGACCGGTGTGGGAACGGTGATTGCCGAAGGTAAAGAGCACAAGGATTTCGACGGCGAGACGTATATAATGGAGCGCGGTATCTTCGCCGACCTGTCGATCGTGAAGGCGTGGAAAGCGGATGAGACGGGCAATCTGGTCTTTCGCAAGACCGCCCGCAACTTCAACCCACCTGCGGCCATGTGTGGCAAGGTTTGCGTTGCCGAAGTGGAAGAGATCGTGCCCAAAGGCAGCCTCGACCCCGACCACATTCATTTGCCCGGCATCTATGTGCATCGCCTGATCCAGGGCGAACACGAAAAACGGATCGAACAGCGCACGACGCGCAAACGGGAGGATGCGTGATGCCCTGGGATCGCAATCAGATGGCCGCGCGCGCAGCGGAAGAGCTTGAAGACGGCTGGTACGTCAACCTTGGGATCGGCATCCCGACGCTTGTGGCGAACTATGTCGGCGACAAGGACATTACCCTGCAGTCCGAAAACGGCATGCTGGGCATGGGCCCGTTCCCTTATGAAGGCGAAGAGGACCCGGACCTGATCAATGCCGGCAAGCAGACCATCACGGAACTGAACCGCACAGCCTATTTCGATAGCGCCACGTCATTCGGCATGATCCGGGGTGGCAAGATCGCAGCGGCGATCCTGGGCGCGATGGAAGTGGCCGAAAACGGGGATCTGGCGAACTGGATGATCCCCGGCAAGCTGGTCAAGGGCATGGGCGGTGCCATGGACCTGGTCGCCGGTGTCGGTCGGGTCATCGTGGTCATGGACCACACGAACAAGCATGGTGAGAGCAAGCTGTTGAAGGAATGCACGCTGCCGCTGACCGGCCAAGGTGTGGTGGATCGCATCATCACCAATCTTGGCGTGCTTGATGTTGTAGATGGCGGCCTGAAGATTGTGGAGACCGCAGACGGCGTGACCGAGGATGAGTTGCGTGCCGCGACCGAGGCGACGATTGTCTGACCATCGGGTGCAGCATGAGGTGGCCTCTGGCAGGGGCCGCTTTTTTATTCAGCATCCGGACGGCCTGAGTGAACTGACTTATACGATCACATCACCCAGCCTTGTGATCGCCGACCATACTGTCGTGGCGTCCGGCTATGAGGGTCAGGGTGTCGGGCTGCTGTTATTGGATCATTTGATCAGGACGGCGGATGCATCGGGTTTCAAGATCATGCCGCTCTGCCCTTTCGTGAATGCGCAACGGCGCAGACACCCGGAATGGGCCGCTTACTTTGCCGTCTAAATTCCATTCACGTTAAAGACACATGCATCGGTGATCAGCTCGGGCGGCGTTTGGCACAACCCCTTGGCGATCTGCCACGCGGCGAGCACTTTGGGCACGTAAGCGCGTGTTTCCGCGAATGGCGGGACGCCATTATACTTGCGCACGTTACCTTCGCCTGAATTGTAACCGGCCAGCGCCATCAACGGATCGTTTTCGAAATGATCGAGAAGCCAGACAAGATAGGCCACGCCACCTTTGATATTCTGGCTGGCGTTCATACTGTCGGCCACGCCAAACCGGGTGGCCGTGTCGGGCATCAGCTGCATAAGGCCTTGCGCCCCTGCGGAACTGACCGCATCCGTTCGCCCGGCGCTTTCGACGGAGATCACCGCGAGAACGAGCGCGGGGGACACTTTCGTTCCGACGGTCTCTTTCAGGATGTCGATCCCATGCTCAGCGGCGATGTTCTGCAGGCTTTGCAACCGGGGGGCCGGTACGCCCTTGCCTGAGGGCGGATTACTGATTTGGTTCAGCGCAGCCATCACCCGGGTCGGCGACGCACCGGCAAGATCTGCGGGCACGTTCGCCCAGAACCATTCCATGCCTGTCGCCTGTGGGATCGGCGCGCCCGCAGCCACCTCTGTCGGCCCTTCCTCTGGCTCATCGGCATATACGGGACCCAAGCGCGGCGCACTGGGGTCGATCTGTACTGTGATCCGCCCACTGACACTGGCACCGGGCAGGCCAACACGTTTAAAGGTGAAATCAGGTTGCAGTCGTTCGATCTCGGCCATGGCCATGTGGCCGCAGGCAAACATGGAAAAAACCGTTGCCATAACGATGTATCGAGTCATGTGAATGTCCGCCTGCTTATTTTTATTGAATCAAGGATGGCACAAAACCGCCCAAATGCCACTTTCACCGGAACAATCTAGTTAATTTCCCCAAATTACCGACTTTTTCGCAACGCATTGTTGATGGTGAACTATGCAAAAAGAGATTTTTTTCCTTTGTAACCAGCATATTACAGCTTTTTGCGTTGAAAATTCCCCAAGGTCGAAAAAAACACCAAACGCGCCAAACTCCCGCCCCATTCCGGGGGCTATATAAGTACATCCAAGACGGGGAGTGACCATCAGGACGGTGGAAAGCGGGACCCGGCGAGGTGAAGACAAACTCTAGCGAAACCCTGAGGAGGGACCACAATGCTTAACTTTATCAAAAACTTCCGTAAGGACGAAGACGGCGCCGTAACTGTTGACTTCGTTGTTCTGACTGCTGCTCTGGTTATCCTGGGCCTGCTGGTAGGCAACGCACTGCGCACAGGTGCAACTGACCTGGCCGGCGAAATCCAGAACACTCTGGAAACAATCGACGTTCCTGACGACATCTAAGAATAGGCAAGCCTGAGGCATACCTATTGCTTGATCAAAGCTGCGCCTCAGAAATTTGGCGCAGCTTTTTTGAACCGGCCGATCGGATCATGACGAACCGCGGCAAGACGACCGACAACTGGGTACAGTTGTAACTAGCGGCGGCTAAGTGCGCCGGACGATTAAGGAACGACAGCATGCACATCCAACTGAAAAAGTTCTTCGAGCAAGAGGATGGTGCCGTGACTGTCGATTTTGTTGTTATCACGTCAGCACTGGCTTTCTTGGCGTTGTTGACCGTTGTCGGCATCCGGGACAGGGCGGTCGAGGCTGCCGAGCGTGAAGGTCAGGCACTGGCCGACTATGAGATGGAAGAAGTTCCGGAATTCATGCGTTAAATCGCATCGTCGCTAAAATCCGCGAATTGGGTTTCTTTTCAAGACACCAGACCGAATTAGTAGTGGTTTTGCAGTCATACCCAACGTCAACAGTGCGCCATAACCTACCGATCCGACTTTCAAACCGCTCATAATACGTGATAACATCCGTCAGAGACGATCTTTGTTAAACCAATCCTCCACAACTTCGTGGTAGGTCGGGATGCGAAGACCAGCATCACCAAGCAAGACGAAAGTTGAGATATGCGCGCAGTTTTTGGATTGGTACTTTTGATCGGCATGGGCCTGGCCGGCTTTGCCGTATATATGGTCAATGGCCATCTTGAACAGCAAGAAAGACGTGTGCAGTTAGAGCGCCAACGTGCTGCGGCTGTTGTGGCAACGGTCGAAATCTATGCACCGACACGCAAGATCACTTACGGGGAAGAAATAACGCCCGACGATGTGAAACTGATCAAATACGCGACCGACTATCTGCCCGAGGGCGTTTTCGCAACGGAGGAGGAGTTGTTTCCGCGGGGCACAGATGTGCTGCGCGTTGCGACGCTTCCCATGGAGGTGAACGAGCCGATCCTTTCGTCGAAAGTATCGGAGCCCGGGGCACCCCGCGGTATCACCGCCCTGCTCTCTCCCGGAATGCGCCCTTTCCCGTTATCCGACAGGATGACGGCCGCGTATGCCGGTGAATTGCGGATATCGGACCGTGTAGATGTTTATTGGGTCGGCAAGATTGGACGCGGACCAAACATTTCTCGCCGTGTAAAACAGCGGCTTGAAATTATCTCAATGGATGACGCCGACGCAAACGGCGTTGGCGGTAGTGGCGTCGTTCTTCAGGTCAGCGAAAAAGACTTTCAGGACCTTCAACTGTTGAATTCGGCCGGGTCACTGACGGTGACACCCGTCGGACAAGCTGACACTGCCGTGACATCCGAGATTGCGGACTCTTCTCTCCGTGAGATTCTGGATATTGAGGTCGCAACGCCCGAAGTCGTCGTCGAACAAGAACGATGCTATCGAACGGAAAGAAAGGGTGCACAGGTGACCCGCTTTGAGGTCCCTTGCAACGAAACCCGCGAAGGTGACGAAAGCCGCCGAGGTAACTAAAAAAACGCCGGGTTCGCCCGGCGTTTTTTATTGCGACAAGACCAAGTGTTGCGATTTATCCACATTCGATTCATCCGCCAACGTATTGATTATTGCAATAAATGACCAAGTGCAGCATGGTCCACCTCATCATGGGCAGTTAAGACCCGTATAACGAGGCGTGATCGGAGAGGCAGGTCACTTATGAAATACAATCGCTTTATCAAAGCCGCTGTTGCCGGCTTGGCGTTGTCGCTTACCGCGGCAGCTCCTTCTATTGCACCGGCCGAAACGTTGCGCGTCTTGCGCGGCGCGGCGTCCAGTGCGCTCAATGTACCAATGAACCGGGCCGTCATCGTCGAAAGCGATGTGCCCTTCACGGAACTGTCGATCGCCAATCCAGGCATCGCCGACATTTCGTCGCTGTCCGAGCGGACGATCTATGTTCTGGGGAAAGAGCCAGGACGGACGACCCTGACCCTTTTGGGCACCGATGGACGTCTGATCACGAACGTAGAAGTTCACGTCACACCCGACGTGGCCGAGTTCAAAGAGCGTCTGACGCAGATCCTCCCAAACGAAAGTATCGAGGTACGGACGGCCAATGACGGGATCGTCTTGTCCGGCACCGTAAGCTCGATCGCACGTCTGGATCGCGCATTGGAACTTGCAGAACGATATGCGCCAGAGCGTGTGTCGAACATGATGGTCGTTGGTGGCACCCAGCAGGTGATGCTGAAAGTGCGGTTTGCAGAAATGCAGCGTACGGTGAGTAAGGCGTTGGGTGCATCTCTGGCCGTCAGTGGGCGCACCAATGCCACAACGATAGCCGGCGGCACAAATGGCGGTGGCGTCTTATCAATTCCTGATCCTGACAACGCAGGTCAATCTCTTACTGGGGCAACCGCGCTCAGCTCTGCTCCCGAAAGCAATGGAGCCGCTCTATTCAGCTTTGGTGCGGGCGGTCTGAGTGTGGACTTGCTGATCGAAGCCTTAGAAACTAAGGGTATGGTACGCACACTTGCGGAACCCAACCTGACTGCGCTGAGCGGACAAACCGCTACCTTCCTTGCTGGCGGTGAATTCCCGATCCCGGTAGCGCAGGATGACGACACGATAACGATCGAATTCCGGCCATTTGGTGTCGAGCTCGACTTCGTGCCGACCGTCGTTGACCAAGACATCATCAATATCGAGATGGTGGCGGCAGTATCCGAACTGGATCGCGCCAACAGCTTCATCGCAAGTGGTTTCGAAATCCCGGCTTTCAGCCGTCGGGAAACCTCGACAACGGTAGAAATGCGTGATGGCGACAGCTTTGCAATCGCGGGTCTGCTACAGGATGACTTCACCGATGTAAGCGGCCAAGTGCCTTGGATCGGTGACGTTCCGGTACTTGGCGCCCTGTTCCGTAGCGCGAACTATCGCCGTCGGCAGACAGAGCTCGTGATCATCGTCACGCCGCATCTGGTGACACCGACACGCGGTACGGCATTGGCGCTTCCCACGGATCGCGTCCGGCCACCAAGCGAAGCCGACCTGTTCCTGTTCGGTCGCGTTGGATCGACCGGCGGCCCGACCACGGGTGGCGCGGGTGAAGTCGCACGCCAGGACTTTACCGGGTCCTACGGCTATGTCCTGGATGAATGATTGGAGCACGGGTCAATGAAAAAACTTATGACAACAGCCATGGCGACCGCGCTTCTTGCCGCGTGTTCAGCCGATGATCCCGCATTCGACCGCCTAGAGGTCGAAGCAGGGTCCGAAGTGGATACCGGATCGTTCGGCAACGCCACGATGAACAATATGCTGGCGCATCAAGGGCGGCAGCAGGACTTTGCGATCAACCTGGCGCGGCGTTTCGCGTCCGAGGTCAACTCGACGGTCAACTTCGCATTCAACTCGACAGTGTTGGATGCCAATGCCCGCGCGACGCTGATGCGTCAGGCGGACTGGATCAGACAGTTCCCCGAGGTACGCTTCCGCGTTTATGGTCATACCGACCTTGTGGGCAGCAACGCCTATAACCGTGGATTGGGTCTGCGTCGTGCGCAAGCCGTCGTGGCGTTCCTGACCGCACAGGGCATTGATCGCAGCCGGTTGGAAGCAGTGGCTTCCTTCGGTGAGACACGCCCGGTCGTGGAAACCCAGAACCGCGAAAGACGCAACCGCCGTACGGTGACAGAGGTATCGGGTTTCGTTCAAAACAACCCGCTGATCCTGAACGGCAAATATGCACAAGTGATCTTCCGTGAATATGTCGGCTCGGCCTCGCGCCCAAGCGCGCTGGTCCAGCAGACAAGTTCGATCGAGCAGTAGCAAGAAACTGCCTAGATATAGTTCACGCCGACCCGGCGTCGGCGTGAACAACACCCCAAAATCCACTTAGATCGTCGCAACATTCCGCACAATTACGATCTTTTGGTCCAAATCTCGACACGATTGTAACGAATAGTCCTCACAAAGGAATCCTATCGCCTGTGGTGGCGGTCATGAACTTTTGCGTCACTGGTCCATCTATGTCAGATGCCGTAGATTTTCATGAATAGATGATGAGGACGCGACAAGAATGAGCACGGGACCGGCTGTTCAACACGACCCACCAGCGATCATTGCCTGCACGATCAGCCGCGATGTTCAGATTTTCGATCTTCTGATCGAGGATATGGAGTCCGCCCTTGGCGACAGTTGGGGCGATCTTAGTTTCGACGATGCGATTTCGTTCCTGGGCCAGCCAGAGGCCCGGTCTCTGCAATTCGTGACGATCGCGATGGATGCCGAGGACGAGGATCGGCTTCAGACCATCAGCGACATCATCGCAGCCGCGAAAGATCATAAGGTCAAGGTCATCCTGATCGCCGAGGATGTCAGCCCCACCGTACTGCACCAGCTCCTGCGCGAAGGCGGGGATGAATTCGTTCCCTACCCTCTTCCCGAAAACGAGCTTGCGCGCGCGATCGAACGTGTTCTGACCGCGGAAGAGCCCAAAGCGCCGACCGAGGGCGATGCCAAGTTCAAGGCGACCGGTGACCGGTCAGGCGTCGTCATCCCCATTCACGGCCTTGCCGGTGGCATTGGCGCGACGATGCTGGCGGTCAACCTCGCCTGGGAATTGGCCAATATCGATAAGGACTCGGACGTCAAAGTATGTTTGATCGACCTTGATTTCCAGTTTGGCACCGCCTCGACCTATCTTGATCTGCCGCGCCGTGAATCCGTACTGGAAATGCTGACCGATACCGAAAACATGGACAGCGAAGTCTTTATGCAGGCCTTGTTGACCTACGGCGAAAAGCTGCATGTTTTGACATCGCCGACCGACATGATCCCTCTGGATATGATCACGCCACAAGATATTGAGCGCGTGGTGGAAATGGCTCGGGTGAACTTCGACTATGTGATCGTCGACATGCCATCGACCATGGTCGAGTGGTCGCAAACCGTTCTTGAGTTGTCGCATGTCTATTTCGCGTTGATCGAATTGGATATGCGCTCTGCACAGAATACGCTCCGGCTGAAGCGTGCGCTGCAATCCGAAGATCTGCCATTCGAAAAGCTGCGTTTTATCTTGAATCGTGCGCCGGGCTTTACCGATTTGAACGGCAAAAGTCGGGTAAAGCGGCTGTCCGAAAGTCTTGGTATCTCGATCGAGATTTTGCTGCCCGACGGCGGAAAGCCTGTCGCGCAAAGCGCAGACCATGGCGCGCCGATGTCCGAGACGATCGGGAAGAATCCGCTGCGCAAGGAAATCCTGAAACTCGCGCAATCTGTACACGATGTTAACCAGTCCGATGCGGCCGAAGCCAAAACCTGAGAGGCAAGATAATGTTTTCGAAGTACAAAAAACCGACGGCTGACAAAGCGGTGCCCGCAAAACCAAGCGCCGGAGCACCAAAGGTTAAAGTGGCACCGATCGCCGTGGCACCAGCGGAAGAACAGCGCAAATCGTTGATGAAGGCGATGCCGAACAAGCGCCCTGCGGATGCTGGCCCTGTCGACAAGGAAAAGCGCAGAAAAGAGCGGTTGGGCGAGATCAAGCTGGAACTGCATAAGGCCTTGCTGGACAATCTGAATCTGGCCGCGTTGGAAACGGCGACCGAACAAGAGCTCCGGACCGAGATCAATGCGATCGCCGCGGAATCGCTTGAAGAAATGGGTGTCGTGCTGAACCGCGAGGAACGGCAAACCCTTAGTCAGGACCTGTTTTTCGAGGTCACCGGCCTGGGCCCGCTCGAGACGCTGCTGAAAGACGACACGGTCAACGATATTCTGGTCAACGGCCCACAGCAGATCTTTGTGGAACGGTCAGGTCGTCTGGAACTGACGGACATTACCTTCAAGGACGAACGCCACCTGTTGCGGATCATCGACAAGATCGTGTCCGCCGTCGGCCGTCGCGTCGATGAATCGAACCCTTACGTCGACGCCCGCCTTGCCGATGGTTCGCGTTTCAACGCCATGGTCCCGCCCATTGCGGTCGACGGATCGCTGGTGTCGATCCGGAAATTCAAAAAAGACAAGCTGGGCATCGAAGAACTGATCAAATTCGGGGCCTTTACCGAAGAGATGGCCGCATATTTGCAGGCTGCCGTATCGACCCGCCTGAATGTGATCGTGTCGGGTGGTACGGGGTCCGGTAAGACGACGACGCTGAACGCCCTGTCGGGTTTTATCGACGACGCCGAACGCATCCTGACGATCGAGGATACGGCGGAACTTCAACTGCAGCAGACCCACGTGGGCCGGATGGAAAGCCGCCCACCCAACGTCGAGGGCAAAGGTGGCGTTTCGCAGCGTGACTGTCTGAAAAACGCTCTTCGGATGCGCCCAGACCGGATCATCGTGGGGGAAACCCGGGGTGATGAGGTTATCGACATGCTGCAGGCCATGAACACCGGCCACGATGGTTCGATGACGACGATCCACGCGAACTCGGCTCGTGATGCGGTTTCGCGTCTTGAAAACATGATTGCGATGGCCGGGATCGAAATGCCGATCAAAGCGATGCGCAGCCAGATCGCATCGGCTGTAAACCTTGTCGTGCAGGCCTCGCGGTTGCAGGACGGTTCGCGTCGTATGACGTCGATCACCGAGATTACGGGCATGGAAGGCGATGTGATTTCCATGCAGGAAATCTTTCGCTATCAACGTGTGGGCTTGACCCCTGAAAACAAGATCATCGGTCACTTTACGGCGACCGGTGTGCGCAGCAACTTCTCTGAACGTTTCAAGCTGTGGGGCTACGATCTGCCGCCAGCCATCTTTGAACCCATGGTCGCGGAGTAAATCGCATGATTTCTGCTGAACCGATTATCTACGTCATCGTCTTTGTGGCGGTCCTTGCGTTGGTGCAGGGCGTCTATCTTGTCATCTTCGGCAAGTCGATCAGCATGGACGGCAAGGTAAACCGCCGTCTGGACATGCTGGACAAGGGCGGGAACCGCGAACAGGTGCTTGAACAGCTGCGTAAGGAAATGACGCAGCACATGAAGTCGCAAAGCATTCCGATCTATTCGATCCTTGCGGACAAGGCGCAGAAGGCGAATATCGTCTTCACCCCGACGCAGCTGATCCTTGTGATGGTGCTGGTGAGTGTCTGCGCGTTCGTGATGCTGACTTTCGCGACCGAGGTGGGCGTATTGGTCCGCGCCGTCGTGGCGGTCGCGATGGGTGTCGGTGGCGTCTACACCTGGGTCGCGGGCAAAGCCAAGAAACGCATGAACATGATCCAGGAACAGTTGCCCGAGGCGGTTGAACTGATGGTTCGATCGCTGCGTGTCGGTCACCCGTTTTCCTCTGCCGTCGCAATCGTCGCCCGTGAGGTGCCTGATCCGTTGGGCACCGAAATGGGTATTATCTCGGACGAGGCGGCCTATGGCCGTGATATGGGTGAAACGCTCAAAACCATGGCCGAACGGCTGGATAGTCAGGACATGCGGTTCCTCGCTGTTGCGGTCACCATCCAGCAGACCTCTGGTGGTAACCTTGCGGAAATCCTGGATGGTTTGGCCAAGGTGATCCGCGCCCGTTTTCGCCTGTTCCGCCGCGTGGCGGCCATCACGGCCGAGGCGAAATGGTCAGGCAACCTGCTGTCGGCCTTCCCGCTTGTCGCGCTTGCCGGGATCAACCTGGTAAAGCCCGACTATTATGATGAAGTCATGGAAAGCCCGCTGTTCATCCCGGCCGCATTGGGTGTCGCGGCTTTCCTCGTGCTGAACATCATCGTCATGCGTGCCCTAGTGAACATCAAAGTCTGAGGATTATTCGATGGAAGCCATTCAACAGATGATCATCGACTTTCTTGGGCCTTACGGCCCGCTGATGGTCGTCGGCCTGCTTGGGATCTTTCTGATCCTGATCACTTTGCCCGTGCTATTGAAGAAAGAGGTCGACCCGCTCGACCGCTTGCGGAACTCTGCCAAGCAGGACCAAAAGGCGGCAAAGAAGGGCGAGAAATTAAGGACGGCAAGCAACCGCGACAAGTTGGAGAAATACTCCAACTTTCTCGAACCGCAAAATGCCGATGAGTATTCGGCGGTCAAACTGAAGCTGATGCAAGCCGGTTACCGCGGCAAGAATTCCGTGCGGATTTATCACTTTATGCAATTCGCTCTTGGTGTCTTCGGTCTTTTGCTTGGTGGTATATATGCGATTTACGCGACTACGCAGGGCGACGTATCGACCCAAGATCTCGCACTATACGTTCTTGGCCCTGGCATTGTGATGTATCTGTTGCCACGGTACTGGGTGACACGTCGTCAGCAGGGTCGCATCGAAGCGATCGAAAACGCTTTTCCAGATAGCCTTGATATGATGCTTGTTTGTGTAGAGGCCGGTCAATCGCTTGATCAGTCGCTTATCAGGGTGGCCACCGAACTGAAGTCCGGTTTCCCCGAAATGGCCCAGGAGTACGAAATCGTCAGTCAGGAAATGAAGGCAGGCAAGGACAAGACCACGGTTCTTAAGGATATGGCGGAAAGGTCGGGTACGACCGATATTTCCAGCTTTGTCACCGTCCTTGTGCAATCACAGCAATTTGGTACGTCGATCGCCGACGCATTGCGGGTCTATGCATCGGAAATGCGCGATAAGCGCGTGATGCGGGCTGAGGAAGCGGCGAACAAATTGCCGACCAAGATGACACTCGCCACGATGATGCTAACGGTTCCGCCCCTGCTCGCAATGTTGATTGGACCATCGATCTACGCCATTGTAACTAATCTGGGCAGTTGATCATCGAGGCGTAATGAAACGACTTTTGCCGATTGGCTTGGTTATCGCTCTGGCCGCTTGCGACACCGCAGGCGGCCTTGGTGAATCCGATGGTGTGTTCGCACCGGGTGTCGCGGGCCGGTCCAATGTGGATGGCTTGATCGTCGGACACCGGCTGATGGCCGCCAACGAATACGAACTGGCGCTGAAGGCTTACCTGCGCGCCGCGGCCCAGCAGGGCCTGAACGTCGATACGTTGTCGGCGCTGGGGTCTGCGAACCTCAGGCTGGGGCGGCTTGGCCAGGCGGAAAGGCTTCTCAGACGAGCGACCAAGGAAGATCCATCCTTTCCCCCCGCCTGGAACAACCTTGGTGTCATCCTGATGGAACGCGGCAATGCAGCCGAGGCAAGCGAGGTTTTCCGCCGCGCATATGCCGCAGATAACGGAAATTCCGACGAAATTCGCGATAACTTGCGCTTAGCGCTCGCAAATTTGGAAAATTCAGGTAGTAATGAGTTAGAAGAAAATCAGAACTTCAATCTGATCCGACGGGGCGCAGGCGATTTCGTCCTTATGTCGGCACTATAGGGTAGAGCAGCAAAAGGACGCAGGAACATGCGCCATTCCATTCTATTGACGCTATGCGCGGCCATGGCCTTGTCGGCTTGTGAGCGGGACGACGAGGCAGAAGTCGAACGCGCTTTGAAAGATCTCAACGTCATCGATGAAAGCAATCTGAACGATGTGTTTCTGACAGTCGGTGACCCGGACGAGGCGGTCAACTATTTCACCCGCGCCAATGCGAACGATCCGGGACGGATCGATCTGCAACGTGGCCTGGCAAAATCGCTCGTGCGGGCGGGCCGCCGCGACGATGCGGTGGCCGCTTGGCAAGCGGTCGTTCAACATGAAGAGGCGCAGAGCGCCGACCGCGTTGACCTTGCCGATGCCTATATCCGCAACAACAACTGGGACGAGGCCGCGTCGGCGCTGAACACCGTGCCGCCGACATTCGAGTCTTTCAAACGCTACCGGCTCGAGGCGATGGTCGCCGATAGCCGCCAGCAATGGGACAAGGCCGACAGTTTTTACGAAACCGCCATCGGTCTGACGACCCGCCCGGGCTCGGTCTATAACAACTGGGGTTACTCCAAGCTGACACGCGGAGACTACGGCGGCGCCGAGCGCATGTTCGTCAGCGCATTGCGCCACGATAAGTCGCTGTTCACCGCCAAAAACAATCTGGTGCTCGCCCGTGGCGCGCAGCGCAACTATGCCTTGCCCGTCGTCGACATGACCCAGGTCGAACGTGCGCAGCTGTTGCACACGATGGCCCTGACCGCGATCAAGCAAAACGATATCACCATGGGCAAATCGCTGCTGAGCGAGGCGATCGATACGCATCCGCGTTTCTTCCCCGAAGCGACCCGCGCTTTGGAAGCGCTTGAAAACAACGTGAACAACTAAGTCATGGGCATGACGGCGGACGCGGCCCTGTGGTTTTTGCCCGCCGTCATTCCGATCGCCATCTATGTCTCATGGACCGACATGAGCATGATGAAGATCACGAACAAGGCGGTGATGGCGCTGGTCGCCAGCTATGCCATTCTGGGCCTCTTCGCCTTCCCGTTCGACATGTATCTGTGGCAGTGGCTGAACCTTGTGGTCATGCTGGTGATCGGTATTGCGCTTAACGCAGCCGGCGTGATGGGCGCCGGTGACGCCAAGTTCATGGCCGCAGCCGCCCCCATGATCGTTCTGGCCGATATCCGCGATCTGATGTTGTTGTTCGCGGCATGCCTTATCGCCGCGCTTTTGGTGCATCGCGCCGCCAAATACAGCCCGATCCGGGCAGCCGTTCCGCATTGGAAAAGCTGGGAAGATCGCAAGTTTCCCAAGGGGTTTCCCCTCAGCGTCACGCTTTTGATGTATCTTTTGCTGGTGGCGATATATCGCTGAGGGGCGATCGAATGCCTTGGACAGGCACCTGTTTGTTCACGATTTCGCCATAATGGGCTGCGATCTTATGCGGGTCTTTGGCTATTGATGTTCTTTGAAGGGGCTGGATCACGATGAACGTTCAAAACTCAAATGTGCTGGCACCACCCGCGCCGCGCGGTCTTGATGGCATGCTGCTGCCCATGGCGATGATGCGCGACATCCTGATCAAGACGATGTTCCGCATGAACCTTGATCTGGTGTCGACGATCAGCCGTGCGATCTGTCTGCCCATCCCGGTGACGCAGGAACTGGTCGACCTCGCCCGTAGTCAGCTGTTGCTTGAGGCGACAGGGACACTGAACGCCAATAACGGCAACGAGATGGGGTATCAGCTGACCGATGCAGGCCGCGCCCGAGCGTTGGATGCGTTGAACCAGTCCGAATATTATGGCGCGATGCCGGTACCGCTCGAAATCTATCGCGAGCAGATCAAACGCCAGTCGATCCGCAACATCCAGATCACACGCGACCAGCTATCCACCGCGATGGGGCATCTGATCCTGCCGGACGATCTTTTGTCGAACCTTGGTCCCGCCGTCGGCGCGGGCCGGTCGATCCTGATGTATGGCCCGCCCGGTAACGGTAAATCCTCGATCTCGAACGGGATCCGGGATGCGCTGGGCGATAAAATCTATGTACCCCGCGCCATCGAATATTCCGGTCAGGTGATCACCGTCTATGACCCGATCGTGCACAGCGCGGCGGAGGATGACGTGGATGATCCGAACAGCCTGCGCCGCACCTCCGGACGGTTCGACACCCGCTATGTGCGCTGCGAGCGCCCGACTGTGATCACCGGTGGTGAATTGTCGCTGTCGATGCTCGATCTGGTCTACAACCCGACCGCGCGCACCTATCAGGCACCGCTGCAGCTGAAATCGACCGGCGGCATCTTTATCGTGGACGACCTTGGACGTCAGGCCGAACCACCACAGACGCTGGTCAACCGCTGGATCGTGCCGCTGGAAGAAAGCAAGGATATCCTGGCCCTGCAATCGGGTGAAAAATTTGAGGTACCGTTCGATACGCTGGTCATTTTCTCGACCAACTTCCACCCGAACGCGATCTTCGACAAGGCGGCGCTGCGCCGGATCTTCTTCAAGATCAAGATCGACGGACCGGATCAGGAGGATTACCTGAAAATCTTTGCCATGGTCGCGCGCAAACGCAAGATGCCGTTGGACGAAGATACGCTGGTGCACCTGCTGAACGTCCGTTACCCGGAAATCGATAATGTCTATGCGAACTATCAGCCGATCTTCCTGATCGACCAGATGATCTCGATCTGCGAATTCGAAGGCATCCCCTACCAGATGAGCCCCGAATTGATCGACCGCGCCTGGGCGAACATGTTCGTCAGGGAAGAGGAAATCGTGCACTAAAATAACCGCGAATAGCTTGCTGAAAGGCGCCCCATGCGGGCGCCTTTTTCAGTTGTCCAATCGCACGGCGCTGCCCGATCCCTGCTCTGCGCTGGAGAACCCGACATTATCCAGGATGACATTGGCCCCCACGGCAATCAGGGCAATCGCCGCAAAGGCCGCAAGCATGGCTTTCATATTCAATTCTCTCCTCCTATTGTCGCATCCCGCAGATAGGCAATCAGATCATCCCGATCCTGCTGCGCCGCGATCTGCTGCATCGGCATCTTGCTACCCGGAATGTAGTGGTCTGGCCCCTCTTCGAACAGGGCGTTGATCGTTTCGGCTGACCAGATAATGGACGAACCGCTGAGCGTTTCGGAATAGGTGTAGTCGTCGACCGTGCCCGCAGCCCGTCCAAAAAGGTTGTGCAGGCTCGGCCCCGCCCGGCGCGCGCTGCCAGCCTTAAGCGTATGACAGATCGAGCATTTGCGCTGGAACTGCCGTTCACCATTGCTCATCGTCGTTGGGTCTTGGAGAAAACTGCGCGTTTCATCAGCCATGCGATCATGTTCATCCATGGTCGCGATGGGCCATGAATACATGATGTTCTCGATCCCGCCTGCATGGATATTCTGACCATCCCGCGAAAAGGCCAGCGCCCAGATCGGGCCGCGCTGCGTCGCGCGAAAATCCCGTGCGATCCGCATTGCCCGTGTGTCGACGATCATGATGTAGCCTTCGCCATCTCCGACAGCGAGCAGGCCCTCGGCCGGCGCAAAGGCCATCGCAAGGATCGGTCGCCGCTCCAGAGTGAAGTCGTCGATCACCGCTCCCGTTTGCATATCGACGACGCGGGTGCCGCCATCAACCACGCCGTATGCCAACCAGCCCGCGGCCTCGTTCAGGACCAGCTCATTCACGCCGAAACCGTGGCTGACAAGCTGCTGTATCTCATCGCCCGTCTGCGGGTCCCAAATGCGGATCGTCCCGTCAGCCGATGCGGAATAAAGGCGTGATCCGTCAGCATTGAACACCACATCATTCACCGCCTGCCTATGACCGCTTAGAAACCGCGGCGCGGCCTGATCCGCGATCGCCCATATTCCGACCCGCCCGTCCCAACTTGCCGAAGCGATCAGGCCCGCCTGTGGCGACCCGGCAAGCGCCACGATCTTTCCTTGATGTTCACCCAGCACCTGCTGATCATCCGGCCCACGCCATAGCCGCAGCTTGAAATCGTCACCGGCCGAGATCAGCGTTTGGTCATCCCAGAACAGTACGGCATTCACCGCTGCGTCGTGTCCATCGTGCCATACTGCCTCTGAACCGCTCCAAAGCCCGACGGCATTGTCGAAGCTGGCCGTTGCTATCTGGCCATCCGGCGACACGGCAATGTCCATGATCGGACCGCCATGGCCCTGAAGCGTAAAGAAATCCTGCGCTGCGGCGGGCGATCCAACGATCGCGATAAGCGACAGCACGCGCCACATTATTCGGCCGGGGCGGCGCCTTCCTTCGCCTTCACCTCCTCGACCCACAGCGAATGGTGCTCGCGCGCCCATTGCTCTTCCACCTGGCCGGATCCCATCGCGTCATAGGCCCCCTCCATCCCGATTGAGCCGATATAGATATGGGCGAGGACAATCGCCATCAGCACAAAGCTGACGATCGCGTGCCATAGCTGCGCATATTGCATCTCTTCATGCGGGGCGAGGGTCGTGCGCAACTCGCCCAGCCCCAGCAAACTGGAAATGCCCCAGGCGTTCATCTTTTCGAAGGTGGCGGCAAACATCGGCATCTCGAACGGGAACAGCAGGGACAGCCCCGTCAATGAAATGGAAGTACCGAACACGATCACCGACCAAAAGATCAGCTTTTGCCCCGCATTGAACTTTTTCGCGGGCGGATGCCCTTTGGTCAGCAACCCGCCACCCTTCAACAGCCAGTTGATGTCGGTCCGGCTGGGCAGGTTGTGAACCACCCACATCACGAAGATCATGATCAACGCCAGCATGAACGCCCACGATACGTTGTTATGCACCCATTTCGATCCTGTCGCGATGAACGCAAAACTTTCATGACCGAACATCGGGATCAGGAACTTGCGGCCCATCAATGATATCAGCCCGGTGATCCCCAGCAGGATGAACGATCCTGCCAACAGCCAGTGGCCAAACCGTTCGATCGCCTTGAACCGTTCAATCGTGCGCCCGGTCTTTTCCCCATCGATGCGGATGCGCCCACGGATCAGGAAGAATAGTGCCAGCAACCCAAGCGTGCCCAGCAGCAGATACCCGCCATAGGTGACCAGCGGCCCTTCGCGAAATGACAACCAGCGCATACCGCCATCCTGCACCAGCGTGGTGGCGGCATGGCCGCTGTTCGAGGCCGTCACATCGGCGGTGTCGTATCGCAGCGCGCGCCACAGCTCAGAGTCCGAGGCGCCGCCAAGCGTGCCCAACTGATCCGAAATACCGGCACCGTCCGCGTTGCCTGTATCATCGCGGCGAAACCCGTCATCAAGCGTTTCGCCACGTTGCCGGGCGAGGATATCCTCAAGCGTTTGCGCGCCACCAGTGGCGGAGCGGTCTGGCACCGCCTCGGGCGCGTCTTGCGCCGTGGCAGACGTGAACAGAAACACACTCAGCAACGATACCAGCAAGACACGCAGCATAACGAACCTCAGTAAATGTCGATAAACGGGCGCGACCCAGCCAGGTCGCGCCCCTCGCTTCAGAAAGCCTTAGTTGCTTTTCTGATCATAAGCCGTGCCCCATCCCCACGCACCGGAACCAAAGCCGCGGGCCACCACACGCTCGCGATAGATGCCGGATACAACGTCGCCATCACCAGCCAGCAGCGCCTTGGTCGCACACATCTCGGCACAGATGGGCAGCTTACCCTCGGCGATCCGGTTGCGCCCGTATTTGGCGAATTCGGCGGTGGAATGCGTCTCCTCGGGCCCACCGGCGCAGAACGTGCACTTGTCCATCTTGCCCCGCGATCCAAAATTGCCTGCCTGCGGATATTGCGGCGCGCCGAACGGGCATGCGTAGAAGCAATAGCCGCAACCGATGCACAGATCCTTGGAATGCAGCACGACCCCTTCTTCGTTCTGATAAAAGCAGTCGACCGGGCATACGGCCATACAGGGTGCGTCCGAACAATGCATACAAGCAACCGAGATCGACCGCTCACCGGGTTTGCCGTCATTGATCGTGACCACCTTGCGGCGGTTGATCCCCCAGGGCACTTCGTGTTCGTTCTTGCAGGCGGTGACGCAGGCATTGCATTCAATGCAGCGTTCGGCATCGACGAGAAACTTTGCTCTTGCCATGATCTGATCTCCTTACGCTGTCCAGATTTTGCAAAGAGTGGCCTTGGTCTCTTGCATCTGGGTCACTGAATCGTAGCCATAGGTTTGCGCGGTGTTGGTACTTTCGCCCAGCACGTAAGGGTCGGCCCCTTCGGGGTATTTGGCCCTTTGATCCTCGCCCTCGAAATGGCCGCCAAAGTGGAACGGCATGAAGGCGACGCCCTCGCCGACCCGTTCGGTCACCATGGCCATCACTTTGACCTTGCCACCTTCGGGCCCTTCCACCCAGACCTGCGCGCCGTCACGGACGCCAAGGTTGTTGGCGTCGCGGGTGTTGATCTCGACGAACATGTCCTGCTGCAATTCGGCCAGCCACGGGTTTGATCGCGTTTCATCGCCGCCGCCTTCATATTCGACCAGACGGCCGGATGTCAGGATGATCGGATAATCCGCACTGAAATCCTGCTTCTGGATCGAGGCATACATGGTCGGCAAGCGATAGAATTTGCGATCCTCGTAGGTCGGATAGTCTTCCACCAGATCGCGCCGGTTCGTATATAGCGGCTCTCGGTGCACTGGCACCGGATCGGGGAAGGTCCAGACGACCGCCCGCGCCTTGGCGTTGCCGAATGGCGCGCATTCATGGGCGATCGCAACGCGCTGGATACCGCCTGACAGGTCGGTCTTCCAGTTGATGCCACCCATGTTGTCGGCACCACCGGCAACCTGTTCGATGCTCGCCCTTTCCTCATCGGTCAGGTCACCCTCCCAGCCCAGATCGACCAGCATCTGATAGGTGAATTCAGGATAGCCATCCTGAATTTCCGACCCGGCGGAATAAACACCTTCGGCCAGCAGGTTGTCACCGTCGCGTTCCACCCCGAACCGGGCGCGGAAGGTCAGGCCGCCTTCGGACACAGGCTTGGACATATCGTAGAGGTTCGGCGTTCCCGGATGCCGCATCTCGGGCGTGCCCCAGCACGGCCATGGCATCCCGTAGTAATCGCCATCCGCGGGGCCGCCATTCGCCCGCAAGGTCGTGCGGTCGAATGTATGCTGGTTCGCCATATGCAGCTTCATCCGCTCGGGCGATTGGCCGGTATAGCCAACGGTCCACATGCCCCGATTAAACTCGCGCGTGATGCTTTCGACATTCGGCGTTTCGGGGTCGTCCATTTCGATATTGCGGAAAAGGCGGTCAGCCCAGCCGAACTTGTTGGCGAACTTGGCCATGATGACCTCGTCCGGGAGGGATTCGAACAGGGGCTCAACTACTTTGTCGCGCCACTGGATCGACCGGTTCGATGCCGTTACCGATCCGCGGGTTTCGAACTGCGTACAGGCGGGCAACAGGTAAACGCCATCCGTCCGGTCATGCAGAACCGCCGAGACTGTCGGATACGGGTCGATCACGACAAGCATATCCAACTGCTCCATCGCGGTCTTCATTTCCTTCATCCGGGTTTGCGAGTTTGGCGCATGACCCCAGAGGACCATCGCCCGGACCCTGTCCGGGTTGTCCATGTTTTCGGGGTCCTCCAGAACCCCGTCGATCCAGCGCGACACCGGAATACCAATTTCGTTCATCAAGGGTTTGTCGTTCCCGTCAGCATCCTTGATCGTCGCGAATTGCGCCTGCAGCCACTCGGGGTCCTCACCCCAGACCCGGCCCCAATGCGCCCATGCGCCTGCGGACAGACCGTAGTACCCCGGCAGCGTATGACTGAGAACGCCAAGGTCCGTCGCACCCTGCACATTGTCATGGCCGCGGAAGATATTCGTGCCGCCACCCGATGTGCCCATGTTGCCCAGTGCCAACTGTAATACGCAATAGGCACGGGTGTTGTTGTTGCCGTTTGTGTGCTGGGTCCCACCCATGCACCAGATCACGGTGCCGGGGCGATTGTTGACCATGGTTCGCGCCACACGGCGCAGCTGCGATCCGGGCGTGCCGGTGACACGTTCGACCTCTTCCGGAGTCCAGCGCGCAACCTCTTCCTTGATCTGGTCCATGCCCCAAACGCGGGTGCGAATGAATTCCTGATCCTCCCACCCGTTTTCAAAGATGTGCCACAGGATCCCCCAAACCAGCGCCACATCGGTGCCGGGGCGGAAGCGGACATATTCGTCAGCATGCGCGGCCGTGCGTGTGAAACGCGGATCGCAGACGATCAACGGGGCGTTGTTCTGCTCTTTCGCGCGCAGCACGTGCAGCAGCGACACAGGATGCGCCTCGGCCGGGTTGCCGCCGATGATGAATATCGCCTTGGAGTTATGGATATCGTTATAGCTGTTCGTCATGGCGCCGTAGCCCCATGTATTCGCCACACCGGCAACGGTCGTCGAATGGCAAATCCGCGCCTGATGGTCGACGTTGTTCGTGCCCCAATAGGCAGCGAATTTGCGGAACAGATAGGCCTGTTCGTTATTGTGCTTGGCCGAGCCCAGCCAATAGACGCTGTCCGGCCCGCTTTCTTCGCGGATGTTCATCATGCCGCCGCCGATTTCGTCGATGGCCTGATCCCAGCTGATCCGGACCCATTCGCCGTTTTCACGCTTCATCGGGTATTTCAGGCGACGTTCACCATGGGCGTGTTCACGGACGGCAGCACCCTTGGCGCAATGTGCGCCCAGGTTGAACGGGCTGTCCCAACCGGGCTCTTGCCCCGTCCAGACGCCGTTGGATACTTCGGCAACCACCGTACAACCAACCGAGCAATGGGTGCAGACCGATTTCACCGTTTCGACCACTGTCGATGCCGTCTGCGCCGCGGCGGGTGCTACTGCACCACCGGTTGCCGAAATCGCGGCCAGGCCCCCGATCGTCAGCCCCGACCCCCGCAGAAATGCGCGCCGATCAACGGATTTTTCCGCCACCTCGGACAGTACCCCTGACCGTTTGCGCCGCTGGCTGGTTTCTCTGGTCTTTCTCCGTAACATCGTCTTCCTCCCTCAATGCCACCCGCCCAGAGTGGCTCGGTCATTCTTTAGAAACGTGCGCTTTGGAAATAGGCGCGTGTGTGTGGCGTATCCTGCATCTTCTCCGACGTTGGATCGGGCAATGCCTCTGACGCCTCGCCTGCTGTCGCGGCCACGGCGACCGCGGCAGGAGTCGCCACACCCGCCAGTTTCAGAAATGATCGTCTGCTTGTGGTGTCGTTGTCGTCCTTCGCCATAAGAGGTCTCCCTTTCATTGTCGTGGCGGCTGCCCGCCGATATCTGTGGCCGCTACGCGGTCATGCGGAACGCTTCGCGTTCGATTTCCATGAATGCGCGGCCCACTCGTCCCACCGCCGTATAGAATTGTGCACCTTTCGCGGCCTCCAGATCGGCAAAGAAATGGCCCGCCCATGGTGCAAGGTGTTTGTTGAAGAATTGCCGCTGATCCGGCAGCGATGCAGGCGCGCGGAAGCGACCGACGATCATACCCGCCATCATCTCCATCAGCGATGCAATGTTGTCCTCAGGCTCGTACACATTGTCAGCCCGGGTCATCCCCAGCGCGGTCATATCGGCACGCAGGCGCGCCAACGGTTTTTCATTCAGAAACCCGGTCAGATAGTAGCTGGCATAAGGAAGCAGTTCCCCCCGACCCAGACCGATGAACAAAACATTGAATTCCTGCGTCAGGGCCTTTGGTCGGGCCTTCCGCGCAGCCGTCGAAAGCGCCGTGATTGCCTGACCCAATGTGGTCTCATCACCGGTCAGCGCGGCGCATTGATCCAAAAGCAGTTGATCCGGGGGGCGTGCCAGCAGAAGGCCAATAAAGTTGTAAAGATCGGCGCGCAGGCGATCTTCGGGGGCGAGCGCGATATCTGCAGCAGCGGTCACGCGATCCCCTCTTTCGTGAATGTCATGCGGCGGGGGCGTGTGGGTGTGGGCTCTTCTTCGGGCGCTGCGACCTCTTCCGCTTCAATGACCGCAACAGGTTCTTCCGGTTCGCTCTCCGGTTCCGGCTCGATCACCTCCACTTCTTCCAGCCAGTGCGTGATATGCCGCAACATCCCGCGCCCGACCTGATAGGCCGTCTGCATATCCGGGATCACGCAGGCCTTGTCGGTAAAGTCCTGCCCGTAATCGACCAGATCATCAAGGTTCGCCAAAACCGCATTCGACCGCCACAACCGGCGCAAGGCGCGCTGACGAATGCGCTGTGGCACGATCTTTGCCATGAACTGGCTGAAATCATCGCCTTGCCCCAAGCCGTCCGGGTCAGGCAAATCAAGCGCCAGCAAAACCTCTTCATCGGACATCTCATCAAAAGATGCCTGCTGTGCGGCGACAGCCTCAGCCTCTTTCGACGCAGCTTCGGCACGGGTTTCCGCAGCGACCGCCGCCCGCCTGCGCGACCAAGTGTCGATCACGCCGCTCATTGCAACACCGCCCGCTTAGAGCCCGGCGCACGATAAACATCCGCCAGCTGCCGCACCCGCGCATCGCCAATACCATCCTGATCCAGATCGATACGTTTCTTGTCGCGACGCCGTTTCACAAATGGCTCTTCATCATGGTGCGTCTGGGCAAAATCGCGGATCCAGGCAACCAACCCTTCCGGCATCGGCACCTTCTCAACGATCTCTTCACCCGTGTCCGCAAAATCCTGCGCCTCAAAGGCGGAGGCGGTGACATGGGTGATGTCAGGTCGCGTTGCGCCACCCTGCATGACGATGTAGACCGACGGTTGGTCGGCCGAGAGACTTTGCAGATAGGCCTCGGCGTCTGCACGATGCAGGGTCAGCGGTAACGTTGTCGCATGATATTCGATCGCATCGCCTTCGCGCCGCAGCTCGTGCCAATCGACTTTTGATGCGCCGGGCAGAACCGCGACAACGCGCCAAACATGTTTGACCCATTTCGTCACGCCCGGCTGTCGCCGGATCACGATACCCAGTGGTATCGTTGCAATTCTTTCATGTGCTGGCGTCAAAACGTTCCCGATTTTCAACTGGCTAAGTCAATGCTGCACGACGTTGCGTCAAACGCAAAGTGGATTTTAGTTTAGTTGCAATATGGCGAAAGGTGGTGCTGCAGCGCAGAGCCTAGAAAGATCACTCCATTTCCCCGGCAAAATCAGCGATTTACGACCGGGCCGGAGGGCTCTTTGCGCTGTATACCTTCGCACACGCAGCGCAAGGAATGTCGCACCCCATAAGCCGAATATTGGTTTACGCCGCGCCAGAGTCGCGCATAGCCTACCGTGACGGCGGCACTTTGCGGCACCGACCGGAGGGCGAGATCATGATAAGACGGCTCATTCTTTGCGATTGCGCGGGCAGCCAATCGCTGGAGCCAGAAACCATATCGCAAGCCAGCGGCTTGACATGTTCACGGGTCTACACTGGTCTTTGCATGCACCAAACCGAAGACGCCGCGCGCGAAATCGCGGCCGGTGACGCAATGATCGCCTGCCAGCAGGAACGCCACCTTTTCGAAGAGCTGGCCAACGATCTGGGGCATGCCTTACCCGGTTTCGTAGATCTACGCGACCGGGCGGGTTGGGGTGCGGCCCCTGCCCCCGCCAAAATGGCCGCCCTCGCCGCCGAGGCGGCCTTGTCCATACCGCCGGAGAAATCGATCGACGTCGTCTCGGAAGGCACCTGCCTGATCATAGGTGGCGCGACAGCGGTCGAGGTCGCCGCGCAACTGTGCGACACATTGGCCGTCACGGTGCTGGTGTCTTCGGCAGAGCATATCCCGACTGACCGCAGTTTTGACGTCGTGGTCGGCAAACTGCGCCGCGCCTCGGGTGCGCTTGGCCACTTCAGAACAACCTTCGACCGGCTTCAGCAACTGCTTCCCGCCGGCCGGGGTGCTTTTGCTCTTGGCCCGGCAACAGACGGCCAGACATCCGAATGCGACATCATCTTCGACCTCTCCGGCGCTACCCCGTTGTTCCCGGCCCATGAAAAACGCGATGGCTATATACGGGCCGACCCCGCCCATCCAACTGCCGTCGCCAAGGCGACCTTCGACGCGGCCCAAATGATCGGAACGTTCGAAAAGCCGCTTTATGTACGGCTGGAACCGACCCTTTGCGCCCATAGCCGCGCTGAACAGCCCGCCTGCAGTCGGTGTCTGAATGTCTGCCCGACCGGCGCGATCACCCCGGCAGGAGAGCACGTGACTGTCGACCCGATGATTTGCGCGGGCTGCGGCGCATGTGCGGCGGTCTGCCCCTCTGCCGCGATCAGCTATGATGCCCCGTCGGTCGATGTGGTGTTCAAACGGCTGGACATTCTGGCACGCACATATCGCAAGGCGGGCGGTAAAAGCCCTCGCCTTTTGATGCATGATGACGACTATGGGCGCGAGATGATCGCGCTGTTCGCCCGCTTCGGGCGGGGACTTCCCGCGGACGTCATTCCGTTCGAACTGACCGCTATGGCTCAATTCGGCCATGCCGAAATGCTGGCTGCGCTTGCCAGCGGCTTCGCGCATGTCGATATCCTGATCGGCCCGAAGGCGGATCGAGATGTGATCGCCGCGCAGGCGGAACTGGCCAATGCGATCGCCGGTCAGGGCACTGTCTCGTTGATCGACCCCGCCGATCCTGATGCCCTTGGCGATGCGCTATCCACCGAACCGCTTCAGGCGGACGTCGAACCCATCTTGCCCATCGGGACGCGGCGACAAGTCACCCGTCTTGCAGCCAAAACGCTGAACCCGGATACCGAGACCATCACACTTTCCGATGGTGCCCCTTACGGCGCTGTCGTGGTCGACACCGACGCCTGCACGCTCTGCCTGTCCTGTGTTTCACTCTGCCCGTCCGGGGCCCTGGCCGACAATCCCGACCAACCACAGCTACGCTTTCAGGAGGATGCCTGCCTGCAATGCGGACTTTGTCGGAATATTTGCCCCGAAGACGCGATCACGCTAACCCCGCGTCTGAACCTGACCGATGCCGCATTGTCGCAGGAGGTGCTGCATGAAGAAGAACCTTTTGCCTGCATCTCTTGCGGGGCGCTGTTCGGGGTCAAATCCACGGTCGAGAAGATCATGGAAAAACTGGCTGGCAAACACGCCATGTTCGCCAGCAATGAGGCCGCCAACCTGATCCAGATGTGCGACAACTGCCGGGTCCAGGCGCAATTCCATTCAACCGACAACCCTTTTCAAGGGGGCACGCCGCCCCGGCCACGCACGACCGATGACTACCTGTCGAAGCGCAAAGATCACTGAGACTGGATGGGCGCACCTAGGTCGGCGGGGCGTATCAACGCGACATATGCGACGATCGCGTCGATCTCGTCCAGCGTGACTTTTACCGGCGCGATAGGCGACGGCAGGTTATCCGCAAATGGATCGGTCACGCCCGCGACCTGTGTAAAGGCCGCGTGCGGTTTGAGCAGGAAGAACCGCTGAAACCGTCCCTCCCAATCGGGAAAGGTCCGCATCAACGCGAATGACGGGGTCGAACCAATCGCATTCATGCGGTTCGTATCATTGACAACATGGCAGCGGCCACATTGCGCAAGACTGATATCTTCACCCATCTCCGCATTGCCACTTGGTCCCGGACCAAAGGAAACATTGGCGACAGCGGCGATCCCGCTGAAATCCTCACCAAACGCATCGATCGTCCGGTGTCCGACCTCGGATTGCAGCCAGTCGCGGAACGCAGCGGCGTCCGGATCATCTGATGTATCCAAAGACCATATCAGCGCCCCATGACGCAGCACTGGAACGCCCGCTTCGCCAAAGGTGGCATCCACGCTGCCCTCAGCCGCCGCGATTTGGATCCCGGTTTTCAATGAAAACCGCGGCAACAGGTGTTGCATCAGGCCCGTTTCGCCCAGCGCATCGGGCACGTGCAGCGTAAATCGCTTGTCGTCCGCCCAGACCGGGCTGGACAGCAACGCCAAAAGAAAAACGAAGGATCGCAACATTCCGACGGCTCCCCCAAGGCGTCAGGTTGCATGTCAGCCTAGGCGCGCTAGGCTCGGTTCGTCAATACGGGGAGGATTTGATGATGAGCGACGACTTCAACATGTCGATGCGCAAGTTTCTGAAACAGGTCGGCGTCACCTCGCAGCGAGCGATCGAAGAGGCGATGCGCAATGCGGGCGATACGTCGGGCAAGAGTTTTGACGCAAAGGTCGTGCTGACGATCGACGGTGTCGATCTAGAACACGTCGTGACCGGCAAGATTGAAGGCCCCTAGGTGACCATGACCCGAGATCAGGTCCTTGATTGCCTGAAAAAAATCAACGATCCACAAGGTACCGATATCGTCAGCGCCGGCCTTGTCCGTGCGCTGCAGGTCGATGGCGGGTCCGTCCGCTTTGTCATGGATGTCGCGCAACCCGAACCCTACCTGCCGATCAAGGAGCAGGCGGAGGAAAAGCTGCGCGCACTTGGGGCCAGCGATGTCAACATCATCATGACGGCGCACAAGACCCAAGCCGCGCCGCCAGACCTCAGGCCAAAATCACAGCCGTCATCTGGTCCGGAAAAGATCGCCGGGATCGATAGGATCATCGCCATCGCCTCGGGCAAGGGCGGGGTCGGCAAATCGACGATTGCAGCGAACCTCGCCTGTGCCCTCGCCGCCGAAGGACAACGTGTCGGCCTACTTGATGCCGATGTCTATGGCCCGTCCCAACCGCGTATGCTCGGTGTTTCGGGACGCCCGCAAAGCCCGGACGGCAAGCTGATCCTGCCATTGCGCAATTTCGGCGTCACGATGATGTCGATCGGGCTGATGACCAACGAAGATCAGGCCGTCGTCTGGCGCGGCCCAATGCTGATGGGCGCGTTGCAGCAGATGCTGACGCAGGTGCAGTGGGGCGCGCTTGACGTACTGATCGTCGATCTGCCGCCCGGTACGGGCGACGTGCAGATGACGCTGGCGCAAAAGGCGCATCTGGACGGGGCCATCATTGTATCGACGCCGCAGGACATCGCCCTTTTGGACGCGCGCAAGGGGATCGACATGTTCAACCAGATGAAAACCCCGATCCTCGGCATGATCGAGAATATGAGCACCCATATCTGTTCCGCCTGCGGATACGAGGAACACGTATTCGGCCATGGCGGCGTCGCGCATGAGGCGGAAAAACTGGGTGTGCCGCTGCTGGCGGAAATTCCACTGCATCTGGACATACGGCAAGCCGCCGATAGCGGCGCACCGGTCGTCATCGCGAAACCGGATTCTGCACAGTCCAAAGCCTTCCGCGATATCGCCCAAGCCCTCATAGCGTCTTGGGGCGCATGACCATGCCCGATTTTCCGCCGCTTTTCACCGGCACACCGGCCGATGACCCTTTCGAAGTTGCCTGTGCGCGCGCGGACGAAGGGTGCGATGCCGGCCTGATCACCTATGACATCGGACAAACCAATCTACAGGCGGCTATCGTCTTTGCCCCCGATGTCCCGTTGGCAGAGGCGATGATCATGCACCCCATCTGCGGGGTGGGGTTTCAGAATGCGCTCGGTGCGCTGGCACCGCCCGAGGTCGCCGTTCATCTGGAGTGGGCGGGCGGTATCCGGGTCAACGGCGCATCCTGCGGAAGGCTGAGTGTCGCCAGCGCCACTTTGGACGCCGACAGTATCCCAAATTGGCTGGTCGTGGGTTTGCACGTCAACCTCTGGCCCGAAACCGACGACCCCGGATCGACACCTGACCGGACCGCGCTTTTCGCCGAAGGCTGCGTCGGTCTGGACCCCGCCGGGCTGATCGCGGCCTGGGCACGACATACGCTCGTGTCGATCAATACCTGGTCAGACAAAGGTGCCGCCGCCATTCACCGCGAATGGTGCGGCCTTGTCCACGGCATTGACGCACCCATTGAAATGCAGGGAAAATCCGGCATATTCGTCGGCGTGGATGAGCATTTTGGGATGCTCATCAATGACGACGAAACCATGCACCTGATCGCGCTGACAACAATACTGGAGCCCCGACCATCATGAACCTCGCCCGTGCGATCCATTTCGATGAAAGCGACACGCGCGTGTTTCATGCACCCGCCCGCACGGGTGAATGGTGCATTTCGGGTGGTTTCGAATTCTCGAACTGGACGGAAGGTGATCTGACCGGCAAGGCGCAGCAGGCTTTTACCAACGGCTGGCTGGGGGTCGAGACATTCGGCAGGGTCACCTTCGTCGCCGTCACGCAGATCGAACCGGCGGAGCTGGAAAAACTGACAGACGATCTGGCACAGCATTTCGTCGACATCTACGGCGCGCCATCCATGGACGCCGCACGGCCGACCGCGCAGGAAGAGCTGCGGCAGATGTGCGACCTGTGCGCCGACCACGACCCGAACACGGTACTGACCGTCGCGCGAGAACTGACCGAGGCAGGTTTGAAAGAAAGCTACCGGGTTATCGTCTCACAAGAGGCTGATCTGAACATGTTTGCGGTGCACGGCAACTAGACGACAACCCTCACAACCGGCATCGCGATTTCAGGGACCGACATGTCGAACGCATGGGCCGGTCGCGATACGGTTTCGGCCAACATCTCCAGTGGCGACATCGTGGCCGCTGGCAATTCGGGCATATCCGATAAAACGACCGCATCCGGCGGGGCAACCTTGGTCACACCACGATACGCGGCCACCAGCGGATCGGGATCATTCAATGGCACGCCGTTCCGCTCCAGCTCGATCATATTGCGCCAGGACAGGACGGCCTCGTGCGCGGCCTTCAAAACCGCATCAACGATATCAAGACCAGCCGCGCGCCCAAAGGTCGGACGCCCGCCATCGGGATCGGCCAGGATCACACGGCAAACACAAAAACCAAGGGGCGAGGTTAATACCTCCAGCGTGATATGGCGGAGACGGGCCCGCAGATAATCCACCAGCGGCGCAAGCATCGGGATGGTGACCGGGTCGACGTTGACCGTATCCGGCGCGGATGACACGATATCAGGCACCAACAGATTTTCGATTAATTCCAACGCCGCCCGATCGGTCGCATCGGCAAGGCTTTCACCCGTGGCGCAGCCCTTCGAGTCCACAGGATGCTCTGGATGCCCCAGGCAAAGCGTCTCGATCATCCACGGCGTGGGATCGCCGCCGACCGTTCTGATTGGATCAACCGAACCAGTCCTGCCCTCCTGAAACTGCAGCGCATAACGCTCGGCAGCTTCGCACATGGCGTGAAAAGCGGCGATCTCCGGCGTCAGACCAGCCCCCGCGGCAACGCGATGCGAAGCACCGTCTGGCGCGGCACAGCCCTTGGACAGCTTGATCGAAGAAACAGCGATCACCATCGGAAACCTAGATGGCAAGAAAGGGAAGTGAGGCTTCGAAAACAGGCCGCCGGACATCGCTGCTGCCAAAGCCGCAGACGTTATTTTGTCGTTTGTCACCATTGACCTAAGGGCAATGCACCCGCAATGTTACGGCATTCACACTTTGAAAGCATAGGACAAAGCATGGCACGTTTTGGTATAAAGGTCAGAAATATTCAACGTGAAGTTGGCGCCTGGGTGCGTCGCCTCGCCGCTCGGGTGGCCGCAGGTGGTCTAGGCGCTGCGCAGGAAGAGAAATTCGACCCCAAGTCGAGTGGCAAAGATACCCCGATCAAACGAGGCGAGGGCGTCGCGTTGACGGAGGAGTTCTGCGCCGATCTTGAAGGTGGCTTTGCATTTGACGAATCCGTCGAAGCCGCCGCCGAGCAATCTAAACGAGCGCTAGCAGCATCCAGCGGCAAGGAAATGACCTATGTGCAATTTCACTTTGATCGCACATTGACAACCAAAGATGGCGGCAACGAAGTCCGGGTCGTGAATGTGGTCGTTCCCGATTTGTCGTCCAAGCTGGTGCTGAAGGACGGCAAACCCCAAGTTGGCGATGATGGCGAACCTTTGACCGATCTCAACGGCATCGTCGAAGAAGCTTTTGGGAATATCGTCTTTTCGACCTGTCAGAAATAAATCAATCTGCCGGAGTTCGCGTGAATTAGATGATCATTGACGAAAAAGATCCGAACACCGGCGACAACCAGGACTTCCCTCCGGATGGGCAAACAGCGATCACCCTGTTTGGACCATTCTCCATCACGTCCCCCGGGGGGCGCGACATTACGCCCAATAGCAAAAAGGCGCGGGCGCTAGTGGCGATGCTAGCGCTTGCGCCGCAAGGACGACGATCACGGGCATGGCTACAAGACCGACTTTGGAGCGAAAAGGCCCAGAAACAAGGTCGCGCAAGCTTGCGTCAGCTTCTCAGCGAATTGCGGAAGCATCTTGACGTAGCGGCTTGCGACTTCGTCGAAACGGGCGGTGACGACATTTCGCTGAATCTTCGCCAAGTTTCCATAGACGTCCAAGCCCGAAAACCCCCGGCGCACTATGAACTTCTCGAAGGCTTCGATATGGACGATCCGGCCTTCGAAGAGTGGCTTAGTGAAGAACGTGCACATTGGTACGATCGACTGAAGACTGAAGATACGCCACCGTCCGCGCCCGCCATTCAAAAGAGTAAATCCACACTACGCCGCTGGACGCCGCGCATTCTGCTGGCCGACTTTGCAACCATTGGCGACGACACAGTCGGTCACCTTGCCGCTGGGGTCGTTTCCGAAATCGTCTCGATGTTCGGGGCAATATCGGACATGTACGAACTGGCGCATCGTGGCCCAGACGAGGATCAACAGGCCGACTACACCCTGACCGGCACGGTACGCCAGGGAAATGGCTTTCGTATCACCGTCCAGTTGATCCGTCAGGAAAGCCGCGCCATCGTCTGGACAGAGAAATATGATGTCCCTTCGGCGGCCCATTTCGACGCGCAAGAACAGGTAGCGCGCAACATTGTCGAAGCGGTCCAGTCCGTTCTGAATGACAGCAGCCAGGCGGGTTTTAGACAGATTGAGACAGTGCCGACACGCGCATGGGAACTCTATCAGCGCGCCCGGTCATTGGATCAACTGGGCGGTCGACGAAGGCTCAACCCGACGATCGCCTATTACAAAGAGGCGTTGTCGATCACGCCTGATTTCCTCGCGGCTCGGGTCGGTCTCGCCTTCAGTTATCTTGACGGTCTGCGCAACTGCTGGCTCGACCGTACCGATGAAGTATTGCGAGAGGTACAAAACATCGCCACCTCACTGGTTAAAACCGACGGTGAAAATCTTTGGGTGTGCGCCCTGACGGCATTTGCCGCCTGCGCTGAACAGCAATTCACCTCGGGTCTTGGTATCATGGAAGACGTCGTGAATGAGGCGCCGGAAAGCCCGGAATTCAACGGCTGCATGGGCGCGATCCTGGATTACTGTGGTCGGAACGACGAGGGCATCAAAATCCATCGTCACGCACTCACCCTCTCCGAATATCCACCGGCGTGGATCAACACGAACCTCGCCATGTCATTGCTGATCGTCAAAGACCCTGCGGCGCTTGAAACGGCAGAGGGCATTCTGGCGAGAGACGCCAAAAACCAACGCGCGTTGATGGTCAAGGCCGTCCACTGCTTACGCTACGGTCGCATGCCGCAGGCAGAGGAAGCGGCGGAAACCCTGCGTGTGCTCGATCCGCGTCTAACGGCGCAGACATGGCGATCACCCACCTTCTTTGCGGATCGATCCCAACACCGGGCCATTGCCGCTGAGCTGAAAAAACTTGGCTTCTGATCCGTTTTCACACCTTTTTCACCAAATCCTGACGTTCACCTGACGCCCCGTTCACACACAAAATGCATAAAGGTTGCAGGAACTGTGGTGGGGAGCAAACGCGAATAACACGTGTAAGTCGGATCAGTCTCATTAAGGCGCTGACATCCGGTTTCCTTGGAACGGCTTTAGGTGTGAGTGGTGTTAACCTTCCAGAATTGGATCGGTCAGCAATCGTCCCGAACGTTGATCGACTTGCTGTTTCAATCCCCGCCACAGCTTCCGCCAGTATACGCGGTGCTGCCATATTTTGGTGCCGCCGCGATTAACGAGTAACTCTTTTCCCTGCGCAAAGGGCGCGTTGTTGCTGTGACCTTTGTGCTTGGTAAGGGGTGAGATTGCAAACCGGATGGGTGATCCGACATAGGAACATATGATGAAGCTCACAAAAGATGATCCTTTATATTCGACACTCTCCGATCAGTTTGTCGTGCGGTATGTCGCTCGTATCGCGCGTATTCTGGATCGGGAGCCATTGATCAAATTCAACCTTAACGAGGTCGGGCAAGCCGAACGTGACCTTCTCTTCACGGTCTGCTTTGAAGGCGTCGTCAATTTCGAAGATCCGCGTAGTTGCCAAGACGGCGGTCGCGCCTATCGGCTAAGACCGGTCTTTCAGGGTGAACCCGATGTCGAGACCGAGACAATGATTTTCGGCGATACGGCGATGCATGGCCTGATCGACGATCCGATCCTCGAATTGGGCATCCAACGCGCCAAGGGTCACTAACCCTTTGGCACACCACGCGCCCCGCGCTGCCTCTCCCCGGCGCGGGGCGTTGTTACTGTGCGTTGAAAACAAAAAGCGGCTCGCCATTGATCTTATAATCGTTGATCAACCCGGCGGCCCTCTCCCCGGTCAGCCAGGTTTCCAGCCGTAACGCCAGATCATGGCTGACATGCGGATGTCGTTCCGGGTTGATGGGAAGATAGGCATATTGATTGAAGAGGGCCGGGTCACCTGCGAACAGCAGGGCCAGGCCACCCTTGTTCCCGAAATTCAGCCAACTGGCGCGATCGGCCAGGATATAGGCATCGAGACCCACCGCGGTGTTCAACGCCGCCCCCATCCCGGCACCGACGGCATTGTACCAGGGGCCGAAATCATCGACGTTCAGCCCTGCGTCGGCCCAGATGCGCAGTTCCGCTTTGTGGGTCCCGCTGTCGTCACCGCGGCTGACGAAACCGGCCTGTACGGTCGCAATGCTTTGCGCGGCTGCAGTCACCGCCGTCGCATCCGCGATCCGCGCGGGATCATCAGCTGGGCCGATCATGACAAAATCATTGTACATGATCTCGCGCCGGTGGGTGCCGTAACCCGCATCGACAAACGCCTCCTCGGCCGCGCGGGAATGGACGAGGATCGCATCGACATCGCCCGCTTCACCCAAACGCAAAGCCTGCCCGGTGCCGACCACCAGCAACTGCACATCGATATCCAGATCATCTTTGATCGCAGGCAACAGAACGTCGGCCAGACCGGAATTTTCGAAAGACGTCGTCACCGCCAGCCGCATATCATCCGCCAGCGCCGACGTACCCAACCAAAGGGCGACAATAAACGAACCCAAAAATTTCATCCGACGATATCTCCTTTCAAAAACGCGGCAAGTTCCGGGGTCACGGGGCGATCGAACACCCGCGGTGACGGCCCGCTCTCATGCACCTTGCCCGACAGCATGAACACGACCTCTGCCGCCAACCGTCGCGCCTGTCCCATATCGTGGGTCGCCATGATCAACCGGGTGCCGGCAGCGGCACTTTCCTGCAGCAATGCCTCGATCTCGCGCGTGGATTGACCATCCAGGTTCGCCGTCGGCTCATCAAGGAAAAGAACCGCCGGGTCGGTGATCAGCGCCCGCGCGATGGCCAGCTTCTGCCGCTCGCCCCCCGATAGCCTGTTCGCCGCGCCATCGGCCCAATCATGCAAACCGATCCTGTCCAACCAGCGCCTTGCGTCTTCCAAAGCGAAAACCTTCCCCACACCCGACAACAACAGCGGAAACATCAGGTTTTCGGTCACCGAGCGGCGGAGAACGATCGGGGACTGAAAGACAAAAGCGCGCCGTTTCGGATCGTCGTCGTGCCACTGCACCGCACCGTCGCTGATCCTTTCGATTCCATGCATCACCCGTAACAACGTCGTCTTGCCTGAACCGTTTGGTCCGACGATCATGGTTGGACCGCCTTCATCCAACGTCAGATCGACAGGCCCCAGCACCTGTTTATCCCGTCTGCGCACGCCGCAATCTTTCACCACCAACGGAAACATCACCAGCGCCCCTCTTGTTCTGTCCGCGACAACGAGTGGATGGCGATGTTCACCGCCAGCGCCAAACCGATCAGCACAAATCCAAGACCCAACGCCAACGCGAAATCACCTTTGCCTGTTTCCAGCGCGATGGCCGTCGTTAGCACACGGGTTGCATTGTCGATATTGCCGCCCACGATCATGATCGCCCCGACCTCGCCGATCGCCCGCCCGAAACCGGCCAGCGCAGCCGTCAGCAAGGCCCGTCGCCCGTCCCAGACCAATGTCCTGATCCGCTGCCATTTCGTCGTGTTCATGGAAATCAGCAGGTCATGATACTCTGCCCACAATTCGCGCATCGCCTGATGGGCAATAGACGCGATCAGGGGTGTGATGATGATGACCTGCGCGATGATCATGGCTGTGGGGGTGAACAACAGGTTCAACACCCCGAACGGGCCTGACCGCGATAGCAGGATATAGAGCATCAAACCGACAACCACGGGCGGTAACCCCATCAGCGCGTTCATGATGGATATTGTCAGACGCCGAAACCGGAACCGTTGCACGGCGAGGAACGCACCGAACGGGATCGCGATAAGCGACGCAATCACAACCGCCGACAGGCTGACCTGCAAGGATCGCAGGCTGATCGCCCAAAGCTCTGCGTCAAACGTGACGATCAGCCAGAACGCCGCCTGTAGCCCCTCCCAGATATCGTTCATGCTGCCCGTCGACACCGTTTCATTCGGCGCATCTTGGGGTCAAGCGCGAGGGATCACAAGACGTTGTGGCTTCCATAAAGCGTGGACCAGATGCCGAAGGCGCCGACAAGCACGAGGCTCAGCGCCCAGACGATATCGAGGTTCAGCCAGGTCTTCGACAGGAACCGCAGGCCCAGCCAGACATAGATCGCAACGGCGATGACACCGCCAGCAAGGGTCATCGCCATCGTGTGGACGAAAGCGACCGTAAACGCCGTCATAACGTTGTTCCCCATCAGCACTTCCGCCGCCGCATGCCCTGTCTGGGCAGAGTCAACCGCGCAGATGCCCAGGAAGATCGGGACCAGCATCAGCCCTGCCCCGTGGGCCATCGCGGCAAGAAATGACCAAAGGGTCAGCCGTGCCGGATGCACCCGCGCCAAATAGCGCGGGTGGCGGCGGTTGATCAGCAGATAAAGCCCCATGGCAATGACGATCAGGCCAGCGGCGATACGGATTTCGCCCTCCCATGCCACAAGAAATAACAGCAGCGAAAACGGCAGCAGAATCGCGACCATGGCAAGGAAATGACCCACGGCCAGCAACCCCAGCGCCCTGGGCAGGGCCTTCGCCCGCTGCTCCATCAACGCGCCGGATACGGCCAGCGGCCAGCCCATGCCGGGATTCACCCCATGATAGAAACCAGCCGCAATGACGGCCCACCAAAGGGCCGTCAGATCAAGATCGGGCGTCACTTAGGCGGACGGGTAACAAAAGCTGTCGGTCGAACAATCGCCCCCTTCCAGCCTGATCTGGTGACTGCGATATCCTTCGGGGAAGTCGATGTAGAAATCCTTGTCGAGCTCAAAGCCGCCGTTGTCGCCGACCCGCGCCATCACCATCTGCCCGCCTTCATCGTCCGGGTAGAACTGATCATCCCATGATGAATAGAGCGAGTTGGTCCAATAGACCCGCTTCCCGTCGCGGCTGACCTCGACCATCTGCGGTCCGTAGACAAACGGTTTGCCATTTGGGTGCTTTGCCCCTCGGGCAATACCGCCCAACTCGACCTTCCCGGCCAGAACCGGGTTCATCGGGTCCGAAACATCGTACTGATGCATCTCACCCAGCCCCCAACAGGCGACGTAAAGATATTTGTCATCGAGACTCAGGTCGATATCCGTAACCAAAGGCGGTACGGCGCCAAAGCCTTTCAGCAGTTCGGGCAGGTTGTCCGCATCCTCGGGGCGTGGATCGATCGTGATTGTCTTCTTCGCCTGCCACGTCCCGTCATCCCCGCGCCACCAGGTAAAAATCGCTCCCTGCAGGTTGGTCGTGTCCACCACGACGCCGCAGAACCCATAGGACTTTTTGGGGTCATGCGCTGGTCGGATTTCCAGCGCCATCTGGTAATTCTCACCGAAATCTATGGTCTGGATATTCTTGCGCTTGCGCAAATCCCAGAAGTGGATCGAGTGGCCGTATTTATTCGACAGCAAATCCTCGGGCACCACCCCGTTTTCGAATTGCGGCGGCAGCCCCCATTCGGAGCTGACCATGTAATCCTGCGGCAAGTTCCACCAGAAATCGTAATGCTTGTCCTGCGGACCACGATCCATCTCGTACTGGCCGATGATCTCGAAAGTCTCGCAATCCATGATGAAGATGCCGGGCGGGCCGTCGGTGCCATCTTCGCCACCACCGCCAAGGGTGGAAACATAGATGCCCTCGGGACCGCAATGGATGGTGTGCGGGCGGGAATAGCCGGTCTTGGCAAAAACCTCTTCCGGTTCGATGATCTTGTGAATTTTGGCCTTCAACGGTTCTTTCACGTCGATCACATAGATACGCGACGAACGGATGCCCGGCACGATCAGATAGCGGCGTTCAAGGAAAGCGTGGCCCGATAGCGGCGACAGCGACGACGAACAGGCGTTCCAGCCGAAATGATGAAATTCGTCGCCTTTGTTGGGCACGATCACCTGATGCACGATCTGGCCGTAAGTGTCCGATTTCGGGTCCAGGTCCACCACGGCAAGCCCATCCGATTTGGACCCGTCCGGGCTAAGCATCACGGTAAACGCATAATTCTCGACTGGCGCTTGCATCGCCAATTTCGGAGACGCATAAAACGTCGGGTCTGGTCTTAAATTCATACTGATCCTCCCTGGGAAATGCTGCTCGTTCTCGACGCATTATTGGGCCATGTTCGGCCTGCCTTAGGATCGCCTGTTCCCCCTTCCAATCCGGCCAGTCCTCATTTCTGGCCGTAATCCGCGAATGAGGCCAAAGCCTCTTCAATATCGGCGTCCGTCAATAAAACGGGTCGCCCACTAGTCTTCGCCACCGTATACACTTTGGCGAGGTTTTCTAACTCTTGCATACGCCACAGCGCCCGGTCCAGCGTTTCTGCCACCGTGACGGCGCCGTGATTGGCCAGCAGGCAGCCGTCCCGCTCAGCCAACGCTGCGGCCACCATCCGCGCGAGCGTGTCACTCCCGAACAGCGCGTAATCGGTCACCGGTACGTCAGGGCCACCAAACGCCGCAATCATGTAATGCACTGCCGGGATCGGACGGCGATGTGTCGATACCGCCGTGGCATGGACCGGATGCGCGTGCACAACCGCGTTCACATCCGGCCGGGCCTGCAGGATCGCCTGATGAAAGCGCCATTCGGTCGACGGTTTCAGGCCCGCTGGATCAGGCCCACCGTCGAGGGGAACCTTGCAGATCATGTCCGGCGTCATCGCCGCATAGGCAACCGCAGAGGGCGTGATCAGCATGCCATCCAGCACACGCACCGACACGTTGCCAGACGTGCCCTGATTGACCCCAACCGTGCCCATCCACAGACACGCATCAATAATCGCCTGCCGTGTCGCGGTCGTGTCAGGCAGGCTCACTCTGCCGCCTGCGCCATTTCGGGGAACATGGCGGCCAGACCAGCCTCCGATGCATCGCAGATGCCGCGTTCGGTGATCAGGCCGGTGACAAGATGGTTCGGCGTCACATCAAATGCCGGGTTGCCGCCCGGTGTGCCATCCGGCGTGACCTGAACCACGCCAATCTCACCATCGTTCCGCCCCTGAATATGCGTCACCTCCTGCGCATCACGCTCCTCGATCGGGATTTCTGCCACGCCGTCCGAGACCGTCCAGTCAATCGTTGGGGATGGTAGCGCCACATAGAACGGCACGCCATTATCCTGCGCCGCCAGCGCCTTCAGATATGTCCCGATCTTGTTGCAAACATCGCCCCGACGGGTTGTCCGATCCGTCCCGGTGATCACCAGATCCACCTGCCCATGCTGCATCAGATGCCCGCCGGCATTGTCGGTGATGTAGGTATGCGGGATCCCATGCGACCCAAGCTCCCACGACGTCAGCGCCCCCTGATTGCGGGGCCGTGTCTCATCCACCCAGACATGCAGCGGAATTCCTTTGTTATGGGCCTGATACATCGGGCTGGTCGCGGTGCCCCAATCAACGGTGGCGATCCAGCCAGCGTTGCAATGGGTCAACAGGCGCACCGGCTCACCCGCCGGTTTCTTCGCCGCGATCTCTTGGATCAAAGACAACCCGTGCACACCAATCATGCGGTTGATCTCGACATCCTCATCGGCAATCTCATGGGCCAATCGCAATGCTGCTCCCGCCCGATCAGCCTCTGCCAGCGGCGCCAGCGCAGCCCGACAGCGATCCAACGCCCAACGCAAATTTATCGCCGTCGGGCGCGTCGCATGCAGATACTCCCACGTCCGGTCCATATTGGCATCCGTCGGATCATCCGCCACCGCCAACGCCATACCATACGCCGCTGTCGCTCCGATCAGCGGTGCGCCCCGCACCCGCATCTCGACAATCGCAGCGGCGTAATCCTCAAGCGTCTCGACCGACTGCACCCGAAAATCATGCGGCAGCCAGCGTTGATCGATGATCTGCAACGCGCCCTTGACGTCATCCCACCAAAGCGAGCGATAATGCGTTCCATTGACCTTCATGCGCCGATATCCCCTGCCAGCCAGACAACGCCAGTGTTGCGGAACTCATTCGATCTGACAACCGGCGCCGGGCAAAATCGCCGAAAGATAACGATACCTTTCCGGCGCGTTGTCCGACCGTGCAAAACCAACTAGCCTTCACCAGCACGGAGGACGTTATGCGCATCATCGGCCTTATCCTCGTCGCCCTCATCGCGGCGGTCCACATCTACATCGCCTATTTTGAGATATTCGCCTGGGAAACGCGCGGCCCCGTTGTGTTCGCCAGCCTCCCGCCAGAGCTTTTCGAACCTACCGTCCCGATGGCCGCTAACCACGGGCTCTACAACGCCTTTCTCGCCGCGGGTTTGATCTGGGCATTGCTGATCAAGGATCGATCCTGGCAGCAAAACGTCGCAACATGTTTTCTGTTATTCGTGCTGATCGCCGGTATCTTCGGTGCGGCAACGGTATCGACACGCATCCTGGTCGTGCAGTCCGTACCGGCAACGCTCGCACTCATCTTCCTGTGGCTGGGACGGCAGCGCAGCTGACGTGCATCTCACCTTTTGATGTTCTCGAACTTCTTCCCGCGCGCCAGTTCATCGATCAGTTTGTCCAGATACCGGATCTCCTGCATCAGGGGCTCGGCGATCTCTTCCACCCGAACGCCGCAAACAACCCCTTTGATCAGTTTGCGGTTAGGGTTCATCGCAGGGGCCTGCGCAAAGAAGGCTTCAAAGTCCCGCTCATCCGCCAGTGCCTCTTCCAACCCATCCGCATCATAGCCGGTCAGCCAACAGATCAGATCATCCACTTGGCGCTTGGTCCGGTCCTTCTTTTCGGCCTTTGCGACGTAATGCGGGTACACGCTGGCAAAGCTCATTTTGTAGATCGGGTGCGACATGGGCGGGCCTCCTGCCATGTCAGCATAGAAAAGGCCCCGGACGCTGTCACGCCCGGGGCCTGTATTCATTCTCAAACCGAACTTAAAGACCGGTGGACACGTCGATCGTGTTGCCCTCTTCGAGCGTCACGTAGGCCTTCTTCACGTCGCTCCGCTTGCCCAACTGGCCGCGGAAGCGTTTGGTCTTGCCTTTGGTGATCGTCGTGTTGACCGCTTTCACCTTCACGCCAAACAGTGCCTCAACGGCCTGTTTGATCTGCGGCTTATTGCTGTCGATCGCCACCTCGAACACAACGGCGCCATTCTCGGACGCCATCGTGGATTTCTCGGTGATGATCGGCTTGCGGATCACGTCGTAATGTTCTGCTTTCGCGCTCATGACAAACGAGCCTCCAGTGCTGCGACGCCTGCTTTGGTCAGCACGAGCGTGTCCGACCGCAGGATGTCATAGACGTTCGCGCCCTGGCTGGGCAGAACATCCAGTGTTTTGATGTTTTGGGCGGCCTTCTTGAAGTTTTCGTTCACTTCGGCCCCATCGATGACCAGCGCGCGCTTCCACCCCAATGCGCCGACCTGTTTGGCCAGTGCGCCGGTTTTGGCGTCTTTCACATCGATGCTGTCCACGACAACCAACTCACCCGCTGCGACTTTCGCGGATAAGGCGTGCTTTAGTCCCAGCTTGCGGAATTTCTTCGGCAGGTCATGGGCGTGGCTGCGAGGCGTCGGACCTTTGTAGATACCACCCGACCGGAAGATCGGCGCACCGCGCGACCCGTGACGTGCGCCACCGGTGCCCTTTTGGCGATAGATCTTCTTGGTTGAATACGACACTTCGGACCGGCCCAGCACGTCATGCGTACCAGCCATGGCCTTGTTGCGCTGCCAGCGGACGACGCGGTGCAGGATGTCCTTGCGGGGCTCCAGACCAAAGATGTCGTCGCTCAGATCGACGGAACCGGCTTTGCCGCCGTCAAGTTTGATGGCATCAGCCTTCATTGTTCTCGCCTCCTTCTTCATTGGTGGCTTCTTCGGCCTCGGCAGCCTCGAGTGCGGCCTGTTCCGCCTCGGCAGCGGCCTTTGCGGCGGCTTCCTCTTCAGCGGCGGCTGCGGCGGCGGCTTCTTCGGCCAGACGCTCGGCTTCTTCCTTCATGGATTTCAGACCGGCGGGGTAGATTACGTTTTCAGGTGTCGGCTTTTTGACCGCGTCCTTGATCGTGACCCAGCCACCTTTCGATCCGGGAACAGCACCCTTGACCATGATCACACCACGGTCGGTGTCGGTTTTGACGACTTGCAGGTTCTGGGTGGTGACTTTCGCCGCACCCATATGCCCGGCCATCTTCTTGCCTTTGAACACCTTGCCGGGGTCCTGACACTGACCGGTGGAACCATGCGAACGGTGCGAAATCGACACACCGTGCGAGGCGCGCAGACCACCAAAGTTGTGCCGCTTCATCGCACCGGCAAAACCTTTACCGATGGATGTGCCCGACACGTCCACATACTGACCTTCAAAGTAATGATTGGCGAGGATTTCTTCGCCGACTTTGATCAGGTTCTCAGGGGCCACGCGGAATTCAGCCACCTTGCGCTTGGGCTCGACCTTGGCGGCGGCAAAATGACCGCGCATCGCCTTGGAGGTACGCTTGGCCTTCGCCTCACCCGCGCCCAGCTGAACGGCGACATAGCCGTCCTTGTCAGCGGTGCGCTGTGCGACAACCTGCAGTTTTTCAAGCGAAAGAACGGTGACAGGGATCTGCTTGCCGTCTTCCATGAACAGCCGGGTCATCCCGACTTTCTTTGCGATAAGTCCGGTACGGAGCATGATGTCTACTCCTTATACGGAAATCTGAACGTCAACACCGGCGGCCAGGTCGAGCTTCATCAGCGCGTCCACGGTCTGCGGTGTCGGGTCCACGATATCAAGAAGGCGCTTATGCGTGCGGATCTCGAACTGATCGCGGGATTTCTTGTCCACGTGGGGACCACGCAGAACGGTGAACTTTTCGATCTTGTTCGGAAGCGGGATCGGACCACGAACAGAAGCGCCTGTGCGCTTGGCTGTGCTGACGATTTCCTGTGTGCTTGCATCAAGCACCCGGTAATCAAACGCCTTCAGGCGGATACGGATGTTCTGGCTTTGAACGGCCATATGTCATCCCCTTATACTGGGGTGAAGATCGGATTGGACGATACCGGCTCATCCGGCACCCTCATCGCGTCTTTGGTCTAACGTATAAAGGGCGCGCATGGCGCACCCTTGGCTTGGATGAGCGGCGTATAGGGGGAGTCGAAGGGGGTGTAAAGGGGGATCATCGGCTGTCTGCTACGGAATGTAGCAGTTTAAGTAGATGAATTCCCGGTTAGGCGATTCTTAGTTTTCGGAGAGCCGTATCGAGCTTCTCATGCAGATCACCTACGCCGCGATAGGCATTCTTACGATCTCTTATCAAAAGCAAAACTACCCGCTCTGATGAAAGCGGGTAGTAAACCAGTCGGTAGCTACCGATACGTAGACGATAGAAATCAGGTGCCGATTTGATCTTCTCGACATCTAGCTTTAACTCGCCTGATCGCCATTTTTTGAGGTCAGCCCAAATTTTCGTACGGTCAGATTTGTTTATCTTCTTTAGTTCGCGCTCAGCATTGGGCGCGACTATGACTTCTTTTTGCAACTGCTCCTCCGATCATTGCGTCGGCTAGTCCACGTCTAGCTCTCTTTCTAGTTCATCCATCGTCTTTCCTCCCTTTTGTTGAAACTCACTCAAGGCTGCTTTCGCTGCCTCGGCTTCGAGTTCTGCCTCTGCTTCTAGTAGCTTGTCCACGCGATCCAGAAACTCCATCGATACGACGGCGACTTTTCTGTCTCGCTTGGTGATTACTACCCGCTCACCAAAATATGCAGCATCAAGAATATCCGATATTTTAGCGCGCGCCTCAGTCGCAGAGTATTTGATGGGCGTTTTTGTAGCTCCTTGCATCTCTCTTTCCATCTAGCTGAAGGCGTCCTTGGTTGGACCCATCTAGGCCCCAACCGAGCAGCTGCCAATTTTGTACATTATGTACATTTTAACGTCAATATACATAATGCGCATTTTAGAAACTCCAAATGAACAAACCGTGTATTTAAGCAGAACTTTGCCGCAAAAGAGCATCGTCCTGAAAGTCTCAAAGAACAGACAGTAGACCTCCCGCCCGGTGGGCACCACCGGGCAGCGCCCGACCGCCCCCCTGGGCGGGCGCTTTCAGCGCGACGCCCGCGGTCGGGCACTGCCCTTAGTTCTGATGCGTAAACGTTACGGGCTATCGGGGCATGCCTCGCACGCAAAAGGCCGCCCCTATAAGGAGCGGCCTTTGTCTGTTTCGCGGTTTGGTGGGTTCTACCCACCCTACGTAGGGTAGGTGCAACCCACTCGCCGGGAAGGGCTACCGAGTGAGTTCTCGGCATTTGCTGCGCAAACGCCTGCCACTCACTGGCACCCAGATCGGAGAGGGTGCGGGTTCTCAGGGGCTTTCGCAGAAAGGCCCGTCCCACCCGCGCGGTGCGTTTGCGGTCAATGACCGCAAGCCGCCCCGTGATTACTCGACGATTTTGGACACCACGCCCGCACCGACAGTCCGGCCACCTTCACGGATGGCGAAGCGCAGGCCGTCTTCCATCGCGATCGGCGCGATCAGTTCGACGTTGAACTTCAGGTTGTCGCCCGGCATCACCATTTCGGTGCCTGCGGGCAGC